>NZ_JAPCWE010000007.1 GCF_025943985.1 Anaerorudis cellulosivorans | reverse complement strand
TATTTTTACAATATATAAG
Source organism: Anaerorudis cellulosivorans (assembly GCF_025943985.1). Taxonomy (GTDB): domain Bacteria; phylum Bacteroidota; class Bacteroidia; order Bacteroidales; family Dysgonomonadaceae; genus Anaerorudis; species Anaerorudis cellulosivorans. Next base: position 141,709 of record NZ_JAPCWE010000007.1, on the reverse strand, counting down.
CTGTTTTCTTGGATATATGACAAAATGGTTGATTTTCGAAGAATTTGCTATCTTCTTAAATCACCGGATTTTGACCGGAAAGTGGGTGGACATGCTCCGGATTATCCATAAAGGAATGCAGGAGTCATAGGTGTCCGTAGGAAGTGTAGGAAGTGTAGGAAAGTCAGACCAGGAGCGGGTTTCAGGCACATCACGCAGCGTAGGAAAGTGTAGGAAGTGTAGGATTTGGGAAGCTAAATTAAAAGTTTTCGGTAAAAAGGCTGCTAAGAAAATAGGGTTATCCGCCCGATATGCAAATGCTCGCGACAGAAACGGTGTTGAAACAAGCCGAAATGATTGCCAATGAATTAGCGGTGAATAGGTAAAGGTTGTTTCCGAAGGGTTTCGGTATGATTTTCCTAGCGTATGATCGGCCTTTTATTCTCTTTTTTGGAGGAGGATTGCTGTGGTGGAGATTCTTCCGGAAAAAGAGGAGGGGGTATCGGAGATTTCCAAGATGTTGTTTTTCCGAAGTAATGCGTTTACGGTGCTTTCGGCAAGACTTTCCCAAGACGATTGGGGGATAAGTAAAGCAAGGATGCCGTCACTTTTCAGCAACTCGAATCCCTTGAAAACGAGGCGAGCGTAGAGTTCGTCGGCAAATTCACAGGATTGTATCGATGGGTTCTTTTCGTTTTCCGGAACCTCTTTTGCGGTTGTGCTTATACGGAACAGGTTGCCAACGTCTGACGTGTCGTTGTCTTCAACAGAAGGCAAGACTGTTGCACTCACGCAGTGCAGGTTACCGAAGACGATATCGAAGCCGGTGGAGATTGTTTCGGGGTCGAATGCTTTTTCGAATGGGGTAAGTGCAGGGGACAGGACGTTGAAATCGATGGGAGGGAGGTTGTGCTTAAGGTGATTGTTTTGAATCTCTTCGCTTGCTTTTTCGAATTGCATTTTATTCTCGATCAGGATGGTGTGGTATTTCCGTTGCCAGAGTTTTCTCGGCGATTTTGTGTCTGAGGCTGTTTCTTCAAAGGTGGGTAGTTTTGCCGTTGCCTCCTCCTGTTCACGATGGAAGGTATAGGAGGAATATCCCTTCAGGTCATCGATTATTCGGTCAACCTCTTCTTCTTCGGCTGCCAACAGCAGATGAACATGATCCTGTAACACATTCAACGCCAACACCCTGTATTTTTTCATCCGGATTCTTTCGGCCAGGATGTCGGCCAGGAGATTTCTTTCCTCGAGGGTTAGTAAAACCGTTTCCGGCTCTTTCGACGGATAAGGTGCTTCATCATAATGATACCGACTATTGTATGTTCCCCACGTTATGTGAAACAATTTTCGTTGTTTTTGAAGGGTGATGCTCTTGTTTTCTATTCCGAATACCCGTTCGGGGTCGAACTCATCGTCCGACCGGTTGGTGTGGCAACGTTCTTCTTCTCGATGTTTGGACGATCCGATTGGTGCATTTGCGGTCAACGGATTGGTTTCGAGATGGAACAAGGAGTCGATATCTTCACGTGCATTCATATCCGGTGCTGCTTCCTGTTCTTCAAGCAGGCAATTTAAAAGGTTGTGCTTGGCTGCGTTTAAAGACGAGGGGTCGCTGCATAAGCCGTAGAGGCAGTTTTGAAACAAGTACCGTTTTCGCGCGTAATCGGGTTTGTTTTGGCTAAAAACGGTTTCTATTTTTTCGCGAAGTTTGCTTTTTAAAATGGGGTCGGCGATACCGTCAAGCACCATGATTTGCTGCTGTTTCCACTTCTCGTTTAAGGGGTCGAGTTTCGAAAGCAGGAAGGTCAGTTTGTTTAACACTTCGACGAGAAGCGTGCCGTCACCCACCGTGAGATCGAGGATTTTTAGCCGGTTGATTTGTTCTACCAGGAAATGGGTCTCTTTTTCGTTAAAAGGATTTTCCTTTTCGGTTTCCGAGAACAAGGAAGTGAGTTTTTCATCAAGGTTCGCTGTTCGGAATGTATTTTCGATGTGGGTTTTGAGACAGTATTTCAGTGATTCCGTTACTAAATCGTTTGTGATTTCAGACAGGGTTTTGCTCTCTCGGAAATGCCCATGGGTGTTTTCGGAGCAATAGTCGGGGTTTTCTTTTTTCTCATTCATGTTCTTTCTTTCGATCGATCTTTTCGTTGGGTTTATCCGGTGAAGCCTCAATTCGTAAGTTTTTACCTCTTGCAAAGATGCGGAAAATTTCCATAAAAACCTGCCGAAACACGTTCAGCGGTTTATATGGCGAAGCTCCAAATCGTCAGCTTTTTTCCTTTTTTACAAATATAGAGGATAATTTTTTCAATCTTCATACAAGAGGATGAAAATTTCGGTCGAGATTTTGTTTGGCCGTAAGTTCAACTTAGGAGTGCAACTTTCTCGTAAAGGTTCGGAATTTAGAAATTTATCCCGTACCTTTGTTGTTCAAAATAGTGAATATAATTCGTTTTGTTATGATTCAAAATAAAAATTATGCTACGGATCTGCCGTATAAAATTGCCGATATATCGTTGGCCGATTTCGGACGAAAGGAAATTGAAATAGCCGAAAAAGAGATGCCGGGACTGATGGCCCTGCGCAGGAAATATGCGGCGGAACAACCGTTGAAGGGTGCACGCATTACCGGTTCGCTGCACATGACCATACAAACGGCGGTATTGATTGAGACGTTAGTGAAATTGGGTGCCGATGTGCGTTGGGCGAGCTGCAACATCTTTTCTACGCAGGACCATGCTGCTGCCGCAATTGCAGCGGCGGGTGTGCCGGTTTTTGCTTGGAAAGGCGAAACCATTGAAGAGTATTGGTGGTGTACCGATATGGCGTTGCGTTTTCCCGAAGGTAAGGGGCCGAATCTGATTGTGGACGACGGTGGCGATGCTTCGTTGCTGGTGCATAAGGGGTATTATGCCGAAGAAAATCCCGAGTTGCTCAACCGAAAAGGGGAGAACAGGGAGGAGCAGGCTGTTCTGGATACGCTGAAACGGATTTTGCACGAGGATAATCGTCGCTGGCACAGGACGGTGGAGAGCTTGAAGGGGATTTCGGAAGAAACAACGACGGGCGTTCACCGGCTGTATCAAATGATGGAAAGAGGCGAACTGCTGGTGCCGGCCATTAATGTGAACGATTCGGTTACCAAATCGAAATTCGATAACCTGTACGGTTGTCGCGAATCGCTGGCCGATGGTATCAAGCGTGCAACGGACGTGATGATTGCCGGAAAGGTGGTGGTGGTGCTGGGTTACGGCGATGTGGGCAAGGGGTGCGCACAATCGATGCGCTCGTATGGTGCGCGCGTCCTGGTTACGGAGGTCGACCCCATTTGTGCTTTGCAGGCTGCCATGGAGGGGTTCGAGGTGACCACGATGGAGGAGGCCGTGAAGGAAGGAAATATCTTTGTGACGGCAACCGGCAATTGCGACGTGATTACCCTTGAGCATATGCAACAGATGAAAGATCAGGCTATCGTATGCAATATCGGGCATTTCGACAACGAGATTCAGGTGGACAGGCTGGTGAACTTCCCGGGGATACGGCATACCAATATCAAACCGCAGGTGGATAAATATACTTTCCCTTCGGGAAATGCCATTTTTCTGTTGGCCGAGGGGCGGTTGGTCAATCTGGGTTGTGCCACGGGGCATCCGTCGTTTGTGATGAGCAATTCGTTTACGAATCAGACGTTGGCGCAAATGGAGTTGTGGAAAAACGACTATGAGGTGGGGGTGTATCGATTACCGAAGCATCTCGACGAGGAAGTGGCCCGCCTGCATTTGGATCGACTCGGGGTGAAACTTACGCGACTGACGCCCAAACAGGCCGAATACCTGGGTGTGCCGGTGGATGGACCTTACAAGCCGGAACACTATCGGTATTGAGATGGTTTTTCTGCTGTTCGTATCAACGTGCATTTTTTTTGATTCTGAACGCAATCGTTAGTAAAGGACGGTTTCCGATAAGACGATGTGGTGCTCTTTCATTTCGGAATGCGATTGTGGCTAAGGTTTTTATCTAAAGGTGGCATAAGATCTTGCTCCGAATATCGGAGTCGGGCAGGCAAGTTGCTTCGGTTTATTTGAAGGCTGCAGAAAAGATCGTAACCTATATTTTTACAAATTTACCATACGAACCTTTGGATTTTTAAAATAAAGATTCTATCTTTGCACTCGCTTTTGCAAGAAAGCAATGAGGTCGATTCGCTAGCTCAGCAGGTAGAGCACATCCCTTTTAAGGATGGGGTCCTGGGTTCGAATCCCAGGCGGATCACAAAAAATATAAAACCGGTCGAATGACCGGTTTTTTTATCTATCTTCGGGAAATTCGACGGAGGATAAAAAATTTTTCCATTGATCTCGGAAAACAATTTTTCAGGTTCCGATACCTTTTATCTCAAATATTGTTCAGAAAATCAGCAATTAAGAAAATTGCACCATGACAGAAAAGTAAAATCGGGTTCATTATATCATTTATATTTTCTTTTATATTCCTTTGGGGAAATACCCATTTCTTTTTTAAAGGCATTAGAAAAATGATAGGGGTCAAAATATCCAAGACGGAATGCTATTTCTTTAATTTTTAAATCGGAAAACTGGAGGTAGGAGCATGCCCGCTGAATTTTAAGCTGATTGTAATATTTCATAGGAGAATAGGAAGTCTTTTCCAAAAACAGATTTTCAAAGTGTGAAGGTGAATATCCAACATGTTGAGCCATATCTTCAAGGGTAATTTTATTCTCCAAATTGTCTTTCATGTATAAAATACTTTTCTGAACAGTATCTTTTTCTTTAATGTTTTTTATACTTCTAAATTGGGGTATGTACTTGATCGATGCCAAAAAATGCAATAAACAAAAACTGGTATATTCCAAATTCTCGGGACTATATCCCATTTCTAAATTTCGGAAAATTTCTTCAAATAATATAAATCTGTCTTGGTACCTACTACTGTCAGATTCATAGACATCTATTATCTTCCCTGTTATTGAGGAAAATATACCTGCCATTTCTCCAAGAAAATGTATCCAATAAATACTCCAGGGATCGGCATTATTTGCTCCATAAGCATGAGCTTCGTTTGCAGGTAATATGAATGCTTGATTTCTTGTTAAGTGAAATTTTTCATCATTGTAAATGATCCAACCTTTGCCTTCTTCACAGTATATCAAAATATTTTGTTTTGCACCCTGTTTCCTTTCTCTAAAATGGTATTTCGCTTTTGGGTAATAGCCAATATGAGTAACATACAGCTGTTTTGTGACATTATTCTGTGCTTGATATGTCCTGATGTTATAAGGTAATATGATTGCCTTTTCCCCTTTAAAGCCTTCGGCGATTTTTTCAGTCATTGTATTTTACATCTTTATAGCTATATTTTACATGTTTATCTTTAATAAATTGATATTTTGTTAAAATCATTCCAAAAATAGTGATTTTTTACATCAAATACAAAATAAACTCCATTTTTTTTGTGATATGTTGACCTAACTTTGTAACGTTTAATAATAGAATATGGAAAAAGTAAGAATCAACAATCGTTATTTGATCCTGATATCCTTTGCAGCTGCGATGGGAGGATTTTTGTTCGGCTATGATTGGGTAGTCATTGGCGGAGCAAAACCTTTTTATGAGGTTTATTTTTCTATTGGGAATATTCCCTGGCTTCAAGGGTGGGCAATGAGCAGTGCCATTTTAGGGTGTTTGATCGGAGTTGCCATGTCCGGGAGTTTATCCGATAAATATGGCAGAAAAGCATTGCTGATGACCGCGTCATTAATTTTTATCCTTGCCGGTATTGGCACAGGAGCTGTAAATTCCATTGAATGGTTTGTTTTTTTTCGGATAGTGGGAGGGATAGGCATTGGTTTAGCATCGAATATATCTCCCATGTATATTTCGGAAATTTCACCTTCTTCAGTAAGAGGTAAATTTGTTTCTTTTTATCAACTGGCAATCGTACTGGGAATTTTGTCGGCTCAGATAATTAATTGGCTGATTGCAAAACCCTTCATTGAAGGTGAAGATATACTTTCTTCATGGAATGGCCAAATGGGATGGCGGTATATGTTTTGGGCAGGAACAATTCCGGCATTATTATTTTTCCTGTTGGTATTTTTTATCCCTGAAAGTCCACGTTGGTTGGCATCGAAATTAAAATACGATAAAGCGTATGATATTTTCGCTAAGATAAGGGATTCGGAATATGCAAAAAATCAACTCAGGGAAATAGAGGAAACTCTTTCGTTAACAGCTAATAATGTTCCATTTAAACATTTATTCCAAGGGAAACTTGCCAAGATAGTTCTCATAGGTGTTTTGATAGCTGTTTTGCAACAATGGTGTGGAATTAATGTGATTTTCAATTATGCTCAAGAGATATTTTCAGGAGCAGGATACAATGTCTCCGATATGTTGTTTAACATCGTTATTACCGGTGTTGTCAATGTGATATTTACGTTTGTCGGAATGTATACGGTAGATAAATTGGGGAGAAGGTCATTGATGCTCATAGGTACAAGTGGGTTGGCTTTTATTTATTTGTTATTGGGTGCAGGCTATTTTTTTCATTTGGGAGGGATTCCGATGTTGATTTTGGTAGTAGTGGCGATTGCATGCTATGCAATGACGTTGGCGCCGGTAACGTGGGTAGTTATATCGGAAATTTTCCCCACCCGGATACGGGCAATGGCCATGGCTGTTTCCACATTTGCCTTATGGGCCGCTTGTTTTGTACTCACTTATACGTTCCCTCTTTTACATAACTTGTTGGGTTCGTATGGGACATTCTGGTTATACGGTATAATTTGTCTCGGGGGATTTTTCTTTATAAAAATGAATTTGCCTGAAACGAAAGGTAAAACATTGGAAGAAATAGAAAAAGAAATTATAGGATAATATTAATGAAAGATGTTAATGGAAAAAATAACAAATTATTTGACTCAATCGACTGTAGATAAATTAGGGATAGTAAAAGCTTGGGAAGAAGACATCTTACTCCCCACTTATGCAACAGGGGAAGAAGAAAAAAATCCCATGTTTTTGGAAAAGAGAGTTTATCAAGGAAGTTCAGGTGTAGTATATCCGTATCCTGTAATTGAAAAAATTGATGACGAAAAAAAGGATAAGAAGTACAAAGCTCTTTTTATAGAAAATTACTATTTGAAAGTTATGATTCTTCCCGAACTGGGAGGGCGTGTTCAAATGGCATACGATAAAATCAGGAATCGTCATTTTGTGTATTATAATCAGGTGATAAAACCTGCTTTAGTAGGGCTTACAGGTCCATGGATAGCCGGTGGAATTGAATTCAATTGGCCACAACATCACCGTCCAAGTACTTTTTTGCCGACGGAATATAGGATCGAAGAGAATGAAGACGGTAGCAAAACGGTTTGGTGTAACGAGGTAGAACGCATGTTTCGTACCAAAGGAATGCAGGGATTTACCCTTTATCCCGACAAAGCCTATCTTGAAGTAAAGGTAAAGATTTACAACCGAACGCCTTTCCCTCAAACCTTTTTGTGGTGGGCAAATCCGGCTGTTTCCGTAAACGATGCCTATAAGTCTGTTTTTCCACCTGATGTGCATGCGGTATATGATCACGGGAAACGGGACGTCTCTTCCTTCCCCATTGCTAAGGGTGTTTATTACAAATACGATTATTCTCCGGGAACCGATATTTCCCGATATAAAAATATACCTGTCCCTACTTCTTTTATGGCAGTACATTCCAACTATGATTTTTTGGGCGGATATGATGACGATACCGAAAGTGGAATATTACATGTAGCTGACCATCATATATCGCCGGGGAAAAAACAGTGGACGTGGGGAAATGGCGATTTTGGGAAGGCGTGGGAACGTAATCTTACCGATGAAGACGGACCTTATATTGAATTGATGACCGGTGTATACACGGAAAATCAGCCCGATTTCAGTTGGTTGCAACCTTATGAGGAAAAATCGTGGTCACAGTATTTTATGCCATATGCTGAAGCAGGGTATGTAAAAAATGCGACAAAAGAAATCATTGCGAACTTGGATATTCATGACAAGAAGGCAACGATTATCTTATATGCCACTTCCGAATTAAAGGGAATAACGGTTTTGTTGAAGGATAATTCGGATGAGGTCCTTTTTAGCGAAAAAATAAACATTTCACCGGAAAAACCGTATAAAAAAATTTTGACACTCGCTGATGGTAAGGCAGAAGAGATTATTCTTTCCTTTTTATCCGAAGATAACAAAGCTCTGTTAACATACCGACCCGAGAAGGAAGGTGACGAACCATTACCCAAACCGGCAAGAGCAGCAAAAGAACCCAAAGATATTCCTTTAATCGAACAACTCTACTTGACAGGATTGCATTTGGAACAATACCGTCATGCCACATTTAATCCGCTGGATTATTATAAGGAGGCTCTTTCTCGCGATCCGGGAGATGTAAGATGTAACAATGCCGTAGGACTTCTTTTATTGCGAAGAGGACAGTTTGAAAAAGCTCAACCTTATTTCGAAAAAGCAATCGAAACGCTTACGGAAAGGAATCCGAATCCGTATGATGGGGAACCTTATTACAATTTAGGTCGATGCCTGAAACTGCAGTCTCGCATGGATGAAGCTTATGACGCATTTTTTAAATCGATTTGGAATGCTGCATGGAAAGATCCGGGTTATTTCTCGGTGGCACAAATTGATTGTATAAGAGGAAATTGGGATATTGCACTGGAAAATATCGAACAAAGCCTGATTCGTAATTGGCATAATCATAAAGCCCGCCAGTTGAAGGCATCCATTTTGCGGAAAATGGGGCGAAAAGAGGAGGCGTTGAAATGGGTTGAAGAGTCACTTTCTTTAGACAGATTCAATATTGGCTGTTTTTTTGAAAGATATTTACTTACTCACCAGGAGAATGAAATAAATCAAATAAAAAGCATACTGCAAGGCAATTATCATACTTATCTTGAATATGCATTGGATTTTGTGGATGCCGGACTATACGAAGAGGCTGCAGAACTATTACAACTTTCTTTAGACGAAAGAGAAGAGTTATATCCTATCGTTTATTATACGTTGGGTTATATCGCGTTCTTGAATAATGACCCGGATAAGGCAAAGAACTTTTATGAAAAGGCAGCTTCGATGTCTCCCGATAAATGTTTTCCGAATCGGATTGAGGAAGTAGTTATTCTGAAACATGCATTATCATTAAATCCTACGGATTACAAGGCGTTTTATTATCTTGGTAACTTCTGGTATGCGAACAGGCAATATAAAGAAGCTATCGATTGTTGGGAAAGGTCTATAAAGATCAATGACGCTTTTCCAACCGTTTTACGAAATCTATCTCTTGCCTATTATAATAAATTGAATAAAAAGCAGGAAGCAAAGGAATTACTGGAGAAAGCTTTTTCGTTGGATACGAGTGATGCGCGTATATTGATGGAGTTGGACCAATTATATAAAAGACTCAATTATTCCCCTGTTGAGCGGTTGTCTTATCTCGAAAAACATCTTTCTGTTGTTGAAGAACGCGATGATCTTTATTTGGAACGCATTACCTTATATAATCAACTTGGAAACTATGAAAAGGCAAAAGAACTGTTGGCTCAACGTCATTTTCATCCGTGGGAAGGAGGTGAAGGCAAGGTGGGATTTCAATATACTTTCTGTCGGGTAGAACTGGCTAAACAGGCAATTAAGGGAAATGACTATAAAAAAGCATTGGAGTTGTTAAATGAAACGGATTTGTATCCGTATAATTTGGGTGAAGGAAAATTATGTACCGTAAAAGAAAACGATATCGAGTATTTTAAGGGGGTGTGCTATAGAGGAATGGGTGATGAAGAAACGGCTAAGCAGTGGTTTTTAAAAGCTACCCAAGGAGCGGCCGAGCCAAAGCAAGCTTTCTTTTATTATGATGAGAGTCCCGACAAGATTTATTATCAAGGATTGGCTTGGAGAGAATTAGGCGAAGAAATAAAAGCAAAAGAACGTTTTAATAAATTAATCGATCATGGAAAAGAACATGTAAACGACAATTGCAAAATTGATTATTTTGCGGTTTCCTTACCCGATTTAGCAATCTGGGAAGAGGATTTGAACAAACGTAATCGCATTCATTGCTATTACGTAATGGCATTGGGATGGCTTGGCTTGGGAGAAACAGAAAAAGCCAAGGAATTCCTTGATAAGGTATTGGAATTGGATGTAAACCATATCCAAGCGAAAACAGTATGTGAAAAGATTTCTGAGGGAATAATATAATAATGCTGATGATAATTTGTTGTAGATCACTTTGCATTTTTATTCCTTGGTTTTTTCACATTTTATTTCATTGAAAAATATAATATGAATATCTAATTATTAATCAAAGAACATGAAAACTGAATTATTGATTTTCTCATTGATTATTTTATTATTTGTCGGTTGTCAAAAGGATGAGCCACAATATCCAAAAACGGTAATTCCTGAAATAATAACTGAAACGAATGAGCTTTATTCAAATCCTAATCGCAAGTTCATAATAAAAGCAGAATTAAAAGATGAAATTGGATTAAGTGATGTAAGAATTAAAATACCCGAATTATATCTTGATAAAATTATTTCTTTTCCAACAGATTCATTGATAAAAAATTATTTACTTTCATATGAGTTTTTAGCTCCTCCTGAAACAAAAACAAGTGATAAATATAAGGTGTTTTTAACATTGACAAATGTCTCCGGAAACTCTGTAAATAAAGAGTTAATTTTAAATTTGGATGGTGATTTTCAAGCTCCTAAAATTAGTAATATAAAACCTTCAGATGGAAGCGTTATTTTGGCTAGTCAAGAAGATAGTATAGAATTAAATATTTATTTTAATGTAACCGATACTACAGGTATAGATTCAGTTATAGTATTCCTTGACGAATTAAATATCAATGAAAAAATAAAAGTTGGAGGATCAAAAAATTATGTATTTGATAAAACCTATTTAATCCCTTCGAATGTAAATTCTTATGAATTATCCATAATTGTAGTAGATAATTTTATTTATCCAAATAGTGAAACAAAAAGAATACGCTTTAGCGTTAGTGAGGGATTAACAGCTTTGTATTTAGCAGATGTTCCGAAAGGTAGTGATTTAACTGAAGATATATTTGGTATACCTATGTATTATCATAAAAAAGAAGGGGAAACCTATACCTTCAAATATTATGCAGACCGAGCTAATAAAGAAATTTATTTTTTAGGACAAGAAAATTCATTTGAACCTCATTGTTTCGGAAAAGGTGGTTATGGGAAATTGGAAAACAGTTCAACTGCTCAGCCAATTGTTTTGCCCGAGAAAGGTTATTACATTATTACAGTAGATCTTGGGAATCTTGTATATAATGCGACATTATATACCCCACAAACTTCACCTTATACACCAGGTAATATAACGATTTGTGGAAATGGCATTTTGAATGGGGGATGGGATCCTAATAATACGGATTTATTACTTTCTGCTAATCCTGAAAATCCGTATCAGTTGGAAAGAGTATTATCTCTTACAGGTGGAGATATTGCTATGACTATTACCTCTCCCAATTGGAGTAGTCCTTGGTGGAGGTTGGATAAAAACGGCATTATAGTATTTTTGGGAGGAAATAATGCTTCCTATAAAGGAGCTGTTGGGACATATAAATTTGTTATGGATACTGAATTAGAACGAGCTATTTTAGTAAAAGTAAAAGATTAAATTTTTTAATGTATTGTAAATATGAAAAAAAATATTATTATTTTTATAATACTTATAATAATGCCGAGCATTGTTATAAATGGTCAGATTCAGATAAAAGGCACTGTAACTGATATTAATCGTGAACCTTTAGCTGGTGTCAATGTGATAATAAAAGATACGCAGAAAGGAGTAGTAACTGATACTGATGGTAAATACAGTATAATGGTACCTGATGAAAACTCTATATTGGTTTTTTCGTATATCACATATAAAACTGTTGAAGAAAAAGTGGGGAAGCGAAGAGTTATTAATGTAATATTGGAAGAAGACGTAAAACAATTAGAAGAAATTGTGGTTATTGGCTATGGGGTTGTCAAAAAAAGTGATCTCACAAGTTCTATATCATCTGTCAAAGGAACCGATGTTCAGTCCATGACTGTTGGCAATATAAATCAAAGTTTACAGGGTAAAGTGCCAGGACTTCAAATTATAGGTTCAGGTGCTCCAGGAGGTCAGCCGAAGGTATTAGTTAGAGGTTTTTCAACTATTAATTTGGGTACAGATCCACTATATGTAGTTGATGGAATTCCTCTGAGTGGAGGGATTAATTTTTTGAGCCCAAATGAAATAGAGAATATCGAAGTTCTAAAAGATGCTTCCGCAAGTGCAATTTACGGAAGTAGAGCATCCAATGGCGTTATTATGGTGACTACAAAAAGGGGTAAAGAAGGAAAGCTTGCATATAATTTGGATTTAAGTTATGGATTGCAATCAATGAAAAAGCCTTATAACATGGCAGATGCAGTCGAATATGCAGAGATTATGAATCTTGCAGCTCTTAATGCAGGTTATCCCAAGGTGTTTGAAGATCCACAGGAATATGAAGGAAAAACTACAGATTGGTGGCATGCAGGAATTAAAGAAACTTCTCCTCAAATGAATTTAAGTTTTGGTTTCCGCGGAGGGAATGAAAAAAATGTTTATTCGGCAAATATTACTTATTATCAACAAAAATCTTTTTATGAGAAAGGTGGATATGAGAGATTTACATCTCGTTTTACTAACGATTTTAAATTTTCCAAAATTTTTTCCGGTGGGATTACATTAAATCCGAGATTCGAATCATGGGGGAATCCTGGCAACTGGGCAGATTTTATTCGTATTGACCCGATAACTCCCATTTACAAACCTGCAGATCAGTTAACAGGCGATGAAAATGAATATAGCATTTATGCACGATCTCCGTCTTATGTATGGAATCCTGTTGCAGCTGTAAAAAGATGGAATCAAAAAAATAAAAGTTATGCTCTATCTACTTCAGCTTTTCTACAAATTCAGCCCATTTCAGAAATTGTTTTCAGATCGCAGGTAGGATTTGAATTGGATTCTCGAATTAGTGATGCTTTTTATCCTGACTTTGTAATTGATGCTGCACATGAATTTCAAACATATAACAGAGTAGAGAGGAACCAGCCCATGTACAGAAATTGGAGTTTGCAAAATACTATAACTTATTTAAAGACAATTAATAATAAGCATAATATTACTGCTATGTTGGGAAATACCTTAGAGGAATGGAATGGTACATCTTTATGGGGTACAAAAGAAAAAACACCAAATAACAGTGAAGAATTGAGAGAATTAGATGCAGGAACATTAAATCCTCAAACAGGAGGGACGTCTTATACAAATTCTGTTATGTCTTATTTTGCGCGAATCATGTATAATCGGGATAATAGATATTATTTAACAGCGACTTATCGAGTTGATGGTTCTTCAAAATTTTTAGAAAAGAACAAATGGGCTTCCTTTCCTTCTATCTCTCTTGCTTGGAGAATTTCTCAAGAAAACTTTATGTCAGGTATTAGAGATGTGGTTAATGATTTAAAAGTAAGAATCGGAGCAGGACAAGTTGGAAATCAGAATTTACCAGCTGCTGTTTATATGTCTAAATTAGGCAAAGGGTATTATGTTTTTGGCGATAATATTGTAAATACAACCTATCCGAGTGCTATTAAAAATGAAGATATTAAATGGGAAACTGTTGAAGATAAAAATATTGGTATTGATTTTAATTTACTTCAGGGGAAATTATCTGGTTCTTTAGAATACTATGTTAAGAATACAAAAGATATGCTTTTTATGAAAGCTTATCCAAATTATTCAGGTTATCCTAACGATGCAAAAATTTGGACGAATATTGGTTCTATGAAGACTAAAGGGGTTGATGCTAATTTATCTTATTCTGAAAAAGTAAATGATTTTTATTTTAATGCTGATGTTACATTTACTACTTTTAATGTTAAAATGAGTTCATTAGGTGGTAATAAAGAACCTTTATATGGCAATAATGAGAAAACGATTACAATTGAAGGTGAAGAGCCAGGATATTTTTATGGGTATGTAGCAGACGGAATTTTCCAAAATCAAACCGAAATAAACAGTCATACTAGTGAGCATGGGATTTTTTTGCAACCCTATGCAAAAGTTGGAGATATTAGATTTAAAGATATAAATAATGATGGTGTTTTGGATGCAAATGATCGAACGAAAATTGGTTCACCGTGGGCTGATTTTACAATGGGGATCAATTTAAATTTTGCATATAAAAATATAGATCTTTTAGCTAATTTTTACTGTAGTTTTGGGAATAATTTGGTAGATCAAAATAAAAATGAATTACATAATTGCATTGATAAAACGAACAAAATAGCAGGATTGACAAATTTAGCATGGCATGGAGAGGGAACATCAAATGACATTCCTAAAATTTCTGCAATAGACAATAATGAGAATTTTTCAAAATTTTCTTCATTTTATATTGAAGATGGTTCTTTTATTAGATTGAAAAATTTGCAAATAGGGTATACTTTTAATCAATTGTTCAATATTTCTAAAGTTAGAATATATCTGGCAGGTCAAAATATTCTGACTCTTACCAAGTACGATGGGATAGATCCAGAAGTTGGAGGTGGAGTATTAGGATTTGGTTTTGGGGGATGGGATTATCCTATACAACCAACTTTTTTAATTGGTACAAATATTACTTTTTAATAATTAAAAAAATAAATAAAATGAAAAAATATGTCTATTTCATAATTTTAAGTTTGAGTTTGTTTTCATGTGATGATTTTATAGTTCATAATGAGAGAGGCGTCCAAAATCTGGATAATTATTTTTCAACATCAGAAGAATGCCAAACCTTCGTAAATGATTTATATAAAAGGCTTCTTCTTCATTATGATTGGTATCAATTGATAGCACCTCAATTGACAAATGAAACAGCTACAGACGATGCATGGATGGGTAATACCGGACAAGATCCTTCACAATTACAGCCAGCTGCTCACTATGTTATAACTCCCAATAGAATGGGATATTTGAAAAGCATTTATGCTACTCGTTATGAAAATATTTCTGCCTGTAATATTGCTATCAGTAGGATTTCTAATTCTAAGATTTTAGAATCACAAAAGAATTTAAACTTAGGCGAAGCATTGTTTATACGAGCTTATAATTATTATGATTTGGTTAATAACTTTGGGGGAGTACCTCTTATTTTAGATATCTTGTCATCAAATGATATGAACAAAGTACGAGCGACTAAAGAAGAGGTTTATAAGCAAATTGAAGATGATCTGATTTTAGCTATACAGAAGTTTAAATTACTCAGCAAAGATCCAGAAAAAGGAAGGGTTAATAAATGGGCTTGTTATGCTTTATTAGCAAGAGTGTTTTTATTTCAAGAAAAATGGGATAAGGCATATGTTTATGCTGATACCGTTATTACAAAAGGAGGATTTCAGTTAGAATCTAACTTCTTAAATATATGGAATGTAAATAATCATAATGGCGTTGAATCTATATTTGAATTACAAACAAGTAGTGCTTCCGACAAGCAACTTGGTAATCAAATGTGTACTTTTGCTGGAGCAAGAGGTGAGAAAAAAGAAAATTTTCCAAGTAACAATAGTGATGATGTAATGGATGGATGGGGATGGTGTACACCTACTAGTGACCTTGAAAATTGTTATTTGTCAGAAGGTGATGTAATAAGAAGAAGAGCTACAATAACAAAATATGGTGAAGCTGCTTATGGTGATGAAACTTTAAATCCTACACATATTTTTGATCTGGAACAGAATAAATCTGGTCGTATCATCAGAAAATATTATATCCCTGTTGCTACAAGGAGAATATTAGTAGATAAAAGATTTAACGCTCCACTAAATGTACCGATTTTACGGTTAGCAGAGATGTACCTTATCAGAGCCGAAGCCGCCTACCATCTTAATAAATTTGATCTTGCAATGGATGATGTGGATTTTATAAGAGCAAGAGTTAACTTGCCGCCTAAAAAAGGAACGGTTACAGGCGTTAATATCTTGAGAACTATCTGGAAGGAAAGAAGAATGGAATTAGCATTTGAAGGACTGAGATTATTTGATATTCGTCGTCAAATAGATCCTCAAACAAACAAACCTGTAATTGCGAGTCTTTTCGGCCAGACAGGAAGTTTTGTCGTTTACAACACTCAATTATCAACGGACAAATATGAAACCACAAATAAAAAGGAACTGCAAGATAAGGGGATTAATTTTGACATTGCAAAACATTTGGTATGGCCGATTCCTCAATCTGAAATAGATAGGAGTAATGGCAGAATAATACAAAATCCAAATTATTAGAAGTATGAAATATAATTTTATTTTATTAACCTTTATATTCGGATTGATTTTACCCATCAATTCATCATGTTCTAAGGTAAATGTACCTCCTCCGCCGGTTTATTCGGATATTAGAACTATGAATATCGACATTAATAAAGAAATGCAGATAATTGATGGCTTTGGTGCTTCGGATGCTTGGCGTTGTCAAATGGTTGGGAAATATTGGCCTTTAGAGAAACGAAATAGAATTGCAGATCTCCTTTTTAGTCAAGAAATAGATGAAAACGGAAATCCAAAGGGTATAGGACTTTCTATTTGGAGATTTTATCTGGGAGCTGGTAGTGCTGAACAAGGACCGGAGAGTGATATATACGACGAATGGCGACGTGCAGAATGCTTTCAGGACAGCGATGGAAAATATGATTGGGGAAAACAAGAAGGTCAACGATGGTTTTTACAAGCAGCAAAACAAAGAGGCGTCAATACATTCTTGGCTTTTACTCTTAGTGCACCCGTTCATATGACTATTAACGGAAAAGCATTTTCCCCACGAAAATTGCATATGAATATAAAAGAAGGAATGTTACCTGATTATGCAGACTTTTTAGTAGAATGTATTGATAATCTTCAAAAGAACGAAGAGTTAAAATTTGAATATTTAAGTCCTGTTAATGAACCTCAATGGGATTGGATGGCTGACTCAAATGGTAAAGCCTCTCAAGAAGGGACTCCTGCCACAAATGATGAAATGTATCAATTTGTATCACTTTTGACTGAAAGACTTGAGAAGAAATCATTGACTACACAGGTTGTTCTTGGAGAAGCGGGTGCAATTAATTATTTGTATGAGGATGTAAATAATGAAAATCGCGATAATCAAATAAATGACTTTTGGAATCCGTCTTCATCATTATATATAGGTAATTTATCTAATGTAATGAATGTGATTAGTGGGCACAGTTATTTCACAGTGTGGCCTATCGACATTCAAATTTTGCATCGAGAGAAATTGGCAGCTAAAATAAAACAATTTTCTAATCTTAAGTATTGGCAAACAGAGTATTGTATATTAGAGCAGCCAGGAGAAAATGAAATACCTGGTGGTGGAGGCAACAAGCGAGATTTGGGGATGAAAACTGCATTATTTGTTGCTCGTATCATTCATAATGATCTTGTTGTAGGTAATGCATCCTCATGGCAATGGTGGACAGCTATTAGCCGAGCGGATTATAAGGATGGTTTAATATATTTAGATGATGGGAACAGTTCGGGTTCAACAAGTAGTTCAGAATATTGTAAAAGAAATGGTTATATACGTGAATCTAAATTGATGTGGGTTTTAGGTAATTATTCTTTCTTTATTCGTCCTGGCATGGTAAGGGTTCATGTTGCTGACCAAAATCCGATTGCTGCATCTAATGACGTTATGATTTCTGCTTATAAAGATAGACAAACAAAAAAAATAGTTATTGTAACAGTTAATGTAAGCAATGCAGAACGAATTTACAAGTTGAACATAAATGGGAAACTCAAAAATGGTGAATTGACGCCATATATCACTTCTGAAAATTCTAATTTAATGAGGGGAACAATCACGAATTTAGAAAAAATAGTTATACCTGCAAAGTCCGTCGTTACGTTCGTTGGCGAATTGCAATAAATTATGTAAGATAAAAAACAGTTGTATGTTTGTTGCTCTCATATTATTATGTATGATGAACATATTTGATCAAATAGAGCGACAAAATAAAAAAGAATTCTTATCACTAGCAGGAATATGGAACTTCGAACTCGATCCTTCTGTTGGAGGAATTGAAAGTAATGGCGTTCAATTGTTGCTCCTTCTTCTTGAAGAAATAACCTTTCCAACTGGCAATGGTTCGATCTGGTAAAAAATTTAAAGCCAGTAGTGCTGGACCATACGCCCTATGCATTCATGCCGTTGGTACAAATTATTTCTGATTGGAACAATAACCGGAAAATAGATCTTATATTTGAAGCAAAAGTAAGAAAAAGGGAAACTTTTGGCAACCACCATTGCATTCTACGACATTACAGATAGAAGTCCAGTTGCGCGTCAGATGTATTATAGTATGGTTTATTATATGAATTCAGTGGAATTTTTGTCTGAAGAGGCGTTGACATTTGAAATGATTGATAGACTATTTATTGAGTGAAAAAGGTAACAATTATGAACAGTAAAGTAATTTTTTCAATATTATCCGGAGCAAGTCTGCCGGCGTTTTCATCATACAGTATGCCCGGGGAAAAACAACCCAATGTATTGATTATTCTGGCTGATGATCTGGGGTGGAATGACCTGCACTGTACTGGGAGTAACTATTATGAAACTCCTAATATAGACGGTATTGCAAGGAAAGGAGCCATATTTACCAATGCTTATGCTGCTTGTCAGGTTTCAAGTCCTTCACGGGCCAGTATTCTTACCGGTAAAACTCCCGCACGCCATGGGATCACTACATGGATAGGTGAAACATCGGGTGAAGAATGGAGAAAAATGAACCGGCATACC
This sequence comes from Anaerorudis cellulosivorans, assembly GCF_025943985.1. Taxonomy (GTDB): domain Bacteria; phylum Bacteroidota; class Bacteroidia; order Bacteroidales; family Dysgonomonadaceae; genus Anaerorudis; species Anaerorudis cellulosivorans. The sequence goes on along the minus strand of NZ_JAPCWE010000007.1, from coordinate 122,812 downwards.
AAAATGCTTCCACCGGATTATAATCGGCAACTTTCAATGGATGAACTGACATTGCCTGAGAAATTGAAAGAAGCGAACTACACAACTTTTATGGCAGGCAAATGGCATTTGGGAGATGAAAAGTCAACGCCGGAGATGCACGGATTTGATATTAATATTGGAGGATGGGAATCCGGTAGGCCGGTGGGTGGATACTTTTCTCCATATAATAATCCTAAGCTAGCCGATGGTCTGGCTGGAGAGGAACTTTCTATGCGATTAGCAAAGGAAACTTGCAATTTCATTAAAAATCATACGGAAACAGAGAAGAATAAGCCATTTTTCGCATATTTGTCTTTTTACGCCGTACATAGTCCTATACAGACAACGAAAGAACGATGGAACTATTTCAGAAATAAAGCCGAAAGAATGGGCATATCTGAAGATGGTTTTATCATTGACCGCAACCTTCCGGTGAGGCAACATCAAGATAATCCTGTTTACGCAGGGCTTATCGAGCAAATGGATGATGCTGTGGGCGTTGTATTGCAACAACTTAAAGATTTAGGGATTGAAGACAATACTGTCATCATCTTCACCAGCGACAATGGAGGCGTATCTTCCGGAGATGATTATTCCACGTCCAATTTGCCACTGCGGGGAGGAAAGGGCACGCAATGGGAAGGTGGACTACGGGTGCCTTTTATCATTCAGTATTCACCGAAGATACTTGGTGGCATTTCGTTCAATGAACCTATAATCGGAATGGACATCTATCCGACAATTCTCGATTATGTAGGTATTAAGCCTGTTTCGAAACAACATAAGGATGGTATAAGTATTCGTCCGATTATTGAAAACAACCAATCGAAAAAGATTGAAAGGGAATTATATTGGCATTTTCCTCATTATGGAAATCAGGGAGGTGAACCTTCATCCGTAATCAGAAAAGGAGATTGGAAATTAATTTACTATCATGAAGATGAAAGGTGTGAATTATACAATCTGCAACTGGATGAAAGCGAAAATGAGTTTCTGAACGCACTTTATCCGCAAAAGGTAAAAGAATTGAAAAATAATTTATTTAGGTGGATGAAAAAGGTAAATGCTAAACTGCCTGTAGCCGATCCGCTTTATGACCCTCGTAAAGAAACAACATACAGGAAGCAGCAACAGGAACATACCATGAAGAGACAAAGTGAGATACGGAAAGAACAATTATCTGCGGATTGGCGACCCAACGCTACGTGGTGGGGGAGCATCGTTGATTGATAAAATATCTGATTTTTAATGAACATGAAGCATATTCTTTTATCCATATCTATTTTGTTTTCCCTGAGTATAATGGCGCAAACGGGACAGCCGCAGGATTATCTGCAAAATATCCGGCAGGAGTTACAAAAAAAATGGACGCATAACAGAACCATTAATCTATTGTTTCATGGGCACAGCGTGCCAGCCGGCTATTTCGATACTCCCTATGTAAGGACAATGCAGGCATATCCGCATCAGGTGTTGGAGGCGATAAAGGAAATCTATCCCTATGCGGTGGTCAATTCAATAACTACTGCCATTGGGGGAGAGAATGCCGAGCAGGGAGCAAAACGATTCAAACAGGATGTACTTTGCCATAACCCTGATGTTTTATTTATTGATTATGCATTGAATGACAGAGCGATTGGTTTGATCAGATCCCGCCATGCCTGGGAAGAAATGATAAAAAAGGCACAGAGACAAGGCGTAAAAGTAATTCTGTTAACTCCTACGCCGGATTTAAGTGAAGATATACTGGATGACAATTCTCCGTTGGAGCAATACAGTAATCAGATTCGTGATCTCTCGGTAAAATATGGAACGGGATTGGTAGATAGTTATGCCGCCTTCAAACAAAAGATGAAAAACGGTGAAGAACTAAATGCATTGATGAGCCAAAGTAACCATCCGAATGCCAAGGGACATGTAGTAGTGAAGGAACTTATCCTTGATTATTTCTTTGACGGTCAGCAATGGAAAGAATACAAAGCAATCCAACACTGAAAATAATCAGAAAAGTAGGCGACTGGTAATTAATGAATTTTGAGATCCTTGTTCAAAAGAGATCTCGGTGACCCAATTTCGATGCATACTCGGCCTGGATAAATGTGGAATAGGGAGATTATCTTTTATATCCTTTTACCCCTTTTACCCCTTTTGTGGGATTATGTATAGAGGATCAATATTATTCAGATGTACCTAATCATAGCGTCGAATGAAAGTTTACTTAAGGGAATAAATTTTATTTGGACATAATCATCTAAATTATACTTACAATGAAATATTTTTATTATGTGTTTTTCTTTTTGCTATTAACACCGTTCGCTGTTAATGGTCAGCAACATTTGCAACGAATCGATCTTTCCGGCGAGTGGCAATTTCAGATGGATCCCCAAGACAGGGGTGATGAGGAGAAATGGTATGAGACCACTTTACCTGAAACGGTTCGTTTGCCGGGCTCGATGGTGGAAAACGGGAAAGGGGATGATATTACGTTAAAGACGGAATGGACGGGCGATATAAGAGATCCGGAATGGCACAAAGATCCCAATTATGCTCCTTATTACCTCGATTCCACAGGCGGCATTCGTTTTCCTTTTTGGCTTCAACCCTTGAAGAAATATACCGGTGCAGCGTGGCATCAGAAGAAAGTAATCGTTCCGAACGATTGGAAAGAGAAGTCGATTCGACTAGTGTTGGAACGGCCCCATTGGGAGTCGACGGTTTGGGTAAACGGGCAGTTGGTTGGAACGCAAAACAGTTTGGCAACCCCACATGTATTTGTGGTTTCGCCTCATCTGAAGGTTGGCGAAAACACGCTTACCATACGTATCGATAACAGGATAAAGGATATCGATGTAGGGGTAAATTCGCACAGCATTACGGATCATACCCAAACCAACTGGAACGGGATTGTGGGTGATATTTCGCTGAATGCAACAGGCAAGATACGATTTGAAAATGTGGAAATATTTCCCGAAATCAACAGTAAAACAATAGAAATAAGAGCAACAGTAAATAATGCTTTACCGAAAGAACGGATAGTAACTTTCACCGCTTATGCTCAGCTCAAAAAAACGGGGGAAAAAACGGAGAGAAAATCATGGGAATTTCGGCTTACTCCGGGTGAGAACAGGATAAAGATGGAATATTCACTGGGTGAAAATGCGTTGCTTTGGGATGAGTTTAATCCCAATGTTTACAAACTTTTTTTGGCGCTGAAATCGGATAAAGAAACGGACGAGGAAAGGATTGATTTCGGTTTGCGTGAATTTAAAGTTAACGGATCGCGTTTTGCGGTTAATGACCGTCCGGTTTTTCTCAGAGGGACGTTGGAGTGCGCCATTTTTCCAAAGACGGGTTATCCTCCCACAGGACCCGAATATTGGAAAAAGATTTTCAGTGCGGTAAAAGCTCACGGATTGAATCATGTTCGTTTTCATTCGTGGTGTCCTCCTGAAGCGGCTTTTGAAGTTGCCGATGAGATGGGTATTTATTTGCAGGTAGAATGTTCATCCTGGGCGAATCAGAGTACCCAATTGGGCAGCGGTTTACCTGTTGATCAATACATTTGGGATGAAAGCAAACGCATCGTAAAAGCTTATGGCAACCATCCTTCGTTTGTAATGATGGCTTACGGGAATGAACCGGGAGGGCCTCATTACAGTGAATTTCTCACAAAGTTTGTAACTTATTGGAAAGAAACGGACAGTCGGCGGCTTTATACCGGTGGAGCAGGTTGGCCAATTTTGGAAGTGAATGATTATCACAATATTCCTGAACCCCGAATTCAAGGATGGGGCGAAGAGTTAAATAGCATTATTAATGCTGAGCCACCCCGGACGGATTATGATTGGTCGAAAAAATTACCGGGGGACGGAAAACCGGTTGTAAGTCATGAAATCGGTCAATGGTGTGTTTATCCGAACTTTAAAGAAACGGCAAAATACACGGGTGTATTGAAGCCTAAAAACTTTGAGATTTTTCGCGAAAGTTTGAAAGCACACCACATGGAACAACTGGCGGATAGTTTTTTGCTTGCATCGGGGAAATTACAGGCTTTATGTTACAAAGCCGACATTGAGGCGGCTCTTCGTACTCTGGGTTTTGCCGGATTTCAGTTACTTGACTTACACGATTTTCCGGGCCAGGGGACGGCTTTAGTAGGGGTTTTGGATCCATTCTGGGAAGAAAAAGGCTATATTTCACCCGAAGAATATCGTCGATTTTGTAATGTTACAGTTCCATTGGCTCGATTGGAAAAGCGAATATTCACAGAAGGGGAAACGATGACTGCTGATATTGAAATTGCTCATTTTGGCGAAAAACCCCTTCATGCGAGTCCGGCTTGGGAACTTGTTCAAAACGGTAAGGTAATAGCGAAGGATGACATGGGGGAACGTGACATTCCTATTGGAAATGCTATTTTGTTGGGCAGCGTTGTTTATAAATTTGAAAGAGAAAATATGCCGAGGAAACTTACGTTTCGTGTAAAGGTAGATGATTTTGAAAATTCGTGGGATATTTGGGTTTATCCTGAGAACAACGTTATCTCATCGAAGGAAGTTAAGATTGTCGAGAATTTAGACGATTCGACTTTAAACTACCTGCAGAATGGCGGAAAAGTATTGCTTAGCCTGGGTAAGGGAAAAGTACCTCCGGAAATGGGTGGCAAAGTAGGTGTCGGTTTTTCCGGCATTTTTTGGAATACGGCATGGACAGGGGGGCAAAAACCTCATACGCTTGGTATTCTGTGTAATCCTAACCATCCTGCTTTACGGTTATTCCCTACCGAATATCATTCCAATTGGCAATGGTGGGATGCGGTGAGTCATGCTGATGCCATTCAATTGGATTCTTTCCCTGTGGATTTAAGTCCTATCGTTCGCATTATTGACGATTGGGTGACAAACCGTCGGCTTGCATTAATTTTTGAAGCGAGAGTAGGAAAAGGCAGTATCTTGATAAGCGGAGCCGATCTTGTAAACGATCTTCCTAATCGACCGGAAGCAACGCAGTTAAGGGTCAGTTTGCTTCGGTATATGGAAAGCGATCAATTTAAACCTTCTGTACAAATAGAATTGGATATGTTGAAAAAAATGACTAAATAAAATATCATAAAATTTTCTAATGATGTTAGATTTCATTCAGGAGTTTTTTGGCTTCATTTAATCGATTCGACCAATCGGCAGAGGGTTCAAGCGTGATGAAATACGCGATGGCCTCTTCCAATCGGTTGAGTTTAGCCAGCGATTCGGGTGTGTTTTCTTCCGCGTACTTTTTGCGCAATATGCGGATCTTTTCTGCATCCTGAATACCTTCCACCAAGCGTTCGAAACGGATAGAGCTTCGCGCATCGGGATAGACGATGTAGGTATCGCCAGCCGGCCAGGTTCTGAAGCGCGAATCGGTCAACGGATTTTCGACCCACGAGTTATAAGCCCAGCGCAGGAAACCGTCGAAATCGGCGGCAACGGCATGCCATGCTGCATAAACCGATTCTGCCGAGGCGGAGAAGGTAAACATGTTGGGGAATTTGTCGGCACAACACACATAATAAGTGGTGATTAACCCTTTGGCTCTTCTTGCAGCGATTTCTTCCTTGGGGATAATATTGCCGACTCCCACGCAAAGATCTTTTATCCATGGATACCGGCGATAGCTTTTATGATTGTCTGCCAACGAGACGCCCAATTCAGGAGCGGAGCTCTTTAGCACCTTCAATGCAGCCTCCATATCTTCCGGCGCGCGTTCGTCCATCGCTATATTGGTTTTCTCCAACCATCCCTTGGCGCGAAGATGCCGCGTGAAATCTTTCAAGAACGGGGTCCAAAATTCTGCATATTCTTTCGATTGGGCTTTCAGTTCTACGGTTACCAATTCGCCTTTTTCCTCATCGTTATAGTGCAGTTGGTTGTTCCAAGTGAGCAACGAGTAACAATTGATCATTTTATCGATACCCAGATCCATCATGAATTGTATCCATTTGTCGAAAACGGTGTAGTCGTAACTCCAGCTTCCATCCCTGTTTTTCGTCCAGATAATCATATCGGCATATGCATCGTAACACTGATGGTTCCAGGGATCTTTGTTCAGTGTTGCAGTAATGACTTTCTGTCCGGCATCGGCCAGCATTTTCATCAACGGTTTCATCTTTTCGAAATGGGCATCGCTCCAAAGTTGCAAATTGTGTACTCGCGCAACGGCCGAAGGATGCTGCCACAGATCGAGGTGATAGACCCATTCCGATGGTTCGGGAAGCACTTGTTCTATAACATTCAGTTCAATTTGGAAATCCTCCACCAAACGGTCGTTGGCATACAGCTTCAACTTGCCTTTATAGTTGCCGGCAACGGCGTTGGAGGGGATTTTAAAGGTAAGCCAGACCGGCCTTGCGGTTTTTGCTTCCATATCGAAGCACTCCAGGTTATCGAGCATATCCGGCGCAAGTGAGGCCGCAAAATCTTCCGGTTTGCGGTAACCACAGCCGGGACCAAACTCGTCGGTCATTACATAACGCACAAACCGTGCCTGTGCAACCGATGCCGGCAGTTTGTTTTCACCCGACTCGAAGTCGGTAAACGCCAATGCTATCTGAGGGGTATTTTTTGCCGACCATAAAAGCAGTTGAGACGACACTTTTTCTCCTTTCCAACCGGTAACCGTTGCTTTTTTGATGAGTGGCACACGGGGTGCTACCGATTTAGGCATCTTGTCGTCGATGCTTATAAATGCAGCCTGCAAACCGGCAGGTACATTCGACCAGTCGGATAGTGTATCGTTTGTGGGGTCGGGCATTTCTGCAAAATTGAAACACGTTTTTTGGGGTTGTTTGTTTTCACACGAGATAGGGATTAAAACCGTTAATCCTAATACGATGCATACCGCCAAGCGGTTAAATGGAGTTGATACTTTCATAATCAATAAAAATACAGTGGTTATTTTATCTAATCTATTTGCTTGAGTTATTCTTTTCTTTTATGTCGATTTTCACTTTCATACCCTTGACGTTAGGAGGTAAACCGATTCTCTTATAAATCTTCTATGTTGTTTAAAATAAGTATTCGATGGCCTCGCAAAGCCATAATCCCGACAAGAGCCCTGCCCCATATAACAGGCGGGCACATGATTCGTATTTGCCATTTTTTTGGAATCTCTTCGCTGCTTTATTACAGGTGTACGTCACTGTTATGGCTAATAAAATGTATGCTGCACCAAAAAGAATATCGCTTACATTATAAACGCCCGATGTCGAAAAGATGACAAGCAGGATAAATATAATGGCAGCAGCAATAAACGGCCAACCGATTTTGATTTGTTCTTTTAAATTCATAGGATACATAGATTAAGTGATGAATGAATAATGATTCTCAGGCTTGTTTTCATACTCTTGCTTCGATCCAATTTGCAAAAATAGAATAAGCAGATGCAAAAATAAAAATCAAAGAGGAAATAAAGCAAAATAAAAGACTTATTCTACTTTTTATCCTTCTTTTCTTTCTTTTTATCCTGAAAATAAAGTATAATCACAAATAAAATACCGAACAAAGGTCCTGACAAAATATAATGCCAGATTTGTTGTTCACTTCCCAACACAAGATCAAATATCCATGATACAAACGGATAAATAAGCATGATTATCAAAAAAAGCTTTAAGTATTTCATTAATTTAGTATTCATGTAGTTAATATTTGATCAGAAAATTCATATACACCTTCAGTAACAGCCACTGTAGGTATTGCTCCCCAACCTATTGTAGCTGTAGATACAGCAACTACAGTTCTGTCTCCGTTATTCCATCAATCTGTTACTGCGCCATAAGCTGAATTCCACCAGCTTTTCGCAGTATTCCACATATCGTCCCACCATCCTTTTGTCTTTATTTTCCAGAAAAGGTCGACTTTTCAACCGCGGATTTTTTGTATATTCAATGCCGTAGGCTTTAATCTCTGTTGTATTCCTCTGGAATATCTAAATTTTCTATACTGATTTCATCATCGAAATCGCTGTTGCATCCTTGCGTAAAGATGCCAAGACCATACATGATTCATAAATACTGACAGATGTAATACTATCAGAATTATGTACAGTTTGACCATAAGTCGATGACAAATTTTTCATTTTTGACGTGAGTAATAGGAATCCGGATGGATCAGTGAATGGCTTTGACAAATACTTTCCAATGGGCTTCGGTCATTCTGTCGGGGGTGAACAAACAGATGCCGGTTGCTCCATTTTTTATGGATGCCTTGATGGCTTTTCCCAGTTCTTCGGGCGTTAAACCATGATTCTCGGGATCAGGCTCAAATGCTTTGTTGGCGGGGTTGGGGCAGATGAATAAGCCGCTGTATACGTTGCTTTTTCCTTTAACTGCTTTCACTTCTTCTTGGGTGATTTTCCCGATCCAACGGACATCTTCAAGATAAAAATCGTTGTAATTCATGGGATAAAAAGCATCCAAATTCCATTTATCCCATTCTTGCCGCACGATTTTTTTGGCTATCGAAGGACCCGGAAATACGGCCGCCGATATCGTTTTTCCTTCTTTGTGAACAGCATCGGCCAGTCGGTTGACGATTCGGGTGATCTGATCGTAACGAAACTGTTTCCATTCGGGAACGGCAGAAGGGTCTTTCACTTGACGGATATCGATGCCGGTTTGCGCTTTGAAATGAGCAACGCACGAATCGCAATAGCAGTAGTCGAATTGCGGATATTCGCGATCCATCACGAGGTTGTACTTTTTCCATAATCCGCGGGCAAGAATCACATCAGGGAAACGGATATAATCCAAGTGAATCCCATCGACATAGGGCACGTTGGCAACATGGACATACAATTCTTCCAGAAATCGGTAAACTTCTTCGCGTTCAGGACAAAGGAAAGTGTAATGGGGAACGTATGCCGGATGGGTGAGGGCCGATTCGCCCAGATCATTAACCGCGTACCATGAGGAGTCTAATTTGGTGGAGTAGGCTTGTACCATTGCGGGAATCCAGGCATGAAATTCAAGTCCGGCTTCGTGGGCCAATTTTCCTACACGTTCATACGTAGTGGGGTCATGTCCTCCGTTGTACATGAGTGCATCGATCCCTTTGGATTTGAGATCGGCAAAATAAGCGGCAATTTCGTTGTCGGTGGCTTTTCCGGGTCCACCTAACCAGGCATGAACCGGTATTTTTTTCGCTTGAATGCCAAGCGATATCGCCATCAGGGCAAAAAGGAGAATGGGTATTTTTTTCATCTTCATATGGGATAGTTTGTGTTAATTGCTTTCGATCACTTGTCCTCCTTCGGTATAGAGGGAAATGGGTCCGTCGAGCAATACGGCTATTACCGTACCGTGCGGATCGAGTACGCTTTGGGGTACATCGATATAGACAATACCGGGAACTTGGCTCCAGTAGAGTTTTCCAACTATTCGATGATGCAATTTGGTGGCATTTCCAACCACCCATATGCGGTTGATGGGATTTTTTAGGCCTTTCACCACCAACGGACCGTTGGGTTTGCCATTAATCAACAAATACAGGATGGTCTTGTCTTCGGAAAGCATGGAAGGGCCGGCGTAGTGAAGGGTGGAAATCCCTTTTTGCCAATTGCCGACTAAGGGGATGTGTTTATCTACCCATTGCTTATCTTGTTGAAGATAATCGATAAACGATTGGGTCAAGGAGGTTTCTTCTGATGGGGTTTTTAATTTTAACGGTTCGGTAAAATCGATGGCTACTACCGTCATTATCGGATCTGCGGCATTTTCAGGAATCGAAATATATAGCGTTCCTGTGGCGTTTTCCCTTTTAATTGTCGGCTTGACTTTGCTACCCACAATGCGAACATTTTTTATTTCCGAATCGAGTCCTTTGATACAAATTGGTGCAGTGGGAAAATGGTCGATGTAGAGATAAAGGGTCCGGCTGTTTTTGCCCAATGCGGTTGGGCCGAAAAAGTGACCTTCGGGTATGCCTTTTCGTGTTCCGTAAATGGCTTCTTGATGTTTGGATGTCCATCGGGCAAAAGCGTTGAGAATTTCGATTTCCTCCGCGGGAAGTGTTCCGTCTTCCTTTGGACCAACATCCAACAACAGATTGCCGCCCTTGCTGATGCAATCCACAAAGGTCCATATCAACTGATAGGGGGTCTTGTAGTTATGGTCGTTATGCTGATATCCCCAGCTGTCGTTCATCGTCATGCAAAGCTCCCAATAAGGACTTTCGGGTACGGCCACCGGAACGCCTTGCTCCGGAGTGTCATAATCGCCATAGCCGGCTAAACGGCTATTGATGATTGCATTGGGGTTGTGTGTCAGTATCTGTTTTCGCAACGCGGCTGCTTCCCACTCTTCGGCACTGTGTTCCCAGTCGCCGTCGAACCAAAAGAGATCGGGATTGTAGCGGGTAGATAATTCGTTCACTTGTCCGAAATAGAAGTTTACGAATTTCTCCCAACGATGGGGGTCGTTTTGATAACGAACACTGTTGCGCGTGAAAGCAGGGTAGTCGGGATACGACCAATCGATGAGGGAGTAGTAAAGTCCTACTTTCATGTCGTTCTTTCGCAATGCATCCACAAAAGGCTTGACGAGATCGCGTCCTGCCGGAGTGTGATCTATCACATTCAAATGATTGAAATTGCCCTTCCACAGGGCTACTCCATCGTGGTGTTTGGAGGTGAGCACCGCATACCTTGCACCGGCATCTTTGAAGAGTTTTGCCCACTCTTCGGCATGGTATTTCGAAGCGGTAAAACCCTTCAATTGTTTCATGTAATCGTCGTAGGTGATGTAGCCGTTGTGAAACGACCACGATTCGTCTATTCCGTTTACGGCATAGATGCCGTAGTGGACGAAGATGCCCAGTTTGGCGTCTTTGAATCCTTCCATTCTCTTGTCTGTGTTCTTCGGTTTTTCCTGTGAAAAAATAGAAAAAGAGAGAAGAAGCAAAAGAATAATAAGAAGATTGATTTTTCGCATCATTATATGTTTTTTTATGGGTTAATCAAGCCAAGCTGATGTTTGATTTTCACGAAGCGTTTTATTTCGAAAAATGCACATATCCCCACATTTCGGGACGATGCATATCAACAACCCCTTGAGGTGACCATACCCAGTTTTCCTCCGGTAATGTCTTGCCGGATATGGGATCTTTTTCTTTAATGTATTTGCCGTTTACAATCGTGGTATGCCATTCGACACGACTGAAATTTACCCTCCATTGATCACCGGCTGCCGGTTTGCGATTGCCGTTCAATTCTTTAAGCACATCGAGCGGAAAAGCGATTTCCACATACCAGGCTTTGTCTATGTCCGAAGGATCGTTAAGAGTGCCGTCGATGTACACTGCCGACCGCAGTCCTTTGGCATCGTAGCCGTTGAGTGCGGGACCTCCTTCACGATAGGTTCTCACCAATAACAGATCCCAAATGGTATTGAGAGCGTTCATTTCGAATTCGTAATACAAATAGGTATCGCCATCGGGGTCGATAAAAACTTCGAAATCGTTGTCATGAAAAATAACGGCATCCCGTTGTGTAATGGTGCCTTGAATGTAAGGTTCTTCCAGACAGGCGGCTACGTAAAAATAGTGATCGTCCCAAAGCATTTTTACCCGTGTATTGTAAGTGGGTTTTGGAAAATCTTTTCCGCGAATATCTTGAAAAGATGCTGTCCAAGGGGCTTTCTTCCAACATTCGTCATTTAAAATCCCGTCGATTTGCGGTGCAGTTGTCGTGTAGTAACACACATAACGCAACGGCGCATCGTTGGGCAACGGTTCTCCGGAAAAGCTGCTGCTCAGCAGATGGAGCAATGCGATAAAGATCAACTTCATTTTGTTTTCAAATTTGTTATGATTAATCGTGATTGATTCGGTCTTTGTGAACCAATACGTTGTCGACATAGATTTCTACAATATACCTCCCTTTTGGCAAATAACCGATATTGTATTCGAATGTGCCCGATTTAAAGTTGGTATATTCGTGTATTTCAACCGGAACTTCATCTACGGTAAATTGCACGCGCAGTTTTTGGGGATTCTTGAGAAAGGCATCCAATTCCAATTTGTCTCTTGTGCGTCGCGGATAAATGAAAAAGGCGTTTTGTGAAACGGTGGAATCCAATTGTGCTTCAGGAGTGGCTTTAAATGCCAGGAATTGCCCGTTTCCGCAATCGCTGATGAAGTGATGCAAAATATTCCCTTCGGTATCGAGGAAACGCAAATAACCGTATCCTTGTTGAGGTTCAGCCCAGAATTCGAGACCATCGCCTCCTTTGTCGGTCAATTCAAATTCGTACACTCCCGGTTCCAGATGTATGGTGTCGGTATAGAGCATGTCGGGCTTGCATTGTTGCGGATTTCGTCGATAAACCGTATCCTGCTTTTCGTTGATGATGAAGAGAAGGTTTTCTTTGGGTTTTTTGTTGGTTTTGTAAGCTACGACGAAATCCAACGGAAGCGTTTTGAGCGATTTGAATGTAGAACGCATTACGTTATCGGAAATCCATTGGTCTTTTTTACCGTTGGGTTTTACCAATTCGACTTCAAAGACATTTTTTCCTTCGTCGAATTCGATGGGACCGGGAAGAACAAGGGTGGTTTCTTCGTAAAAGTCCAGATGGCCTGTCCACTTGTACGATTTGCTTTTAAATCCTTTGGTACCGTATTTGATTTCGACTTCTTTCAGCGGCTCGCTTCCTACGTTTCTGAATCGGATTACCGGCCGGAAGACGGAAGGATTGTACCTGCCATAGAGTTGTTTGGATGTTGGGGCTTCGATTTCTTCCATTGCCACATCGAAACGGCGATTGGGTTGTTTGTATTGAATAAGATAGGCGGTTATGGCTTCTTTCCCGTCAACTTCTCCTATGGAATCCACATAAGGCATCATATCGATATCGATAAGGCTTTCTTTCGAAGAGGCTTTCACATCATAGCAATCGGGGTTTTGCAGATCTCCCGGACACCAATGGCCGCGGTCGTAGACCCAAGTTCCACCCTGTGGATAGAGCGGATTGCTTCCGCAATCTTTCCAAAGATCGGTTCGATCGATAACTTTGCCGTTGAAAATCACTTCGCGCCACCGATTGCAAAATTCGCTGCATCCGTCCGGTGGACCAAAGCCGTGTCCCGTGTGCTGAATTCGGATGCGTCCGAAAGCGGCATCGTCGGCAAAAGTTATGCGGACGGGCTTAAGGTAATTTTCAATCGGATCGTTTTTATCCCCATAAGGAAATTGACCTTTGTAAAGTTCGGTGACAGAGAGGGGATCCGCAACGGGCGGTCCGGTTTGTATTTCGAAATTGACGGTAAGTGCCCAACCCAGTTTGTCGGGCTCGTATCCGGAATGGACGTATTCAACTTCCACACTGTCGCGTAGCAACGATGCAAAGTCGGTGACATCTACCTCCCACGTAAAACTCCAGTCGTCGGTAAAACTGCTTCCGTAGGGTGTGATTAAGCGGCCCAGTTCAATGTCGCGGTTTTTGCCTGATTTACCGCCGGTGCGACGTAGATAAATAAAATCCAGGTAGTCCCAGTGGGCAATGGCAGCAGAATCGGGGTGCCCGAGTGTGACCTGCATTTTGATTTTTCGAATATCTTCCGTGGGTCCCGGGAAAATACCCCACCCGAAGAATGATTTTTTCCCTTCTTTCATGTCGGTGTTGATGAATACCCGTTTGTGGGTAGTGACATTTAAGGTGTTTTGGGCAAAAATTTTACCTACAAAAAGAGTCAATACCGGGATTACGAATAATAAAGCTGATTTTTTCATTAATAAATTGATTTTAGCTTATTTTGAACACAACAAACTAAGGGTTGTTTGCGGCATGACTTAAAAAACGTTCGGTTTTTTCAAAAGATACGCAACCCTAATTTTGTGCAAACTTAAAGAATTTTTTTCTTTTCTCTGCCAATTTATCATTTATTCTCGAGGTATTCGGCTTATTTCGCAAATCATGATTATCTTTGTTTTCTAAAAAGGAAATTATGGAGGAAAAACAATATCTTCTCGGTATGACGCTTGCCGAAATAAAAGAAGCGGTGAAGGAGCTTGGTCTGCCTAAATTCACGGCATTGCAGATCGCCGACTGGGTGTACGTGAAGCGAGTGACAAGCATAGATGAGATGAGCAATATTTCGCTGAAAAACCGGGATATATTGAACAGCCGGTTCGATATCGGCAGGGTAAATCCGCTAGAAGTGCAAACTTCAACGGATGGCACAAAGAAAATGCTGTTTGCAACTCACCATAATAACAAATTTATCGAGTCGGTTACGATTCCGGAATCCGATCGGCTCACGCTTTGTGTTTCGTCTCAAATCGGGTGCAAGATGAATTGCGCATTTTGTCTGACGGGGAGAATGGGATTTAGTGGTAATCTTTCTACAAACGAGATACTTAATCAGGTATACGCTGTGCCGGATGCCGAGAATTTATCCAATATCGTTTTTATGGGGATGGGGGAACCATTGGATAACTACGATAATGTAATGAAAGCCATAGAAATACTGACGGCTGATTATGCTTTGGCGTGGAGTCCTAAACGCATCACGCTTTCCACTATCGGCATATTACCCAAGCTCAAACGTTTTCTTGATGAAAGCAGCTGTCATCTTGCCATTAGTCTTCATAGTCCGTTGTCGGCACAGCGGAAAATAATCATGCCGGCAGAGAAAACTTATCCGATTGAACAGATTATCGATTTGCTTCACAACTACGATTGGACGCATCAACGTCGCTTGTCGTTTGAATATATCATGTTTGCGGGTGTGAACGATTCGTCTGTATATGCGCGTCGGCTCGTCAAACTCCTTTCGGGGTTAAGTTGTCGGATCAACCTCATCCGTTTTCATGCTTTTCGAGAAACTTTATTGCAACCTTCCGATGAAGAAACAATGATAAAATTTCGCGATTTTCTCACCTCCAAGGGATTCATTTGCACCATTCGTGCTTCGCGTGGTGAAGATATTTTTGCAGCATGCGGCATGTTGTCAACCATGAAAAAGAACGGAGATAAGAAAATCATGTCGTAAGGATTACGATCCCGATATCTAAAATTTCATAAACAAATACAAAAACAAGAAGATCGGTCTCGAAATTCCTAAACAAAATTTGAAAATGTTTGTTTTAAAGTTAGTTCAAAATAAAAAAGAAAAGAAAATACCCTAAAAGGAAGATATTATGAAACATGTAGCTTTTTTTATTTCCATTGTTGCCCTATCGTCAGTACTTTTATCTTGCAAAAAGTCAAACCGTTTTTTAAGCGCTTCATCTATGGCTAATGAAGTGGTTGTAGTAATGGGAGACAGCGCGTGGGAAAAGGGCAAAGCAGGACGAGCCGTTTTTGATTTGTTGAATTCACCTGTTCCTGCATTACCTCAAACGGAGCCTTATTTTAAGATATTGCATGTATCGCCGCAGAATTTCTCTACTACTTTTAAAATGGCGAGGAACATTATCATCCCGGAAATTTCGAGTATTTATTCAACGCCCAAGGTTTCTTCCGAGATAGATAAATATGCTTACGGACAGGTGATTCTGACCATTAAAGCTCCCGATACCGTTTCGTTTGTCAATTATGTCAAGACAAATGGGCAAACCATTCTCGATTATTTGGTAACCAAAGAATTGGAGCGGACGGCCGAATGGCTCAAAGATGCCTCGGGAACCCCGCAGAAAAGCATAAGGGAAAAGTTCGGTATCAGCATTCATTATCCGCCGGGATTAACGCATGTGACTGAGGATAAGGATTTTTATTGGGCAACCAACGATGCAGCCAGAGGACGCCAGGATATCGTCATCTACCAATTCCCATACGTTACGGAAAAAGTATTTGAAAAGGATTCGTTGATTGCAATCAGAGACCGTGTATTGGGAGAACACATCAAAGGTTCTTTCGATGCACAAATGACGACTTCCAAACAATATGATCCGATCTATAGAAAAATGGAGGTTGACAGCATTTTCCGTGCCGAAATTCGCGGATTGTGGGAAATGACAACCGATATGATGGGCGGACCTTTTGTAGCACAGGCTTTTGTAAATCCGTATACCAATAAAGTGATTGTGGTAGATGTTTTTGTTTATGCGCCGGAAGGTAATAAGCGTAATTTACTGCGCACGTTGGAAGCATCGTTTTATACGATCAAAATTCTAAATCCAAACGAACAAAGTAAAGAAAAAAAATAAGCCTAAATACTAATTATTGATTTGAAATATAATTTGAATAGTACATGTCGGAAAGGATAAAAGTAGGGATTACCCACGGCGATTTGAATGGTGTGGGATATGAGATCATTTTAAAAGCATTTTCGGATAATCGATTGCAGGAAATTTTTACACCGGTTATTTACGGTTCGGCCAAAGCAGCCTCGTATTACAGAAAAGTACTTGATTATAAGCCCGTGCCTTTCAATTTTATCAATAAAGCAGAAGAGTGCAAGGATGGGGAAATCAACTTTGTTAATTGTGTGAAGGAAGAGGTAAAGATTGACATGGGGATGCCTACTGAAGCAGCCGGCGAGGCTGCTTTTTGTGCTCTCGATTGTGCCGTTAACGATTTGGCGGCAAAAAAGATTGATGTATTGGTTACTTTGCCCATTTGTAAGGATACCATTCAAAGTAAAAAATTTCATTTTCCCGGCCATACCGAATTTTTGCAAGATCGTTTTTCGAAAAACGGCAATGAAGCGCTGATGATTATGGCTTCCGATTTTTTGCGTATCGCACTTGTAACTACGCATATGCCACTTTCCGAGGTACCTAAAAATATCTCAAAAGAATTGATTAAGAAGAAGCTGAAAACATTGGATTATTCGTTGAAACGCGATTTTCGGATAGAAAATCCGCGAATTGCCGTATTAAGCCTGAATCCGCATGCCGGAGAAAACGGTCTGCTGGGTAATGAAGAGCAGGAAATCATTCTCCCGGCAATCGAGGAATCGCAGAAAGAGCACAATATCCTTTGTTCGGGCCCTTTTGCTGCCGATGGTTTTTTTGGTTCAGGACGTTATCGGGAGTTCGATGGTGTGTTGGCCATGTATCACGATCAGGGACTTATACCGTTTAAGACAATTGCGATGGAATCGGGTGTTAATTTCACGGCAGGGTTGCCCATTGTACGTACTTCGCCCGATCACGGAACAGCTTACGATATTGTGGGAAAAGATCAGGCATCAATCGATTCGTTTCTTCATGCGATTTATATGGCGATCGATATTTTCAACAACCGCAAATGGTACGATGAAGCACATGCAAACCCCTTAAACAAAATGTTTTTTGATCGTGGAAAAGACGACGAGAAATTGGATTTAACAAAGGAAGAAGAGCAGAATTAGGATTTTTCCCCTCATGGGAGTTTTTTTCATATTTTTGTTTTTAATTTGGTTCTAAACCAAAAAAGGAGGAAAGATTGTGATATCTTTCCTCCTTTAATTAATTTAATGGGATCTCTACTAATTGAATCGAAGCGATTTTAATTGTTTTCAGGTCTCAGTTTTCTTACTACCACACCTGTTTGCCACATTTCGCTTTCGCGAAGCGCTTTCAGTTCTTCTTCCAGTTTTTCGCGATAATCGGGTTGCGAGTTGGAATCGATAGAACGCTGTGCTTCATTTCCGCTGGCAACTTCGTTATACAATTTTTCGAAAACGGGTTTTACGGCATCATGGAAGGGGCCCATCCAATCCAACGCACCGCGTTGAGCAGTGGTAGAACAGTTGGCATACATCCAATCCATTCCCTTTTCGGCAACCAACGGCATGAGCGATTGGGTGAGTTCTTCAACGGTTTCGTTGAAAGCTTCGGAGGGGGTATGCCCGTGTTCGCGAAGAGTTTCGTACTGGGCTAGGAATAAGCCTTGGATTGCACCCATCAACGTACCCCGTTCGCCGGTGAGATCGGAATATACTTCGCGCTCGAATGTGGTTTCGAACAAATATCCCGAACCGATGCCGATACCCAAAGCAATGACTCTGTCGTATGCTTTACCGGTAGCATCTTGAAAGATGGCATAACTGGAATTGAGCCCTCTTCCTTCGAGGAACATTTTTCTCAAACTTGTTCCCGATCCTTTTGGAGCGACCAAAATAACATCTACATCGGGAGGAGGAATAATTCCTGTTCGGTCTTTATACGTGATCCCGAAACCATGTGAAAAATAGAGTGCTTTGCCCGGAGTAAGGTGCTTTTTTATTACAGGCCAAACTTCAATTTGAGCTGCGTCGGAAAGCAGATATTGAATGATTGTGCCTTTTTCCGCAGCTTCTTCGATTTCGAAGAGCGTTTTGCCCGGCACCCAGCCATCGGCTACGGCTTTGTCCCATGATTTACTGTTTTTCCGTTGTCCAACAATAACATTGAACCCGTTGTCGCGCAAATTGAGCGATTGTCCGGGCCCTTGCACGCCATAACCAATGACGGCGATTACTTCGTCTTTCAATACTTCCTTTGCTTTACTTAAAGGAAATTCGTCGCGGGTAACTACATTTTCTTCTACCCCGCCAAAATTCATTACTGCCATATTTTAAAATTTTAGGGTTTATGAGTTTTTACGTTTTATTTTTTCTTCTTTCTCTTTTAATTTTTCCAGCATGTCGCTCAATCGTTCAACACGCGATTTGGTGATAGCGATACGTCCGGAACGGACAAACTGGAGTACACCTATACGTTGCGCCAGTTCGTCGAAAAGTGCCTGTGTATCTTCGTAGTGTCCTGTTTTTTGAATGACAGTGGAATGTTCGTTTACGTCCAGGATAAGTGCATTGTGTTTGCGAACCAGATCTTCTACCTGGCTGGTTGCCAACAGTTTTTCTGTTTCGATTTTATACAAGGCAATTTCCTGATGAACCAAATCATCGTTCGTGTTATAATAAGCTTTCAGAATATCCACCCGTTTGTCGATTTGATTGACCAGTTTTTTCATGACCTCTTCAGTTTCGGCAAAAGTAGTGATGGTAAATTTATGAATACCTTTTATTGCCGAAGGTGATACGGAGAGCGTTTCGATATTCAATTGCCGACGAGTAAAAATGGTTGCAATTTGATTGAGGACACCCACTGTATTTTCCGAAAAAATGGTAATGGTATATAATGTTTTTTCTTGCATGATTGTATTCATTTAGAAATTAAATTTCTGATTAATTGCCTTTTCCGTTTTTTTCGCCTAACAGGATATTCGTAATATTTCCTCCTGCAGGAATCATGGGATATACCATTCCTTTGGTTTCAACCTTTACTTCCAGCAGATAAGGTCCTTTATGATTTAACATTTCTGAAATGGCATCATCCAGTTCCTCTCGTTGAGTTACCTTTCTGCCTTTTATGCCATATGCTTCGGCAATTTTAACAAAATCGGGATTTTTCATGTGGGTTTCGGAATATCGTTCATCATAGAACAATTCCTGCCACTGACGTACCATTCCCAAGTAGTTGTTGTTTAAAAGGATGATTTTCACATCGACGCCATATTCCATAATTGTGCCTAACTCCTGGATGGTCATCTGAAAACCGCCATCGCCAACAAAAACGCATACCGTCCTGTCAGGAGCGCCGTATTTTGCACCAATGGCAGCCGGCAACCCGAATCCCATAGTACCCAACCCTCCTGATGTAACCAGGCTGCGTGATTGTGAAAATTTGAAATAGCGCGCTCCCATCATCTGATTTTGCCCTACGTCGGTAACGCAAATGGCGTCATTGCCGGTTGCTTCGCTCACTTTGTTGATGACTTCGCCCATTTTTATTTCTCCCGAAGTGGGGTACAGTTCATCTTTGATTACTTTTTCGTATTCTCTTTCTTCGTGAGGCTTAAACTCTGCCAGCCAGTCTTTATGGCTGTTCTCTTTCAGCAATCGGGTAACTTGCGGTAGCGTTTCTTTAACATCTCCGATGACTTTTACGTCGACTTTGATGTTTTTGTCGATTTCGGCCGGGTCAATATCGAAATGAATGATTTTGGCTTGTTTGGCGTATGTATTGGGGTTACCGGTTACGCGATCATCAAAGCGCATGCCAATGGCAATGAGAACGTCGCATTCGTTGGTTTTCATATTAGGACCGATGTTTCCGTGCATGCCGAGCATGCCGCAGTTAAGCGGATGAGAAGAGGGCATGGCAGAAAGCCCGAGTACAGTCGAGGCAAAGGGAATATCGGCTTTCTCCAGAAATTCCTTTAATTCATTTTCTGCATTTCCTAAAATGACGCCGTGCCCCACCAAAGCAAAAGGTTTTTTCGCTTGATTGATGAGTTCTGCAGCTTTTTTGATACTTTCTTCGTCGATATCGGGTGTTGGCTGGTAGCTGCGGATAAAGGTAGTCTTCTGATACATGTAGGGTGTTTTGTTGTTTTGGGCGTCTTTGGCAATATCAAGCACTACGGGTCCCGGACGTCCACTTGCCGCGATATAAAAAGCCCGCGAAACTGCCCACGCAATATCTTCGGCACGACGAATTTGATAAGCCCATTTGGTGATGGGTTGCGTTATGCCGATTACATCGGCTTCCTGAAAGGCATCAGTGCCAAGCAGCGAAGAAGCCACCTGACCGGTGATCACTACCAGCGGAATGCTGTCCATCATGGCGTCGGTAATGCCGGTAATGGTATTTGTCGCCCCGGGTCCTGAGGTCACCAATACAACTCCCACTTTTTTGGAAACGCGAGCGTAACCTTCGGCTGCATGTACTGCGCCTTGTTCGTGACGAACCAGGATATGGTTGATTTCGTTTTTATGATCATACAACGCATCGAAAATAGGGATGGCGGCGCCGCCGGGATAGCCGAAAATGGTATCTACCCCTTCGTTTATAAGCGAACGAATCAGCGCTTCGCTTCCCGTTATAATCGGTATAGTTGGTTTTTCTTCCATATGACTTTTATTCGAATTACGGTTTTTATTCTTCTATTATTCTGATTGCGCCTTTATCGGCCGAGCTTACCAGCGAGGCATAGGCTTTCAACGTTTTTGATACTTTCCTGTCGCGTATCGGCTTAAAGGCTTCTTTTCCTTTGGCTTCTTCTGCTTTTCTTCGTTCTGACAACTCTTCATCGGTTATTTTCAGGTTGATGGTGCGGTTAGGAATATCGATTTCGATAACATCGCCGTTTTTTACCAGGCCGATGTTTCCTCCGGCTGCAGCTTCAGGCGAAATATGTCCGATAGATAACCCCGAGGTCCCTCCCGAAAATCGCCCATCGGTAATCAGCGCACATGCTTTTCCCAGATGTCTCGATTTGATATAGGAGGTAGGATACAGCATCTCCTGCATGCCGGGACCGCCTTTGGGTCCTTCATAGATGATCACCACAACGTCTCCTGCCTGAACCGTGCCGTTTAATATGCCCTCACTTGCCTCTTCTTGTGAGTGGAATACGTTTGCAGTCCCACTGAATTTCCAGATACTTTCGTCAACTCCGGCAGTTTTTACCACGCAGCCATCTTTCGCGATGTTGCCTTTCAGTACGGCTAAACCCCCGTCTTTGGTGTAAGCGTGAGCGATATCGCGGATGCAGCCTTCCGCTCTGTCGGTATCTAATGTTTCGAATCGGGCATTTTGTGACCCCATTGTCAAATTAAATCGGTTTGCAGGAGCAGAAGAATAAATATTGACGGCTTCAGGATCGGGATTTTCAACGGTGATGTCGTATTTTTTTATGGCTTCGGCCAACGTGTATCCATCGACTCGGTGTACGGAAGTGTTCACCAGGTTGCTTTTTGCAAGTTCATTCATGATTCCCAGAATACCGCCTGCACGATTGACATCTTGGATATGGTATTTTTTTGTATTGGGTGCCACTTTGCAAATACAGGGAATTTTGCGCGACAGAGCATCGATATCGTCAAGCGTGAAATTGGCTTGCGCTTCATTGGCAATGGCCAGCAGATGCAGGATAGTGTTGGTTGACCCACCCATCGCAATATCCAGCGTCATGGCATTCAGAAAAGCTTCGCGTGTGGCAATGTTGCGCGGTAAAACCCGTTCATCACCTTCGGAATAATAGCGCAGGGCATTTTCCACAATTTGTTTAGCTGCCTTCTTAAACAAAGCGATGCGGTTGACGTGGGTTGCAACCACTGTTCCGTTGCCGGGTAATGCCAGGCCGATAGCTTCGTTGAGACAGTTCATGGAGTTTGCCGTAAACATTCCCGAGCAGGACCCGCAGGTAGGACATGCCAATTCTTCCAATTGGCGGATGCGCTCGTCGGAAACAGCGTCGTCTGCCGATTCAATCATGGCATCGATCAGGTCGACCTGTTCGTTGCCGATTTTACCGGCTTCCATTGGTCCTCCCGACACGAAAACGGCCGGAATGTTCAACCGCATAGCTGCCATGAGCATTCCCGGCGTTATTTTGTCGCAGTTGCTGATGCAAATCATGGCATCGGCTTTATGGGCATTGACCATGTATTCCACCGAATCGGCGATAAGATCGCGCGAAGGAAGTGAGTAGAGCATACCATCGTGCCCCATCGCAATACCGTCGTCAATGGCGATGGTGTTGAATTCGGCTGCAAAACAACCTTGTTTTTCGATTTCTTGTTTGACGAGTTGTCCGATTTCGTGTAGATGCACATGACCCGGTACAAACTGTGTAAAGGAGTTGACAATGGCGATAATGGGTTTGCCCATCTGTTCCGGCTTCATGCCGTTGGCACGCCATAGGGCACGGGCGCCGGCCATCCGTCGGCCCGAAGTGCTGGTAAAACTTCTCAACGGTATTTTATAGTCCTCGAAGGGATGATTTTTATGCTCTTTTTTGTCCATATTCGTATATTCGTTTACGTTTTCCCATTGTAAGGAAAACAAAAGGGAAGAATCGATTTTATTTGTTGTTGATATAGTTCACAATCCAAGCGCCTACTTCAGATAGTTTGTAAGCTTTGCCCCCTTCCGCAATATCTTCGGTAACTACGCCGGCTTCCAGGCTTGCATTTACGGCTTCGCGGATCAATGCACCTTCCTCCATCAGGTTGAATCCATATTCGAACATGAGTGCCGCCGAGAGAATCATGGCCAGCGGATTGGCAATGTCTTTTCCTGCAGCTTGAGGATAGGAACCGTGGATAGGTTCGAAAAGCGAAGTGTGCAACCCGATGGATGCCGAGGGTAATAATCCGAGAGAACCGGTAATGACCGATGCCTCATCGGTAAGGATGTCGCCGAACAGATTTTCCGTTACCAATACATCAAAACTCTTCGGCCATTGAATGATGCGCATGGCGGCGTTATCTACGAAAAGATAATCGGTTTGAATATCGGGATATTGTGGAGCAATTTCCTGTGCTATTTGTCGCCAGAGTCGCGAAGTGGCAAGCACGTTGGCTTTGTCGACCACCGTAACTTTTTTCTTTCGTTGCCCTGCAAATTTATAGGCCAGATGGAGAATACGTTCAATTTCTTCACGAGTGTAAATGCAGGTATCATAGGCCGTATTGCCGTCTTCGCTTCGTCCTTGAGGCTTACCGAAATACAGCCCTCCGGTGAGTTCGCGGATGCACATGAAATCGGCATCTTCGACGAGTTCCGAACGAAGGGGCGATTTATGAATCAGTGACGGGAAGGTAGTTACCGGGCGGATATTGGCATAGAGTCCCAATTGTTTTCGCATTCGCAGCAGTCCCTGTTCGGGCCGAACTTTTGCATTGGGGTCGTTATCGTATTTGGGAGAACCGATAGCACCGAAGAGTACGGCATCGGATTCCATGCAGAGCTGATGTGTTTCGGCAGGGTAGGGGTCACCCGTTTGATCAATGGCACAAGCGCCAACAATTCCTGTTTTATACGATAATTCATGACCAAATTTGTTACAAATTGCTTGGGTAACTGCCACTGCCTGATTCATGATTTCAGGACCTATTCCGTCGCCGGGCAATACAGCTATGTTCAGTTTCATTTGTTTTATTTTTTTTTGATTCGTATGTATTTCTTTTCCTCAATAATTTTCGTAAGATGTTTACGGCAATTGCATATAATTGAATGTTGGGATGGTTTTATTTTCGATCATATTCAGCATTTTCATTGTTGCTTTAATGGCAGCTGCGGTTTGATCGACATCCAACCCCCTTGTTTTGAATGTCTTCCCTTCAAATCGCCAGGTGATGATGGTTTGCACGTAAGCATTGGTTTTCCCTCCGGGAGGTATCACTACCATATAATCGAGCAATTCGGGTATAGGCTTGTTTAAACTCCGGTAGATTTTGTACATCGCTTTTGAAAAAGCATGATACTGTCCGTCGCCTGCTGCGGTTTGTTCATACACCTCTCCCTTTATCGCTATCTTTACGGTTGCCGTCGGACGAAGTCCGTTGGTCAACGTAAGCGAATAATTCAGCAGTTGAATGACTTGGTTTTCCGTTCCGTTCTTCAGAATATCGGAGATGATGTAGGGAAGCTCGTCGGGGGTGACAATTTCTTTTTTATCTCCCAATTCGATGATGCGGGCTGTCACCTTTTTGGTCGTTTCTTCGTCCAAATCGATTCCTAATGCTTCGAGATTTTTCATTATATTGGCTTTCCCCGAAGTTTTTCCGAGTGCATATTCACGAGAACGGCCAAATCGTTCGGGCAGGAGATCATTAAAATAGAGGTTATTCTTTTTGTCACCGTCGGCATGAACACCGGCAACCTGAGTAAAGACGTTGTCGCCGATCACCGGTTTATTCGCCGGTATGCGGATGCCGGAATAACTTTCCACAATTTTGCTTACATGATAAATACTTTTTTCCCTAACATTGGTTTTCATTTTCAAATGGTCTTCGATAACAGCTATCACACTCGACAAGGGTGCATTACCTGCTCTTTCTCCCAAACCGTTTACCGTGACATGAACTCCTTTAACGCCGGCTTTCACTGCTTCAAAAACGTTGGCAACAGCCAAGTCGTAATCGTTATGTGCATGAAAATCGAAATGTACATCGGGATAACGACGGATCATTCGGGTGCAAAAATCGGCTGTTTCATCAGGCGTAAGAATACCTAATGTATCGGGGAGCATAAAGCGACGAATGGGCAAATCTTTTAAGTTGTCCATTATCAGGTAAACATACTCTTCGGAATGGCGCATGCCGTTTGACCAATCCTCGAGATACAGATTCACGTCCACCCCTTTCCGTTGGGCATAGGAAATAACCTGCTTAATATCTTCCAGATGTTCTTCAGGCGTTTTCCTCAGTTGTTCGCGGCAGTGTCTGAGTGAGCCCTTACAAAGCAGATTCATTACTCTACAGCCGGTATTGATGATCCAATCGACAGAGGCTGTGCCATCGATAAATCCCAATACTTCAATTTTGTCGAGATAACCGCGATTTTTTGCCCATTGCGCCACTTTCCGAATCGACTTGAATTCTCCTTCCGAAACCCGTGCGGATGCTACTTCAATGCGGTCAACTTTAAGTTCTTCGAGCAATAATCGGGCAATGCTGACTTTTTCCTGGCCGGCAAACGATACCCCCGATGTTTGTTCCCCATCACGCAGGGTAGTGTCCATTATTTCGATTTTTCGTTTTTCCATCGAATAAATTGAATCGGCAATGAATTAATAGTGAAAAATACGATTTTTTTCGTAAGCTTCGATCTTGTCTTTATTAGAAAGGAGAAAATCGATATCGTCCAGACCTTTCAGTAAACATTCTTTTTTGTACGCATTAATTTCGAACGATTCGGTTCTTCCGTTTTCGTTATTCGTAAGGATTTGTCCTTCCAGATTGACCGTGATCGTTGCTTTTGGATTTTTATTTACACATTCAAATAAATCGTTCAAAAAATCCTCGCTTACCACAATCGGCAATATGCCGTTATTTAGGGCGTTGTTTTTGAAGATATCGGCAAAAAAACTCGATACGATTACCCTGAATCCGTATCCTGCGAGTGCCCATGCGGCATGTTCACGACTGGAACCACTGCCGAAATTTTTCCCAGCAACCAATATTTGACCGCTATAGGTTGGATTGTTCAATACAAAATCGGGATTGGGATTGCCCGCTTTGTCGTATCGCCAATCGGCAAACAAATAGTTACCGAAACCTTCGCGGGTTGTTGCTTTTAAGAAACGTGCCGGAATAATTTGATCGGTATCCACATTCTCTATCGGAAGTGGAACATATGTTGATGTGAGTGTTTGAAATTTTTCCATTGTAAAATTCTTCTCGTTGATAATTAGTGGGTGGGATCGGTAATTCTTCCTGTTACGGCTGCTGCTGCTGCCACAAGCGGACTGGCCAGAATAGTGCGTGCTCCCGGCCCTTGGCGTCCTTCGAAATTTCGGTTCGATGTGGAAACCGCATATTTTCCCGCAGGTATTTTGTCGTCATTCATTGCCAAACAAGCCGAACACCCCGGTTGACGTAATTCGAAGCCGGCTTCTTTCAATATCTTATCCAGTCCTTCTGCTTCAATTTGTTTGCGAACCTGCCAGCTTCCGGGAACAAGCCATGCCGTAATGTTGTCGGCTTTCTTTTTCCCTTTCACATAGTTTGCAAACATACGGAAATCCTCGATACGTCCGTTGGTACAGCTTCCTAAAAATACATAATCTACCGCTTTACCTTCCAATTTTTCCCCGGGTTTGAACCCCATGTAGTTTAACGCTTTTTCAAACGAATTTATACTTGCTGCATCGTTGCCTTCGGGTGCGGGAATTGTTCCGTCGATAGGCATAGCCATACCCGGATTGGTGCCGTAGGTAATCATGGGTTTTATTTGTGAAGCATCGAAGACTACTTCTTTATCGAAAACGGCATCTTCATCGCTTTTCAGCGTTTTCCAATAGGCTACGGCTTCATCCCATTTTTCGCCTTGAGGTGCAAATTCACGTCCGTTGAGATAAGCAAAGGTAGTTTCGTCCGGTGCAACCATACCGCCGCGAGCTCCCATTTCGATGCTTAGGTTACACAACGTCATGCGTCCTTCCATAGAAAGGTTCTCTACGGCTTCACCGGCATATTCCACAAAATACCCCGTTGCTCCACCGGTAGTTAATTGCGAAATCATATACAATGCCATATCTTTGGCTGTGACACCTTCATTTAATTTTCCACGGAAAGTGATCCGCATGGTTTTGGGGCGGGTTTGGAGAATACATTGCGATGCCAGTACCATTTCCACTTCGCTGGTGCCGATGCCAAAGGCGATGGCGCCAAAAGCACCGTGGGTTGACGTATGACTGTCTCCGCAAACAATGGTCATTCCCGGCAGCGTGTAGCCGTTTTCGGGACCGATAACATGAACGATACCGTTCTTGGGGTTACCCAATCCGTAATAGGTGAGACCGAATTCCCGAGCATTGTTCGTTAATGTATCAACCTGAAAACGTGACACTTCATCTCGAATCGGTTTATCTTGATCCATCGTGGGAATATTGTGATCGGCCGTTAAAATGGTTTGTTTGGGACGAAAAACTTTCAACCCTCTTGAACGCAACCCGGCAAAAGCTTGAGGACTGGTTACTTCGTGACAATAATGACGGTCGATGTATAATTGTGTGGGACCGTCTTTTACTTCTGTTACGATATGCGCATCCCAGATTTTATCGAATAATGTTTTCATTTATTTTATTGGATTACAAATTTGTTTACTGCATCAATAAATGCTTCTACAGAAGCAGCCACAATGTCGGTGTTGGCAGCAAAACCGTAATATACCATTCCGTCGTGTTCAACCTGCATGTGTACTTTCCCGGTATCGTCGCTGCCACGACTTATAGCCTGAATCAGAAATTCCTTAATGGTTATTTTTCGACGGATAATATTTTTTACGGCTCGAATGGCTGCATCAACGGGTCCGTTGCCTGTGGCGGTGGCTTCAAAATGTTCACCCGCGATATTTAACCCGATACTGGCGACATCGCGTACGCCTATTCCGCATAGTACCTGCAGATAATCAATCTTTATGCGATGCAGCCTCGAGTCTTTTCCTACCAGCATCAGAATATCGTCGTCGGTGACAGTTTTCTTTTTATCGGCAAGCTCAAGGAATTTTTGATATACCTTATCGAGCTCTTCTGTTTCGATTTTAATACCCAGCATCGTCAGCCTGTTTTTCAATGCTGCCCGGCCACTACGTGCCGTCAATACAATGGAGTTGCTGTCGATACCTACATCCTGCGGATTAATGATTTCATAGGTTTCGACGTTTTTCAGTACACCATCCTGATGAATACCCGATGAATGAGCAAAAGCATTGCGACCCACAATTGCTTTGTTGGGTTGTATGGGCATGTTCATCAAATTAGATACTAAACGGCTGGTGGCATAAATCTTCTGTGTGTTGATGTTGGTATAAAAACCCCGTTCCGGGTGACTTTTAAGCGCCATAACCACTTCTTCGAGAGGGGTGTTTCCGGCTCTTTCACCAACACCGTTGATGGTTACTTCAATCTGACGGGCACCATTAATGATTCCTGAGATGGTATTTGCTGTTGCCATACCCAGATCCTGATGACAGTGAGTGGAGAGAATGGCATTTTTCATGTCCACGTGATCTATCAGGTATTTAATTTTAGCCCCATACTCATCAGGGAAACAATATCCTGTAGTATCGGGGATATTTACTACCGTAGCTCCGGCATCGATAACCGCTTGTACTACGCGCGCAAGATATTCGTTCTCTGTACGGCCTGCATCTTCAGCGTAAAATTCCACATCGTCCACAAAATTTCGTGCGTATTTTACGGCTTTGACCGCCCGTTCGAGAATTTCTTCCCTGTTGGAATTGAATTTGTATTTGATATGAGGATCCGAGGTGCCGATGCCGGTATGTATTCGTTTGCGCTTTGCATATTTCAGTGCCTCGGCTGCTACTTCGATATCTTTTTCGACAGCTCGGGTGAGTGCACATATTACAGGCCAGGTGACAGCCTTGGAAATTTCAACAACCGAGTTGAAATCTCCCGGACTCGACACCGGGAAACCGGCCTCTATGATATCTACTCCCAATTCTTCCAATGCTCGGGCTACTTCTATTTTTTCTATGGTGTTCAATTGACAGCCGGGAACTTGTTCCCCATCACGTAATGTGGTATCGAAAACATATATCCTTTCCATGTTGTATGTTGAGTTATCGTTGTTTATTTATAAGAAACAACCTTTCTCACCGAGTGAGAAAGGTTGTTCGTATTTTATTTCAATCGTATGAAGTATTCAAATACCTATCTCACCTCCCGGTAGTTGCCCACTAGAAGAATAGAAATGACTAGAATATGAATACTGCTATTGATCATACGTTGAAAATGAAATCACCCTTTTTTCGTTGTTTTCGGTTGCAAAGTAAAAGTAAAAAAATCAAACTACAAAATATTTTTCTGTTTTTGTTATGAAAAAACGATACTTTATTATTTCTCTACTTAAACAAGACAACAGAAGCAACGCGATTTTATGCACCAAAATCATCAAACATAAGCATTTCGGGTGGAACACCCAAATCGTCGAGCATGCGTTTTACGGCATTTGCCATCGGACCCGGTCCGCACATGTAATACTCAATTTCTTCGGGTTCTTCGTGAAATTTCAGGTACGTTTCGTAAATCACCTGATGAACGAATCCCGGTGTGTATTTTACCCCTGCTGCATCGGCTTCCGGATCGGGACGGTCGAGAGCCAAATGGAATGAGAAGTTAGGAAATTCTTTTTCCAATTCCCAAAAATCTTCCAAATAGAAAGCCTCGTTCAATGCTCTTGCTCCATAGAAATATGACATTTTGCGGTCGGTTGTGCGCAACGTTTTTGTCATGTGCATAATTTGAGAGCGCAGCGGTGCCATACCTGCACCTCCTCCAATCCACATCATTTCGCGTTTGCTGTTGTATATCGGATGGAATTCGCCATAAGGCCCCGACATTTTTACTTTATCTCCCGGTTTTAGTGTAAAGATATAGGATGAGGCAATACCCGGTTTCACATTCATCCATTTGCCCGTTGCTCTGTCAATGGGAGGTGTGGCTATACGGACGTTGAGCTTGATGATATCTCCTTCGGCAGGATAGTTAGCCATAGAGTAGGCACGAACGGTTTCTTCTTCGTTTTTTACCGAGAGGCTCCACATATTCATTCGGTCCCATTCGGGTTTATATTTTTCGTCGATAATCATATCCGAAAAACGAATGGTATCGTAAGCCGGTATTCTGATTTGACAGTACGATCCGGGTTCGAAATCCAATCGTTCGCCCTCCGGCAGCGTTACTACCAATTCCTTGATAAATGACGCTACATTTCGATTGGAAACTACTTCACACTCCCATTCTTTTATGCCGAATACCGATTCGGGAACGATGATGGATAAATTTTCTTTCACTTTCAACTGACAACTCAGTCTCCAATGTTCCATTTGTTCTTTGCGCGTGAAATGTCCTTTTTCCGTAGGAAGAATTTCGCCTCCGCCCTCTATCACGCGGCAACGGCATTGTCCGCATGTTCCGCTTCCGCCACATGCCGACGAAAGAAATATGTTTTGCGCTTGCAGTGCATTCAGCAGCGTAACGCCCATAGGTGCTGTTATTTTTTTACTGTTGTTAATCGTGATCTCCACGTTGCCCGACGGCATCAGCTTTGCTTTGGCATATAGTATAACTATTACGAGAATAAGAATAATCACAAGAAAGATCACCACACTCGTTATAATCGTTAATCCTCCCGCACTCAATAACACACTCATATTTATGTATTTAATTTATTTGAAATTCTGTTTATATTTATACTGTCAAATATTGATTCCGGAAAAGCTCATGAAACCGATAGCCATCAGCGAGGTAAGAATGAACGTAATACCCAATCCCTTTAATGGTTTCGGCACATCGGAATATTCCAGCTTTTCCCGTATCGCAGCCATACCTACAATAGCCATCATCCAACCGATTCCCGATCCGAAAGCATAGGCAGTTGCCGTACCAATATTGGGAAATTCGCGTTGTTGCATAAACAATGAGCCGCCCAAAATGGCACAGTTAACGGCAATCAACGGTAAAAATATGCCTAGTGAATGGTAAAGTGAGGGAGAAAACCGCTCGATTACCATTTCGACCAACTGGGTAAACGAGGCGATAACAGCAATGAAAATGATCAAACTGAAAACGCTGAGATCCACCTCTGCAAATTCTTCACCGAGCCACGAAAGGGCTCCCGGTTTCAATATATAATTTTCAAGCAAATAATTTATCGGCAATGTCAGTACGAGAACAAAGGTGACTGCGATTCCCAATCCAACCGCTGTTTTTACGTTTTTCGATACTGCCAGAAACGAACACATACCCAAGAAGTATGCAAAAATCATGTTATCGACAAATATCGACTTTACAATCAGACTAATAGCATCCATATCGATAGATTAATTTTATGTGTTAGCAATTCATTAATTTGTTGTTTCCTGCAAGTCTTTATTTTTAGCCCGATGTATCCAGATAAGGCAGGCAATGAGAAGCAACGCCATAGGTGGAAGGATCATCAGTCCGTTATTCAGGTATCCGGCATCGTAAAACGATTGGGGGATTACTTTATACCCCATCAGTGTTCCCGAACCGAGTAATTCTCTGAAAAATCCCAATACGACCAGAATCCATCCGTATCCCAGACCGTTTCCGATTCCGTCGAGAAACGAAGCCCACGGTCCGTTGCCCAACGCAAATGCTTCGAGACGTCCCATCAGAATACAGTTGGTTACAATCAACCCCACGAAAACCGATAATTGTTTATTTACATCGTAAGCATATGCTTTGAGTATCTCGCTTACTATAGTTACCAACGAAGCCACAACCACCAGTTGCACGATGATGCGGATGCGGTTTGGAATGGTTTTGCGCAAAAGGGAAATAATTACGTTTCCGAAAGCCGTTACGATGGTTACGGCAATGGCCATTACGATTGCCGGTTCGAGTTTGGATGTAACGGCCAACGATGAACAAATTCCCAACACTTGAACAAGAATGGGGTTGTTTTTATTTAGCGGACCCAACAGAACCGCTTTTGTTTTACTAGATAATGCCATTTTCTTCCTGTTTTTTATTGTCCTTCGCTCTCATTTTTGTGAGCAGCATTCAACTTGAGTAAAAAGTTTTTGTATTCTCCAACGCTGTTCAGAAGCATCGCGTTTACCCCTTTACTGGTAATAGTGCCTCCTGAAATGCCATCGACGTAATCTTGTCCTTCAACTGTTTGTCCGGCTTTAACCACTGCGATGGATTTAAATTCACCGTCTTTTATCAGTTGCTTTCCCTGAAAGCGGTTTCGGAAAGGAGGTAGAGCGATTTCCGCACCTAAACCCGGGGTTTCTCCGGCGTGGCTGAAATCGGCGCCGTAAACCGTACTCCCATCTTCATTGATGGCCAAATATCCCCAAATAGGCCCCCACAATCCTTTACCGGCCATTGGGATGACATATTTTTTTGATCCGTCTATCTCAGCTTCAAAAACCGGAAGTCCTTTGCTTTTATCTTTTGCTATATCGATAGTAAAAGCAGGATCGGTTGTCTTTGTTCCTTCAGAACCTTCAATTTTAGAGCCGTCCGGTCTGATCAGATAGGCGTTTTTGATGATTTCGTTGTATTTTTCTTCGGCCTCTTTTGCATCGGCATCGATGCGCAACGAACGAAGGATCTGCTGCATTTTATCGATTTCGACATTTTTTGTCTGCTGTTTGCTCAACGATTGGTGGGTAAACGCCAATCCGATAGCAACGATAATCACCATTATTGAGGCATATAAGATGGTATATCCGTTATTTTCCGTATTCATATTCATCTGTTTTTATTTACTTCCTTTTGTTGTTTCCGACCCTTTTTAGCCGTTGTTTAACGTTGGCATCTATAACGTAGAAATCGATTAGCGGAGCAAAGGCATTCATCAACAATATGGCAAGCATCATTCCCTCGGGATATCCGGGGTTGAAAATGCGTATGGTTACTGCAATCAAACCGATAAGGAATCCATATATCCATTTACCTTTTTCCGTTCTTGCCGAAGTTACCGGATCGGTTGCCATGAAAACGGCACCAAAAGCAAATCCGCCCAAAAGAAAATGATAATAAGCCGGCATTTCCATTGTGGCATTCACGGCAAATAAATTGACCAGGGTAATGGTAAACAATCCGCCGAGGAATACGGAGAGCATGGTTTTCCAACTTCCCACTCCGGTGGAAATGAGCAGAATTGCACCCAACAAAATGGCGAAAGTGGAAACTTCACCTACCGATCCCGGGATGAATCCCCAGAACATATCGCTCAAGCTGAGCGGTTGTCCCGTTACGCCCGTAAACGAAAACGAAGCAAAATGTGGAGCATCGGTAGTAGCCAATTGGGTTAAAGGCGTTGCACCGGAGAAACCATCGACGGTTTTTGCAACCCCGTCCACCATTTCGGGATGCCCCATTCCAAGTGCACTTCCGGTGCGGACAAAAACCTTATCGCCCGACATTTTGGAAGGATAGGAGAAAAACAGGAAAGCACGCGCAATTAATGCAACGTTGAAGATGTTGTAACCCGTTCCTCCAAATACTTCTTTTGCAAAAATAACGGCAAAAGCAGTTGCCACGGCAACCATCCATAGCGGGGTGTCGATAGGGAGAATCATCGGAATAAGAATCCCGGTAACCAGAAACCCTTCGGCAATTTCTTCGCCTTTCATCTGAGCTACGGTAAACTCGATACCCAAACCAACTACATAGGAAATAACAATTTGAGGCAAAACTGCCAACAATCCGTAAAAGAAACGGGTCCAAAAGCCCACTTCCATCCCAATGGCCATATAATGTTGAAGCCCTACGTTGTACATGCCGAAAAGCAATGCAGGCATCAATGCGACCACTACAATACTCATTGTGCGTTTTGTGTCGCGAGAATCGTGAATATGCACACCCGATTTCGAAGTCGTATTCGGAACAAAGAGAAACGATTCGAATCCTTCATAAACGGAATGCAGCCAATGGTACTTTCCGCCTTCTTCGAAATTCGGTCTTATTTTATCGAAATAATTTCTTAACGCTTTCAATGTATTCTGTTTTTTAGTTGTTATACTACGTAAATAATCATTCCATTTCTTTATAAAGCATATCAAGTCCTGTACGGACAATCTTCTGAAGTTCCAATTTGGAGGTATCTACAAATTCGCACAGCGCAAAATCTTCGGGAGCTACTTCGTAAATACCCAAATTCTCCATTTTATCGATATTGAATGCAATGATGGCTTTGATCAACTGTTCGGGAAAAATATCCATCGGAAATACCTTATCGTATTCGTTCGACATGATAATCGCACGTTGGCCTCCCTTAATTCGGGCATCGAGCCGGTATTTCTTCCCGGGATTGCGTTTGAGATGAGGATACGTACAACCGGCACTGTATCGGTTGGGCGATAGCGATGCCCATCCCAGCGGTTCGAGTACTTCTTTTCCTTCGGGAATAACCGTAACCTGCGAATGGTATGCTCTGAGCACCCCATTTTCGTCGATTTTTGTTCCCGTGAGCGGGTTTCCGCTGATATACCGTAAGGTGATTCCTTCCGTGACGTTGTTCTTGAAAATAGGAGTCAGTTCTGTCCCGATGAGCATTTGGTAGTATCCGGTCTGTTTTACTTCGGAACCGGTAAGGGCAACGGTTCGCGTCAAATCAACCACACCTTTATTGAAGAGTCGACCGATGATTGCCACATCCAAGGCGTTCAACGTCCAAACCGTTTCTCCACGATTAACGGGTGACAGGTGGTTGATTTGTACTCCCACATTGCCGGCAGGATGAGGTCCATCAAACTCGTTGATAATCACATTTTTTGCATTACGCAGACCTTTATTTGTTGTCTTCGGACTGATGGAAAGATATACTTTCCCTGCCGTAAGCTTGGTCAACGCATCCAGTCCGGTTTGAAGATCGGCTTCCTGTCCTTCAAGAATGAAATCGTAAGAAGGAGCAAGCGGAGCTGTATCGAAGCCCGTGACGAAAATATCGCGCGGAGCTTTGTCGGGATTAGCGATCAGATCATACGGGCGTTGCTTGATCAGGAACCAAATGCCGGCATCCAGAATCGATTTTTTTACTTCGTCCGATGATAAGGAAGCAACGTCTTTCTTCCCAAAATCTTCATACTGAATTTCTTTATCCGCTTGTACGGTAAAATGGAGAATCCTGCGTTTTTCTCCTCGTTCGATGGCGGTAACCACCCCGCTTACAGGCGAAGCAAACAACATCTCGGGATGCCGCTTCTCGTAAAACAAGGCGGTCCCTGCTTTCACCCGATCATTCACTTTTACGGCAACTTTGGGGGTAATGCCGTGAAAATCTTCAGGACAGACTTTTACAAATTCACTCGTGACCCTACCACGAAACACTTCGTCGGGTTCTCCTAACAAAGGAATTTGCAAGCCTTTCTTAATTAGTATTCGATCAGCCATATATTAAAAATAAATAACCCTGTTATTTTTTTGATTAACCTATTACAAATCAATTAATTTATTAAAGACGAAGCTTTTTTCTGAACATAAATTTATTGATTGAAGCGCAAAGTTATACTTTTTTCTTACGACAAAGAAAAAAATAGCGAGGAATTACTGAAAAAAATCTTTATTTGTCATGTCTCCGTTTTTCCTTTTGTCGGATAGGGGTTTTTTGTATCTTAGCCGAAAAATTTATCCATTTTAATTTCATAAATTTAAAAAGATATATGACAACACGCAGGAATTTCCTCAAAAAGAGCGGAATAGGATTTGCCGCTTTGGCGGTGAAACCGGCTTGGGCAACGTCTTCTTTATTCGAAACCGCTCAGCAGCGAGTGTATTCATCGAAACGACCGGCTCCCGAAAAGCGTAAATTTACTTCCAAAGCAGTTGAAGAAACCATTGCAAGGGTAAAATCAAAAATTAATGATCCCAAATTGCGTTGGATGTTCGAAAACTGTTTTCCCAATACACTGGATACTACCGTAAATTTTGGAACGAAAAACGGAAAACCCGATACGTTTGTGATTACGGGCGATATCAACGCCATGTGGTTGCGCGATTCTTCGGCGCAGGTTTGGCCTTATCTTCCGCTAACGAAACAGGATAACCATCTTCGAGAGATGATTGCCGGTGTCATTAACCGGCAAACGCAATGCATTTTGATTGACCCTTATGCCAATGCCTTCAATTTCGAGCCCAAACCCGATGGGGAATGGATGAGCGATAAAACTGACATGAAACCCATGTTACACGAGCGCAAATGGGAGATCGATTCACTTTGCTACCCCATTCGTTTGGCATATAATTACTGGAAGACGACCGGCGATACATCGGTTTTCGATACCGATTGGAGAAAAGCAATGGCATTGGTTGTAAAGACATTTAAAGAGCAACAGCGTAAAAACGGGTTGGGACCTTATCGTTTTTTGCGAGTCACCGACCGCGCGCTCGATACGGTACCCAATGATGGCTATGGCCATCCGGTAAATCCTGTGGGGCTCATATTTTCTGCCTTTCGTCCTTCCGATGATGCTACCACATTCGGATTTCTTGTTCCTTCCAACATGTTTGCTGTAGTTTCGTTACGTCAATTGGCCGAAATATCGGAAAACGTAACCCGCAATCCTGCTTTCGCCGATGAATGTCGCGCATTGGCCGATGAAGTGGAGACGGCCATAAAAAAATATGCCGTCGTAGAACATCCCCGTTTCGGAAAAGTCTATGCTTTCGAGGTCGATGGTTTCGGGAATACGTATTTTATGGACGATGCCAATGTGCCGAGCCTGTTGGCAATGCCTTATCTGAACAGTATCGATAGAAACGATCCTGTTTATCAGCAGACCCGCCAACTGGTATTGAGCAGGAATAACCCGTATTTTTTTAAGGGGAAGGCTGCAGAAGGAATTGGTGGACCTCATATCGGATATGATATGATTTGGCCGATGAGCATCATTATGCGGGCCGAAACAAGCAACGATGACGAGGAAATTGCCTATTGCCTTAAAATGCTTCGCGATACGGATGCCGATACCGGATTTATGCACGAATCTTTTCATAAAGATAATCCTGCCAAATTCACCCGCAGTTGGTTTGCGTGGGCAAATACGCTGTTTGGCGAATTGATCGTGAAGTTGGAAAAAGAAGGAAAAATCGATTTGTTGAATTCGCTTTAATAATATTTCGCTTTAATAGAATAAGGTAATGAAGAGAACACTTTATTTTTTCTTGATATTCGTTTTCAATTGCAGTATTGCCGGAAATGCAGTTGCTCAAAAGAAAGTCGATCCGGTAGATTATGTGAATATTTTGGTAGGTACACAGTCCAAATTCGAATTATCCAATGGCAACACCTACCCCGCTGTTGCTCTTCCTTGGGGCATGAATTTCTGGACGCCCCAAACGGGTAAAATGGGTGACGGATGGCAATACCGTTACGATGCCGATAAAATTCGGGGGTTCAAGCAAACCCACCAACCCAGTCCGTGGATTAACGATTACGGCCAGTTTTCCATTATGCCGATGACCGGTAAACCGGAGTTCGATCAGGATAAACGCGCCAGCTGGTTTTCGCATAAGGCCGAGATTGCGAAACCGTATTATTACAGGGTGTATTTGGCCGACTACGATGTTACAACAGAAATAACGCCTTCCGACAGAGCGGCAATTTTTCGTTTCACGTTTCCCGAAACGGACAAGGCTTATGTGCTGATCGATGCTTTCGATAAGGGATCGGCCGTGGAAATATTGCCCGAAAAAAATGCCGTGATAGGCTATACTACACGCAATAGCGGAGGAGTTCCCGAGAATTTTAAAAATTATTTCGTTATCGTGTTCGATAAGCCGTTTGTGTATCAAAGTACGGTTAAAAACGGCGCAATTCAAGAAAATACCACAACATGTGAGGCTGATCATGCAGCGGCTTTTATTGGCTTTTCAACCAAAAAGCGCGGCGAAAAAGTAGTAGCCCGTGTGGCTTCTTCGTTTATCGGCTACGAGCAAGCTTGGCAGAATTTAAAAGAAGTATCGGGAAAAGATTTCGAAACGGTAAAGACAGAAGGAAGAAAAGCATGGAATGAGGTATTGGGCAAGATAGAGATCGAGGGCGGCAATCTCGATCAGAAACGTACGTTTTACTCGGCGCTGTATCGTTCCACTCTTTTTCCGCGAAAACTTTACGAAAAAGACGCAACGGGAAAAATTATCCATTACAGTCCGTATAATGGTCAGGTTCTTCCCGGCTACATGTACACCGATACCGGTTTTTGGGATACATTCCGTGCGTTGTTCCCCTTGTTGAATCTGGTCTATCCTTCGGTAAACAGGGAAATTCAGGAAGGATTGGCCAATACCTACAAAGAAAGTGGATTCCTTCCCGAATGGGCAAGTCCGGGTCATCGGGGATGTATGGTCGGGAATAACTCGGCTTCGGTGGTTGCCGATGCTTATCTGAAAGGACTTCGCGGATACGATATCGAAACGCTTTACGAAGCGGTTCTGCACGGCGCAAACAGTGTTCACCCTACGGTTTCTTCTACCGGACGTTTGGGTTACGAATTTTATAACCGATTGGGCTATGTACCGTATAATGTGGGTATCAACGAAAGTGCAGCC
Source organism: Anaerorudis cellulosivorans (assembly GCF_025943985.1). Lineage (GTDB taxonomy): Bacteria > Bacteroidota > Bacteroidia > Bacteroidales > Dysgonomonadaceae > Anaerorudis > Anaerorudis cellulosivorans. The sequence goes on along the minus strand of NZ_JAPCWE010000007.1, from coordinate 84,282 downwards.
CGCACATTGGAGTATGCGTATGACGACTGGACGATCTATCAACTTGCCAAAGCATTGAATCGTCCTCAAAAAGAGATTGATCTTTACGCCAAACGTTGTCAAAACTACCGAAATCTGTACTCTCAGGAATACAAGCTCATGAGGGGTAGAAATGAAGACGGGACGTTTCAATCGCCTTTCAGTCCCTTCAAATGGGGAGATGCTTTCACCGAGGGCAACAGTTGGCATTATACGTGGTCGGTTTTTCACGATCCACAAGGGTTGATCGATTTGATGGGAGGAGCGAAGGAGTTCGTGACGATGCTGGATTCCGTATTTATCATGCCGCCCGTTTTCGATGCGAGTTATTATGGTGGTGTCATTCACGAAATTCGCGAAATGCAGGTCATGAACATGGGTCAGTATGCTCATGGCAATCAGCCTATTCAACACATGATTTATCTGTATGATTATGCCGGCGAGCCTTGGAAGACTCAATATTGGGTACGGGAAGTGATGGATCGGCTTTACACGCCTGCTCCCGATGGGTACTGCGGCGATGAGGATAATGGGCAAACCTCTGCATGGTATGTCTTTTCCGCAATGGGATTTTATCCCGTTTGTCCGGGAAGTAACGAGTATGTCATTGGTTCACCGTTGTTCAATAAAATAAACATTAAGCTGGAGAACGGAAATATCATTACCATTCATGCTGCAGATAATGAGGCATCGAAACGCTATATAACGGATATCAAGCTGAACGGAAAATCGTATTCAAAAAATTATTTTACGCATGAAGATCTGACCCGTGGAGCGCAAATTGAAATGACGATGTCCGACAAGCCCAATTACAAACGAGGCGTTCAACCCGCTGATTTTCCCTATTCCTTTTCGAATGAAAAGCGGTAATTTTCGATATATGCCGGATAAAAAAGAGGCTGCATCGATATAACAAATAAGCCGCTGAGAATTGAAGGGTTGAAATGGTTCTCCTTTTAAAAGGAGAACGAACACACAAAGAGGATGAAATCACCCGGTGATGCATCCTCTTTTTTAATTAATGGCGAACAGCAGAACGGTTTATTATTCGTGTTTTCGAATACGTGGCGATCAGTTTTTTAGAAATATCGATGGCCGTTTCGGCAGGTATAAAAAGTTTCTTTATATCGAAGGGTTGAAGTGGGGGAGAAGGAGTGAATTTCCATTCTTTTAACTCGATTTCCGCTATGCCTTGTCTTATGATGCCGAGTTGTCTTGCGGCTGCATAGGATAAATCGATCAACCGGTTTTTCCTGGAAGGCCCCCTGTCTGTAACTTTAACGACAACCATTTTGTCGTTCTCCGGATTTTTAACCATCAGTAAGGTGCCAAAGGGGTAGGTGCGGTGAGCACACGTCAAACTGTCGCTGTGATAAGGCTCGCCACAGGATGTTTTTCTTCCTTGCATTTTGTGTGAATAGAATGAAGCTTTACCTTTTTCCTGAGAGAAGATATGAAAAGATAACGAGCTTACAATACACACCATGAAAAAAGAAACTGTTTTTTTCATAGGCTGACGGTTTATATGTCAAGTTGCAAATTAACGCAATAATTTAAAAAGATGCAACGATTTGCCATAAAAAGAACGCAAAGTTGCTTTCTGGTTTCCCAAAGAGGTTCTCGGGGAAAAAATGGCTGCATCAGTAAAAAACAAGCCGCCGAGAATCCAATAGCTCAATAGCTCAATAGTTGAAATGGGTCTCCAATATCCGATAGAAGAACAAATAAAAAGAGGGTGAAATCACTGGGTGATACATCCTCTTTTCGATCGTTGCGGAGGTAAGACTCGAACTTACGACCTTTGGGTTATGAGCCCAACGAGCTGCCAACTGCTCCACTCCGCGATATTGTTTCTTAATAGTGTTGCAAAGATAGTATATTTTATCGTAATGTCAAAATAATTCTTTTTCTTTTCTTTTAATCCCGTTAAAAATTGTACTTTTGAAAGAAATTAATCCGTCTTATGTCCGACAGTATCGTAATTATACCTACCTATAACGAAAAAGAAAATATCGAAAGCATTATTCGGGCCGTCTTTGCGTTGGAAAAAGATTTCGATGTTCTTGTGGTGGATGATGCTTCACCCGATGGCACGGGTGCGATCGTTCGCCGGTTGATGGATGAGTTTCCCGACAGGCTTTTTATTGAAGAACGAGAAGGGAAGCTGGGTCTTGGTACAGCTTACATTCATGGATTTAAATGGGCATTGGATCGTTCATATGCCTATATATTCGAAATGGATGCCGATTTTTCCCACAACCCCCAAGATTTGCCCCGATTATATGAAGCATGCGCCGTTGAAGGGTATGATGTAGCCATCGGTTCGAGATACTGTACGGGAGTAAATGTGGTAAATTGGCCTATAGGACGGGTGTTGATGTCGTATTTCGCTTCGAAGTATGTGCGGATCGTTACCGGCATGGATATCAAAGATACGACTGCCGGATTTGTCTGTTACCGAAGAAAGGTATTGGAAACCATCGATTTGGATCGAATCAAATTCAAAGGGTATGCCTTTCAGATTGAAATGAAATATACGGCTCACGCCCTGAGATTTAAAATTAAAGAGATATCGATTATTTTTGTCAATCGCAGGTTAGGCGTATCGAAAATGAATTCCGGCATATTTGGTGAAGCATTCTTTGGCGTAATCGATTTACGATGGAGAAAGATGATAGGAAAAATAAAGCCGAAATTATCTATTAAAGAAGAACGAAAACAAAAATGATACTTATTCATCAAGCAACTCTTATCAACGAGGGGAAAACAATTGAAGGCTCTGTTCTTATCGAAGGCGAAAAAATAGCAAAGATTTTTTATGGCAAGGTGCCTGAAAATGTGTTGGCAACGTGTAGCGATGTCATTGAAGCGCAAGGGTTATATCTGATACCCGGCGTGATCGATGATCAGGTGCATTTTCGGGAGCCGGGGTTGACCCATAAAGGCGATATCGAAACAGAAAGCCGTGCTGCAGTGGCCGGAGGGGTCACTTCGTTTATGGATATGCCCAATACCATGCCGCAAACGATAACCCTGGCAGCTTTGGAAGATAAATTCGAGAGAGCTGCTCAAAAATCGATAGCCAACTATTCGTTTTACTTGGGCGCTACCAACGACAATATCGAGCAACTGAAGAAAGCCGATCCGAAAAAGGTGTGCGGCATAAAGGTTTTTATGGGAGCCTCTACGGGGAATATGTTGGTCGATAACCCTAAGTCGTTGCAGCGCATTTTTGCCGAAGTGGGTATGCTCATTGCCACGCATTGCGAAAAAGAGGAGATTATCCGGCAGAATGTGGAAATTTTCAAAAAACGTTTCGGAGAAGATATTCCGATAAAATACCATCCCTCGATTCGCAGTGAAGAAGCATGTTATCAATCGACGGCTCAAGCAGTGGAACTTGCCGGCAAATACGGGTCGAGGTTGCACGTGCTCCATCTTTCCACAGGAAAAGAATTAAGCCTGTTTGATGTGCGACCTCTCGAAGAGAAACGCATAACCGCCGAAGTGTGCGTGCATCACCTCTGGTTTTCCGACGAGGACTATGCGCGCTTAGGCAGCCGCATTAAGTGGAATCCGGCCATCAAAACGAGAGCGGATAGGGAAGCATTGCGTGAAGGACTCAAATCGGGTAAATTGGATATAGTGGCCACCGACCATGCGCCACACCTGCCGGCTGAAAAGGAAGGAGGATGTTTGCAAGCTGCTTCCGGTGGTCCCTTGATACAGCATTCGCTGCAAATGATGCTTGAGCTTGTCAACCAAGGTATTTATACCCCTGAATTTGTTGTCGAAAAAATGTGTCATGCTCCGGCAACGCTTTTTAAGATAAAGGACAGAGGGTATATCCGTGAGGGATATTTTGCCGATTTGGTATTGGTAAATCCCGGAAAATCGTATAAGGTAACTCCCTCTACTGTTTTATATAAATGCGGATGGTCGCCGTTGGAAGACGAAACATTTTCGCATACGATCGAAAAAACGTTTGTTAATGGTCGTCTTGTTTTTGATGGCGGTACTGTCAGCCGGGAAATAGCCGGTAAGCCTCTCGAATTCAATCGCTGATGGTCGTTCGCGTTTAAAATTAAGCAGAAACGGTATCTTTCATCATAATCCGCAGTATACTCCCCCTTTTGCGGCAAAGTTCAAAATTAAGCGGAAGTTGCCTTCTCATGCATTTTATGTCGCAGGGTTTTGTTATTTTTGTATTCAAATCCGGTTTTCATGAGATTTATTTTTACCATACAGGGCGAGGGGAGAGGGCATTTTACACAAGCCCTTTCATTGTCATCCATGTTGCGCAAACATGGTCATGAAGTGGTTGGCGTTTTGGTAGGAAAAAGCAAGTGGCGACAGATTCCCGAGTTTTTCAGCGAAAAAATCGATGCGCCTATTCATACCTTCGAGAGCCCCAACTTTACCACCTTTTACAAAAATAAGCGACCGATTATTGTTCTCAGTGTGGTCAGTAATTTTATGCGGCTTGTTTTTTTTCGTAAGAGTATCCTCTTTGTAAAAAATAAAATCGAAGAGTACAAACCCGATATCGTGATTAATTTTTACGAATTGATTACCGGTATGACATTTGGTATTCATCATCTCGATAAAAAACTCGGCGTGAAACTGATATGCATTGCTCATCAGTATGTTTTACTCAATCCGCATTACAAAACCACTCCCGAGCAAGATGTGAAATACGAATTATTGCGCCTGTTGTCAAAAGCATCTTGTCAGCGTGCGTCTAAGATATTGGCTTTATCGTTTCGCGATATGCCTGCTTGTGAATCATGTCGCCTTGTAACCGTTCCTCCCTTGCTGCGGCAGGAAGTATTTCAAATTCAGCCTACTCCGGGAAATTATATCCATGGTTATCTGCTGAATGTCGGCTATTTCGACGAAATTTTGGAATGGCATAACAAAAATCCACAGGTACCCTTGCGTTTTTTCTGGGATAAAAAAGATGCGGAAGAAGTGACCATAATAGACGAAAATCTGGTGATGTATCGTTTAAATGACGCGCTTTTTCTCCGGAGTCTGGCCGGTTGTATGGCTTATGCCTCTACGGCCGGATTCGAGTCGATTTGCGAAGCATTGTATTATCGCAAACCTACGTTGATGATTCCGGTACACATCGAACAGGAATTCAACGCTTACGATGCCGGTTTGTCGGGTGCGGGCATCAGCAGTAAAAAATTCGAGTTGAATAAATTGCTCGATTTTATTCCGTATTATCGCCCCGACGAACATTTCCGGGATTGGGTGCATCAGGCAGAAGATATATTTATCCGGGAAATTTGCGGAGAATGAGGCCGAATAATGCCGGACAGGAAATTCCACGGCTGTTCCTACGGAAATTCGATGTGAGGCTCGCTCAAAACTGCCGATGAGGCAACCCCCGCGACTTCGCAATGTGGAATAGCTCCGCAGCTTTGTGATGTTAGACAACCTCCTCGGCTTCGATATGGAATGCGCCGGGAATGAAATTCGGCGTCGGCCGAAAAGAAAAAAAGAGTGCCCTTTTTCGGAGCACTCTTTTTTGGTATTTCAAATTATGAGGACTTATTTGCTTTTTCCGGTTCCTTCTTTTACCTCATGTTGCTGTTTCGACATAATTCGGAAGGCAACGGGTGAGGCTACGAACAAACTGGTAACCGTTCCGGTTATAATACCGATCAACATGGCAAACACAAAGCTTCGTACGGCATCACCGCCAAAGAACAAGATACAGAAAATAACCAGGATGGTACTTAATCCCGTATTGATGGTACGTGCCAGCGTGGCATTCATCGAATCGTTGAAAACGGAGAGTAAATCACGTTTGGGATAGAGATGCCGGTATTCGCGGATACGGTCGAAGACCACCACTTTATCGTTGATGGAGTAACCGACAATGGTCAAGATGGCGGCCACAAAGGTCTGATCGATTTCCATCGAGAACGGCATCACTTTCCAGAACAGCGAATAAATGCCGATCACCGAAAAGGCATCGATGGCAAGAGCGGCAATCGTGCCGACTGAAAATGCCCAATTGTTAAACCGGAACAAAATATATAATCCCATACAAATGAGCGCGATTCCTAATGCCAAAAAGGCATTTCGCATCATGTCTTCGGCAATGCTCGGTCCGACTTTCTGCGAACTCTGTATATAATCGTCGATTGTTTTTCCCGGAGCAATATACTCTTTCAATCCTTCTTGCAGCAACGATCGCAGTTCCTGTTCCACATTTTCACTATCGTCGTCAATTCTGAAGTTGGTCGATACACGTACCTGGTTGCTTGAACCGATGGTGATTACCCTCACAGATTCTCCAAAATAAGGTGCCAATGCATCCTGAATTTCACCTGTTTTCACCGGTTTTTCAAAACGTATGACGTAGTTGCGTCCTCCGGTAAAATCGATACCCGTATTTAATTTCAGGGTAAACAACGAAATAATGCTGACAACGATAAATATTCCGATAACGGTAATTATTTTTTTACTGTTGTGGATAAAGTTAAAGTGGAATTCTTTGGACATCATCTTGGAAAAACGCGTATTGAACGAGAGATTTTGCCATTTTCCCTTTTCCAACTGTCCTTCGTAAACCAGACGGGTAAAATATACGGCTGTCAGGAACGAAACGATAATACCTATAATTAAGGTAATAGCGAAACCTTTAATGGCACCCGTTCCGAATATGGCCAAAATGATACCCGTGATGATGGTGGTTAAGTTCGAGTCGAAAATGGCAGAGAACGCATTTTTATACCCGTCTTCCAGAGCCCTTCGCAGCGTTTTTCCGCCTGCAAGCTCTTCTTTAATACGTTCGTTGATCAGTACGTTTGCATCTACGGCCATAGCCAGCGCCAGAATCATACCCGCAATTCCCGGCAGGGTGAGTACGGCTCGGAATGCGGCAAGTGCTCCCAATGTATAGAAGAGGTTGAGAAGCAGTGCTCCGTTGATAACCATACCCGGGATGAATCCGTAAAGCATGCACGTAAAAATGAACAGTACGATCAATGCGATAATAAAGGAAATCATTCCGGCTTGAATAGCTTCTTGTCCTAAGGAAGGACCCACAATATCTTCTTGAACAATACGTACGCCGGCTTTCATTTTACCCGATTTCAGTACGTTTGCCAAATCCTCTGCTTCTTCGTGTGTGAAATTCCCCGTGATAGAGGATCGTCCACCTTCTATGCGGTCGTTAACACGCGGAGCCGAGTAAACGAAACCGTCGAGAACGATAGCAATGGATTTTCCTTTCTCGGCACCCGTAATGGTTGCCCATCGGCTGGCACCCGCAGAATTCATGGTCATGCTGACTTCCCAACCCGTTCCCTGTTGTCCTTGGTCTGCACGGGCATTCACTACCACGTCGCCTTCCAGGGCGGGACCTCTTTTTGTACCATCCCCTCTCAACGCATACAATTCGAAGTACGTTTCGCGTTTATCCACCGGTTTAAATCCCCATCTGAATTGGGCATCGGCAGGGAAAACATCTTTAAATTTGTTAAGGATGAAACTAACGGCGGCCGTATCGTTTTTGGCAACAGTCCCAACAACAGGACCACTTGCTCCGCTCATGGCGAAATAGGGCTGATTAAAATATTCGATAAAACTTTTGGTTATGACAATAGGCTTTTCTTCTTCTTCGGTTGATGTCGATGGAAGAGACGGAACCGGCAGCGAATCGGTCAGCTGCAACGAAGCAGTCACTCCCGCCGAGTCGGCTTCGGCAACCGATAACGAATCGGTAATCCCTTTCATGGCATTGACAAGTTCGATGGAACGTTGATTCACCTGGTTAAGAAAAGGCATCAGTTCGCTTATGTCATACGTTTTCCAAAATTCGAGGTTTGCTCGTCCTTGAAGCAGATTCCGAACACGCTCGGGTTCCGTGATGCCCGGCAATTCGATCAAAATGCGCTCTGCTCTGTCCAGCTTTTGTATGTTGGGCGAAACCACGCCAAAACGGTCGATACGGGTACGCAACACATTGAAAGCGTTATCGGCGGCAGCGGCAACTTCCTGACGCAAAACCGCAATCACTTCGTCGTTGGTAGCCGTCGGACTGATGCGGTCGCTCATCGTTATGCTGAAAATATTGGCCAGCTTTCCGTCCGGGCTGATTCTTTCGTAGTTTTGACGGAAAAGAGAAACAAAATCCAACGAGCTCCCTTTTCGGTTTTGCTCTATTGTTTCCTTTAATGCCTGATTGAACGCAGGATCATCCGTATTGGCAAGCGATCGCAATACTTGTGCTGCATCCACTTCAAGTATAACCGTCATACCGCCTTTCAGGTCAAGACCTAATCCGATTTCCCGCTGACGAATTTCTTTTAATGTGTATCCGAGATAGACTTTTTCGGAGGATAATGAATCAAGATAATGATTCTTAAGGGCTAAGTTTCCATTGGCGTATTTTTTCGCTTTTTTGTTGTACTGCCAACCTACTACGGTGAAGGATAGGTAGTACAAAGAAATAAGCGTGAGCAAAATACTGAAAACTTTGATGAATCCTTTGTTTGACATTTCTATGTTACTTTTTTATATTTATAATTTACTATCTTTCAGGATGTTATGTCAGTTGTTTTTTATGACGGAGAAATATTTGCCGGATCTCCCTTCTTTAAGGGTGCAAATATACGTTTTTTTGTCTTTTTAAGACAAAATCGCCGGATTATTTTTTTATAACCCGACGATTTTTCAGGAAATAAAACTATTTCACAAATCCCCTGTTTTTTAACAAATAAATAGGATCGGGCTCGGCTCCCCTGTATCGGATATAAAGTTTCATGGGCTCGTCCGATCCTCCTTTCGAAAGAATATTTTCGCGGAACGATTGTGCCGTTTCCCGATCGAAAATTCCTTTTTCCGCAAAAGGCTGGAAAGCATCGGCATCCAACACTTCAGACCACAGGTAGCTGTAATACCCGGCCGAATAGCCTCCGCTGAAAATATGGGTAAAATAGGTACTGCGGTAACGGGGGATAATTTCCGGGATGAGTCCGATTTTTTTCATCGATTCCTCTTCAAATTTGCGCACGTCAAAAGTTTGCTGTTGCGTTTGCGTGTGCCAGTCCATATCGAGCAGCGCAGCGGCAACCAATTCGGTGGTCATGAATCCCTGATTGAAATAGGTCGATTTTGTGATTTTGTCTATCAATGCATCAGGTATTACTTCACCGGTTTGATAGTGTTTGGCATAGAGCTTCAATACCTCGGGGTGAAAAGCCCAATGTTCGTTGATTTGCGAGGGCAGTTCCACAAAATCGCGATAGACATTTGTGCAGGATACCCCTTTATAGTTTACTTTAGAGAGCATGCCGTGTAACGCATGGCCGAATTCGTGAAACATGGTTTCCACTTCGTCGAGCGTAAGCAGCGACGGCAATTGTTGCGTAGGTCGGGTGAAATTGCCTACATTGTACACCAACGGGCGGATATCCACACCGTTGTCAACCCATTGTTCGCGGAAAGTACCCATCCATGCTCCGCCACTTTTTCCCGGACGCGGAAAATAGTCGGTGTAAAATACGGCGAGAAACGAACCGTCGGCATCGGTCACTTCATACGTCTCTACTTCCGGGTTATATACCGGTATGTTGTCTATTTTTTTGAAATTCAACCCGTAAAGTTTGTTTGCTACGGTGAATATGCCTTCGCGCACATTTTCCATCTTGAAATAGGGTTTGAGTTCGGCTTCGTCCAACGCGTATTTTTCTTTACGCAGTTTTTCGGCATAATACCACCAGTCCCACGATTGGAGTTTGAAATTTCCACCTTCCTTATCGATTATGGCCTGAAGCTCGGCCGCTTCCTTTTTTGCCTGAGGCAGCGCATAACTCCAGATCGTGTTCAGCAGATCGTACACGGCTTTGGGGGTTTTAGCCATGGTTTCTTCCAGCACAAAATCGGCATACGTGTTATACCCCATCAGCTTGGCTTTTTCGATGCGCAGGTTTACAATCTTGTTGACGATGTCTTTATTATCGTATTCGTTGTCATTGTCGCCACGCATATACATGGCTTTATACAGTTTTTCGCGCAGCGCGCGATTGTCGGCATATTGCAAAAAAGGAATCCAACTCGGTTTTTGAAGCGTAAAGACCCATTTGCCTTCCATACCGTTGGCTTTTGCCGTTTCGGCAGCCGCTGCAACAACGGCATCGGGTAGTCCCGAAAGATCTTTTTCGTCTTCAATCACCAGTTGGTAATTGTTGGTTTCTTTCAATACGTTATTCCCGTATTGGAGCGTAAGGGCCGAGAGTTCTTTATTGATTTCGCGCAGCCGTTGTTTTGCCGAATCGTTCAGCAGAATGCCGCCCCGTACGAATCTTTTGTAATATTTGTTGAGCAATTGTGTTTGTTCGGTAGTCAGGTTCAGATTTTCTGCCCGGTCATAAAGGGTTTTGATTCTTTCAAAAAGTTGCTGATTGAGGTAGATGTTATCGTTGTGTTCCGATAATTTTGGAGAAATTTCAATCGCGATTTGTTCAATGGTGTCTGTTTTTTCCGCACCCTCCAGTGCGAAAAATACCGATGAAACCCTTTCGAGAATCATACCGCTGTTATCTAAGGCAACAAGGGTGTTTTCGAAAGTGGGAGCCTCCGGGTTGTTGGCGATGGAATCGATCTCTTTGGCGTGTTGTTCCATGCCGTAGGCAAAAGCGGGACGATAATCTTCTTCGGTTATTTTGTCGAAGGGGGGAACTTCGTACGGCGTATCGTATGCGGTATAAAAAACGCTTCCCTTTTCGGCCGTTTGGTCTGCTTTTTTGGACGAATTACATGCAAATAAAGTCATAGCAGCTAATGAAATTAAAAATACTTTTTTCATTGGTTTATGAAATTAAACAAAGGATTTATTTTTTTGACAAAGTTATCGAAGATTTGGCACTAAACAAAAAAATGCAAGTATATTTGTCCCGAAAAGGGCAATAATACCTACGCGGTTCCGTAATTCGTGATGAAAATCGTACATATGCGATTGCAAAATATCGGATAGGTTGAATAAAACATAAAAAAAAGAAGGTGAAATCACATTGTGTGAGGCACCCTCTTTAATTTTAATATGGTACGTGTTTCTGCTTACGACAGGTATGCCGTGAGCATCCACACCATCTTCTCTTGCTCGAGTATCATATCGCTCATAAGATTGGCTGTTCCTTCGTCGTTTCCTTCGGAAGCCGTTTCAAGGATTTTGCGTTCCTGCCCAATGAGTTCTTTTAGATAAGAAAGGAGCAGGTTGGCAATTTCTTTTCCGTCACTCACTACGCCGGTTTCCTTTATTGCCGATTTTTTCAGGTATTCGCTGTAATTGTGTTCGGGAACGCCGCCCAGCATAAGAATGCGTTCGGCTACCTGGTCAACTTTATCGGCAGCATCGTCATACATTTCCTCGTATTTTGCATGCAGGTTAAAGAATTCCTGTCCTTTAACGTTCCAGTGAAAGCCGCGCAGGTTAGCGTAATATACCTGTAAATCGGCTAATAAGGTTTGCAACTCATGTGCCACTTTTTCTGTCGTTTTCGAATCCAATTGCAAATAATCTGTCGTTTTCATAATGCTTGGTGTTTTATTTGTTTTACGTGACACAAATTTAAGCTTAAAACATATTGACACAAAGCAAATTAACGGAAATGATATATAGATATTATCTATAACATTCCTAATGATATGTGTATTATCTTTTTATGCCTTACGCTAATTCCTTTCGAATTATCTCATTTTTTCTTTTTGAATCCTTTATAGCCGGGTATTATTTTTCGGGTTTTATGGCGTGTCGTAACGCGCGGTTCCGCCGTGGAGTAAGGAATGTATTCATAGCGGTACATATTGAAGAAAAGGATGAAAAGCGAAAGCAGCAGAGGCCCGAAAATAACCCCCCAGAAGCCGAACATCGGAACACCGATCAAAACACCAAACACGGTGATGAGGGGATGAATGTCGGCCAATTTTTTTTGAAGGATAAAACGGATCACGTTATCTACCGTGCTTATGACAAAGAATCCGTACGCGATTATACCCAACCCGCCCACTAAATCGCCGCCGATGATCGCGGCTATTCCCAACGGCAGCCAAACAATCGTGGTTCCGACAATAGGCAGAATGGTGGCGAAAGCTGTCAGAATGGCATACAAAAGGGCATTGCTGACTCCGAAAAACATATAACCGCCGTACGCAAAAAATCCCTGAATAATGGCCAGCAGCGGTACCCCTATTGCATTGGCCTGAATAATGGATTTGGTTTCTTCGGCCAGGATCTGCTTATTTTCTTCTTTAAAGGGGAGAATTTCTTTTATGGTATTTCCGAAAGTCTGATAGTTGAGCAGCATGTAATACAATACGAAAATGATGACGATTCCGTTGATCACCAACGAATAAACACTCGAACCCAACACCTGCACCACATTGGTGCCGATTTGGGGAAGGAACGACAGATTTTCGGGGGTAAATATTTTGAAGCCGATATTATCTTCCACCATTTGGGCAAATTGGGTTACGTTATGAATAATTTTCTGCGGATCAATCGTAACTCCCGATAAGGTGTCGATCACCAAAAAAGCAATGCCGGTTAAGGGAGACAGAAAAAACAGCAGGGTCTCAAGAACGATCAGGGTGGCCGCAAACCCCTTTCCGAATTTCCATTTTTCGCAAAGAAAAACCATCTGCCTTTCCAGCAAAACATATAAGGCCGACGCACCAAGAAAACCGCTCAAATACGGTCGGGCTTGTTTGAATACGAGAATGCCGAAAAAAAGGATAAGTCCGATCAGAATATAGCGATATTCCCGGTTTTTTCTCTCCAAAGGCGAATTTTCAATCCTCATATACCGGTTTTTAAAGCGTTAGGCATCATTATCTTTACCGTAAATATATCCATATCCCCTCCCCATCAAAAGGATTTTATTCAAAATCTTCGGGTTTCGAAAACCCACCGTCTATCAATGCTTGTTTTGCCCGTTCATAATCCTCGGTTTTCACCTGCATTTCAATCCCTCCTACGGTATAGGCCAACCGGTTGGCCGTGAGATTCTTCATATAGGTTTCTATTCCACACATGGCCATGTAGGATTGCACCACAGGTACATCTCCCGGATAAGCAAATGTTTTTACGGTGACAAAATCCGGTTTCATTTTTTTCATGCCCTTTCTATTTCGGGGGTAAAGATACGTTTTTTTTTCGACAGAGTGTTTTTTTCGCTGTTTTCGGATAGCTTTTGAAGTACTTTACCAATTCAACCCATCGGATTTGATGTCCTATGGCTGAAATTTTGTCAGCATTCGGCCGAAATTTACTTTTCCTTTTCAAAAGAAAAGCCGAAAAAAATGTTTGGCACAAAATTCGCAACTGAAATGGTGTCGATAAAAACATAGAGTAAAAATAGTAATTCAACATTCTCTAATTATTAAAAAAATTTTATAGATATGAAAGTTAAACCATTAGCTGACAGAGTATTAGTACAGCCGGCTCCCGTAGAAGAAAAAACGGCCGGGGGGATCATCATTCCCGATACTGTAAAAGAAAAACCGTTAAAGGGTGAAGTTAAAGCCGTAGGTCAAGGCACGAAAGACGAAGAAATGGTCGTTAAAGAAGGCGACAAGGTGCTTTACGGCAAATATGCCGGAACCGAAATAGAAATCGACGGCGAAGCATATTTGATTATGCGTCAATCTGACATTTTAGCAATTATCGAATAACAAATTAACACGGAAAAACAGAAGAATTATGGCAAAAGACATTAAATTTGATATGGATGCACGCGAAGAGTTGAAAAAAGGCGTGGATCAATTGGCAAATGCAGTAAAGGTAACGTTAGGTCCTCGTGGACGCAATGTGATTATCGACAAAAAATACGGTGCACCCCAAATTACGAAAGATGGCGTAACGGTGGCCAAAGAAATCGAATTGGAATGCCCGTTCGAAAATATGGGTGCCCAACTGGTGAAGGAAGTAGCTTCCAAAACCAACGATGATGCCGGTGACGGAACCACTACCGCAATCGTGTTGGCCCAATCCATCATCAGCGTAGGGTTGAAAAACGTTACGGCTGGTGCAAATCCCATGGATTTGAAACGCGGTATCGAGAAAGCCGTTGCAAAAGTAGTGGAAAGCATCAAGGAACAGGCAATCGAAATCGGAGACGACCTGAAGAAGATTGAGAATGTAGCCAAAATTTCAGCCAATGGTGATGAAACGATCGGTCGTCTTATTGCCGAAGCCATGGAGAAAGTAAGCAAAGAAGGCGTTATTACCGTAGAAGAATCGAAAGGTACCGATACCTATGTCGAAGTGGTAGAAGGTATGCAGTTCGATCGCGGCTATATTTCGCCTTATTTTGTTACTGATCCCGAAAACATGCAGGTAGTTTTCGATGATCCCTATATCTTGATTCACGACAAGAAAATATCGGCAATCAAGGATTTGCTTCCCATTCTGGAAAAAGAAATTCAAACCGGCAAACCGCTGTTGATCATTGCCGAAGATATCGATTCCGAAGCATTGACCACCTTGGTTGTAAACCGTCTGCGCGGTTCGTTGAAAGTGGCAGCCGTTAAAGCTCCGGGATTTGGCGATCGCCGCAAGGAAATGCTCGAAGATATTGCCATTCTTACCGGCGGTACCGTAATTTCCGAAGAAAAAGGGCTGACGCTCGAAAATGCTACGCTCGATATGCTGGGCAGTGCCGAAAAAGTGACGATCGACAAAGACAATACCACTATCGTAAACGGTGCAGGCGACAGAAAAGCCATTGCAAACCGCATCGCGCAGATTCGTGCACAAATCGAGAAAACAACGTCCGATTATGATCGCGAAAAACTGCAAGAACGTCTGGCCAAATTAGCCGGTGGTGTAGCCGTTCTTTATGTGGGTGCTGCTTCCGAAGTGGAAATGAAGGAAAAGAAAGATCGTGTGGAAGACGCCCTTTCGGCAACTCGTGCAGCAGTAGAAGAAGGAACCGTACCCGGCGGAGGCGTGGCTTACTTGCGTGCTATCGAGAAACTGGAAGGTCTGAAAGGGGATAACGAAGACGAAATCACCGGTATCGAAATCATTAAACGCGCTATTGAAGAACCGCTGCGTCAAATTGTTTACAATAGTGGAAAAGAAGGTGCCGTTGTCGTACAGAGAGTACGTGAAGGGAAAGGCGATTTTGGTTACAATGCCCGTACCGATCGATATGAAAATCTGTATGAAACCGGTGTAATCGATCCGGCTAAAGTAACGCGTGTTGCACTGGAAAATGCAGCCTCTGTTGCCGGCATGTTCCTGACCACCGAATGTGTGATTACCGATAAGAAGGAGAAAAATGCTCCTGCTCCCCAAATGCCGATGAATGAAGGCATGGGCATGATGTAAAGAACAAAACATAATTCCATTTTTTAAAAGCGTAAAGCCTGAAAACAAACATCGAAGGCTTTACGCTTTTTTTGCTATCGCAGCACCCTAAACCGCCCAGATGTGAAGTTGTTGGATCTTAATCAGATATTCGCGCAAACGTTCGGTAGTCCATATCCGAAATTGTGTGCCATGAAGTGATTTCACCCCGTAACCTACTGATATAATTACATCTAAGTTGTAATGTTTTGTACGGTAGTTTTTGCCGTCTGCGGCAGTTGTCAAGGAATACTTGACAACTGAATATGTGACACCCTGTGTAATGAATTGTGAAACATTTGTGGTAGTTCGGAAAAACCGAACAACCACAACCTGTCGGAAATTCCGACAGGTTGCCATTATTCCTACAAATTTTCTCATGTTGAAACCCTTTCCGGAATCGACAACAATTTCGTCGATGTTTTCGCGTAGTTTTTGTTGGCGGATGACGAATCTCGGCAATGCGGCATTCAGTTTTTCGATATTCACTTCTTCGTTCACGTTATTCTGCTCCACGTAGCTGCTGGTGGCAGTTGTAGGTTTCTTTCAGTTTGTTTTAAATACTTTTGTAAATAGGCAATGATCACAATAGCGATGTCATATTCAATTTAGAAAATTCATTTTTCCCATGAAATAACCCTTTAAATTGGAACCGACCATTTTCGAGACACTTATTCCCGTAAGCAGTCTGTACATGTCGTTATTTTCGTAATGGCTTCCAATGGATCATAATCGCATATGCTCACCTTTTCGGTAGTGAACACATCTGTACTTTGCCGATGCTGCATTTACTTCTCCCGTTAATATTCCGGATTTTGTACCAAATAAGGATTTCGCATCAATTCACTTTCCGGAATCGGCAACAACTGTTTGTAAGCAGGAATATTCAATGCTTCTTCGGCCATCTTATTGTAATAATTTACTGCTTCGCCATTATTGCCAAGACGATAAGCACATTCTGCGGCCAACATGATGACCTCGGAATATAAAAGAGCGGGAACAATATCCGTCGATTCGATATACCGACTGTATTCGCTTTGCGGGTCTTGTTTGAAGGCATAAATAATTTCCTTACTGCCGGAAGATAAGGCATTCGTCTTCGAATTGCTGAGGGATAATTGCCGCTTTGAATAATTTGCGTCAACAAAGGATATGCCTTGTCGTATTCTCCAAGATACATGTACATTTTTGCCAAAATTGTCTTTGGTACATCGTTCGAATAAAACAAGCGAGAGGAAGCCTGAATGGCGTCAAAAGATACCTTAATTCTGCAACGAAAGTGTAAATTTAAAAAAACAAAGAGTTGAAAAATAAATTACCAAACGCTTCTCCAAGAGTAAGATTCCACTTATCTTTGGAATACAATAAAACAAAAGGATAAAAGAAATTGAGAGAATTATTTTTGTTAAAAACCTCGCATAGACGGTACAGAGAATGTGAAGTATTAAAAAAACTAATTTTTTATAAATGAGTCCGAACTCTCTTACTATGCGGACAAAGTTCAATGATAAGCCACTCGTTAGAAAAATTGGAACGATTTTTTTGTCGAATGATAGAAATAAATTGTAATTTTGAATTTAAGCTTTCCAAAATCGATTAATATGAATGCCATAAACTTCATAGACTTGTTTGCTGGAGCAGGAGGCCTTTCTGAGGGTTTTATCCGTGCCGGTTATACGCCATTGGCGCATATCGAAATGGACAAATTTGCCTGCGATACCCTGAAGACGCGAGCTGCCTATCATTGGTTAAAAGATCATGGTAAGCTTTCTATTTATAAACGGTATCTATATGAAAAAAAGGAAAAAGAAGATGGGAACAAACTATGGTCGCAAGTTCCAAAGGAAGTAATTGACACCGTAATACAATCAGAAATCGGTGAAAGAACAATTGAAGATATTTTTGAAAAAGTTGATAAATTGAAAGGAGATAAACAAGTTGATATTGTTGTTGGAGGGCCACCTTGTCAGGCGTATTCCGTTGTTGGAAGAGCCAGAATGGGCAAAGCTGCTGAAAATGACCCTCGCAATGAACTTTACAAATACTATGTAAATTTTTTGGAACGCTATCAACCTAAAATTTTTGTTTTTGAAAATGTTTTAGGTATTCTCACTGCAAAAAAAGGTAAACCTTTTGAAAATCTTAAACAATTGGTAGAAAAAGCAGGATATAAGATGGAATACGATATTCAAATCGCTTCCGAACATGGCGTTTTGCAACATCGCCAGCGCGTAATTATTGTTGGATGGAAAAAAAAAGACAAAAATGGAAATTCTACATTATTTCATTACCCTGAATTGGAAAAAGAAGAAAATAATTACGAGGTTTTAAGGGATTTATTTGCTGATTTGCCGGAAAGAAAGCAGGGTGAAGGTCAATTATGTGCACCTGTTAAATATACAAAATCACTTTTAGAGATGAAATATTTGGAAAAATCATCTATTCGTAATTATGAATTTGATTTTACAACACAACATATTGCTCGGCCAAACAATCAGAATGACAGGGAAATATACAAAATGGCAATAGAAATGTGGAACAAGCAAAAGAAAAGACTTGATTATTCCAAACTCCCATCTCGTTTGCAACATCATAAAAATAAGGAATCTTTTCTAAATCGATTCCAAGTTGTAGATCCTCATGGGTGCAGTCATACTGTTGTTGCTCATATTGCAATGGACGGACATTATTATATTTATCCCACTTTAAATCCCACTATTGAAAATGTGCGTTCCATAACCGTACGAGAAGCTGCTCGTCTTCAATCCTTTCCCGATGATTATTATTTTGAGGGCAGTAGAACTGCCGCTTTTAAGCAAATAGGCAATGCGGTTCCCGTAGTTTTAGCTTATAAAATTGCATTAGAATTAAAAAAACAGCTTTAAACAATGGATTATATTAACATTGAAACAACCTCAGCGGAGCCATATGCGTCCTCTATGATAGAAACATTCCGAGCAATTGGCTATAATTTGGAAACAGCTATTGCTGATATTATTGATAACTCAATTTCTGCTTTTGCGAAAAACATATTCTTCAATTCCGAATGGAGAGGAGGAAAATCTTTCATAACTATTTTGGATGATGGATGTGGTATGAATAATGAAGAACTTATTCAAGCAATGCGCCCTGGAGCAAAACATCCATTAAATGACCGAAGCGATAATGATTTGGGCCGTTTTGGTTTAGGATTAAAAACTGCCTCTTTTTCGCAATGTCGAAAGCTGATTGTACTAAGTAAAAAAAAAGGATATTCTCCAATTTATTGGATCTGGGATTTAGATTATGTTAACAAAACGGGGAAATGGGAGTTAGTCCGTTATCCTATTCCGGATGAATTTGTGAATTTATTGAATAATAAAGAATCCGGGACAGTGGTTGTCTGGGATAAATTGGATAGAATTGTTTCTCCTGATACCTTGACATCAAATGAAATTGCCAAAGAAAGGTTTTTAGCTCAAATGGACAAAGTTAAACAGCATCTTGCGATGACTTTTCATCGCTTTATAGGAGAAAAAATCGTAAAAATTTATTGTTGGGGTCATGAAATAAATCCTTGGAATCCATTTTTGCTTGATGAACCGGCTACACAGGCATTTCCGGAAGAACATATAGGTCAAGCTGTAATGAAAGGATATGTTTTACCACATAAAAGCCATATCTCAAAAGAAATCCACAAATATGCTGAAGGCATAAATGGCTGGTCAAATCAGCAGGGTTTCTACGTTTATAGGGGGAAACGGTTAATGTTGGCAGGTGATTGGCTGGGTTTATTTCGGAAAGAAGAGCATTATAAATTAGTAAGAATACAAATTGACCTGCCGAATTCTTTGGATTCAGATTGGCAAATTGACATAAAAAAATCAACCGCACGTCCTCCTTTTGAATATCGGGATCAGATTAAATCCTATGCAAAAACTGTACGTAATCGGGGAGTTGAAGTTTTCAGGCATCGAGGCAAAATATTAACAAAAAAAAACCAGCAAGAGTTTCAGCCTTTTTGGCTTGAAAAGAAACAAGGGAAAAAATTGTCATTTGTCATTAATAGAAATCATTTAATGATTACTGAATTAAAACATTTGGCGAAATTAGAGCCCGATAAAGCCATTGAATATCTTTTGCGTTTTATTGAAGAAACTGTGCCAGCTAAATCAATTTTTATCAGGGAATCTGAAGATGTCGGAACTTTTGAACCATTTGAATCCTCTAATATCGAAATAGTTAAAATTATGATCAGCCAAATTTATAAAGCTCAAAAGGAAAGCGGGAAAAATTCTGAACAGATTAAAATTCTTCTTGCCAATATGGAACCTTTTAATTTTTTTCCAGAACTTATTGAATCAATAGAAGATTATGATTGATAAAGCATTAAATATCTGCAGGGCAATAATTGGTGAAAAATCGAGTGTTACTGATGAAGAAATAGACAATGCTATTGAGCAGTGTTTGACTATGCCATTATTTGCTTCATTTAATAGGGAACAACTTCATATTGAGTTAATGAAACTTTATAATGTTCGTCAGGAAGAATACAAAATGCTTTTTGACAATGAGAGAAATATTCCATGGTTGATCAACTTCAAGGCAACAAGGAAAAAAGATACTTGGAAATTTTGGAATAGATACGTTGCCTATTTGCAGAATAAAAAAAACTTTGCGCCGAAAGTAATTGATGAAATTAACAGATTAACGGATGACATTTTAGACAAATTATTTGATCCGACAATCCGAAACATAAAAGGTATCGATAAAAAAGGATTGGTTGTCGGCCAAGTGCAATCTGGAAAAACTGCTAACTACACGGGATTGATTTGCAAGGCAGCAGATGCTGGGTTTAATCTTATTATTGTTTTGGCAGGTATGCATAATAACCTCAGAAGTCAAACTCAACATCGTCTTGACGAGGATTTTTTAGGCTTTGATACACAACACGAGCGGGCTTGGCAAACAAATGGGACAAACAGAATTGGTGTTGGAGTGATGGATAATAATAACACTGCCATTTCAATTACAACGATTAAGTCTGATTTTAAAAAATCTTTAGCAGACAGTTTGGGTATTAGTTTTGACATAGAAAATCCTTTATTACTAGTAGTAAAGAAAAATTCTACTGTTCTGAGACGACTTAACACTTGGCTTCTCTCACAATGTCGAGAAATTAATGGTGAAAAGAAAATTATAAACAAATCACTTTTAATAATTGATGATGAAGCAGATATTGCTTCGATCAATACAAATAAAGCTAATGAATCACCAACTGCGATAAATGGCTGGATTCGGAAAATTACCAATCATTTTTATCGTTTTGCATATGTTGGTTATACTGCTACGCCATTTGCAAATATATTTATTCCACTTGAAAAGGATGATTTATTTCCAAGAGATTTTATAATAAACTTGCCTGCACCTAGTAATTATATAGGTCCAGAAAAAATTTTTGGTATTTCATTTGAAGCTGATGAAAATAATGATGATTTGTTACCTGTTGTTCGAAAAATTGATGATTACGGTAAATATTTTCCTGATAGACATAAAAAGAATGATCCAACTCCAACAGAATTGCCTGAATCGTTAAAAACTGCTATAAAGTGTTTTATCGTTACTTGTGCTATCCGAATTGCACGTGGGCAGGGAAACAAGCACAATTCAATGCTTATACATGTTACGCGTTATTTGAAGTGGCAAAATTCACTGAAAGATTTGGTTGAAAAATTATTCAATTATTATAAACGTGGTATTGAACAAGAAGACAGAGATATCCTTGAACAATTTAGGAATGTTTTTGAAATAGATACCAACGATTATATCTCATATTGTACAACAACCAAAAATATTCTTAATTCTTCATTTAAAGATATAGACAACAAAATGGAAATACATTCATGGGAAGAGATAAAACCATGTTTGTACGGAGCTGTTCAGAAAATAAAAGTGATGTCTATAAATGGTATGTCTGATGATGCTTTGGAATATTATGAAAATGATAAAAATGGTATTTCAGTAATAGCTATTGGAGGAGACAAACTTTCACGAGGATTAACCTTGGAAGGATTATCTGTAAGTTACTTTTTACGCGCTTCAAAGATGTATGATACATTGATGCAAATGGGACGCTGGTTTGGATATAGGCCTGGATATGTTGATTTATGCCGTTTATTCACAAGCAGCGAGTTGAACGAGTGGTTTAGGCATATTTCAATGGCAAGTGAGGATTTGCGTGAAGAATTTGATTTAATGTGGACTGCTAAAGCCACACCCGAAAAATATGCCTTAAAAGTTCGTACACATCCGGGGCAATTGCAAGTTACAGCAATAACAAAAATGCGTAATGTAGACAAAATTAAAGTTTCATGGTCTGGAAGTTTAGTCGAAACATATAAATTGCCTACAGATAAAGATATCATTCACAAAAATTTGAATACTACAAAAACATTTTTATCAAAATTAGGCAATTCCTTTACAAAGTTAAACATGAATTATCTTTGGGTAGATGTTTCGCCTGGAGATATTTTCAAATTCTTTTCTGAATTTAAAGTTGCTCCTGAACTAAATAAAGTTAATTTAACTTTAATCAGCAATTACATTCGCAAACTTAATCAAAATAATGAACTTCAATCGTGGCGGGTTGCATTAATGAACAAAACCACTGCTGTAAAAAGATTTGAATTATCAAGTCAGATTGCAGTTGGATGTTTTACTCGTAATACAGCAGGAGATACAGATACATATATTATCAAAAAAAATCATATAGTTAGTCCGACCGAT
The DNA here is from genome assembly GCF_025943985.1 of Anaerorudis cellulosivorans. Taxonomy (GTDB): domain Bacteria; phylum Bacteroidota; class Bacteroidia; order Bacteroidales; family Dysgonomonadaceae; genus Anaerorudis; species Anaerorudis cellulosivorans. Next base: position 62,129 of record NZ_JAPCWE010000007.1, on the reverse strand, counting down.
GAATTAATTGATATTGATCCAGACGATTTGAAAAAGGCTTTGCAAATATCTTTACAAGATAAGGATTGGGAAAAACCATATCCCAAGCCAAAGATTGTAAGAGAAAAATTCAGAGGTGTGAACAATCCCTTATTGATTATTTATCCATTGGATCCACTTGGAGCAAACCCGAAAAAAGGCAAAACAAGCGAACCAATTCCTGAAAAAATAATTTTCAATGCTGAAGATGATGTGATAATTGGCCTCGCTATCGTTTTTCCTAAAAGTAATTTGGAACATACAGTTGAATATGCAATCAATACAGCATTGACAAATGAATATTATCAATCTGAAGTTGATTTTGAGGAAAATAACGATAATTTGGAAGATGATGAATAATATATTGGATATATGGTCGAATATAGAGCAAACAAATGAAACAGGATTATTGAAGCGACTTTATACAAGTGAAACTGAATTACATATTTATGGAATTTTTCAAAATCCTGAAAAATACTGTGGAATTGCTCTATCGTTCAGTAAAGATATTTACGTAGATATTTTATCATTTTCCAATTTACGAGATTTACAAGTATCACTGCAGCCTGACACTTCCTTCTTCAAAAATAATATGCTTATAATTAAACTTTTGCAATATGAAAACCGTGACGTTTTTGCGGTAATGTGCGAAAATATGGTGCAGTCCGTAATAACTTTACATTCAGAAAAACAAGTTGTGCAAACAATTTTAAATCAACTCGAAAAGTGGCAAAGTCTTTTCGAAAAAATGAAAGGAGATGGACTGACCTTTTATGAACAGCAGGGACTTTATGGAGAATTGCATTTTTTACAGAAGCTTATCGCCAAACAGAATATTATTCTTGCCCTCAATTCATGGGTAGGTACAGAAAAAGGGATAAGGGATTTTCAGTATAATGATTGGGCTGTAGAAGTTAAAACTACCTCAGGGAATAACCACCAGAAAGTTAATATAAACAACGAAAGACAATTGGATGAAACAATGCTGAAAAACCTGTTTTTGTTTCACTTATCTGTTGAAGTAGCAAAGAAAAACGGAGAAAATTTGAATTTCAAGATAAATTTAATTCGTGAGTCACTGAAAAATGATATTATGTTTTTAAATATTTTCAATAAAAAACTTTTAGAAGCCGGCTATTTTGAAAAACATGCCTATTTGTACGATGAAAGATGTTATCAAATTCGTAATGAAAATTATTACAGAATAGATGGTGAATTTCCTCGTATCAAGGAAAAAGAAATTCGTAACGGAGTGGGCGATGTAAGGTATTCTATTATCCTTTCTCATTGCAATGACTATTTAGTTGATGAAATGTCAGTTTTGAATACAATTGAATCTATATGAATGAAATAGAAAAATATTACACCTTGCTATTGCAGGATATTCGTGCAATGCAAAGCACCTCGGAAGAAGGAGAAACACAAGAACAGCTTTTTACACAAATAGCTATTGAAATACTTGCGGAAGCGGGGGAAACCGAAAACGCAACGCCAGCTTATGATGAAAAAGAGCTGGGTACAAAAAAACAGCATAAAATTAACGGGTATAGCATTTCAGACAATTATGAGGAAGTATGTTTGTTCATTTCTATTTTTCAAAACAGCGACACTCCAGGTCGTATTTCAAAGGATGAAATAGATCGTGCTGCAAAGCGCGTTACTAATTTTTTTCGCAAAGCGTTTTACAATGACTATTCGAAAGAAATAGAAGAAACCTCGCCGGTTTTTCAGTTTGCTCATGATTTGGCTCAGCTATCCGAATTAAGAGAAATGCTTGTGCGTGTTAAGGCAATTATCTTGACAAATGGAATTTACAATGGAGAGATTCCCAAACAGGGAAAAGTAGCAGGCCAGGATATTTACTATAACGTTTTTGATATAAACCGGCTTTATACTATATCTGAAAAGTCCCATATACCTATCGAATTGGATTTTGAAGAAATGAACATCCTGATTCCCTGTTTGAAAGCGCCGATGGAAAATATAGATTACGAATCTTATATTGCTATAATGCCGGGGCAAGGATTGGCTATGCTGTATAAACAATTTGGATCACGGTTATTGGAGCAAAACGTAAGGTCATTTCTCCAATTTACCGGAAAAATAAATAAAGGTATCCGTAGAACCATCAATGAATTGCCTCATATGTTTCTGGCGTACAACAACGGTATTGCTGCAACAGCAGATTATATTGAATTGGATGAAACGGGACGTTATATAAATAAAATCAGCAACCTGCAAATTGTGAATGGAGGTCAAACAACTGCTTCAATCTATCATACATGGGATAAGGATAAAGCTGACATTTCGAATATTTTCGTCCAGATGAAAATATCAGTTATAAAAAAAATCGAATCATACAATACAATTGTATCAGAGATTTCAAAATATGCCAACACTCAAAATAAAGTAAATGATGCTGACTTTTCAGCAAATAATGAAATCCTCATTGAATTGGAAAAAATTTCCCGACGGTCATTTTCACCTGTTTCAGTAAAAAATCCTATTCCTACAATTTGGTTCTTTGAACGGGCTAACGGGCAGTATAGAAATTTGCGTTTACGCGATGGTTTTACAAAAGCCCGTCAAAAACAATTTGATTTAAAATACCCAAGGAAACAAATGTTTAAGAAGACGGATCTGGCTAAATTTGTCAATTCCTATAACGAAGTCTACGAAGGTAAAAAATTGGTGATTGGCCCGAACGTGGTTGTGCGTGGTAATGAAAAAAATTATGCACAATTTATTGCCAAAAACCTTCCAAAGAAAGTTACAGGTGTATATTTTGAAGATGTAATTGCAAAATTCATATTATTTCGTGAAGCGGAAAGATTGTATGGTATAAAGCCAAATAATATTGGCGAAATGCGTAATGCTGTCGTTCCATATGCTATCGCATTATTAGGGTATCTAACTGATTACAAATTGAGTTTGGAAAAAATCTGGAAAAATCAGAGCATTTCTGAAGAATTGGCTGCTGTTCTTTACTCGTTGATGAAACAGCTAAATGATTTTATTTTGCAGAATTCACCAAGTTCACATTATATTGAATGGGCAAAAAAGGAAGAATGCTGGGAAACTGTAAAAAAACAAAGTTGGATTTTGGATAGTGAAAGTATAAAAGCTGATTTCGCGACGGAAGAACAATTGCTGAAAAGAAAATCTATTGCCGATGATATTGACGAGAATACCTTACAAAAGAACTATGAAATTTCATTATTACGCTCAATACCTTATGCACTTTGGAAAAAAATAGAACAATGGGGTAAGGATAGTGGATTTCTTTCTATAAATCAGCAGTCATTCGCAAGCTTTGATATGGCAAACGCTGTAAAATACAATCGGGAAATTTCAGATATTAATCGCAAAAAAGCAATGATTATTTATGAAATAGTTTGTGAACACAATATTGATTTGCTTTCTGAGGCTGATGAACTCACGGATTCAACAAAAGAGCCAGATACAGATGCTGAAAAAGCGGACTCCGATCATGGAATTACCATTGAATTGGTAAAGAAAATGGTTGAATGGGATAAACGCCGGCGTATTCTTAAAGACTGGCAATGGAAAGTGATGAATGATATTGTTAACGGTAAATACCCGCTAAACGACAGATATGCATGGGGTTGCAGGAAGAATCTTGAAATATTGAAAAAACACGGTTTTACGATTGATTAAAATCTTATATATATAAGAACATCCGAATCCTTCGATTTTTCATTTTCCTGATCCACTCAAAACTTCATTTAAGTTTCTCTCGAATGGTTTTCAAGTATCTTATTTACAATTGAATCGATTAGTGGTGATATATCATTTTTGTATGTGTGTCGTATATCACATTCCCAAACTGTCAAGACATTCCAGCCAAGTACACTTAATTTTTCAGCATTCTTTTTATCCCTTTCGACATTTGAATTTATTTTGTCAACCCAAAAATCAGTATTAGTTTTTGGAATATAGGCATATTGACAATCTTCATGTCTATGCCAGAAACATCCATGCACAAAAATCACCGTTTTATATTTTGGCAAAACTATATCGGGTTTTCCGGGAAATCTTTTATCATTCACACGAAAACGGAACCCCCTAGCAAAGAGTGCTTTGCGTAATGTCATCTCTGGCTTGGTATTCTTTGAGCGAATCTTCGACATTACTTCTGATCGTTTTTTCTTATCCCAAATATCCATTAATTTTCAATAATTGCATGTTATGTATTTGTTTTGTGTCTTTATTCCAAACCATAGTTAATTTTTTTATTACCCAAAATGAGATATGTCAGACGAAAAAATATCTGCTAAAAGGGTTTTGTTAGGTATAATTTGCAATTTGATTATATTTTGTTTTATTGGTTATTGCTTTATCATGCAAGTTCCCTTTTGGGAAAATTTTGGAGATATCCATCACGTTTGCTGGAGAAGTAATATAGCTGCTTGTCAGGTAGAAAGAACATTCCATTTTGAAATATAACCGTTTTATTTGGGTTCTATCGATTTGATTATTCTTCTTTGAGTATAAGATAAACACAAAAAATTACCTCGTCCATTGTCACAATGTATTTTGTCATCATTATCTTCATTATGGCTTCCAATGGATCATAATCGCATATGCTCACCTTTTCGGTAGTGAGCACATCTGTACTTTGCCGATGCTGCATTTACTTCTCCCGTTAATATTCCGGATTTTGTACCAAATAAGGATTCCGCATCAATTCACTTTCCGGAATCGGCAACAACTGTTTGTAAGCAGGAATATTCAATACTTCTTCGGCCAAATTATTGCGTTTGAGAAAAGCAAAATAAGTGCCCGTCCCTTTTAATTCGTTTTTCCACAACGATAACATGGCGGACATGAAATCCGTTGTGGAGGAGATGGTGGCAGCTCCTCTGCTTTCAGCCATCTTATTGTAATAATTTACTGCTTTGCCATTATTGCCAAGACGATAAGCACATTCTGCGGCCAACATGACGACCTCGGAATATAAAAGAGTCGGAACAATATCCGTCGATTCGATATAGCGACTATAATCGCTTTGCGGATCTTGTTTGAATGCATAGATAATTTCTTTACTCGTTAAAGATAAGGCATTCGTTCTCGAATTGCTGAGGGTATACTTGCCGCTTTGAATAATTTGCGTCAACAAAGGATATGCCTTGTCGTATTTTCCAAGATACATGTACATTTTTGCCAAAATTGTCTTGGGTACAGTGTTCGAATAAAATAAGTAAGAGGAAGCCTGCATGGCGTCAAAAGATATATTGTCGGCAGGTAACAATTGAATTCCTTTTCGAAGATCACTTTCCAAAAGGGCAAAAAGTTCATCTATCTTCATCTGAGGAAGGGAAATAGTTATATCATCACTCACCTCAGGACTTACATATACCACATTACCCCACCAAACGGCCATTTCGTAATAAAACATCGATTCCAGTACGGCAAAAGAAGTATACAATAACGGTTCAGACTGAAAAGCATTTTTCAACTGACGTAATGCTGCAATTGCTTGATAACTTTTTGCCCAAGTAGCGGAAACTAGAAAATTAGTTCCGTTTACTTGATGTTCATATATCGGTTTCCAATCAGTTTTCGAACCATAGGAAAAAAGTTGGGTGTATAAAGCATCGAGAATATGAAAATCATTCATTGCATCCCTTCCTTTAGAACAGAAAGTTGCCAAAATATCTTCTCCCCGTTGAGTCAGTTCCAACGGTTTATTGGGATCTCCCTCCTGCACAAGAACCAGTTGGGAAGAAGTTTTGCCATCCATACTGTAAATAGTGAAAGTGGTATCGTTCATTATTCTTGATTCTGCCGGTTCAACATTCAATATAAGACGGTCGCTCTCAATAGATGCGGTACATTTAATATTCCCGATTTTAAATAAATCTCTACTATCTACAATAATAGTTCCCGGTATTCTGAGAGTGGGAGGAAGGTGGTCTGAAAAAGGAATATTGGTCTCTATCTTCACTTCATATCTTCCTCCGGCAGCAGCTACATGCAGCGTATCGGTTTCGAAACGCAATATTCTTTCCTGATCAGGATCGCCCAATTCATTGCCGGCAATGCCATCGCCATCCCAGTCCACATAATAACTCAAGTCTTTTACTTCTATGGTTTTACCAAGCTCGCTATATCGTTCGATGATATGATCTTCAATCGATTCAAAAGATAATTGCATGCTCTTTTCCCGTATTTCAGCCTTGACTTCATCGGAAAAAGTTCCGGTGTTTTTAAATTCTTCACTCAACCTCATAAGATATTCCGTAACCTCCGCATCCGATCTGTCCTCCAATACAATTGATGAAATTACAATTAACGCAGCTGCCTCATCGGTGCCGGCCGTTATCGAATAGGTACTCGCATCTTTATCGGCATACTCTTGTAAAGCAAAGCAGGTGAGTAACTCCTGCTGAGCCTGTCTGTTTGCATCCTTGAAAGATTTTCCCTCTTTGATCAACGTGAGAATACGCTCTTTTTTAAGGTGTGTCAAAATATTTACATTGATATCCTGCTGCTTCGACACATCCACGAGTGCATCGAGCGAGAGTTGTCCTTCAGAGAGCTCACCTCTCACTTCGTTAAAATAGTATCCGTCGGCAGTCAACAAAACATAAGAAGAAGATACCTCCAATTCGCCAAAATCGAAATCGCCTCCATCGCTTATTATTCGTGTCGTGTAATTTACACCCGTCTGTTTGAGCGAGTTGTCGAGCTCGTAGAGTTTGACTTCCGATCCTTTAACGAAAGGACCCTTCTCCACTTTCCCTTTAATTTCAACGGAAGATTTCGGTGTAATCAATTCCTCATCTTCTTTATCGGAGCAGGAAGCCACAAAAAGAAAAGAGATCAACGTTAAAAAAAGAGTGAATTTTTTCATGTCTTTTGCAGAGTAAAAAGAATTATATTTTATTTGTATGTTTTTACACCAATTGAAAAAAATTACATGATTCACAAAAATATATAATTATATTTTGATTTCCAATTTTTGAGTCCACTTAAATAGTTGTTGACTTCAATTTTATTGTTTTTATTTATTTTCGGGTGTTCCAAATGCTTTCATACGGGTATCAGGGCATGTATTCCACGCCATTGGGTTAATATTGCGCGATCAGTTCATCGATTTTACTCATTTTCTTTTTCTCCCTTCTCAATTTTTTTTCAGAACAGCTTTGATACTTTCAAAATTGGCTTTTTCTACCGGAGACAACGTTTTGAGCCGGTATTTGCGAAATTCGTCTTTAGCTTTGTCTATAACTTGCCGATGACTGACGCTTCCTGCATTGGATAATAGTTTTTCGACTTTACGGGAGCCTTCGGTTTGAACTTGTAAGAAATCCTTACAAGTTGCATTTTCCTGTAATTTACCCTCAACCGAAGAGTTACAAGCCGATTGGGATATCCTTAAATCAGAATCAGAAAAAAGATAGTTGACTATCGAAGGGAGGGTGAAATGTTCCAATAATCATAAATGGATTATATGAATTGAAATGATAGATCTGAGACGTTCCTAAATAAAAATACAAATCTTTTTTCTTTGCAAAATCTAAGATCAATTTCTATCCAATCGTATTTTTTGTATTGTTGGTCGTATGATTTTTTGCGAAACTGAATCGGATAAATTCTAACCCAAGAGCCGTCTTCGCGAAATCCGGCAGTACAAACCAATTCTTCATATTTGCAGGAAAGGGTAGGGTATGTTTTCACGGTAACTAAAACTTTTGTCAGGGCCATCTTTACAAATGTTTGATTTCGTATTCAAAACCGGGTAATTTTTCAATGGCTTCTGCCAAATATTTACGGTGACATTGCCAAATATTGGCTTCAAAACAGGTCAATGCAATGCGTTTGTACTGTTTTAGCAAGTTGAATATTTGCATTTGTGTGGTTACGGTTTTGGTTAAATTGTTCTGCTTGTAGGAAGCAAACAACTTGTCATAATCTTCCTGGGTATTTAACGTTCTGCGTTGCGCCGACGCAATACCTACTTCGGGAAAATGAACATATCGGATATCCAGATTTTCGCAATAATAGTGTAACTGACTTTTGCTAAAACCATACTTCATACTTACGGGATTGTATCGCACATCCACTAATACCTTAATGTTGTTTTTGATCAAACGATTCAAATATTTTTCCAAAGAAATCCCTTGATAACCAATGGTAAAAAGGGCAATTTTTTTACTACTGGGTTCACTCTCGTTAACTTTTTGGATCTCTTCCGCCGATAATATTTCCTTTGCTTTTTTACTGTTTATCGCCCAATAAGGAAAATGAAGGTAAGTATACCTCATCAGCGCATTTACGTTCATTTTCCCAAACTGTTGTTTTATTTCCTGCATCAGTTTCCGGTCATCTTTCTTCAATGCTTGCACATAATCAGCACGTTCATTTATTACAAAGGAAGTAGGGGTTTCCGATAATATTCCTCCTTTTACCATTACCGACAAATCGGCGTTTGCCGAAAAAGAATAACATCCATACTTATAGGGAACAAAATCATATTCTGCTTTCACTTGCCGATGCGAGAACAGGAAAAGCAATTTCTGAAGACTGATTTTATTTAACTCTCCATCAAAAAGCTGTAATAAAGCCAATATAACTTTACGTCTGTAATACATACAACAAAAGTACACGAAAATTAAAGTATTTCCAAGCGAGCGAAAATAAAAATCAAGGCCACAATAACTTAATTGTCTTTTATAAAAAAATAACTGCCTAAATATTAAGCAGTTATTTGTAAGGGTTGCTGTCCTACCTGGATTCGAACCAAGACAAACAGATCCAGAATCTGTTGTGCTACCATTACACCATAGGACAATTTTTCGAAGTGCAAAGGTAAAAAATTTCGTATTTTAAAACAAATATTTTTACGGAATGATTTTTCGGTAGAGTCAACCGGCAAGTGCAAAACAAACCCCACCTTCTCCGCACCTTCTCCGTACCTTCTCCGTACCATCCTCGCTCCATGCTTGCATCAGGGTTGCGCCGAGTCCGCATGACAATCGTGCGGTTTATGTAGTGAGGATGCGGGTTTCACGTATCATCAAGCTGCGGAATCCGGAGCTGTTGTCCCTGCCTTGGAGCGAACAAATAGCGAAGAAGAAGCGAAGAAGAAGCGAACAAAGTGCGAATATTCTCCGGTTTTTACGTGCGAAAAGATGCAGAAAATGCCTGAAGCGGACAGGCTGCTGTTTTACGTTCGAAAAGATACACGAATCGGGTACGCGGAAAACGCATGAAGTAAACTTGCTGCTGTTATAAGTATCTTTAATTCGAATAAAAAATCTTGTGCATCGAGCGTATGGAATGAGTATGCTGCAGGTGTAAGGGCGTTATTTTAAGGGTTTTTACCTCATATGTCCCGGTCAAATTCGGATGTTCGGATTCGTTTAAGCAAGGACAGGGGAAGAATATATGAACGAAAACGAAGGCAGATATGGGAGTCCGGCACCGTTTCAGCAAGGATGACGAGCGGCGGTTACAGTAGGGCGACGAGTTTGGGGAGGAAAATCAATATTCCGACTGCCAGCGCGGCTATGGCGGCTATTAAAACTCCTGCGGCTGCCACGTCTTTCACTTTCCTGATTATCGGATGTTTTTGATGTTGAGATACATAATCCGACAGCCTTTCGATGGCGGTGTTCAAGGCTTCACACGCCGGCACCATCCCGATTACGATGCAAATGGCCAACCATTCCGTCGCGGAAATATGCAACAAAAAACCCAATGCAACGGCCAACAGGGCCATGACCAACTCAATGCGTGCATTTGGCGTTTCTCTAAACAGCGTGCGCAATCCCCTGAAAGCGAAGCGAAAAGATTGGATTCGGCCGTGAAAATACCTGTTCATGTTTGATACGGTTAGTTATAGTGAACGATGCCTGTTCGTGTTGCGAGACGCCCTTTTCTGTCGATACGCCTATTCATGATCGAGCGGTTTTTCGTAAACATAATCATCCATGACGAAACCGTTGCCAATGTCGTTTACTTCTTCTCCGGCGCGATAAAATCCCATCCGTTGGTAGAAGGCGATGGCATTCCGGTTGTTCTTGTTGACATTCAGGTAAACAGCTTTTTCTCCGTTTTCGCGGGCTTGCGACAAAACAAAGTCGAACAGCCGTTTTCCGATTCCTTTTCGCTGATGTGAGGGGAGAATATAAATCTTATGAATCTTCGTTTTTCCCGTGTTTTCGCAATTAGGTTCATACGAAAGGTAAGCCGCAAATTCTTCGCCTTCTTTTGCCAACACATACCGGTGATGTTGTTTCTCCATTTGTTCCCGCAAACTTTCGTCGCTGTACATCCAATGCATCATATAGGCGATTTGCTTTTCGGAAAGGATGTCTTTGAACGTGTGTGGCCATGCGACTGCCGAAATTTTTTGAATATCGGGAATATTGTCGGTCGTGGCAGGAATAATCTCAATCATGTTGCGTCTTGTTTTATCCGAGGTTCAAAAGTACGAATTTTGCTTTTTATCGCAAAAACGATGGGGAATTTATCTTGTTGTGCGTTACTTTTTTTATCTTTGTATATAGCGATGCAGTTTATATAAAAAGGGGAGATTATGTCGAGTTTGTGTCCGTTGTGCGGCAAAAATAAATCGGAAGAGGCGTTGTTTTGCGATGAATGCGAAAAAAAGATCCGGAACGAATATGAAGTGGAAATGCCGGGGCAACTGAATTTCGCGGAAAATGCCTCGCAACCCGCTGCCGGAAAGGAGGTTGTCGAGGTTGATGAAGCGCTTTCTTTTTCGAATACTCAGGCCGACTCTCTCTCGCGCCATCCCAAGCGCGGAAAAAGAAAGGGGATTGTTTTGGGATGTGTTTTCGCGATAGGTGTTTCGGTTGCTTTTTCTTTTGTTTATAAGCAATATGCTGAACGGCAAACCCGGGAACAGCTGATGTGGGAGGAAGCGGCAAGTGCGCATACCGTCAATGCCTATCTGGCGTATATGAATGCCTATCCCAACGGGAAATATGTTGCCAATGCCGAGGCGGAAATGAAGGCGCTGAAAGACCGTGAAGCCTCGGCTTGGGAAAAGGTGAAAACTTCGGAGGACATTGCCGATTGTCGCGAGTTTCTTCGGCAATACCCCGACAGTCCTTATCGGCCGTTGGTCAGCAACCGTTTAGACTCGTTAATGTGGATTGATGCTTATACGGCCAATACGGCGCAGCGTTATTCAGAGTACATGGTGGCGGTGGAGAGTGGCGAATTGCCGGGAAATTATTATCATGAAGCGCAGAAGCGATTCGAAATGCTGTTCCAGTCGTATCCGGTATTGACCGAGGAGTCGGATAAAATAAAGGGCGTAATCGAAGGCTTTTATGGGGCATTATCGGATAAGGATTACAACAAGTTGGCCGAATATTTGGCTCCCAAGGTGTATCGGTTTTTCAACAAAGGGACAGACTCTCGCGACAATATCTTGAAGGGGTTGCAATTGGCGAAAGCCAAAAATCCGGATTCCGCAGTACGATTTATTCCCAATCTCGAGGCGCTGCAATATGAGAAAACACCGGACGACAGGGTTCGGGTAAATGTACCGTTGGTAAAGCAATATGGCGGTGAAGAGGGGGCAACCCGAACGGTTTCGGGATATATCGGACATATCGAAATGGACGGCGAGGGGCGTGTCGTCAGCATATACGAAACGAAACCTTATGGGGCGGAAAGGTGAAAAGCTGAACGACGGACGCGATGAATTTGCGTTGACGGCAAGAGGCTCAAACCGGTCGAAAGAGAAGAACATGAACTATTATCGTGATGAATTTGTTGTAAGGGTATGGATTTTAAGTTAACTTCACAATATAAACCTACAGGGGATCAACCTGAAGCCATAAAGGCACTGGTAGAGGGAATTCGCGACAATGTGCCTTATCAGACCTTGTTGGGGGTTACCGGTTCGGGGAAAACGTTTACCATAGCCAACGTGATTGCGCAGGTGAATAAACCGACGTTGGTGATCAGTCACAACAAAACGCTGGCGGCGCAATTGTATAGCGAGTTTAAGAGTTTTTTTCCCGAGAATGCGGTCGAATATTACGTTTCCTATTACGATTATTATCAGCCTGAAGCTTATATTCCTTCTACCGATACGTATATAGCCAAGGATCTTTCCATCAACGACGAGATCGAAAAACTGCGCCTGTCGGCCACGTCGGCATTGTTGTCGGGCCGGAAGGATGTGATTGTGGTTTCGTCGGTTTCGTGCCTGTACGGCATCGGTAATCCCGAGGATTTCAATAAAACCACCATCGATATTAAGGTCGGACAGAAACTGGTGCGCGATGTGTTTCTGCGCAAACTGGTGGAAATCTTGTACTCGCGTAACGAAACAGCCGAATTCAGCCGGGGTAATTTCCGGGTGAAAGGCGATACCGTGGATGTTTTTCTGGCCTACGACGATATCCTTATTCGCGTGATTTTCTGGGGAGACGAGATCGAAAGTATCGAATCGGTCGATCCGGTCACGGGAATGACGATTGAACGATTGGATGCGTATCGGATTTTCCCTGCCAATCTGTTTGTAACCACACGCGAACGCATTTTCAGGGCTGTAGAGGAAATACAGATTGATCTCGGCAAGCAGGTCGAGTTCTTTCGTTCCATTGGTAAGCCCTTGGAAGCAAAACGTTTATACGAGCGGGTGACCTACGATATCGAAATGATTAAGGAGATCGGCTACTGTTCGGGTATCGAAAATTATTCCCGTTATTTCGACGGGCGACTTCCGGGTACGCGGCCTTTCTGTCTGTTGGATTTTTTTCCGAAGGATTACCTTACTGTGATCGATGAAAGTCACGTTACCATTCCGCAGATTCGTGCCATGTACGGTGGTGATCATTCGCGCAAGCTCAACCTGGTGGAATACGGTTTCCGGTTGCCTGCCGCCATCGATAATCGTCCGCTTACGTTTGAAGAATTCGAATCGCTTACGCCGCAGATTATTTTTGTGAGCGCTACGCCGGCCGACTATGAGCTGGAAAAATCGGAGGGAGTTATCGTGGATCAGTTGATTCGTCCTACCGGCTTGCTCGATCCGCCGATCGAAGTGCGTCCCAGTCTTAACCAGATCGATGATCTCATGGAGGAGATTCAGCAGCGGGTGGAAAAGGATGAGCGGGTACTGGTGACCACGCTGACCAAACGCATGGCGGAGGAATTGACCGATTATCTTTCGGAGCACGGTATTCGGTGCAGTTATATTCATTCGGATGTGGAAACGCTTGAGCGCGTGAAAATTATGGACGATTTGCGGAGCGGGGTTTTCGATGTTTTGGTGGGGGTGAATTTGCTTCGTGAGGGATTGGATTTGCCGGAAGTATCGTTGGTGGCTGTTCTCGATGCCGATAAAGAGGGGTTTTTGCGTTCGCATCGTTCCCTCACGCAAACGGCAGGGCGTGCGGCACGCAATGTAAACGGGAAGGTTATTTTTTATGCCGACAAGATTACCGAGAGTATGCAGACTACCATTGACGAAACCAATCGCCGAAGGGAAAAGCAGTTGAAATATAACGAAGAGCACGGTATCACTCCGCAGCAAATCAAAAAAGCCAAATCGTCGGCGTTTGCCAAACATATGGCGCCGACAATCGAAGCTCAAGCTTATGTTGAGCCGGATTACTATGCGATTGCTGCTGAGCCGGCTGCTCAATATGAGGGGGGAGAGGATTTGGAAAAACGCATCGAAAAGACACGCAAAGCCATGATGGCGGCAGCTAAACGATTGGAATTTTTGGAAGCCGCGCAATTGCGGGATCAATTGATCGCATTGGAGTCGAAATTGAAGGAGAAGTCTTCTCTGTAATCTGAAGAGCAACGGCATCGATTTTGTCGCTTTCTCACCCGTTCGGAAGAGGAAGAAGCAACAGCAACAGCAACCTTTGGAGAAGACAGAAAACATAAAATAGAAGTGAGGTACGCAACGTACCTGTCGGTAATTTTGCTGACCAACCCTATGGATAAATAAACGAAATATGAAATCGGATATTGAAATTGCACGCGAAACACCACTGAAAAAGGTAAAAGATGTAGCCGAAAGCATCGGGATTCCACGAGATGAGGTTCACAATTACGGTCCTTTTATGGCTAAAATACCGCTTCAGCTTATCGATAGTGAGCAGGTGAATAAAAGCAATCTGATCCTGGTAACCGCCATCACGCCCACAAAGGCGGGAGTAGGTAAAACCACTACCTCTATCGGTTTATCGTTAGGGTTGAACAAAATCGGCAAAAAAGCCATTGTTGCCTTACGGGAACCCTCGCTCGGTCCCGTGTTCGGCATGAAAGGAGGTGCAGCGGGAGGGGGTCGTGCACAAGTGCTTCCGATGGAAAATATCAACCTGCATTTCACGGGCGATTTTCATGCCGTAACTACGGCTCACAATACGATTTCGGCGTTGCTGGATAATTACATTTACCGTGTACAGGGTTCGGGTAAGCAACTCAAAGAAGTGTTGTGGAAGCGAGTGCTGGATGTCAATGACAGGAGTCTGCGCCATATCGTGACCGGATTGAACGGTTCTGCCAACGGCATTCCGCAGGAATCGGGATTCGACATCACGGCTGCATCGGAGTTGATGGCTATTCTTTGTCTGGCCGAGAACGAGAGCGACTTGCGCCGTCGCATCGAAAATATTTTGTTGGGTTACACGATGGACGGTAATCCGTTTACCGTGAAAGATTTGGGCGTTGCCGGAGCGATAACCGTATTGATGAAAGATGCCATTCATCCCAATCTGGTGCAGACTACCGAAAATACGGCGGCTTTTGTGCACGGCGGTCCTTTTGCCAATATCGCTCACGGCTGCAATTCGGTATTGGCAACAAAAATGGCCATGACCTATGGCGATTATGTTGTAACGGAGGCTGGTTTCGGTGCGGATTTAGGTGCCGAGAAATTTTTCAATATCAAATGCCGTAAAAGTGGTATTCGAGCCAAACTGACTGTTATCGTGGTTACTTCTCAGGGATTGAAAATGCACGGCGGGATTCCCGAAACAAGAATTAAGGAACCCGATCGGGAGGGACTGATTAGCGGGTTGCAAAATTTGGAGAAACATCTGGATAATTTGGCAATGTTCGGGCAGACCGTGGTGGTGGCTTTCAACAAGTACGATTTCGATCGCGAAGAAGAAATCGATCTTGTGCGGCAATATTGCAACAGAAAGGGGGTGCGCTTTGCTGTTAACGAAGCTTTTTACAAAGGGGGAGAAGGTGCGGTGGAATTGGCCGAAATGGTGGTAGATGCTATTGAAAACGAACCTTCACACGAATTGAAATTTACCTACGATGATGAGGATACCATCGATAAGAAAATCGAAAAAATTGCGGTGAACATTTATGGTGCGCGCGATGTGGTTTTCGGAGAAAAAGCAATGAAAATACTGAAAAAAATCGAAGGAACTGACCTTGAAAAAATGCCGGTATGTATTGCCAAAACGCAATTTTCTTTCTCTGCCGATCCCAAAGCGTATGGCGTGGCCAAAAATTTCCGGTTTAAAATCAATGATATTATTATCAATCAAGGTGCGGAATTTATTGTGGCACTTGCCGGCGAAATGGTACGCATGCCGGGGTTGCCTGCCGATCCTCAGGCCAAACGTATCGATATTGTGAACGGACAAATCGAAGGATTGAGTTGATCAGGAACGGAGCATTGATTTTTATGACGGATAAACGGATAATTGACTTTATAACACCTGAAAATCAATAAAAAAATGAAACCGATTGTTTTAACTTTTGCGTCTTTTTTTGTGACGGTATTGTCTTTTGCCCAACAGGGAACCCTTTATACAAAGGACGACAAGGCAATTTTCGATAAATATGCATCGTATATCGAGCCGTTTTGCGATCAGCCGATGGAAAAAGTAATGGAGAAAACGGCTGAATTTTTTCTTGGAACGCCTTATGTGGCACATACCTTGGAAATGACGCCGGGAGAGACGTTCGTCATCAATTTGCGGGAAATGGATTGCGTCACTTTTATGGAAAATGTCATTGCTTTGTCGTTGACGGCCAAATCCGGCGAACTTTCGTTTGACAAGTTCATGGATGAATTGCGCAAAATGCGTTACCGGAACGGTAATATCGATGACTATGCTTCGCGTTTGCATTATACGACCGATTGGTTTTACGAAAATGAAAAGCGCGGTTTGGTGAAAAATATCAGTGCGTGTTTGGGAGGTGTGAAAGAAACCAGGAAAATCAACTTTATGTCTGCGCATCGCGATGCCTACCGACAGTTGGAAACCGATGACGCCATGTGGTGGAAAATAAAAACGATGGAGGATACGATCAACAAACGTGGCGGGTTTTATTATCTCCCCAAAAAGGAAATTGCAAAAGCCGTTCCTCAAATTCCCCACATGTCTATTATTGCTTTTACGACTTCTACAGAAGGGCTTGATGTTTCGCATGTGGTGTTTGCTTATCGTCAGGGAGACAAACTGACGTTCATTCATGCTTCGAGTACGGAAGGGAAGGTGGTAATCGACGAAAAAACGCTTGCCGATTATTGCAATTCGCAAGAATCATGTACAGGAATCATGGTCGTTAAGGTTAATGATCGTTAAGACTCCATTAATCGCTAAGGGACCGTTTTCCGGACGGTTTTTTCGGCATGCTCAACAAACTTTTCCATGGTTTCTTTCTCTTCTTTACTGACCGGAGGAGTAATCGCTTTAGGGGAAAAGGTTGTCGGTATGAGCACATAGTTCGTTTTTTCCTCATCCCGGTATTTCCGTACCCAAATAAAAGAATAGGTATGCGATTGGATTTCGACAGGAGCTTCATCCGAGGTTTTATGGATAACGATTTCGGCCATCATGCCTCCGTCGGCATGGGGGTGTTGTTGATTTGAAATAAAATTTCCGAGGGAGTAATATACCACGTTTGCCGGCTCATTTTCTTTCTGGTAAACGGATACGGGTTGCACGACGTGGGGATGATGACCGACGACAATCCGTACGCCGTTATTGATCAGAAATTGAGCCATTTTTCGCTGTTCCGTCGTGGGGTAGGTGAGGTATTCCTCTCCCCAGTGCATGTTGGCGATAATAATGTCGGGCTTGTATAGTCGGGCTATCTCGAGATCTTTTTTGATGAGAAACGTGTCGGCAAAATTTACCATGCTTGGTTTTTTTACCGGTATTCCGTTGGTTTTATAGGTATAATTCAGCAGAGCAATGCGGATTCCGTTTTTGATCAGCATGAGCGGGTACCGAAACGTGCGTTCGTGCGGCGATTTGAAGGTGCCCGTATGTTTTATCTGCAACGAATCGAGCACGTTTATCGTGCGCTCGAGACCTTTTTGTCCGCCATCCATTGCATGATTGTTTGCTAGAAAGAAAATGTCGAATCCCGCATTTTTCAACGCGGATGCAAACTCGTCGGGAGAACTGAAGGTGGGGTATCCCGTGTAAGGTTTCCCGCCCAATACGGTTTCGAAGTTGACACATGCAATATCGGCCGAAGCGATGTTGTCTTTAATCAGATGGAAACACGCATCGTAATTGTATCCGTTTTCTGTTTTTGCGCTGTATACTTGAGGCAGGTGTTGCATAGCATCGCCGGCAAATAAAAGACTCACCTTTCTCTCCTGTGAAACAGCAAATTGTCCGATAGAAAAGAGGAAGAGACAACCGAAGATCCGGAGAGCAGGCAACCATTGCATGTATGCTGTATTACACTTTTTTGCCGGATGAGGAATCCTTGGCCGGCTGTAAAATACGGCGATAGGTATCGCCATCGCTGAGTACCTCGATGGCTTTGCGGTACACATTATCTTTTTGTAAGGTGTAGATGAGTACGCCTTTTTTATAGTAATACCGTTTTACGATTTCGTTGGCGATCAAGTCCTTGATCTCATCTTTGAAGAGTTCGAGATCGCGATCCAAATCGGGAACCAGCTTTGCTTCGAGCGCTTTAAATTCTTCTTCGGCTACATCCATATAGCCCTCGAATTTCATGACTTCTTTCAGGGTCTGCATTGTTTTTGCGCTCATCTGATCGTATTTGAAATCTTTCGATTTTACGAATTGCTTGAAGGATTCATAATCGGCATCGGTGAACGCAAACTTGTCGGGGGGAGCAATCGTCGGATGTTTTAAAGCCCAATCGGTGACATAGTCGAAAATGATATTTCCCATTACCAGGTAGTAGGAGATCCGCCCCAGTTGTTCTTCTTCGATAATGATGTCGGGTGTGATGCCGCCACCTTCGCGTACTTCACGACCGTTTTTTGTATAAAAAACACGTGCAAGGCTGTCGGGTACCCGCGCCACACTGCCATCGGGATTGCGGTGCGAATAATCGACGGTTTGGATGCATCTTCCGCTGGGGATGTAGTATTTTGAAGTCGTGAGTTTGATGCTGCCTCCATAAGGAAGACCACGGGTGGTTTGCACCAACCCTTTTCCGTAGGAACGGTTTCCGATGATGACGGCTCTGTCCAAATCCTGAAGCGATCCGGCAACGATTTCCGAAGCCGATGCCGATCCGGTATCGATGAGCACCGTGATGGGGATCAGTGTATCGAGCGGTTGTTCGTCGGTGCGATAGACGCGGTCCCATTGTTTAACTTTTCCTCGGGTGGAAACCACTTCCTGACCTTTGGGTACAAACATGTTTACGATGCTGACGGCTTCTTCCAAAATGCCTCCGCCGTTTCCTCTGAGGTCGATGATAAGGGATTCGGCTCCCTTGTTTTTTAGATCGAGAAAAGTTTTTCTCACTTCTTTGGCGCTGTTTTCGGTGAAGCTTCCGAAATGGAAATACCCGATATTTCCGTTTACGACATGGGCATAGGTAACGGGATGAATGGTGATTTTTTCGCGAACAATTTTCACAACGAGGGGCTTCTTTTCGCCGGGACGCTGAATTTTCACCTTGACTGTTGTGCCCGGAATGCCTCTTAATGCATTGCTTACCTCCTGAACCGTTGCTTTCCGCATATCTTTATCGTCGATTTCCAGAATAATATCGCCGGCTTTCAACCCGGCTTTTGCCGCAGGTAGTCCTTCGTAGGGTTCATTGACGATTACATGGCCGTCTTTGTACGAGATTACGGCTCCGATTCCTGCATATTCGCCGGTAGTCATGAATCGAAAATCGTCCATATCTTCTTCGGAGTAATATTCGGTGTAGGGATCGAGCCCGGAAAGCATGTTTCGGATGGTACCCTGCATCAGACTATCCACTTTTATGCTGTCGACATAAAACATGTCCAATTCTTTCAATACGGAGTTGAAGATGTCGATATTTTTATTGATGTCGAAATAGCGTTGATTTTTATTCGGTTGCAGTGTAGTCTGTGCCGGAAGGTACAGCCAGATAAAGGAAATAAGAACCGTAAAAAAAGTTTTTTTCATCTGCCTGATTTTAATGGTTTGCTTCACGTTTGAATTGTTAATGGTGTTTTGTTGAAAAATCGTTTTTTCTTAATTGGCAAAGAAACGAATTTTTTGTGAAATTAGAGGAATGTTTTCGTTATATGTTTTTAAAAATGTATTCACGACTTCGAATATTCTGTATCTTTACGGCGTTTTATGAAAAAGTGGCAGTCAATAAACCGATATTTGCGGCATTTGCTCCTTCCTGGAGTGATAGGAGTGATTATTTTTCTGGGAACGTGCATTTTGGGTTCAGAACAGGTGCCGGACTTACCGCCGTTGCTTCCGTGGGATAAGCTGGTTCATGCCGGTATGTTTTTTGTGTTGTCCGGCGTTTGTTATTACGATTATTATCGCCTTTTTAATGGGAATGTGAATCGGAACAAATGGATTTTTTGGTGTTTCTTCATTCCTGTGATTTATGGGGCAGGGATCGAATTGCTGCAGCAATTTGTGTTTACTTCACGTAGTGCCGAATGGGGTGATTTTGTTGCCGATGTAATGGGTGCGTTTATAGCTACCGTCGGAGCAATTTACTTTCTCAATTATCGAAATAAACCCAAAAAAACGTTATCTTTGTAACGATACGTAAAATAAGATTAAACGCATCCTGATGAATAAAAAATCCGCATATCAAATAATAAATTTCACAATTAACAACCTAAAACACACGTCGCTATGAAATACGAAGATTTAAAAATTCTGGCCGAATTAAGAGAAAAAGGCAGCATTACGGAGGAAGAATATGAACGCGAAAAGGCAAAAATATTGAACGAAGAGGAGAAATCCGATACTTCGGGAGGGTTTAAGAAGCCGTTGTTCGGATTGGACGAAAAAAGCTACCTTACGTTGATGCACATTTCTCAGCTTGCGGGGTTTCTGGCACCTTTGATCGGGTTTATTATTCCTCTTATCATGTGGATTGCCAATAAAGAGGTAAATCCAAAGGTGGACAAGCACGGAAAAAACATCATGAATTTCATTATCAGTTTTATTATTTATACGGCCATCCTTTGTATTACCATCATCGGTATTCCGTTGGCCGTAGTGGTAGGTATTCTTTATATCGTATTTGTTATAATCGCAGCGGTTAAAGTCAACAATGGCGAAGATTGGAAGTACCCGTTGACGATAGAATTTATTAAATGATGATAATGAGTGAAGAATTACTTGTAAAATATACGGATGTAGTTCTCAACAGAGAGGAAAACACGATTTTGCGCGAGGTGAATCTCACGGTCAACCGGGGTGATTTTCTTTATGTAATCGGGAAAGTAGGGTCGGGGAAGAGTACCCTGCTGAAGAGTATGTATGCCGAAATCCCCATCGAGTCGGGCGATGCACAGGTTTTCGATTATTGTTTGCAGAAGATCAAACGGAAAAATGTTCCTTATTTGAGGCGAAAAATCGGCATTGTCTTTCAAGATTTTCAGTTGCTCATCGACCGATCGGTAGAAAAAAATCTGGAATTTGTTTTGCGTGCCACGGAATGGAAAAATAAATCCATGATTAAGGATCGTATTCACGAAGTGTTGGTGCAGGTGGGCATGCAGAACAAAGCGTATAAAATGCCGCACGAACTCTCGGGGGGTGAGCAACAACGAGTGGTTATTGCACGGGCATTGCTCAATTCGCCTCCTCTTATTTTGGCGGATGAACCTACGGGCAATTTAGATCCCGAAACCGGATCGCAGATTGTGGCGTTGTTGCATACGATTTCACGAAAAGGTACGGCGGTGATAATGGCTACCCATAATTATTCGATTGTGCAGACATTTCCCGGGAAAATCATGCGGTGCGAAAACATGCATCTTGTTGACCTGAATCAAACTCCTTAAACCTTATAATGATGAAGCGAAGAAATTTTATTCGAACCCTTGGCATGGGTATGATTGCTGCAGGTGTGGGTGTAACAGGATCGGCAACTGCCGAAAATCTTTTTTACTCAACCAAAAACAAGTTGCCTCGTTGGCGCGGTTTTAATTTGCTCGACTATTTTTCTCCTTATCGCGAAGCCGGCGGTTCGGTAACCACTGACCAGGATTTGAAATGGATGGCCGACTGGGGTTTCGATTTTGTACGTCTTCCGATAGCCTATCCGCGATACATTATTTTTGATCCGTCGAAAGATATTACGCCGGATGATGTACTTCATTTCGACGAAAAGGAAATAGACAATATTCGGTCGCTGGTAGAAAGAGCAAATGATTGTGGATTGCATGTGAGTTTAAATTTGCACCGCGCCCCGGGTTTTTGCGTGAATGCGGGATTTAATGAACCGTATAATCTGTGGAAGGATAAGGAAGCGCAGGAAGCTTTCTATGAACACTGGAGCATGTGGGCCAAACGATTTAAGGACCTTTCGCCTCGAGAAATAAGTTTTGATCTGGTGAATGAGCCTTGTCTACGTGAAGATATGAACGATCAACACTCACAGAGAGGTCCCGTTCCCGGTCAGCTTTATCGCGAAGTGGCTCAAAAATCCTTAAATGCCATACGTCAGCATAATCCTCAGCATTTGGTTATTGCCGATGGAAATAATGTGGGAAACGATCCTGTCCCTGAGATTTTCGACCTCGATATCGGACAAAGTTGTCGGGGATACTATCCTCATTATATTTCACATTATCGGGCTCCGTGGGTATGGAAAAATCCGGATGAGGCTCCTAAACCGGTATGGCCGGGCACTATTGACGGAAAATATTTCAATAGAAAAACCCTTGAAGAGTTTTATGCCCCTTGGATTGATGCCGTGAATAAGGGTGTTGGCGTGCATTGTGGTGAATGTGGTTGTTGGAAAGAAACACCTCATGAAGTATTTTTAGCTTGGTTTGAAGATGTGCTCGATATCCTTACTCAGCATGGAATTGGTTATGCGCTTTGGAATTTTCGGGGCGATTTCGGCATTCTCGATTCCGGTCGGAAAGATGTGAAATATGAAGATTGGTATGGACATCAACTTGACCGCGAATTATTAACTCTCCTAAAAAGGTATTAGAATAGTTAAAAGGGCTATTTATTGCATTGTATGATATTGTTATCCTCAATTACTTTAGAAATTCTTAAGAAATCAGGTGCTAAATATAGCAAGGTAGATAAACTTTTATAAATTGAGGGGTAACATTATTCTTTTTAGACAAAACTCTAAAATGAGGTTTTAATTGTGCTAAAATGTGGGATAAGGATCAGAAATTGGGAATCATAACTATTGAACAATTTGAAAAACTCTATTTACAGCAAGCTCCAAAATTAATTTTTTATGCTCGAAAATTTGTAGATGATGTGGTTGCCGAAGATATTGTACACGATATATTTTTAAAACTTTGGCACGAAAAGCCTGAGATTGATTTTCGCGAAGAGGATAATCCGTATCTTTTTCGTATGGTTCGGAATGCCTGTTATGATTTTCTCAAACATAAAGCGGTGGAAGAAAGTTTTGTAGACAAAGCTTTTAATGAATTGAAAATGGAAGAATTGGAGTGGAACGATTCTTACGAAACTTTTCTTGATCAAGAAGAGAAAATAAATGCTGTTTACACTGTTATTGACCGGCTTCCGCCAAAATGTAAAGAAATCTTTGTAAAAGCTTATTTAGAAGAACAAAAGCATTCCGATATTGCTACTCAACTTAATATCTCTGTAAGAACGGTAGACACACAGGTTTATAAGGCTTTAAAAATAATCCGTGACCATTTAATACCGGTTTTGGTTTTATTATTTTCCCTTTTTTGGTAATATTTTGTAAATTTCTTTGAAAAAGAATACGTAATTTCTTTTTTATAATCGTATATATTGAAAGCGGGTGGTATCCGGATAAAGGATGCGACTAAAACGAGTAAGTAGATATTTCGATTTAAATGAAAGATATACAGCAAATTATTATCCACGTGTTACAAAATGATGTTTCGGAAGAAGAAATGGCTTTTTTTTCCGAATGGTTTCATTCTTCATCCGAAAACAAAGATTTGTTTTTTCAGTTAAAAGATATATATGATCACCGAAAGGGTGGTTTGATGCCGGATAGCGAGGAAATGAAAGCAAGTTGGAACAGGCTCATGAATAAATTGGAGAATAATCCCCAACACATCTTTCAATCCACAACTATAAAAAATAAGCGTGTAAAATTGAATCGATGGCAAGCAGTTGCCGCTATTTTTGCAGGGTTATTGATTGTCGGCGCTTCGTTGTTTTATGGCCGGATGAAACAAAATTCCGTATGGGTTGAAGTGCGGACAACCTCTTCTGATCAAGTTCAACTTGTTCAACTGCCGGACGGTTCCACAGTGCAATTGAATGTATCTTCTTTTCTGAAATATCCAAAAAGATTCACAGGGAAAAAGCGTCAAGTTTACCTTGATGGAGAGGCCATATTTGATGTGAAAAACGACGGAAGGTCTTTTGAGGTGCAAAGCGACAAACAACAAATCGTGGTGTTGGGAACGCAATTTAACGTGATGGATTATTCTGTCGATGCTTTTGCCGCTACAACATTGATAAAAGGAAAGATTGAATTGAAAACATTCGATGCATCGCATACCGTAAAAAACCGCATGGTATTAACGCCGAAGCAACAAGTGCTGTTGGATAAAAATACCGGCTATATAACGCTTAGAGAGGTCAATCCGGATGATATCTTATCTTGGACAACGGGAACGTATTCTTTTGAAGACGTACCGTTAGAACAAATTACGGGGCGGCTGGAAAAGATGTTCGATGTAACCATTGTTATTCCGGACGAAAAAAGTCGAAAAGAAAAATACACCGGTAAATTTTCTTCATCACAAACGATAGAGGAAATTATACAGATCATCAATTTTAAAGGACAATTCGAGTATCGTTTTCGAAATGATACGATTGTTTTGCAAAGAAGGTGACCGGGAAATGATATGGTTGAATTATTTTAAAATCAAATTGCTATGGGAAAAACATGATAAGGAAAAAAGAATCGGGAATAGCAAGGCTGATTACCCGATTCTCAGCGTTTTTAATCAATTAATCGATAACCGTTCCTCCATGTCTGCAAACTATCGGAATGGTTATATATAACTCAATCAAAAACACGCAAATATATGAATAAATTACGAATCTTACTTCCGTTTCCATCAGGGAGCTTATTTTTGACTATGAAATGTATAATTATTTTTTTGTTGGTGAGCATGTGTAATGCTTTTGCCGCAGGATATGCACAAACCGAAAAAATAACCGTTAAAGCGAACGATGCCACCCTTAAAGAAGTGATATCCGTTATCGAGAAACAGTCGGACTACACTTTTTTCTATCAGAACGAAGATATCGACAATTCTCTTCGTTTTAATCTCGATTTAAAAAATCAGGATATTAAAGAGATCCTTGATCAATTGGTCACTAACACATCCCTTTCCTATAAAATATCGGGAAAATATATTTTTCTCGAAAAAACAGCAAAGGGAAATAGCGTTCAACAGCAAAATAAAAGAACGATAACCGGCCGCGTATATGATACGAAAGGAGAGTTGTTGATAGGGGTTAACGTTGTTGAAGTGGGTACCACTAACGGTACGGTCACCGATGTAAATGGTACGTACCGCATTTCGGTGACTACTCCTAAGCCTGTTTTAAAATTTACTTATATCGGCTTTAAAGAAAAAGAGGTACCTGTGGGAGGTGGAAATATATTGGATGTGCAATTGGAAGAAGATATAAGTGAATTGCAAGAAGTGGTAGTAGTTGGCCATGGAACGCAAAAAAAGGTTTCTGTTGTGGGTTCAATTACGACAATTAAACCGGAAGAATTGCAAATAGGAACTACACGATCCATAAGTAACAATCTGGCAGGGCAATTGGCCGGAATCATTGGTGTACAACGATCAGGTGAACCGGGTTACGATAATTCTCAATTTTGGATTCGGGGAATTTCATCTTTTGCTGGTAACAATAACCCTTTGATATTGGTGGATGGTATAGAGCGTTCATTAAATAATATCGATCCCGCCGAGATTGAATCGTTTTCCATTTTAAAAGATGCAGCTGCAAGTGCGGTATATGGTGTCAGAGGTGCAAATGGAGTAATTATCATTACTACAAAAAGAGGTCAAATCGGCAAACCGGCTATAAATGTTAGGGTTGAGCAAGCAGCTACTGCATTAGGAAAATTACCCACTTTTATCGGTTCGCCCGAATATTTGTCACTTTTAAATGAAATTGCCATTGATGAAGGAAAACTACCTCGTTATTCCGAAGATATTATTGAAAAGTATAGGACTGGTGAGGACCCGGAGTTGTATCCGAATGTGAATTGGATTGATGCTATTACGGATGACTATGGTTATAATACCCGGGCAAATTTTACCGTTTCGGGAGGAAGCGATGTACTGCGTTATTCGTTAGTCACGTCTTACTACGGAGAAAAAGGGATTATTACTCGAGATAAAAGGCAAGAGTGGGACTCTTCATCGCGATTAAATCGGTACAATGTCCGCTCAAATGTCGATGTAAATATTACACCTACCACTTTATTCCGTGTGAATATTGGAGGGTATCTACAAGAAAGAGTCAGATCTCCTCAAAGTGTGGATGATTTATTCGGTTTGGCTTTTGATACGCCGCCTTTTGTTCATCCGCCAATTTATTCTTCGGGTGAAATTCCGGTTGTTCCCGAAAGAGCGAACCCATGGGCACTGGCTACTCAATTGGGATATGAAACTTTCAGTCATAATCAAATCGAATCTTCTGCTTCTATGGAACAGGATTTCAAATTCTTGTTACCGGGTTTAAAAGCCAGAGTTTTGTTTTCTTTCGATCGTTATTCCGGGAATGGCGTTCAGCGAAGCAAAACTCCTGATTATTATAATCCTGCAGTGGGAAGAAAAGAAGACGGATCTTTAGACCTTGTTATTTATAGATATGGGCAATTGTTTTTGGGTCATAGTACCAGTGCTGAATGGGGGAATAAAAGCACCTATTTGGAAGGTTCTTTAAATTATGATCAAATTTTCAATGAAAAACACGCTATCGGACTAATGTTTTTATATAATCAACGAAGTTTTGAGGATGGGAGTGCTTTACCTTATAGAAATCAAGGAATTGCCGCTAGGGCATCCTACACCTTCAATAATAAATATGTGGGTGAATTTAATTTTGGATATAATGGATCGGAGAATTTTGCCAAAGGACATCGATTTGGCTTTTTCCCTTCAGTTGCAGTAGGATGGCTTTTGTCTGAAGAAGCGTTTATGGAACCCTATAGAAATACTTTTTCCAAAATAAAATTAAGAGCTTCCTATGGATTGGTTGGAAATGATCAGTTGGGGCAGAATAGGGGAGATTATCGTTTTGCCTATTTGACAACGATTGGAGATACAGGAGGTTACACCTGGGGCGTTGATAATGATTATTGGCGTGCAGGTCGTTGGGAAGGACAAGTAGGAGTGCAGAATCTTACCTGGGAAAAAGTGAAAAAGGCAAACATAGGACTGGAATTAGGTCTGTGGAATAGCATCGAGTTACAGGTTGACGGTTTTAAGGATCACCGTTATGATATATTCATGCAGCGAAGGACTATTCCTTCTTCGGCCGGCTTTATTCAAACACCGTTTGCCAATTATGGAAAGGTAGATAATCGAGGGGTTGACATTTCATTAACAGCGAATAAACAAGTTACAAAAGATTTTCAGTTTGTAATGAGAGGTACGTTTACCTATGCCAAAAATGAGATTACAGAGCAGGATGAACCCTTGGGTGTAATTGGCACCAACCGGGCTCGGACAGGACATTCGATAGGTCAGATATTCGGATTGATCGATGACGGGCTTTTTACGGATGACGACTTCGTTACGAATGAAAGCGGTGAATTGGAATTGGTTCCCGGCATACCCAAACATACGTTCGCACCGGTAAGACCGGGTGATATCAAATATAAAGACATCAACGAAGACGGATTGATAAATTCACTGGACGAATGTCCTATTGGAGGAACCGTAGATCCGCAGATTGTATATGGATTTGGTGCCAGTGTGTTGTATAAACAGATCGATTTCAGTTTCTTTTTTCAGGGAAACGGGAAAACCTATCGCATCATTGGAGGAAATAATTTTATACCCGGTAGTGGGGATGGTTCGATGGGAAATATTTATGACAATTATCAGGATCGATGGACAGTGGATAATCCTTCCCAAGATGTATTTTGGCCACGTTTGTCGAGTTATAATCATGCCAATAACACCCAATCTTCTACCTGGTGGTTAAAAGATATGAGCATGTTGCGCTTAAAAAATATTGAAATCGGTTATAGTTTTCCCAAACAAACCGTATTGCCGAATTATATTAAAAGCGCACGAATTTTTTTGGCGGGGTCTAATTTACTGCAGTTCTCCAAATTCAACTTATGGGATCCGGAAATTGGTTTTTCCAATGGTTTACGGTATCCAATCATGAAATCGGCTTCCATAGGTTTAGAAATAGATTTTTAATACATAACATAAATCGAAAAATGATGAAATATTTAAAGAATATCCTGTTTTTTACAGTTGTTTTGTTGTTTTCAGCTTGCTCCGACTTTTTGGATAAAAAACCGGACGATATGTTGACATTAGAGCTGGTTTTTAGCGATAAAACGCGTACAGAGGATTGGCTGGCCGGTGTTTATACGGCAATACCCGATCCATACTGGCGAGATATGGCACACCAAGGTGTTGGACCTTTAGGGGATGATTTGGCACCATCTACCGGTTGGCAAAAATTTGGATGGGATGTAGTGGCTAAACAAATTGGAAATTGGAATCCGGCTTCCTATGACGGAGATAACAGGTGGGTTGATTTACCGAAACGAATCCGCAGCGCGTTGATTTTTATTGAGAATGTAAAGCCGAATGCAAAACAATTGGTTACTGAAGCCGATGTGGAAAACATGAAAAATGAAGCGCGTTTCTTGATTGCTTATTTTTATACACTTCTACTCGAGAAGTACGGACCGGTTCCTTTTAACCCTGACAAAATATTAGCCACAGATATTTCGCAGGAAGAATTATTTGTGGGTCAGGCTCCTTATGACACCATTGTAAATTGGGTTGATCAAGAATTATTGAAATTATCAAAAGTATTGCCGGCTTCGTATTCCCAGCGACAAAAATACGGTCATGCAACTTCTATCATGTGTTTGGCCGTAAGAGCAAGAATGTTGTTATTTGCGGCCAGTCCGTTAGTGAATGGGAATCCCGATTATAAAGATCACAAGAATTGGAAGGATGAGGAATTATTCAATTCAACTTACGATCCTACTAAATGGGATCGAGCCGCACAAGCATGTAAAGAACTGATCGATGCAGCTCATGCAGCAGGCCATAAATTGTATTATGAGTATAATGATGACGGAACAATCGATCCTTTTTTGTCTTATCAGAACATGATGTTTAAAAAAGGGGATGTCAATCCTGAAATCTTATTTCCGAGACCAAGTTGTGATTATACGTCTCTTGACAGGCATGCCACCCCGAGAGGATGCGCGGGTAACGGTGGTTATGGAATAACCCAATCGCTGGTCGATGCATTTTTTATGGAAAACGGATTACCTCCCATTTTAGGTTATGAGGGAGGAAATAAATCAAAACCCGTTATAGATCCGGCTTCCGGATATAGTGAAAAAGGATTTTCAACAGAACCGGAAGTACGAAAAACAAAATGGATTGAATGTCAAGGCGACCAACCGGGAAAAGAAGGGCAAGTCACGTTAGCAGGCACTTACAATATGTATTGTCATCGTGAACCACGATTTTATATTTCTGTGTTATATAACCGGGCGTGGTATCGTCAAGAAGGACGTACAACCCGTTTTCTCATCGGAGAATGGGATGGGGGACCAACCCATGACGCACCTCAAAACGGATATTTGTTAAGAAAATTAGTGCATCCGGATCATAACTGCAGAACGAACATTTTTCCATATCGACCCGGTATTCTTTATCGTTTGGGCGAAGCTTATTTGAATTATGCCGAGGCGCTTAATGAATCGGATCCCGGAAATCCGGATATAGTTAAATATGTGAATTTGATTCGTGAAAGAGCCGGTATCCCGACTTATGGTAATGGCGCGAATCAGATTCCTGTTCCACAAGGACAGGATGCCATGCGCGAAGCAATACACAGAGAACGACGTGTCGAACTGAACTGTGAAACATCTATTCGTTGGAATGATATTCGCAGATGGAAACTCGGCGAAGAAACGTTAGACGGATGGTTTTATGGAATGAATTATTTGGGAGAGAATTTGAGTGATGATGAGAGTGATCCCAAGGCATTTTTTGTTCGTAAACCTTATCAAAAACGGGTATTCGAAAAACAAATGTATTGGTTCCCCGTACCACAAGATGAGATGGATAAAAATCCCAATTTAAAACAAAATCCATTCTGGGAATAAAATATAATATTGGATTGACTATTTATTGTTAATTCATGATAGATTAGATATGTGGCAATCAGCTCAACGAAATCGAAGAATATTTTCGTTGAGCTGATTTTACTGTTATGAATGAAATTTAGCGGATATTTTTT
Organism: Anaerorudis cellulosivorans; assembly: GCF_025943985.1. Classification (GTDB taxonomy): domain Bacteria; phylum Bacteroidota; class Bacteroidia; order Bacteroidales; family Dysgonomonadaceae; genus Anaerorudis; species Anaerorudis cellulosivorans. Next base: position 32,190 of record NZ_JAPCWE010000007.1, on the reverse strand, counting down.
GTTGCCTTTTATTTCTTCTGTTTTTAAATATTGAGATGCAATTACTCCCTGATTTTTTTCGAAAAAACGGCATGAAGAGGGTTTTGAGGCGTTTTTGAAGCGATTTATAGGGTTATTTCCCGTAATAGGGTTAACTTTGCCTTCAAAAAAGAGAAGATGAGTTTAAGGGTTAACAGAAAAGAGACGGTTATCTATCCGGATATTAATCGGGTATTTGCACGATTTTTTTTCAATGGCGAGGAGCGTGCCGAGATGTTGATAAAGAATATCCTTGCCATGCCGGATGCTCAAGTCGATGTTCTACTGATGCAGACCCTTCGGGAATTTTCGAAACGTCACCGCAGCATCACCGGCATTTTTAAAAGACATTTTCAGAAGGTTAAATATATTGTTGACAGGGTAAATACCGGGAAAAATATTTCCGAAATCAGGAAATTGCTCATTGGTTCCTATTTTACCATGGAATATGCCGTCGAGTCGGCTGCCCTTTTTAATCCATCGATAGTGAAAGATATCGATCAAAGTGGTCTGCAAAAAGGCGAAGTACGGGTTATTCTGAGTCTTCGTGCAACCGGTGAGGGACATATCTCCTCGTTGGTTTTTCGTAGTGCCGTCATCGATGCCGATAATAATGTGCTTGTACAAGAACCGGCAAATCATATAGGAACGGCTGAAGTAATCAAAGATAAATTATACGAGAAAAGGCGATTCATCAGCAAATTGAAGGATATGGAAGTTGCCGAAGAGTTGTACAATCTTGTTTTGAAAGGGCTTCCCGACAAGTTTACGTATGATCAGCTTTTCAGCGTCGTTAACAAAGTCAGGGAAGGTAATCATTTGACGATGGAAAAGCAAAAAGTCTTGGAAGAATTTCTTTGGCTTGCCGAATCGCATACCGAAGTGCGATTTTCGTTAGACACCGATTTGAGCGAGCGGGTGATTTTTCCCATTTCGCAATACGAAAAAAACGGGATCGAAGATGCACGTTTCGTAAAATTTACGAAAGATAACGGCGATTTCACGTATTATGGAACCTATACCGCTTACGATGGCTACCATATTCTTCCGAAACTGATCGAAACCAAGGATTTTTATTCGTTCCGGATTATGCCGTTGCATGGTAAGTATGCCGTGGATAAAAATTTGGCTCTGTTTCCCCGCAAAATAAATGGCAAATATGCCATGATCAGCCGTATTGACGGTATCAACAATTACATCATGTTTTCCGATAATCTGCAGGTTTGGTCTCATGCCGAAATTTTGCAGCAACCGCTTTATCCGTGGGAACTGGTGCAGATAGGCAATGCGGGTTCGCCCATCGAAACCGACAGGGGATGGTTGTTGATTACCCACGGTGTGGGTCCGGTACGGAAATATTGTCTTGGTGCTTGCCTGCTCGATCTGAATGATCCGACGCAAGTTATCGGGCGCACCAAGGAACCGTTGCTTATACCGGCCGAAAACGAACGTGCAGGGTATGTGCCCAACGTGGTTTATTCCTGCGGAAGTTATGTTCATAACGGCGAACTGATCATTCCTTATGCCATGAGCGATTTCGCCACTACTTTTGCCGGTGTTAATCTGAATGATTTGCTGGATGAGATCATGAGTTAAGCTGAAATTTTCTTCTGCCCGTCGTCTGCAATAAGAACGATCGATGAGGCAGACATTCGACAACCTTGGGGTCGATTTCTTCATCCTTCCCGTATCCTTTTTCGATGATGCCATTGAGTTTCCTTTCGTGAGCGAGTCTTTCGTGAGTGAGTTTTTGGTGGCAAAATCGGCTCCGCCCCGGTATATTTTTACCGCACCGTTTTTTATTTCTTCTCAATGACAGGGTTCGGGTTTCCTAATCAATCGGGATAATCAATGTCATAAGCAATTATTTTTCAGTAAAAGATTATCTGGACAAAAGGGCTTCATTTTCCTGGGCTGCAAGAATGGTAAGGTGCGAAATCCAATAGGCCAACGTACTTTCGGCACCCTGATTGCGGTTTATTCCCGTTTCTTCCAGTCCGTCGCAGCATCCCTTGGTTTCGTGGTCGTACAACGGCAAACGGAGCGAGTTTTCGCCCAGGAACCACAAATAACACTTAAACATTTTCTCCAAATATTCGGTCTCTTTTGTGATTTGAAACAGTTGATAGTAAAGCAATATCATTGCCATGACGTCAATCGATTGCTGTGCATATTCCGATACGCTACCGCCTTTCCTATACCAACTTTTGTTCCCGATCGGCATGAAATAATCGGTTTTCAGGGTTAACGACTCCAAAAAGCGGGTAGTTTTCAGTCCGATATCGAACCATTCGCGATTGCCGGTAATTTCGTATGCCGAAAACAGCGCCAGCGGAATGATGGCGTTGTCGTAGGTAACCACATCTTCAAACCACTCCCAATCTTCGCCGCTGTTATTTTTATAGGATTCCGTGATCACCGAAACAAGGTTGCCCATGCGGTTTACCATCGCTTCGTCGTCCGGTGCCCCTTTCAGATAATGGCTGATGCCGATAATGGTATTGGCTGCTCCACGTATGCTTCGTATTTTTTCGAAATAGGGAACGGTGCGGAAAAACAATTCCCTTCCGAGTTGCCGGAAAGCGTCATGAGGTGGAAATCTCAGCAGGTATCCCAGTGCCCAGACTGTTCTTCCGAATGAATCTTCCGAACCTTTTTCATCGAGATACTGTCTGCTGAAGCTGAGAAAATTTCTGAAATTTCCGTCCGGAAGTTGCATATAATGAATAAAACTCAGATAAACCGGTATAAGGGAGAGCGTTTCCCTGTCTTTGGTTTGCCGATAAGCCATCGTTGTCATCAGCAACGCTCGCGAGTTATCGTCCACACAATACCCTTCTTTCAGGTTGGGAATCCCGTACTTGGCATGTTGAACAATTCCGGTATCGTCTGTCAGTCGGCGAATGTGCTCCAGCGTATAAGAGGGCAACATGCGGATATCGATTGTCTGTTTTTCGTTTATTTTTTCTTCCTTTTCCCGGTTGTTTTTTACGTATTCGCAAAGCGACAGGTACTTTTTCCCGATTTTCGGCCATCGGATTTTTTTGCCGTATTCGTATGCTTTTCTGCGAATCTCTTCAAGCTTTTTTTCGTCCTCAACCAATTCGAGCAATATGTCGGCAAGTTCGTCCGAATTTTTAAATCCGAACAATCGTCCTCTTCCTTCATCGAGCAATTCCTGTGCATGCCAATAGGGTGTGGAAACTACGGCACATCCTGCTCCTACGGCATACGAAAGGGTTCCGCTGGTAATTTGGGCTTCATTCAAATAAGGGGTAATGTAGATATCGCAGGCTTGAAGATATTCAAACAGTTGCTCTTCGGTGACAAATTCGTTGTCGAAATAGACATTTTTTTCGAGACCGAGTTTTTTTACCAACCTGAGCAGATAGTCGCGATATTCTTCACCCGAGTATTTTAACACATTGGGATGCGTTGCGCCCAACACCAGATAAAGCACATCGGGGTGTTTTTCTACCACCTTCGGGAGAGCATTGATTACCGTTTCGATGCCTTTGTTGCGGCTCAGCAGACCGAATGTCAGCAATACTTTTCGTCCCGTAAGTCTGTGTTTGTGTTTGGCTGTTTGGCGCGACATCCGCTCAAATTCGGGAACGCCGTGTTCGATGATGGCAATTTTTTCGCGGGGAATATGATAGATTTCTTCCAAAAATCGAACCGCGCGTTTACTCATTACAACAATACGTGCTGCCTGTTTCCCGATTTCTTCAACTATAGCCCGCTGCGTGTAGGAGGGTTCTTTCAAAACAGTATGGAAGGTCACAATGAGGGGAATTTCGAGTCGGTGTATCAGCGGGAGTATAAAAACGCCGTCGTCACCGCCAAAAATACCGAATTCGTGTTGAAGCACACACACTTCGGCGTCGCTGTAATTAATAAATTTGGCAGCATTGATGTAATCGGGTTGGTGATTTTGACGGATAACGAAGTTGACCTCTTCGGGATAATCATATGTTGCGTCATCTTCGTTGAGGGCAATTACCATGGCATGTTGGGTAATTTTCCTGCTTGCGGTATTTTGCACAATTGCTTTTATGAGGTTATGGGTAAATGTCCCGATGCCGCAGCGGCGGGGAGGATAAGTTCCGATAAATGCTATTTTCATTTCGTTTGTTTTTTTGATTTTCATATGTGTCGTATTTTTTATGATGTCGATTTAAAAAAAATCGAGACGGTTAATTAGAAAACGCCTTACCCCAGTGGAATGTTCGCATTGGAAAAAATACGAAAGTATTCAACTTTTTAAAAGAACGCGATTTTTCGATCAGGACAACAAAAAACCACCGATTTTGCCGGTGGTCTTTTGTCTTTAAGAAGGAAACGGATTCCCTCCCGTTTCTTATCTGATTTTCTTGTAACCGTAAACTGCGCGGTTGCCCAGCTCTTCTTCGATACGGAGCAATTGGTTGTATTTGGCCATCCGGTCCGAACGGCTCAGCGAGCCTGTTTTAATTTGACCGGAATTGGTGGCTACCGCAATGTCGGCAATGGTTGCATCTTCCGTTTCACCCGAACGGTGAGAAGTAACGGTGGTGTAACCGTGACGTTGAGCCATTTCGATGGCATTTAACGTTTCGGTGAGCGTCCCGATCTGATTAACCTTGATCAGGATGGAGTTTGCACATCCCATTTTGATCCCTTTTTCAAGGAATTCCACATTGGTTACAAACAAATCGTCACCTACCAACTGGCACTTGCTGCCGATTTTTTCGGTAAGCAGTTTCCAGCCTTCCCAATCGTTTTCGCTCATGCCGTCTTCGATAGAGTCGATGGGGTATTTTGTGATCAGTTGTTCAAGGTATTCAACCTGTTCGGCAGAGGTTCTCTTTTTGCCTTTATTGCCTTCAAACTTCGTATAATCATAAATTCCGTCTTGGTAGAATTCCGATGAAGCGCAGTCGAGCCCGATCATGACATCCTTACCCGGTTCGTAACCGGCATTGCGAATGGCAGTGAGGATAGAATCGAGGGCTTCTTCCGTACCTCCGGCAAGATTGGGCGCAAAACCACCTTCATCACCCACAGCCGTGCTCAACCCTTTGTCGTGAAGCACTTTCTTCAGCGCATGAAATACTTCGGCACCCATACGCAGTCCTTCGCTGAAAGAAGGCGCACCTACCGGGCGAATCATGAATTCCTGAAAAGCAATGGGAGCGTCGGAATGCGAACCGCCATTGATGATATTCATCATGGGAACAGGCAGTACATAGGCATTTGCCCCGCCGATATAACGATACAACGGCAGTCCCAGATAGTCGGCTGCAGCTTTGGCAACTGCCAGCGAAACACCCAAAATGGCGTTGGCACCAAGGTTGGATTTTGTTTTTGTTCCGTCCAATTCCAACATTTTGGCATCAATTCCGCGTTGATCCAATGCACTCATTCCGATTAATGCGGGTGCAATTACTTCGTTGACATTCTTTACGGCTTTTAAAACGCCTTTGCCACCGTATCTTTTTTTATCTCCGTCGCGAAGTTCCAATGCTTCGTTTTCGCCTGTTGATGCCCCGGAAGGTACAGCGGCACGGCCAAATGCACCCGATTCGGTGTAAACATCTACTTCAACTGTCGGATTTCCTCTCGAATCCAGGATTTCGCGTCCTAAAATACTTACAATTCTCATGTTGGTTTGATTTTATAATTTGATTTTATAAATTAATGAACTATCCTTTATCTGTTTTTTGTTTCGCAAATGTACTTATTTTTTGTTGAAAAACTACGAAAAAGAAGCAATGAGTGCACTCATATTCGACGTGATCAAGCGTATGGAAATGGCCATGAGGATGATGCCGAAAAATTTGCGAATGATGTAAACCCCGCTGGCTCCCATCAATTTTTTCACCACATCCAGGTAGCGCAATACGGCAAAAACCAGTATCATATTGAGCGCAACGGCGATAATGATGTTGATGATATGGTATTCTGCCCGCATGGAAATGAGGGTGGTAAATGTGCCGGGTCCGGCTATCAGCGGGAAAACCACAGGCACCAGCGTAGAAGAACCATCGCCGTCGGGATTATCGTTTTTAAAGATTTCCACCCCCAATATCATCTCGATGGAAATAATGAGGATGACCAATGCTCCGGCAACGGCAAACGACGATACATCGACCTGAAACAAGTTCAGAATCCCATCACCGACAAAAAGAAAGAGAAGTAAGATAAAAAACGAATAAAGAGCCGATTTGGTAGGATGAATAATCTTGTTTTTGCTTTTCAAATTCAGAAAAATGGGCACCGATCCCGTTACATCGATAATGGCAAACAGAACCAAAAAGGCACTCACTATTTCTACTCCGTTTAATCCGAACATATAGGCAATTTTTGAATTTGGAATAAAGAAAGCCGGCAATTACATATTGAATACAAAAATACGTTTTTACGGCTTAATTTCCAATATATGTTGAATAATTGTTATTACAGGTATCCAACGTCTCCGGATTAAAATAGCCTTGATGGGCAAAATTAAGATATTTAATGATGAAAAAGGCATTGAAATGGTGAAAAAACCGTTTGCGAAATGAAACGATTGAGGCACAGTTGGCCTTGCAGTCCATAATATCGGCTTTCATCCGATTGCGCCGGATAAATTCGTGCAAAGACGGGTGCAGTTGCGTAATCTGTGCTTCAACTTCATTTTCGGGTTGTTCGAAAAACAGTGCAATTCGGTCGAAAAATTCTTTCAGCGCCACAAAAGCGTCCATCGCATACACCTTTATTCGGCCGTCGGGTTCGGCTATGATTTTTTGCAACGCCGGACCCGTGCCAAACGGTACCCTTTCCGAGAAACGTGCCATCGGATATACAAATACATCGTCCAATACGGCTACTTTTCCCATCGGAAATATTTTTTGCAAGAAGTAAAAATCTTCTCCTCCTTGCTGCCTTCCCATCCCGCCGGCACGTACATAGGCATCGGCGGTGACTGCAAAGGCCGACCCTATGGTGTGATAGTAATACGGAAAGCCGGTAAATTTCAACGCTTTCTCGAAATACCGGAGATAACCCTCATACTCGCGGATGGCTTTTTCGAGGATTTCGTCGTTGTTTTGTACCCGGTGACGAAAATTGTGGATGCTGCAACACACCTTTTTGTCCTGAAAAGCCCGATAAATATCCCGGAGATAATTTTCCGAAACGCCACAATCGGCATCCAACGAAACGAGGATTCCCTTTGGGTTGCCCGTTTTATGAAAATAATCGACAGCCAAATCCATTCCTATTTTTCGGGCTAATCCCACACCGCCATGCTTTTTGGGAAGATTTTCAACAATAACCGGCACAAAAAGCAGGCGGTCGGTCGAAAAGGTTTGGGAAAATTGCTGCACCTCACGGTACGTTTTTCTGTTTTGATCCACAGCCTCTTTGTTCGATTTTACCGTTGAATTGATCACCACTACAACCATGGTGTTTGTTTCGGGTGGGTCGCATCTGGTAAGGTCGGTAAGGGTGAAGTTCAGCTCATATTCGTCGTAACACGGTATTACCACCGCCATATCGGCCATAAATTGCTCGGGAAGCGACGGTTGAAGATATTCGCTTCGCTGTTTTTGGAGATATGCCGGCCAATGTTTCATAAATGATTACACAAAGGTAAGAATAAAAAATAAGGCTCTTTGTCAGTAAAGAACCTCATTTCGTATCGCATTTGGAAGTTGTTTTTATTTCTTTTTTTCTGTTGCCGGAGCCACGGTGGCCGGCCCATATTTGTTGTTCAAAAAACGAATGACTTCTCGGGTAATGTCGTATTTTTTATCGGCATACAGAATATTGTCGGATGCCGTATTGCTGAAGATGATTTCGTAATTCTTGTCCTTATTGAATTCGACAAGATTGGCCTTAATGGTATCGGCCAATTGAAGGTTCAGCTTTTGTTGCTCCAATGCAAATTCTTGCGAGAGTTTTTGTGCCGTTTGCTGATATTCCTGTTGCATTTTCAGGATGCGCTGTTGTTCTTGCTCAGCCCTTTCCTGGCTCAAAAAAGCATTGTTTTGCAGTTTGCGTTGAAATTCCTGGGCTGCGGCATTCAACTGGGTTTCTTTTTGGTTTAGCGTTGCCCGTGAACTTTCTTCTTTCCGCATCAATGCTTCATTCAGATCCTTTGCGAAATTATAATTTGTCAGGAGCGAATCTACGTTGACATAAGCAACGGGCAATATAAATGTTGAGTCGCCGGGATTAAACCGGATTTGCATTTTTTGGTCGGACGAAGGCTGCGAAGTAAAAAACAAAAGATAAAGCGCAATAAGTCCGACGCCCAGCACGCCATTAACGATGTAAAAATACGAATGCTTCATGATTTCTTCGATTTATTTGGGGTTGTTCGATTTCAACATGAGTTCCACAGGACTTACTTTAGCACGCATTTGTGCATCTTGCGAGGTAGCACAACCTATTCCTCTTTCCTTCATAGCTTTATTTTCGCCAATGTGAATATCGGGAAATTTCCCTTCTTTTGTGAAGAAAACTTTCACTCCCATGAACAAAACAGCGATAAAAAGTAAAACGGCACCAATAAGAATTGTTTTTATCATGCTTTCTATTTTTTAGTTATCAGTCTCGATTGCGATTTCGGTTTATAGTCGAATTGCACTGCAAAGATAGTTTAATTACAGAATTAAACCATATTTTTTTGGTCATAAAGAGCTATTTTTTTTGTCGGACGGAAGTTTTCTTGTAATTTTAGCACATCAAACCAAACAAGAATGCGAATTTGGCGCAAATACAAATTAACCGAAAAATAAACGATTATGACGATCAACGAATTGGAACCCAAGGAAGTTTGGGGCTATTTTCATGAGATTACCCAAATCCCCAGACCTTCCAAAAAAGAAGAAAAAATTAGAGCCTATTTACTCGACTTTGCCCGGAAAAACAACCTCGAAGCTAAACAGGATAGGGCGGGAAACGTACTGATTACCAAGCCTGCCGTACCCGGAAAGGAACACGTGCCTACCGTTATTCTTCAGGCGCACATGGATATGGTGTGCGAAAAAAACAATGAGGTTGTTCACGATTTCGACACCGACCCCATTGAAACGGTTATCGATGGCGATTGGGTGAGAGCCGAGGGTACCACTCTGGGAGCCGACAACGGCATGGGTATAGCTGCCGCTTTGGCTGTTTTGGCATCGAAAGACATTGCACACGGAAAAATCGAAGCTCTCTTCACCGTTGACGAAGAGACCGGGCTTACGGGAGCCAATTTGTTGGAAGATAATTTTCTTACCGGAAATATCTTGTTGAACCTGGATACCGAGGAGGAAGGTCAAATTTATATCGGTTGTGCCGGAGGAAAAAATACCGTGGCGCGTTTCACCTGGAAACCCAAACCGGCACCCGAAGGTTATTTTTGGTTTAAGGTACAGGTGAAGGGACTTCGTGGAGGGCACTCGGGTAGCGATATCGATAAAGGACTCGGTAATGCCAATAAAATTCTGACCCGTTTTTTGTATGCTTTCCTCGATGAAAAATATAAACCGGCGCTTGTCGAAATTGGCGGGGGAAATCTGCATAATGCCATTCCGCGTGAAGCGTATGCCATAGCCGGCGTAAAAGACAGGTACAAAGAAAACGTACGCGTGAAATTGAATACGTTTCTTGCCGAAATACAAGAAGAATATCAAGCAGTTGAGCCGAATTTGAATATGTTGCTCGAATCGGTGGAGGTACCCTCAACGATTATCGACGGCAACACGGCAGAGCATTTGATTCTGGCTTTGTATGCCTGTCCCCACGGCGTGTTGAGAATGAGTAGCGCCATTCCCGGTCTTGTGGAAACGTCAACCAATCTTGCCGCGGTAAAGATGCTCGATAATCAGGTAATCGAAGTGGTTACCAGTCAGCGCAGTTCGGTTGAATCGAGCAAGGAAGACGCGGCAAACATGGTGACCTCGGTGTTTCGCCTTGCCGGTGCCGAAGTAACGCACAGTGACGGTTATCCCGGATGGAAGCCCAATCCCGATTCCGAAATATTGAAGAAAGCGACGGAGATCTATCGAGATCTGTTTAACAAAATGCCGGAGGTGAAGGCTATTCATGCCGGATTGGAGTGTGGTCTCTTTCTTGATAAATATCCGCAGTTGGACATGATTTCCATTGGCCCTACCATGACCGATGTGCATTCGCCCAACGAAAAAGTGCATATTCCTTCCGTTGCCAAATGATGGACTTTCTTGGTGAAATTGCTGGAAAACATTTCGGCATAAAGCGGCTGAGCGAAAGCGACACATGAGCATCCGCCGACCCATTTTCCGCTTACCCGGCCAAGCCGTGGTTTTGACCGTGTTGACGATTCTTCTGAGTGTGAGGTCTTTGGCTCAGGAAAATTTCAGGATCGTGTTTTATAATGTGGAGAATCTTTTTGACGTGTACGATGACCCGGCAAAAAACGATGAGGATTTTCTTCCCGAAGGAAAATTTCGTTGGACAGGATGGAAATATGGGAAAAAGTTGAAAAACATTACGCGTGTAATTACCGCTGTCGGCGGCATGCAGTCGCCGGCACTGGTGGGATTGTGCGAAGTGGAGAACGATAAGGTGATTTCCGATCTCACGGCAAAGTCGCCCCTGCGTGCTCAGCGCTACGATTATATCGTTACCGATTCGCCCGACGAACGGGGAATCGATGTGGCGCTTCTTTATCAGCGCCATCGGTTCAACCTTCTCGAAAAGAACGAATACCGCATTCATTTTTCCAACCCTGCTACCGGGCCCTCACGCCATATTCTTCATGCCGCAGGGCAACTGGTAAACGGCGATACGCTCGACGTGTTTGTTTGCCATTTCCCTTCGCGCAGGGGAGGGCAGCGTGCAAGTGAACCGGCTCGCCGTGATGCGGCCTTGTTGTTGCGCAACAAAACCGACAGTTTGTTTCGTTTACGTCGGCATTCCCATATTGTCATCATGGGCGATTTCAACGATCATCCCGACGATAAAAGTCTTTCGCGTGTACTCGGTGCACAAAAGTTGAGCCATCCCGTCACCGCGAAGGGGTTGTACAACCTGTTTTTTCATCGGATGAAAAAAATCGATTTCGGTACCTATAAATTTCAAGGGCGATGGGAGGTGTTGGATCAGTTTATCGTGAGCGGAGATTTGTTGTCGCCAACCTCTTCCGTTGTGCTCAAAAACCACGAGGCAACGGTTTTCAACGCCGATTTTTTGTTGGAGGAAGATAAAAACGGACGGAAGCGACCCTATCGCACCTACATGGGGCCTGTCTATAAGGGTGGTTTCAGCGATCATTTGCCGATATATATCGATTTACGCATCAAGTAAAATTATTTTGCCCGCATTTTAAAACTTTATCTTAATTTCATTGCCCATCTAAAGAATTAATTCTATTTTTGTGTGCAATAGCAATTAACAAATTAAACAATTTAACGAAAGCAGACGTATGAATCCATTACTTTTTAATTTAAACGGCTGGGAAATACCTATTATCGTGTTGGTTATTTTACTTTTATTCGGAGGCAAAAAAATTCCCGAATTAATGAGTGGGTTGGGAAAGGGCATTCGCAGCTTCAAAAAAGGCTTAAACGATATAGAAGAGGATATTAAATCGGATCCCACAGATAATAAAACCACCGCCAATTGATATACAAAGCAGGGACGTAACGCATGCACGCCATACGATGTATGCGTATTGATTCCTCCAATTGATATATAAAAGCACGGACGTGTTGGTGAGCGGGTTGCTCGGATATTTTTTATCGGAACAAAAAAATTATAGGGATAACAGAGATCGATGAGTGAGAAAGAAATGTCCTTTTGGGATCATCTTGAAGAATTCCGATGGACTTTAATACGAATTATTATTGGCATTGCCGTTCTTACCGTTGTGGGGCTGATTATCATGCCGAAAATATTCGATTCCGTTATTCTGGCTCCCCGTTCCTCCGATTTTATTACGTATCGTTTCCTGGAAAACGCAAGTAAGTACATCCCCTTTATGCCGGATTTTTCTGCGCAGTCTTTCAATGTCAAGATATTGAATATTAACATGACCACGCAGTTTATGACCTATATTTCCACTTCTTTTGCATTTGCCATTCTTTTATCCATCCCCTATATTTTATACCAAATATGGAAATTTGTCAGTCCGGCTCTCTATGAAAATGAAATCAAAGGTGTCAAAACGGCATTCGCTTTTGGCGGAGTGATGTTTGTTTTGGGATGTCTTGTAGGCTACTTTATTGTTTTTCCCCTTATTTTCCGGTTTTTGATTACGTTCGAATTAAGCGAAGCCATTGAGAATATGATTTCGCTCGATTCCTACATGAGCAATTTCTACACGTTGATCCTGATTATGGGGGTTGTTTTCGAACTTCCGTTGTTGTGTTGGTTGCTGTCCAATCTCGGACTTATTTACCGTTCTTTCTTCAAAAAATATCGCCGACACGCCATTGTGGGAGCGTTGTTACTCGCCGCTCTTATAACTCCTTCGGGCGATCCCTTCTCCCTTTTTGTGGTAACTGTTCCGCTCTATTTGTTGTGGGAAATCAGTGCTTTGGTGGTGAAGAAGGATCCCGTGGAAGAACCCGGGCAGGAAATCGTGCCGACAGTGTTCGAGTAAATAACATCATTTAACGACAATACCTTCCCATGTCAATTTTCTCTCTCGTAGGTGTGCGTAATCGTTAGGGACATTTTGCGGCAATAACTTCAATCTCCACCAGCGCATCTTTAGGAATCGCTTTCACGGCAACAGCCGAACGGGCGGGAAATGTTCCGGCGAATTGTCCGGCATACACTGCATTCATTTCGTTGAAAAGCGACATATCGGCCAAAAATACGGTGGTTTTTACAATATGATCCATCGTCAAACCGGCTTCGGCCAAAATAGCCTCGATGTTTTTGAATACCTGTTCGGTTTGTTCTTTTATGCCCCCCGCCACAATCGATCCCGTTGCGGGATCAATGGGCAGTTGACCCGAAACAAAAACCAATGCCTCGGTTGCGATTGCCTGTGAATAGGGACCTATGGCTGCCGGAGCCTGTTGAGTAGCGATCGATTTTTTCATGCGAAGAGTGTTTTATACGTTTTACCTTTCTTTTTTTGCTTTTTCCTGTCGCTGTCGGATTACTTCATAAATCAGAATGCCTGCCGCAACCGACACATTGAGCGATCCGATGGTGCCAAATTGCGGAATCTTGACCAACTCGTCGCTGATGCGCAGGATTTCGGTCGAAACCCCGTTGTCTTCCGCACCCATCACGAGGGCTGTCGGTACCGAAAAATCGGATTCGGTATAATTTCTGGCCGCTTTTTCGCTGGCCGCAACTACTTTTATTCCGCTGTTTTTCAGATAGACAACGGCTTCTTTCAGGTTTTTTTCCCTGCACACCGGAATGCGGTGCAACGCTCCGGCCGACGTTTTTACGGCATCGGCAGTAACCGAAACACTGCCGCGCGAAGGGATGACGATGGCATCCACCCCCGCCACTTCACACGTACGGGCAATGGCGCCGAAATTGCGCACGTCGGTTATGCCGTCCAACACCACGATAAACGGATTTTTCCCCTGTTCGTAGAGCAGAGGAATCAGCTGATCCAGTCGCTGATAGGTGATTGGCGAGGTAAAGGCAATGACACCTTGGTGATTTTTTTGCGTGATGCGGTTGATGCGTTCCACCGGCACTTTTTGCATCGGGATTTCGTGTGTACGCAGTACCTCCTGCAATTCGTTGAACAGATCACCCTGCAAGCCCTGTTTTACCAGCACTTTATCGATCTCTTTTCCGGCTTCGGCAGCCTCTATGACGGCACGGATGCCGAAAATCATTTCTTTTTCTCTCATTGCGTTATGTATTGACGGTTGTCGGCATCAACCATTGACACCGAGCATAACCTTTGCATTTTCAATGGCTTCTGTCGTTGTTTCGGCACCGCTGAGCATACGGGCAATTTCCGGTACCCGCTCCTCATCCGAAAGTTTTTTCATGTACGTACGGGTGCCCTCGTCGTTCTCTTCCTTGTAAACCACATAGTGGGCAGATCCCTTTGAAGCGATTTGGGGCAGGTGGGTGATGGCTATGACCTGCATATCGCTGCCCATGTGTTGCATGATGGAGCCCATTTTGTCGGCCATTTCGCCGGAAGTACCCGTGTCTATTTCGTCGAAAATAATCGTAGGCAGTGCCGTTGCGCCGGCAATCAAGGCTTTTATGCAAAGCATCAGGCGCGAAATTTCGCCGCCCGAGGCAATTTGTTCCAAGGGCTGAAGATCGGTGTTTTTGTTGGCCGAGAACCAAAACCGCATTCGGTCGATTCCGGTTTCGTTGGGCTGAGTCTTTTCCGCCATGCGGATTTCGAAGCGCGCGTTGGGTATGCCCAGGTAAGCCAGCTTTTCGATAATTCCGTGTTCGATGGAAGGAACGGCAGCGCGCCGCATTTCGCTCAAACGACGGGCTTTTTCGAGCATATCTTCGCGTTTTTCCTTCTCTTCTTTCTCCAGCCCGGCTATTTTTTCGTCGAGCGACTCGCTATTTTTCAACTTTGCGGCAATTTCCTGTTGAAGGTCGATCAGTGCCTGCACGTCTGTTACGGCATGTTTTTTCTCCAGACTGTAAATCAAACTCAACCGGTCTTCGATCCACTGTTGACGCTCGGGGTTGAAATCCACCTCTTCAAAAAGCTGTTCGGCTTCCTGTCGCACATCTTTCAGGTCGATGTAGGCCGACTCGATACGTGCGGCAATATCTTCCGTTTTCGGGAAAACATGCCGTATGCTTCGTGCGCTTTCCAACGCCGATTTCAGCATGGATTCCACGTTTTGTTCGTTTCCCGAAAGCAGCGACGTGAGTGCAAACAGTGCCGATTTGATCTCTTCGGCATGGGTAATGGCTTCCAGTTCTGCCTCGAGCGTTTCCTGCTCTTCGGGCTGTAATGCGGCATCTGCCAGTGCCTGAAACTGAAACCGCAGGTAATCTTCTTCCGCTTTGTTTTTTCGGGAAAGCTCCCGCAGGTCGTTCAACTGCTTTTCGGCAGAACGGAATGCCGCATAAGCCTCGGCATAGGCGTTGCGCAACCCCTGCGTTTGTGCCAGCGAGTCGATCACCATCAATTGAAAAAGCTCGTCGTTGAGAGCAAGATTCTGATGTTGCGAATGGATATCGATGAGGCGGTCGCCCAACTCTTTCAGATCGTTGAGATAGACGGGCGAGTCGTTTACAAACGCCCGCGATCGGCCATTCGACCATACCTCGCGACGCAAAATCAATTCGTCCGCGTCGTACACCCAGTCATGCGCTTCGAAAAACGGCCTGAGGTCGTATTTCGAAATGTCGAAAACGCTTTCAACCGTACATTTGGTTTCCCCCTGCTTGATGTGACGACTTTCGGCACGTTGCCCAAGTACCAGCGAAAGCGCCCCCAAAATGATGGATTTCCCTGCTCCGGTTTCTCCGGTGATGACCGAGAAGCCGGGTCCGAAATCCATGTCCAGATAATCGATTAATGCATAGTTGGTGATGGTGAGCGATTTGAGCATATGAAATAATGTCAGGGATTATCCTTTCGATTTTTACAACGATTTATAGAAGCGCAATTCGTTTCTCAACTGCATGATTTCTTCCTGAAGCGCTTTCACCTTGTCGAGCAAGTAATTCAGTGCCTCGATGCCTTCTATATTGATGTCCATATCGTAGTACCAACGCATGAACTGCTCGAGTTTCGGAAGTTCTTCGTAATCGATATATTTATCTTCGTCCTGATAATCGATGTGGATCAACCCCGACTCGTTGAGCGAATCGATGAACGCGCTTTCCACCTTGTAGATCCGGATGCATTCGTTGTATAATAATTTGTTCGTACTCATCGTGTTCTAAGTTTAGCAAGTTCGGTAAACAATTCTTTTTCTCTCGAAGAAAGATTTTCGGGAATCCTGACTTTCACGGTAACGTACAGGTCGCCGAATTTCCCTTCCTTTTTGTAAACGGGAAATCCTTTACCCTTCACCCTTAGTTTGGTTCCCGGTTGAGTGCCGGGTTTGATTTTGAGTTTCAACTGACTGCCATCCAAGGTGTTGATGGTGATTTCTCCGCCCAGCACAGCCGTGTAGAGATCTACTTCGGCCTCGGTGTAGAGGTCGTCGCCCAGTCGTTTGAAATTGGGGTCGTCTTCAACCACAAAGGTAATGTACAAATCGCCGTTGGGACCTCCGTTAACGCCGGGACCTCCGTAGCCGGCCAGCTTGATTTTTTGACCGTTGGCCACTCCGGCAGGAACGGTGATGCGGATGTTTTTGCCGTTTACGTTGAGGGTTTGCGGATGCGTCTGCATGGCTTCACGCAGGGTCAGGTGCAACTCGGCCTCATAGTCGGGTCCTTTGAACTTCCGACTGCTTTGGCGTTGCGTAAATCCTCTTCCGAACATCGAATGGAAGAAGTCCGAAAAATCGTCGTCCGAAAAATCGCCTTCCGTGTAGAAGGTACGGCTTCCGCCTTCTCCTCCGCCTCCGCCAAAGAAGTCGCTCCACTGACCTTGCTGTTGATATTGCCGCTGATATTGCTGCTGCGCTTTTTCAAACTCCTCGGCATGTTTCCAGTTTTCGCCGTATTTATCGTATTTTGCCCGTTTTTCCGGGTCGCTCAACACCTCGTGAGCCTCGTTGATTTCCTGAAATTTTCGGTGTGCATCCTTATCGTTGGGGTTGAGATCTGGATGCATTTTGCGGGCCAATTTCCGATAAGCCTTCTTAATCTCTTCCTGTGTTGCGTTTTTGGGAACACCCAATACCTTGTAATAATCGATATATGCCATACACTCTCACTTGTTTTACAACAAAGATAGCAAAAAATATACCTTTTTTATCTTTTTGGAATCGAATATCGTGTCGATATGATATTTCGGCAGCCGTTGCCGGCTCGGGGTATGTTTTGCTGCGTTGGTGATTATCGTTTAGCCTGATTTTCGGCAGCAAGTAATGACACGGCAGTATTGTCCTTTTTGTTAGTAACTTTCGTTTCGGATAATGTTGGCAGCATTTGCCGGCACGGCGACATCGTCTCGCTGTGTTTCGTTCTGCCTGATTTTGGCGATGCCCGCCGGTTCATAGGTATTGTTTCTCGGCATTTTCAACTCTCGTTCTTCCTGATTTTGGCAGTTTCTGCCGGCCCGTAGATCGCAAATGTCGAAACCCGATTTATCGGCAAAAACGGAGGTTTATCAAGGCTGCACCTTCTCCGTACCAAGGCTGCACCATCTCCGCTCCATGTCCGCTCTACGATTTTGCCGTTTTCGCTGCAAAAACGCAGCTTGTTTTTACGATAAATCTACGGAATCCGATGTTTTTGTCCCTGCCTTAGAGCGAGCATGAAGCGAGGATGAAGCGGGGATGATACCTCATGTATTCGGCCGGTATGTCGCACTTCGATCTTGAAAAGGACGAAAGATTAACGGTACCGCTTCGATATCTGTGGGCAGGCGTGCCTCATTTCTCTCGTGAAGCTGCAAAATTACCCTTACTAACTAATGGATTTTATCGACCTCGCGGAACGAGCACGATGCCGTATTCATCCTCGATAAACCGGAAATAGTAATACAACCGGTAGTTGAGTTCCAGGCCGTAATCGATGTGAGGATCGTAGTCGATATACGTTTCGTAGAAACTACCGTAGCGCAACGGGTTATTGTGGCGGTGATTCCATTCGGTAACGTACTGTTGGTTCCACGTTTCGTAATACTGTTGCGAGTAAAAATTGGCAGGAGGCTGGGTAGCCAGCCACGATTCGAATTTCGGATCGAGCACGATCAGTTCGTATTCCACTGAGTCTTTTTCTTCTTCTTCGGCTTGGTTTTTCACCAGTTTTACTTGGGGCGGCTGCTGTGCGGCGCTTTCGGCTTTTCTGACCGTTTTACAGCCCGTTAAGGAAATACCGACGAGTAAAATCGGCAAGAATGCGGCTTTAACCAAACTGGCTATGCTTTTTTTTCCGATTATGCCGGAGATGGGTTTTGTTGTCATGGTTCATATTTTTATCGTTATCGTTTTGCTTTCCTTAAATGAGCGGGATCGTCGTACTCCCCTGGTTGAACGCGATCATCCGTCGTATTGCAACAGGCACGTTGCCCGAGATTAACATCGGCGTTGCCTTATTGAAAGGAATCATCATCGGTGTAGATTGTCGGTTTTTTGCTTAATTTCCATGCCATATACAGTTCCGTGGCACCATAGATCAGCAAAAATATGCCGATGAAGATGAGAATGGTCTCGGCGCTGGTGAAAGGGTTGGTAAACAGGATGATTCCTGCAATGATCATCAGTACGGAAATAGCGAAATAAATCCACGA
Organism: Anaerorudis cellulosivorans; assembly: GCF_025943985.1. Lineage (GTDB taxonomy): Bacteria > Bacteroidota > Bacteroidia > Bacteroidales > Dysgonomonadaceae > Anaerorudis > Anaerorudis cellulosivorans. Next base: position 13,856 of record NZ_JAPCWE010000007.1, on the reverse strand, counting down.
CCAGCCGTATTCGCGTCGGATGCTCAATGTGCCGATGAGTTGAAATATGCCGATCAACAGAAATCCGATGCCCATGGCAATGACAAAAATTTTCACCATGGTGTCAGGCAATGCGATGAACAGCAATCCGAAAATGAGGTTGAATACGGCATCGGCCATGAGGATGTTTTTGGTGATTTTTTCCCGGCTGCGAACGGCAAAAACAAGAGATGCCAATCCGCTGACCAAAATCAGTATCCCGATGCAGATAACGAAACTCCGTAAGGTAATATCCGGCATAAAAACAGCCAATCCGCCTATAATCAAGGCAATGATACCTCTGATAAGCGATCCTTGGGAAGTAGCAATGAAGTGATGTTTCATAAAATCAGGTATTATTAATATTGAGAACGAAAAAAAATTTTCACCTTACTGAGGCAACTCTTCCGGCAGAAGGTAATTCTCGATTTCAGGATATATTTCGTCAAGTTGTTCCTGAATTTCCTGCGTTTTGACTAAAGCGGTGATCATTCGGCAGAAATGACGGGGATCGTCCATTGACTTGCCTTTTCTGTCTTTCAAATATTTTTGCAATACTTGGTAACCGCCTATGCAATAAGCCCATACTTCGGGCATGACGTGGTCAAAATACTTGTTTTCATTAATGTAAATGCGCTTTTTTTGCTCATCGTAAAACGCCTTTTCTATTTTGTCGTTATCTCCGTCTCCTTCATATTTTGCAACCGGATTATCCAATTCTTTGCTTTTCATCAGGTGTAAGTCGGCCAACCGGTTGCCCAAGACCGATATTTTGCGAAATATCGCATAATCGGTTGTGAAAGGTACGCGCGGAAAATCGATTCTCAAAAATTCTGCATATTTTTCGCGATAGACATTGCTGTAAAATATGCCGTAAATATAGTATAAAATTTCTTCGGGTGTGAGTTCTTTATGGTATATTGCGTTTAGCGTTTCGCACAATTTTTTGTCGATATTGGGTTTTCGGGTATGATATTTCTCATTGGGTTCGAAGAGCAATACCGTTTGGAGATGCGATGAGCGTTTGGATTTATTTTCCGGAGTGTCATATAAATACAGCGGAAAAATAGACTCACTTCCTTTATTATCGGAGCGAATTAAACCATCGGCAATCATAAGTTCACTTATAAAAAAGTAATTGCATGGTTTGTCGGGTAATTGCTGACGCCTTGCAACTATTCCGATATTGTCATGAAGCATGTGCCGCATGACATCCCTTCTTGTTCTTTCAACAAAGGTTTCGTGATAGAATAGATACCTGACATCAAAGGGGCGATAAAGAATTTTCACGATGGCTTCCTGCCAATGATCGATTTGCTGCAACTCTTCTCTTGCTTTCGATAATTTCCAATTTTGCTTATCTTTCAAGTCGTACGCTTGAGAAATTATTTCGTTCGGGAAATTTTTGTTTCTGAGTTGATTGATGCGATTGATGAGGCTGTTTTTATCGGTGTCGATAACAAATTTGTCTCGCCCTGTGACGACACCGACGCTGTTGACGGGGAAAATTTCATCGATGCGTTTCCACTGTAAATAATGGCGGATGTTTTCGGTACGTCGCGGAACGAAAAAATACCAGGGATAGGCCGGTTCGATTTCGGTATAATGGTCCTTATTTAACACGTTATTACTGAGCCAGTCGTATTTTTCCTCCCTTAACCCATAAAGATCCCGGTGAAAAACCCGGCAGCCCTGTTTGTCTTTTTGTTTGATGAAAAGTGTTATGGCTACGCCTTGACGGATATCGAAAACATTTTCATCTTTTCCGCCTTCAGGCGAAGTTTCTTTTTTCAGGCTGTTGCCATGTAGGTCGAGAATATACATTTCGTTGAATGTATCCATCAGGCTTTGTCGCATGCCCCTGAAAGTGGGGTTGTCCAGATAGCTGTGATTGGTAATCATGCCGACAATACCTGCTCCGGCCTTGTGGATTTTCCATTGGGCAAAACGGATAAATTTGACGTAATCATCCTGCAGCCATTTGGGATTTTTTTCTCCAAGTGGCTTCCCGTTCACCTTATAGTAGCTTTTAACACCATCGAGGTCTTCCTTCAGAAGTTTTTCGGTCCAATCGTTTTGATTTTCAGAATGTCCGCTGTAGGGCGGATTGCCAAGGATAACCAAAATGGTTTTCTCTTTTTTTACTTTGCCCGCCAAATGGCTTTCTTCGCTCAATGAACTCAGTCCGGGTATGGAAATTTGGCGGAGCTCCTCCATTTCCAGCGTGTTGGTAAGGTAGAGCTTAAACCGTTCGTTGTCATTCAACCTGTAACCGAGTTCTTCGAAAAGAAAACTCATTTTCAGATGACCGATGGCGTAAGGAGCCATCATGAGTTCGAAAGCATAAAAGTTCTCGAGAATCCGGGTTTTGATAAAATTGGTTTTACCGGCAGAACCGTATTTTCGGGTAAATTCATCCACGGCCGTTTTCACGGCTTCGGCCGGAAATGTGAGTGTGCCGGCAGCAGGGTCGAGCAGCGTAACATTATTACCTGCAAGACCGTCGGCGATATCGAAATGCGATTTGAGAAGACTGTTGATAGCGTGTACGATATATTTCACAACCGGTTCGGGAGTATAATATACGCCACGTTTTTCCCGGATTGAAGGATCGTAAGCCGAAAGGAAAGTTTCGTAAAAGTGAATGATGGGGTCTCTGCCTTTTCCTTCGAGATAATAATCCTGCAATATTTTGTTGACGTCGGTAACCTGCAGTATTTCGGCAATATCGTCAACGATGATTTGCAACGGTTTCGGTGGATCTTCCAGTGAAATGAAACGAAAAACATCGCGCAGAATACCGATAGTGTTGGGAATGAATTTGAAAGCCAATTCCCTGTTGAACTCACCGTTTGAACGGGTACGTGCTGCGAACAATCCGTAGGTTATGGTCTGCGCATACAAGTCGGCAAAGGTTTGTTTGGTCAGTGTAGCAATCAGATAAGTTTTGAAAGCCTCGTAAAATCCGAGGATAGCTTTTTGTCCTTTTTTCTCTTCTTCGGCCATTTCTATACTGATAACTTCGTCGCGCAAAAATCGGGTGCGCTTAGCCAGTTCCGAAGCCAACGTTTTGGCGCTGTAAACCCGCGGAAGTGAAAAGGAAAAGAACGTATCGAGCAAATCGAAAAACTCCGTTTCGTTTTCTGCGGGGAGAACGGTTTTCAGTTCTTTGGCCAAAGAAGGTCTGCCGATGGAAACATGTTTTATCAACTCGCCGTCACGGTAGAGTCTGAACTCGTAAAAATTGGTAAGAATGACGTTAGGAAACGTGTTGCGGTATCGTTTCAGCTGTTCCGATTCCTCAATGCTGTCGAGGTTGGCAATAGAAGGGTCTTTCGCTTCGATGTATCCCGTGATGTGATTTTTGCCGTCCCACACACGAAAATCGGGATTGCCGGCTTCCGTTTGTTTTGGTAGAACGGTGATATCTGTTTGGTGAAGGTTGTTTTGTTTCGCAAAAGCGAGAATCAAATCTTTGAGATGTCCATAATAACTTTCTTCTCTTGCGTCTCCCCGTTCCCGGGTTTCTTGTATGGCGTTGAGGTATTCGTTCAGCATCTTTTGAAATTTGATTGTGTAAAGATAGGAATCATTTTTAATATAAAAAATTGAATTTTCGATCGACAAATAAAGCCATTTGCCAGTCATTGTAGACGAATGCGGTTTTCATCGAAACATTACCGGACGGTTAGAATCATGTTTATCTTTATTGTCGGCTCGTGTGGTGTTCTCATCGGAACATTACCGGGCGATCAGGTACACAGGGGTGTCGGTCAGTTCAAGGGTCAACCCCTCATTGCCCACGCTGCGAGATCCTAAGTCAGTTCCTAAATAATCAATTAGCCGGTAGGAACCGCGGGGGATCGGGAGCACAATTTTGTAGGTTTGTCCGTCTTTGCTGTACCATGCAGCGATGGCGATTTTACCGTTTTTCTCGAAACGAAGGACAAAGCAGTTTTCGGGATTTTTAGCCAAAAGGGAGAGGTGTTTAACGAACGTGTAACCGTTCAGCGATTGGCTTAGCGTTTTAGCAGCCATGTAGGCCGGCTTGAGATCATAAACCGGGTCTCGTCCTTCATGGTATGGATAAGCTACCATACCGAAATGGTGTTCCGGTTCTTTCGGGTCTGAGCCATCGTCATGCCAGTCGTACCAGATCGAGATGGGGATGCCTGCTGCAATATTGGTCAGCCATTGACGGGGAAGATACTTTCCTTGCCGTGCCTCGTCATAGTTTTGCCAAGCAGCCGAATAGCCCCACTCTCCCGAAACGATTGGGATCTGTTTCCCTTTTGGTGCGTATTTGGCGATGAGTTCCGTAAGTTTTTCATATTCCGTAAGGACAGTTTCGGGTGGAGTTTGGCGATAGGGATGAACAGAGACGGCATCCCAGTATTCCAATAATCCGCCTTGAAAACAAGCTTCCAGAAACTTCATGTCGATCTGAGAAGTTGCCGGTCCGATATACCTCTCACCGGGAGCTTCTTCTCGAATCGCCTTTCCTACCTCGATGGCCAGCTTAATATAGTCCTCTACATTGGGCTTTGGCTTCCAAAATCCGATATTTGGTTCGTTGTACATTTCCCAAAGAATATCGTGACCTTGGAAATGTTTTGCTGCGGCTGTTGCCCAACGGGCAAAAGCTGCACGGCCTTCATCCGTGTGAGGAGCCAACCCGTCGTCATATAGGCGATTGCCGTAGTCCAGAATGAAGAGGCCACGGATACCGTACTTCTCCATGGAGGCTACAAGCCGTTCGTATGCCGAGAAGTCGTAATTTCCTCTTTCACGTTCCGTTGCATCCCAGGTGAAATCCATGCGAATCCACTTTACACCTGCAGCAGCCAGCATCTCCATTTCTCCCGGTCGTGCATCCGTGAAGTGGATATTCACGCCGAATCCCTGCGGAATCACCGGTTCGCGCCAATTCATTTCGGGCGACATGGCTTCGTTTTCGACCATATATTTATCCCAGCCTTTATCGTTACGCCGATACCACACGTCAGTACCGTTATCAGGTGCTTCAATTCCTCCCGACTTGCTCGAAATATGAACCCGGTTGACAGGGGTTTCCTGCTTGGGTGCGTAAGCTGTCCATCCCAACAGACAGGTTAGAAACAATAGATTTACTTTTTTCATTTTGCTTACTGTTTTAATGCCTTTAAAGCTTCAGCCCTTGTTTTATAGAATAGGAAGATGAGAAACTTTACAGGTACGGAACCAATTTCCCGGTAAACTTTGATCCGGTTATTGCATGCTCTCACCTGTTTTTCATTTTTTTCCGGTTTATGGCTGATGTTCGGGGCGGAGGAGGTCGTTGACCGTTTTAACGGGGTTGAACGTGCTGACAGGCACTTCAACGAAAATGGTGTTCCAGTCGCTCATTCCGCCGTTCCAGAGACCGGGATGTTCCAGTGCTTTGAGTTCGCGGCCGTTTTTCGACTTGATGGAGATGAAACCCGTGTTGCGATCGACATAGTCGGGCAAGCGGTATTTTTCGCCTTTATGATTTTTCACGCTGCAAACCAGATCTACCGGATTGAAATGTGTGCCGTTGCGAAAAGCATTCACGGCAACGGGATCGTCGGGGTTGATTTGCGAACTCTCCAAAATCTGCGGTGAGGCTGTACCGTCGGGATTTTTGACGATGAAGGGACCACCGCCCGGTTCGCCTTGATTTTTTACCATACCGCACACGCGGAAAGGACGGTTGAGCTTGCGCTTGAGATAATTGCGCAGTTCGTGCTCCGAATCGAGCGAAATGCCGTCGTGACAGATGCAGAGTTCGTTTTCGGTAAAGCGCAGCATTTCCGCCAAATCGGCAGTCGTTGCGTCGCCCGATTCCAGTTTTTCCATATACCGAAAAGCACGCTCCTGCATTTTCACCAACACACCGGCAAGCAGTTTCTTGTATCGGGCTTCGTTATCTTTCAGCCGGTCGGGAACAACATTATCGATATTTTTGATAAAAATGACGTCGGCATCGATGGCGTCGAGGTTCTCGATGAGTGCTCCGTGCCCCCCGGGCCGGAAAACCAACCGGCCGTTTTCGTCGCGAAAAGGACGGTTATCCATATCGACGGCTATGGTGTCGGTAGAAGGTTTCTGAATGCTGAACGATATATCGTATCGGGTATTCAGGCGCTGTCCGTACAGGGGACTTTTTTCGGCGGTCAGTATTTCGAACAGCCGTTGGTGCTCGGGCGAAACCGTGAAATGCAGCACCGACCGGCCGTTGCCGTCTTTGGCATAATAGGCACTTTCAACCATGTGTTCTTCGGTTGGCGTACGGTTGCCGTCGAGGTATTTGTGGAACAAAAGTAACCCTTTGGGCAGGCTGCCGTAGTTCAACCCTTCGGGCAAGAGCAGTGTACGCACAATGGCTTTGTATCTGCCCTCGGTTTTGAGTCGGGAAATATCCGTTCCGTAAGTGCTGAGGCAGCGGGCATTCAATGCGTCGTAGAATGCAAATTTTTCGATTTCCGCAAAAAACTTCTTCTCGAAATCCGTGCGCGGTTCATCGTAATCGGCATCGAGAAAGGCAAACAAGTCTTTAAACATGCGGCTGGCGGCACCCGATGCCGGCACAAATTTCACGATGGAGCAATCCCGTTGGCGGCGGTATCGGTCCCATTCCTCTCTATACGCGGCTTGGTCGTCATCGTCGATACGCATGATGCCGTTTCCCATGCCGGCTGCCGATACAACCGACAATGGCGGAAACCCTTCTTTGAAATATGTTAACTGGGTGAGTACATCCTCTTCAGTGAGTCCTCTTTCTTTTAATTGAATCCGATCTTCGGGTGTAAACATAATGTTAACCGTTTTTATCAATAAAACATCATCATAAACACGTCTTGCGCCATGGTGTAAACACAACGCTGACCGATTTTATCGTTTCAAAGATACTTATTTTTACGAATAAAGTACCAAATTTGGGAAAAGGAAGTCGTGAAAAACTAAAAATAACTTTAAATCCGACATTATGTCATAAAAAGCCGAATGTTTCGTGTTTGGCATATCATTTGAAAAAGATAGAATGGAATAAAAATGAAATCAATTTATAAAAATAATACGAATTATGGGAAAGATAATCGGAATAGACTTAGGTACAACCAATTCCTGTGTTGCCGTGATGGAAGGGAACGACCCTGTAGTTATCCCCAACAACGAAGGAAAACGAACCACGCCATCGGTAGTGGCTTTTTTGGATAACGGAGAAAGGAAAGTTGGCGATCCTGCAAAACGTCAGGCTATCATAAACCCGACAAGAACGGTATCGTCCATCAAACGTTTCATGGGTCGCAAGTATGACGAGGTGTTGAACGAAATTTCGCAAATGCCTTATAAAATAGAAAGGGGTGAAAACAATACGCCTCGTGTAAATATCGACGGACATTTATATACGCCGCAGGAAATTTCGGCCATGATTCTTCAGAAGATGAAACAGACGGCCGAGGATTATTTGGGAACCAAGGTGACTGATGCCGTGATTACGGTGCCTGCATATTTTAACGATTCGCAACGTCAAGCCACCAAAGAGGCAGGCGAAATTGCCGGATTGAATGTGCGCCGTATCGTAAACGAACCTACAGCTGCCGCATTGGCGTATGGGTTGGATAAAAAGAGCAAAGATCTCAAAATTGCCGTGTTCGACCTGGGAGGTGGTACGTTCGATATCTCTATTTTGGAACTTGGTGACGGCGTTTTTGAAGTAAAATCGACCAATGGCGATACCCATTTGGGAGGTGACGATTTTGACCAACGCATCATCGACTGGTTGGCAGAAGAATTTAAGAAAGAAGAAGGGGTGGATCTGCGTAAGGATCCCATGGCATTGCAGCGGTTGAAAGAGGCTGCAGAAAAAGCCAAAATAGAGCTCTCGAGTACTACAACTACCGAAATCAATCTGCCGTATATTATGCCGGTAAACGGAATACCCAAACACCTGGTGAAAACGCTTACCCGAGCCAAATTCGAACAACTGATCGACGATCTGCTGCAACGATGCATTCCTCCTTGCCGTCAGGCGTTGAACGATGCCGGTTTGAGTACATCCGAAATAAATGAAGTCATATTGGTAGGTGGATCGACCCGTATTCCGGCAGTACAGGCTTTGGTAGAGAAATTTTTCGGCAAAGCTCCCAACAAGAGTGTGAATCCCGATGAGGTTGTTGCCATAGGTGCAGCCATTCAGGGTGCCATTTTGTCGGGCGAAATCAAAGACGTATTGCTGCTCGACGTTACTCCGCTGTCGCTGGGTATCGAAACATTGGGCGGCGTGATGACCAAACTGATCGAAGCCAATACGACCATACCTACCCGCAAGAGCGAGATTTTCTCCACTGCGGCCGATAATCAATCGTCGGTTCAGATCAATGTGCTCCAGGGTGAACGGCCTATGGCGCGCGACAATAAACAGATCGGCGTGTTTACGTTGGACGGAATACCACCCGCACCACGCGGAGTACCTCAGATTGAAGTTACCTTCGATATCGATGCCAACGGCATTCTGAATGTTACGGCAAAGGATAAGGCAACGGGCAAAGAACAGCATATCCGCATCGAAGCTTCTTCGGGTCTCACCGAAGACGAAATCAAGCGGATGAAGGAGGAAGCTGCAGCCAATGCCGAAGCCGACAGAAAAGAGAAAGAACGTGTGGACAAGCTGAATCAGGCCGATGCCTTGATTTTCCAGACGGAGAAACAATTGAAAGATCTGGGCGATAAGTTACCTGCCGATAAGAAAGGCCCGATTGAAGCTGCTCTCAACAGGCTGAAAGAGGCTCACAAAGCGCAGAATCTCGATGAAATCGACAGAGCAACAAACGAGTTGAATGCTGCATTCCAGGCTGCTTCGCAAGAGATGTACAACGCAGCTAATGCCGGTGCAGGAGCTGCCGGAGGACAGCAAGCAGGCTCTCAAGGTGGCGGTCAGTCTCAAGGAGGTAGCAGCGACAAAGGCAGCGACGATGTAACGGATGTCGATTTTGAGGAAGTGAAGTAAGATAGATAAATAACCATCTGTCAAAAATAGATAAGAAGGTGTAGCTCAAAAGGTTGCACCTTTTTTTGTTGGCAAATATTTTTCTTATTTTCGGTTATATATGGTGTTTTTTCAAAGCGTTACTGACAATTGAATTAAAGGTGTTAACTCCCGTGAAAATCATACTTTATAAAGTAGTTGAGCAATCTATAAAGATACTAATTGTCAGGGAATTACCCAAATAAAATATAACTTATTTTATTGATTTACAATTATCTAACTAAAAATATAACACACTATTGAATAATTGAAATTATTGTATAAATTTGTCGGGGTTATGGTAAAGTAAACCCAAAATTGATGGAAAGAAATAATTAGCACATTTATATTGCCAGGCACATTAACGATGAAAGATATACCGGAAAAACATCTCAAAAAAGCAAGAGAGATTGGGAGGAGGATCAAATAATAGCGGTAACATCGCCTAACAGAGCTTATCTGGCTTCAGTGCTTCGCACCTTCGCTCAAATTCGCCCTATCGGCGAACTTTAGATACGCTCGTGATGTTATATGTCATACAGAATGACACCCTAAAATTTAAAATATACAGCTTATGAGTAAAGTATTATTTATCGCCTTCGCAATTGAAGATGTCAGACAAAGAGATTTATTAAAAGGACAATCATTGCACCCAAGAGTACCCTATGAATTTATTGATATGTCCGTGAAAGAGCCATAAAGCTCAGAGTGGAAAGAAAAGGTGCGGACTAGAATTAGACGTTCAGACGGTGTTATTTATTGATTAGCAAAAATTCGCTTTCTTCAAGTGGACAGAAGTGGAAAATAGAATGTGCTAAAGAAGAAAAAAATATTCCAACTTATTAAAATACACAGAAAAATGAAACAAAAAATTATGATTTTAACAGTATGTATTTTCCCTTGCCTTGTAATGGCTCAGGATTATGATACTTATATTCACAAGGCTGATTCCTGCTACTGGGTAAAAAATTATAAAATGGCTGAGGAATATTTTAAATTGGCTTTTACCATCAATCAGGAAAAACACTTGTACAATGCTGCTTGCACTGCTTCATTAGCCAATGATCCCGATACCGCATTCAGATGGCTTAATCTTGCTGTAGATAAAGGATTTACAAATATGGAACAAATAAAAAGAGACCCGGATCTGAATAATTTGCACAAAGATGAAAGATGGGAAGCATTATTGGAAAAAGTTCAGAAAAAGTTGGATATTTTGGAAGCTAATTACGATAAATCATTGCAAAAAGAGCTTATCCAAATTTTTTATGATGATCAGAATATTCGTCATCAGTTTATTGAGGCAGAGAAACAATATGGTTTTAAAAGTAGTGTTGCTGATAGTTTAGCGCAAATAATGATAAAAATTGACAGCATCAATTTACAGAAAATCGAAAATATATTGGATAAAAAAGGATGGGTAGGGAAAGACCTTGTTGGTGAGCAGGCAAGTATGACGATCTTTCTGGTTATTCAACATTCCGATTTGGAAACGCAGAAAAAATACTTGCCCATGATGAGAGAGGCAGTTAAGAAAGGAAATGCCAACGCTGCAAATTTAGCATTGCTCGAGGATAGAATTGCAATATGGGAAGGTAGAAAACAAATCTATGGCAGTCAACTCTATTATGATGAAAAGAAAGGTAAATATTTTGTCAGTCCAATTGAAGATCCTGATAATGTTGACAAGAGAAGAGCGGAAGTTGGGCTGGGTCCAATTTCGGAATATGTGAAAAATTGGGGAATTGAATGGAACCTGGAAGAATATAAAAAGGAGCAAATGCTGAAAAACAATTAATCACTTGTCGAAGCAGATTTTTTTTGAAAGGTAATAATCTCCATAACCGAAGGTCAACAACCTCCGAACTAAGGGAATGATAAACAACCCCCTGCTTGAAAGCCGGAACTCCTATCAAACTTATCAGCGAGAATTTTCAATCCGAAAAATTTTTAAGTGTTGTTTTTGAAATTCACAGAAAAATCCTTTTGAATTTAAAAATATAACGATCCATTTGAGGCTTTTAGAAAATTCAAGTTTTCATAAAATAAAGTAAGGGAACTTGATATTTACTAATGTGATTTGAACCGAATTGTTTGGACAAGCAAACCACTGATTATAAATCGGAGAGAGCAAGGGGATTTAAAATAATATGTGTAAACCAGATAGTTATCTATGATTTGCTGATTTCCGGATTACTTTTTTATGGGATAATGATCATTTTTTTAATTTGTTTTGAATAATTGAAATTATTGTATAAATTTGTCGGGGTTATGGTAAAGTAAACCCAAAATTGATGGAAAGAAACAAGGTAATGAAATGGACTTAAAATGGTTGTTTAAGAGGATAAAGAGTAAACGGATTTCTGACGCCACAAGTAAAAAAATGACAAGACATTCGTAAATCCAAATATTTTTATTAAAAAAATTATCATACTGATATCAAATAATTTATCATTCGATATCAAGCATAAGCGCGACAGTGGTTTACGCAAGTTTTAAATTTTGTATTTACGCATGTTATATATTTATTACGTAAATAAGACGTTGTGCGTCATGCTAAAAGACACTTTACTAAGCAATAAGCAACTGAGTACTAAATGAACATAGTTTATAAAATATTACTCTTTTCAATATTTTCAATTAGCTTACCAATCGGAAAGTTATTTGAAATTTTCATTTGGAATGATCGAATAATAAAAACGGAGATTGTATCTGAAAAACAGAGATTAGAATCAAGAGGAAGAATTTGCTATTTTGTAAAACCTGCAAAAGAAATGCAAAAGAAGCTTTCCATATTTTTACAAAACAGACCGGATTTTACACTAATAGTAAGAATTACAAACAACATAAATATCCAATCCTTAACTATTCAAAATCACAAGGTTAATGGCATTAAGACTTTATTAATAAGTAGATTCCTTTTTAATATATTATATTTAGATGATTCAGAATATGAATTAAGATTATTTGTCTAACAGATTCAATATCATCTATTTATTAATATTGTTAAAACTTTTAAAACATGAATAAAAATATTTTGAATATAGGCTTATGGTCAGCTATAATTTGTTTGACCTCATTTATAGTTTGGATTATTTCGTTTATTGGAATTGCGATTCAGGCACCTCTTTTTAACTGGACAAATATTGAAGATTACATTGATTACTATAAAAGTAATAGTCAATTCTTTCAATATTTAGCAAAATCCTTTATGATTATTTTCAGTTTGGCATACATGATATTAACAATAGTCTTTTATGAATTCGCTACAACTGAAAGAAAAATACTTGCAAAGATTGGAATTGTATTTTCAATCATGTTTGCTCTGGTTTCATCAATTCATTATTTTGTACAAATAAGTTCCGTTCAATTTGCAATTGCTGAAAATGAATATTCTGGATTAGAGCATTTTCTTCAATCAAACCCAACTTCGTTTTTGTCCTCTGTAAATATGCTTGGCTGGACTTTGTTTTTAGCTCTATCTAGTCTTTTTATGTATTTAGGATTAATTCCTAAATCAGGGACAAAAGGAATAAGACTTGGGTTATTAATAAGTGCTATTTCATGTATATTTGGGGGGATTGGCTATTTATTTCAAATAGACTTAGTAACATTTGTTTTTATGAATTTGGGTATTGGACTTGGATTCACTATAATAACTATTTCTTCAATTAGATTTATAAAAAAAATAAAACAAGAACATAAATAAAGCACGAACGCACAACATCGTGTATAAGTAATGGCAAGGGATGTAGCGTATTCGAACATTCTGCCTCGCATCAAATTCGGTGTAACTTGACAGGAAAGTGCTCCGAAGCTCGCCACTACTCATACACGTAACCGTTGTGCCACATGAAAAGAGTGATTTTTTTTAATAATAATTTTAAAGAACAATTATGGATTTTTCAAATGTAACAAACGGAATTAATCAGTACATTGACAAATGGGAACAAAAATTAATTAATTTACCTGTTGAGACCATTACCCAAAAGCGAAATAAGCAAAACAGGACTATTAAACAGATTCTTGGTCATTTGATTGATTCTGCTGCTAATAATCATCAACGAATGATTAGATTGCAATATAATGCAAAACTTGTTTTTCCAGATTATCAGCAGGATAATGATTTGTGGATTGCTTTGCAAGATTACCAAAATGAAGATTGGTTTACGATAATTCAACTTTGGAAGTATTATAACCTGCATATGATTCAAGTAATTAAATCCGTTGACCAGACTAAGCTTGATAACTCATGGCAAAGCTTTGAGGATATTACTGTAACACTTCGACAAATGATTGAAGGATATTTAGGACATATCGAGTTACATTTAAATGAGATTCAAGAATTGATTGATAAATAAAGTGATATGCTATCTATTTTTTCCTGATGATATAATAAATTTACCTGAAGCAGATATTCAATTAAATGGTATTAAAGCATATTTTTTTACAAGCGACAGAGCATCAAATAATATTTATGGAATTTAGCGAGGATGAAGATTTGCTACCACATTCACATGGAAGCCAATGGGGAATTGTACTCGAAAGTAAGATCGATTTGATAATTGATGGCGTCTTAAAGACTTTTAGAAAAGGTGACATATATTACATTCCCTTCAATGTTATACATTTTGGTAAGATTTATAAAGGATATGCTGATTCTACATTTTTTATTCAAGTAGATAGATCACTAGTGTCCCATTAAAATTGGGACTTTATTAATAATCAAATAAACTTGGGCCATTAGGTCTAAATCGTTCTTTGTCATTTTGAAATTTAGTTTTGTCAAAGAGGTCTCTAAGATGAGTTTTAT
>NZ_JAPCWE010000006.1 GCF_025943985.1 Anaerorudis cellulosivorans | reverse complement strand
TCGGATATTATCCGAGATTTCCACTTTTACCTGCAATTTGCCGTCGGGCGATTCCAATACATACGATTCGGCCATAAGACTTGTAGCTAAAAAGATTGAAATAATAAGCATGTGTAAAGTTTTCATAAAAAAATTTATTTGATTATTCATAGTCACTGCTGTCCCGTTAAGATTTGAAGTCCCGAAATAGTTCGAGTTGACCGCCGTCAGACGAGACATTTAAATTTGGTTTGTTGAACAATTCACGAACCGGTATCTTCTCAAACAACATAGTTCCTATGGTTTGAGAAATCATATAAAGTAAAGGTTCTTCGATGTGCATCTTTTTCTTTGTCAATGCCAAAAGCAAGAACGCGCATACGGCTATCCATATCTGGGTAGAGACGGCATTTTCAGAGGTACCGTAAAATGATTTGATTATGCTGCTGCTGCTTTATCCATTTGAAGAAAAGTTCGACGTTCCATCTTTCCCTGTAAAGTTCGGCAATGGTGAGTGCCTCGTAGCCGGTATGGTTCGTTATGAAGCGATACACGTTCCCACCGGCAAAGTCTTCATAGACAACCATACGGAGTTCATCCGGATATTTTTCAATAGATGCTTCTTCGGTCAGACGGATTATCTGGTCACTGATTACACCTGTCTGCGAGTCAACCGCCCCGGAAGAAACAACCTCGTACTGCATGTTATCTTTTGCCCCGGTTAAAAAGAAAGCGCCATTCTTATGGATGTTGTTGAAGAGCCTGAAGAAGTCAACGTATCCCTTATCCATCAAATAGATGGCGCCCATCTCGATGCACATCTCATCCATTTCACTGATATCATACACAGATGCTCTTGCAAGATGGATGAAAACAGGGAGATTACCTCTCAAGTCAATTTGTGCATGTATTTTTATGCCTCCCTTGTTCTTGCGGAACTTGGCCCATGGACAGAGTTTGAGACACAGACCGATGGTGGTGCTGTCGAAAGCATAAATCATATTATCAATATCAAGCCTGAACTTGTCCTTGGCGTAAATCGGCCGCACTTTCTTAATCAGGACTTCTCCCAACTCGGCATAGATGTGCAGGTCACTGTTCTCATTGGCTGTTGCCAACGTGTTCGGGGGAACTACATAACTGATGCCGCAGTGGTACAATTTTCGTACTGCTGCCAAGGCGTTCAGGGTCGCTTCGATATCACGCAGACTGTTCTTGTCTGCATATTGAGCCATGCACATAACAAAGAATTGGTCGCAGCAGAAAAGGTTCCTGACTAGAAAATCACCTTTATATCTGGCTACTGTTTCGTTGAATTCTCTACGAGGTACGAGCTGCATAATTTGTGAGAAAACTGTTTTGCCGGAATTCATGTCGTACGTTATTTGAAGGGAAGCGCAAAAGTAACCAATTCAAATCGTGTAGAAAAAAACAGGACGCATATTATTAAATATAAAATACTTCTAAACAAAATTCATCACTTTAACGGGAGACTAATGTCTTTTCTTTATTAATTTTCAAAGAGATTTTATCGTTTATAGCTTACTGACCAAAGTAATGGTTTATCTGTATCTACATATAAAGAAATCTCCCTCACTATCCCATTCTTCTTATTTGAAATAAGATGCGCATCAGTGCAATCAAATTTTACGAAATTGTAGCCTAACGGCTCCACAATATATAACTTATATTCTTCTCCATTGACAGCTTTGCTTTTCCCCTCTAATGTCAGATCTTGCCATTTTAAATCTATCAGGTCATAAGCACCGCATGTTATATGTCTGTCAGTAGCAAGAAGCTGGGGATGATCCTTAAGTTCACGAATGCAAAATAATTGGCAATTATAATCGGGATTAATTTCTCTTGTGGAAAATCCTTTGAAAAAGCTTCCTGCTAGCTGTTTCGTCCAGTATTCAAAAACCAGATATTTTTTTGTGTCATCCAAACCCAATTCTCTGAATGTAAGCGTTTGTGATTCCCCTCCTATTTTCCCCAATAACATCCAGTTTTCATAGGGTTCATTGATTTCGAGCAAGTAAAGGTAATCTTTATTATCATTTTGTCCTGCATCAAAAACCCTTGGTCCATCGCCATTAAGTTCACTATTCACTCTATAAATGTATGACGAACGTGATGGATCCACATCATAAAGCTGGCCGGGTAGGGTAAACATGACCGGTATGCTTCGCCTGGCAGCATCCACAATATCCGTTTCGTACACTTCCGGTTTGTCTGTCAACATAAACACCGATCCTGTTAACGATGTGACCATGCAGGAAGAATATGCATCTTCCTTAGAAAGAACAATATGATCGGGATCATTCCGCCAAACTACGTTATTGAAAGAATTGTATTGCGCAAATCCTGCATATCCGAAACCGTCTCCTCCGATTCTGCAACCATCAATAATTCCTATCAGTTCGGGCCGGATGCCCCAGCATCCCAACATAAAATTTCCCTCCCCGATTTCATTCCGAATGCTCTGAACCAAATTTCTGTATGCTTTTTCCCGGTCGATACCTTTTTTAGAAAAATATTCATTGTATGAATTGTATCCCTCGTATCGCAAATGCCTCAATGCATCAACTTTATAATAACTCCAACCCATCTCATGCAATCCTTGATAGACAGGTTTTATAAGCTTGTTTAAGGTTTTTGAATTTGATCCATCCATAATATATCCTACCCAATTTCCATATGCAGGGTTCCCTTCACTGTTTTTTACAAATAAATCTTTATGTGCAAGTGCAAATTCTTTCTGGTGAAAACTTGTATAAGTCCATATTCCGGGCATCAAACCTTTGCTTTTTATATAGCTTGCCAAGTTTCCGAGACCCGAGGGAAATTTATCATTTCCCTCCAACCAACTGGAAGGCAAACCTGCCGGCTCTCGTTGATACCCGTCGTCAATCTGCAAATAATCCAAACCATACGGCACAAGCTTACTGGAAAGCACATCCGCCACTTGTTTGATCTTATTTTCCGAAATATCTTTAAAATAGGCAAACCAAGAACACCAACCCGCCACAGAAGGTTTCCATACATCATAATTCCAAGGCTCGAAATAACTTAGCCCCCTGTGTTTCTGATAATAACGAGGACGGAATCGGAGTGAAATAATATTCCCGGAAATCTCGATCTTAAATTGATGAACATTTCCATCATCCAAAACAGGAATAATACGAACTGTTGTCGGGAAATCCAAAGACAACACCCAATCGCTTTTACGGTCATAAACAGCATGGTTAAGAGAACTATTACTCAATCCGATAGAATGCCTCACAATCTTTTTGGAATCGTGAGGATTATCAGCCTGACACGGAAAAGATTGAACGCTTGCGCTGATCATTCCCGTTAATTTCAAAGGTCGACTGTGTGCTGTCCATTTGTAAACCTGGTTTATTTTCCCTTCCGATTCATCTATAATCTGACTAAATAGGATAGTCGAATCCATATAATCGAATTCTCCCTTAAACAATTCTTGTCCGTCATAGTAAATAGAGAGAGTTTTCCCCTCCAACTTTAATTGTGAAGGAGCATTGGCTGGAGAAACTCCTTCCTGCTTATCAATCGCAAACACATAATTTTCTACACCCACAGAAAATAAGGTAAAAAAAATTATAAAGTAAAATAAAAACTCAGTAGTTCTCATTGAAAAAATTATGCTAATATATTAATAAAAATCTAAAAATTTGAAATCCGCCCGACTTCGCAACATCGGTTATCGCCTCTCGGACATATACAAAAAGGATTACCAAAAAGTTACTTTTGTAACCACAGACCTGTCGGAATAATCCCAATACATTTTTCGTTCACCTGCTCTTTTGCCTACCAGATACGGTTCCTCCAAATAATCACCATTCGCCATTTGAATCGTCCTGATTTTGTTTATATTTACTGTAAGCTTATTTCAGGAAAAGACAAAATATTTTGTTTTTCAACGAATTCATTATCATTGCAACGAAATATTTCGAGTTCTTCTACTTTTTTACAAATCGGTAAACTTTAACCGAATGCGGCACCATCTTTACTTCCATAACCTCTCCCTTCGGCTTTATTTCCTCATGCTGCCATAAGTCTCTTATCCGGAAATCTTTCAATTGATATGGGTCCGTTGACCAATAGGAATCCGAAGCTTTCAATACGACGGAAAAATTGACTTCCACTGTTTTAGCTTCGTCACTACGATTCAGAAGGCAGACTGCTTTTTCTTCGCCGCTCAGCTTTTTAACCCATATCTCATAATCACCATTATCTCTGAAACAGAAGGCCTGTTTCCCCAACTTATCCTGATTGACGGCTATCATCTCCTTATTAGTCAGAATTTCCTGTGTCTCCTTGTCCATGTTTCTTATATCATTGCCTGCCATCAAAGGCGCGGCAAGCATGCACCACAACGAAAAATGTGTGCGGTACTCCTCTGTTGTCATTCCCCCATTTCCTACTTCCAACATATCAGGATCGTTCCAATGGCCGTGTCCGGCATATCTCCACAAATCCTTTTGCGCATCGAAAATCCCCATCATGGCATCCCAACGGTCCACAATATCGCCCGTTGTGCGCCATAAGTGCCCGACATCCGTTGCCCATTCCCATGGCTTGTTCGATCCCCATTCGCAAATGCTGAAAACAATTGGCCTCCCTGCTTTATACAGTGCATCCCGCATCAGAGTATAGGATGCCTGAGCATTCTGGGTGGTCGAGTGACACCAGTCGTATTTCAAATAATCTACTCCCCATCTTGCATAGGTACACGCATCTTGAAATTCGTAACCCCTACTACCGGGTCTTCCCTGACAGGTCTTTGTCCCTGCACACGAGTAAATCCCGAATTTCAATCCTTTGGAGTGTACGTAGTCGGCCAGATATTTCATCCCATGAGGAAACCGATCCTTATCTACCACAATCTCCCCGTTTTCGTCCCGATCTACCTGCCAGCAGTCATCTATCACCACATACTCGTACCCTGCATCGGCCATGCCCGTTTGCACCAAGACATCCGCTACTTCCATGATCAATTTCTCACTTACGTTGCACCCAAATTTGTTCCAACTGTTCCACCCCATGGGTGGCGTCTGTGCCAATTGTTCGAACTTTTGCGCCGAACCACTCTTTGCCAATAAGGCAAAGAAAAAAATCATCCATAATGTCTTTTTCATTTTTATCTTTTGTTTAGATTTGTTTTAATAGTGCAATATTTAATAGCAAAATAACTTTCTTCGCAGTTTTATTGATCAAGAGTCTGAACGGTCATCCTTTCTCCCGCTCCAACACTTACTCTTATCCACGATACTTTTTCCCCATTGGACAATAGTTCTTTGACGTTTGCTTTCACGGGCTTACCGTTCACCAATAAATTTTTATGAGTGCCCGGAAAATATGCCTCCCATTGTATTTGTGGACCCAAATTATTGGTAAAAATCGTTTTTTTAATGCCTTCATGACGCACCGAAATGATATTCCCTTTGACAGGAACATGATCGATTTCCGCCCATTTTGTTTCCCCGTTTAACCTTGACTTTGTGATAAACGCTTGCTCTCCATATTGACCATTTACTAGCGATTCTTTTTGGGGATATAATTCCATTTCAATCCCCATCAAACCTGTAACAATTGCTCCAATGGTGCTGAAAGATGCTTCAGGATATTCCCGACGATCATTTTCCATAATGAACCGAAGCATTTCGTATGCCTTTTCGGTTTGTTCATATTTATAAAGAATTTCCGGCAGATGCGATAAAACTTCGATACTGGTTCCGGTTGTCTTTGTAGGTAAATTGTCAACTAAAGCTTTGATTGTGGATCGTAATTTTATGGTATCCGTCACTATGTTGCCCCAATAGAGAACAGAATAATCAAAATTTCGACTGTTCAATTGATGCTCTTTATTAATTTTGGAGTAATACCTTTTTGTTTGATTATCCCAACAAATTGCGTTTATAAAATTTTTTACTTCCTCCGCTTTTCCATAAAATTTAAATGCTTCCTCTTCATCACCACCAAGCTGCTGCAAGCGCGCATAAGATTCGAAAGCCGCCTGCTCGGTTGCTAACAAATCGAGAGAAGCAATATAATTGCCATCCCCTTCATCATAACCCGGAATACCTCTTACCCACCTGAACTTTCTTGTGTTGCGTGGCCTAATGTTCATAATGTGCTCCCGTTTCATCACCTTATCGATACCAAGATTCCATCGATCCACATAATCGTAAACGGTCTTTTTATAAAAATTCAAAAATACAGAATCTTGCACATAATCTTGATCACCGCTAAATCTATACATCCTGAAACAACAATCTAAGATATCAAAGTTAGCAGGCAAATTATACCAAAATTCATCATCGTTAAGATAATCCTGTAATGCAGGTGCACCGTAACGGTTTATTTCCCATAAACTACACCAATCTCTGGCATCCGTTACATTATTTGCCATAGTGTAAAGCATATTCTTAGTATAGGAATCTAAACCGAGAAAGTGGGCTCCCATCGCCTGATGGGAAACATCCCGCATACAAAAGGCCTCCCGACCTGGAAGAGCCGCTTCATACCATAAACCTACTGGGTCGTTCATAAATGCATAATCCAGAGCCTGTTTTTTTGCCCATATAAATATCTTGTTTAATGTGCTGTCAGATGAATGAAAAGTTATCAGCCCTCTCACACTTTCAGTTGCTTCTGATATTTTATCGTTATTATTGCTAATGCTACAAAAAGAAGCTAATAACAATGTTAAAAATGAAAGAATAAAAATTTTTTTCATGTTTTAAAGTTTAATAATAAGCTTACTCTGAAAAATTAATTACAAGGAAAATTTTTAGAGTTGATAATGTTTAAAATTAAATTTTCCAATGCATTGAAAAAAATTCAGAGCAAGCTTTAGATGTGTATCTTTATTTTTATTTAGAAACTCAAAATTATTATTTCCATCCGTCATTTTGTTTAATGCGTCCTCTATTTAAATCAATTTCGCTCTGGGGAATTGGCCACCAAAAATCTTTTTCGCTATATGGTTCTCTAATAGCAGGTGTATAGACAACATTTTTGGGAGGATCAAATGAAAAATCACGATATTCAATTCCTTCGATTGGTTTATTCATGACATCCAATAAAATATTCCAACGACGAATATCATAAAAACGAAGCCCTTCATCAGCTAATTCTACTCGCCTTTCGTTGCGAATTAAATCTAATAAACTACCATTATATTTTTCAGCAACAATTTTATCAATATCATTAGTATTGCCAGCTCTATTTCGGATTATTTTTATCAATCTCTTAGCTTCTTCTGAGCTTCCACCTGTTTCAACTAATGCTTCAGCTCTAAATAAGTAAGCTTCTGCATAACGAAAAATAATGAAAGAATTATAAGTATACCATGTCTCCGGTTCCTGAAAATATTTTTTCCAACTAAAACCTGTGGGAGTTTTATTCCATTCTGATCCACCACCTTCGCCCAATACATCGCCAATCATGACTTCTTTATCTTGTAAAGAACCATAATCTTTATTAGGATCAAAATAAAATTTCCCATTTTTTTCCACTACATTATCAGGGATTGTATTGTAATACTTACCACGAAGTACCATGCCTGGAGCATAAATAGTCTGATAGAAACGAGGATCTTTATTCAAATAAGGCATCTTTTCATCCTTTTCTCCGATATACTCAAATGCATCAACCAATGCTTTTACAGGTGTAGTTACACAAAATCCTCCGATTGACTGATTATACCAATCTCCCCAATAGTTAAGAGCGTCGGGAGAGTAACTTCGAACCAAAATAACCTCGTCCAAATCTTCGTTTCCCAATACAAAGAGTTTACTAAAATCAGCAAGTGGAGGAGCAGAAACAATTAAAGGTTCTGTTTCTTCCAATACAATTTGAAAGTATGATTTGTCATTTAAGTATCCTGCAGCATAAGCAGCAGCACGAGCACGCAACAAACGAGCTGCGGGCTTACCAATTTTAGATTTATTAGCAGCTTTCTCTGGTAATTCTGGAATAGCAGCTTTTAACTCATCCAAAATAAAATCGAAAACCTCTTTAGGATTTTCTATTTGCTTCACCTTTTCACTCTCTACTACAGAATTCGGATTTTCCGTATAAAACATAATATGTCCGAAAATCGAAACCAAATCAAGATAAAAATAAGCTCTCAAAGTTTGGGCTTCTCCTAATACACGACTACGTTCAATGTCATTTTTTCCACCAGGCCATTCGTATTTATCAATATTATTAATAATATTGTTAGCTCGTTGAATCGAAATATAACCATTTACCCATTTTTCCTCAGGAAAAGAAGAAAAAGTATTCCCGATTCCCCGTCCTAAATCGTATCCCCTATTCCAACTATGGGTCACAAGTCCATTATCAGTAACGGCATCTAGCCATAGATCATAGGCATTTACATTTAATCGAGAATATAAAGCATTTAATGCCTTTTCATAATCCTCTGCAGACTTAAAATAACCTTCTGCGGTGATAATACCTTCAGGATCAAGATTAATATTACTATCACAACCACTCACGAAACAAATAATTGATACTAAGACCAATATTTTATATAAATTTATTTTCTCCATAATATTTTTAATTTATCTAAATTAAAAAGTAATATTCATACCGAAATTTATGATCTTTAATGTTGGGAAGTCTGAAATTCTACCACTTCTTGCTTCGGGATCTAATCCCTGATCCATACTACTTAATGTGAATAGATTAGATCCTGTCAAATAAAATCTCAGCTTGGAAATTTTCATTTTACTTGCTACATTATCAGAAAAAGTATATCCCAATTGAGCATTCTTTAACCGGAGATAATTCACTTTTTTTAGAAAAAAAGAATTATAAGTTGAAGCATTCCGATTATTAGCAGCTTCCATACGTGGCATTTTTGCATTCCTATTTTGATTTTTTTCTGTCCATCTATCACGAAAATGAAGACCTGTAAATTGTTCATAAGATGGGCCCTCTATCCATTCTCCATATATCATTCGATTCGCGCCGCTTGAGCCCTGAAGTAAAAGACTTAAATCAAAATTTTTATATCCGACATTAATATTCCATCCATAAGTAAATTTAGGTATATTAGAAGTAAACACCTGTCTATCTCCAGGATTTATAGCACCATCCCCATTTACATCAACAAGTTTTACGTCACCAGCATGTAAGACTGACATACCTCGAGGATCCGATTCATATTTAGTCTTATATTCCTGTAATTCTTTTTCATTAGCAATTAAACCATCAGCTTGATAAATATAAAATGAGTTTAATGGCGAACCTACTCGCTCGATTGTCCACCCTGATATATGGTTATCATCACCTGCCCTGTCTACCCATTTATTTTTGTTATAAGTTAAATTGACAGAGGTATTAAATGATAAACTTTTAATTTTTTGCCGAAAACCAATCATTGCCTCTACTCCAGAATTACGTACAATTCCGACATTCTGTTCAGGAGGATCTAAGCCTATGAATTTAGGAATAGATAACGTTAATAAAATATCTTTTGTATCTTTTCTGTATAAGTCAATTTCACTATAGATAGAATTATTCAGAATATTAAA
Organism: Anaerorudis cellulosivorans; assembly: GCF_025943985.1. Taxonomy (GTDB): domain Bacteria; phylum Bacteroidota; class Bacteroidia; order Bacteroidales; family Dysgonomonadaceae; genus Anaerorudis; species Anaerorudis cellulosivorans. The sequence continues at coordinate 163,806 of NZ_JAPCWE010000006.1, read as the reverse complement.
ATCTAAACCTATATCTGTTTGTTCTACTTTTTCCCACGTTATCTCTGGATTAGCCATTCTTTGTTGATATACAGCAGTAACGAGTTCGCCATTCATTACAACATTTGAGGTGTTATATTGTGGCAAATACCTAAATTCGCCTATTCGCTCATTACCATTCTGTCCCCATGAAATTCTTAACTTTAAATTATTTATAAATGAAAGGTTTTTCATAAAACTTTCTTCTGAAACGCGCCAAGCAGCAGAAAAGGAAGGAAATGTTCCCCATCTATTTTCTTTGGAAAAACGTGAAGAACCGTCACTACGAAAATTAGCTTCAAACAAATATTTATCTTCAAAACCATAATTCACTCTCCCAAAAAAGGAATTAATTCCCCACTTTGAAGGATATCCTTCTGCAAATTGACTTCCTGCAGAACCCAAAGAAACATCAGGTAAAGCATCTGATATCAAATTCTTTCTTTGAGCCATAGAATAATAATTACGATACGATATTTGTTCCATGCCATATAATATAGCTAAATTATGTTTCTTGTAGAAATTTTTTTTATAATTGGCTAAGAAACGTAGCGTCATTTGATAATTATTATTCCGTCTATCCACTACACTATTCGTAGGATTCCGTTGAGATATCAACTCACCAAGTTCATTATAATATTTATGATTCTTATAATGGATTTTATTTCTGTCCCATGAACCATTTAGCGCAACTATGCCTGTAAATACCAAATCCTTAATAGGTTCAAAATCACCTTTAATTTGTCCAAAAATAACATCGAGGTTATACCGATTTTCACCTACAACATTCAGGTCTAAATAGGATATTACATTATTTAACTGATCATCTAAAGCATAATCTCCATTTTTATAACGAAGAGGTGCTGTGGGAGACATACTCCAAGCTCCGGCTAAAGCATCACCCAACCCTTCAGGCCATAAACGATCCACATGCCGATAAGTAATGTCACTGTTGATCTTCAACATTTTCCCGACATTCAAATCTGTATTTGCACGATAATTATATCGCTGATATTTAGTATTATCTGTTAATCCGGGCTGATCCAAATAATCAAAAGAAAGTCGATAACGTCCTTTATTTCCCCCTCCTGCAAGATTTAAGGCATGTTGTGTAATATAGTTGCTTCTATAAACTTCATTTGGCCAATTAGTAAAAGAATAATGATATGGATCAGTTCCGGTTTCCGTTATCTGTATATCTTCTTCGGAATATTTACTTTGCATTCCTGCATTCACTAGCGCTTCATTTACCATTGTCATATATTCGCGGGCTGTAACTTGTTTAGCTTTAATAGCTCTGTCCTGAAGCCCAATTGAACCGTTATATGATAATTGTACATCACCTTCTTTACCTCGCTTTGTCGTTACCAAAATTACACCATGTGCCCCTCGTGAACCATAAATTGATGTAGATGCTGCATCCTTTAATACCGAAATATTTTCTATTTCAGAAGCAGGAAGTTGACTTAATGAAGCTAATGACATTTCAATCCCATCAATTATTACTACAGGTGTTGCATTGCCTGTTGTACCCACTCCTCGTATATAAATTTCCGGATTGTCGCTTCCAGGTGCACCTCCTCGATCAACTATCGTAATTCCGGGACTTAACCCCTGCAAAGCTTTAATTGTGTTTACCATTGTCATTTTCTCGATTCTTTCGCCTTCAATTTTGGTTACAGCGGAAGTTGCTGTTACTTTACGTTGAATTCCATAACCAACCGCCACAACTTCTTCCAATCCTATAGCCTCTTCTTCCAGTGCCACATTAAAAGTTGTTCGGTTAGCAATGGGAATTTCCTGAGTCTTCATTCCCACAAAAGAAACCTGTAGCGTTTGAGCATTGACAGGAATACGTAGTGAAAAATTACCATCAGTATCGGTCACTGTCCCGATAGTAGTTCCCTTAACCAGGATAGTTGCACCAATAATGGGTTCACCATTGGTATCGGTTACTTTACCGGTAATGGTTTTTTGCTGTTGCTGGGCAGATTCCACACCGGAAACTAATTCAGCTACTTTTTCTTTAGGCGACAAAATGATCTGATTGCCTTCTACCTGATATTCCACATCTTCCGATGCAAATAATTTATCCAGCACATCGGCAATGGCAGCATCTTTTACTCGCACACTCACTTTTCGGTCAACATTCACCAGCTTGTTGTTGTAAAGAAAGTGATAGTCGGATTTTTCTTCAATGGTTTGCAATACTTTTTCGATGGTTGTATTTTTCATGTCCAACGAAATCTTCGTTTTCTGAGAATACACATCTTCTGCCTGTAATTGAAATACAATCAAACAGAGTAATAGGCACGTTATCCTCATGGCGATAGGTATTTTTTTGACGATTAATAATTTATTCATATTTTTGCTCTGTTATTAAATTTGTTATTGGGTTTAGTAACTTGCTTACCTTACGGGGAGGTGGAATTTTCCGAGACGGTAAGCGTAAATTTTTGGAGGAGGAGTGAATGGGAATTCATTCCTCCGTTTTTGTTTACGTAAATTATCATCCTGTTTTCATAGGCATTCCTCCCGATATTAATGGATTTATTTTCTACTTCTAATGGTAATCACCCGTTTGGTAAACGTATCGTTGTCAAGCTGTTGCTGTTTGGAAATGGTATATGTGATAGGCGCCGACATTTTCAACAGTTCCAAAATTTCTTCCAACGACTCATCCGTAAAGGTCGCCGTATATTCGTAATCTTTCAACTTTTCATCCTGCAGAACAATGGTTACGCCGAATTTGCGTGTAAGTTTTTCGGTAAGATTTTCAAACTTTTCGCGCCGAAAGACCAATTTTCCGTCCTTCCATGCCGTTTCTACATAGGTATCTGCTTTTGCTGTGGTTATTGTTTTTGTTTCTGGCATAAATAGCACCTGTTCTCCTTGCTCCAACTCTTTTCTTTCGGGTGAATCTGCTGCTGCTACCTCAACATGTCCCCGAACCAGGGTGACTTTATAGCGACTATTATCTTTATAAGCATTCACATTAAATTCTGTACCATATGCACTTACCGTCATCTGATGTGGCGTAAGCACATTGAATCGATGCTTTTTATCGGAAACGACATTAAAGTAAGCCTCACCTTCGAGCATTACTGTGCGCTCTTTCCCTTTAAATTGATGCGGATAAGTCAGCTTGCTTTGCGAATTCAACCAAACTTCACTGCCATCGGGGAGAACTGCCTTGGTAATTACTCCCGGCATAGAAGCAAGGGTTATCGTTTGTTCCGGAACATTTCTCTTAACGACAGGTTCCACAACATATTGATACAACAAAAACAATGGCAGAAGAATGGCAGCGGCCGTGCGGGTGAAATTCCAAACTTTTTCTCTGAAAGTCAAAAACGAAATTTTACGGGACAACGTATTCCATGCAGCAGAAACATCGATACTTTTTTGCTTTCTGTAATTCTCCGAAAGGCGATAAAGATGACTTATCTCCTGAAATTTTGCACGAAATTCGGGAGAAGATTGAAGCAATTCCTCAACACGTTTTCTTTCATCCGGCGATAAGTTACCGTCGAGATAAGAAAAAATTTGCGACTCATCAAAAATTTCACTCATGTTCTTGATCCACCTGATAAAATCGATTTACTTTGTACCCTTGACTAAATTTATTGAATTCTTTCACATCTTTCTTAATTGACGAACCAATGAAGAAACACCCTATGAAAAATAACTTTATTTATATATCTTTAACGCAGATCACGCAAAAAAAGTAACAAAGAAGAAGGAAGGGAAAGTATTCCTTTAGTTCTATCCGTAATAGAACCAATGCTTTACTGATATAAGATTCAACGGTTTTAGGGGAGATTTGCATCTTTTCGGCGATTTCGTTATACGTCATCTCCTTAAAACGACTCATTTCGAAAGCCTGTCTGATGTTATCGGGCAATTTATCCAACGCGCGATTTATCAGGTCTTCCAACTCCTTCAACGTATAGATTTCTTCCGGCGAATCGGGTAAATGAGAAGATCGACTTTCCTTTTCGGCATACGATTGCTGCAAAGATTGTTTGCGAAGATAATCGAGACAGGTGTTTTTTACGGTAGTTATCAAAAAATTGCGAAAGGAAGAAGTAATCGTTATGCATTTCCGATCTTTCCATATCTTCAAAAAAGTATCCTGAACCAAATCTTTCCCCGTTTCTTTGGAATTGGTGAAACGTTCGGCATACACACAAAGCGCAGGATAAAATTCAAAAAACAGTTCCTTGAATGCTTGTTGATCGTCGTTAAACGCGACCTTACGAAACAGATTTTCTATATAAACACTGTCTTTCATGCATTCATGAATAAAAATTACCTAAACGCAACACAATTATGCTGTAAAATTAAGTGAAAAAAATAGAACAACAATAGTAAACACTTTTTTAACATAAATATAAGTTATCAAATACTTGTCGTTCTCCCTCTTTTTGTTGAAAAAGATTATCTATATTGAAAATCAGATTTAAACGAAATCCAATAACATAATCAAATCGAAACAGAAATAAACAGTAAGGAATGTTTTATAAAAAAATTGACAAGGCTTAAAATTTAGCATTCATTTGCGATTTCGGAGAAAGTAAAAAAATAGGAAAAACTTTATGAACCACTGAAACGTTTAATTTATTCTGAGGAAACAATAAAAATATGCAGGTATGAAATATTCATTTTGTGGACGTAGCGGATTGCAGTTACCCGCCATTTCATTGGGGTTATGGCATAACTTTGGTTTTGTTGACGATTTTGACACAGCCGAACAAATGATTCTTTATGCTTTTGAACAAGGAATCACCCATTTTGATCTAGCCAATAATTATGGTCCGCCTCCCGGATCGGCTGAAACAAATTTCGGGAAAATACTGAAAAAGAACCTTGCTTCCCATCGCGACGAAATGATCATTTCGTCCAAGGCCGGTCACCTGATGTGGCCCGGACCGTATGGCGACGGTTCATCGCGAAAATACCTCATGGCAAGTATCGACCAAAGTCTGCAACGAACCGGATTGGAATATTTCGATATTTTTTATTCGCACCGTTACGATCCCCATACGCCGGTTGAAGAAACCATGCAGGCATTGGTAGATATCGTCCATCAAGGTAAAGCGCTTTATGTGGGGATCTCAAAGTATCCGCCAATGCAGGCTATCGAAGCCATGACGTATCTGAAAGAACACGATGTGCTCTGCCTTATCTTTCAGGATAGATACAACATGTTTCAGCGTGAACCGGAAAAAGAAATACTGAATATTGCAAACAAATTTGGAGCGGGATTCATTGCATTCTCACCGTTGGCACAAGGGATACTGACCGATAAATACTTGAATGGTATTCCCGAACATTCTCGCGCAGCAGACCCAACCGGCTTTTTGCGCAGAGAACAGGTGACGGACCAATTGATAGAAAAAGTGAAAAAGCTGAACGAGATAGCTACCCAACGTGGACAAACAATGGCTGAAATGGCACTGGCATGGATATTGCGCGATGAACGGGTAACATCGGTAATTATAGGCGCACGAAACGTAAATCAGATAAAGGATAATTTGAAAGCATTGGACAATTTGTCGTTCACCCAAGAAGAATTGGAACATATAGACAGTATCTTAAATTGAAAAAAATCGACCATTTCTTTTGAAAAATCGATAAACATGCTTACATTTGCACTCGCAAAATTAAGAGAAAAGAGAAGGTGTGGGGAAAAATCTCCCCTATAAAAATACACCGGGAAAAAAGAGAAGTCCCCTTATAATCTTATAATATAGAGAAAGGGGACATTACAAAATAAATTTTGCGGAAATAGCTCAGTTGGTAGAGCATAACCTTGCCAAGGTTAGGGTCGCGGGTTCGAGTCCCGTTTTCCGCTCTGAAAACGCTGCGATTTAATAATCGTGGCGTTTTTGCATATTGATGCAACAATAATACCCATAAAAAAACAAAATACGGAACGAACATATCCCGTATTTTGCGAACTTAAAAAATGAGAAACACAAGGCACAATAATTAATCGCTGATTATTTCCCTGTTTTATTCCTTTTCTCCCATTCGATCCTTTCCTGAGTGAGATTGTATCCCCTTTTTGAGAGATAATTATTGATCCGTCCTTTGTATTTTCCGAAAATTTCATGTTTTTTCGACGAACTCTCACCATCTATGGCATATTCTCTTGCTTCAAGAAGCCATGCATAAATTTGCTTTTTTTCTTCTTCAGTCAAGGAAGGAATCATATCGAGAAAGGCATCATAGGTCACCCTTAAAACCCCATATGTCATGCCATCTTTAACCATATCGATCTGCTCGCATGTCAAAAAAAGGGACAAATTGGCCGGGAAGGCAAAATGAGTGCGATACAATGCTGCATCTTTCTCGTTTGTGATTCTTTCCCTTTCTACATTTTTTTGTTCAGTGGACAACATCGAATTGTTCTCAAGAGCTTTTAACGCTTGATCCCGTTTTTCGTAAATATCATTCAACTCGAAATACCGATTTGCGATGATGTTTCGCACCGAAAGAACCGCTTCAGAATCCGGCAAATTCAGTTTATCCACAATTTTTTGTGATCTGGCAATAATCGTTTCGACATAGGCAGGATTTCTATTTACCGAGTCAAGGTCAACGACTGTCGCAAAAGAGCCAAATATGAAGGCAACATAAAAAAATACGAACAATTTTACGATTTTCATGCCTGCTATTTATTTATTCCATCAAAGACGATTTTCCTGCCAAGGTGTCGTAATTATTGATAGGATTCGTCCAATCAATTTTCATTTTGGGATCTATCCCATTAATATACTTTTCAATATTTGTATAACCATCGCCTGTGCAGTCTTTAATGGCATCCGAAGGGTCATTGGGATTCAGGCCATGTGCCTTCTCCCAAGCATCGGGCATGCCGTCTTTATCACTGTCCTTATAAGGCTGTCCGTTATATTCCGGATATCCCCCCACTTGTCGGATATCGGTAATAATCCCCTTTTTATAGGAATCGGCAGGCAACCGACGGTATTTAAACTGATAGAAAGAATCAGGATCGAGACCCTCGACATAATAAGCTTTACCCGTTCTCACCTCTTCAATGATGCGTTCGTCAACAATGTCTCTTTTGGGAAACGTAGCTCCCGCATTTGCCAACACATAGGCATAAGCATCGTTGGCCGAAAAGACAGGAAACGACGGCATGGGAAAAGGTTCATTCCATTTCATCGAAGCCGTATAACCTTCGGTATCGGGTTGATCTTCAACTTGAACACCTCCGGCCCAATTGTCTTGCGTAGCCCGCTCATTTCCTTCTACTACATTGCCATGGCAATACACTCGCCCGAAAGAGAGAAAATCCAACTTGCTTCTGCCCGATTCCGGTTTCAAAATGCGATGCCCTACAGGACTGTTTTTCGGCGTCAAAGGACCCGGTTTGTAATAATTGTTGATGATATTGTACAGTGCTCGGTAATCTCCTCCGTCAACCGAACGATGGACCCAGTTGTAAAGTACGTTGTTCACAAAATTGAAAACACCGTTCCATCCAATGGAAGGGTTGCGTCCCGTGTTGCATGCCCATAAATTTCGCATGAAAGTACAATTTTCGCCTCCCATTGTACTCCCGAAAGAATGGTTGTACGTATCCAGTGCTTTTGCCGAAATGGTGTTTTGAACTGTTACATTCACCGTGGGCAATTTCTCTTCCTTATACCCTTCACCCGGACTGTACATATGTCTGTAAACCGAAATATTTTCATCCAGGCCCCAGCTACAGGAGCAATGATCGATAATGATGTTTCCAACGGGATTACCTCCAAGAGCATCGTCCCTTCTGCCTACATTTGTTTCTCCTCTTCTGAAACGCATATGGCGAATAACCACATCGTGGGTGTTGATCCATACCGATTCGCCTGCAATGCATATACCGTCACCCGGAGCAGTTTGCCCGGCAATGGTAATATAAGGAGCGCGAATGATGAGAGGAGTTTTCAGACGAATTATGCCGGCTACATTGAATACGATAATGCGGGCACCACCCTGTTCACAAGCCTCACGAAACGAACCCGGGCCACTGTCGTTCAGATTGGTTACAGTGATTACCTTACCTCCACGTCCGCCAAAACTGTATGCGCCTCCTCCATAAGCACCGGGGAACGCCGGAATTTTGGCTTGAGGAAGATCAGTTGGGCGTGAAGCCCAAGGCACATAAGGCTTTCCCTTCTCCGCTTCTGTCTTTATAATGGGTAATGCTTTTTCCCAGGCAAGATCGGATTGGCGTTGCGCTTCATCCATCATTTTTTGGGTTTCTTCCTGTACCTCTTTCGGAACATCGGGATATTGGGCTTTCAATAGCGGACAAGGCAATGCTATGACTATTGAACAAGCCATGATCTGTAATTTTTTATTCATCTTAGTATCTCCATTTTTTTAATGAACATGATTCATTTATAAAAAGACATATCGAAAGTGATTTTGTAATCATAAAATAAGCGAAAAAAACCTTTCCTTTATATCAGGGAAAGGTTTTTTATCGAGTTGACTATCGATTGTAGAAATTACTATTCTGCAGTACAATACACATAGGTGCCATCCTGTTCGCCATCGTTGGCGTTGGCGACCATCCAGCCTACAGTTTGTTCAAGCCAGGTATTGCCTTTGGAAGCATCATACAAATCGTAATGCAATGGATATACATAATACCATCCTCTCCAAGAAAATAACCAATTCTTGTCAGAGTCGGAAGTACCTGAATCCATGCCGTATTTAGGCCCCATAGCATTAATGGCATTTTGGGTTACCAAACTATTACTCGTATAAAATGCCTCCAACTTGTCGAATGCTGCATTTCGTTCTGCATCAGTCATATTTTTTTTGATGTGCGGAACCGCCAATTTAGCCGCATTGTTTTGCAATGGATCACTCTCAGTCGGTTGAGGGGTAGAAAGGTCATATCCCCAAATCTCACCCACATGTTTCGTCCCTGAAAACCGATTAAGTCCCAACATAGTTAGAATATTATTTGTTTTCGAATAATTCGCCCTTCCTGCTTGACCGTCATAAAGTTTCCAACCCAGCCCCCAGGCATTTTCAGGATTATAATAATTTTTGCCGTCCACACCGGCTAATACGGGATCGAATCCTGCACCACCTTCATACAACAACCAACGACGCATATCCCATGAACGTTTTCCTTCGTAAGCCAACTCCACACGCCGCTCATACAAACAGGCTTCAATCAATGCATACTTATTTGAAGGATTTCCTATCCCATAATTGTTGGCAGAATTAATTCCAACTCTCTGTCTAATGCGTGACAAATATTCGATACATTTACCGGAATTTCCCGTTGCAGCATAACATTCTGCAATATTCAACAAAAGTTCGGCATACCGATATTCGAGTATATCGGTCCCTGCATAATCTTCTGATCCAACTGCTACCGTGGGGTCAGACATCTTCCAGACAATCGCTTTACTTTTCTTTTGCGCTCCGGCGTCACCAGGTGTACCATCGGTATATCGATATTCATTGCCATACTTGTAAACATACAACCAGAGTTGTTTTGTGGTTCCCGGCCATTCGCAACCCGAAAAAGCAAAAGTTCGATAAAACCGCGGATCTCTGTCTCTGTAAAACTTTAGGGGATCATAATTTTGACCTGCTACGGGACGAGTACCATCTTTCATCGGGAAAAGATCAATCATTTGTTTTGGTGCCGGAAATCCTGATCCCGAAGCTGAGGTTATGGCTTGAGGACGTATGTATTTTTCCCATTTATTGGAATAGGTAGCATCATACATGGTATTGGAGTTTTTCGGAATCATAATGATGGCTTCCGGATTAAACGAACCTGCAGCATACGCATAAAACATCTGATCCCATGCATTGATGTCATTCACACTTGTACCATACCCTGCTTCATTAGCAGCCTGTTCAGCTGCTAAACCTGCATCCAGTGCCGCTTTCCAGCGCCTGCTCTGAGGGTTATCCCAGCTTGCGTTGAATACCGGACTGGCAGCATAAAGACGAACTCTGCTGATCATAGCCAAAGCAGCCACGGAGGTAAAACGTCCCATATTCTCCGAGTCCCATTTGGGGGGCAACAAAGATGCCGCTTGTTGAAAATCGGCACATATCTTTTCTATACAACTATCAATAGGCATACGAGGAGAACGATCATCCACAGATGGAGTATCTTCCAAACTCGTGCTGTAATAGGGCACCCCGCCAAACAAGCGGACGGCATCTAAATATAACCATGCACGGGCAAAAATAGCCTGTCCTTTCAACCTATCCCAGAAAGTATCGTCTAAATACTGGGTACGATATCGCTCTATTTCATCAATAAAGCAATTAATAAGATAAATAGAAGGGAATAAAACATCTTTGCTGAAATTATTATAGTTCCCCGTTGAGTTTTTACCGTAATTCCAGTAATGCGGATTACCCAAATGATTCCCGGCCTTAGTCGTTTTATGATGAACCCCTTTATATTTATTATTGCCTGTCATGCCAATGGGATATCCACTGGCCAATTCTTCGGTAAGCATATAATTTGCTCCTCCCATATTGTCCTGATCCTGTCTCATAAGAATGTCTGATCCGCATAATGGAGAATTATATTTCCCTAAAATCTTTTTATAAATACTCCCAAATACCGCATTCGCCTGATTGGGATCTTTGAAAATATCTTCGGGACCAAATACACTGTAATCTCTTTTTTCTTCCAAGAACTGATCACTGCATGCTGTATTTAAAAGCAAGCATGTTCCCAATATTAGTATAGTAAACCATTTTCTTTTCATCTTTCTAATTTTTTTCGATTGATTATTTAACTATTTCAGAATGTGAGATTCAAACCGAATGTCCATGTTCTAAGAGTTGGATACCCCGTTCTGCCGCTGTCATACATATTGATGAAATGATCAGGGTAGGGGTTATAAAAATCCCACAAATTATTGCCTGTCAAACTCAATTGTAAGTTATCTATTCCTGTTTTTTTCAAAAAATTCTTGGGTAGCGAATAGCCAAATGTCATGTACTTAACATAGCAACGAAAGGTCGGCACCATCCAAAAATCGGAATATCCGCCATAAGCTCCGGAAACTGCCATGCTCGGATATTTTCCATTCGGATTATCTGTAGGATCGAACATATCGTTCACATAAGAAAATTGCGACCAGATAATTGTGCTGTTATTAATAGATTGTGAAACATCATGATATATTGCCCGGTAACCGCCCCATGAAGTAGAAAGCATGGCATTCCAACTGAAATCGCCCCATTGCAGATTTAATTTTGTATTAATATTGTGTGTTCTATTATTGGCCAATTTTGCATAATCCTGTCCATGATCTGTCGAAATTACCCCGTTAGGACCTGCAATTGTTTTGTTCTCAACATCAATATCGCCTGCGATATCTTGATAAGCAAGCATGCCGGGATACATTTTGTCTTTCGTAGTAATACCCAAATACTCCGGTTTCCCTCCCGCAGCAGTAGCCAGGTCGGTTAAGTACTGCCAATAGTTATCGATATCGGTTTGAGTACGCAATATACCGTCACCTTTGCCGGTTTCTTTCCATACTTTTAATCCATATTGATTGTCCGGGCTTCGGTAACCGGTTTTGCTGCCGGCATTATTAACTTCAGCAGGATAATCGAAATAGGGTTCTTCCCCCAATACTACTTTATGCCATGAAATTGAATAATCCATACCGATGCCGTATCTGATAGGACCAATTGAAGGGATCAAACTCTGTTGAATCTTGTCGGCCCATTTCAGCGAAAATTCCCACCCCCACGCGTCAACTTTACCATAATTTAAATAAGGAAGACTTGCGCCAATGTATATAGGTTCATCGGGGTTGGCTACTTTCATGATCATGTCATGAGTTTTATCATAAAAATAATCGACGGTGGCGTTTAATCTATTCGAAAGGATATTCAGATCGATACCTAAATTCTGTTTAATTGTCGTATCCCACCTGATATTCCTGTTTACCGTTCCATTAAAAATTGCACCGAAAGAAGGAGCCCCATCGATGGCACCAAAGCCCAGACCGCTGGTCGGATTCACTGTAAATGCCGGCATCCATGACCATGCAGGAACATTATCTTTTCCCGTTTTCCCAAGGCTGTAACGCAATTTAAAATAATCGACATACTCGCCTATTTTGCTATTTTTGAAAAATTTCTCCTCCGATGCCACCCAACCAATTGATCCGGTAGGGAATGTTCCCCAATAATTTTCGGGGGCAAATTTCGTAGAAGCATCTGTGCGAACAAGAAATTGGAACAAATACCGATTGGCATATTTATAATTCAATCTCCCGATATAGGATAAAGCACCGCTTTCTGATTTCGTAAAATAGGTTTTGGCTCCATCCGTATTTAATGTCCCTGCAGAATTACTTACGCCATTATAAGAATCCCATGGACCATCATAATAGATTTGATTTGTATTTCCTTCTGATTCGGCACGCTCGATTACACCCGTAAATGCAATATCATGCTGATTAAACGTACGGTTATAGGTAACCATAAAGTTCCATTGTTCACTTTTATAAGTATCTTTATTGTAAACAACTGAGGGTTTGTTGTTGGCACCTCTACCGAATTGTGGAAAATCCCATGTGGTATGCTCCCCTATCAAATGCTTGCCCGGCTGATTGGTATTGGTGGCACGAGCTAACTGATAATAATGTCCTACATCCGTATTTACCGCATTAGCATAATTTACGGCATACATCCCTTTCAACGATAAACCTTTGATGAAAGGAACATCGTATGTCAAAGAAAAATTGACATTATAGCCATTTTCTTCATTGTATTTTCTTGCTTTGGAAGCCTCATTCACAAAAAAATTCCAAACCGCATAGCCTGAACCAATATTATCATTGGTAGAAGTATTCACATAGTGAGGACCAACCCATGGCGAAACCCAATAGTTTTTTGACTCGTTCGTTTCCGGATCAGTAATGGTTACTTCCATGGGAATAAACTTCGGCATGTGACGCAACATCGGATAGTCTTGAGACGGAGATTGGCTTCCCCAAGGACCGGAGGTTATTTTTGCCTGTTCCTTTATGCCGGTTTTTTTATTGTTATATCCGGCAATGGAAGCAGAAAGTCTAAGTCCTGCAGCAACCTTTGCCTCTCCACCTGTACGAAACGTCCATTTCCCATAATCTTGAACTTTACCTAAATTGGTTTCTTGATCCTGAAAAGAGAGACCACCGAAATAAGTAATCTTTTCTGTTCCTCCATTCACGGTCAATGAGTGGCGTTGAGACAATGCAGAATGCCACGCACGATCCAACCAATCATAATTCAAATTTTTCATTGCATTCAACTCATCTTCCGAATACAGATAACTGGTATAATTAGTTCCGCCGTTTGCATAAATTTGATTAATCATCCTATTTGTGAAAACACCGGTTTCATAGGCACTCATGGTTTGAGCATGACCCACTGCATCAGAATTATCCAACTTCAAGGAATAAGAAATCTGTGGGGCACCAACTCTCCCCCTTTTGGTTTTTACGAGAATTACCCCTTGTGAAGCGCGTGAACCATAAATAGCAGCAGAAGCATCTTTCAAGACGGTCATGCTTTCGATTTCGGAAGGATCCAACATGTTGAAGGTTGTCATATCGGGTTCTCCCAACTCATTCACCTGAACAACGTCATCAATTACGATTAACGGGCCATAACTTACACCTCCTGCAAAAGGCGGAGCAGGTTCTCTTACGGTGAAAGATCCCGTAGATCCCGGACGCCCACTACTGGTTGACACGTGAAGTCCTACCACCTGACCGGCTAATGCATCAGCAATGGAAGCACCCGGTAAAGTGGCAACCTCTTCAACCGGCACGGGAGCAGCTGCACCGGTCAAATCTTTGACGCGTTGGGTACCATAACCCACAACTACCACCTCTTCCAACACTTCTGCAGCTTCTTTTAAAACCACATTTATTGTTGTTCTGCCATTCACATCAACAACTTCTGTTTCCATACCTACATAAGATACTACGAGTTTTGCGTTACGTGGAACATTAAGCAATGTATAGTTTCCTTCCATATCCGTCACGGTACCTATAGAAGTCCCTTGAATCTGAATGGTCGCTCCGATAAGAGGTTCACCTTTCTCATCTTTAACCGATCCTTTTACGGTCAAATTCTGGGAAAAAACACATAAGGAAAAGGTCCACAGCAAGGTGAACAATATTCCTTTTTCCAGATTTAATACATGTTGTTGTTTCATTCTTTCATTTTTTTAAAATTAATGTCGCTTACTTACTTAAATTGATTTTCATTTTCTATTAGAATATTGCTATCATCTTCATTAATAAATTTTTATCTCCATAAAACTTCATTCTCTAAAAATAGGACGATACCTCTATTTTTTTGTACTCATTAGATCCTGTTTTTTTATTTTTAAAAAATAAAAAAATATACCTCTTCTTATCCATTGAGTACAAGATCAAATGTTGGACGTCACTTTGACGTGTGATTTTTAATTTTTGGCAAGATTGTTAAGATCAAAACAGCATGAAACATTATTTTTTGTCACTTTTCTTATTCGGCTTTTTTCTTATTTTTGTATCTGCATGTGCACAAAAAAAACAGGGAAAAGAGGTATATTTATTTACTTCTTTCCATGAACCGGCAAATGAAGGCTTGCGTTTTTTGTATAGTGAAGACGGGGTTCATTGGGACAGTATCCCCGGCATCTGGTTAAAACCTACGCTGGGAAAAGAGAAATTAATGCGTGACCCCTCTATTGCAAAAGGTCCTGACGGAACTTACCATTTGGTATGGACAACCAGCTGGAAAGGGGACTTGGGTTTTGGATATGCTTCTTCAAAAGATCTGATTCATTGGTCTGAACAAAGAATGATCCCTGCAATGATACACGAACCAACTGCCGTTAATGTGTGGGCTCCCGAAATATTTTATGATGATACAGAAAAAGAATTTATCATCGTTTGGGCGTCGTGTATCCCCGGACAATTTCCTGCCGGCGAGGAAGAAGATAACAACAATCACAGATTATATTATCTTACAACCAACGATTTTCAATCTTTTTCGGAAACAAAACTTTTCTTTGATCCCGGATTTAGTGTGATTGATGGGGTAATCGTGAAAAGAAGAAACGATTATGTATTGGTATTTAAAGACAATACAAGGCCCAACAGGAATCTCAGAGTAGCTTTTGCCCAAACCCCTATAGGCCCTTTTTTCAATATATCGGAACCTTTTACTGAAGAATTCTCGGAAGGTCCTACGGTTGCTAAAGTAAAAGATGATTATCTCATCTATTTTGATTTATACAGGGAAAAAATTTATGGTGCGGTGAAAACCCGGGATTTTATCCGTTTTAAGAATATCACCAACGAGATTCGAATACCACAGGGCCACAAACATGGCACCATAATAAAAGTCCCATTTTTCATAGTTGAAAATTTAAAACACCTGAAAGAATAAATTTCTTACGCCCTAAAAAGAAAAAACTGATGAATACATCGATACACCAATTTTCACTTTTTTGTTTATTGTTTTGTCTTTCGACAATGCTCAATGCACAAGAAAGAGTACATTATACAGGAAACGAACTTTCGAATCCTGCCTATCACGATGGACAATTATCGCCTGTGGTAGGCGTTCATAATATTCAGATTATGAGAGCCAACAGGGAATATCCCGATACGTCGAATGGCAATGGATGGACATACAACCATCAACCCATGATGGCATATTGGAACGGACAATTCTTTGTGCATTATATATCGGATATTAAGCACGAACACGTCCCCCCTTCCCAGACTATGCTGGTAACATCGAAAAATGGTTATAATTGGACAAATCCCGTAGTTTTATTTCCTACCTACAACGTACCCGAGGGTTACACTAAGCCTAACAATCCACATGTGGCCAAAAACTTACAGGCCGTTATGCATCAACGGGTGGGTTTTTATGTTTCCAAATCGAACCGACTAATAGCCATGGGCTATTATGGAGTTGCACTAGATGAAAAAGACGATCCTAATGACGGAAATGGCATTGGGCGAGTGGTACGTGAAATCAAAAAAGGCGGTTCATTCGGTCCGATATATTTTATCCACTATAATCACGGGTTCAACGAAAAGAATACCGACTTTCCATTTTATAAAAGCAGCAAAGATAAAGAATTCGTAAAAGCATGCGATGAAATATTAAATAACCCGCTTTATATGATGCAATGGGTTGAAGAAGCTGATCGAGATGATCCCTTGATCCCCCTGAAAAGGGAATATAAAGCTTTTTGTTACTATCATTTGCCTAATGGCAACGTGGTAGGATTATGGAAGCATGCTTTAACTTCCATAAGTAAAGACGGCGGCTGGACATGGGAAGAACCGGTGGAAAGAGCTAAAGGGTTTGTCAACAGCAACGCAAAAATATGGGGACAACGCCTGACAGACGGCATGTATGCTACCGTTTACAATCCGTCCGAATACAGATGGCCGTTAGGCATTTCCCTTAGCACTGATGGATTGGAATATACCACATTAAACCTTGTTGAGGGTGAAATTCCCCCGATGCGGTATGGCGGAAATTATAAATCCTACGGCCCACAATACACGAGAGGTATTCAGGAAGGAAACGGTATCCCCCCCGACAGCAACCTATGGATAACGTACAGCATGAACAAAGAAGATATCTGGGTTTCAAGAATTCCTGTTCCGGTAAGACTAAATCAGCCCACCCATGCCAATGATCACTTTGATACAAAGAAAAAACTATCGGAATTAACGGAGTGGAATATCTATTCTCCATTGTGGGCACCGGTATTGCTGGAAGAAAAAAACGACAACATATGGCTGACATTAAAAGATAAAGATCCTTTTGATTATGCAAAAATCGAAAGAAAAATCCCCAAAACGAAAGAGTTGAGCGTTTCTTTCAAATGCATGGCAGAACAATCTTCACATGGTACCCTGCAAATAGAATTCTTGGATGATAATGGTATTGCCTGCTCACGACTGGAATTCACTCCGGATGGCTCTTTCAGGGTAAAAAAAGGCGCCCGCTATTCAAACTTGATGAGTTACAGTGCCGATAAAATATACGAAATAAAGGCCGACCTATCCGTTGCCGATCGCAACATCACAGTTTATGTGAACGACAAAAAAATAGGTCAAAGTATGTTTTTTGCACCTGTCCATTCGATTGAAAGGATCGTTTTCAGAACAGGAACGGTTCGTGAGTTTCCTACCCCCGAGACACCGGCCGATCAGGATTATGACCTGCCCGGAGCAGGTGAACAGGAGAAAGAGGCTGTGTATCGCATCCGCGATTTAAAAACTTCCGATTCGAAAACCAATCATCCGTCTGCAATTTTAAAATACGAGAACTTCAGACACTATGTGGATTATTTCAACCGCATGGAAGACGAAAATATCGTTCAGGCTATCCCCAACAGCAAAGCCAACGAATGGATGGAGAAAAACATTCCGTTGTTCGAATGTCCTCAGGACAATTTCGAAGAAATGTATTATTTTCGCTGGTGGACACTAAGAAAACACATCAAAAAAACCCCCATCGGATATGTAATGACCGAATTTCTTGTAGATAGGTCTTATGCCGATAAATATAATATGATCTCTTGCGCACTCGGACATCACATTTACGAATCACGATGGCTCCATGAGCCCCAATATCTTGACCAGTACGTGCACGCATGGTATAGAGGCAACGAAGGTAAACCTATGGAAAAGTTTAGAAAATTCAGTTCGTGGACAGCCGATGCTTTATACAACCGTTTTCTGGTCAATAATGACAAGAAATTCCTTCTGGATATGTTACCCGATCTCGATGAGGAATATCGCAGCTGGGAGAACGACCACCGTTTGGAAAACGGCTTATTCTGGCAGGAGGATGTGAGAGACGGAATGGAAGAGTCTATTAGCGGCGGCAGGAGAAAAAAATATGCACGCCCAACCATTAACAGTTACATGTATGGAAATGCTCGTGCACTTTCAAAAATGTATACCATGACGGGGGACAACCTCTTGGCAGAAAAATACCGATTAAAAAGCGATACCATACAACACTTGGTTGAACAAAAACTTTGGAACGAAGATCATCAATTTTTTGAGACGCTTCGTGGCGACTCGCTTGCAAATGTGAGAGAAGCCATCGGATATCTGCCATGGTATTTCAATCTACCTTCATCGGCAAAATTTGAGGTGGCATGGAAACAGGTAATAGACGAAGAAGGATTTCTGGCTCCTTATGGATTGACCACTGCCGAACGCCGGCATCCGCTTTTCCGCAAAGCAGGATGTTGTAACTGCGAATGGGATGGAGCTATTTGGCCATTTGCAACTGCTCAGACGATGACAGCTATGGCCAATTTCATGAACAATTATCGGCAAGACATCCTCACCGGCAGCGTTTATTTCAAATTGATGGAACTTTATGTAGAATGTCAGTACCACCGTGGTCGCCCCTATATTGGAGAATATCTCGATGAAGTCCATGGTTACTGGTTGAAAGGCGATCAGGAAAGAAGCCGGTATTATAACCATTCCACTTTCAACGACTTGATCATAACCGGTTTGATCGGTCTTCGTCCACGTGAAGACAATACGATAGAAGTTAACCCTTTACTACCGAAAGACAAGTGGGATTGGTTTTGCCTCGATAATGTGCTGTATCACGGAAAAATCCTTACCATCCTATGGGATAAAAATGGCGACCGCTATCATCAAGGGAAAGGATTCAAGGTTCTGGTCGATGGTGTTGAGGTGGGCAAATCCGATAAATTGGAAAAAATAGTTTGTAAAGACGTTTTATAAAGCACGCACCAATAATGAAAGAAAAACTCTTCTTTTTATCCTTTTTTTTATGTCTTCACTTCTATTCTGTTCATGCATTGGAAGTGGTTAATCTCTCGTGCGAAATGAGCGAGTCTCCCTTAACCGTTACAGAAGCTTTCCCGCGTTTCGGGTGGCAAATCGTATCCGAAGAAAACGGTACTTATCAAACCGCATACGCCATTGAACTGTATGAGTGGAAAAACGGCAGGGAAACATTGTTATGGGAAACCGGGAAAATCCCCTCACAAGAAAGTCAGTTTATCGTATATGAGGGCAGCAAAAAATTAAGACCACTCACCAAATATAGCTGGCGCGTGCGAATATGGAACGAAAAAGACGCGCCTTCGCCCTGGAGTAAAAAAGCTTTCTTTCGCGTTGCTCCAAGAGGGGATTGGTTAAATGCCAAATGGATCGGAGCTATTTCAAAAGAAGAAGCAAATCTCCCACAAGGAAGAAATTTTCATGCCACAGAACTGAAAAAGCCGGAAATCAAAGGCTTATGGAACAACGTCAACCCTATATCGAAAAAAAGTATTTATCTTAGACAGATTTTTGAATCGAACAAGGAAGTCAGGGATGCAATGGCTTATGTGTGCGGACTGGGTCTTTACGAATTTTCGCTTAATGGACAAAAGATAGGAGACAGTGAATTTTCCCCTTTGAATAGCGATTACGATAAGACTGTTTATTATAATGCTTATGATCTCTCCGATGAGATAAAAAAGGGATCGAATGCTATCGGCATATTACTTGGGAACGGATTTTATAACGTCCAGGGTGGAAGATATACCAAATTACTTGTTAGTTTTGGTCCTCCAACTTTGTTTTTTAAAATGATCATTACCTATACAGACGGTACGACACACGAAATTATCTCCGACGAGAACTGGAAATATAGTTTTAGCCCTATTACGTTTAATTGCATTTACGGAGGAGAAGATTACGATGCCACACGCGAACAGCCTGGATGGAATCAACCCGGATTTAATGATTCTGCATGGAAACCTGTTGTCGTTCAACACCCACCAAAGGGGGCATTACGTCCTCAGCAAACAACACCTGTCAAAATCATGGAACGATATAGCATGAAAAAAATTCACAAACTAAAGGAAGGAAAATATGTGCTTGATATGGGACAAAATCTGGCAGGCTTTCCCGAAATTACGGTGAATGGTCAACGCGGCGATACTGTTAGGTTGATCGTGGGCGAATCGTTGAACGAAGACG
This sequence comes from Anaerorudis cellulosivorans, assembly GCF_025943985.1. Taxonomy (GTDB): domain Bacteria; phylum Bacteroidota; class Bacteroidia; order Bacteroidales; family Dysgonomonadaceae; genus Anaerorudis; species Anaerorudis cellulosivorans. The sequence goes on along the minus strand of NZ_JAPCWE010000006.1, from coordinate 143,725 downwards.
GATCGGTAAACCAAAAACAGACAGGAAGTAAGCACTATTATACCTATATTTTAAAAGGCGATACAGATGAATATTGGCATCCACGATTTTCTTACTATGGATTTCGATATATTCAGGTCGAAGGAGCAACGGTCGAGAAATACCAATCCTCTTCTCTACCAAGAATCAAAGAAATCAACTCGTGTTTTGTGTACAATGCTGCAAAAAATATTGCTTCATTCAACTGTTCGAACCGTATTTTTAACGATACCCATTGCATCATCTGTAAAGCGGTAAGAAGCAACATGCAGGGAGTATTTACCGACTGTCCGCACAGAGAAAAGTTGGGCTGGCTGGAGCAGGTTCACCTGAATGGACCGGGACTGTTTTACAACTACGATTTACGAACCTTTATTCCCAAAATCATGCAGGATATTGTCGATGCACAACTCCCTAACGGATTGATACCCAATATAGCTCCTGAGTATGTGGAATTTGAAGGAGCGTTCAGGGATGCCCCTTCATGGGGAAGTGCCGGCGTTATCGTTCCATGGATGTATCACCTCTATTATGGCGATCCATCGTTGATAAAACGATGCTATCATATGATGAAAAAATATGTGGATTATCTTTCGTCAAAGGCAGATCATCATATTATTTCTCACGGACTTGGCGACTGGTACGATTATACAGGGGAAAGGGCCGGATTTTCGAAAAACACGCCGGTGCCGTTGGTGGCAACGGCTCATTACTATATGGATATCGTGTTGCTTGGTAAAGCTGCCCAAATAATGGACAACCAAAAAGACGAAAAATACTATGCGCAATTATCGGAGAAGGTAAAAAACGCCTACAACGCCACTTTTTTCAATGAACAAGCCAGTCAATACGGTACAGGCAGTCAGTGTTCTAACGCTATCTCTCTCTTTTTCGGTCTTGTAGATCCTCAAAATAAATCTGCCGTGTTGGATAATTTGGTGGCAGATATCCGCAAGCATGGCAACCGATTGACTACCGGAGACATAGGCACAAGGTATCTATTTCAGACATTGGCAAATAATGGCCTGAACGAACTGATATATACGATGAATAATCACGAAGAGGTACCGGGATACGGTTTTCAGCTGAAATTCGGAGCCACCACACTTACCGAACAATGGGACCCGCGCCAGGGAGCCTCATGGAATCATTTTATGATGGGACATATCGACGAATGGTTTTTTGCATGGCTTGCCGGAATTCGCCCCGATCGATCCTCTCTCGGCTTCAAGAAATTTATCATCAACCCCCAAGTAGTAGGCGACTTAAACTATATTTCTGCCTCTACGGAAACTCTGTACGGAAAAATTTCTGTAGATTGGAAAAAAGAAAACGACCGCTTCACATTGGAAGTCTCCATCCCGGTAAACACTGAGGCTGAGATCATTCTGCCTGACAAATCATTTCATACTGTGGGAAGTGGAAAATATTCTTTCAGAGTAAAAATGTAATCACATTAATATATGCATGCGCTTATGAAACATATCTCATCTTTATTCGTTATCCTCCCTCTCTTTTTTCTGTCCGTTAACAGCTATTCGGAAAATGTTAACATGAAATTGCAAGGTGCAGACGACTGCGGGAAAAAACTCAATACAGAGCTCATCAACCAAACCATTACTGATTTGTCATCAAAAGGCGGAGGAACACTCTATTTTCCTGCAGGGATATATTTGACGGGGGCAATAAAACTCAAAAGCAATATTACCATTGAATTAGAATCCGGCGCGGTGTTGTTATTCTCAGACAACTTTGACGATTATCTCCCTTTTGTTGAAATGCGACACGAAGGGGTTGTAATGAAAAGTTTTTCTCCTCTATTATATGCAGTTGATGAGGAAAATATTACAATTAAGGGACGGGGCACTATCAATGGACAAGGAGTAAAATGGTGGAAAGAATTTTATCGTGTCATTGAAGACATAAAGAAAAACGGTGTCAGGGAAATCAACAAATACCAACCGCTCTGGGAAAAAGAAAACGATGTGAAAAAACTCTATAATGACCTTAACGAAGATTATAAAAGCACATTACAGCGACGGTTTTTCCGCCCGCCACTTTTTCAACCTATTCGTTGCAAAAACATTTTAGTGGAAGGAGTTACCATTATCAATTCACCTTTTTGGACCATTAATCCCGAATTTTGCGAAAATGTAGCGATTAAGGCGATAACTATCAATAATCCACTTTCTCCCAATACAGACGGTATCAATCCTTCGTCGTGTAAAAATGTCCACATTTCCGACTGCCATATCAGCGTGGGTGACGACTGCATCACCTTAAAATCGGGACGCGACAAGCAAGGTCGCGACTTGGCAACACCATGCGAAAATATTACCATTACCAACTGCACCATGCTGGCAGGCCACGGAGGTGTTGTAATAGGCAGCGAAATGAGCGGAGATGTGCGAAAAGTTGTAATATCCAATTGCATCTTTGATGGCACCGACCGTGGCATCCGCATCAAATCGACCAGAGGACGTGGCGGCATTGTGGAAGAAATCAGCGTAAACAACATTGTAATGAAAGACATAAAAGACGAAGCTATCGTTTTCAATCTGTTTTACACCAAAATGGATCCTGAGCCGGTTTCGGAAAGAACACCCGTTTTCCGTAACATCCATATCTCAAATCTTACCGGAACGAAGGTTAATGCCGCCGTTAAAATACTGGGATTGGAAGAAATGCCCGTTTCCGATATCACAATTTCGAATGTTTATATCCAATCAAAAATAGGATTGGATATAAACAGAGCGAAAAATATTGTATTAAACAATGTCCGTATCGATGCATCAACGGGAAGCCCATACGTTTTATCAAACGTTGAAAATGCGGTATTGACAAATGTGGCTACCGGTACACCGAATACTTCTGTTTCGCTAATAAATATCAATGATTCAAAAGAAATATACATACAGGGATGCTTTCCCCGAGCAGGCAACAAGGCATTCTTGCGAATGCAAGGAAAAAATAATGCCATTATTTTAAAAAATAATTACTTGAAAAGATTGCCCCAAACAGTGGATAATGAAAGTAAGGGCAACCGAAAAAATCTGATCATAGAATAAACAACCATCATTAAAAAACCGTAGATGATGAAGAAAAAATTTAAAACAACAATCATTTGCATGATCTGCTGCATTCCATTGATCAATGCTCAACTAACGGTCGAAAATCAATTTCGCCGTCCTTTAAGCAATGTTTTAACAGAAATATCACAGCGATTCGGGATTCGCTTAACTTATAACATTGATACGATAGGCAAAGTACTTCCGTATGCCGATTTCCGAATCCGACCGTTTTCGGTGGAAGAATCATTGACGAATGTGTTATCCCCTTTCGATTATAAATTTGAAAAACAGGGGAATAATCATTATAAGTTGAAACCATATGAGTATTATCGTCGCACGGTTCAAGAAGGGGAAAAGATGCTGACCTATCTGAGGTTGTTATATCCCGATAAAGACAAGTGGGAAGAACGCAAATCATGTCTGCATCAAGAGGTAAGGAAGATTCTCGATATCGACTCCTTACTGGCAAAACGAGTACAAAAGAAGCCCATTTTATCCGAAAAAAGAAAATTTGACGGATATACTGTTCAGAATTTTGCCTTAGAAACATTGCCCGGACTATATGTAGCGGGATCTATTTATGGTCCTCTTTCTAAAGGAAATCATGCACTAATTATCTGTCCGAATGGCCATTTCGGTGAAGGCCGCTATCGCGAGGACCAGCAATTAAGAATGGCCACTTTGGCTCGCATGGGAGCAGTATGTGTAGATTACGATCTTTTCGGCTGGGGCGAATCGGCTCTTCAGGTAGGAAATGCAGCTCACCGCTCGAGTGCCGCTCAGGTTATTCAGGCAATGAACGGTATTACCATACTCGATTACATGTTGACACAAAAAAACATAGATAAAAAAAGGATTGGTGTTAATGGCGGTTCGGGCGGTGGAACACAAACCGTATTGCTGACCGTACTCGACAACCGTTATGCTGCTGCAGCTCCTGTTGTAAGCCTTGCTTCGCATTTCGATGGCGGATGTCCATGCGAAAGTGGACTGCCTGTTACATTGGCTTGCGGCGGTACCAATAATGCGGAACTAGCCGCTCTGTTTGCACCCCACCCCCTTTTAATTGTTTCGGACGGCAAAGACTGGACTTCCAGCGTGCCAACATTGGAATTTCCTTATCTTAAAGAAATCTATCGTTTTTACGATAGTGAAGAAAATGTCAAAAACGTGCACTTACCTGATGAAGGACACGATTTCGGTATAAACAAACGAAAAGCTGTATACGATTTTTTTGCTTCAGTCTTCTCATTGGATAAAACACAAATCGACGAGAAAAAAGTAACCATCGAATCCGAAGACGATTTGAAAATCTTCGGTAAAAACGGCGAATTACTCCCCGAAAATGCCATTCGATCTTTTAAAGAATTATCCGTTTATTTCGACAAAAAACGGTACACTGAACTCCTTTCCGATTTGTCGCTCGAAAAGAAAGCCATCGAATGGATAGCTTCGTTGAAATTGCCTAACCAAACAGATGCAGCATTTTTAACAACACTCATCTATAATCACCTGAAAACGGTAAAAGACTGGCATAATACGCACCCTTATACCCTTGTCCCGGCGGGAATCAATCCAACAACCGGAAAACCCCTTACAGAGCTCGAACGTCAGTTGATTGCCGATTCAGCTATGCCGAAAGAAGTTCATGATAAGCTGATGGCCGGTCTTAGAAAAGTGCTGACCGAGGATCAAGTTGAGGCAATTTTGGATAAATATACCGTCGGCAAGGTGGATTTTACAATGAAAGGTTACAAAGCCATTGTGCCGGATCTCACTAAGGAAGAGGAAACTGTTCTTTTGTCTTACTTGAAACAAGCACGCGAACAGGCGATAGATTTCAAAAACATGAAAGAAATATCGGCTATCTTTGAGATCTACAAAACGAAATGCGAGCAATATTTAAACAGCAACGGCAGAAACTGGCGTCAACTTTACAAAGACTACGTCGAAAAAGTGAAAGCCGAAAAAGCTGCAAAACAAGGCGCAAACATTAAATGATACAAAAAATGAAACGTTTTTTTTCTATACAATTTTCCTTTCTCATCCTGCTTGGGTGCATATCGCCCGAAATGTATGGACAATCGTATAAATTGTGGTACGATAAACCTGCATCCACATGGACTGAAGCTCTGCCATTAGGCAACGGCCGATTAGGTGCAATGGTTTTTGGCAATCCTGTTATCGAACAAATTCAATTGAACGAGGAAACCTTGTGGGCAGGGCAACCAAATAACAATCCCAATCCAGAAGCATCGAAATATCTGCCCAAAATAAGGGAGCTGGTATTTGCAGGTAAATATGTCGAAGCTCAAGACCTTGCAACAGAAAAAGTGATGTCGAAAACCAATTCGGGTATGCCGTTTCAACCCTTCGGCGACCTGCGCCTATCTTTTCCCGGACACGGGGCTTACACCAATTATTATCGAGAACTGGATTTGGATTCGGCAAAGGTCTCTATCCGCTATAAAGTCAACGATACCAATTACACAAGAGAAATTTTTTCATCGTTTACCGACCAGGTGATCATCATTCGGCTAACGGCTGATAAAAACCGCTCTATTACCTTCAATGCCCAGTTAACCTCCCCTCACCCCGATGTGAAGATCGCAACAGGAAACGATTATATTTCTTTGTCGGGCGTTTCATCTTCACACGAAGGACTCAAGGGGAAGGTCAATTTTCATGGCAGGGTTTCCGCTAAAATTATAAATGGCAATGTTTTTTATAAAGATGGTGTCCTGTCTGTAAAAGATGCCGATGAAACTATCCTTTATGTCTCTATTGCCACTAATGTCTTAAATTACAAAGACATCAGCGGTGATGAAGTGGAACGTGCGGCCGATACACTCGCAAAAGCCAAAGCACTAAATTACAATGCAGCTAAAAAAGATCATATCGCCTTTTATCGAAAATATTTCGAACGTGTCGCCTTCTTTCTGGGTAATGATCAGTATCCGGATGTACCGACCGATATCCGTGTCCTTCGCTTTAAAGAAACCAATGATGCCCATTTGGTGGCCACTTACTTTCAATTTGGCAGATATTTACTCATCTCGTGTTCACAACCCGGAGGAGAACCTGCTACACTTCAAGGGATATGGAACGATAAACTTCTTCCGCCATGGGATAGCAAATATACCTGCAATATCAACCTCGAAATGAATTATTGGCCATCCGAAGTTACCTGTTTGCAAGAATTAAACGAACCATTGTTCCGACTGATTAAGGAAGTTTCTGAAAGCGGAAAAGAAACGGCAAAAATCATGTATGGATCGGATGGATGGGTTCTTCATCACAATACCGATATTTGGCGCATAACCGGACCGGTCGATAAAGCGGCATCAGGCATGTGGCCATCGGGAGGTGCATGGTTATGCCGACATCTTTGGGAACATTACCTTTATACAGGGAACTTAGATTTCTTACATCAAATTTATCCCATCATTAAAGATGCTGCCTTATTTTTCGATCAAACCATGGTTTACGAACCTGAGCACAACTGGTTAGTGGTTTGCCCTTCAAATTCGCCCGAAAATGTGCATGCCGGTAGTAATCGAAAAGCAACGATTGCTGCAGGATGCACAATGGATAACCAGCTGATCTTTGATTTATGGAACGCGGTGATCATTTCTTCCGATATCCTGAAAACGGATGAAGCTTATGCCGAACATCTGAAAAAAAGGTTGACGAAAATGGCTCCCATGCAGATTGGACGCTGGGGACAATTGCAGGAATGGATGCACGATTGGGATGACCCTAACGATCATCATCGTCATGTATCGCATTTATACGGCTTATTCCCAAGTAACCAGATATCGCCCTATCGTACGCCGGAACTGTTCTCGGCAGCCAAAACCTCATTGATTGCTCGGGGCGACGAATCCACCGGTTGGTCAATGGGCTGGAAAGTTTGTCTGTGGGCCCGACTGCTTGATGGCAATCATGCGTATAAATTGATAACCGATCAATTACGTTTGGTCAGAGACAATAATGGTAGTGGCGGAACTTATCCCAATCTTTTCGATGCACATCCACCTTTCCAGATCGATGGCAACTTCGGTTGTACAGCCGGCATTGCCGAAATGCTGATGCAAAGCTACGACGGATTTATTTATCTTCTCCCCGCCCTACCGTCTCTCTGGAAAGAGGGTCACATCAGCGGATTACGCGCACGGGGCGGATTTTTATTGGATATCGAGTGGGAAAAAGGAAAAGTAAGTAAAGTGAAAATTATTTCCGAAAAGGGAGGAAATTGCCGTTTGCGTTCGCTTACTGAATTGAAGGGGAATGGATTGAAAAAAGCCAAAGGAAACAATCCGAATAAATTATACGAAGTACCTGTTGTTCCCGAACCGCTGATCCATACCAAAGATCCCATTCCTTCTCCTGAAATAAAGAAAACCTATGTATACGATTTAAACACCAAACCCGGAGAAGAATACCTTCTCTATAAAAAATAGAAAGGAAAAAGTTATGAAAATTCATCCAATATTGAAAATATGCATTTTATGCTTACTGTCGCCACTATTCATGGCATGCAAAGGGAAAAAACAAACGAACGTGACGTGGTCTGTAAAAATGGCCGATTCCCAAATGAAACACTATCCTGAATTATGGATGACGGAAAATGCGAAAACTCCCCGATGGGGCTATACGTTCGGACTGATTGGAAAATCGATGATCGAATTGTGGAAACATACGGGTGACGAAAAATACAACCATTATGCCAAAGCTTATGCCGATACGTTGATTGACGACAAAGGGCAGATCAAGACTTATTCCATGAAGGCATACAATCTGGATAATATCAATGCCGGAAAAATCCTATTCGACCTTTATGAACAGACACACGATCATCGCTACAAAATTGCCATGGATACACTCCGCGAACAGTTGAGAAGACAACCACGCACATCGGAAGGAGGGTTTTGGCATAAATTGATCTATCCTCACCAAATGTGGCTCGATGGCATTTACATGGCCTCACCTTTTATGGCACAATATGGTATAACTTTTAATGAGCCTGAACTTTTGACCGATGCCGTAAACCAAATCAAAATCATTGCACGACACACCTACGATGAAGAAACCGGCCTCTTCTATCACGGCTGGGACGAATCCAAACGACAGTTATGGGCAAATGAGAAAACCGGAACATCACCCAATTTTTGGTCGCGTAGCATCGGATGGTATGCCGCCGGTGTTGTTGACGTGCTCGATTTTCTTCCCCCTGACATGGAAGGCCGAGACAGTCTTCTTACCATTGTCAACACCCTTGCGAAAGGCATTGCCAACTATCGAGACCCTCAATCGAAAGTTTGGTATCAGGTAACGGATCAGGGAAACCGCGAAGGCAATTACTTGGAATCTTCAGGCTCTGCGTTTTTTGTGTATTTTCTTTTCAAATCGTTAAACAACAACTACATCGATCAACGTTATCGGCAAGTTGCCTTGGATGGCTTCGACGGTATCATTGAAAATTTCATAAAAGAAGAGGAAAACGGCACATACACCATCACAAATTGCTGCGCAGTAGCCGGTTTAGGTGGCGAAAAGGTTTATCGTGACGGAAGTTTCGAATATTATATTAGTGAACCGGTGATAGAAAATGATCCAAAATCGGTCGGTGCCTTTATCTTGGCCGCTATCGAATACGAAAAATTTGAAAAAACGAATAAATAATTCCTGCAATGAAAAAATCAGCATTTTTAAGGATGATACTCCCTTTATTGTTTATTATCCCACAAATTTCAGCACAAGAAGACGAAAATAAACCCTATATCCCTTGGAATAACGGAAAACTGGTGGTTGACGAAGGGAAGCGGTACTTGAGACACGAAAACGGTACACCCTTCTTCTGGCTGGGTGAAACCGGCTGGTATCTTCCTGTTCGATTAAACAGGGATGAAGCGGAACATTACCTCGAACAATGCAGGAAAAAAGGGTTTAACGTGGTTCAAGTTATGGTCATGAACACGATCCCGGCCATCAACACCTATGGAAAATGGGCACTGACCGACGGTTTCAATTTCAACGAAATTGACAAAAAAGGAGATTACGGCTATTGGGATCACATGGATTATATTCTTAAAACGGCCGAACGAAAAGGCATATATATCGGCATGGTATGTGTTTGGGGAAGTCCTGTGAAACAAGGGAAAATGACCGTAGAAGATGCAAAAAAATATGGAGAGTTTTTAGGAAACAGATATAAAGAACAACCCAATATTGTTTGGATTATGGGAGGAGATATCCCGGGAGACATAAAACCCGAGATTTGGAATACCCTGGCTACAACCATCAAGTCTATCGACAACAACCATCTCATGACTTTTCATCCCCGCGGAAGAACCATGTCCTCCACATGGTTTAACAAGGCTCCCTGGCTGGATTTCAACATGTTTCAGTCGGGGCACAGAAGATATGGTCAGCGCATGAACGATATAAACTATCCTATCGAAGATTATACCGAAGAAGACAATTGGCGGTATGTAGAGAAAAGCCTTGCTATGGAACCGACAAAACCGGTCATCGATGGCGAACCCTCTTACGAAAACATCCCGCAAGGGCTCCATGATCCTAATGAAGTGTTATGGAAAGACCACGATGTCCGCCGTTATGCTTACTGGTCGGTTTTTGCCGGCGCTTTCGGACACACTTATGGAAATAATTCTATCATGCAAATGAAAAAAGACGGGATCGGTGGAGCTTATGGCGCAAAAAAACCATGGTACAAGGCACTGAACGATCCAGGCATGAATCAAATGAGATATCTGAAAAATCTGATCTTGACATTCCCATTTTTTGAAAGAATTCCCGACCCGTCTGTCATAGCAGGTGACAATGGTGTGCGCTATGAACACCTGATAGCCACACGAGGGAATGACTATCTGCTGGTTTATAACTACATGGGGAGACCAATGGATATCGATCTTACCAAAATATCGGGACAAAAAAAGAACGTCTGGTGGTACAGTCCCGTAAATGGCTCGTTAAAATATTTGGGAGAATTCGAAAACAAAATCACGCACTTCATAGATGAAACCGGCTACCGATGCGGAAACGATAAAGTATTGATAGCCATTGACACAACAAAAGATTATATTAAACCGGAGTGGGTTAATTTACCCGATGCCCAAGAAGAATAGAACAAATAAAACAGGAAAATTTCAATGTCAAAACAATCAAAAATAAGAATCCCGATTTTGGCACTTCTTTTCTTTGTGCCAATACTGCTTCATGCCACCATAACCATCGGCGATTTGCGATGCGAAATGCTGGAAAATCCGCTTGGGATCGATAGCAGCAAACCCAGATTCAGCTGGCGGATATTCGCTTCTCAGGAAAGAAACGTACAGCAACTCTCATATCACATCCTGGTGGCTTCTACAAAAGAACAACTTGAAAAGAACCTGGGAGATATATGGGATTCGGGCAGAATGGATTCCGATCAGTCACAATGGATCGAATATGCCGGAAAACCACTGAAAAGCAATACCTATTACTACTGGAAAGTAAAAGTTACGACAAACAAAGGCGAAACAAGCTGGAGCGACCCTGCACTATGGAGCATGGGGTTGCTTTCGGAAAACGAATGGAAGGGGCAATGGATCGGTATGGACAAAGCCTATCCATGGGATTCCGAAACACAATTTTCTCGTTTGTCTGCTCGTTACCTGCGAAAAGAATTTACCATTGAGAAACAAGTCAAACAGGCAATGGTGCATATCGCAGGATTGGGTTTGTATGAGCTTTACATCAACGGTAAAAAAATAAGCAATAACGTATTATCCCCGGCGCCGACAGACTACAGAAAAACCATTTTGTATAACAGTTTCGACATAACCTCCCATATTCAAAACAAAAAAAATGCCATAGGGGTTACATTGGGCAACGGCCGTTTCTATGCTATGCGTCAAGCCTATAAGCCTTATAAAATAAATACTTTCGGTTATCCGAAAATGCGGCTGACATTAATTATCGATTACCGGGACGGTACAAAAGCGGTCATCGGAAGCGATACTTCATGGAAATTTACAGCCGACGGACCTATCAGAAGCAATAACGAATACGACGGAGAAGAGTACGATGCTCGAAAAGAACTTCCGGGATGGAATGAAATCGTTTATGATGACAGCGCATGGGAAAATGCACAACGAGTATCTATTCCCACAGGGACACTCCGCGCTCAGATGATGCCCCCGATAAGAGTTGTGGAGAAAATAACCCCGATATCGCTGACCAAACTTTCTGCCGACAAATACATCCTTGACATGGGACAAAACATGGTGGGTTGGATACGGATGAAAGTAAAAGGGGAAAAAGGAGATTCGGTAAAACTTCGTTTTGCCGAAACGTTGCTGCCCAACGGTGAACTCGACACCCGAAATCTGCGCGACGCCATAGCAACCGATATTTATATTTTGAAAGGAAAGGGGGAAGAAGAATGGGCTCCCCGCTTCGTATATCATGGCTTTCGCTATGTGGAAGTTACGGGTTACCCGGGTAAAATATCGAAAGAAAACTTTATCGGTGAGGTTGTGAATGATAATATGAAAACGATCGGTTCCTTTGAATGTTCCCAACCGATGATTAACCAAATTTTGAAAAATGCATATTGGGGTATTCGCGGTAATTATAAAGGAATGCCTATAGATTGTCCGCAAAGGAATGAACGTCAGCCCTGGTTAGGAGACCGAACGATGGGTTCATCTGGTGAAAGTTTTATCTTTGAAAATGTTCATCTTTACAGCAAGTGGATGAACGACATCCGTGAGGCTCAACGTGAAGACGGCTGTATCCCCGACGTGGCTCCCCCATTTTGGAATTACTATACCGATAATGTCACATGGCCTGCCGCATTTGTATTTGCCGGAGACATGATATACACTCAGTTCGGCGACCTCCTCCCGGTAAAAAGAAATTACCGTGCCATGATAAAATGGCTCAAACACATCAAAGAAGAATACATGACTGAAGATCACATTATCACATGCGATAAATACGGAGACTGGTGCGTTCCTCCCGAATCGCCCGAACTCATCCATTCACGCGATCCCAAACGACAAACCGACGGTAAGCTTCTCGCTACGGCGTACTATTATAAAATACTCGGTCTTATGGAAAAATTCGCGCTACTGCAAGAGAAAAACAAAGATGCGCAGTATTTTGCATCATTGGCGGAAAAAATCAAATCAAGTTTCAACCAAAAATTTTTCAATCAGGATAGTCTATTTTACGGGAACAATTCGGTAACATCAAACCTCCTTCCTTTAGCCTTCGGTATGGTTCCGGAAAATTATGTGTCCACCATTGAAAAACAAATCGTCGACAAAATCATTAAAGATCACAATGGTCATATCTGCACCGGTGTGATTGGCTCACAGTGGATCTTAAGGGAATTGTCCAAAATGGGACGGGCAGATCTGGCCTTTCTGCTGGCATCGACCGATACCTATCCCGGATGGGGATATATGGCAAAAAAAGGAGCAACCACTATCTGGGAATTATGGAACGGTGATACGGCAAATCCCGAAATGAATTCGCATAATCATGTGATGCTTCTTGGCGATTTCATCCCTTTCTGCTACCAATATCTTGCAGGCATCAAATCGGACACCGAACAGGTGGGATTTAAAAAAATCATTATGAACCCCAATTTCGATATTCAAGAATTGAGTTATGTAAAAGCTTCATATAAGGCCCCTTATGGAGATGTAACAAGCCAATGGAAAAAGAATTTCAGCCATTTGGAATGGCACATTTCCGTACCTCCGAACAGTCGGGCCGTTGTGCACTTTCCTAACAACAGCTCACGAATAAATGAAGGAGGTAAACCCATCGAGCAGGTCGAAGGGATCAGACAACCGGATGTAAAAAATCCAAACATGTGGGAAATCGGATCGGGAGAGTATACATTCTCGGTCGATCTCAACGTGGGAAAAGGGGAATGGAAAGAAGGGATCGTGGAAGAGGAATTTCTGTATGAAAAGGCCCCGTTCCCTGAATGCCATGCCGCAACCATTGCGGAGACGCCAAAAGGATTGGTTGCCGCTTTTTTCGGAGGCACGAAAGAACGTAACCCCGATTGTGTAATTTGGATATGCAGAAAAACCGATAAGGGATGGACAGCTCCGCAAGAAGTAGCCAATGGCGTTATCAACGATACCTTAAGAAAAGCCTGCTGGAACCCGGTACTTTACCAGATTCCCGACGGCGAACTGTTGCTCTTTTACAAGGTTGGAAATTCCGTCAGCGACTGGACTGGTCATCTTATCCGCTCGTATGATAATGGCTTGACATGGACGAAGCCCGAAAATCTGCCGAATGGCTTTATCGGTCCTTCCAAAAACAAACCGGTCATGATCGGTAAGAAACTGATTTGCCCATCGAGTCTGGAGGGAAGCCCCGGATGGAGGGTTCATTTCGAAATCACGGAAGATAACGGCAGGTCTTGGCGAAGAATCGGTCCCATAAACGATGTTAAAAACATTCAAGCCATTCAACCTACGATATTGTCCTATAAAAACGGTTCATTGCAGATACTTTGCCGAACTAAAAATCGCGCCTTGAGCGAATCATGGTCGATGGACAAGGGCGAAACTTGGAGCGAAATGACACTTGCCGCCATGCCAAGCAACAATTCAGGAATAGATGCCGTTACCTTAACGGATGGAAAACAATTGCTGGTTTATAACCACGTTAAACCTCCTGAAGGAATGGCCAAGGGTGCACGTACACCTTTGAATGTCTCGCTCTCGAAAGACGGGAAAACTTGGTATGCTTCGTTAATTCTGGAAGATTCTCCTATAAGCCAATATTCCTATCCTTCTGTTATCCAAGGTAAGAACGGTTTTGTTCATGTGGTGTATACCTGGAGAAGGCAACGGATTAAATACATGAAAATAGATCCCAAAAAATTAACCGTAGCAGAGATAAAAAACGAAATGTGGCCTGCAACAAAAAATCATGTCGGTCCATAAAAAGATCGACATGAGAAAATAAAATATTTACGATAGCTTTATTTTGCTTTCCCTTGATTGGCTACTGCTTCCATCAGCTTTTTGATGACTTCGGGGTCGCCCAAGAAATAATCTTTTACTACGTTCAGGTCATCGTCAAATTCAAAAACATAGGGTATTCCTGTCGGCAAATTCAATTGCGGAATATCTTCATCAGAAATATTTTTCAGGTGTTTAACGATGCCGCGCAAACTATTCCCGTGAGCGGCCACAATGATCTCATTGTGCTCTCGAAGGCTAGGCAAAATAACATCATTCCAATAAGGAAGAATACGATTTACCGTATCTTTCAACGCTTCAGTAAGGGGTAAATCTTTTTCGTCAACTCCTTTGTATCTACGATCCATGAAAGGAGAACGCGGATCATCTTTAGCTAACGGTGGAGGTGGTACATCATAGCTCCTGCGCCAGATATGCACTTGTTCTTCTCCATATTTCGCAGCCATTTCCGCTTTATTCAACCCTTGAAGTACTCCATAATGTTTCTCGTTCAAACGCCATGTTTTATCTACCGGTATCCAATCCAAATCCATTTCATCCAAAACGATATTCAATGTTTTAATGGCTCTTTTCAAATACGAAGTATACGCTTTTTCGAAAAAATAACCTTCATCTCTTAGCAGTCTCCCTGCATCATGAGCTTCCTGAATCCCTTTCTCCGAAAGATCGACATCAGTCCAGCCCGTAAAACGGTTTTCTTTGTTCCACACACTTTCGCCATGACGAAGTAAAACAACTTTCTTCATACTTTAAAATTTTATATTGAGATTGTTTTTCTATTTCCCCGACAAAACTATGAAAAAAACCCGAAATAGCCTTATACTTATCAGGTAAAATATCCTTGTATTTTTGAAATACCATAAAATAATTTTAAATTTGAGCACATAAAAGCCGGCATCGATGATAGATAAAGAAGAATTATTACATTATATCTGGAAATACAGACTGTATCCACACGAAAATTTGCGCACCACAGAAGGTGTACTTGTAGAGGTGATTGATCCTGGAATCTCCAACAGCGATGCCGGTCCGGATTTTTTTAATGCAAAGATCAAAATCGGCAACAAATTGTGGGCAGGAAATGTTGAAATTCACCGCGCCTCAAACGAATGGACAAAACACAGGCATCACACCGACAAAGCTTACAATTCTGTTATCCTTCATGTAGTAGAAAACGTTAACGAAGAAATTTATAACGAAAAGGGACAAAAAATTTCGCAGCTCCGCATTTCAGTTTCGCAAAAAATAAGAGATAATGCCGATTTTTTGCTTTTCAGCAATGTAAATGTTCCGTGCCATCACTCGTTACACGAAATTTCGAATAAACAGATGCGCTCGTGGCTAGATGCATTGACCGTGGAGCGACTGGAACGAAAAACAAACGACATCTTCCGACATTTGGAACGATTTAATAACTCGTGGGATGAAACGTTTTATGTACTATTGACTCGAAATTTCGGTTTCGGACTGAATTCCGACGAATTTGAACGACTGGCGCTAAGTCTTCCCTATAATTATATTCTCAAACATGCCGACAACTTATTTCAGGTGGAAGCATTGTTTTTTGGCCAGGCTGGTATGCTGAAAGAAGAAACCATTACCGACGACTATTATATTTTGCTACGAAAAGAATATGATTTTTTGAGAAAAAAGTTTTCGCTGAAAAGTCTCGACAATGTATTATTCAAATCATTGCGTACCCGACCTCGGGGATTCCCACAACTACGCATTGCGGAGTTGGCTGCGGTAGTACAACACGCCGGCAGAGTATTTTCAGCCATTCTCGAGACAGACGATTACGAGCAAATGCGCATACTCTTTCGCGTAAATGCTTCGGAATATTGGCAAACGCACTATACTTTCGGAAAAGAATCGCAAAAAATTCCAAAACACCTTGGTAATAATTCTTTGGATATTATTCTCATCAACACGGTTGTACCATTGCTTTTTGCTTATGGAAAAAGGAACAATATCGAAAAATATTGTGATCGTGCGATCCAAATTTTGGAATCGGTGAAACCGGAGAAAAACAAAATTATACAAGATTTTGAATCGGCAGGGATAATCCCTGAAAATGCTTTTGATACCCAGGCACTTATCCAATTACGCAAGGAATATTGCGATCAACGGAAATGCCTGTTTTGTCGAATCGGACATGCCATTCTATCTCAATAAAAATGTTTTTTACTATTTTTCAGATTCCTGGTTCTTAAAACTCTCATAAACATTGTATTTTTGTGGCTATTAATGATTATTTTCAGAAACCGATAAAAATGCAACATAAGCTTTTATTATTCCTCTGCGCTTCCTTTTTGATGACTTTAATGCTCATCATTCTGCATTCTTGTGCAAACATTGCTTCACCGAGTGGGGGTGAATATGATATTGTGCCTCCAGTAATAAAAAAAGCCTCTCCGGCTTTCAACAGCTTGAATGTAACAACCAAAACCATTGTGATTGAATTTGATGAAAACATCAAAATCGAAAAACCGATGGAAAAAGTGATCATTACTCCCCCTCAAAAAAGTTTTCCCGTCATCAAATCCATCGGCAAAAAAGCCATTGTGGAATTGGAAGACGAATTGCATCCCAATACTACCTATACAATCGATTTTACCGATGCGATTGTCGATAATAACGAAGGGAATCCATTGGAAAATTTTTCGCTCTCTTTTTCCACCGGAGACAGACTCGATACGCTGGCTGTTTCGGGGAAAGTGCTCTCAGCAAACGATCTGGAACCTGTAAAAGGAATCTATGTCGGCATTCACTCCAACCTTCATGATAGCGCCTTTACAAAAATACCCTTCGAACGCATTTCCAGAACAGACTCAAAAGGTGATTTTACAATAAAAGGAATGGCACCGGGAAAATATAAAATCTATGCTCTGAACGATCTTAATCGCGATTATAAATACGATAATCCACAGGAAGCAATTGCTTTTTCAGATTCTCTCATCATTCCAACAACTAAACCTGACATACGCCAAGACACTATTTTCAACAAAGTTGACAGCACAAAAATCGATACAATAAAAACCATTCATTATACCCGATTTTTGCCGGATAATATTTTACTCCGCTCATTCTTAAGTGATTTTCAACGTCAATATTTACAAAAACATGAACGCCCGGAACCTTATAAACTGATGCTGTATTTTGCGGCACCAACCACATTCCCGTCTTTTAGGCTGCTTAATCCACCGATAGAAAACAATAACTGGTTTGTCAAGGAATCTACTCGGCATAACGATACAATTACGCTATGGATAACTGACTCACTAATCTATAAAACCGATTCTATCCACATGGAGATCAACTATGTACGGACTGACTCTACCAATCGCAATTCTATCTATACAGATACACTTCGCTTCACTTACAAGCAACCTAAAGTTAAAAAAACATCTTCATCAAAGGAAAAGGAAGAGGAATCCTTACGTTTTTTGGGGCTACAGCACAATATTCAGAGCAATCACGAAATTTACCAACCTATACGACTCGAATTCGAGCAACCCGTCATTGCATTCGATTCCACTCATGTTAAACTGTTCATCGAAAAAGACTCCACTTTTACTCTGGTCAATTACCGATTAATAAAAGACTCCCTCAACATCAGGAAATATGAGCTTCGTCCTCGATGGGAACCGGGCGGGAAATACCGATTTGTAGTAGATTCCGCAGCTTTCAAGAGTTATTACGATTTATGGAACAACAAAATAGAACAGACCTTTACAGTGAAATCGCTCGAACAATACGGCAATTTGTTGATCGAAATGGTTGGATTGCCGGAAAACAAAACCGTGCATGTCGAACTTTTGGATAAATCCGATAAACCTGTCAGGAAAATAATGGTCAAAAACAATGAAGCCAAATTTCAGGATCTACATCCCGGCACTTATTATGCCCGACTATATATTGATGAAAACAAAGACGGAGTATGGACAACCGGAAATTATGAGCAAAAACGCCAACCGGAAGAAGTTTATTACTATCCCCGGCAATATGAAATCAGAGCTTTTACTGACCATGAAGAATCGTGGGACGTGAACGAAGTGCCTGTAACCCGACAAAAACCGTTGGAAATAACGAAAAATAAACCGGAAGTTAAGAAAAGAAGGAATCCGAATGAAGAGCAACGCACAAATACTTCATCGAGCAGAAGCACAAATCCTTTTCTTCAAAATCCTTGAGGAGGGAGATAAAATCTGTTTTAAAAACAATCAATAAGACAAAATAATGAATCGAAAATTAATATTCATTTTACCTGTTTTGATGTCCGTCCTTTTTGTACAATATATATTCGCACAATGTGAAATAGACAATACTGCTTTTCAAAGCGGAGAAAAAATTATCTATGATTTATACTACAAACTGGGCGTCATCAACGCAAAAGCCGGCACCGGCACTCTAAACACAACAACAACTAACCTAAATGGCAAAAGCGTTTACAAAACACAGTTAAGAGCAAATACTTCAGGTTTTGCCGATAACATGTATTCCATTCACGATACGCTTACCGGGTACATGGACATGAAGTTGGTACCTCTTCTTTTTACGAAAGAAACTCATGAAGGTGGCGACTACCGTATCGAACGACAATCCTATTCATACGAAAATGGGAAGATAGCTATTCGGGTTATACGGTATAAAAAAGGCAAACAAGCGTTTGATGAAACCGTGACAACCGAAAATTGTACCTACGATTATGTGTCGGTTCTGAACTATGCCCGAAATCTCGATTATTCCGACATGAAGCCGGGTGAAAATACACATATCCAATTTATTTCGGGTAGAAAAATTGTAAACATGTATATCCGCTATCAGGGTATAACATCGGTCAAAGCAAATGACGGAAAAACGTATGATGCTATCCAATTGTCGCTAATGATTCTTGACAAAGCTTTTGCCGATCAGGAAGAAGCAATGAAGGTTTCTTTGACAAACGATCTTAACCGAATGCCGCTCATTATCGAAATAAACTTAAAAATCGGCGCTATGCGTGTTGTCCTTAACGATTATTCCGGTATTAGATATCCAATTAATTAACTTTATATTCAGGTTTTATGAAACAACAGATTTTTAAAATTGCTTTAGTTGCCCTTGCTATTGCATTAATTAACGTCTCTCCTTCGCTTGCACAAGTCACGCTGAATGACGAAAAAGGTGTGGTCCTTTTTGTGGAGTTCGAATTGGATCAAAAAAATATGGAAACAGCACTCGCTTTACTGAAAGAAATGCAGATTAGAACGCTGGAAAATGAGGAAGGTTGCATTGCCTATGATATTTTATTAAGCGATGAACAACCCAACAAAATTTTTCTGTATGAAAACTATGAAAATACACAAGCTCAAAAAAAGCACAATAACTCTCCTTATTATAAGGAAATTGTTTCTAACAAATTACCCCGATATATCAAAGGAAGCAAAATAATAAAATTATACCCTGTTGTAAATGAAGAGCTAGAAGGATTCATTGATGAAGAGCCTTAGCACAAGCCTATTTCGGCGAAAAAATGTTTGTAGATTTCAGTTTTCTCCGATAAAGGCTTTGGATAAGCCCTTGAAGAGGAAGGCATACGGTAGAACCGATAAATCTTTCCATCGAGTTCAATTTTTTCGTAACACCCAATAGAAGGTTTTTCAATTTTAACCGGCAAAAGCGACCATAACGTGTTAGTCGCTTTCTCACCGGTTGTTACCAACGTTCGACACAAAGGAATCCTTGCCAACACTGCATAAAGATCAATCGGCTGAACAATCTCCAAAAAATTATCAGAAGCATTGTCTCTCAACCGAACAATCTCAAAAGCTACATCATAAAGAGCAATTCCCTTTTCATTAAGAAAAACAGTGATACGTTGCTTATCGAATGATGTTTTATCATTTGTGAGAAAATGATCTTTATCGTCGGAAAATGCCAACCCGAATATTCGCCACATATCGTTTTGAAAGTTTGGGTAATAAAAATCCATTTTCCATTTTGCCTTTGGTGGAGGAAAACTCCCCAGCATCAATGCCTTTGCTTTTTCCGGCAAAAATGGTTCAAACGGATGAATTTCTTTCTGAAAACCAATCATAAAACTTATTATTCATCGCAAAGATAAGCAATTTAAAAAGAACATCCTATTCATCGCAAATTGTGCTCGTTTTTTACCTAAAATCCACAAAAAAACATATCTTTGCACAAGTTTAACAATCATCTTATGGTTGATCCTACTCCATTTCACCGAAATATTCCGGAACCTGCACTACGCAGACTCCCATGGTATCTTGCGTATGTAAAGCTCTTAAAAAAACAGGGGGAATCGTACGTATCTTCAACACAAATAGCAAAAAAAATCAATGTGTCTCCTACCCAAATAGCTAAAGACCTTTCCTATGTGAATATATCCGGCAAAACACGTGTAGGATATGAGATTGACCAACTTATCAATGTTTTGGAAGAATTTCTCGGATTCAGATACGTTCATAAAGCCGTTTTATTTGGAGTAGGGAGCCTAGGTGCAGCCTTACTGGCCGATTCGGGATTGGAACAATATGGATTGAAAATCTTAGCCGGTTTCGATGTTAAAGATGCAGTCGTAAACACTATGATCAATCATATCCCGGTTTATCATGCCAATGAATTTGTGGAGAGAAATACAAAAACCATAAAGGCAGAAATCGGCGTATTGACAGTACCGGCAGATATTGCACAACAAACAGCCGATTTTTTAATAGAAGGAGGCATTCGCGGAATATGGAATTTTACTCCATTTCGCATTCGTGTACCTGAGGGCATTGTGTTGCAAAACACATCGATATATGCTCATTTGGCAGTTATGTTCAATCGTTTAAAACAGTTGCCGGAATAAAATTAAATAACATGAAGATTTTTGCTATCGGACTCAATTACGCCTCTCATAATGAGGAAATGAAATCCATTTTCGAAAGTGACGAACCGGTTATCTTCATGAAACCCGATACAGCTTTATTAAAAGACGGGAAGCCATTTTTTCTTCCCGATTTTTCAAACGAGATTCATTATGAAACCGAAATCGTAATAAAAATCAACCGACTAGGGAAAAATATTGCAGAACAATTTGCATATCGATATTATGAAGAACTTACAGTAGGCATCGATTTCACAGCACGCGATCTTCAGCGACGCCAAAAACAATTGGGCTTGCCTTGGGAAATATCTAAAAGTTTCGATGGCTCTGCTCCTGTCGGCAATTTTGTCCCAAAGGAGAAATTTCCCGATATGCAAAACATCAATTTCCACCTCAATATCAACGGAAAGACGGTTCAACAAGGGAATACCGACGGCATGATCTTTTCTGTGGACAAAATTATTTCATATATCAGCAAGTTCTTTACATTAAAGATAGGCGATCTCATCTTTACGGGTACGCCTGCCGGAATAGGACCTGTTGCCATAAATGATCACCTCGAGGGGTATATCGGGAACGAAAAATTACTCAATTTCAGGATTAAATAAACCATTACTTACAATCAATTTACAACGAAACAAATAAATTGATTTTGCATCATTTACTGAAACACCGGTAAAATCAAAAAACTTATTACGTTAAATACAATGGATCTACGAATCGGTTTTGGATACGACATGCACCGTCTGCAAAAAGGCAGAGAACTGTGGCTAGGGGGAATAAAAATTGAACACGAAAGGGGATTAGCGGGACATTCCGATGCCGATGTCCTCATCCATGCCATTTGCGATGCTCTACTTGGAGCAGCCAACCAGCGCGATATCGGATTTCACTTTCCTGACTCATCCGGGGAATATGAAGATATCGACAGCAAAATCCTGTTGAAAGAAACCTATCGTCTTATTCAAGAAAAAGGTTATCAGCTCGGTAATATTGATGTAACAGTATGTGCCGAACAACCTAAACTGAATCCATATATCCCACAAATGCAACAAACTCTCGCTGCAATTCTTGAAACCGATGTAGATAATATCTCCATTAAAGCCACAACATCTGAAAAAATGGGATTCGTAGGAAGAGAAGAAGGCATAGCAGCATATGCAGTGACTTTAATCCGTAAAAAGTAAGAAAATTTATCACAATGCTCGCTTTTTTAAAACGAAAACGAACGGCAAAAGGCTTCGGAGTGCACTCTCCTTTTGCTTTTTCCTTCATTACCAAAGTTATCAATGAAAAACTGCCCTACAATGCCTATTTCGATATCCACAATCACCTTACGAAAAACAACATCGGACCAAAAGAGATTTCTGAAATTCATTATCTCTCGTTTCGATTGGTAAACTTTTTTCATCCTAAGAATATTTTAGAAATAGGTTCCGGAAAAGGAATTAATACACTTTTTCTCATTGCTCCTTCCAATAAAATCACTTGCGTCAGCATTGAGACCGATTTCGACAAAATTGCGGTGGCACAAAAATTGCAATATCATAAAAAAAATCAAACCGAGATAAAAAATGCAATACCGAACTGTACTTTTGACGCTATTTTCTGCAATTTGGATTACAAAGTGCAGAAAAGTGTCGATCTGGTGAAATTGCTTATTGAACACAGCCATAATCAGACATTTTGGCTGATAATGAACATCGATAAAAACAAAGCGACAAAGGCAATTTGGAGAAAAATCAAAATTGATGAGAGAACAAGACTCTCTTTTGACAAGAAACATTTTGGTATCGTTATATTAAATTCCGAATATCAGAAATTAAACTATTTGATCTGATCATAATCTTATCATTCGAGAATAATGGGGAAGAGTATGTTGTACACAAAAACCGGAGATGACGGAAAAACGTCGCTTGTAGGCGGCAACCGCGTCCCAAAAACACACATCCGGATTGAATCATATGGAACGATTGACGAGCTCAACAGTTTCATCGGATGGTTAATGTGTGAAATAGAAGAAAAGGAAACTAAGGATTTCCTGTCGTTAATCCAACACAAGCTTTTTAATGTAAGCTCTTATCTGGCAACGGACATAGAAAATCCACCCGTCGAAAGGAAATGTGGAATTACCGCCGATGATATTTCCACCATAGAGAAAGAGATTGATCAATTGGACGCCTTGCTACCCAAACTCCGACGATTTGTTCTTCCGGGAGGAAACGAGGCAGCCGCAAGAGCACATATCTGTCGAACGGTATGCCGTCGTGCCGAAAGAGAAATCTACCGACTGAAAGAGAAATATACCGTAGATCAATATATTCTGAGTTTTATAAATCGTCTCTCCGACTATTTTTTTGTCCTTGCCCGAACAGAAAATCATAAATCGGGTAAAGAAATGTATTGGGAACAATAATCTATGGGTAATTTTATTATATTTGCGCCTATTATAAAAAACGACTGTTTATTAAAAAAATTAATAGCATATGTACTGGACATTAGAATTAGCTTCAAAACTGGAAGATGCTCCATGGCCTGCCACTAAAGATGAGTTAATTGATTATGCCCAACGCTCTGGTGCTCCGTTGGAAGTTATCGAAAATTTGCAGGAAATTGAAGAAGATACAGAAATCTTCGAGTCTATCGAAGACATATGGCCGGATTATCCGAGCAAAGAAGATTTCTTTTTCAACGAAGACGAATACTAATCGTGCCGGAGAGTGAAGCTAATCCTCAATAGAATACCATCGAGCAATATAGATAGCAAACAAAAACCTGCCCTCCTATAAGTGCAGGTTTTTTTGCATTAATAACTCTTGGCCTTCCCTTTTTTTAAGCGGAAAACATCGTCTTTATCCTGCACAAAAAATACGGACAATGCGCCCAAAATAAGTGAACATCCTGCGAGAACCATCGTAAAAATTACTTTTCCGCCAAAAATATCACGGGTAACGAATCCCAAAATGCTTGCTGCAAGAATCTGTGGAATAACGATAAAAAAATTGAAAATTCCCATATACGTCCCCATTTTATCTGCAGGAAGAGAACCTGTAAGAATAGCATATGGCATGGAAAGAATGCTCCCCCATGCAAATCCGATACCGATCATCGGAATAAGCAAAACCAAAGGATCATGAATAAAGAAAAATGAAATAAAGGAAATTCCGCCAATGGTAAGGGCAAAAGCATGGGTGGCTTTCCTCCCGATTTGTTTCGCAAGCAACGGCAGCAAAAAAGCGAATACAGCCGAAACTCCGTTATATACACCGAACAAAACACCTACCCAATTGGCTCCCTGATTGTAAAGCTCCGAAGCTGAATCCGTGGCCCCATAAACATGTTGAGTTATAGCAGGAGTCGTATAGATCCACATCGCATAAAAAGCCAACCACGAAAAAAATTGAACGATGGCCAGTTGCGCCATGGTCTTCGGCATGTGTAGCAAGTCGTTCATAATAACAGTCATTCCTTGAGGTTTGTCATTATTCTTTGCAATCAAACCCGAAATGAGCAAAATAAGGCCGAAAATTAGCAACAATCCGGAAATAATGTAAAGTTGAACATCAAGATGGAAAGCAGTAATCAGCAACGTAATGATTAAACCAATAGCACTCCAAGATATCCCGTTTTTTATGAATTGCGAAGAAGTTACAGGCAGTTTATGTTCGATTTTTATCCCGGTAGCTATTTCTTTATGCTTTTCAAAAGCAACCAATTCTTCAGGGGAATATTCCTTCGTAGTGAAAACAGTGTAAAGAACAGCACTCAACAAAAAGAATCCACCGATGTAAAACGAAAGCTTAACGGATTTCGGAATAACACCCTCGGGCGCTATATTGGAAACGCCGAACCAGTTGGTAAGTACATAAGGCAAAATTGAGGCAATCACTGCTCCCGTACCGATAAAAAAACTCTGCATGGCAAAACCCATTGTGCGTTGCTCCGTTGGCAGATTATCACCCACAAAGGCACGAAAAGGTTCCATGGAAATATTGATGGAGGCATCCATAATCCACAACATACCGGCTGCTACCCAAAGAACGGGCGAATTAGGCATAATGAACAATGCCAGTGTGGTAAAAATGGCTCCAACAGTGAAATAGGGACGACGCCGACCGAACCGGTTCCACGTTTTATCGCTATAATGCCCAATGATAGGTTGAACGATCAAGCCGGTAATAGGAGCGGCAATCCATAAAATAGGGATATCTTCTACTTTTGCACCCAAAGTTTCGAAAATACGACTAACATTAGCATTCTGCAAAGCAAAACCAAATTGAATTCCCAAGAATCCGAAACTCATATTCCAAATTTCCCAAAAGGACAAACGTCTTTTTTCCATGTATATCCAGATATGTTATTGAACAAATTTACAATGCTTCTTATCTTATTGACATACAATGCAAAATTTAACTCGGGATTTTTTATGCAAACGATTGCATAAAACAATACCTTGCACCCATATCTATTTTCTCTAATTATCGTGTAGATTCCCTGACCACTAGATCCGTTTTGATAACTCTACTGACCACACCACTTTTGGTTTCCAATCCACTTATGCGGTTAATCAAAAGACGGGCAGATTCTTTTCCCATTTCAAAACCATGTTGGTCAACGCTGGTCAAGGTTGGAGAGGTTACTTCTGTAATGTAAGAATTGGTAAATCCGCAAATCGAGATATCATCAGGTACACGAAACCCTGCTGATTTAATCAATTGAAGACAATAAGCCGCAACTTCATCATTAATGCAGAAAAAGGCATCGGGAACAGGTTGTCTGCTTAACATCCGAGGGACAACTTCCTGAACGAGATCCGGCGTATCACATACGGCTATAAACTCATTTTCTAGCGGCAACCGATGGTTTCGCAGTGCATCCTCGTAACCCATTTTGCGATTGGTTGAAATCGGAAGATGGGGATTAGCACCGAGAAAAACAATCCGATTGCAACCTGTCTCAATGAGATAGTTAACTGCATGGAATGCTCCAACATAATCATCCACAACCACTTTATCGGTATTGATCCCTGTGCAAATACGGTCGAAGAAAACTAAATGAATGCCATTATCAATAATTTCCTGAAAATGATCATATTTTACGGTACTTTTCGATTGCGAAACTAAAATACCATCTACACCGGCATCCAGCAACATTTCGATACTCTTCACTTCACGATCGTAATTTTCATTGGAATGGCAGATGAGAATATTGTAGTTTTGTCTCTCAGCTTCTTCCTGAATTCCGGCAAGAACCGTGGAAAAAAAGTAATGAACAATTTCGGGAACAATGACCCCTATAACGTTATTTCGATTCATGCGTAAGCGCATAGCCATTGGATTAGGCTTGTATTTGTGTTCTTCGGCATATTTTTGCACAAGATCCCTCGTCTCCAGGCTAATTGCCGGATGATTTTTCATTGCCCTTGAAACGGTAGATGGCGATAAATTCAACGCCTTGGCAATATCTTTGAGCGTGATTCGCCGTTTATCCATAGTAAAACGTATTTTCTTCAAAAATAAACAAAAAAACCTACAAAAGGACAAAAAAATAGCGGAAAACGATCGTTTCCCGCTATTCACGATTAAAATTAATTTCACAGATTTTTCAGTATCAATTGCATAGCTGCTGACAGCCCATCGACATTTTTACCTCCGGCTGTAGCAAAATGAGGTTGTCCTCCACCCCCACCCTCAATAAACTTTGCAACCTGACGAACTAAATTTCCGGCATGCAGACCTTTTTTCACCAAATCATCGCTGAGCATAACAGTAATATTGGCTTTGCTTTTCATTGAAGTTCCGGCAACAAAAAACATTTTTTCAGGAAATTGCCCTTTCAGCTGAAAGGCAATATCTTTAACCACATCGGGAGAGATATCGGATCCGGTAAGCTTGAAAACAGCAATGTCGTTAATGATTTCCTTGTCCGCAATAACAGCTTGTTTCAGCTGTTCTGCTTTTTCCTTCACGAACTCCTGAATCGTTTTTTTCATCTCGATGTTTTCATCCAATAATCGCTGCAATGCCTGCGCTACATCGGGTGGATTGTTCAACATATTTTTAACGCTTTTCAGGGTATCTTCCATAGCGTAAAGATATTCTTCGCATTTTTTTGCGGTAACGGCTTCGATACGCCGCACTCCCGCAGCAATAGCGCTTTCGCTCACAATACGAAATGTGCCGATACGTCCCGTAGAGGAAATGTGGGTTCCTCCACACAATTCAATCGATGTACCAAAACGAACCGTACGAACTTCATCTCCGTACTTTTCTCCAAAGAGAGCCATTGCCCCGGAAGCCTTAGCCTCATCAATAGAAACATGGCGATGCTCTTCCAGCTTGAGATCTTGCCGAATTTTTTCTGTCACACGTCGTTCCACCTCTCGAATTTCTTCAGGGGTCATTTTTCGAAAATGCGAAAAATCAAAACGCAACACATCGGGCGATACATATGATCCTTTTTGTTCAACATGCTTACCCAGCACTTCGCGAAGCGCTTCATGAAGAAGGTGTGTGGCCGTGTGATTACACTCGGTTGCCGTACGTTTTTCAATATCAACTTCTAAATGAAAGATACCGGTAGGATCAGCCGGAATTTCATTGCACAAATGCACAGCCAAATTGGTTTCCCTTTTCGTATCGAAAATCCGGAATACTTTCCCGTCTTTATCAATAAAGACACCGCTATCCCCAACTTGCCCACCCATTTCGGCATAGAATGGGGACTTTTCGAAAACGACCTGATAAAACTGCTTATTTTTTTGTTTAACCTTTCGATAACGCAAGATCCGGGATTCACAAGCTGTCAAATCATAACCTACAAATTCCGGTTCACCCTCATGAACTTGCACCCAGTCGCCTGTTTCAATGACAGCAGCATTGCGCGCACGATCTTTTTGTTTCTTCATCTCCAAATTGAACCCTTGAGTATCCACCGTCATGCTGTGCTCGCGAAGAATCAGTTCAGTAAGATCGAGCGGAAAACCATAGGTATCGTAAAGCTGAAAAGCTACTGCTCCTTCAAGTTGGGTTTTACCTGCAGCCTTGTGCTCTTCTATCTGTTTATCAAGCAGGCGCATACCGGTTTCAAGCGTCCGCAAAAAAGATTCCTCCTCTTCGTTAATCACTCTCTCTACCAGCTTCTGTTGTGCTATCAATTCGGGATATGCCTCACCCATTACATCAATAAGGGTAGGAATAAGTTTGTACATGAAAGGTTCTTTCATTCCCAAAAAGGTATAACCATACCGAACAGCACGACGCAAAATTCGACGTATCACATAACCCGCCTTGGCGTTAGAAGGCAATTGTCCGTCTGTAATGGAAAAAGCAATGGCACGAACATGGTCTGAAACGACCCGCATAGCAACATCTTTTTGAGGGTCCTCTCCATATCGGGACCGACTTAACTCTCCTATTTTTTGAATGAGCGGCTGAAAAATATCGCTATCGTAATTCGAAGTCTTCCCCTGAACAGCCATACAGAGCCTTTCGAAACCCATACCCGTATCGATCACCTTTGCCGGTAACTCTTCCAGTGACCCATCAGCCTTACGGTTGTACTGCATAAAGACTAGATTCCAGATTTCGATCACTTGCGGATGACTCTTGTTCACGAGCAATAATCCATTTACTTTCTTTCGATCCTCTTCGGAACGAATATCGATATGAATTTCAGAACAAGGACCACATGGACCGGTATCACCCATTTCCCAAAAATTGTCCTTCTTGCTTCCATCAATTATGCGTTCTGCAGGTAAATATCGCGACCAATGTTCAGCCGCCTCGGAATCACGAAGCAAACCTTCATCGGGGCTGCCTTCAAAAACGGTGACATATAAACGATCTTTATCGAGTTTCAAAATTTCTGTGAGGTATTCCCATGCAAATTCAATGGCTTCCTTTTTAAAATAATCGCCGAAAGACCAATTGCCCAACATTTCGAACATGGTGTGGTGGTAAGTATCGTGTCCTACTTCTTCCAAATCATTGTGTTTACCACTCACGCGAAGACATTTCTGCGCATTGGCCACACGACGGTATTTTACAGGCGCATTGCCCAAGATAATATCTTTAAATTGGTTCATCCCCGCATTGGTAAACATCAGAGTGGGATCATCCTTGATTACCATCGGGGCCGATGGCACAATCTGATGTCCTTTGGATGCAAAATAATCTTTAAACGATTGACGTATTTCTTTTGAAGTCATCATAAAAATGAAAAATAGGATTTTTTTCTGTTTAAATTCCGTTTGCAAAATTACGGCAAAAAGTTTATTTTTGTTGCATGTTGAACTTATTATCTTGTTAATAACGGTAACAAAGAGAAAGTTCTAATACAAAAAATAATTTTTCAAATGGGAAAACGACGGAAACCAATCGATTTTACCGATAAACGCCTTTACTATTCAATTAAGGAAGTCGCCGATCATTTTGCCGTAAATGTTTCTCTTTTACGTTTCTGGGAAAAAGAATTCGATAATATCAATCCCAAAAAGACAGCCGGAGGAACACGTCAGTACACAAAAGAAGATATCCGACAAGTGGGTATAGTGTATCATCTCGTTAAGGAAAATGGATTAACATTGGAAGGAGCTCGTCAGGCACTGAAATCGAAAAAAGATGATGAGGAAAAACGCATTGAATTATTGGAACGCTTGCAAAACATAAAAAATGAACTGGTTTCGATTGAAGAAGAATTCTACCAATTACATGAACAACAAAAATATTCCAAAACCAAACCTGAAATTTGACAATGAAAAAAATTCATATCCCTTTTTTCCTTTTTCTTTTCTTACCGATTTTATTACAGTCCACAACAAGAAAAGTCAACATCAACCCAATTTTACGTATAACCTCCATAACATCCACTCAAAAATGCGTAAGGATTAAAGTTGGAGCTGAACAAACCAATCGGTATTTTCCGTTACTTCAAGGAAAACGTATAGCCATTTTATCTAATCAAACCGGTATGGTGGGAAAAGAACATCTGATGGATCTGCTGAAACGAAACCATTTCGATATCGTCGGTATTTTTTCACCGGAACATGGTTTTAGAGGAACAGCAGATGCAGGAGAACATGTAGCCAATTCTGTTGATAAAAAAACAGGTATTCCCATTTGGTCACTATATGGAGCGGAAGGCGAAAAACCTTCTTCAGAAAAGATGAATCGTTTCGACGTGCTTGTATTTGATCTACAGGATGTTGGAACTCGCTTTTATACGTATTACATCACAATGGCACGCATGATGGATGCCTGTGCAATCTCAGGAAAAAAAATGATCGTACTAGACCGGCCCAATCCAAATGGCTTTTATGTGGATGGGCCTCTACTGGATATGAAGTACAAATCGGGCGTGGGATGGCTGCCGATTCCGGTGGTCCACGGCATGACGCTAGGTGAACTGGCTCTAATGATCAATGGTGAAAAATGGCTGCCCAATGGTCGTACTTGCGACGTGACTGTTATTCCATGTGAGAATTATACCCATCAAACGTTATACGAGTTGCCCGTTCCCCCTTCACCCAACTTGCCCAATATGCACGCTGTTTATCTCTATCCCTCAACCTGCTTTTTTGAAGGAACCGTGATGAGTTTAGGCCGGGGAACTCCATTTCCGTTTCAGGTTTATGGACATCCGAATTATAAAGGATCTACTTTCTACTTCATTCCGAGAAGCATTCCGGGAGCTAAAAACCCTCCTTTTCTCAATCAAAAATGTTATGGCATTGACCTTCGAAATATTCCCGACGAACAAATTCAAAAAAACGGTTTAGACTTATCTTGGATCATCGATGCTTACAACAATTTGCAAATTGGCGAATCATTTTTTACTCCTTTCTTTGAAAAATTGGTTGGTGTGGATTACGTTCGAAAAGATATCATCTCAGGCAAATCAGCCAAAGAGATTAAGGCAAAATGGGTTAATGATGTGCAGAACTTCAAAGAACAACGTAAGCCCTATCTCCTTTATGAGGAATAAAGTCTTAAGGTGTCCGTAAAAAAGAAAATGCGCTTCAATGAAACGCATTTTTTCATACCTTTGCGATTCAAAAAGAAAGATTTATGGAGATAGCAAGTAAATACAATCCGTCCGAAGTAGAAGAGAAGTGGTACCGCTATTGGTTGGAAAACCGATATTTTCATTCAGAACCCGATAACCGTGAACCCTATACGATCGTAATCCCTCCACCAAACGTGACCGGAATTCTGCATATGGGTCACATGCTTAACAATACTATTCAGGATATTTTGATTCGCCGTGCGCGCATGCAGGGAAAAAATGCATGTTGGGTACCAGGGACCGACCATGCCTCAATTGCTACTGAAGCAAAAGTAGTAGCTAAACTTGCTTCCCAAGGGATCAAAAAAACGGATCTTTCCCGCGAAGAGTTTTTAAAACATGCGTGGGAATGGACCTTTGAACACGGGGGTATCATTCTTGAGCAGCTGAAAAAGCTGGGTGCTTCTTGCGATTGGGATAGAACCTGTTTTACCATGGATGAAATACGTTCCAAAAGTGTTATCAGAGCCTTTTGTCACTTATATGAAAAAGGGAAAATATACCGCGGTGTGCGAATGGTCAACTGGGATCCCCAAGCTCTTACCGCACTCTCTGATGAAGAAGTAATCTATAAAGAACAGGAAGGCAAGCTCTATTATCTGCGCTACAAAATAGAGGGGGAAGATAAGTATGCCGTGGTTGCAACCACAAGACCTGAAACCATTATGGGTGATACAGCAATGTGCATCCATCCCGACGACCCCAAAAACGCTCATTTGAAAGGGAAAAAAGTAATTGTTCCGCTTATCAACCGTGTCATCCCTGTTATTGAAGATGAATATGTAGATATGGAATTCGGCACAGGTTGTCTGAAAGTCACCCCCGCTCACGATGTCAACGACTATATGCTGGGAGAAAAACATCATCTTCCTGCCATCGATATTTTCAACCCTGACGGAACCCTAAACGAACACGGTGCCATGTATGCCGGAATGGATCGATTTGCTGCACGCAAAAAAATCGTCGAAGATCTTCAAGCGGCAGGATTGCTTGAAAAAAACCAACCTTATACCAACAAGGTTGGTTTTTCTGAAAGGACAAACGTACCCATTGAACCCAAACTCTCCATGCAATGGTTTCTCGAAATGAAGGATCTTGCTAAACCGGCTCTTGAAGCCGTAGAGAACGATGTTGTCAAGTTCTACCCTCCGAAATACAAAAATGTGTATCGACACTGGATGGAGAATATTAAAGACTGGTGCATCAGCCGGCAACTATGGTGGGGTCATCAGATACCGGCCTACTATCTGCCGAAAGGTGGATTTGTTGTGGCTGAGAGCAAAGAAGAAGCATATCAAAAAGCATTGAAAATGGTAGATTACCCCCTTTCGATCGATGATTTACGTCAGGACGAAGATGTGCTCGATACGTGGTTCTCATCATGGTTGTGGCCGATTTCCGTTTTCGATGGAATTCTTCATCCCGACAATGAGGATATTAACTATTATTATCCCACCAACGATCTGGTAACAGGTCCCGACATTATTTTCTTTTGGGTAGCCCGAATGATTATGGCCGGATATGAATTTCGAAACGAAAAATGTTTCGAAAATGTTTATTTCACAGGCATCGTTCGTGACAAAGCAGGACGAAAAATGTCCAAACAACTGGGAAATTCACCCGACCCCATCGAATTAATCAATACCTATGGTGCCGACGGCGTGCGGATGGGCATGTTACTCACCACTCCCGCGGGTAATGATCTGTTGTTCGACGAATCGCTTTGCGAACAAGGTCGTAATTTTAACAACAAAATATGGAATGCATTTCGTTTGGTGAAAGGATGGAAAGTAATGGACAATATTCCTCAACCCGCTACCGCATCGATTGCTATTCGCTGGTTCGACAACATACTTTCCAAAGCGATTGTCGAGTTGGACGATCTGTTCTCAAAATACCGCCTTTCGGAAGCATTGATGGTAGTTTACCGACTTTTTTGGGAGGAATTTTCTTCCTGGTATCTCGAAATTATCAAACCGGCATATCGACAACCCATCGACCAAAAAACCTATGATGCTACGCTTGCTTTTTTTGATGCACTCTTACGCCTTCTCCACCCTTTTATGCCTTTTATCACCGAAGAGCTGTGGCAGGCATTGTACGAACGCAAACAAGGTGACAGTATCATGATTGCTTATCTTCCTGAAAGTCAACCTTTTGATGAAGTACTACTGACAGATTTCGAAAAAGTGAAAGAAATTATTTCGGGGATACGTACTATCCGTTTGCAAAAAAATATTCCAAACAAAGAAAAACTTCCTCTTCAGTATACCGGAGATTATGAAGGCACATATGACAGTGTAATCATAAAAATGGGGAATCTCTCCTCTATCGAAAAAGTTCAGGAAAAAGAACCGGGAGCTGTCGGATTTCTTGTAGGAACTACCGAGTTTTCGATTCCTCTGTTCGATAAAACGGATGTAGAAGCCGAATTAAAAAAATTGAAGGCTGAACTTGAATATCAGAATGGGTTCTTGCAATCGGTGATGAAAAAACTAACCAATGAGCGGTTCGTACAAAATGCTAAGCCCGAAATTGTGGAAAACGAGCGCAAGAAAAAAGCCGACGCCGAAAGCAAAATCGCTCTTTTGAAAGAAAATATTGCTGCTCTCGAAAAAACAATATCAGAAAAGTAAAAAACAGTTACACACAAAAAGATCAAAATTTCACTTGCACAAATTCAGCCCGCCTTGTTGCGGGCTATGTTTTTGTAAGAACAGGGAGTAAAAAATGCCACATAATTATTCGCAGGAATGAAACCTATCGAAACTCAAAATTCCAAATAGGGATTTAATCGTTCAATGTCTTCAGCAGTAAATTCGTTGAGCATTGCCAATTCATTAATGGATGAAACATTCCCTTTTCGCCGGCGTAAATCAAAAATAGCTTTCACCTGTTTGTAATTGAGATAGGGATGTCGAAGAAGTTCCTTAAATTCAAGCGTATTCACGGCTATTTTTGTGTATTTCCCATCAGCTTTCAGATAAGGATATATTTTAGCAAATAATTCATCGTCAATACCGTAAACTTCTCTCAGTTGATCTACGGTAACAAAACCCCCTAGTAAATCCCGATATTTTACAATGCGCGAAGCATATGTACTGCCAATGCCGGGAATTTTTTTCCAGTCAGTAGTATCACTTTCATTTAACAAAATGGTTTCGCCTTCGGCAAGTTTTATACTTCCTGAAAAAGAATTTCCAAAAGATGAATTTTTATCGGAATGCGTTGAAAATCCATCCGACTTCAATCGTCGTTCATTATTCCTTCTGTTCCCGACATAATATTGGCGATTGGATTCATTTTCAATTGTAGGATAAGCAACAGACTCTCTATCCTTCAATAAACGATGAAATTGATCAAACTCTTCTACTAATGAATCGTTCCGTATAAGAACACTATTCTCATTATTCTTCTTCTTCAATATTTCATTCATTACAATGGTCAACACAATCAGAATCAATAAAAGAATAATGGCAACCCTTTCCATTCTATGGTAATAAAAAAAGTCTTTCCAGCTCATCATTTAAAGTTTTCGAAACGATAAAGATAGAAAATAAATGTTTCTTATTTTGTCAGTTTATGATAAATTGTAACTTTGAAAACAGATTTTCCCGGAAAACTGACCTAATTATGATTTTAAATTACATCTGGATTGCTTTTTTTATCATTGCTTTTGCCGTAGCTTTAGTGAAACTGATTTTTTTTGGCGATGTAAATGTTTTTACCGAAATCATGAATTCAAGTTACGACTCGGCCAAAACAGGTTTCGAAATTTCTTTGGGCCTGACCGGTGTGCTTTCACTGTGGCTCGGTGTAATGAAAATTGGAGAACAAGGAGGTATGATAGAACTATTTTCTCGGGCTGCAGCTCCATTGTTTTCAAAATTATTCCCTCATATTCCCAAAGACCATCCTGCCTTTGGCTCGATACTGATGAACGTATCAGCCAACATGTTGGGACTCGATAATGCAGCTACTCCGTTTGGATTGAAAGCGATGAAGGAATTGCAAGAAATCAATCCGAAGAAAAAACAAGCATCCGACCCCATGATCATGTTTCTTGTAATGAACGCTTCAGGGCTTACCCTTATTCCTGTCACCATCATGGTGTACCGCGCACAAATGGGTGCTGCCAATCCTGCAGATGTATTC
This sequence comes from Anaerorudis cellulosivorans, assembly GCF_025943985.1. Classification (GTDB taxonomy): domain Bacteria; phylum Bacteroidota; class Bacteroidia; order Bacteroidales; family Dysgonomonadaceae; genus Anaerorudis; species Anaerorudis cellulosivorans. Next base: position 108,518 of record NZ_JAPCWE010000006.1, on the reverse strand, counting down.
ATCCCGATCATGATAACAACGTTTGCCGCCACCCTCGTCGCCGTAATAGCCGTTTGCCTGAAACAGGGGATCAACATCTTTAACAAAGCCATTATAGGATTTTTCGGAGGTATCACGGCGATTATTGGGGGGACAATTTTTGTTTTTCATTCTATGCCACAGGAAAAAATCAATATCATTTCCGGGCTTGTAGCAAACATCATTTTACTCACCATCATCGTTACTTTCATTTTGAAAGCGATGAGAAAGAAAATCAATATTTTTGAAGCCTTTATCGATGGAGCCAAAGAGGGATTTAAAACAGCGGTTACCATCATTCCCTACCTGATTGCCATTCTGGTTGGGGTAGGCGTTTTTCGCGCATCAGGAGCCATGGATTTTTTAATGGAAGGGCTTCGAAATATAGTGGCATTTACCGGTCTCGACACGCGCTGGGTTGATGGTATGCCTACGGCACTGATGAAACCCCTTAGCGGAAGCGGAGCTCGCGGAATGATGATTGATGCAATGAAAACATTTGGAGCCGATTCCTTTGCCGGCCGCTTATCTGCGGTCCTTCAGGGTGCAACTGACACGACATTTTATATTGTGGCTGTTTATTACGGATCGGTTGACATAAAAAATTCGCGCTATACTGTCCCTTATGCACTTCTGGCCGATTTAACCGGAGTTATAGTGGCGATTTTTGTTTCCTACTTGTTCTTTGAATAAAAACAGCAAATAAAGCACGTTTAATCATCTAAATAAAATTAAAAATGGCAATCACTTTTCAAGCAGAAAACATCGACTTCCCGAAAATAAAAAAAAGAACAACAACAAAATGGATCAAATCGATAGCCGACAAATACGGGAAACAAATCGGTGATATTTGTTACTTATTTTGTACCGACGAAAAAATTTTAGAAGTAAACAAACAATTTCTTAATCACGATTTTTATACCGATATCATTACTTTCGATTATTCTGAGAAAAATAAAATAGCAGGGGATATTTTTATTAGCCTTGATACGGTTTTGTCCAATTCACAAAAATATCAAACTCCTTATGACGAAGAATTACATCGTGTCATCATTCATGGAATCCTTCATCTTTGTGGGTTAAAAGATAAATCGGAAGACGAAATAAAAGAAATGAGAAAAGCTGAGGAAGAGGCATTAAGCATGCTCGATTTCTGAATGTCCAAAAATAATAGAATTACAAAAATAATCTAACCTATCTAATTTATAATCAATCGAATAAAATATATTTTATTTTATTTTTGTTATTCCCCATTAACATAAAGTTATACGGATAACATTTTCTTTTTTAGTACCTTTGCATATTTCTTAAATACGAAATGGATATTAATTACGACATAATTGTTGTAGGAGCAGGACATGCCGGATGTGAAGCAGCTACGGCCGCAGCAAACTTAGGATCGAAAACATTGCTCATCACCATGGATATGAACAAAATCGCACAAATGAGCTGCAATCCTGCTGTAGGAGGCATTGCTAAAGGACAAATCGTACGCGAAATTGATGCCTTGGGGGGATACATGGGTATCGTTAGCGACCAAACTGCTATACAATTTCGCATGTTGAACCGTTCAAAAGGACCTGCCATGTGGAGTCCTCGTGTTCAAAGCGACAGGATGAAATTCATCAGTACATGGCGTGAAATTATCGAAAACACCCCCAATCTCTATATGTGGCAAGATACCGTCATTGAATTCATATTCAGAAATGGAGCAGTCGCAGGTGTCAAAACTCGCATGGGAGTAGAATTTTTTGCCAAATCTGTTGTACTCACCAGCGGAACTTTTTTGAGTGGATTGATTCATATCGGTAAAGTCCAAATCGGAGGAGGAAGAATATCGGAACCTGCATCCTACGGAATAACGGAACAACTTCAATCGATCGGTTTTAAAACCGATAGGATGAAAACCGGAACGCCGGTAAGAATAGATGGAAGAAGTGTTGATTTTTCTCTTTTGGAAGAACAGAAAAGCGAGAACGATTTTCACAAATTTTCTTACTTGCCCTCTGTTGAACGTCGACTGAAACAACGAAGCTGCTGGATTACGTACACTTCTGAATCTGTTCATGAAGCATTGCGCGAAGGATTGAAAGATTCTCCATTATATAATGGACAAATAAAAAGCATTGGCCCCCGCTATTGTCCCAGCATTGAAACAAAGATTGTAACATTCGCACAAAAAACAAGTCATCAGTTATTCCTTGAGCCGGAAGGGGAAACCACAAACGAGTACTATTTAAATGGATTCTCTTCATCCCTACCCTTGCAAATTCAATTGAAGGCATTGCAGCGTATACCGGCATTTAAAAATGTACACATTTTTCGGCCGGGATATGCTATCGAATACGATTTCTTTGATCCGACACAACTTTATCCGACGTTGGAAACTAAGCTGATAAAAAATTTATTTTTTGCAGGCCAAATCAATGGAACCACAGGATATGAAGAAGCTGCAGGACAAGGATTAATTGCGGGAATCAATGCCCATATAAACTGTCATGGAGGCAATCCTTTTGTCTTGCACAGAGATGAATCATATATTGGCGTTCTTATCGATGATCTGATTACAAAAGGAGTAGATGAGCCTTACCGTATGTTCACTTCCCGTGCGGAATATCGCATTCTACTACGCCAAGATAATGCGGACGAAAGACTCACTCAAAAGGGATTTGACGTAGGATTAGCAACAACGGAAAGAATGCAACTCTTTACAAAGAAAAAATCAGAAATAGAAAAACTGGTTGATTTTGTATCTCATTTTTCTATCAAAGCCGATCGAATCAATCCTTTTTTGGAATCCTTAGGGACAACACCGCTCAAAAGAGGAACTAAGCTCATCGATTTGCTTTTACGCCCGCATATAAAAATTGAAACCCTTGCTAATGAGATAGCACCACTCAGAGAGGTTTTAGACTCAATAAAAGACCGAAAAGAGGAAATTATAGAAGCAGCCAACATTACCATAAAATATGGAGGATACATCGAACGAGAACGTATCATGGCCGATAAAATAAAACGATTGGAAGATATTCGAATAAAAGATAAATTCAACTATAACGAAATTCAATCACTATCAACTGAAGCAAGACAAAAGCTAACACGAATCAACCCTGAAACCATAGCTCAAGCCAGTCGAATTCCGGGAGTTTCGCCTAATGATATTTCAATTCTGCTTGTATTGATGGGACGATGATTTAAAATGTTCCACGTGAAACATTTAATACAATCACAATAATAATTTACACGAATGGATATTCAAACATTAACGGCAGCTGTACGCAATATTCCCGATTTTCCCATAAAAGGAATACAATTTAAAGACATTACTACATTATTTCAATCAGCCGAATATTTAAGGGGATTATCCGATATATTGTATGACCGATACAAAGATAAAGGGATTACAAAAGTAGCAGGAATAGAATCAAGAGGATTTTTTATGGGTCCTGCTACAGCTATCCGACTATATGCGGGTTTTGTCCCAATACGAAAATTTGGAAAGCTACCGTATAAAACAATCGAAGAAAAATATAGCAAGGAATACGGAGAAGACATTATTCAAATACATAAAGACGCATTAAACGAAAACGATATCGTGTTGCTCCACGACGATCTTCTTGCAACAGGAGGAACAATGGCTGCAGCATATCGATTAGTAAAAAAATTGGGGGTAAAAAAAATCTATATTAACTTTTTGATTGAACTCGAAAAATTAAATGGGAGGGCACTATTTAATGATGATGTTGAGATTGATTCAATTCTAAAATTTGAAATCTAATTAAACTATTCATTATAGTAAATAGTAAAGAGAGAACATATACTACTCCATGACACAAGAAATACAAAATACATTAAAAGTTATACCTCACAGTCCGGGATGTTACCAATTTATAGATGAAAAAGGGAAAGTAATCTATGTGGGTAAAGCCAAAGATTTAAAAAAACGCGTGTCATCCTATTTCAATAAATATCATGAAAATCCTAAAACAAGAATTCTTGTAAAAAATATTCATCAAATTAGATATATTGTCGTAGATTCAGAAGAAGATACCTTCCTTTTGGAAAATAATCTGATAAAAGAATTAAAACCTCGCTACAATGTAATGCTAAAGGATGACAAAACATATCCTTACATTGTTATTAAAAACGAAGACTTCCCTCGAGTATATAAAACAAGAAAAATAGTTAAAGATGGTTCTCGATACTTTGGCCCCTATTCATCTGTTTTATCCGTTAATTCGTTATTGGATATATTCAGGAAAGTGTACAAAATACGCACATGCAGATTAAATCTTACTCCCGAAAACATTGCTTCGGGAAAATTCAACGTATGCCTTGAATATCATATCAAGCGATGCAATGGACCATGTGAAGGGTTACAATCCATAGAAGAGTACAATAAAAATATTGCAGAAATAACAGAAATCCTAAAAGGTAACGTATCTACAATAGAAAAAAAAATAGAAGAAGAAATGCAACAATATGCAGAAGAACTGAGATTTGAAGAAGCACAACAACTGAAAGAAAAATATGTACACATACGAAATTTCAGGGAAAAATCATTGATTGTGAGCAATATCAACTATAATATCGATGTATTTGGGTATGAAGACGATGAAAACTCAGCCTATATCAATTATCTACATATTGTAAACGGGTCTGTTAATCAAGCATATACATTTGAATACAAAAAAAAACTCGAAGAAAGCAGCGAAGAGCTTCTGGGTATGGGTATCATTGAGATGCGACAACGCTTCGGCAGTGAATCAAAAGAAATAATTGTACCCTTTATACCGGATATTGCGTTACATAATGTCGAGTTCACGATACCACAACGAGGTGACAAAAAAAAATTGCTTGAATTATCTCAAAAAAATGTCAAGCAATACAAAATAGACAAACTGAAAAAAACAGAAATGCTAAATCCCGACCAGCGAGCAACACGAATTTTGAAAACTATACAAAAAGATCTACAATTAAAAGAAATTCCATGGTATATTGAATGCTTTGACAACTCAAACATACAAGGTACAAATGCAGTAGCAGCATGTGTGGTGTTTAAAAAAGCAAAGCCATCCAAAAAAGACTACCGGCATTTTGTCATTAAAACCGTTACAGGTCCCGATGATTATGCATCAATGCGAGAGATAATTCATAGACGCTATTCTCGGCTGCTTAACGAGGGCGCTCCCCTACCCCAACTCATTGTAATAGATGGTGGTAAAGGGCAATTAAATGCTGCCGTAGAATCGCTTCAAAAAATTGGTTTGTACGGAAAAATTGCCATAATAGGCATTGCAAAGCGATTGGAAGAAATTTATTTCCCTGATGATCCGGTTCCATTGTATTTGGATAAAAATTCAGAAACATTGAAACTCATCCAACAATTACGAGACGAAGCACACCGCTTCGGAATCACATTTCATCGAGACAAAAGAAGTAAAACGCAAATTGCATCCGAACTTGACACTATAAAAGGAATAGGACCTCAAACAAAAAAGAAGCTCCTCGCTCACTTCAAAAGTACAAAACGAATAGAAGAAGCATCAGATGAGGAAATCATCAGTCAGATAGGATTAGCTAAAGGGAAAATTATTATCAATCACTTTAAAAATAAAAAATGAAATGCGTATTTTAATCCAGCGAGTAACGGAAGCATCCGTGACTGTTGATCAAAAGGAAAAAAGCAGAATAGAAAAAGGATTATTAGTATTTGTAGGAATTGAAGATACGGATAGCGAAAAAGATATAGACTATTTATGCAAAAAAACGGTTAATCTGCGTATATTTGATGATGAAAAGGGGATCATGAACAAATCGGTAATCGATATTGATGGTGAAATTCTCGTCGTTTCGCAATTTACCTTGCATGCAAGTACAAAAAAGGGGAATCGACCTTCCTATATTCGTGCAGCAAAACCCAATCATTCGATACCCATCTATGAAGAATTTTGTGAAAAACTTTCTCAATTGATGAATAAGGAAATAAAAACAGGGATATTTGGGGCAAATATGACAGTATCGCTAGTTAACGATGGACCGGTTACCATATGGATCGATTCTAAAAACCGAGAATGAAATGACAATAAAAGAAGCACAACTAGAAGTTGACAAATGGATTAAAACATATGGAGTACGCTATTTTAGCGAACTAACCAACATGGCTATATTGACTGAAGAAGTTGGTGAGGTTGCTCGCATAATTGCCAGAACATATGGTGAACAATCGTTTAAAAAAACGGATCTCGAAAATAATTTGGCAGATGAAATGGCAGATGTTTTATGGGTGCTGATCTGCCTGGCAAACCAAACAGGTATTAACTTAGAAGAGGCGTTTCAAAAAAATATCGATAAAAAAACAAAAAGAGATGCCAAAAGACACAAAGAAAATAAGAAATTAAATACAAAACATAACAATATTAATAATATATAAAATCAGTTTTCATGCATATACCAAGTAAATATCAAACAGCATTGCAAAATCATCCGTTCGATTTGACAGACAAACAGGTAACTGAAAAAGTCAACCAACTTATTTCGGAAAATTTTGCAGAAAATGACAACCTGAATACCTACAAACTCCTTTACTCATGCCTTGATCTGACTTCACTAAATACAACGGATACAAAGGAACATATATGGAAATTGACACAAAAGGTGAATGATTTTGAAGGCTCGAATCCGGAAATCGATAATGTTGCATCGATATGTGTATATCCAAATTTTGTAGAAACAGTGAAAGAGGCTCTTACTGCAAATGTGAATATAGCATGTGTATCAGGTGGATTTCCTTCCGGACAAACATTTACGGAAGTAAAAATTGCCGAAGCAGCTCTCGCAGTAGCTCAAGGAGCAGACGAAATTGACATACCCATCAATGTAGGGCTATTTTTAAACGAAGAATACGAAGAAATGTGCGATGAATTAACCGAAATCAAATTCGCCTGTCATGAAGCACGTATGAAAACTATTCTTGAAACAGGTGCTTTAGAGTCGGCAAAGAATATCTATAAAGCATCGATTCTTGCCCTATATTCAGGAGCAGATTTCATAAAAACATCAACGGGAAAAGGATATAAAGGAGCTACTCCTGAAGCGGCATATCTCATATGTACTGCCATAAAGTCATATTATGACAAAACAAAAGAGAGAGTTGGATTCAAAGCTTCAGGAGGAATATCCACCATAGAAGATTCCGTAAAATATTACACAATTGTAAAAACCATATTGGGCAATGAATGGTGCAACAAAGAATTATTCAGAATTGGCACAAGCAAATTGGCGGATATATTAGTAGATAAAATCAATAAATAAATTTATCGCATTCCCAGTTAAAGTAACACAGCAAACCGGAAAATTCAACAATACGCAAAATCGACAAAAACAAATTGGCATATATTTTGTTATACATAATGCGAAGCGATTAATACACATCGCAAATAAAATAAAATAATAAACATGAAAAGAAAGGAGAAAAAAGCTATGTTACCTACCAGAAGAATTGAAAATTGGTTACCAAGCATCCCGAGTATTTTCAACGACTTTTTCGGGAATGAATGGTTAGAATCGGTAAACGCAAGAGTTCCGGCAATTAACATTATCGAAAACGATAATGAATTTTTGGTAGAAGTTGCTGCACCGGGATTAACGAAAGATGATTTCAAAATCAAGATTGTTGACGATGATCAACTCCAGATCTCGTTTGAAAAGAAAGAAGAAACCGAAGAAAAAGACAAGAAAGGCAATTATTTAAGACGTGAATTTTCTTACACTAACTTCTTGAGAACATTGTTGCTACCCGACAATGTAGATAAAGACAAAATTTCAGCTAAAACTGAAAATGGTGTTTTACACATTACTATACCAAAAACAAAAGAAAGTAAGGAAGAAGCTAAGAAAGAAAAAGTAATCGATATTAAATAATTGCTTTTCTTGAAAAAAAAGACATTCATCTGCAGATGAATGTCTTTTTTTATTAATCAATAAGATATATTTAGTAATGCCTATCTCTTAAATAGAGTAACAATTGATTTATGAGCAATTTCGATTCATCGTTGAATGAAAAATTCGCAATTGTTTCTTTTGCTTTGAGTAAATATTCGTCGATTTTTTGATAGGCATATTCAACACCTCCGTACTCTTTAGCAAACCCGATCAATTGATCGATATTTTGCAATGAATAATCTTGATTGACAACAATATCGAACATATTACGTGAAACATTTTCAGGAGCGTGTCGAAATGCATAAATCAACGGTAAAGTGATCTTTCCTTCACGAATATCATTGCCGGTAGGTTTACCAATATCTGCATTGAAATAATCAAAAATATCGTCCATAATCTGAAAACAAATACCCAAATACTTGCCAAAAAGAGCAAACATATCAATGGTAATTCTATCAGCTCCGCCGGTGATAGCTCCTATTTTGGTACAGGCTTCCAATAAAGAAGCTGTTTTATTGTTGATTACGCGAAAATATTCGGATTCATCGATCAAAAAATCATTCGCCATAGCATATTGATTTAACTCACCTTCAGCCAGTTTTAGACCTAATTCTGCAATAATTTCAATAATTTCATGGTGTTGAGTTTTTATGCTTTCACGTAAGGCAGACGATAAAAAGTAATCACCTACCAACACTGCACGTCTATTATCAAAAACCGCATTCACAGATGGCTGACGACGACGAATTTTGGATTCGTCGACCACATCATCATGAATTAAAGTTGCCATATGTAACAATTCAACCGTGACAGCCCCATGATATGTCGCATCCGAAATCTTACCGCAAGCCTTTGCAGTAAGAAAAACCAATACAGGACGAATATGCTTCCCCTCTGTTCGGAACATATAATCAACGATTGTCGATATACGAGGATTGTCATTCCGAATAGAACGTTTTAAATATATATTGAATTGAGATAATTCTTCTCGTAGAAAATCGTTGACTACTTGATTTTGATTCATACCTTCCATCTTACAATACAAAATTAGAAATTATTCCCTTTGGAGCAACATTTATTTGTAACTTTACAGTCTCTTGAAAAGAATTTTTAATATGAATAATAACAAGTTATTTCTCCTCGATGCATATGCGCTTATATACAGGGCATACTATGCATTCATCAAAAATCCGCGAATAAACTCCAAAGGACAAAATACTTCGGCTATATTCGGTTTTGTTAATACACTGGAAGAAATATTGAGAAAAGAAAATCCTACACACATTGCGGTTGTATTTGATTCACCCACACCGAGTTTCCGACATACAGAATACGAAGAATATAAAGCACAACGCGAAGCGACTCCTGAAGATATAAAAGCATCAATTCCTATAATTAAAGAAATTCTAAAAGCCTACAATATCCCTATATTGGAAATCCCCGGATATGAGGCAGACGATGTAATCGCAACCATTGCGAAAAAAATGGCAGCACAAGGAATAGAAGTATATATGATGACTCCCGATAAAGATTATGCACAAATTGTCGATGACGGAATATTTATATACAAACCCAGATATGGGAGCAACGATTTCGATATTCTTGACAAGAAAAAAGTAATGGAAAAATATTCGCTCTCCCACCCTATGCAAATGACCGATCTATTAGCATTAATGGGAGATGCTTCCGATAATATCCCCGGATGTCCGGGAATAGGTCCCAAAACAGCAGAAAAACTGCTCAAAGAATTTGGTTCAGTAGAAAATCTCCTTGAAAACACCGATAAACTGAAAGGATCTATAAAAAATAAAATTGAAGAATACAAGGATCAGATTCTTTTCTCAAAATTTCTTGCTACCATTAAAACCGATGTACCTGTTGAAGTAAAAATCGAAGATTTCGAACGAAAAGAAATCGATGAAAATGCACTGAAAAAAATTTTTGAAGAATTAGAATTCAGAACATTGTTAACACGAGTAATTAAAAACGAAACTTCACAAAATGAAACGAAAAAACCCGTTCAAGGCGTACTTTTCGAAGAAGGAGCGACAAAAAGCGAAAATCATATAACGGAAGCACTCACCCCTTCAAATAATGTTTCCGATATTCGTACAACACAGCATACTTACCGAATAGTAAAGAACGAAAAAGAACTAACAGAACTTTGCAATAAAATTTGTGCTCAAAAATCGGTATGCTTCGATACTGAAACAACAGGTATGGACCCACTCATAAGCGAACTGGTTGGGATATCATTTGCATATAAAGAAGGTGAAGCATTCTACGTACCCATCGATGCCGATCAGAAAAAAGCACAACAGCAAGTAGATATTTTCAGACCATTTTTTGAAAATGAGAAAATTGAAAAAATTGGACAAAATATAAAATACGATATTCTGGAATTGCGTAATTACGATATCCGGGTAAAAGGACCACTATTTGATACAATGATTGCCCATTACCTTATTAATCCCGAAATACCACATGGTATGGATTATATGGCTAAAATTTATATGAATTATAAAACCATCCATATTGATGAACTAATTGGGCCAAAAGGAAAAAATCAAAAAAATATGCGGAATATCGATCACGAAATCGTCTGTGAATACTCAGCAGAAGATGCCGATATTACGCTGAAGCTGAAAAATATTCTCGAAAAAGAACTCCGTGAGAACAACCTTGAAAAACTTTTTAATGAAATTGAATCCCCGCTTATTTATGTGCTGGCAGACATGGAGTGGACCGGGGTCAGACTAGATCTAAATGCATTGGAACAATTAGCCGAAGAATTCAGAAAAGAAATGAAGCAAATCGAAAAAGAAATCATAGAAATGGCCGGTATTGAGTTCAACGTTAATTCACCAAAACAAATAGGAGAAGTACTTTTTGATCGATTGAAAATTATCGATAACCCAAAAAAAACAAGAACAGGACAGTACAGCACAAGTGAAGAAGAACTAGAAAAACTTCGATCCAAACACCCCATTATCGAAAAAATCTTGGAACAACGTAGTCTTAAAAAACTTCTCAGTACATATATCGAAACCTTTCCCCAGCTCATCAATCCTAAAACGGGAAAAATTCATACTTCGTTTAATCAAACCATAACTTCGACCGGCCGATTAAGTTCCAGTAATCCCAATCTCCAAAATATTCCAATCCGCGACGAGCGAGGAAAAGAAATTCGCAAAGTATTTATTCCGGATGAAGGATGTACGTTTCTTTCGGCTGATTATTCGCAAATCGAACTACGCATTATGGCCCATCTGAGTAAAGACAAAAATATGGTGGAAGCATTCAATAAAGGACAAGACATTCATGCGGCAACAGCATCAAAAATATTCAAAATTCCTATTGAAAGTGTTACCCCCGATATGCGACGAAAAGCAAAAACAGCCAATTTCGGAATAATTTACGGTATCACCCCATTCGGCTTATCCGAACGATTGGGAATCCCTCGAAATGAAGCAAAAAAATTAATAGACGAATACTTTGAGACATTTCCTGACGTTAAACGCTACATTGACGAAAGTATTGCCAGAGCAAGAGAACAAGGTTATGTTGAAACTATTTTCGGACGAAAACGCTTTTTGCCGGATATCAATTCTCAGAATGCCGTAGTGCGCGGATATGCCGAACGAAATGCAATAAATGCTCCCATACAAGGAAGTGCAGCCGATATTATCAAAGTAGCCATGAACAGAATTCATAAATGTCTTACTGATGGAGGCTATCAGTCTAAAATGATTCTGCAGGTTCATGATGAGCTGGATTTCAATGTCCCGATGAACGAATTGGAAGAAGTAAAAAAAATAGTCGTTTATGAAATGGAAAACGCCTATCCCCTCATCGTTCCTCTTAAAACCGATTGTAACAACGGTGCAAATTGGCTGGAAGCTCACTGATACTACCAGTGAAAATAAAAAAATGTCCATAAGCAAAAAAGTGTATTCACGAAAATAGACAAAATCATCTATGATCGAATTCTTATTAAATTGGGGATATATCGGATTGTTTATCGCTTCTTTTTTGGCAGCCACAGTATTGCCATTCAGTTCTGAAGTCGTATTCGCAGGATTGATTGCAGCAGGATTGGATATATGGACATGCATTTTCATAGCAACCTTGGGCAATACGCTTGGAGGATTGACAGCTTATTGGGTAGGATCACTGGGAAAAACGGAATGGATCGAAAAATATTTCGGTATAAAAAAAGAAAAAATCGACAAAACGCAACAATGGCTTCAAGGTAAGGGATCCATAATGGGGTTTTTTGCTTTTGTTCCTGCCGTAGGAGATGCCATAATTGTTGCATTAGGCTTCATGAGGGCTAATTTATGGAAAGTAGCTATTTCGATGACGATGGGTAAATTTTTACGATATATCGTAGTCGGATTCGGAACAGAACAACTTTTTTCGTGGTTTTAAAAAAAATGTATATGTCAACGATTTTATTTCATGAAATTGTATATGGTCCCGTTCACAGCAGAAGATTGGGAATTTCGTTAGGAATAAACCTTTTGCCGTATGACGGTAAATTATGCTCATTCGATTGTATTTATTGTGAATGCGGATTCAATAAAGATTTCCGCACCAATACACATTTACCTGAAAGAGAAAATATAAAAGCAGCGCTGGAAGATAAATTGCAATCATTACGTAAAGAAAACGCAAAACTCGACGTTATTACTTTTGCGGGAAATGGGGAACCCACCTTGCATCCGAAATTCGCCGAAATAATAGAAGATACCCTGTTTTTGCGCAACCTTTACTACCCTACCGTAAAAATCAGTGTTTTATCAAATGGTATGCATCTCACTAAAACAAAGGTATTTGATGCACTAAAAAAAGTTGATGAACCCATTCTGAAACTCGACTCAGCCTTTGATGCAACCGTCAGAATTATCGATAGACCAAATTCACCTCAATATAGTGTATCAAAGCAAGTAGAATTATATAAAAAGTTTAATGGAAACTTTATTCTCCAAACCATGTTTCTTCGAGGTGAATTTGAGGGCAACAAGATTGATAATACAACAGAAAAAGAAGTTTCGGCATGGTTAGAGCTCGTTAGAGAGATGAACCCACGCGAGGTAATGATTTATACCATTGATCGGCAAACACCGACGAAACAGCTTAAAAAAGTCCCTCTTGAAGATCTAAAGAAAATCGCAGAAAGAGTAAAACAACTGGGAATAAAAACAAATGTTGCAGGATAATGATTATACATTAAACCGAAAATGCATAACATCACCATCTTCAACTATATAATCCTTTCCCTCTATATACATTTTTCCTGCTTCTTTCACAGCAGTCTCTGATTTATAAGCAATATAGTCGTCATATTTTATTACCTCAGCTCGTATAAAACCTTTTTCGAAATCGGAATGGATTACACCGGCACACTGCGGTGCCTTCCATCCTTTATGAAATGTCCATGCACGAACTTCCTGAGGGCCGGCGGTAAAAAAAGTTTGTAAATTTAAAAGTCTATAAGCCGCTTTAATCAAACGATTTACACCGGATTCTTCCAATCCTAATTCCGATAAAAAAAGCTGTCTGTCTTCATATGTATCCAATTCGGCTATCTCCGACTCTATCTTGGCAGCTACTACCAAAACCTCAGCATTTTCATTCTCCACGGCTTTCTTAAAAGTATCTACATACGCATTTCCCGTAATTGCTGCAGACTCATCCACATTACACACATAAAGCACCGGCTTTGCCGTAAGTAAAAATAAATCGTGTGCAATCTTTTCTTCGTCTTTCGTTTCGAAATTTACGGTACGAGCCGGTTCACCGCGTAATAATGACTCTTTAATTTTACGATAAACCTCAAAAGCAACTTTAGCATCTTTTTCCCCTCCTGTTTTAGCTTGTTTTTCAACTTTATTTATTCTCGATTCAATCGTTTCGAGGTCTTTCAATAGCAATTCCGTATCAACGATTTCTTTATCACGAACAGGATCCACCACTCCATCCATATGGCTGACATTTTCATCATCAAAACAACGCAATACATGAATAATAGCATCCGTTTCACGAATATGGGAAAGAAATTTATTTCCGAGACCTTCACCTTTGCTCGCACCTTTTACTAATCCGGCAATATCGACAATCTCAATAGTTGTCGGAACGATTTTTTGCGGATGAACAAGTTCAGCCAACTTATTTAATCGCTCATCAGGAACAGTGATAACTCCGATATTGGGTTCGATAGTACAAAATGGAAAATTGGCTGCCTGAGCTTTGGCATTCGACAAACAATTGAAAAGTGTAGATTTTCCTACATTAGGAAGACCTATAATTCCACATTGAAGTGACATATGTTACTTTGTTTTATTTTAAACTGTAAAGATAACAAAAATATGTGTTCAAAAAGATTATACCTTGAGAATGAATAAACCTAGAGTCCGTATTTTGCCGAAATTTCAAGCATTCTCTTAATGGGTTTCACAGCTCTTACCCTAATCCCCTCATCTATGAAAATTTCCGGTGTTTCGCTTTCCAGGCATGAATAGATTTTTTCAAGCGTATTTTTTTTCATGTAAAAACACGTATTACAAGCACATGTAACGTCTTCGGGAGGAGCAGGAATAAAAACCTTTTCAGGATTCTCTTTCTTCATCTGATGCAAAATACCCCATTCTGTTGCCACTATAAAGCATTTTCTATCCGAAGTTTTCGCAAATTTCAACATAGAGGATGTAGAACCAATATGATCGGCTATTTGTCTTATATAAGCCGGACATTCAGGATGAGCAAGCAATAAAGCATCGGGATATTGTTTTTTCAATTCGATAATCCGTTCGATCGAAAATTGCTGGTGAACATGACAAGCTCCATCCCACAACACCATTTTCCTACCGGTTAATTTATTGATATAATCACCCAAATTGCGATCCGGAGCAAAAATAATTTTTTCGTTTAGAGGTAACGATTGAACGATTTGTACAGCATTCGAAGAAGTAACCACAATATCGGTCAAAGCTTTTACAGCTGCTGAGGTATTTACATATGAAATAACCGTATGATCGGGGTATTTATTTATAAATTGTTGAAATTCTTCTGCAGGACAGCTATCGGCCAACGAACATCCGGCTTCTCCATCCGGAATGAAAACACGTTTATCCGGACAAAGAATCTTTGCCGTTTCACCCATAAAATAAACGCCACATAAAACAATAACATCTGCAGTAGTTTTAGCTGCCCATTGTGCTAAAGCGAGGCTGTCGCCCACAAAATCAGCAATATCCTGAATATCGGAAGTTTGGTAAAAATGCGACAAAATAACGGCATTTTTTTCTTTCCTGAGCCTATTTATATTTTCAATAATTTTTCCTTTTTCCATATTCTTATTTGCGTTATTATTATATTATAACTTTTTCAAAACAGATAATAAAGATAATGATGAATGGTTGTTGATAATGTTGATTACTTTTCTTCTTTTTATCAGTAAAAAATATATCAACAATTCATAACGACTTATCTCTAATTATGAACAAAATTTCGGAAGTATTTGCTTTGAAAATCTTTAAATTATAAACGTTATCAAAAACGGTTGATAATATGCAAAGTTAATAATTTATTCTCTTTTTATTGATTTTATCGGTTGAAAACCTCTGTATAGGATGTTTAAGAAAATGGATAATTATTACCTTCAAATTGCGTATTTTTTATAATCATATTTGTTATCGATTTTCAAAAAGAAGTTTTCGAATAATTATCGACGATTCATCAACAAATTATCAACATGTATTTTTTTTGCACCTTTGAAAACCTGTGGTACATTTGTATGAAGATTTTGGTTGAAATAAATAATGAAAATTGGGAATATAGAATTTGAGGACTATGCAGTGTTTCTCGCACCAATGGAAGATGTAACCGATATTGGTTTCAGGCTGTTATGTAAAAAATTTGGAGCAGATATGGTTTATACCGAATTTGTCTCGAGCGACGCTTTGGTGCGTAATGTGGAACGAACGCTTCAAAAAATAAGCATTTGTGAAGAAGAGCGGCCGTTGGCTATTCAGATTTACGGTCGCGATCCCGATGCAATGGCTGAAGCTGCCAAAATATGCGAAGAAGCCGATCCTGATATTATCGATATTAATTTTGGATGTCCTGTAAAAAAAGTGGCCGGTAAAGGCGCAGGAGCAGGCATGCTCCGAACGCCCGAGTTAATGTTGGAAATCACCCAAAAAGTAGTGAATGCCGTGAAAAAGCCGGTAACCGTGAAAACCCGTTTGGGATGGGATGAAGATTCCAAAATCATTGTAACATTGGCTGAACAGTTACAGGATTGCGGCATAGCTGCATTAACTATCCATGGTCGTACACGCTCGCAAATGTATAACGGAGAAGCGGACTGGGCGTTGATAAAGGAAGTAAAATCCAATCCGCGTATGCTAATACCAATTATTGGTAATGGAGATATCGATTCACCCGAAGTATGTAAACGACGTTTTGAAGAAACAGGAGTAGATGCCGTTATGATTGGGCGTGCAACTTTTGGTCGTCCATGGATATTTCGTGAGGTAAAACATTATTTAAAAACAGGAGAAAAATTACCGCCCGAAACTTTCCGTTGGTATTTAGATGTACTTAAGCAGCAGATATTGCAAAGTGTACAGCGATTAGATGAGCGTCGTGGCATTTTACATAGTCGCCGTCATTTGGCTGCTACTCCCCTATTTAAAGGGATTCCGGATTTTAGGCAGACACGTATTGCCATGCTTCGGGCAAATACGCTTGAAGAACTTTTTACCCTATTGGATGAAATACCCGAAAAGTTTCATCTCGATTAAACAAATTGAGAATGATAATCGTCTTACAATAAAATGGCATGATGAAGAAGTCTTTATTATTTATTTTGATGATTTTTGTATTTGGTTCTGTGTCGGCACAGAAACCAACCATTACGCAGCAGGTTTTTTCGGAATATGTAGAAAATATGGTTGACGAAATGCAACAGATTATTGGTTTTACCGATAGTCAGGCGTCGCAATTAAAAGAGATTGAACTGAAATTTTTGCTCGATGTTCAGAGAGCCGAAAACTGTTGTTTTTGTCATTCGGGAAAACGAATAAAAAAGTTGAAAGAAAATCGAAAAGCCGACTTACAAAAAATTCTTTCTCGTGATCAATATATACGATACGATGCTATTTTGGGTGGAAGAATAAAAAAAATCCCGGTGAGGGTAGAAAAATAAAGCAATGGATTATTTTTTTGATTCACGTAATTTTCTGAGATCGGCAGGTGTAAACGGGATATGGTCCAGGTTTACCGACTGCCGGATCCTTTCTTCTTTTGGAGAAGAAAGTCCCGAGGGCTTCATTTTTATTTCAGGGATACTTCTTGTCGATAAAGGCACGGATTGCGTGGGTTGACCGGTAATCAACGAAATTGCCTTAGAGAGCAAATAATCGGTTGAATCGCCTATAGCTACCCATGCTGATGGGTTGTTTTCTTGAGAAGCAACCGGATAATCCGGAATCAAGCATCCTTGATCGACAAAATCAGTACCATTCTTATCTGTATATTTGGCAACAATGGGTTGCATAGCCCAATTCTTCAGCGAAAATTTTTCTTCTTCAGATAAATCGCTTTCATCATAGACCGGCATCGTTCTGTTGTAACCGTTTTTATCAGGAAAAGTATTATACGCATGAATGGTCCATGAGGCGGTGTATTTTCCTCCCGTACTGTCTCCCACGTGAACTACCTTCATATAAGGTTTAAACAAAATGTAGTAAGTTCCGATGCTGAATAGGTGAAGTTGGTGGCCAGAATATACACGTTGTTTAAATTAAGATTAGCATCCAACGGATTAGATTCAACTTCTTCTCTGTAAACGCCCAAACTATCGCTTCTACTGATCCCTTCTTCATCAAAAAAAGCATTTATCCAAGGATTATACGACAATATGGTAAATACCGATTTGTTTTCAACTTCGGTTCGAGGAGCAATAAGTGAACCCAGATAAGTAGCTGCAGAGATATCGCCTCCGGGGTTATACCTCAGATCAACAATCAAATCGGTAACCCCTTCCCGATTAAATTTAGAAAAGGCATTGAATAGGCTTTTATTGTAATTGCTTATGAATTCGGCATAAAACAAGTAGGCAATTTTTTTGCCTTGTTCGGGATAGTGGTAAACGTGTGTATAAAGCACAGGATCGGTATTAATTTTTCGAGGAGTAATGGATATATCATGAGGGTTTTTATAAAATTGATCGAAAACCTTAAAAGTAACCGGTGCGTTGGACCCAAAAAGAGTCAAATAATTGGATGAAGTGATTGGCTCGCCGTTGATATGTATAATAATATCCCCTCTTTTCAATCCTGCTTCATATGCAGGTGTATCGGGATAGACATATTTTATTACGGCAATGAGGTTTGTCTTTGTTTCATCAGTCCATAAAAGTGTAGGCGAAAAACCAAAAGCATTATTTGATTCGCCTTCAAAATCGGCCAGCAATTCTTCAACGTCATCCGTGATCCACGACCAGCCGCGTTCGCGATCTATCGGGTAAAGCAGGCTTTCAAAATAGTCAACGGGATCAATATTTAGTCGGGGAGGTATTTTATCGAGCATAGAGGGAGCCCACAAATAATATAAAGACATACCGTCATACACAAACTGCCTAACGATGTTGAGATTTTCCTTCACCGTTGAAGGTTCGTCTTTTGAGCAGCCGGAGAAGGATAATGCCAAACCCATCACCACAAAGAACGGTATGAAATGCTTTTTCATTCTGATTTTGAAATAATATTATAAGATTAAAATACCTTTTCCTTCACGAATAATTTGAGGTTCATCCGTTGTGCAATCGACTACCGTTGAAGGCTCGATTCCCCCATAACCTCCATCGATGACAATGTCGGCAAAATTTTCCCATTTTTCGTGGATAAGTTCGGGATCGGTAGTATATTCAACTTCATCGTTTTTGTCTTTAACCGATGTACTTAAAACCGGATTCCCCAACTGTTTTACAATTTCACGAATAATGTTGTTGTCGGGAACACGGATACCCACCGTTTTTTTACTTTTATATATTTTGGGCAGAGATGAAGTTGTCGGAAGAATAAAAGTAAAGGGTCCGGGCAGGTTTTTTTTCATGAGTTTAAAAACAGGAGTACTTACTTTGGCATATTCGCTGATATTACTCAAATCGTTGCAGATAATGGACAAATTGTGTTTTTGAGGATTGATTCCCTTTAAATCACAAATTTTCTCTACTGCACGCACATTTAAAGCATCACAGCCGATTGCATAAAGAGTATCGGTGGGATAAATGACTATTCCACCGTCGCGTAAAACAGAAACAACTCTCTCTATTTCACGAGGGTTGGGATTATCGGGATAAATTTTTATCAGCATAACAGCTACAAAAGTAAAAAAATATGCCGATTATCCATATGAAATTTCTCCTTTTTCGTTTTTAAATTCTTCGATTTCGTTATTACTGTATCGTTTCATTGCTCTGAGGCTCATTCCCATGCTGGAGAATCCACCATCGTTGTAAAGCGTCTGCATGGTCACTTTTCGGGTTAAGTCGGAAAACATCACGATGCAATAATCGGCGCAATCGTCGGCATTGGCATTGCCGAGTGGTGACATTCTTTCCGAAAAATCCATCAAATCTTCCATCCCTTTAATTCCGCTACCTGCAGTTGTCAACGTAGGAGATTGGGAAATAGCATTGATTCGTACCCCTTTTTCTCGTCCGTATATATACCCGAAACTGCGTGTTATGGATTCGAGCAGTGCTTTGGCATCAGCCATATCGTTGTAGCCGAAAAACGTGCGATGCGCTGCAATGTAAGAAAGTGTAAGGATTGATCCTCCTTCTGCAATAGCATCCATTTTTTTGGCTACTTGCAGCATCTTGTGAAACGAAATAGCTGAAATATCGAGCGTTTTCATCATCAGATCGTAATCGAGATCGTCATACGGACGTTTTTTGCGCACATTTGGCGACATACCGATGGAGTGCAACAAAAAATCGATTTTCCCGCCCAGTATTTCCATCGATTTTGAAAATACCATTTCCAGGTCTTCAACATTGGTAGCGTCGGCAGGCAGAATTTCAGCGTTTAATTTTTCCCCCAACTTAAGGGTATCGCCCATACGTACGGCAACAGGCGTGTTCGACAGCGTGATGACAGCGCCTTCTTCAACAGCTCTTTCGGCAACTTTCCATGCGATGGACATTTCGTTTAGTGCGCCGAAAATGATGCCGCGTTTACCTTTTAATAAATTGTGACTCATTCTTTTTATTATTATTTTCGCTAAGCTCCTTATGGTTAAAAAAGGAGTTGATTGAATATAAACTGCACAAAAGTACAAAAAATGTGCATTCGATAAACATTTGAAGTCAAAATATGTTGTATGAGGGATTGTTTTGCTCCGGGTGGCGCAAATTTCACCTAACGCAGGTTAGATTTGTTTTACCAAATTTTATAGAAACCGGGATGAACATTTCGGCCAAAAATTGTTATTATAAATAAGGGATTGTGTTTTTATCCATGCATCGGAATATGATTGTAACGTATATTTTTCATAGTGGGTATGCCGTAACTTTCGACGATTTTTCTGTGATTATCGATTATCACAGCGATGTTATCGATCCGGAATATGGCGATTATTGCGTAAAAGATTATTTGCTGAATAAAAAAGAAGACCTTTACGTCGTATGCACCCACTCCCACTCCGATCATTTTAATCCTGAGATACTGTTATGGAAAGAGCAAAAACCAAACATTCATTATATTTTTTCGAAAGAATTGTTGCTTAGCCAAAAAACATCACTCAAAGATGCGTATTATTTGGATAAAGAGGATGTTTATGAGGATGAGCATATCCGAATTGAAGCTTTCGGGTCGACTGATGTGGGAAATTCGTTCCTGTTTAAGCACAATGATCTATGGTTTTTTCATGCCGGCGATCTCAACAATTGGCATTGGAATGAAGAGGTTTCGAAAAAAGAAGCCTTAACCTATGAAAACAATTTTCTTTGTGAGCTGGAACTTCTTGCCGAACGAACCGATCATATCCATGTGGCGATGTTTCCTATCGATCCCCGATTGGGGCGTAACTATATGCGAGGTGCCGAGCAGTTTGTCGAACGCATCCGAACCGATTATTTTTTGCCGATGCATTTTGGCGAATGTTACGATAAAGCGAATGCTTTTGAGAAATATGCCTCAAAACACGGATGTACCTATTTGGCAATAACTCATCCCGGACAATCGTTTCGACTCTATTGACCCGGATTTGTACTAAATTTGCAGTAAAATTAATTTCAATGGATTATTTCAACTATCATCGTCGCCCTACCGTCGATGTACATATCGGCAATCTCACCCTTGGAGCAAATCATCGCATCGCCATTCAAACAATGACCAATACCAATACGCTGGATACGGAAGCATGTGTAGCCCAGTGCCAACGTATCATTGCGTCAGGTGCCGATTTAATCCGTTTGACAGCACAGGGCGTACGCGAAGCCGAGAATCTTCGGAATATAAAAGGCGAATTACGCAGAAAAGGATACACTATCCCTCTTTCGGCCGATATTCATTTTAACCCGAAAGCGGCGGAAACAGCAGCAAAAATTGTAGAAAAAGTGCGCATTAATCCAGGTAATTTTGCCGACAGACAAAAAACTTTTTCACAAAAGGAATACACAGACGAAGAGTATGCCCAAGGAATAGCGCATATTCGTTCTAAATTTATCTCTTTTCTAAATATTTGTAAGGAATACGGGACAGCTATCCGAATCGGTGTAAACCACGGTTCGCTGTCCGACCGCATCATGAGCCGCTACGGCGATACACCCGAGGGTATGGTGGAATCTTGCATGGAGTACCTTCGCATTGCTGTGGAGGAAGGATTTTCCGACGTTGTGATTTCACTCAAAGCATCCAATACGTTATTGATGACAAAGGCTGTGCGGTTGCTGGTAGACAGGATGGACAAAGAAGATATGCATTTCCCTTTGCATTTGGGAGTAACTGAAGCGGGTAACGGAGAAGACGGACGCATAAAATCGGCAGTAGGCATTGGTGCCTTGTTGTCTGACGGGATAGGGGATACGGTTCGCGTTTCGTTGAGTGAAGATCCCGAATATGAAATACCGGTAGCCCGTAAGTTGGTCGATTACATTGCGCAACGAGCCGGGCACAAAGCTATCGATGCCGAACCGTATAAGGGCTTTTCGCCATTTTCACCCGAACGCAGAAGGAGTAATGCCGTGGGAAAAATCGGTGCCGATTTTGTGTCTCCGGTTATTTCCGATCGCAGCAAAACCGGAGACATGCGCCTTCATCCACAATTTGTTCCCGATTATGTGTATGTAGGCGAACGGCTTCCTCTCAGTTTTCCGACAGGGATGAAAGCCATTATCGATTATCGTGAGGGGTGGGAAAACAAGGATGGGCAGTTCCCCTTGTTCACGCATGAAAACATACTTGAAATGGAAAGGTGTGAGGCATCTGTAAAGTTTTTGAAACTTTCGTATCCCGAGCTGACGCAAGAAACGCTCAGGTTGCTTAAAAGCGCAAGAGATATTGTGATTGTGCTTGAAACTTCACACGTGAATGGAGTGGGAGAGCAGCGGGCATTTTTTCATCAATTCTTGCGCGAAGATTGCAAGAATCCGGTGATTATCCATCGAGAATATACCGAAGATGATTCGGAAGATCTTCAGGTAAAGGCCGGTGCAGATTTGGGCACACTGCTGCTGGATGGCTTTGGCGATGGAATCATGCTGAGCAATACCGGGAAAATTGATACAAGAGATGTTGACGCTTATGCTTTTGGCATTTTGCAGGCGGCGCGTTTGAGGATGAGCAAAGCGGAATTTATTTCATGTCCCGGATGTGGACGCACCTTGTTCGATTTGCAGGAAACGGTGACGTTGGTAAAGAATGCGTTGTCACACCTGAAAAATTTAAAAATAGCCATAATGGGTTGCATTGTCAACGGTCCCGGAGAGATGGCTGATGCCGATTATGGTTATGTTGGTGCAGAGCGCGGGAAAATATCACTTTACAAAAAGCAGCAACTCGTAGAAAAGAATATTCCGGCCGATCAGGCCGTTGACCGATTAATTCGGCTTATTAAAGAAAGCGGCGATTGGGTGGAACCGGACGAAAAACAAAGTGTATCGTCCTGATTTTTGTTTACATTTATTGTAAACTTATTTCAGGACAAGACACATTCATCACTGCACCATCTCCGCACCAAGTCCGTACCAAGGCTGCACCTTCCTCGCTCCATGCTTGCATCGGCCTCGCATCATCTTTGCATAAAGTTCGCTCTGTCCACTCCTCTGTATCCCGCTCTACATGCGGCAAAGAAGTAGGTTTGTCTTACACCGGTTTTACCAAATCCCGTGTTCTCGTCCCTGCTTTGAAGCGAAGGAAGAGCGAAGGAGGAGCGAAGAAGAAGTGACAAATGACGGGTAAAACCCATCTATCGACCTAAAAATTCGTTAACCCGAATGCGGGGTATTTTTCTCTGCATGTTGTCTTAGCTGGTAAATCGAACAAAAACGTTGATGAGCCAATACCCCAATGCCTGAGAACGAAAGGTACGAGAGAGAAATCCGGTACTCGAAAAATGGGGTGAATTGGCACTATTTTTTGGTTATTTTCGAAAAAAGTTGTAATATTGCATCCGCTTTTGGAGAAAATTTCAAAGCAGGGTCCCATAGCTCAGTCGGTTAGAGCACCTGACTCATAATCAGGGAGTCCTTGGTTCAAGTCCAAGTGGGACCACAATTTATATAAATAACTGCTTAATATTCAAGTAGTTATTTTTTTAAAAATACAACCTTCCCCAATGTTACCTTACTCCCATAAATTGATTGAAATAAAAAACGTGTTTTCCATGATTTTTTTAACGGTTTCCATGATAAATAACGTAAGGTTATAAGTTATAGCTATGCTTTTATTCTTTGTTGCAAATGTTTTAAGGCTATTTTTTGGGTATCCCATGATTTTCAAGTCAATTATTTCTAAAAAGGACGAATATTTCAGTACACAAATTAAATTGCTATTTTCATGATTTCACTCAAATTTTTTTATCAATGCTTTGCTTCTTTGAATTAATATTTCGTTGCGGAATTAAGAGTTGCAATGATTTTTATTGCATGCTTTTGATTTTCAAAAAATACATGGCAAATGAGCGATAGAGAAAATGCGTCCATTTGCCGAAAGGCACGATAATGAGCGCCCATTGTGCCAATACCGTCAGGTGAATGATGTACATCCACTGTTGGGTTTCGATCAGTCCCAAATCGATGAATAATCTGACCAAAAAAGCGGTAACCCCCATCAACAAAAGCCATATCACGAACAACCAGTCAGATGGTTGCGAAAACTGGTTGAGCGATTTGTTTTTCTTGATGCGACTCCCCACGAAATCGATTGTTACCACAAATATCAGAAAACTTTCGACGTAACCCAGCACGATCACAAAAATGCTTTGAGAGCCGAACCAGTTGAGGAAAACCGTTGTGAAAAGCAGCGACAGGTAGGCAATCACGAGAACAAAATGCTCGAGCCATCGGAAATGGACGTCGCCGTCGCATTCTTTGTATCGTTTTTGAGTGAACATGTGAACCAGCAGATCGCTCAGTGCTGTTACATAATTTTTGAAAGGAGCTTTCACCTTTGGCTTGACGATGGTGAAGTACCACATTCGCAACAAGTTAGGTAGAAAAATCACCAGAAGTACTGCCCCGATAGCAGTCATTTCGAAATAGTGCCCGATGTGGAGCATGCGTTCGGCATTGAAATCTACAGAATTGGCAAATAACAGAACGCCGGCTAACACCAGCAATAATGCAGCAATGGTGGAGGAGAGCGAACGATAGAGCAGTCCTGACAACCCCGTCCAATCGTATTGCGCGGTAAGCCATCGGCGGAGCGACATCATCAGTTCTCCCGGATTGGCTGTTTGTGGACAATTAGCGGTGCATTCACCACAATAATAGCATTCCCATGGTTTGAGTGACGATTTGATGTCTTCTTCGAGCCCCAGTGCACTGTACCGAACCATTTCGCGAGGGAAAGAATCGTCGGTGGTGGAAAGCGAACATACCGCGGTACAAGTTCCGCAATTGTAGCACGCGTTCATATTTACGGCACCGTATTTTTTTAGTTCTTTCGAAAACCCGGGATTGATTTTTGTTGCCATTATTTTACCAGTTTATACGAAAAATATTCATCCATATCGTCGATTTCGCCAATGGCTACCACACCATATTTCACCAACGTGAGTAGATGATACGCAACGTCGGGTTTGGACATTTGCAGTTTTTCGGCCAATTGCGGAATTGTCATTTCATGCTCTTTAAGTGCTTCAACGATGGCCTTTTTGATCTGATTGAACTCTTTGAGTTTTTCTTTTGCACTATCGGGAACACCTTGCTTGTCCCGAAGATATTTGGTGGTTTTTCCGATTTCTATTTCCATAATTTTGTTAAGCTAAAGCATCAATCATACTCATTATTTCTTCACTCGTATAACCGATCAGGTTGATGGCATCTACCGGACAAACGGGGGTACACATGCCACATCCCTTGCACACTATCGGGTTGACGGATGCAACCGTTCTTCCTCCCATCTCTATCTGTTCGATAGCATCGAACGGACAGGCGTTGCTGCATTTGTCGCACCAAGAGCATGCATCCTGGTCAATTTTGGCGATAATCGGTTCTGTTTCGAGTGTCCCTTTACTGATATATGAAAACGATTTTGTTGCAGCAGAAAGCGCAGAATTCACAGATTCACTGATGTTTTTCGGCCCTTGACAGGTTCCGGCAATGGTTACGCCATCGATCACGGTTTCCACCGGTCGGAGCTTCATGTGAATTTCGTTGAAAAATCGATCTCTGCCTTTCGGCAATTTAAGCATCGAACCAATAGATTGATCGGCTCGCGGCACCATTCCGGTTACAAGTACCACCAAATCGACTTCCATTTCCATCTCCTTTCCGGCCGAAAGAATATCTTTCACTGTTACGACCGTTTTTTTGTCTTCAGTGTGAATTTCGGGAAGCGTGTGTTCATCGAATTCCAGATACACATCGCCCATTTGTAGCGATTCGGCATACAGCAGCTCCTGCTTTCCATAGGTGCGGATGCCCCGCGTAAGATGAATATTTTGAATGCCCTTGAATTTCTTTTTGGCTTCGATGGCCGTATGAATCACGGAAGTGCAGCAAAAACGCGAACAATACGTGTTTTCGCCTTCACTCTGACGGCTACCAACGCAATAGACATAAGCAATATTGTTGATTTTCTTGCCTTTGAACTCTAATGATTTGCTGGTAGATTTATCGACCAATTGTTTAAATTCGGGTAAAGTGATTACAGTTTCGTTTGTTCCGAATCCATATTCCCCTTGTTTAGGCAAATAATGATCGTAGCCTGTTGCTACCACAATCGATCCAACGTGCAATTCCATGATTTCCATCGGATCGTCCTCTTTCTGCGGTTGCCTGCGAATTTTCAACTCGAAATTGCCAATACTTCCTTTAGTATCGATAACCTCCTCACCTGTCAGAATGGTTACATTGTTATACTTTCGCAAATCGTTCTCGATACGCGTCGTCAATTCGAACCCTTTTTCATCGGTCATAAACAGACTGCCCCATTCGGCAGTGTGACCTCCCAGTCGGTTTCCCTTTTCGATCAGGATCACATTCGATTTTTTTTCGGCCAGCGACAGGGCCGCTTTCATTCCGGCAATTCCCCCACCGATGACGGCAATGGTTTTTTCGGCTTCGAACTGATTGGGAAACAGCGGATCGGCATATCGCGATTTGGCAATGGCTGCCTTTACCAGATGAATGGCTTTTTCGGTTGCTCCGAGTTTGTCGTCTGAATGTGCCCACGAAGCCTGTTCGCGAATATTGGCGTGGACATACGTGTATTTGTTCAAATCACCCCGTTCGGTAACATTGCGAAAGGTGGTGAGATGTAATTTGGGTGAACACGAAGCCACAATCACTCCGTCGAGATTGTGTTCGTGAATATCCTGCACCATATCGGTCTGGTTGGTATCCGAACAGGCAAACATCGTGGTTTTAGCAAACACCACACCTTCCTCGTGTTCAATGGCAGCGCGTACTTTTTCTACATCCACATAGTCGGAAATATTTCCGCCGCAATGACAAATATAAACGCCTAATCTTTCTTTCATAAGCTTTGATACCGGGTTAAGTAACTGATTGCTTCCGACGATGCCGAACCGGCCGAAAGGATGGAATCGGGGATGTCCATCGGTCCCGATGCCGTACCGGCAACAAAAACGCCGTCGATACTGGTCTTGGCCGGACTGCCTAAGAAATCTTGTTGCGCCACAAACTGCAGCGGATCGAGTTTGAGCGAATTGCCGTCGAATATTTTTCCTGCCGAAGGATTTGATTTTACACCTACCGAAAGCACTACCATATCGTGTTCGGCTTCCTTCACCACTCCTTCAGCTATATCTTCGTAACGCAGAATAAGATTTCCGTTTTCTTTCTCGGTGATTTTGCCGATTTTACCTTTCACAAAATTCACGCCCATTCCTTTGGCTTGTTGATAAAATTCTTCAAATCCCTTACCAAAAGATCGAATGTTGATGTAATAAATCGTAATATCGGCCATCGGGAGAGCGCCCATTAGTAATTGAGCCTGTTTCATGGAGTACATGCAGCAAATTTGAGAGCAGATAGGGTTGCCAATGGTGTTGTCGCGCGAACCGGTGCAGAGCACATAAGCGATGCGATCGGGCACTTTACCGTCGCCCGGTCGCAAAATCGTGTTGTAGGGTCGTGTCGGAGCAATTTCGCGTTCCATCTGCATGGACGTGATTACGTTTTTGTATTGACCGTAACCGAAGCGGGGTATCTCGAGCGGATCGAAAAGATTGAAGCCTGTGGCGAGGATGACCGTTTTGGCGTGAAGCTCATAGTATTCCGTTTCCATCGTAAAGTCGATGCAATGCGTAGGACAGGCTTTTTCGCAAGCGCCACACAGCGTGCAGTTTTCGATATCGATGACCGCCGCTTTGGGATTGGCTATGCTGAATGGAATGAAAGCCGCTTTGCGACCGATGAGCCCGAATTGATATTCGTCTCGAACGCTCACTGGGCAGGCTTTTTCGCACAGTTGACATGCTGTGCAGTCTTCCACTCTTACATAACGTGGTTTTTTCATGATTTGTGCAACGAAATCGTTGTCGCCTTTTTTCGCGATGTGGGTTACCTCGCTTTCGGTGAAAACGGTGATATTATTGTGTCGAGCTATTTCCGATACTTTTGGAGTCGTGATGCATGCGGCACAATCTAGGGTCGGGAAAACCTTACTCAACAAAATCATTTTCCCGCCAAGCGAATGATCTTTTTCCACCAGCAGCACCTTGTAGCCGGTGTTTGCAAGATTGATAGCAGCTTCTCCTCCTGCAATTCCTGCGCCGATTACCAAAGCATCGTACTCGATAATTTGCCGTTCTTCCATTAATTGCTGTTTGAATGGATGGTTTTTATCAGATAATCGTTGAAACTGCGCATTTGTTTCACAAAGGCCTCGCTACAAACCGAACACAGGGCAGCCATGCGCAAACGCGCCGGATCGATTTTCTTTTCTTTCATTTTTTCGTGCGTCATGGCCACGATGTTTCCGGTTTTTTCGGTACACGATTCGCCGAAAATACAATCGGTGCCGTCGGCAGCGATGAAAACTCCGTCGAAGCCTTTTTCATAGGCATGCATAATCCACGACGGTTTTATTCCGCTCGAACACGGAACGGTGATGGTATAAACCGTAGGCGGATAGTGCAGTTTAAGCAATCCCGCCATGTCGATGGCGGGATCCGAAATCTTTTCGGTGGAGAATACGAGTATCTTTGCGTTCTTTTTGAAGGAATCCGACATTTCGAAACAGTTTTTTTCGATGTTGGGGTTATTTTTTTCTCAGATAAACTTTGAAATATCCATTCTCGTCAATTGATCCGAGAAATTCATGTCCTTGTTTGGTGCACCATTTCGGGATATCGATTTTTGTGCCTTCGTCAGCCGACAATACTTCCATCACGTCGCCCACATTTATGGTTCCGATAGCTTTTTTTGCTTCCAAAAGCGGTCCCGGACAGGCAGTCCCGCGTGCATCTACCGATTTGGCTACTTTTAATCCTTTCAATTCTTCTGTTGTCATAATATTTATTTTTTATGGGTTTCCCCTTTTTGTCGAGGAAATGAGATGAATATTTTATGTGAATTTTTTTGGGAACGTTCAAATAAACCATTGCATACTGCTTTCGCCTGCATCAGCAACGAAAGTGGTTGCTCCAGCAAATCGGAGATTGGGATAATCGATCATTTCTTCTTTCTTGAAGCCCATCAGGTGCATCGACATTTCGCACACCGTGATTTCGATTCCGAGCTCGGCTGCTTCCTTGAACATTTCGTCGAGCGACATTACGCCCTGTTTTTTCATCAGACTTTTGATCATCATGGGCCCCATTCCACACATGTTGAGTCTGGAAAGTTTCAGTTTGTTGCGTCCTTTGGGAAGCATGAATCCGAACATTTTCGAAATAAAATCTTTCCCCTTGGCTTTCTTTTTGGGATCGCGCAAAGCCGCCAATGCCCAAAACGAAAAAAACAGTTTTACTTGTGTGTCCATAGCCGCGGCAGCCAGCGATATGATCATTCCGGCCAATATTTTATCCATATCACCCGAAACAATGGCGATAGACAATTGATCTTTCCGCGAATTTTCCATTCGTGAGGTTTGAGCCTTCAGGGTTTCGAGTTCCGCCAAAAGCTTTTCCATGCTTATTTCTCCCAATTTTTCCATGTTGTTGATTTTTAGTGGATGAATACGATGCGAAATAAGGAAATATTTCTTTATTAAATTCTTTTTATGACGTGCACAATCATACAATATTTTGTGATATGTATCACTTTTTCGATATCTTTGTCGTATGAAAAACGAATGCCTCAATTGTGCCTGCGTCATGAAATCGATGCAGGCGCTCAAAAGCTGTCAATTGGAACAGCTTGAAAGCAATCATGCCATAGTGCAATTTCAGAAAGGTGATCCCATCATCAAACAGGGAATGTTTTCGACCAACGTAGTTTTCCTGAAAAGGGGATTGGTCAAAATTCATATCGCGGGACCTTATCACGAACAGATCGTGCGTTTGGCCAAAGCACCTACCTATTTGGGTTTGCCGACCACGATAGGCGATAAAATCAATCAATATTCCGTCACCGCTGTGCAGGATTCCGAAGTTTGCTTTATCGATCTGAATATCTTTAAACGTGTATTGGAAGAAAACAAAGACTTTTCGTCCTATATCATTCTCGAGTTATGCAAAAGCGAACTCGAAAGCTATCGCAGGTGTGCCAACCGCACTCAAAAGCAAACGCGAGGCAATCTGGCTGATGTTTTGCTTGATTTGTCGGAAAACGTTTTCGAGTCGACTGAATTCGTTTTACCCATTTCTCAATCGGATCTCGGCAATCTGGTAGATGCCAGTCGCGAAAGCGTGAACAGGCTTTTATCCGAATTGATGAATGATGGGATCATCCGCATGGAAGGAAGAAAAATAGAGATTTTGAACAAATATTCACTGCAATTGATTTCGCAGAACGGATAAAGTGGTGAACCTCTATAATTCGATTTTTTTTACCGGCTGTTGCGTGGATTGGGAATGATCATGTATTTTTGCAGTCGATAAAGAAATCCATGTTTTTTCTTATTACACAAAAATAAGCTTTCTATGCTTAACTATGTGTCCATGAAAAGTCAGTAATTCCATTTTTTTCTATCCTTCTCGTATAATAATTAACTTTGCAAATAATGATGAAAGGTTTTATTTCTTGGAGTGGGGGAAAAGATTGTATGAATGCCCTCTACCGTTTTCTCAACGAACAGGACAATGAGGTTTTGTGTTTATTGAACATGACAGATGAAAACAGTGACAGGTCGCGTTCGCACGGAATAAGCAATGACATGATTCGTCGGCAAGCCGAAAAAATGGGCATTCCTCTTGTTCAATATCCCACCTCACGAGAACAGTATAAAAATAATTCGAAAAAAATCATTACTCGATTAAAAGCGGATGGCGTTGATGCAGGGATTTTCGGAGATATTTATCTTCAGGCACACAGGAAATGGATAGAATCGGTGTGTAGTGAGCTGAAAATCAAGGCGTTTTTTCCGCTTTGGGGAGAAGACCCGGGCTACCTTGTGAGGAATTTTATCAAAGATGGGTTCAAAGCCGTGGTTGTTGCCGTAGAGAAAAACAGGATGGACGTGAGGTTCCTGGGCAGAACGATTGATCATGTTTTTTTGAATGATTTGCATCATGTTCACGGCATTGATGTTTGTGGGGAAAATGGAGAATATCATACCTTTGTTTTCGACGGACCGATATTCAATGAGGCGGTACCTTTTGAAACCGGTGTTGTGATTGAAGACGGCGATTGTTGTTTTTTGCAACTTAAATGACTTAGCTTATGTTCATCAATATGAAAATGAAATTTCTCGCTACGGCGTTGTTTATTGCTGTATGGGTATGTTCTTTTGCCCAAAAAACGTACAAAAGAATTGTTTCTTTGGCACCTTCACTTACGCAAAGTTTGTATTACCTTGAGGCTCAAAACAACCTTGTGGGATGCACCAGCTATTGCGAAGCGGCAAAAAAAGACCGTAAGCCCATTGTTGCTTCTGCCGTTAAGCCCAACCTCGAAAAAATAATCAGCTTAAAACCCGACCTTGTAGTAGTTGCCGGATTGACCGATCCGAAGGACATCGAAACATTGCGAAAATTTGGTATCCGGGTGGAAATATTCGAATCGCCCACATCGTTTGCCGGTATTTGCGATCAGTTTGTGCATTTAGGTCTGCTTGTTGGACAGAACGAAAAAGCCCTGGCGATCGTAGAAGGGAGCAAGCGAAAAATCAGCGACATTACTGCAAAAATAAAATGGAAGGGGACGCCTAAGGTATTTTTTCAAATTGGTGCCGATCCTTTGTTTGCAGTTATTCCAAACACGTTTATGGATGACTATATCCGATTTCTTGGCGGAGAGAATATTGCCAAAGATCTCACACACGGTACAGTGGGAAGAGAATTCGTTATTGCAAAAAATCCGGATTATATTTTTATTGCTACAATGGGCATTGTGGGCGAGGAAGAAAAAAAAATCTGGAGTAAATATCCCAATCTGAATGCGGCAAGGAATAACCGGATATTTATCGTCGATTCCGACTTGGCATGTCAACCTACCCCGATCACTTTTGTGCAAACGATGGAAGTTTTGCAGCAAAAGATCCTCGGGCAATAACATCAAACCCTTTGCAAAATGGACAAAAAGACATTATCATGGAGCATGCATGTGTTACTGCTGTTGGTAGCGGTATTTTTTGCCTTCCTGCTATCGCTGAGCGTTGGTGAAGTATCCATTCCCTTTCGAGATATGTTCTCTGTTTTGTCCGATAAAGACAGTATGGAATACGGCGTGCTTTCTTATATTCGCATTCCTCGCACATTGTTGGGCTTTGCTGTTGGCGGCGGGTTGAGCCTTTCAGGAGCCATTTTGCAGGGGATTTATCGCAATCCGCTGGTTGAACCCTATACCTTAGGTATCTCGGGTGGCGCATCGTTGGGTATAACTTTTGCCATCGTGGCAGGACTGCATTTAGCAAATGCTCTTTTCCTGCCGCTTGCGGGATTTATCGGTGCTCTGGCAACCATCTTTCTCGTTTATGCTTTAAGCACAAGAAGGGGAATGCTCGAAATCAACCGCATGCTGCTTATCGGGGTTATGATAAGTTTTATATCTTCCTCGCTTATGATGTTTCTTATGTCGGTAACGTCGGCTGAGAATATTCATGGTATTGTTTTTTGGACGATGGGATCACTCAATGAGTCCAACAATGCGATGATTGGGTTGGTAGTTATATTATCTGTGGCATGTTTGCTCGTTTCTTATATTTTTGTCATGCCCCTAAATGCTTTGCGTCTGGGCGAAGAAAATGCCCGTCATTTGGGTGTTGATTCAGGTACAACCATCCGGATTCTCTTCATCCTTACCTCTCTTCTTACGGGTGCTTGCATATCGGTGGCCGGAATTATAGGATTTGTGGGATTGGTGATTCCCCATATCGTTCAATTGTGGGTAGGATCGGATTATCGCATCAAACTCATTGCCTCATTTTTGAGCGGGAGTGTGTTTTTGATTTTGTGCGATGTGGCAGCCCGTACGATTATTGCTCCTAATGAGCTTCCGATAGGTGTCATTACAGGCATTATAGGTGGCATCGTTTTTATCGTGTTGCTGAGTCGTTCCGAAAAACACTCCAAATTTGTGCAAAGATGAAAGAATTGCTTGTTCTCGATAACGTATCGTGCGGATATAAGAGTGGTTTTTATATCAACGATATCAACTTTTCGCTTTCCGAAGGCATTTTTGCCGGCATTGTAGGACCAAACGGTTCGGGGAAGACGACACTCTTTCGGGGCATTTCAGGGGATCTTTCTCTTCACAAAGGCGCTGTTTATTTCGAAGGCAAAGACTTCTCCGAATTATCGCTTCGCGAGAAAGCTCAAAAAGTGGCTATCGTATCGCAATTTACGGAAGTTGCCGACATCACGGTCGAAGAATATGTACTGATGGGCAGGATGCCTTACAGAAAACAGTTTCAGTTTTTCGACAAAAAAGAAGACGTCGAGATTGCTCACCACTATATGCATCTGACCAATACCTACCGATTGAAAGATAAATCCATGGCAGCCCTTAGCGGAGGCGAACGGCAGATGGCAAGCATTGCGTCGGCATTGACGCAAAATCCGCGACTGCTATTGCTGGATGAACCCACTTCGCATTTGGATATCACGCATCAGGTTCGATTTATGAATCTTATACAGCGGCTCAACGAAGAATTGAAGTTGTCGGTGATGATGATTGTTCATGACCTTTCGTTGGCCGGAGAGTATTGCGATTATCTTGTCATGATGAAAAATGGAAGAATATTCGAAAAGGGTAATCCGGTAGAAGTGCTTACCTATGAGAATATCGAGAAGGTTTACGAAACCGTTGTTGTTGTGGAAACCAACCCTGTTTCGGGAAATCCGGTTGTATTCCCCGTTTCCGAACGCCGAATGAAGGAATTTGTCGAGAAGACAAAACCTTAAGAGACCTAAAAATAGGGGGTCTACCCTTTTTGGCAAATACATAACCGTCGCGAATCGACAGAGCCACTGTCGCTTTTTTACCAAAGCGAAAATGTTTCTATGGTTTTCTGTATTTCTTTGATTTTATTAATTAACTTTGCACCCGCTTTCAGACATCATGGAATTTGGTAGTTTGCACGAGCAAAGAAGCCAAAGCTGTACCCGCAGCCGTATGTTCCAACAAAACGTTTTCTGAATCCTTACGCCACTGTTCCGTTTTGACGGAATGGGAAGGCATCAGAAAACCGGAACGAGCCGGAAGACCTGTCCGAAAGCCTCATCTATCATATGCTTTCGGGAAAAAAAGCAGAGGTGTTTCAAAAAACACAGCGGTTGATACAGCAACATTTCACCCTTGTATCATCATCTCCATTTCCTCTCGAAAGTTTATGGTTAAATACGAATGGTTTAACTATAAATTTTAAAAAATGAACAAAAAAATTTTTTCGGGCTTGTTTGCCCTGAGTTTTGCCGGCATATCGTTGTCGGCACAAGAAACTGTTGTAAGGTCGTATGACCTTAAAGAAGTAGTGGTTACGGCTACCCGTATGCAATTGCCGCTTTCGGCGGTTCCTCAGAAAATAGAAATTATCGACAAACAAAAAATCTTGTCGGTTCCCAACGAAAACGTTGCCGACCTGTTGAAAAGGACAACCAATCTCGATATTATTCAGTATCCCGGAGCATCGGCATCGGTTGGAATGCGCGGATTTCCGCCTTCGGCACACAACCGGAATTATACCCTGGTTTTGGTCGATGGCAAACCTGCCGGTACAACCAACCTTTCTTCTATACCATCGGATTTTGTGCAAAGAATTGAAGTGGTGAAGGGTCCGTATTCGGTTTTGTATGGCTCTGATGCAATGGGTGGCGTTATCAATATCGTCACAAGAAAGCCCGACCATCATCAAACCGGCTCGGCAAGCATAAATGCAGGAAATTTTGGTCAAACAAATATCAATGGATATGCCTCCGGGAGTATCTCGGATAAAAGTTGTCTTTTGCTTGGCTTTTCAAGAAAAGTTCAAGAGAAAGATTACCGTATAGGTTCAAAAAACCTGCTTTCGATTAACGAAACGGGCAAAAAAATTCTTGATGAACAATCGTATGGCAGCATGATGACCAATACGGGATATTCGATTAATCAGTTTACGGGTGGCTTGAATTACAGATGGGATAAGGTGTGGAGTGCTGATGCTGCCGTCGATTTCGTTGCATCGAACGATATTGAAACTCCCGGTAATTATTGGCATTCTTACGGATTAAGCAAAAAAGATTTCAACAAACACAATGCTTCGCTGGATATTAAAAGGGAGGTTGATCACGATGCCTTATTGTGCTCGTTGTATTCGTCGAAATACGATGAAAACAATCACAATAATTCTACCGATGAAGCTTTTATCGATTCAAAAGAGAAAATCGGGCAATATGGCATAAAAATCAACGATTTGCATTCGTGGAACAATATTAGCTTGATCAGCGGAATGGATGTTGATGTTTTCGATGTATCCTCGCAACGTTTTTCCGATAAAATAACCCCAATTAACCCCTATCGTCCCGATCATTCCAACTTGGCAACATCTGTTTTTGTGCAGGGATCATATCAGGGCGACGATTTTTTCGTGAATGCAGGGTTGCGGTACAATTATACCCGCTTTACCCTGGAGGCCGACAAATTTTTAGGGAACGACAAAAAAAGTACCGGCTATTCAAATTTGAATCCTTCGGTGGGTATCAAATATTTTATCTTTCCGATGCTTAATATTCATGCCAGTGCAGGGAATGCGTTTTATGTTCCCGATGCCTATAAAACGGCCGGAATGTACCAGGTTGGAAAAAAACAGTATAGAGGCAACGAAAATCTGAAAGCCGAAACATCCACATCGTTCGATATAGGGTTAAATATTTTTCGCAATGATATACTCGACTTGGATGTTACCTGTTTTCATGCTTTTTACAACAACAAAATTATCTACGACTACTCTCATAACGACTACATTACTTATAAGAATGCCGATGATGCCCGTATGAACGGCTTGGAAATTGTTTTTTCTTCGAATATAGCAAGAATGTTTCATGCCGGATACAATTTAAAGCTTTATGCAAGTGTTACTCACTTGTTCAACGACAATTTTGACGAGGTGGCTGTCGATGCCGAAAACAATAAAAGCATTCTTACAAAAGATATGCTGTACGTACGCAAGACTACCGGAAATTTCAGTATTACCTATGACAATCGTAAGGGATTTATCACCTGTCTGAATGCGCGTTATATCGGGAATAGATTGGAAAATGACTGGTTGACGGGTGGAGAGATACGTCCCGACATCACCTCCGATGACTATTATGCCAAAGGCGGTTACCGTGCTTCCGATAAAATTCTACAACATCCTGCACACTTGATTTTCGATTATTCTGCATTTTGCAATCTTGGCACTCATGCCCGCATGGGTATTTCCGTTGCTAATCTTTTTGATGAGAATTACACCGAAAAAGATGGCTACAATATGCCCGGTCGGAGTATCATGGGGCACGTTTCCTATTTATTTTAAAAATATAGAGGTTATGAACAAAAAAATTATTTTGCTTTTTTCGGTATGTGCTTTCGCATTTACTTTACAGGCACAGCAAAAAGTTTCTCTCGTGATTGATTATTCCGAAGTGAAAGAGAAGGAGACCTTTGAGGTCTTATGGGAAGAAAATATGACCGCATTGACAGCTTTGCAAAGTTGTGCCGAGGTTACTACACATCCTGTCGGAGATTACATTTTCGTAACGGCTATTAATGATGTGAAGGCGACAGTTGGTGTTAAGGCATGGTACTACAGGATTAATGGTGAAAGTGTCAACGTATTGGCATTTCGATATTTTGTAAAACCCGGTGAGCAAATCACATGGATTTATAAAAAGGACGAGTGTTCAAGTAAAGTACAAAAACCGCGATGCGAAAAATAATCTTCATAACGGGAGGTCAACGGTCGGGTAAGAGCCGTTATGCACAAGGGTTGGCAGAAAAATATGCTGCCAATCCTTTGTATTTGGCTACAGCCCGACATTGGGACGACGATTTCGAAAAACGCATCAGTCGTCATCAAGAAGATCGGGGAGAAAAGTGGACAACGCTAGAAGAAGAAAAACAGCTGAGCACACACGATTTGTCTGGAAAAACCGTAGTATTGGATTGCATTACGTTGTGGTTGACCAATATTTTTCACGACAATCGGTATGATCTCGACTCCTCGCTCTTAGAAGCCAAAGCCGAATGGAATCGATTCATCCGGCAGGACTTTACCCTCATTGTGGTAAGCAACGAAATTGGGATGAGTGTGCATGCAACCGATGAAATTTCGCGCCATTTTACCGATCTGCAAGGATGGATGAATCAATACATTGCGGAAACGGCCGATGAAGTATGCTTTATGGTTTCCGGTATCCCATTAAAAATAAAATCAGTATAATCAATTCAATTAATCGATAATTATGGTACAGGAAGAGTTGCAGCGGAAAATCAACAGTCGCACAAAACCGTTTGGTTCTTTGGGGAAATTGGAAAAATTGGCGTTCAAGATCGGGACCATCCAAAATTCGCTTACCCCCGAGCTTAAATATCCAACAATCCTTGTTTTTGCTGCCGATCATGGCATCGTTGAAGAAGGGGTGAGTCCATGTCCAAAAGAAATTACTTGGCAAATGGTTATGAATTTTGTGAATGGAGGGGCGGGAATCAATGTTTTTTCGAAACAACATGGCATTCATCTTCGTGTGATCGATGCTGGTGTCGATTACGATTTCCCCGAAGGGTTGGACATCGAAAATTGCAAGCTTGCCCGTGGAACAAAGAACATGCTTTATGAACCGGCCATGAGTGTGGAACTTTGCCGTACGGCAATGGAGAAAGGGGCCATGTTTGTTTGCCAAGAGTACGATCGCGGCAGCAATATCATAGGTTTCGGAGAGATGGGTATTGCTAACACCTCGTCGGCGTCGCTTCTATTGCACAAATTTTCCGGGATTCCCTTAGAAGAATGTGTGGGCAGAGGTTCCGGCATGGACAGTGCGGGTGTGCAACACAAATTCGAAGTATTGAAAAAAGTATCGGAGAAATACCATCCGAAAACGCCATTAGAAACGCTGGCTACTTTTGGTGGAATAGAAATAGCAATGATATGCGGTGCTGTTTTGGAAGCAAAAAAGTTGAATATGGTGATTGTTGCCGACGGATTTATTTCGTCTTCTGGGTTTCTTGCGGCTTACGAAATGCAACCCGATGTGGCGGATAACGTTATTTTCAGTCATCAATCCAACGAACGTGGTCATAAAGCTATGGTGGAATACATGCATGGTGATCCTGTTTTGCATCTCGATCTTCGTTTGGGCGAAGGAACGGGTGTGGCATTGGCTTATCCTATTTTGCAATCGGCACTCGTTTTTCTCAATGAAATGGCAAGTTTTGAGGAAGCTCACGTATATTGCGTAGGTGGGGAACAATGAAACAGCAGCTTAATCTACTTTTTCATGCTTTTCGGTTTTACAGTCGTATACCGGTAGGAAAATTGGAGTATTCGGAAGAGAATCAGACCAAAGCTTTTCGCTATTTTCCGGTGGTAGGAATTGTGGTAGGAATTGTGGGTGGAGCCATATATGTATTGTTGCTGACTGTCTTTTCATCATCGGTAGCGGTTATTGGGAGCATTGCTTCCATGGTTTTTGCAACTGGTGCACTTCATGAAGACGGTTTATCCGATTTCTTCGATGGTTTTGGTGGCGGGAACACCAAAGAAAAAGTGCTCGACATTATGAAGGATAGCACGGTTGGGGTGTATGGCGTTTTGGCACTTATTGTGTTGTTTTTGACCAAATATTCGCTTTTTCTTTCCATCGATGAACACCTGTTGCCGAAGGTTATGGTTGCTGCTCATGCTTCGAGCCGCTTTATGCCCATTGTCATGATTAATACTTCGCAGTATGCACGTGTCGGGAACAGTAAAGCCATGCACACGCGCAACCATATTGACAGAACGACATGCATCGTTGCGCTTTTGTTTGCTTCTTTTCCCCTTGTTTTTCTATCTTGGCAAACTACAATTTGTGTTGTTGCGATTTATTTTTTACTTTATTCTTTTTTGAAAAGATATGTCGAAAAACGCATTGGTGGTTTTACGGGAGATGTGCTGGGTGCTTTGCAGCAGTTTTGTGAAGTTGGTTTTTATTTTGTGTATGCAGCTCTATCTTGTCAGACATACCCGAGTTGATGTTCCGTCCGGTATTTGTTACGGCATGCAGGATGTGCCTTTAGCCAATACGTTTCATCAGGAATGGGAGGAGGTGAAAAGTCGGTTGAGCGGGATCGATTTTGAATGCACTTTCAGCAGTCCTCTCTTGCGATGTCTTTTGCCGGCAAAAAAGATTTGCGAGGAGGTGATTATCGATGAACGGCTACAAGAAATGAACTTTGGTGATTGGGAAGGAAAATGCTGGGACGAAATTTTTGCTTCGCAAGAGGGGAAACGCTGGTTTGGCGATTATCTGCATGCAACGTGTCCAAACGGAGAATCCAACGATAGGTTGACGGAAAGGGTTCAGGCATTCATAAACGATCTTCCTCAAACTTCGGGAAACATCCTCATCATTACGCATGCAGGTGTCATTCGTGCTTTTTTGGTGTTACTATGTGGGTGGATGGCAAAAAAAGCATTCGATACTCCGATAGCTTATGGGCAGGTAATACAAATAGAAATAACCGCAAATAAAAACAGATAAAAACAGATGCAGAGATTACGACCCATCATGTTTGTCGGTACCGGTTCCGATGTGGGTAAATCGGTTATTAATACCGGTTTCTGTCGCATTTTCCTTCAGGATGGATATGCTCCGGCACCATTTAAGGCGCAAAATATGTCGCTCAACAGTTATGCTACAAAGGATCACCTTGAAATCGGCCGTGCCCAAGCAGTTCAGGCAGAAGCCTGTGGTATCGATTGCAGAGTCGAGATGAATCCCATATTATTGAAACCTGTAAACCATTGTACCTCGCAGGTTATGTTGAACGGCAAGCCCGTGGGGAACAAATCGGCTTACGACTTTTTCAACAAAACCGACAGGGATGCCCTTTTCGAAGAAGTGATGAAATCGTATCGGAGTCTTGCATCGGTATACAATCCGATGGTTATTGAAGGGGCGGGTAGTATTTCGGAAATCAACCTTTGGGAAAAAGATATCGTGAATATGCGGGTTGCGTTGGAAACGCAAGCGGCTGCATTTCTCGTTGCCGATATCGACAAGGGTGGTGTTTTTGCATCTGTTTATGGCACTGTCCTGCTTTTGCCTACGGTGGAGCGTAATGCAATGAAAGGTA
This sequence comes from Anaerorudis cellulosivorans, assembly GCF_025943985.1. Taxonomy (GTDB): domain Bacteria; phylum Bacteroidota; class Bacteroidia; order Bacteroidales; family Dysgonomonadaceae; genus Anaerorudis; species Anaerorudis cellulosivorans. The sequence continues at coordinate 67,951 of NZ_JAPCWE010000006.1, read as the reverse complement.
TTATCATCAATAAATTCAGAGGTGATATCGGCTTGTTTGAAGAAGGGAAGAAAAAACTCGAAGCCCTTACGGGTAAACCTGTGGTTGGGGTTATACCGTATTTTTCTGATGTGTTTATCGAACAGGAAGACGGGGTGATGCTCGAAAAGAAACTGTCGGTTTTTTCACCTTCTGAGATTAATATCGGTGTGGTTTTGTTGAAGCATCTTTCCAACTTTACCGATTTCAACATGTTGGAACAAATTTCCGGCGTGAATCTTTTTTATACGGATGTTCCCGATGAACTTGTAAAAGCAGACATTATCATCCTTCCCGGATCGAAAAACACCTTATCCGATCTGAAAATGCTGCGCATAAATGGTTTGGCGAAAGTTATTCTGAAACATCATCAAGACGGCAAACCCGTTTACGGGATCTGTGGTGGTTATCAGATGATGGGGAAGGAGATAAGTGATCCTGAAGGAGTGGAAGGCGATATCGCATGGCTTCCAGGATTGGGTATTCTGCCTGTGACCACCATTCTTACCCGGGGTAAAAAAACGCGGCAAGTCGGCTTTACTTTTGTCGATGAATCCTGCAGAGGGGAAGGATATGAAATTCATGCCGGATATACCGAGAGCGATCATCCGTTGTGCAGATTGGATAACGGCGAAGGCGACGGGTATTACCTCAACGATTTTACGTGGGGAACCTATATTCACGGTATTTTCGATAACCGGAGTGTGATCGATCATGTGTTGCAAACGGTAAAACCCGGATTGCATTCGGAAGTCGACTACAATGCAAGAAAAGAAGCGGGTTATGATCGGTTGGCACAGATTATCCGCCATCATGTGGATTTGGAATATATTTATCAAAGCATGCAGTTATGATTGGCGGACACGGCAACGATTTATACGCTTTCGGTGGCAAAATTAAAGCCGATTTCAGCTCCAATGTGGCGTATAATAATGCTTCAGCCGAGATTATGGCTTATTTGGGTACACAACTGAACCGGATTGTAAATTATCCCGATCCGGAGGCTCGTGAATTGGTTCGTAAGATAGCCCTTCATCATGGCGTGAATGTGGAAAATGTGTTTGTAACCAATGGTTCTACACAAGCATTTTATCTGTTGGCACATTATTTTTCGAAAAAAAAGACCGTCATTGCTTATCCGGGTTTTGCGGAGTATGAAGACGCCTGCCGGTTGTATGGGCATGAATTGTCTTTTGTACCGATATCGCAACTTTTCGGTTGCGATTTTAGCGAAACAGACACTGTATGGTGGGGAAATCCCAACAATCCCGACGGAACACTTACTTCGTCTGAAAATGTCAAAAACGTTTGTGAAAGATATCCGGATACGGTGTTTATTATCGATGCTGCATATGCCGAATTATGCCCATCTTGTGAAAACATGGTGCCTTTGCAACAAGACTTTCTCAATTTGGTAACAGTACATTCACTTACCAAAGCATTTGCTGTTCCGGGTTTGAGGCTCGGATACCTGATTGGCGACGAAAAATTGATTGCGGGAATATCATCATTGGGTATCCCGTGGAGTGTGAACGCACTTGCACAGGAAGCCGGAATTTATATCATGGACAATTATGATGACCTTATGCCCGATGTAAACGCGTTGTGTGACGAATCTGCTGCACTTCAACGGCAGCTGAGCCATATCGTTCAATTGGAAATATCGCCTTCGGCGTGCACCTTTTTTCTGGTAAAAATGAATGCCGGAACAGCCCCAGAACTGAAGCATTTTCTTGTCGAAAAGCAGAGGATTCTCATCCGGGATGCTTCTAATTTTAGGGGATTATCGCCCTGGCATTTTCGTCTTTCTGTGCAAGGGGAAGAAAATAATGCACAACTTGTTGCCGGATTTGAAAATTATTTTGGCTGATGTTTTTTTCGTTTTCCCCCTGTACTGATTTCTTATGGGCGATGTTGTTTGGTTTGATGCTGGATTCCGTTTTGGGTGATCCCCGTTGGTTGCCTCATCCGATTCGGCTGTTTGGCAATATGATTGTTTTTTTCGATCAAAAATTAAACAACGGCAGTTTCCGGAAAGTCAAAGGTATTTTTACGGCTGTTCTGCTGACAAGCATTGTTTTTTGGTTTTTCTGTCTCATGGAATTTTTGATGAAAGAACAGGGTGTATTCAAAATCATTTTTGATTCCGTTTTCTTTTTTTACGGCATTAGCAACCGTAGTCTTATTGATGAAGCACTTAAGGCGGAGAAGTTTGTAATGAGAAAGGATATATTAGCTGCACGAAAGCAATTGAGCATGATTGTGGGGCGAGATACCTCTACATTGTCGTTTCATCAGATTCGCACAGCAATTCTTGAAACGCTTGCCGAAAACCTCAGCGACGGAGTTATTGCTCCGATGTTCTTTTATGTTATAGGGGGTATTCCACTAATGATGACATACAAAATGATTAACACGATGGACTCGATGATTGGTTATAAAAACGACCGTTATCGGGATTTTGGATGGTTTGCCGCCTGCATCCTCGACGACTTCTTTAATTATATTCCGGCACGTTTAACGGCTCTTTTCATGATTGTGCTCCCTCCTTCTGTAAGAGGTTTTCGTTTTGTGGTAAAATACGCCTATTGTCACCCCAGTCCCAATTCGGGTTTCCCGGAATCGGCATTGGCAGGTATTCTCGACTGTCGGTTTGGCGGAACGAACATTTATCATGGTATACCTGTGGAAAAACCCTATATAGGCAAAAATAACAGGGTATTATCTCATTTTGATGTGATGAAGGCAATTGCAGTTAATCTTCGCGTTGTTTTGTTTTTTGTACTACTTACTTTGTTCGTGGTGTATTTCTTCTATTAGATCAGATTTTTTATCTCAAACAGGCTCTATACGTTTTTTTCAAAAATTAAAATTCTTGATAATAATCGATGGTTTCTTTGGTGAGGATATCCAGAGGCATGTAGTTTTCTACTTGGATGGGATTTCGATAAATTAAAAATTCGATTAATGTTTTCATCGCCATAAATCCTTGTCGTTCGGGATTCTGACCTATCAAAAAATCGATGTGTTCATTTTTAAGCGCTTTAATATTTTGTGCCGTCAAATCGATACAAACGAGCTTGATGCTGTTGATGTGGTTTTTTGCAAGGTAATTGGCAATCACGTTTCCTCGTGAGTTTAAAACAACAATTCCCCCAATAGCATTGTTCTTATGGAAAAAATCGGTCAGCAAAGTATCGTTCTTTTCGGGTTCGAGTACCGAAAAAGGAATGCGATGAACATGATTGGGCAATTTTTTTTCTTTGAGGTAATCATCAAATCCTTTTTTTCTTAAAATGGTTGTATTGGCACTTTCATCGCCTATTCTGACTGCTTGCAGAATGCCAATGTCAGATGTATTGTGCATGATCGCTGTGATGAGTTTGCACATCAGGTAGCCGCAAGTGTAGTGATTGGATGAATAAAATGCCAAGGGAGATGTTTGTTCTATCATGGAATCGACAAAGACATAGGGGATGGATTGTTGATGGAGGTCCAAGGCAAGATCGATGGTTTCTTTCTTGAAAGTGGGGCCGATGATGACGGCATCAGCAGGAAGATCGAGAATTTTTTTGAACGTTTCGCGACAAGAAAAGATATCGTATTGGTTATAGGTTTGGATCAGACAATTAACATTGATGTTTTCATATTCATCCAAAGCGCGTTGAATTCCTTTATGAATGCTGTCCCAGTATTCTCCTTCTGAAACGGTTGGTGTGGTAATAACGATTTGATATTTTTTTTTCAGGGAGAGCCCGGAGATGTGGATATTCGGTTTGTAGTTGACTTGTTCCAACACTTCTTCAACAGCTTTTCGGGCTGCTTTTGAGACGTTCCCCCTGTTATGAAGCACCCTGTCGACGGTTCCTGTAGACACTCCAGCTAATTTTGCAATGTCTTTAATCCGAATTTTCTTTTGCATTTTCTCCTTGTTATATTTTGAATACTTTCGTGTATTCTTCGGCAAATAATTTTTTGTTCGGCAAATATAACATAATGCTTTATAAATCGCGAATCAGAATTCAAATTAATGGATTTATTTACGATTTCATGACTCCTAAAATTAAAATAATGTGCAATTTGTTTGGTAGAAATGTATATATTTGTCTCGTTTTTGGAAAATATTTTGACTTTCAAATTATTATCTTTGGTTATGAAAGATAATTTTCCCATCGTCCAAAACGAAGATCATGCCTTGTTTCTTTTGATTAAGAAAGGAGATAGCGATGCTTTCGCTTTGATATATCAAAAATATCATTCCTATTTGTATTCATTGGCATTGCGTTATTTGAAAGACGTGGAAGCAGCTGAGGAAGCCGTTCAGCATGTGTTTGTGAAATTATGGGAAAGCACTCGGCACATCGAGATAGAGATTAATCTGAAAAATTATCTTTATACCATGACCAAAAATTACATTCTGAATTATTTTCGGGATAACAAAAAAATGATTTCGATAAATTATTTGAATGCGCAAGAAGAGATTTCAGCTGATGAAGATTTTCCAACGTTACTCGAAGAAATGCAGCTATCAGAAATATTAAAACAAGGTATCGAGAAGCTTCCTCCCCAAAAAAAAGAAATCTGCAAAATGAAAATGGAAGAAAATATTAGTAATCAAGAAATTGCTGACCGAATGGGTATTTCAATACATACCGTTAAGTCGCATTACCAGGAATCCATAAAAATGCTCAGGAATTATTTTCGAAAAATAAAATTAATGTTGTTTTGAAAAAAATGGTTTTGACTCATATTTTTTGCGTTTTGTGTGTCTATTTTATAAAAGAACATTGATTTCATGAGTTTATCCGGAAAGGACACAATAAAAAAAGTAATTGACGGCACATCTTCCAAAGAAAATGCGCGGTGTGTTGTGGATTGGTTTTCTTCGACCATAGAAGGACAACAATTTTTGTCGGATATGATCGATCGGGATAGCTATTTGATGGAGAATGAATTTACCGGTCAGAAAACGATTTCTTCTCTTCAATCGGAGATTATTTTATCAAAGATTAACAGAGAAATTCGGAAAAAACAATTCGTCCGTATTTCTTGTCGGGTGGCAGCCCTTGTTATTCCTTTTGTTGTTTTGCTCGGTTTCGGTTTATATTTGAATTCCCAAGTCGATCTTTTCGGAAAATCTCCGTATGCCGAAATTTATATACCTAGAGGTGAAAGTGCCCGAATTTTGTTTCAGGATGGAAGCGAAGCTTATCTGAATGCAGATACCAAAATACGTTATCCTCAAAAGTTTGGGTTGACCAAACGTCAAGTATATGTTGAAGGGGAAGCCTATTTCAATGTTTCGCCCGCAAAAAAACGTCCGTTTATTGTTCATGCAGGCAATACAAGTGTGAAAGTATTGGGCACGTCGTTCAATGTAAAGGCATACAACGATGAAGAGAAAATAGAAGTGGTATTAGATGAAGGAAAAATTGAGTTTCGAACATCCGGGAATCGGCATTCTCTTTTACCGGGTCAGCAGCTTGTTTACCATAAAACGAATGGGGAATCGGTGGTTCGGAATCTTTCAAAATCAACCAATCTTTCGCTATGGAAAAATAATATTTTCTATTTTCATGATACTCCCCTCGCAGAAGTTCTTCGCATGTTGGAAAGAAGATATGGTGTTTCTTTTGAGGTGAAAGATCGGAAAGCATTGGAGTATTCGTATACCATTACAACACATCAGACTACCATTGCCGAAATACTGCACGAACTGCAAAAAATTGCCCCTGTGAAATTTACCTCTCGAGGAAGTATAATGGAAGTTACTGTTGCAAAAAGCAGATAAGTATCCTTTTACTTTTATTTTTTATTTTTTCTTTCACGGAGCTAATTTAATATTTTGGATGTTTATCCTTTTTTAACTAATACCTTTTCGCATTAGCGGTGTCAAAGTAATAATTAATACCAAAATTATTAAAAAATAATTTCATTAAAAGCATCAATAATTTTAAAAGTGAAGTTAGTTTATTTTTATCTCTATGTTTAATTTTTAATACATTAACAAACCATGGGAAGAATTCTTTACAAAAAGCGTACGGTTATTCTGTTCTTTCTTTTGGCGTTCAGTTTTACTGTAAGTTCAGCGCAAAAAGTGAGTTTGGATTTCAACCGAAAAAGCTTAAAAACGGTGTTGGAGAGTATTACTGAGCAAACAGGTTACACATTGGCTTACAGTAAAGAGGTGGTGAACCTCAACGAACGGGTAACTATTCGCGTGGCCGATGCCGACCTTACTCAGGTATTAGATGAGTTGTTATTGCCTCGTAATATCGGTTACGAGATTAAAGACAACAAGATTTACATTTTTGACCTACCGGCTAAGAAAGAAGCCTCTGCAAGTCAACAAAATTCACAGCAGAATCAAGTTCAAATCAGAGGTAAGGTTACAGACGTCAATGGTGAGCCAATCATTGGAGCCAATATTTTTGTGCCGGGAACAACGATTGGTACGATAAGTGATTTGGAAGGTAATTATGTTTTGACTGTTCCTAGAGGTTCAGTAGTTCGGTTCTCTTATCTCGGATATGTCGATCAAGAATTTACTGTTAATGAGCCTACTACATTGAACGTTAAGATGGAAGAAGAGGCTAAAACGCTGGAGGAATTGGTGGTAATTGGCTATGGGGTACAGAAAAAAAGTGTTGTGACTGCTGCTATTAGTAGGGTTACGGCAGAAGAATTGGACGTGCCAAGACCTTCTCGAATAGAGGATGTTTTGAAAGGAAAAGTTTCCGGAGTTCAAATAACGCAAAGTTCCGGCCATCCCGGTGCAGAATCCAAAGTGCGTATTCGTGGCATTGGCACTGTGAATAATAGTGATCCTCTTTATATTGTAGATGGAATGCCGGTAGATGGCGGTATCAATTATCTTAATCCAGTCGATATCCAGTCCGTGGAAGTACTCAAAGATGCTGCTTCAGCTGCAATTTATGGAGCTCGAGCTGCTAACGGTGTAATTCTGATTACAACGAAAACAGGAGAGGGTGTTGTAAAAGGGATTGGAAAACCTGTTATTAATTATGATTTTAATTATGGATGGCAAAATCCATGGAAGAAAAAGTCGGTATTAAATGCTAAAGAATACATGGTAATAATGAACGAAGCACAGATTAATGATGGGAATTTACCGAGATATACTAAGGATCAAATCGCTATGGCAGGAAAAGGTACTGATTGGCAAGAAGAAACATTCAACTATAATGCGCCTGTGCAAACTCATCAACTTAGCATGAGTGGAAATTCAGAAAAAATATCCTATTTTCTTTCCTTGGGATATTTCAGTCAAGATGGTATTATAGGGGGAAATTATGGAAAATCGAACTATGAAAGATGGAGTTTACGTACAAATTCAACCTATAATGTGTTTGAAGATAAAGAGCGCAATATTTTCAATAAGTTAAGGGTTGGCGTAAATGTTGGATATTCTAGAGATAATTCCACAGGCATCGAGACTAATTCTGAATATGGTTCTGTTTTAGGGAGTGCATTAGCTTTTAATCCACGTGTTCCTGTTTATGCCCCTGAGACTTCGAATGATCCCGATATTCAGTCGATTTCAACCATTCTAGCAGCACATCCTTATGCAGTAACAGATAAAGAGGGGAGGGTCTTTTCTATCCCACCGGCAGGTTTTCAAGAGATTGCTAATCCTGTTGCCATGTTAAATCAACCACGGTTGGACCGTTGGAATTCGGATAAATTTGTTGGGACATTTTGGGGGGGAATTAGACGTGTTGCCTGGTTTGAAATTTAAAAGCAGCTATGGTTTTGATCTTGCTTTTTGGGGCGATGATGGCTATGAGTATCCCTATTTTCTGGCTACGCAGGGCAAGGATGTAAATCAGAGTTCCGTATGGAGCCAAATGAATCGGGGATATAAATGGCAGGTTGAGAACGTGTTTACGTATAACAAATTGTTTTCGGATATACATAATTTGACATTTGTATTGGGACAATCGGCACAAAAATATACTTATCGACAACTTGGGGGAAGCGACTATGATTTATTGGGAACTAACCCGATTTTGGCAACCATAAATGCCGCTACCGCTGATCGTGACAAAGAGCGTATTTATGGCGGAACGGGTGGGTATAATTTCACTTCATTAGCCTCTTATTTTGGGCGATTAGATTACAACTATGCTGAACGATACATGCTGCAAGCAACAGTTCGTCGTGATGGTTCTTCAAGATTTGGACCAAACAACAAATGGGCTGTTTTCCCTGCTTTATCCATAGGATGGAATGTCTTAAACGAACCCTTTTTTGAGGAAAATCATCCCGAATGGATTGACTCATTTAAACTTCGTTTCAGTTGGGGTAAAAATGGGAATGAAAATATAGGTAATTTCCGTTATACTTCATTGATGGATGGGGGGCAAAATTATTATTTTGGAGGTGGGTATTCTGTTGCAACAGCAACAAAAACCGGAACCATGCAATATGGAACTTCGCCCTCTGCTTTACCGAATCCCAATGTTAAATGGGAAGAATCCGAACAAACCGATTTTGGTTTCGATGCCCGCTTTTTACGCAATGCTCTCACCTTTAGTTTCGATTATTTTAAAAAAGAAACCAACGGCATGTTAATGGATCAACCCATACCGAGTTACGTTGGACAAAGTGCTCCCATAGGCAATGTTGGCGATATGGAAAATTGGGGACTCGAATTTGAATTGGGTTGGAGGCAGACAATTGGTGATTTTAAATATAACGTGGTAGCCAATGCCTCTTATTTGAGGAATAAATTGATAAAGCTGGGTAATGCCTCCGGAGAAGCCATTTATGAAACTGCAGGTGCTTCAGGGCTTGGAAGTTTTATCAAAGGGAAAAACGGTGAAGTGTGGCCATTTTTTTATGGTTACAAAACAGACGGAATCTTTCAAAATCAAGAAGAGGTAGATGGATATGTGAATTCAAAAGGTCAAAAGTATCAACCTAAAGCCCAAGCTGGAGATGTTCGTTTTATTGATTTTAATGGCGACGGCACAATAGATGACAATGATAAAACAAAAATTGGAAAAGGTATGCCTGATTGGACTTTTGGATTGACGCTTGGTGCAGAATGGAAAGGATTTGATTTGAGCTTCTTCTTCCAAGGAACTCAGGGAAATGACATGTTTGATTTTTCCATGCGTGGTGATATACCGGCAATGAACCGTCCATCATGGATACTAGAACGTTGGCATGGAGAAGGGACTTCAAATACAATTCCGCGGATGACCAGTGCCGATCCTAACGGCAACTGGCGTTCTTCAGACCTTTACATCAAAGATGGCAGTTTTATGCGCTTAAAAACAGCACAAGTTGGTTATATTTTACCTGTAGCATGGACAAAAAAAGCAGCGATTCAGCAATTACGGATATACATTTCTGCTGAAAATCTGTTGACTTTTACCGGTTATGACGGATTTGATCCTGAGGTTGCTACCGGCGATTATACCAGGATTGGAGTTGATCGGGGTGTTTATCCTCAATCAAGGACAGTATATCTTGGTGCTAACATATCTTTCTAATCATTTAATATATTGAAGTATGAAAAAATATCAATTATTATCTATCATAACGGCAGTTTTGATTGGCATGCTTTCTGTCACTTCTTGCAGTGATGATTTTTTAACGGCTTCTTCTACTGAAAAATTGGAGTCAGGAGGGCCTGCAACTGAAGGTTCCATTTTGTCAAATCTTGCCTCTGCATATCAGATTCTTTTGTTTGATAGTTATGCAAACTACAATTACAATGCTGTTTTGTTGATGTCGGACCTTCGTTCGGATGATTTGTACAAGGGAGGAGGGAGTGCCGGTGACCAGGAACAACTTTACAAATTATCCCAATTTACTTCTACGGCAGCTTCTACTCTCGATGGATTATGGAGCATTTATTTTACGGGTTTGGCTCGTTGCAACAATGTGATTATTTCTTGCGATAATGCTGTAAATGTGAAAGAGGAGAAATTGGAACAATTTAAGGCAGAAGCTCATTTTTTGCGGGCATATTATGTCCACTTACTTTGGAAATTTTGGGGTAATATTCCTTATTTTGAAAAACCGCTTTCAGATCCTCCATATATGGCAAAACAGTTACCGGCCGATTCTATTTACAATAAAATAATGAAGGATGTTGATTTTGCCTGCGTTGAAGGTCGTTTGCCGATGAAAACTACAGGAAACGATTTGGGGCGGGTATCACGTGCTGCTGCATTAATGTTGAGGGCGAGAGTGGTTCTTTATCAAAAAGACCAATCCCGATATGCTCAAATAACAAACGATATGGCAACCATTATCAAAAGCGGAAAATATGAACTGTTTGAAGATTTCGATGCTATGTGGAAAGATGAGAACGAGTTCTGTAAAGAATCGATTTTCGAAAGTAACCAACTCCCTGAAGGAAAAGGATGGGGAAATGCTTGGTCGGGCTACGGAACGAATTTGCCTGCTTTTATTTCACCTGCCGATTTGAAGGATCCCGACGGTGTATTTAAAGGGGGTTGGGGTTTCGGACCGGTTCGTCAGGCAGCTTATGATATGTATGAACAAGGCGATAAACGCCGTGATGGATCGATCAACAAGTGGGATGACGGACTTTACACGGCTCGTTTCCAAAATACCGGATTATTTCAACGCAAGTATGCAGCACGTGTCGGATACAATCCTCCTCCGGGAGATGTCGATTTAAATTACTGCAACAATTTACGCATTTTCCGTTATGCAGAAACATTATTGAATTATGTGGAATTAGTGAAAATTCATGGTCAGGCAGAAGTGCAAGGTGTTAGCGCACAAGGGTGTCTCGATCAGATTCGTACACGTGCAGGTTTGGGTTCTATTCCGGCAACTGAAGAGAGCATCAAATTGGAACGTCGACGGGAATTTCTAGGTGAAGGTATGCGTTTCTGGGATTTGGTGCGTTGGGGCGATGCACCGACAGTTTTGACGGAAAATGATTCCGAACATAATTCTGTGCGTACTTTTGAGGAGTGGATGAAATATTTGCCGATTCCGCAAGGTGAGATGGAAAAAACGAAAGGAACAGAGTTTGAATTAAAACAAAATGGAAATTGGAAGTGATCCATTTCTATTTTTAAAAGAATAAATAATTATGAAAAGCATATTAAAAAATGGAATTTGGATATTGCTGTCAACTATTATGTTTGCAGCATGTAGTCCTCAGGAAGATAACAGGTATTCATTAGGTGAATTAGGTACAGTCACCGCCGATATCGTATCTTTTTCTCAAGCACCTTCCGCTACCAGTAACAATGTAATTCTTTTTACAAATACTTCAAAGGTAAATTTTCCTGTTACTGCTGTTTGGGATTTGGGAAACGGTTCTACGGCAAGGGGGAATAAAGCAACAGGTTCTTATCCGATGAAAGGAGATTATACGGTTACGCTTACCCTGTATGCAGCAGATGGTTCTTCCGCTTCGCATAGCGAAGTAATCCATATAACTGAGAATGATTTTGGATTGATAAGTACACCGGCTTATGTTAATTTGACCGGAGGAATTGATGATCCGGATGGAAAAACATGGGTATTTGATCAATACAACAATTTTACAAAAGAAGTTAAGCAAGCCACGGGGTTTGATATTAAAGGTCACATTGGGTTGGGACCTCACAATAGTTATTCACAGGAATGGTGGGGAGCAGGGCCTAATGAAAAAAGCATGTGGAAAATGTACGATTTCAAGTTTACCTTTATTCAGGATGGTGCTCGCTTGATAATAGAAACTGCAGGTGAAGGATATGGGCGAAAGGCTTCGGCTGCTACAATCGGAGGATTTAATGTGACAGGATCAAGTGGCGATGATGTCTTTTTCCCTTATGAAGGAGGCTCTTACACCTTTTCTATTAATGAAAGCGGACAATATCCTGTGTTGACTTTATCAGGAAATGCTTTCATGGGATATTATTGCGGTACACAAGATTACGAAATTATTTATCAAACGGATAAGGTGATGGCTTTGCGGGTTGATAATCAGGTTGAAGGACAGGATTGGATTTTTGTCTATTGTCTGGAAGAGCTGAATGTTGCTGCACCTCCCATAGTCAAAGAACCAAAAGCAAAGCCTTTATTCGAGGATTTTGAATCGGGTAAGCTGACTGTTAATTTTGTAACTCAGGATATGGGACCGTTAAGCGGCATTGTCGACAATCCGGCCCCTGTTTCCATTAATACTTCAAATAAAGTGTATCGTTATCAAAAAACGACCGCTTTCTATAGCAATTTATCTTTTACTGCGCCCGATTATAAATTTGATTTGACCACGCAGAATAAAATTCGTGTGAAAGTGTATATCCCTTCTTATAATGATTATGAAACGGAAAATGCTGTGGCGGGGGATTGGATTACCGAAAAGAGATTACGTCCGCAGTTAGCTGTTAAATTGCAAAACAGCGATATGGGGGATAATGCATGGCAAACGCAAACAGAGATCATAAAAAGAGACCTTACGATGGATAGGTGGTTGGAACTTGAATTTGATTTCAGCAGTGTAAGTGATCGACAGGATTATGATAAAATTGTGATTCAATTTGGCGGAGAGGGTCATGCCGGCCAGGGTTTGTTCTTCTTTGATGATTTTACTTTTTGCGAATAAAACAATAATTAATAAGGCTGCCGTGAATAGCGGCAGCCTTATTTGTACTAGTTTAAGATAATGAAGAAAATGATCAGTATATTTCTTATTGCTTCTTTTATGTTGGGTGCGTGTTCAGACGGAGATAATCCAACACCTGAACCGCCCGAGCCGGGAAAACAGATAGAAATTACGCTTAATCCTGAACCCGGAGAATTTTCCGGTGCCGGAGAAACGAAAAGTATAATTGTTTCGGCAAATGCCGATTGGACGGTTACTTCTAGCCAGCTTTGGTGTATGCTTTCTGTAACGAAAGGGCATTCGGGACAGACGAGTTTACGGATTACCGTTTTAAAAAATCCTTTCGAAACACCACGGACAGCTCAACTTATATTTACTTCCGACGATGCTTTTACTAAAAAGGTTACTATAACCCAACAAAAAGGACAAGAGGAGAATTATGTCCCTGAAGGGTATAATTTGGTGTGGAGTGATGAATTTAACGATTCGCGAGAAAAAGAGGGAAAGCCGGCTATGCCGAGTACCACCAACTGGTGGTTTGAAACCGGGGCTCACGGATGGGGAAATAACGAGCTTCAAAATTATATCGATCGTTTTATTGGTACGGATACTTGTGCTGTAGTTACCGAGGGAACGTTAAAAATTATTGCCAAAAAAAGAGGAACGGAGGTAATTTCCATTCGCATGAATACAGTGAAAAGTTGGCAATACGGCTATTTTGAAGCCCGTCTGCTAATGCCGACCGGAAGAGGTACATGGCCGGCTTTTTGGATGTTGCCGAAAGATTTCAAAAATTGGCCGCTCGACGGTGAAATCGATATTATGGAATATGTAGGATACGATCCGAATGTAGTCCATGCATCCATACACACTATGGCTTACAATCACTCCATCGGAACACAGAAGACGGCTTCCAAAAGAATTCAAAATGCGGAGACCGAGTTTCATGTTTACGCACTGGAATGGACGGCAGAGAAAATCACGGCTTTTGTCGATGGGGAACCTTATTTTACTTTTCTTAACGATGGGAAAGGCGATATTAATACATGGCCTTTCGACAAACCGTTCTATTTAAAACTTAATCTTGCTTGGGGAGGCAACTGGGGTGGTGCACAAGGCATAGACGAAACGGTTCTTCCGGCAACCTACGAGATTGATTATGTTCGGGTTTATCAGAGTAAATAATACAATCTGATTTTCATTAATTGTAATTTATTAATTTAGGAGGAATTAAAAATGAAAAGAAAAATTGCTTTAATCATTCCTATTGCGCTTCTATTAGGAGCATGTAGTCATGAGTTACTTGATACTTCTACAGGAAGCGTTACTGGCATGCTCACCACTCGATCAGCAATAGGTGGTCCAAATGGGAGTATTGATGTAAATGGAATGACGGAAAACAGTCTTACTGTTTCGTATTATGCAGGTAACGAGTTTACTTTTGTTCGATTGTATGTATCCGAGGGGAATGGAGAGGGACTTGTCCTCGCGGCACAGGATATGAATTATTCGGACGGTACCTATTTTTATACCCTGAGTCATCCGACTTTCACGCCTGGTGCAAAAATTTACATTTGTGTTCTTAAGAATAGCAATGGTGTGGAGGTATGTATACCTCAAGGGGAATTAGCAACTGTATCTACATGGGCAAGTATTACTTATGGGGATGATTCGAACATTAGTCCAGGTGATCAACCAACCCCCAATTACATGCTTATATGGGCTGATGAATTCAATGGTAGCTCGTTGGATCCATCAAACTGGACATGCGAAATTGGTGCAGGTGGTTGGGGTAATAATGAATTACAGTATTACACATCCCGCAGTCAGAATATATCTGTTGCAGACGGTAACCTAAAAATTACTGCCCTTCGTGAAAACTATCAGGGAAGCACTTGGACATCTGCCCGTATTAAGACTCAAGGTAAACGTGAATTTAAGTATGGGAAAATGGAGGCGCGGATTAAGTTGCCAAATGGAAAAGGTTTATGGCCTGCCTTTTGGATGTTGGGTGCAAATTTTGCCTCAGTAGGTTGGCCCTATTGTGGAGAAACAGATATTATGGAACATATTAATTCAGAAAATACGGTATATGGTACAATTCATTGGGATTGCAATGGCTATGCAAGCTGGGGACAGAGTACCCTAAATAACTATTGGAATAACTTTAGTGTGGATGTAACCCAGTACCATGTTTATTCAATTGAGTGGAATTCTTTGTCAATAAAGTGGTATGTGGATGGTATTCAATTCATGGAGGCTAATATTGAAAATAGTGTCAATAGTACTGAAGAGTTTCACAAACCTTTCTTTTTTATACTTAACTTAGCAATTGGAGGGAATTGGCCTGGATATCCAGACAGTAGTACACCTTCTCCTTCAACGATGTATGTTGATTATCTTAGGGTTTATCAATAATTTAGGATTGATATCATATTATGATAAGAACAAGTAAAATATTTTTTGTTGTTTTTCTTTTATCTCTTGCCTTTACTTCAATATTCGCACAAAACGAAAGACACGAGAAAAACGGTTTCATTTCTGTAAAAGGACAAAATTTAGTTACTCCCGAAGGGGAACTATTTTTAATGAAGGGGATCAATCTTGGGAATTGGTTAAATCCTGAAGGATACATGTTCCTGTTTCAAGATGTAAATTCTTACCGACTTATCGATCAGGCTTTAAAAGAAATGGTAGGACCGGATTTTGTCAACCAATTCTGGAGAAAATTTCAGAAAAGCTACATTATCCAAGACGATATTCGTTATATCCGTCAAACAGGTATGAATTCCATTCGTATCCCTTTTCATTACAAATTGTTTACCTATGAAGATTTTATGGGAAACAATAATCCCAATCGCGGATTCGAACTGCTCGATAACGTTATTCGATGGTGTAAAGCAGAAGGGTTGTATGTCGTACTCGATATGCATGCTGCGCCAGGAGGTCAGACCGGCGACAATATCGATGACAGCTACGGTTACCCGTGGTTATTTGAAAGCTCCGAAAGTCAAGAGCTTTTTTGTTCTATCTGGAAACGAATTGCTGAACATTATGCCGGTGAGCCTACCGTTCTTGGTTATGATTTGTTGAATGAACCCATTGCTCATTTTTTTGATAACAAAGATGAGCTAAATAATTATCTCGAACCCCTTTACATGAAGGCGACCAAAGCGATTAGAGAAGTTGACAAAAATCATATTGTTATCTGGGGTGGTTCGCAATGGAATACCAATTTTTTGGTTTTCCACAATCCGAAATTCGATGATAAAATGATGTACGAATGTCATACATATTGGACAGATACCACTCAAGCTTCAATTCAGCACTTTCTTGATTTCAGAGAAAAAACGAATTTGCCGATGTATATGGGCGAAACGGGAGAAAATACGGATGAATGGATTGAAGGATTCCGGCGTTTGCTCGAAAGAAACCTGATGGGATGGCATTTCTGGCCGTATAAAAAGATGCTGAAATCCAGTTGTATGGTTTCAATAAAAGAGCCTAAGAATTGGGATCTTGTTGTGGAATACACCAAAAAAGATCGAAGCAGCTTTGCCAAAATTCGCGAAAACAGACCTGACCAAAATAAAGTGCGAAATGCATTGAATGAATTGCTTGATAATTGTAAATTGGTCGAGTGTTCAAAAAACGACGGTTACATAAAAGCATTAGGCATGCAACCGTAAAAAACAATTAAAATTTTTATATCAAAACGGATAAATCAAATGAAACAGAAAAAATTTGTATTTCTCTTGCTGCTTTCACTTTCTTTAATGGGGTGTGAACAGAAAAAAACAGATGATCAGCAGGTTGAACAGAAAATCAGCAAGTTGATCTCTAAAATGTCCATTGAAGAAAAGGTGGGGCAAATGGCGCAATTCACCATCGATGTATTGGGTAAAGGCGGTGGGGTGTACGCCAGCGATGAACCTTTTGAACTCGATCCGGCCATGTTGGATACGGTTTTCGGTAAATATAAGGTAGGGTCTATTTTGAATACGAGCAACAACAGGGCAAGAACTACCGAAGTTTGGGAAAATACCATCAAAATTATTCAGGGAAAAGCCCTACAAGAAACAGGAATTCCTGTGATTTACGGGATTGATGCCATTCATGGGGTCACCTATACAGCAGGGGCAACCTTTTTTCCTCAACAAATAGGAATGGCAGCTACGTTTAATCCGGAATTGATGGAGGAGGGTTCACGTATTGCGGCTTATGAAACAAGAGCTAGCAATATTCCGTGGAATTTTTCGCCTATCCTCGATTTGGGACGTGATCCGCGTTGGCCACGTCAGTGGGAAACTTTTGGGGAGGATCCTTATCTTGCCAAGGTAATGGGATTGGCTTCTGTTCGCGGATATCAGGGAGACAATACCAATCATGTCGATCCTAATCATGTGGCTGTTTCGTTGAAACATTATATGGGCTATGGAGTGCCTTATTCGGGAAAAGATCGTACACCTGCGGTGATTACCGAAAGTGATCTTCGCGAGAAACATTTTGAACCGTTCCGTGCCGCTGTAGAAGCCGGTGCTTTATCCATAATGGTTAATTCGGGAATTGTCAACAATGTGAACGGACATGCTAATTATAGGTTGCTTACCGAATGGTTAAAAGAGGATTTAAATTTCGATGGGGTAATCGTAACGGATTGGGCTGATGTGCAAAATCTGCTTTCTCGTGATCATATTGCCAAAGATTATAAAGACGCTATTCGTATTGCCATAAATGCCGGGATCGATATGGTAATGGAACCTTATAATTTGCGATTTTGTGATGCATTGGTACAACTGGTTAAGGAAGGGGAGGTTTCACAGAAAAGAATTGACGATGCTGTGCGCAGAGTACTGCGTTTGAAATTTCGTCTCGGGTTGTTCGATCGACCTTCGTGGTCGCGTTCCGAGTACCCTGATTTAGGAAGTCCTCAACATGAAGCTATAGCAAAAGCTGCGGCTGACGAATCAATTACGTTGCTGAAGAATGAGGACAATATCTTACCGCTAAAAAAAGGAGCGCGTTTCCTGGTTACAGGACCCAATGCCAATTCGATGCGCACACTCAATGGTGGATGGAGTTACTCGTGGCAGGGCGAAAAAGTGGAAGAATTTGCTCAGCAATACAATACTATTTTTGAAGCTTTGCAGAAAAAATTCGGGGAAACAAACGTGAAATATGAGCCGGGAGTGACGTATAAAATGGACGGACAGTATTTTGAAGAAAATCCACCCGAAATACATAAGGCTATAGCTGCTGCAACAGGAGTAGATTACATTGTGCTTTGCTTAGGGGAAAATTCGTATTGCGAAACCCCTGGCAATCTGGATGAATTGTCACTCTCTGAAAATCAGATTCAACTGGCATTGGCTTTACAGAAGACGGGGAAACCCGTTATTCTCGTGCTGAATGAAGGTCGTCCACGCATTATTCGTGAAATTGAACCGGGCTCGAAGGCCATTGTGCAGCTCTATTTACCCGGTAATTATGGGGCAGATGCGTTGGCCGATATCCTCACAGGTGATGTTAATCCGAGTGGCAAACTCCCATACACGTATCCGAAATTTGAACAAGGACTAATAACTTATGATCACAAACCTTGCCAAAATATCGGTCAAAAAATGGAAGGAGTATATGATTACGGTGCAGAAACTGCTGTTCAATATCCCTTTGGATTTGGCTTGAGCTACACAACGTTTGAGTATACAAACCTCACCATCGACAAGAAAAGTTTTGTTCCGGGAGATACCATTTCAGTTACGGTTGACGTGAAAAATACCGGTGAGATGGCCGGTAAAGAATCGGTGATGCTTTTTACAAACGATTTGGTTGCATCCATTACACCCGATGTGCGTCGCCTAAGAGCATTTCGGAAAATTAATCTCCAACCCGGTGAGAAGAAAACGGTAACATTGAAAGTAGCAGCTAACGATTTGGCTTTTGTAGATGCTGATGGAAAATGGGTATTGGAAGCAGGCAACTTTAAATTTCAGGTAGGAAACTTGGCTGATAAAGTAACCTGCACGCAAACAAAAATATGGGATACACCAAACAGGTAAGAAATTATAAAAAGAAATTCCCGCTAAAGAGGCGGGGAATATGTTGTTCATAGCATTTTTCAGTAAAACATCGACCATCCTTTAATAAAGTGGTCGATGTTTATTTTGTTAACCCAATATCCCTTACATACGTTCCGGCACATCGATTCCCAGCAGTGACATGCCTTTCTGTATGATGGCAGCAATGTTCTTTGAAAGCATAAGACGAAAATTGCGAAGTGCAGGATTTTCTTCTCTCAGAATAGGGAAATCGTGGTAAAATTGGTTGTATTCTTTTGCCAGATCGTATACATAGTTAGCGATAAGCGAAATATTATATTCCTCTCCTGCTTGTTTCACAATATCGGCAAAATTGGCAAGTAATTGCACCAATCCTTCTTCCTTTTCGGACAACGAGGTCGATGGATCTAATTTTTCGGGAAGTTCAATAGCTTGTTCAGTTGCTTTCCGCAAAACGGATTTGATGCGGGCATGGGTATATTGGATGAAAGGTCCGGTATTACCATCAAAATCGATGGATTCTTTGGGATCGAAAGTCATGTTCTTTTTGGGGTCGACTTTCAGGATAAAATATTTCAGTGCTCCCATGCCGATCATGGTTACGATTTGTTCCGCTTCTTCCGGTGTGCATTCATCTAGTTTTCCGAGTTCTTGCGATATTTCGCGAGCAGTGTCGATCATTTCGTCGATCAGATCATCGGCATCTACCACTGTACCTTCACGCGATTTCATTTTTCCTTCGGGTAGTTCAACCATTCCATAGGAAAAATGCAGCAATCCTTTACCAAATTTGAAACCGAGCATATCAAGCAGGATGGCAAGCACTTGAAAATGATAGTTCTGCTCGTTGCCCACCACATAAATCATTTTATCGATGGGATAGTCGTCGAAACGGAGTTTGGCTGTGCCAATATCTTGTGTTATGTATACTGATGTTCCGTCGGCGCGGAGCAACAATTTGTGATCGAGCCCGTATGACGTGAGATCAACCCATACCGATCCGTCTTCTTTTTGGTAGAAAAGGCCTTCTTTTAAGCCACGCAATACCATTTCTTTACCTACCAGGTAGGTTTGCGATTCGTAGTAGATTTTGTCGAATGTGATGCCCAATCGTTGGTAAGTTTCGTCAAAACCGGCATATACCCATTCGTTCATCATTTTCCATAAGCTTATCACTTCGGGATCGCCGGCTTCCCAGAGACGCAACATTTCGCGCGCTTCTTGCATGAGGGGAGATTTTTTTTCGGCTTCTTCTCTCGACAAGCCTTGTTGCATGAGTTCTTCAACTTCGGCTTTGTAGTTTTTTTCGAAGAGTACGTAATAGTCCCCAACCAGATGATCTCCTTTTTTGCCCGATGATTGAGGTGTTTCGCTGTTTCCCCATTTTTTCCATGCTACCATCGATTTACAGATATGAATACCTCGATCGTTTACCAATGTAGTCTTGACAACCTTGATGCCGTTGGCTTTCAATATTTCGCTTAGTGAATGTCCCAGGAGGTTATTGCGTACATGACCCAAATGGAGTGGTTTGTTGGTATTGGGTGAAGAATATTCGACCATGTAAAGCGGAGACCTGTCCGTTACAGGCGTGAATCCGAAATCCGGGTTATTGTTGATTTCTTCAAGCTCTCCTATCCATATTTGGGAGGAAACGCACATGTTTAAGAACCCTTTAATGACATTAAATTCGCTGATAAAAGGCAATTTTTCGGATAAATAGCTGCCGATTTCTCGAGCAGTCTGTTCGGGATTTTTTTTCGATATTTTCAACAAAGGGAAAGTTACCAGCGTATAATGCCCTTTAAACTCTTTCTTTGTTTTTTGAAGAGTGATCACGGAAAGGTCTACATCGGCTTTGTATAATTCTTTTATTGCTTCGATAATATGCTCTTGAAGTTTGTTCTCGATATTCATAATCTTTAAGCAGCTGTTTTGAAGTGCAAAAGTAGTAAAAATTTTTGTAGCAGTCTTCCTTTATGAAAGAGGTTCGGTGGATTTATCGACTAAATATACCAGTGATTTATATGAAATGCCGCTGTTGACAGATAATCCGATTTCGCATGTCCGACTGTTGGAATAGCCTTCTTTTGCATCGCCAATGCAATGTTTTAAAGGTGCTAATGCCGAATGGTTGAGTTCGGGATAAAAAAATCCGCGATCGCCCGCCCATCCACAACACGTAATGCCTTCGGGGACGATAACTTTTTCGGCACATAGCAATGCTACTTTCAACATTTTTTCTTCGAGTTTCATCTTTGTGGAGCTACACGTAACATGCACGGCTATTGACAGCGGTAGTTTGTTAAATTGAAGTCTTTCCAAAAGAAAATCGTGAATGAATTCCACCTGATCATAAAGCTTCAGTCGGCTGTCGAGGGTTTCGCGCATATGCAGCAGACACGGGCTCATGTCGCACACAATGGGTAATTGACCGTTGCGGCTGGCTTTAAGTAAGGCTTCGTTGAGTTCGTTTTCCTTTTTTTGAGCTTGTTTTTTGAACCCTTTGCTGCTAAAAGCCATGCCGCAACACAGGCGGTCTTTTCCTTCGGGAATAATAACAGTGTAATTGGCTTTTTTTAGTAGCGAAACCATTCTTGAGGGCACATCTTCTTGATGATCATCATAGCCATATGCAGGTCCCCCCATCGAACGTGTGATACACGACGGAAAGTAAACTACCATTGGCGATTCGGCAGAAGTGGCAGGGAAAATGTTCCGTTCGATCTTCTTGCTTCCTGTAGGCACATAGCGCGTCCATAAAGGGAAAATGCCGTCGCCTACTTTGTAAAGTCCTCGGGTGAAACTTTCCATGGAATTGTATCCGATGATTTTTGCAATGGCATGGGGCAGTTTCATCAGGCTGCGCAAGAAAGCCGTGACACTATCCATGTGATTGGCAACCCAGGCAGCTATTGCATTGGAAAACCTGCTATTGTGCTGCCAACGAAGCTCTTTTATGAGAGTTCCCGTGTTGATACCTACAGGACAAGCAAGGCTGCAAAGTCCGTCTGTTGCACAGGTTTCGTCTAAGGGATACGATATCTTTTTTGCCAGTTCCCGAACGGTTTTATTATTCGATTTTCTTGTCTGGACGCTTTCTGCCAAATAGCGATAGGCTACGATGCGTTGCCGCGGAGTAAATGTAAGGTTTTTCGAAGGGCATTGAATTTCGCAGAATCCGCATTCAATGCATTTATCGATAAGTGGATTAGCTGCAGGAATATTTTTGAGGTTTTTGATAAAAACTTCCTTATCATCGTTTATAATGACACCGGGATTAAGGATGAGATTCGGGTCGAAGGCTTTTTTAATGCGCTTCATCAATGCATAAATTTCTGTTCCCCATTCTTTTTCAACAAAAGGAGCCATGTTCCTTCCCGTCCCGTGTTCGGCTTTGAGGCTTCCGTGATGTTTTGTAACTACCAAATCGGTCAACATGTGCATGAACTGTGCATATTTTTGTACGCCGTCTTGCGAGTTGATATCGGGAAATACGGTAAAATGTACATTCCCATCCAGTAAATGTCCCCACATTACCGCATCGGCATAGCCCGATTGTACAAGCAAATTGCGTACATCGGTTAGTGCTTCACCGAGGACTTCGGCTTCGAAAGCAATGTCTTCGATAATGGATGCCGTGTTTTTTGGGCGACCGGCAGCGGCCGATGTAAAAAGCCCGTTTCGGACGTTCCAGTAGGTGTTGTACCTATGGGTATCGGTTGTAAATTTTATGGGTAATAGTGTTTTAATGTGAGACAGAGCAGTTTCGATTTCTTGCATTTGACGTTGAAGGGTTTCTTCATCGTCTGCCGAGGTATCGATAAGAAGTGCGGCTGCATAGGCCGGCAGAGATTTCAGTTCCGGTGGCATGCCTTCCTGATCTTCCACTGCGCGAAGTGCATTTCTGTCCATTAATTCTGCCGCACTTACAGCACAGTTACGCAACGGAATAATCGCTTCGCATACATCTCGGAGATTGGGAAAGTAGATCATGGCCGCAGCTTTAAGTGGTGCATCGTGAACGGTTGCGAATGTGGCTTGCGAAACAAATCCGAGTGTACCTTCCGAGCCAATCATCAGATGCTGAATGATTTGGATAGGATCATCAAAATCGATCAATGAGTTTACTCCATAACCACACGTATTTTTCAGGCGAAATTTTTGGGATATTTTGTCTTTTATTTTTTCATTTTGAATGGCGTGACGGTGTATTTCTTCTATTTCGGAAATTAGTTCCCGGTGAGAAGTGGTGAACTCACGACAGCTTTCTTTGTCTCCGGTATCAAGCAGGGAACCATCGGCAAAAATAATGCGCATGGATTTTATCGTATGGTAACAATTGTATTTTATTCCGTAGCTCATTCCGCTGGAGTTATTGCCGATAATTCCGCCTATTTTTGCCGAATCAATGGATGCCGGTTTAGGTCCCAACTTGCGTTTGTAGCGCATCAACATCCGATTCGCCGCCGTACCGGTGAGTCCGCAACCAAAAGTGGCGGTATAGCCTTTATCGGTAATGCTTGAGAACTCGAATCCTTGACCGATTTCCATGAGAATAGAATCCGAAATAGTTTGTCCGCTCAGGCTTGTTCCGGCTGCTTTGAATGTTAGGGGTACTTTTTTCGTATTACAGAATGTCAATAATCGGATTACTTCCTCTTCCGAATCAACTTTTATTGCCATTCTTGGAATTAGTCTGTACAAACCGGCATCGGTGCCCTTCACCAGTCGCGAAGTCTCATCAGTGAAAATTTGGCTTTTTGGTAAAAGTTTCGCTATGTTGGAATATAATTGTTTGTCTGTCATTTTTTTATTTCATTATTAGCGTAAAAATCAGATACCTTACTATTCAGAAATTCGTAATACTTTTCGATTTCCGAGGTTAGAGGAGGTTTTATTCTCCATACGGCAAGTTTTTCGTCCGTCAGTTCAAAAAGCTCCTTTTCCAACGGTTCAATGAGTTGGATGTATCCCGTTTTGTCGGGATTGACCAATTGGGTCATTTTCAGATAATGATATCCTTCGGGATTGTTGACGGGATAACATGCTTTTTTCCATTCCAACGCATATTCGTTCAACGGGCTGTTTTTAGCTTGTGCGTCATACCGAAGAATTTTTGGCATGTTTTCGTTTCCGCGAAGCCATAAAGGCATGGCTACGGTTGTTGCCGGGTAACCAATAAGTGCCCAAATGGTGGTCATATCGGGAAATTCTTTCGGCTTAATGCTCTGAATAACAACGGTAGAAACCGAACTGTGCCGTGTGATGAAATCGTCTGATACAACAAACTCAGTTTCTGGTCGGCTGGTTTCGTATTTTTTTCGATAATCGATTCCAAAAACCGGGTGATAAAAACATCGCGAAAATTCCTGTATAACTGTTCGATAGTTGAGTTTATTCTTTTTTGCAGCCTCGGCGAATATTTTTTCCGCAGTTTGGCGACGGATCGAACCACGTTTTTCTTCATTTGTGCCTGTTTCGGAATAGTTTGTGCGGATAATGTATCCTTTTGGGGCAATTCGGGGATTGTTTGCATCGAATTTTGTCCATTTCCAATGGTCTACTTCGTAAAAAGCAATACCGCCTTTAGCATCCATTACGCCAAAATTTGCTGCTATTCCCCGGGGTTTGGGGTATGTCTCGAGCAATTGTTCAAAATCTTCCAACGAAGCGCAAGTTTGTAAGGCAAGTTTCATAAAAATGCCTTCTTTGTCTTTCAATGGTGTGGCGTCTCCTATGTTTACGTTATAGGAAGCGCTGTTCATAATGGCAAATCCTGCGCTGTTGGCTCCTGCCCACACATTTTCTCCTTTTATGTCGGCTGAATTTACCAATCCGATGTATGGGTATATTCCGTCGGCAAAGTAGCGCATACTGTTTTTGGGTTCGTCCGAATCACGCAGTTTCCAAATTATACTTCTTCCATCGGGGGTATATTTACCCGATATTACGGCAGTAGTACAAGCTAAGGTGTAATTATACAATATGCCGAAAAACAGGATGAAAATCGGGAAGAACTTTTTCATAATACGGGATTAAATTTGCGGTAAAGATAATAAAATAAAAGAAAGCTGTCATTAATGGCAGCTTTTTAAAAAATTTTCGGGTTACATCCCAACTGATTCTAAAAAACCGGTCTTTTTAAAAGGAGATAGGGAAATTCTTTTAATGCCGGACAGGTTTATTTCAGACTAACAAATAATTCCTTTCCATTTTCTTCTTCTTCGAAGCATAATTTGCCTTCTCTTGCCAGCCAACCTAAAGCGGCATACAAGTCTTTTTCTCTCAGTTTTGTTGCTTTTTTTAAATCTTTCACGTTTTGACGTCCGGCTATGTCAAGTTGAGTCCATACTTTGCCGGCATTCATTCCAATTATTTCTTCCATAATTTTAATCAATTATAAGTGCTATTTTTTTCGAATACTATGAATGCAAAGTTACATTTTAAATCTAAAAATAAAAATAATTTCTATTATTTGCTTGTTGCACATTTTGCTAAAAGCAAGTGGGGATATAAGGGCTCGTAAAAAATAGACATAACCGGTATTAAGAGGATCCATATGCACCACCCAAGAGGGATTAACAACCATAACACAGGCATGATTATTTCTCGTTGAGATCGAGTTGTTTCAGCAAATTTGAAACCTGAGGTATCAATGCATGTTTGTCATCATTATAAATAACGAAATCCGCCATTTTTATTTTTTCTTCATCGGGGATTTGATTTTTCTCGCGTTCGTTTATTTTTTCTATCGTAACGTTGTCTCGTTGCGATGCTCGTGCGATTCTGAGTTCAAGCGGGGCAAAAACCGTAATGGTTTTATCGACATAGTGGTGAAAATTTCCTTCGAAGAGTATAGCAGCCTCCAAGGCTACTATCGGGTAATTGTTTTTCGATTTCACCCATGCGGCAAAGTCCTTTGCTACTTCGGGGTGGATGATTGAATTGGCCAAGGATAGTTTTTCGGGGTTATTAAAAATGAGTTGGGCAAACTTGTTTTTATCGAGTTTATCCCCCACGTAAATTTCTTTTCCGAAATGTTGGATGAGTTTTTCGCGAATTACCGGAGAAGAATCGTTTAATCTTTTAGCTTCTTTGTCGGCATTGTAAACCGGAATCCCATGAATTTTGAGCAATTCGCATACTACCGATTTACCACTGCCGATATTTCCTGTGACTCCGATTTTTATCATGATTGCAAGGTGTTATTCTTTTTTTTCGAAAAGAAATTCCACTATCGATGGAGATAAACGAGGATTCAGGATGGAGTCGGGGCTTTTTGTGAGTTTTACTTCAATTTTCCCTTCTTGATTAGATTTGAGCTCATTATAGTCAAGATTTATTTCAAAATCTTCAGGGGCAATTTTTTTGTATTCTTCTAATGTTACCGAAAAAATAACATTAACATGAGAAGGGAAGAACTTGACGTCAAGATTTTTGGGCAAATTGGAACAGGTAATGGGAATTTCGAAACTTTTCTCTGTATATTCCTTGATAAGGATTACAATATCAATTTCTTTAGGAACAAATTTGACGCCTTCGACTTCTTTAATCTTCACTTTAAATTGTGAAGTAGCTTTTAGATTTTCGAAAACTGTATATTCGGTAACGGCCTTATTTAATTGTGCCAATTGTTTTTTTGAGGCATAGGCTGTTACGGTTTCAGGAATAAAAGTGACACTGTCGATAACCAAGTTGCCACCGGCAGTGGTAATTTCTCCGTCGAAAACCACAGGTAATTTTTTGCTTTCGAGTTTTGATGCACCTAGTGAAATTATGGCCGGAGAATAACTCAATAGCTGCGTAGTAGGCGATAATTCATTACGAATGAGCTGAATAAGTTGATTGCCTTGGATGGCATCTACATTGTTTTCTTTAAATTCGCTTACATTGATTTCTAAGGAATCTTTTTTCGACAGGTCGTATTTGAAGATTTGGTAGCCATTGTCGGCAACCCTGATTTCGATATATGCCGGCAGAGGATTATCGAAAACAATGTCTTCAGGTATATGCGTGTATTTAAGAGGGATGCGATAACTACCCTCGACATGGCGCTGTGAAAAGAGCATCAGCCAAAAGATGAAGGAAAGCACCAAAAAAAACAAAAATGTGAACAAATTTTTCCACGGGAACGTAGAAAAAAATGTTCGCACTTTTTGTTTCCAATTATTGATGACTGTTTTAAAATCCATATCGGTTTAGGGAAAAAACAATCAATTGGCATTCACATCCGAAGGGCTGGCATATACCGATCCTTTTTCAACTTTTATTTTAACACCATCGGCAACCTCTACCAAAAAATAAGTATCACCTACTTCTTTAATGCGTCCGTGAATTCCTCCTGCAGTAACCACTTTATCTCCCGGTTTTAACGCTTCGCGTGTTTTTTGGAGTTCCTTTTGTTTTTTCTGTTGCGGGCGAATCATGAAAAAATAAAAAACGGCGATGATGGCTATCATCATAATCAGGGTCATCCCCATCCCCCCTCCGCCGTTTGCAGCCGGAGCGGCTTGTAATAAACTATTCATACGAATAAAAATTTAATGGTTTATATTAATGTTTGAAAATCAGGTTGTCTTTTTTTATTTCATTTACTATAGCATCCAGAATCCCGTTTACAAAACTTCCACTTTTGGGCGTACTGTATGCTTTTGCAATCTCAATATATTCGTTTAGTGTTACTCGGGTTGGAATAGACTCAAATGATAATATCTCGGCAACAGCTACTTGCATAATAATCATATCCATGAAAGCAATACGGTCCAGATCCCATTTATCGATGTGTTTTTCGATTAAACTTCGATATTTCTTTTCGTTCAAGATGGTTTCGTCCAGCAATTTTAAGGCATATCGTTTGTCTTCCTCATCTTTAAACATGGGCAATAGGGGTTGGTCTGCTCCATTTTCTTCTGAAAATTGTTTAATGGTTTTTAAAACGAAGGTTTGTACAATTTCTACATCATCGTTCCAATAAATGCTTTCATCTTCCAGAATTTCATCTAATTCCTCATTATTGTAAATGAATTGTTTGAACGTTTTCCGCCAAAAATCCCGGTCATCATCATACGTCGGATTTTCCAGCTCAGAATAGGTTTTATATGTTTCCGATTCTAATATATTGTCAAGCAGGGTTTTAACAAAATTCTCATTTTCTTTCCACGACATCGGGCGATTGTTAAGATAATGGATGAAATGATTGTTGGTTTTGAGCTGACGAATGAATTTATTATCAATCAGATGAGTATTTGGATGTAAATCTTCTTCCGATGGCAAAAATTTATTTTTTTTGGTTTCGATTCGGCTTTCATACATATCCGTAAGTTTTACCATTAACAGGAGCAGGTAATAATAAAGATCGTATGACTTCTGAAAACCAAACAAGAGCTCTTTTTCTGCATTTTTCAGATTGTTATTCGAATTCTGATACCAGGCATATACAATCTGCACTATTCGGATACGAATTAAATCTCGATTAATCATTGTTGAAATGAACTTTTTACGTTGCAAAAATACATATTTTTTTGGTATTCTAAAGAGAAAAGATGAAAGTAATCCGTATTATTTCATAAAGAAGCTCAAAAAATTACACAAAATATAATTTGCGGAATCAAAAGATAATCACTACCTTTGCGCCACTTTTTATACGATCCCGTGTGATGGGGAATAAAGAGGAAAAACAAACTTTATTTTGAGTAACACAAACATTAGAAATGAAAACATTTGATTTAAAAGGTGAAATCAGAGATGATTTTGGGAAAAAAGCTGCGCGGGCATATCGTCGCGAAGGACTTATTCCATGTGTGGTTTACGGTGGGCACAATGAAGAGAATGTGAATTTCGTCGTAAAAAACAGTGATGTCCGCAATTTAATTTATACTTCTGAGATTTATTTAGTAAATCTCGATTTGGGAGAAAAGAAAATGCAGGCTATACTCAGAGAGATTCAATTTCATCCGGTGAAAGATAGCATCCTTCATATTGATTTCTTGCATGTATTTGAAAATGTTCCTGTAGAAATTGAGATTCCTATTCGTCTGGAGGGACTTGCAGAAGGTGTCAGAGCCGGAGGCAAGTTGTCACTCGATATGCGGAAGCTCAAAGTGAGAGCGCTACCTGCCAAATTACCGGAAGAACTGGTTGTTAATGTTGAGAATTTAGGATTGGGCAAAAGTATACAGGTTGGCGAACTCGAATTTGAAGGCATAGAACTCCTGAATGCGAAAAATGCCGTGGTTTGTCGTGTGCAACTGACACGTGCTGCAAAAGCTGCGACCAAAGCTGAATAGGCCCTTTAAGGATGTAGTGCAATGAAATATTTGATAGTGGGATTAGGGAACATCGGTCCCGAATATGAAAACACCCGCCACAATATAGGATTTATGATATTGGACGCTTTCGCAAAGGCGTCCAATACTTTTTTTCAGGATAAGCGATATGGCTTTGTTGCGGAAACGCGTTTGAAAAATAAATCCCTTCTTCTTTTAAAGCCGTCTACTTTTATGAATTTGAGTGGAAATGCAGTGCGATATTGGCTGAAAAAGGAGAAAATTCCTATTGATAATTTGTTGGTTATTGTTGATGATTTGGCGTTGCCGTTTGGCACCATTCGATTGAAATCCAAAGGAAGTGATGGTGGACATAACGGCTTAAAACACATACAGGAAGTGCTGGGTACGCAGCAATATGCCCGGCTTCGTTTTGGAATCGGCAATGGGTTCCCGCGTGGAGCTCAAATTGATTATGTGTTGAGCGATTTTACCGATGAAGAGAAGAAATTGCTGCCCGAACGTATAGAAACAGCGTGCGAAGCGATTCGCACTTTTTGTCTTTCCGGAATAGATATTGCCATGAATCTGTATAATAATAAATAATGCCTATCTTTGTTTTCGATTTAAACGATGGATGAGGTAAGAATCGATAAATGGTTGTGGGCGGTTCGGATTTTTAAAACCCGTTCCATTGCATCGGAAGCATGCAAAAAAGGTCGTGTAATGATTGGGAACGTTACGGTGAAGCCTTCACGTACAATCAGGAGAGGTGATATTGTGCAGGTACGTAAACCACCTGTTATATTTTCGTTTAAGGTGCTTGATTTAACCGATAAGCGGATGGGGGCCAAACTTGTGCCGCAATATATGGAAAACATAACATCTCCCGATCAATACGAAATTTTGGAGCTTAACAAAATCAGCGGATTTATAGACAGACAGCGAGGTACAGGACGACCCACAAAAAAAGAACGGCGGGATTTGGAACAATTTACCGAATCGTTCGATTTTGATGATTTTGATTTTTGGGAATGATTAATAAATTTTTAGTTTCTTCTCTACACCATCATAATAGGGAACAAGATTGATGGTGTTTGGCTGTAAGCAGAAAGAAGCATCCCCCTCGGCTTTGTTGTCGATGAGCCGTTGATAGTGTTCAGAATCTTTTATGTAGTTCAACGGATCGTGTTTGGCAGATTGCCATAGTTGCCATGCTATTTTCACTGCATCCGAATCCCACTTTATGTGATGTTCGCCGGAAAGTTTTTCGGCAAAAGCTCCCCCGAAAAGGGTATCTTCGATATTTACCCTGTTGTTCCATCCGGCACAAATTACCACTATCCGATTACCAATTTCTATGCATTTTTTTGCCAGTACATCAATGTTCGAGAAAGCACCGATAAGCAGAGTTTTGCATCCGTGTGCCAGTTTAATGGCGTGTGTGCCATTGGTTGTGGTAAAAACTATTTCTTTTCCTTCAACTTTTTCTCGGGTATAATCGAAAGGTGAATTTCCGAAATCGGCAAAGTCGCACTTTCGGGTATTGCGCTCGGCTCCAACCGGATATCCTTGCGATTTGTATCGTTTGGCTTCTTCAATGTCGGCTACCGGAATAATGGCCGATGCTCCATTTGCAAAGGTTGCACACATGGTGGTGGATGCACGAAAAATGTCGACAACGATTACGGTATCGTTTTCTTTTTTATAAAAAGGATAAAGAGCAGGTGAAAGACAAATATCCAATATCATGATGAAAATCCAATTAGTAAATGCTATACGAAGCAAAAATAATCATAGAGGTACATATCCCGTTATGATTGGGTTAAAAGTTTTAATTTTGTGTTATAATGAACAAGAAAAAACAACTGACCTTGGCGCAAATGTACAAAAACAAAGCGTTTTTTCGTATCTTTCGTCCAAATTAAATAGAAACAAAAAATGGATCTTTCGTATTTAAAATCCGATAATTTTTTTCTTTTAGCCGGTCCCTGTGTGATTGAAGGCGATGAAATGGCAATGCAGATTGCCGAAAAAATAAAAACGATTACCGATAAGTTGGCAATACCATATGTCTTTAAGGGTTCGTACAGGAAAGCTAATCGTTCCAGGGTAGATTCATTTACGGGAATCGGCGATGAGAAGGCGTTGAAAATTTTGCGTAACGTGCGCGAAACATTCAATATTCCTGTCATTACCGATATTCACGAGTCGCATGAGGCACAAATGGCTGCTGAATATGTGGATATATTGCAGATTCCTGCCTTTTTGTGTCGTCAGACCGAATTGCTGATTGCTGCTGCCAAGACAGGGAGAGTTGTCAATATCAAAAAAGGACAGTTTTTATCGCCTGAGGCTATGCAGTTTGCCGCGCAGAAAGTAGTTGATAGCGGAAATAACCATGTTATTCTCACGGAAAGAGGGACCATGTTCGGATATAGCGATTTGGTCGTTGATTTTAGGGGAATACCTATAATGAAAAATTTTGGTTTCCCTGTCGTAATGGATGCTACACATAGCTTGCAACAACCCAACCGGTCATCAGGGGTATCGGGTGGCCTGCCTCATCTCATTGAAACCATTGCAAAAGCTGCTATTGCGGCGGGTGTGGATGGGTTGTTCATTGAAACACATCCCGAACCGGAAAATGCTAAATCGGATGGAGCAAACATGTTGCCGCTGCACCAATTAGAAGATTTGTTGACAAAGTTGGTCAGGATACGCAAGGCAATATGAAACTGACAAACTATCGCATTATCCTTGCTTCCAATTCGCCTCGTCGAAAGGAATTGCTTTCGGGCATCGATGTGGATTATGAAATTCACACACTGCCCGATATCGATGAATCGTATCCTGGCAATCTTCCTAAGGAACAAGTCGCCGAATTTCTTGCCCGAAAAAAAGCGGATGCTTACGTGGATTTTCTCAATGAAAACGCATTGCTGATTACAGCAGATACTCTCGTTTTGTTGCATGATAAAATTCTTGGTAAACCCGTAGATAAAGAGGATGCCAAGAACATGTTGCGAGAACTTTCCGGGCAAACGCATTTGGTAATTACCGGCGTTTGTTTAACATCGAAACAAAAACAAGTTAGTTTTTCGGATAAAACTCGGGTGACTTTTGGCAACCTTACAGACAGAGAAATCGAATATTATGTTGAAAAATATAGTCCTTTGGACAAAGCAGGAGCGTACGGTGTGCAAGAATGGATCGGGTACGTTGGAGTGGAAACAATTGAGGGTTCGTATTTTAATGTGATGGGGTTGCCCATTTTTAAATTATATCGCGAATTGAAACAATTCTAAAAAATAAAAAAACCGTATCTTTGTGGTTTTTATAACGTTTAATTTGTAATTGATAATTCAGTTCTATGTTGACAGTGGAAAAAATAGGCGGAACATCCATGTCGCAATTTCAGGATGTGCTGCAAAATATAATAAAAGGGAATCGTAAAGGCGATGAGCTGTACAACCGTATTTTTGTGGTTTCAGCTTACAACAATGTTACCAATTGGCTACTGGAACACAAAAAAACAGGTGAGCCGGGTATTTACAACAAGTTTCTTAATGGCGAAGACTACAGCAGTGCGTTGGATGCATTTTGTCAGCGGTTGTTATTGATAAATGACGGTTTTGCCGATATTGGGCTTGATTTGAAAGAGGCTCGTGATTTCATTCGTTTTCGGGTGGATCAGGCAAAAACGATTTTATTCAGTCTCAGCAAAGTTCTAGCATCGGGATATGTAAACAGAACTGATATTTATTTGGCTGCGCGCGAAATTTTAGCATCGATAGGAGAAGCTCATTCTGGGTGGAATACGGTTAATATTTTGAATAACAACGGTATAAATGCACGTTTTATTGATCTCTGTGGTTTTAACGATAATGAACCGTTGACGATCGACGAACGCATTCATAAAGAGTTTTGCGGAATCGATTTTAGTAAAGTAATTTGTGTTGCCACAGGATATACCAAAGGCACTGAGGGTATTATGCGTGCTTTTGATCGTGGCTATTCCGAGGTTACCTTCAGTAAAATTGCCGTGGAAGTAAATGCCGACGAAGCAGTTATTCACAAAGAATTTCACTTGTCGAGTGCCGACCCCCAAATTGTGGGAGTTGAGAATAGTGTTCCTGTAGGTCATACCAACTATATTATTGCAGATCAGTTGGCCGATATAGGGATGGAAGCCATTCATCCCAAAGCCGCAAAACCGTTGGAATTGGCCGGAATAAATATTCGTATAAAAAATACCTTTGACCCTGAACATCCGGGAACATTGATTTCGCGCGATTATGTTTCGCCCGAACCGCGGGTGGAAATCGTCTCCGGCTCCCGAAGAGTAGTTGCCATTGAAGTTCACGACCCCATGATGGTAGGCGAAGTTGGTTTCGATGGGCGTATAATGGAATATTTTGTCAAATTCAATGTGAGCTACATTATGAAATCTACCGATGCTAATTCAATTACAATGGTTGTTTGGGATAATGAAAAGTCTCGCGAATTGGTAAAGGCGTTGAAGGCTTCATTTTATCAAGTAAGGGCGGTGCCGGTGGCTATCGTTTGCGCTATGGGGAGCAACATTGCTATTCCCGGCTTTTTACATAAAGCTGCAAAAGCATTGTACGAAAGAGGAATTAATATCGAAAGCTTTGCTCA
The DNA here is from genome assembly GCF_025943985.1 of Anaerorudis cellulosivorans. GTDB lineage: Bacteria > Bacteroidota > Bacteroidia > Bacteroidales > Dysgonomonadaceae > Anaerorudis > Anaerorudis cellulosivorans. Next base: position 34,337 of record NZ_JAPCWE010000006.1, on the reverse strand, counting down.
GTCGCTCAGGCAGGTCAATATGCAGTTTATTATCGCTCGCGATAAATATGAAGAAGCCGTTATCGCGTTGAATGAGGAGTTATGCAAAAAACCCAATCATACGCTGGAATAGCCTTTTTACTCTCATTCTTCCGGGTCAGGATAAAGAAAATCATTGTAGGGGAATCGCGTAATGTGAATTTCCCTTACTTTTTTGTATAAAATCGATTTTAGTTCCTCAATGTTTTCTTTTTCTTTGGCAGAAATAAAAACACAATTTTCTTTTAATTTACCCATCCATGTTTGTTTTAGTTCATCGAGCGTATAATTTTCTCTTTTTTTTGGTGTTAGGTCGTAAGAATTTTGCGGAACATGCGTAAAAGCGTCGATTTTGTTGAAAACAATAATGGTGGGTTTTTCTGTGTTATCGATATCAAAAAGTGTTTTTTCTACTACTTCCATTTGTTCTTCAAAGGCGGGGTGCGAGATGTCCACCATGTGTATGAGGATATCGGCTTCGCGAACTTCATCGAGGGTGGATTTGAACGATTCGATGAGGTCGGTAGGTAATTTTCGGATAAAACCAACGGTATCCGATAAAAGGAAAGGCAGGTTTTCGATGGTTACTTTTCGAACGGTTGTATCCAATGTGGCAAAAAGTTTATCTTCCGCAAAGACATCCGATTTGCTAAGCAGATTCATAAGGGTGGATTTGCCTACGTTGGTATAACCCACAAGTGCTACACGTACCAATTTCCCGCGATTTTTGCGTTGTACCGATTTCTGCATATCGATGTTTTTCAATTCTTTCTTCAGGCGGGAAATTTTATCGAGAATGATGCGTCGGTCGGTTTCCAATTGTGTTTCACCCGGCCCACGCATAATGGTCCCTCCACCACCGTATTGACGTTCAAGGTGAGTCCACATACGTGTCAGTCGGGGCAATAAATACTGATATTGCGCTAGTTCAACTTGTGCTTTGGCATGAGCTGTTTTTGCCCGCATGGCAAAGATATCCAAGATGAGACCGGTTCTATCCATAATCTGAATCTTGAGCTCTTTTTCGATATTTCGTATTTGTCGGGGAGAAAGCTCATCATCGAAAATGATGGTATCGATGTTGTTATTCTCATTGGTAACATATTCTTTTATTTCTTGAAGCTTACCTGCCCCTACGAATGTTACCGAATTGGGTATTTCTAATCGTTGGATAAAACGTTTTCCCGGAACTATCCCTGCTGTTTCGGCAAGAAAAGCCAACTCGTCGAGATAATCATGTACTTTTTCTTCATTTTGTTCGGGTGTGATAAGTCCGACCAAAACGGCATTTTGTTTCTTTTCTTCGTTTATTATAAGATCTTTCATTTGGTTCATAAAATTCACCTGGTAATTATAAGCAAAAATTAGACCAAAGCCAAATCGGTTATTCAAATAATCATTCCACTTCCTAGGCACAGCCGGCATTCTTTATCATACACCACACCAAATTGTCCCGCTGCAATTCCCTGCACGGGTTTTTCGGATTGAATGTGATAGATATCTCCTATTTTAGAAATTTTTCCGGGAGTGAATTCAGGGGTATGGCGAATTTTGAACATAATTTCCTTTTCGTCTTCAGAATCGCCCCATATATCTTTCGTAATAAAAGAAAATCCTTGCAGATCGATCACATCACCGTATTGATATTGTGTGTTGTATCCTTTAGACACGTAAATAATGTTGCGATTAGTGTCTTTTTTGATTACAAACCATGGTCCTCCGCTTAAACCGAGCCCTTTTCGCTGTCCGATGGTGTGAAACCAATATCCCTGATGTTTGCCGAGGATGTTCCCGGTTTCGAGCTCCACAATTAACCCCTCTTTTTTCCCTAAATAGCGTTCGATAAATTCGTTATAATTGATCTTGCCGAGAAAACAAATACCTTGGCTGTCTTTTCGCTGTGCCGACGGCAATTTTTCTTGAGCGGCAATAGCACGTACCTCCGATTTCAGCAAGTTTCCTATGGGAAACATTAGCCGTGAAACCTGCAAATAGTTGATTTGACCCAAAAAATAAGTCTGATCTTTTACACGATCTTTTGCCGTTGAGAGCCAAGTGAGACCATCGATCTCTGTGGTAGTGGCGTAATGACCGGTTGCAATTTTATCGAAATGGTGCCCCCATTTTTCATCGAAGCAACCAAACTTGATCAGTTTATTGCACATCATGTCAGGATTCGGTGTCAAACCTCGCTTTACCGATTCGATAGTGTAGCGAACAACGCTATTCCAATATTCGTCTTGTAGCGATACAATCTCGAAGCGACAGCCGTATTTTTTTGCAATATAGGAAACAATTTCAATATCTTCTTCCGCCGGACAGTCAATATATCCATTTTTATCTTCCATCCCGATTTTTATATAAAAAAGAGTAGGATCGTAACCCATTTCTTTCAGGCGATAAACAACTACCGAGCTATCTACTCCTCCAGATACCAATGCTGCGATTTCCATTTTTGCTTGTTTTTCACTGCAAAGTTACGAATAAGAATCAAATCTTTTCACTTACATTTTGTAATCTTGTTCGGTCTTTTTTTCGTATTTTTGCAACAAAGTATGTGTAAACTGAAATTCAGACCGGCAAATCCGTCTATTTTAAAGAATCGTCATTAGAAAAAGTATAGTATATATTATGAATTTGATGGAAAACATTATTGCGCGAGCAAAGGCAAACAAACAGCGTATTGTTTTGCCCGAAGGTACCGAAAGACGTACTATTCAGGCAGCAGATCGGTTGATAGGTGATGGAGTGGCTCATATTATTTTACTGGGTAATCCTAAAGAAATCAACTCATTAGCTTTGGAATTGAATCTTAAGCAGATTGAAAGTGCAACTATTATCGACCCAAAAAACCACGATAAAAAAGAAGCCTATGCGAATCTTCTTTTCCAGCTTCGTCAAAAAAAAGGGATGACTCCAGAAAAAGCAGCAGAATTGGTGGAAGATCCGCTGTATTTAGCGTGTTTAATGATCAAAAACGGTGATGCCGATGGTGAAATAGCCGGTGCGCTGAATTTTACAGGCGATGTGTTACGCCCCGCGTTGCAGATCATTAAAACTCAACCGGGGATGAGTGTGGTTTCCGGCGCATTTCTCATGTTTACTCAAACGCCTGAATGCGGCGAAAATGGATTGCTGCTTTTCGCCGATTGTGCCGTTATTCCCGATCCTTCTTTTGAAGAATTGGCAACTATTGCCATTGCCTCGGCTCAAACTGTCCGTGGCATTTTGGGGGTGGAACCGCGTATTGCGATGTTGAGTTTTTCTACTAAAGGAAGTGCTCAGCATGTGATGATTGAAAAAGTGGTGAAGGCTACTCGTTTGGCAAAAGAAATGGATCCTTCTCTGCTAATAGACGGCGAACTTCAAGTGGATGCTGCTTTAGTCCCTTCGGTAGCCGAGAGAAAAGCTCCGGGAAGCCCTATAGCAGGTAAGGCCAATGTGCTGATTTTCCCCTCACTGGAAGCGGGGAATATTGGTTATAAACTGGTTCAGCGCTTGGGTAATGCTGAAGCTATTGGTCCTATTTTACAAGGAATGGCCGCACCGGTTAACGATTTGTCGCGTGGCTGTTCGGTCGACGATATTTACAAAATGGTTGTTATTACTGCAAATCAAGCGATTGCATTGAAAAATCCAGCCTCTTAAGAATGATTGTTTCAATAATATACTTTCCTGATTATCACAAAAAAAATTTTTTAATATAACATGAGCGAACTGATTATTGATTCCATTGAAAAATATGGACTTCATATAACTACCCAACGTAAAAATAAACCGTTGTTCTCGAAAATTGGGGTAGTTGGTGCGGGAAAAGAAGGGCGAAACATTATTAATCTTACTGCTTCTGCAGGGATGGATGTCGTTTTTATGGAAGAATCCAACGAGCGGATCGAATATGTAATGGGTCAGCTCAGCAAGAATATGGACACTCGTATCGAGAATTGGGGATTGACTCAATCGGAAAAAAGAGCAATCTTGAATCGAATTACGCCTACATTACATTATGATGATTTCAAAGGCTGTGATTTGGTGATAGAATGCACGCGTTATTCAGAAACCGGCCGTCGCAGCATCCCGTTGAGAAAAAATATTTTCAAAAAACTGGAAGAGGTACTTGAACCTGATGCTATTATTGCAACAAATGGATTTACGGTGATCATTAGTGAATTGGCGGCCGAATTAATTCACAAGGAAAGATGTGTAAGTCTGTATTTTCCTGTTTCGCATCCTGATGCGCGCATTTTGGAGATTGTAACCGGCATGTATACCTCTGAAGAAGTATGCAAAAAAATGGAGATTTTTGCTAAATTAATTGGCTATATTCCTCACCGAGTTAACGAGAATAATGGAAATGTAAGCCTTCGATTGATGGTCCCGATGCTCAACGAAGCATGCGAGATTTTGTTGGAACGGGTGTCATCAATGAAAAGCATCGAAGAAACCTTTACTATTATTTATGGACAGCGTTATGGAATTTTCCGCTTGTCGGATATTATTGGCATAGAACGATTGGTTGTTCTTATGGAAACCATGTTCAACGATTATGGAGATAAAAAATATAAACCCAATCCTATTTTGTGGAAACTTTATCGCTCTCATCAGCTAGGAGTTCGCACACGAAAAGGATTTTATATTTATGATGAAATGGAAAGGCCCATTGCCGAAAATATATTGTTTTAATAGCTAAGGTTTCTAGGGCTTTGATCATTTCTTGTTTTTTCGACAAAAAATCAAACAACATAAAGAATTTGTTTAAAAACTTCTTTTTCTTTCAAGTAGATACATTTCTTTGAACGTTTATAAGGATAAAAATAGCAAAATGAAAATATTAGTTTTAAACTGCGGAAGCTCTTCAATTAAATATAAACTCTTTGACATGGAAAATCATTCCGTTCTGGCGCAAGGTGGCATAGAAAAGATCGGCCTAAAAGGTTCTTTTCTTAAACTGACTTTGCCCAATGGACAAAAAGTCATGCTCGAAGGTGAGATTTTGGAACACAGAATAGGAATTGAATACATTTTGGGTGTGCTCTTAAGTGACAAATATGGCTGCATCCGATCGCTTGAAGAGATTGATGCTGTTGGACATCGGGTTGTTCATGGAGGAGAGAAATTCAACAAAAGTGTACTCATCACCGATGAAGTGATTGAGATGGTAAAAGAATGTATTGATTTGGCGCCATTGCACAATCCACCCAATTTAAAAGGGATAAATGCTATTGCAGAGTTTATGCCGAAAACCCCGCAGGTAGCCGTTTTCGATACTGCTTTTCATCAAACGATGCCCGATTATGCATATATGTATGGATTGCCGTATTCTCTTTATGAAAAATATGGTATCCGGCGTTATGGATTTCATGGCACAAGTCACCGTTATGTTTCGAGAAGAGCATGTGAATTTTTGAATGTACCTTACGAAGAGCAGCGCATTATTACGGCGCATATTGGGAACGGAGGGTCGGTGACGGCTATTAAAAATGGAAAATCTATCGATACAAGTATGGGAATGACTCCGGTTGAAGGGCTTATTATGGGGACACGATCAGGAGATGTAGATCCGGGGGTAATTACTTATATAATGGATAAAGAACATCTTAGTTCACAAGGTGTTTCCCGATTATTGAATAAGTTTTCGGGTGTACTGGGTATTTCCGGTGTTTCTTCGGATATGCGAGAAATAGAAGCGGCCATTGAACAAGGGAATGAGCGGGCTAAATTGGCAATGCGGATGTATAACTATCGTATAAAAAAATATATTGGTTCTTATACTGCCATTTTAGGTGGACTGGATATATTGGTATTCACTGGCGGAGTAGGAGAAAACCAGACATCAACCCGCAGCGAGGTTTGCAAGAATATGGAATATTTAGGGCTGGAACTCGATGAAGAATTAAATGCTTCGGTTCGTGCCAAAGAGGCATTGATCAGTAAATCAACCTCAAAGGTGAAAGTTCTGGTAATTCCCACAAATGAAGAATTAACCATTGCTCATGATACGTTGGAAATCGTAGGGTGGAAAATAAAATAGGAGGAAAACTATTTGATTTTCCTCCCACTCGATTTTTTATGAATTATCGTTTCGCGGTTTTATGTATATGTGAAAAGATTATTCCGAAATTACCTCAAAAGGAATTTCAACGGCAATCTCTTTATGAAGTTTCACTATTGCTGTGTAGTTGCCAACTTCTTTTACCGGTCCTTTAATTACAATAATTTTTCGGTCTATTTCAAAACCTTTTTCTTTAAGTGCATCGGCAATCTGAATATTGGTAACCGAACCAAAAATTGTTCCGGTAGAACTGGTCTTTGCTCCAATCGTTAGTGTTACATCGCGCATCTTATCGGCCATATCTTGAGCTTCTGCTTTAAGCTGTTCCAATTTGTGTGCACGCTGTTTTTTATTTTCTGCCAGCATTTTTTTTGCCGATTCAGTAGCAATGTATGCTTTTCCTTGTGGAATAAGATAGTTGCGCGCATAGCCATCCTTCACATTCACAATATCGTCCTTGTAGCCTAAGTTGGGTACATCTTCTTTTAATATTACTTCCATAATTGATTTTCTCCTTTTTATTTCATTAAATCGGTTACGTACGGAAGCAAAGCAATGTGACGCGCTCTTTTCACTGCTTGTGCAACCCGACGCTGAAATTTAAGTGATGTGCCGGTAATTCTGCGTGGCAATATTTTGCCTTGCTCATTTAAGAATTTCTTTAGAAATTCGGGATCTTTATAATCGATATATTTGATCCCGTTTTTTTTGAAGCGGCAATATTTTTTCTTTTTTACATCCACAGCAAGTGGAGTTAAATATCTGATTTCCGATTGTTTAGCCATTTTTAATTCTCCTCTTGTTCTTCGGTTTCAATTTCTATTTCTTCTTCTATTACAGGAGTTGCTTTTTTTGATGCAGCAAAGGGTTCCTGTTTCTTCTGTTGTTTGTTGCTTCTTCTTTTCTCGGCATATTCCAACGCAAATTTGTCTTGTTTAACTGTCAAGAAACGAATCACACGTTCATCGCGACGGAAATTTACTTCCAGTTTTTCTATCGCTGACGGTTCGGCTTTAAACTCCAGGAAGTGGTAAAATCCGGTTGTTTTCTTTTGTATGGGATATGCCAATTTGCGCAATCCCCAGTCTTCTTCATTAATAATTTCAGCTCCTAATTCCGTAAGGAGGTTTTTGAATTTTTCAACCGCTTCCTTCATCTGAGCATCAGATAAAACGGGAGTTAAAATGAAAACGGTTTCGTAATTGTTCATGCTAATTGTTTTTTTAATTAGTTCAAAAAAATTTTATTTGAAATTTAGGCTGCAAAGGTATAACAATAATTCTTAAATTCAAAGGTTTGTGCAGATTAAATTATTTTTGTGATTCAATTTATATCGGGTTTTCGTTAGGTTTTTTATTGTATACTCCATGTGAGTACATATGTCGGATAAACTTCATAGAAAATGTTGAATCTTTTTTTTTCGTTTGTTTTGGTTTCAGATGCTGTTATAATGCCTTGTTCAGCGGGAATGAATTTGTCTAAATGGAGATGTTGCTTAAAATCGATTTCATTGACATCCATAAGTTTGAATAGGGTCTCTTTTGCTGACCAATGGAGAAGACGGTGAATCGATTTTTGAGATTCGTCAATAAATTCGCTTTCCGAAATAAACTTTGAAGCGACTTTATGCACTCTTTCCGATATTTCCTCAATATCGATGCCGACCTTTTTAGACCTGTGAAGGAGAATTGCTGCGTATTTGTTTGTATGGGAGATACTTATATTATACGAATTGTCCATAAGATAGGGTTTACCGTCGAGTTTGTGATAGACCATTTTTTCTTCGTTCAGTAAAAGGAAAAGCATGAGCCTTACCGATAACCACTCAATGATTCGTTTTTCGGATTTCATTTTTGTGATATGTTTTGCGGCTTTCAGTTGGAGATTTTTTGGATACAATGCCAATAGCTCTTCTTTTGATTCCGTTATCTCCCAAATACCAAGAATGCAATTCTCATCGATATGTTGATTTCTAATGAGCATCTTTACTTTCCTTTTTTGTGGTTGGGATGAACCGTATTTTGAGAATTCGCCGTTTATTCATTTCTTCCACTTGAAATCTGTAATTCTTAAAAACGATCGTTTCTTTTCGTTTAGGAAAATTTCCTTTGATTTCTAAGATTAGGCCGGCAAGTGTTTCTGCTTCCTCTGTATAATTTATGAATTCAGCTTGAGGTATGCCTGTGATTTTAAAAAAATCTTCTAAAGGCGTTTTCCCGTCAAAAATGTAAGAACCGTCGGAAGCTATGGTATAGAGGGGTTTATCTTCATCGTATTCATCGCTGATATTGCCTACAATTTCTTCCAGTATATCTTCAAGCGTAACTATGCCGCTTGTACCTCCGTATTCGTCTACTACAATCGCAATGTGATTTTTATTGGTGCGAAACTCTTCCAACAAATCATCTATTTGTTTTGTTTCCGGCACAAAATAAGCCGGTCTGATAAGCGATTGCCAATGAAAATCTTCCGGTTTGTTAAGATGAGGAAGCAAGTCTTTTACATATAAAACGCCTTTAATATAGTCGGGATTTCCTTCATAAACCGGAATTCGCGAAAACCCTGCTTCAATAATAAAATCGATAACTTTTTTGAAGGGTGTGGTTATGTCAAGTGCTACCAAATCGGCACGCGAAACTAAAATATCGTTTACCGTTTTATCTTTGAATCGGATGATTCCTTTCAACATGTCTTTTTCTTGTTTGTGTGTGTTTTCATCCGAGGTGATCTCGAGTGCTTTGGAAAGTTCATCCATCGAAATTTCGTGTTTTCGTTGAATTGTAGATTTATCATAGATATTCGACTTGGCAAGTAAATGGGAAATAGGCCATAGTGTATCATTTACTGCCTGAATAAAAGAGGAATATCGTTCAGAGAATTTTTTTGGGTTTGATGAAGCATAAAGTTTGGGCATAATCTCCACAAATATGAGGATTATACCGGCGGCAATGGCTATTTCTCCTATATAATTCCATAAAGTAGGGTTTGCAAAATAGGGTAGCTTGTTCAACAAATAGAAGGTAAGGACTAAAATAACTATGTTCAGTGAATTATAAGCAATAAGAATGGAAGTGAGTAATTCCTCAGGCTTGTTTACTGACGAATTGATACGAATGTTGTTTTGGTGGGAAGGGCGGGGGATATTTTTGTTTTCGGCTTTTTTTTCTTTAAAAAAAGCAGCTTCAGAACCTGAAATAATCGCATTCACAAAAATAAACAGAAGAAGGAGAGCAAACAAAAAATAGTCGGATACTGATGGCTGCATGGCCAACATATTCGAAATAATAGATGATGAAGAGTCAGGCTCCAAGTGGAATGAATTAAATGAAACAAAAGAGAATGTTTTAAAGCCATTTAGCTGAAAGAACAGCTCGAAAACATTCTCCACAAATTTACGATGATTTATTTAAAATGGCAAATCATCTACCTCTGAATTTTCTTCCAAATCAGCACTATGTTCGACATACGTAGTATCCGTTGTTGTGCTGCTTGCATTTTCTGTCGGCGAATTCCTTCGACTCAAAATTTCCAAATTATCAGCATAGATTTCGGTAATATATCGTTTAATACCGTTTTGGTCATCATATGAACGGGAACGGATTTTTCCTTCGATATACACTTGTGTCCCCTTTCTTACAAATTTTTCAACAACTTGGGCTAAACCTCTCCAACAGACGATGTTATGCCATTCTGTCCTTTCGGGTACTTGTGTCCCATTAGCAGTAGTGTAACCTCTTTCGCTCGTAGCCAACGGGAAATTAGCTTTTACACTGTCATTATCAAAATACTTAATGTCAGGATCCTTACCTACGTTTCCTATTAAAATAACTTTGTTTACCGACATAACTAAAAATTTTTGTAATTAAAAATGTTTTCCTGTAAAAACAAAAGTAGTAAAAGTTTCATAAATCGCAACACTTTCTCGTTAATAATTTTCCATATATTTATGAATCAATCGAGAGACAGGAAAATCGGTGATATACTCGGCTGGAATTTTTTGAAATTTATCAGGTAATGAAAAATTTTCAGAATCCGGTATCTCCACTTTATAAAAATCGGCATAGATGATTTGATGAGAAAGGATATGTTTTACATGGGATTGGTGAGTGAATAGGATATCGTGATTTGCTCCAAATAATCGGGTAAAAGATGCTGTATTTTGCAACTCAATAAAAGTAGAGGGCTTGGAGGTTTCGATCAGCGGAAATTCGTATAGATTTTTCCAAATATCATTTGCTTCTCTTTTGCAAAGATAGGTATGATCGTTGTGTATGATGTGAAAATAGTGAAAGTAACGGTTTGTTATTTTTGTTGATTTATTTTTTACAGGGTACTCCGAAACAACATTTTTTGCAAAAGCAAGGCAATGGACTTGCAGAGGGCAATCGTTACATTTTGGTTGTTTCGGTTTGCAAAGCGTTGCCCCAAAATCCATGATGGCCTGATTGTGGATTTCGGGATGTTGCGGATCGAGAATTGCATGAGCAATCGCTGCGATTTTCTTCTTTCCTCGTACGCTATTGACAGGTTCTTCAATCATGAACAAGCGGGATATCACACGCAACACATTGCCATCTATAACAGCAAAAGGTTCGCGATAGGCAATAGACATGATTGCTGCCGCCGTATATTCTCCGATGCCTTTAAGCGAAAGAATGTCGGAATATTTTTTTGGAAATTCGCCATGAAAAATTTCTTCTATTTGTTTTGCTGCTGCATGGAGATTGTGTGCCCGAGAATAATATCCCAATCCTTGCCATTGTTTCAACACATCATCTTCAGATGCTTTCGCCAGCGCTTTTACATTCGGGAATCGACGGATAAATCTTAAATAATAATCGTAGCCTTGATTCACACGAGTTTGTTGTAAAATGACTTCCGATATCCAAATAGCATACGGATCTTTGGTCTCCCTCCAAGGAAGCTCGCGTTTATTTTGTTCATACCAGCATTGCAACGTTTTACTTATCACAAAATAGTCGAACGATTCTGTCATTTGTTATCTGTAAATTGGTTTGAAATTTGCATTATATAAATGTCTTGGTAATTTCAGAAAGAGTGAAATAAATAGTGAAGTCTTATGCAAATGTAGCGAATTAACTTCAATTGATGTTCAGTTTATCGATGAAAATAATGGGTATTTTCAATCTCTTTAATTTCTCAGTTTATTATAAATGCCAAACTGTTTTTCAAACGCAGGAATGGAGGCAAATTACAAAAAAAAACAAAAATGATTGTGTTTTATTTTTGAGCTTGGGAAAAAAGCTATATATTTGCAATCCAAAAAATTACTATCGCTATTTTTAATTTAATAAAAAAAATTGTATTATGACCAAAGCAGATATTGTAAACGAAATTGCCAAAAATACCGGAATAGATAAAGCGTCGGTTTTGGCAACGGTGGAATCTTTTATGGATGTCGTGAAAGATTCGTTGGCTAATAATGAAAATGTGTATTTAAGGGGTTTTGGCAGCTTCATTGTTAAAAGAAGAGCACAGAAAACAGCCCGTAACATTTCCAAAAACACTACTATCATTATTCCTGAGCATAATATTCCGGCGTTTAAACCGGCAAAGACTTTTGTATCTAAAGTAAAAGATAGCGGAAAAAAATAATATAAATCATTCATATATATAACCATTTAAAAAAGGAGAAGGTATGCCAAGCGGTAAGAAAAGAAAAAGGCATAAGATGGCTGTTCACAAAAGAAAAAAAAGACTTAGAAAAAACAGGCATAAGAAGAAAAAGTAACCAAGTTACTTTTTCTATAGATTACAAGAACAAACTTAAAAACTTTTTTGCCTTAAGTTTGTTCTTTGTATGTATTTAAATAGGTTCTGGCGAGAACCGAATTCTTCTGAGATAGAAGTTTATAAAAAACATTTTAAAATAATAAAATTGTGGTAAGCGAACTTGTTGTGGATGTTCAACCCAAAGAGATCACCATTGCTGTTCTGGAGGATAAGAAATTGGTAGAATTACAAAAAGAAAAGCAGGATGAGTCTTATACGGTTGGCAACATCTATCTGGGGCGGGTTAAAAAGTTGATGCCCGCTCTAAATGCTGCATTTGTGGATGTAGGACACAAAAAGGACGCTTTTCTTCACTATTTGGATTTAGGGGCAGAATTTAACTCGGTTTTATCTTTTCAGAAGTTTGTCGAAAATAAGAAAAAAATACCGCAGGTTCAGAAAATGAAACTGCAGCCCGATATCGAAAAAAACGGCAGTATAACTGATGTTTTGAAAGTAGGTCAGGAAATCCTTGTGCAAATTGCCAAGGAACCTATTTCTACCAAAGGACCACGGTTGACCGCTGAAATTTCTTTTGCCGGACGTTTTATGGTACTGATACCGTTTATCGATAGAGTTTCGGTATCACAAAAAATTAAATCACGCGAAGAGCGTGCCCGTTTACGACAACTTGTACAGAGTATAAAACCCAAAAATTTTGGTGTGATTATTCGTACCAATGCTGAGGGAAAACGTGTTGCTGAACTTGATGCGGAGCTTAAATTATTAATTCAGAAGTGGGAAAATATGTGCGAAAAGTTGCCGAAGGCAAAAGCGCCCTCACTTCTTTATGAAGAAACTGCACGAGCAGTTGCTTTGCTTCGCGATATCTTTAATCCCTCTTTTGAACATATTTATGTTAATGATAAAGACGTAGCTAAACAAATTGCTGAATATGTTGGCGTCATTGCACCTGACAAAAAAGATATTGTCAAACTTTATACAGGTGCGTTGCCTATCATGGACAATTTTGGCGTTACGAAACAAATCAAGCAGCTTTTTGGGAAAACGGTCACATTCAAAAACGGCGCATATCTGATTATTGAGCATACCGAAGCGCTTCATGTTATCGATGTAAATAGCGGAAACCGAAACAAATCATCGCTCGGTCAAGAAGATAATGCCTTTGAAGTAAACGTATCAGCAGCCGAAGAAATTGCACGCCAATTGCGATTGCGTGATATGGGTGGAATTATCGTGATCGATTTCATCGATATGACCAAAAGCGAGCATCGAAACAACTTGCTGGCCAAGATGCAAGATTTTATGGCTCACGACAGAGCCAAACACAACATATTGCCCCTAAGTAAATTCGGATTAATGCAGATCACTCGTCAACGTGTACGTCCCGAGATGGAAGTTGCTACCAGTGAAGTCTGTCCTACCTGTTTTGGTAAAGGAAAAATCAAATCATCCCTTTTGTTTACCGACACGCTGGAAGGGAAAATCGATTATTTGGCCAATAAACTCCAAGTGAAGAAATTCAGTCTGCACATTCATCCCTATGTGGCAGCGTATATTGAAAAAGGACTATTTTCGTTAAAGTATCAATGGAAGAAGAAATACAATGTTAACTTAAAAATAATTCCGGATCAAAGTCTCGGATTTTTAGAATATGTATTTTACGATAAAGACGGAAACGAAATAGACCTCAAAGAAGAAATTGAAATGAAATAATGCTCCAATGAAATGGAGTAAATTTGGGAAAAAACCGGATTACTAATGGTAATGTCGGTTTTTTTTTGTGCATTTTAATAAGTAATTTTATACCGGATCCACATTATAGTTAAGTACCACGTACCTAAATTCAGGTTGTTCTCGCAGACGTTGTTCTGTTTGACGGATACAGTCTCTAACAAACTTGGCTGATAATTTATTTTCCGGTTTGAGCAGAATTTCTCGGATATAATACGATCGGATTCTGCTTATAACCGGTTTATTGGGCCCCAGTACACTCTCTTTAAGAGAGCGGCGTAACATATCGGCAAAATAGAGGGAAGCGGCATCGGCTCTTTGTTCGTTTTTGTCTTTCAATTCAATAGAAATCAATCGGTTGAAAGGAGGGTATTTGAAAATTTTTCGTTCTGCTAGCTGCATTTGGAAAAAACCTTCATAGTTATTTTCGGCAATAAATTGGTAAATAGGTAGCTCAGGCTGAGTGGTTTGTATAATGACTGTTCCTTGCTTGTTTCGTCGGCCTGCTCGTCCACTTGCCTGCATCATAAGTTGAAATCCGCGCTCATGGGAGCGGAAATCAGGATAATTTAACAGACTATCCGCTGCTATAATACCTACTACGCTTACATTATCGAAATCCAACCCTTTTGAAACCATTTGGGTACCTACCAATATCCGGATCTTTTTATTTTGAAAATCGGAGATGATTCGTTCATATGCATATTTTCCATGAGTAGTATCGGTGTCCATGCGAGCTACATTTGTTCCCGGGAATAGACGCGAAATTTCTTCTTCAACTTGTTCTGTACCTTGACCAATGAATTTTAAACTTTTTTCGTGACACACAGGGCATTCAACGGGGATAGAATATGCTTTATTACAGTAGTGGCATACCAGCTCGTTTCGATATTTGTGATAGGTGAGAGTTACGTCGCAATGTTTGCATTTGGGTGTCCATTCACAAAGTTTGCATTCTATTCTTGGAGCAAATCCTCGTCGGTTGCGAAAGAGAATGACTTGTTCTTCATTATCCAGCGCTTGTTGAATATGGCTAATAAGTGTGGGAGAGAAAATGGATTTCATTTTCTTTTTTCGACGCAATTCTTTGGTGTTTTCAATAATAATTTTCGGCATAAGCACTTCTTCGAAACGTTTTGAGAGGATGACAAGGCCGTATTTTCCTCTTTTTGTGTTATAAAACGATTCTATGGATGGTGTGGCCGATCCCAATAGTACGTTGGCCCCCGAAATTTGTGCAAGCACAATAGCTGTATCGCGAGCGTGATAACGTGGTGCAACTTGCTGTTGTTTGTAACTGTTTTCATGCTCTTCATCCACAATGATCAACCCTAATTGCCGAAAAGGCAGGAATAAGGAAGAACGTACGCCGATAACGATTTTGTACGGATTGTCCGATAGCATTTTATGCCAAATTTCAGCGCGTTCATTATCGTTTATTTTCGAGTGATAAATACCCAATTTATCCCCGAATACAACTTTTAGTCGTTGAGTGAGCTGGGTAGTAAGGGCAATTTCGGGTACGAGATAGAGGGTTTGTTTTTTTTCGAGGAGCATTTTTTCGATAAGATGGATATAAATCTCCGTTTTTCCACTCGAAGTAACCCCGAATAATAAGCAGGTGTTTTTATTGCCGAAACAGGTGCATATTTCGTCAAATGCCTGTTGTTGACGTTCGCTTAATGGGAAAGGTTTTCGTGTAGTGTTTACCTTCGGTGCAATGCGGCTTACTTCTTTGGTGAATTGGCATAAAATATTTTTTTTTATTAATCCATCGAGAACAGAAGCTGTTGTTTCTGTTTCTTTGAATATTTCTTCACGACTTATACATGAAGCATTTTTCTCTGAAAGCAGCGTAATGATTTGCTCGAAAAGCACATGTTGTTTCTTTGCTTTGCCGATCAGAGCGGGAATATCATTGGCGGGTATTTCACGATTAAGGGAAATAAATTTTTCGGTTTTGGGTTTGAATTTGTGTTCTATGGTTTCGTAGGTCGATATAATTCCCTTTCCCGTCAGTGCATAAATGTGGGGAAAAATATTTTTTATTTTCAGGTTTTTTTCAATTTCCGATATTTTTGCCGCTCCTTTGTTTTGCAAATAGGTTATAATATTATTCTCTGTAGAAGTAAGAGGAAAATTTTCATCTTCCGTTTTTTTCAACTCCACACAAGTTTCACTTTCCATTCTGAGTTTTGAGGGTGTTGCCGCTTTGTATATATCGCCAAGCGACGATAGATAATAAAAAGAAATCCATTCCCATAATTTCAGCTGATATTCGTTTACGATGGGATGATAATCGATGAGGGAGCAAATTTCTTTAGTTTCGACATGTTTTGGCTCATTTTCATGAAGTGCGACGACAATAGCTGTATAATATTTTCGTCTCCCGAAAGGTACGATTACTCGATATCCTTTACCAATCTTATCGTTCATCTCGTCGGGAACGGCATACGTAAAAGTATTGGAGAGTGGAAGAGGAAGAATTACGTCGGCAAACATGCGATTTTAGAAATATATCGAGCCGCAGATCGACCAGCACGTTGTCTTTCCGTTCAGCGGATCGTCCCAATTGGGTTTATCGGTTGCATAATTATCGGTAAGTTTAATGCCATAATTCACTCCCACCTGAAGTATTCTTAGCACCTCAAACCCCAAACCGATATTGGTTCCTGCTTCAAAAGATTTGGCTTTAATATTTTCGACTGCATCGTTGAGATCGATCGGATCTCCCGAAATCAGATAGGCAGCATAAGGACCGGCTGAGGCATACATTTTTATCAAAGGTAAGCCGATGCCAAATTTGACTTTCAAATTCAGCGGTAATTTAAGGTATTGATTGGTAATTTTTTCCGAGTCATTTTCATTCCCTATTGTTGATACAGTCATTCGGTTATTCGTATACAAAAGTGAAGCATCTATACCGATATCAGCAACAAACATAGGGAACATGGCTTCGAAAGAGGGGCCGATACTGTAATTCGTCATATTCTCAACTTTCAATACATCGCTGCTTAGAGTAGGATTATTAAGTCCCACCTCCCCTCTTACTCCAAATCTGATTTGTGAAAAGGCCGGCAGAGCAACCAGAGACAGAATAATAATTGTTGTGTTACGTACTATTTTTTTCATATGCATTCAATTTATTTGATAAGACATGCTTTTATTGACCGGTTTCATTAAGTCAAACTTAATCCATTCGCACTTATATAACAAAATAGAAGGCTAAAAGGATGTTAATAGAGACTATTGTTTATTATAAAAAAAGCATTTCGCTCCTTTTAGAAGAAACAAAATGCTTTGATGAGGTATATATCAGTTTTAATCTTTGAATTTTGCCTTCAAAAATTCACGGTTGAGGCGTGCAATATTGGTGATGGAAATATTTTTAGGACATTCAATTTCGCATGCGCCGGTATTGGTGCAATTTCCGAATCCCAATTCATCCATTTTGGCTACCATGGCTTTAGCTCGTTTAGCTGCCTCAATTCGTCCCTGAGGCAGCAGTGCCAGATGGCTGACTTTTGCCGCAACAAACAACATTGCCGATCCGTTTTTACAAGCAGCAACACAAGCTCCACATCCTATACAGGCGGCTGCATCCATAGCAGCATCTGCTTTATCTTTCTCAATGGGGATGGTGTTGGCGTCGGGAGCACCACCTGTATTAACGGAAACATATCCTCCGGCCTGAATGATTTTATCGAAAGCAGAACGATCGACCATAAGGTCTTTAATAATGGGGAATCCTGCGGACCGCCAGGGTTCAATAGTAATGGTATCTCCATCGTTAAATTTGCGCATATGCAATTGGCAAGTGGTTACATCTTCATCCGGTCCATGAGGATGACCATTTATATAAAGGCTGCACATGCCGCAAATTCCTTCACGGCAATCGTGGTCGAAAGCTACCGGTTCTTTACCTTCGCATATAAGTTTGTTATTGAGTATATCGAGCATTTCCAAAAAAGAGCTCCCCTGATAAACATTTTCCAATTCATAGGTTTCGAAAGCACCTTTTTCTTTCGGGCCTTTTTGACGCCAAATTCTCAGTTTAATATTTATATTTTTATCCATAGGACAATCATTTTTGTTTTATGACTTATAATTACGTTGTTGAGGAACCACGAATTGATAATTTAGAGGTTCTTTGTGCAGAATAGGCTCTTTGTCTTCGCCCTGATATTCCCAACAGGAAACGAAGGAGAATTTTTCGTCATTGCGAAGTGCTTCACCGTCAGGCGTCTGATATTCTGTACGGAAATGTCCGCCACACGATTCTTCACGTGAAAGAGCATCAAGAGCTATAAGTTCCCCGATTTCAAAGAAATCGGCGAGACGAAGGGCTTTTTCAAGTTCGGGATTCACCGTTTCATCTGTTCCGGGAATACGAACGTCGGTCCAAAATTCTTTTTTCAATGCTTTAATTTCTTTAAGTGCAAATTTCAATCCTTCTGCATTGCGAGACATGCCCACGTATTCCCACATGATGTGTCCCAATTTCTTGTGAAAATAGTCAACAGGATATTTCCCTTTGATATTCATGAGTTTGGAAATGCGTTCCTCGGCACCTTTTTCTGCCTCATCGAACTCGGGACGATTGGTATCGAATCGTGGTACCTGAATCTGATCGGCGAGATAGTTCTGAATGGTGTAAGGGAGGATAAAATATCCGTCTGCCAATCCCTGCATCAGTGCCGAAGCCCCTAAACGATTTGCTCCATGATCTGAAAAATTAGCTTCGCCGATAGCAAAAAGACCCGGTATAGTTGTCATCAGTTCGTAATCTACCCAGATTCCTCCCATCGTATAATGAATGGCCGGATAAATCATCATTGGAGTTTCGTATGGATTTTCATCCACAATTTTTTGATACATCTGAAAAAGATTACCGTATTTTTCCTCAATAACACTTTTCCCCAAGCGTTTAATTGCATCTGAAAAATCCAGATAAACCGCATACCCTGTGGGTCCTACACCATAACCTGCATCGCAACGCTCTTTGGCTGCGCGTGATGCAACATCGCGAGGTACAAGGTTACCGAAAGCCGGATAGCGGCGTTCCAAATAGTAGTCACGATCTTCTTCTTTAATGTCGGTCGGTTTTAGTTTACCTGCACGGATAGCCGCGGCATCTTCTTTTTTCTTCGGTACCCATATGCGCCCATCGTTTCTGAGCGATTCTGACATGAGGGTCAGTTTCGATTGAAATTCTCCGTGAACGGGAATACACGTGGGATGGATTTGCGTCATGCACGGATTAGCGAAATAGGCTCCTTTCTTGTAGCATTGCCATGCTGCTGATCCATTAGAATTCATGGCGTTTGTAGAGAGGAAAAACGTGTTTCCGTAACCTCCGGTTGCAATAACAACGGCATGAGCTGCGTAACGTTCTACTTTGCCGGTAACAAGATTGCGCACGATAATGCCACGAGCACGGCCGTCAATTACAACCAAATCGAGCATTTCACGGCGGGTGTACAGTTTTACCTGACCTTTATGAATGGCACGACTCAATGCCGAATAAGCACCAACCAACAATTGTTGCCCTGTTTGTCCACGTGCATAAAAAGTACGCGAAACCTGAGCACCTCCAAACGAGCGATTGTCGAGCAACCCTCCGTATTCGCGAGCAAACGGTACGCCTTGGGCAACGCACTGATCGATGATGTTGTTTGAAACTTCGGCCAATCGATAAACATTGGCTTCGCGTGCACGATAGTCGCCTCCTTTTATGGTATCGTAAAATAAACGATAAACGGAGTCGCCATCATTTTGATAATTTTTTGCGGCATTTATTCCTCCTTGCGCAGCAATAGAGTGTGCGCGACGAGGGGAATCCTGAATACAGAAATTGAGAACATTAAATCCGAGTTCACCTAGCGATGAGGCTGCCGAAGCACCTGCTAAACCTGTACCTACGACAATGATATCGAGTCGTCTTTTGTTGGCAGGATTCACTAGTTTTTGGTGGTTTTTATAATTTGCCCATTTCTCGGCAAGAGGCCCTTCGGGGATTTTTGAGTTTATTTGATTCATATCTGAAAATTTTCGTTATTGACTTATTGTGATAATTACGGGGTAACAGCCACTTTAATAAGCGAAATGTAGGTAAATGGGTATAATCGAGAACCCGATCAGGATGAGAGTTGCAAAAATATTCCCGATTACTTTTATGCGTTTCAACCACACTTTGTTGCTCCAGCCGATGGTGTGTAATGCACTCCAAAAACCATGAGTCAAGTGAAACCATAACAGCACGAAAGCGGCAAGATAGACGAGCACTACCCAACTATTTTGAAAGAGGCCAACTACCAGCTCCGACCCTTTGCTTACAGCGGTAGGGTCACCAATCAATTCCTTAAACTGCATATTGTACCATAATTGATACAAGTGAAGAATTAAAAAAAGCAAGATGCTCAGCCCCAGTATAAACATGTTTTTGGACGACCATTGGGTAGGAGTTTTGCTTGAGGATTCATAGCGTTCTTTGCCACGGGCTTTTCTGTTCTGTAAAGTAAGCATAATGGCATAAATGATATGCACGGCAAATCCTGCTGCTAAAACAAGTGTCCCGATAATAGCATACCAATTTGCTCCTAATAGTTCACAAATTTTGTCATAGGCTTCCAATGAAAATACCAAAGCCAAGTTCATTGACATGTGGAAAAGCAAAAAAAGAATCATAAATAAGCCGGAAATGCTCATGATGAATTTGCGGCCAATGGAAGATTTTATTAACCAACTCATAAAGTTTTATAATTAAGTATTTGTACGTATTTGTTCTATTTTAATCTTTACAGATTTCAATCGTCGTGCAAAAGTAAACATTTTTAAGCATCATAAAAAGGATTATTTGCAGAAATTTTTCTTTATACCTATTGTACATGTGTTCTGTGAGCATAAAGAGGGTTAAAATAGCTATGGTTAAACGCGTTTTGCGAATGAAGATCATATTTTGTTCCTTTTCTGTTAGAAAATTCGGATGAAGATAAAAGAATTTTGCTTACTATGTTCATGAACGATATTCTATAATTCTGCTAAGTGGATGTTTCATGTCCGCTTCATGCTTGCATCAAGGTAAGGAAAAAAATGTCGGATTCCGTTGATTATTGATAAAACCCTCTTGAATATTTGCAGTAAAAAAAGCAAAATTTTGGAGCGGACTTGGAGCGAGGAAGATGCAGCCTTGGTACGGACTTGGTATTATCCGATTTTAATTCACTAAAAAATGAGTTTTACAAACATTTAGTGTAAATTTACACTTGCCGGTTGACTTTACACCTCTCTGTTATTTTTAGTGGTCTTTGTGTAAATTGGAAATTATCATGTAACTTTGCATGGTGAAATTAAAAACAGATCTTTCTTTGGTCGAAATATGATATTATGGATATAGTAGTAAGCGGCATTCGCTCAACGGGAAATTTACATTTAGGAAACTATTTTGGTGCATTGCGCAATTTTATTCGGATGCAGGACGAAAACAAGTGTTTTTTCTTCATCGCCGATATTCATTCACTCACGACGCATCCCGACCCCAAATCGTTACATGCAAATGTAAAAAATGTATTGGTCGATTATCTGGCAGCAGGTATCGATCCCGAAAAGTCGATTATTTACTTACAAAGCGATATCCCCGAAATAGCCGAGTTGTATCTTTATCTTAACATGCATGCCTATTTGGGTGAGTTAGCCAAAACGACTTCTTTTAAAGAGAAAGCTCGCAAGCAACCCGATAATATTAATGCCGGTTTACTGACGTATCCTACCTTGATGGCTGCCGATATTATTATTCATCATGCCGATAAAGTGCCGGTAGGAAAGGATCAGGAACAGCATCTGGAGATGACGCGTCGTTTTGCCCGCAGGTTCAACAATTTTTACGGTGTCGAATATTTTAAAGAACCCGTTGCTTATAATTTTGGGCAAGAATTAATTAAAATTCCCGGCTTGGATGGCAGTGGGAAAATGGGAAAGTCCGAAGGAAATGCCATTTATCTTTCCGATGAACCCAAGGTGATCGAAAAAAAGGTAAAACAAGCACTTACCGACTCGGGACCCAAAGAATTCAATTCACCTAAGCCCGATTATATCGAAAATCTTTTCACCATTATGAACGTGGTTTCAGAGCCCGAAGTAGTGCAACATTATGAAGAGCTTTGGAATAAATGTGAGATTCGCTACAGCGACATGAAAAAGCAACTTGCTGAGGATATTATCAAAGTGACCTCTCCTATTCGTAAACGCATTTTGGAAATAGAGAAAGACGATACTTATTTACACAAAGTAACTACAGAAGGAGCAGAAAAAGCACGAGAGAGTGCATCGAAAACACTGAAAGAAGTACGGCAAATTATGGGGTTCCAACCTTTTTAAATACACAATACTTATTATTTTAAGGAACGCAGTCGGAAAGAAAAATTTCATATCCGATTGTTTTTTATTGTATAAACAAATCAAAAAAAATTATATATGTTATCATTTAAAAAAGTGGAACTTAGTGATAAGCCTCTTATTAAGCCTTTTTTGGATCAACAAAATTATCGGGCTTCCGAATTTTGTTTCACTAATTTATGTTGTTGGGAAATAAAATATCAAACTGAATTTACAATAGATAACGATTGGTTATTGATTCGTTTTAAAGACGATGAAAATAACACATCTTATCTTAAACCTCTTGGGAAGGGTGATTTAAAAAGAGCCATAACAACCTTGATAGATGATTCTTCTCAATTTGATACTCCTTTTCAGTTAAGAAGTGTCACCCCTCAAATGTGGAACGAAATTGAAATGGCGATGCCGGGAGCATTCCGTAAAACATCCGATAGAAAATTATTTGATTATATTTACACTTCAGATAAACTTATCTATTTGAAAGGGCGAAAGTTGCAGAGTAAACGAAATTACGTCAACCGATTCAAAAAAAAGTATGATTGGTCGTATAAATCATTGACGGGGAGACCTGACTTGGTGAAGGAGTGCAAGCAAATGTTGGAAAAATGGATGGAGGAGAAAGGTGAAGATAAGGATTTATCGCTTAGGTTTGATCATTATGCAACACGGATGATGCTCGATAATTTTGAATATTTGGAATTGCGAGGGGGTGTAATTTGCATTGAAGGGCAGATGATTGCTTTCTCCATTGGTTCAAAACTTACCGAAGATACGCTTGATGTGCATGTAGAGAAGGCGATGAGTGAGGATGTGCCTGAGGCATATGCTGTTATTAATCAGCAATTCGTGGAACACGAGGCGAGTGATTTTACTTATATCAATAGAGAAGAAGATATGGGACTTAAATCGTTACGTAAAGCGAAACTTTCTTATCGACCCGATATTTTGTTGGAAAAATACATTTTAAGGTTGAAAAGCAAATAATTTTTCTTGGCTGAATATCAGTATTTGTTTTCAACTGATCACCCAATTGCCAATTGAGTTACAAATGATAAAATATGCCGATAATACGATAGCGCCTCAGGTACGACAAATGTGGAAAACTGTTTTTGGTGATCCTGAGGCATATATGGATATCTATTTCCGTGATAAATATCGTAACGAAAACACCTTGGTGTATGTTGAAGACGGCAAACCTGTGGCATCACTGCAAATGTTGCCATACATGTTCTCTTTTTGTGGAAGAGAAATTCCCATCGCCTATATTTCGGGAGCTTGTACGTTGCCTGAATACCGTAGAAAAGGATATATGTCTACCCTTTTGAAGCAGTCTTTTCATGAAATGAGAAAAAGAAATATCCCTCTTAGTCTATTGGTTCCTCAAGAAGCGGGATTGGTGGATTTTTATGCTCGATTTGGTTTTGCTCCGGCATTTGATGCGGGCAGGGAAGAGTTGCCTTCGTTGAAGGAATTGCTTGCTCGTCACCCCGACGATTTATATGGAGCTTATTGCGAGTTTGATGAATGGTTCAGAGAAAAGGATGTGACGGTGCAGAAATCGTTCGACGATTTTCGGTCGATTGTGGAGGAGGCTGCTCTTTTTGGATTTCCTCCTAAACGAAACCTTATGGGAATGGCTCGGATAATCGACGCAGAAACCTTGTTGCGTTTTTTTGCGCAACAATACCGTGACAAAAATTTCTCGCTTTCGGTGAAAGATTCTATATTGCCCGAAAATGCCGATACTTTTGTTGTTCAAGGAGGAGACTGCAAAAGACATTACAAAGAACGTGATCCCCTTTTCCAAGTTGGGGTTGGAGAATTAGTTCAGCTCTTATTGGGATATCATACTTCGCTGAAAGATGAACCTTTGCGATCGTTTTTTCCGGAAAAGAAACCCCAAATGAATTTCATGCTGGAATAAATGCCGGCATTACAGCCATTTTTTTCTTTTGAAGAAAAGCAGAATAAAAACGGCTGATAAAACCATGATGATGATGGAGAAAGGGTATCCCCATTTTTTGTCGAGTTCGGGCATATAACGAAAATTCATACCGTAAATGGAGGCAATGAGTGTGGGTGGCATGAAAACAACAGAAACGATGGTAAATATTTTGATGATTTTGTTTTGTTCCACATTTACATAACCCAGAAAGGTATCTTGCAGATAGTCTAGACGGTCGAAACTGAATTTTACGTGTTCGATCAGCGAATTGATATCTTTAATGATCATATTGAGTTTGGGTTGATGATCGGGCGGTATGAATTCGCTGCGAATCATGCTCGAAACCGTTCGTTGCTTATCGATAATATTCTCGCGCAGCATCATGGTTTTTTCTTGAAGGTTTTTGATTTCAGATAGGAGCTCTTCATCCGCTTCTTGAAGGCTGATGCTATTACTGAGCTGGGTGATCTTTTGGGTCATGTCTTCAATCATATCGGCGTCGAATTCGACCCGTGTTTCGAAAAGAGCTACCAGCACGTCGACTCCGGACGTGTAGCTTTTGGGATTGGCTGATATTTTTTTTATGGTTTCATGAAACGAAATGAGTTCCTGGCTGTGAACTGTTACCAATATATTGTTTTTAAGAATAAAAGAAACGGGATCACTTTCGAAATTCGATAACAGAAAGTTGGAATTTACCACTAACGTATCGTTAGTTTCGATGTAACGAGACGACATTTCGATCTCGATCATCTCTTCTTCTTCCTGGATATATATTTTAAGAAAGTCTTCGAGTTCGTTTTCTATTTCTTCATCCACGTCGATAAGATCAATCCACAAAAAATTTTGAATGGGTGTCGATTTTAAAAAATCAAGGCTGCGGCTTACTCTGATAACGCCGTCTTTATGATAGAAAAGTTTAATTTCGGCCATTTTTTAATTGAGTTTTAATCGGTGAATAAATCCGTTATTTTTCTCTAGATGAGATGTCTTTTGCCAGTGGCTCCAATAAGTTGGTAAGTTCTTCAAACTGTGCAATGGATAATTGCTCAGGACGTTGATTAAGTAAAGGGTCATCGGGCAACCGACTTTCATCGGGCAGTAGCGATTTTAGGGAATTTCGCAGCATTTTGCGCCGCTGGTTGAAGCCTGTTTTCACTACCGATTTGAACAATTTTTCGTTGCAATCGAGCTTCTCTCGCTTGTTGCGTGTGAGTCGCACAACTGCCGACTTGACTTTAGGCGGAGGGATGAACGCCTGTTCACTCACCGTGAAAAGATACTCAATATTGTACCATGTTTGCAGCAAAACACTGAGGATACCATATGTTTTGTTTCCCGGAGGAGCAATTATGCGTTCGGCCACGTCTTTTTGTATCATACCTGCGCAACAGGGAATGATGTTTTTATTGTCGAGGACTTTGAAGAAAATCTGTGACGAAATATTGTATGGATAATTTCCGATTAAACAAAATGCACTGTTATTATAGAGTTTTCCAAGATCTAATTTCAAAAAATCGTTCTCGATAATCTTGTTTCCTAATTCCGGGAAGTGTTCGCGCAAGTAGGCGGTGGATTGTCGATCAATCTCAACGACAGTCAGATTGCGCTTTTTTTCAATGAGATAGCGTGTAAGCATGCCGGTTCCCGGCCCTACTTCCAGAATAGGTAGCAAAGGGAATCCGTCGAGCGTTTCAGCTATATGTTTTGCAATTTCCGTGTCTTTCAGAAAATGCTGCCCGAGATTTTTCTTCGGCTTTACCGGCAACATGCGTTATTAAATTAAAATCCTTATCTTTGTTGGCGCAAAGGTAAGGATTTTATTAAAAAAACAGGCATAAACCATGTGTTTAAAAAACATGAAGATGGTTTGTTTTATTTCAAAGGCTGTTATGCTTTCACGACCAATTTCTTCTAGTGATATATAGTAAAAATAAAAGTCAAATTTGAAACGATATGAATTCGAAATCCCTGAAAGATATCCTAAAAACAGTTCTTTCGCTTGCTATGGGGCTTCTTATCGTTTGGCTTCTGTATCGGAATACTGATATAAATACGCTTTGGGGAATTGTGAAAAATGCACATCTTGAATTTATTCTCATTTCACTTATATTCGGACTTATCGGAAACATTATTCGTGGATTGCGATGGGAGGTATTTATAAATTCGTTGGGATATCACCCCAAACGACTGAGTGTTATTTATGCTACGCTCGGCAATTATGCCGTAAATTTTTTGTTGCCACGCGCAGGTGATGTTTGGAGGTGTGCAGCACTTACCCGTTATGAGGGAGTGCCATTTTCCAAAGCATTCGAAACCTATCTGGTGGATAAGATTTTCGATCTGCTTGCGTCTGTTTTACTTGTTATCTTGAGTATGATTCTATATCTCGACTTTTTCATTTCTTATTTTCGGAATAATCCCGATTATGGCGAAAACATTGTACACTTTTTCAGTTCGGTTTGGTTTTATGGCATTTTGATTGGTTCGGTTATTATTTTTTTTGTTGTATTCAAGGTATTCAAAAATGCTTCACCGGTAAAGAAAATGAGTATTTTTTTTAAAGGTGTGATCCGCGATTTAAAAATGGTAGCTCAAATGAAAGAGAAAAAACGGATTGTTTTTTATACTATACTCGTGTGGTTTTCATTTTATTTGTATTTTTATATCTGCTTTTATGCTTTTGATTTTACGAAAGGGTTGGGGCCCCTTGCAGGGTTGATTGTTTTTACGATGAGTAATGTAGGAGTTGCAGTACCGGTGCAGGGCGGAGTAGGTGCATGGCATTTTATGGTAATTTCTTCGTTGGTTATTTTGGGTGTAGGTTACGAAGAAGCGGGGGCTTTTGCAGGGGCTGTGTTTACGATTCAATCCGTATGGATTATATTATGCGGAGTAGTTGGTATTATGGCATTGCCTTATATGAAAAGAACGGTACAACACCAAATAGTTGAGGTAGAATTAAAAAAATAGAAGAGCAGAATGGAGAGAGAACGAACTAAATACTTTTTTATGGCTGAAAATGAAATATCGAATCTGAAGCCCCAAAACGTGTGGCATCATTTTTACGAACTGACGCTAATTCCACGACCAACAGGACATATGAAAGAAGTGACCAAATTTTTGATGGATTTCGGTAAATCACTTGATTTGGAGACTTTTCAAGATAGGGCAGGTAATGTCCTTATTCGGAAACCGGCTTCAAAAGGTTTTGAAGGAAAACAGACGGTAATCTTGCAGGCTCATTTGGACATGGTTCCTCAAAAAAATTCGGATACCATTCATGATTTTACAAAAGATCCCATTGACGCTTATATAGATGGAGAAAATGTACGAGCTCGTTCAACAACATTGGGAGCAGATAACGGCATCGGTGTCGCCATGATTATGGCTGTTCTTGAAGATAAATCGTTGCAGCACCCACCTATCGAGGCTCTCTTCACCGTCGATGAAGAAGGGGGTATGAATGGTGCTTTTTCCTTAAAAAAAGGTCTGCTTGACGGGACGCTCATGCTTAATCTCGATTCAGAACAGGAAGGCGAATTATGTGTGGGTTGTGCCGGAGGAGCCGATGTGAATGCAACGATTCAATATAAAGACGATACGGAAATAGCGGCAGGCGATGTTGCTTTCAGAGTCAACCTTAAGGGTTTGAAAGGTGGCCATTCGGGAGCTCAAATTCATTTAGGCAGGGCTAATGCCATTAAACTGATAAATCGTTTTCTTAAGGATGCGATAAGAAATTACGAAGCTCGTTTGTCGAGCATACAAGGGGGATCGTTGCGAAATGCCATTCCGCGGGAAGCATTTGCCGTGATCACTATTCCCGAACAACTATCAGAAGATTTGATCGATTTAGTGAAAGAATACGAAGATCTTTTTAATGAGGAGTATCGGGGGATTGAAGAAGGGATTATTTTCGAGGCAGAAAAAGTGAAATTACCCAAAAGTCTTATACCTGTTGAAATTCAAGATGATATCGTTAATGCTATAGAAGGATGTCCCAATGGAGTAATGAGCATGTTGGCCGATTTTCCCGGTGTAGTGGAGAGTTCTGTCAATTTGGCGGCAGTGACATCTGCAAAAGGTAAAATTGAAGTTAAATTAATGGTTCGCAGTTCTTGCGAAAGTCGAAAAGAATGGGTTTGCTCGTCGGTTGAGAGTGTATTTTTACTGGCCGGAGCCAAAGTGGAAATCAGCGGCGATTATCCCGGTTGGCAACCGAATATCGATTCGGAATTGTTGCATACAATGGAAAAAGTTTATTTCGAAAAATTTGAACGACGTCCGATCATATCCGTTATTCATGCCGGATTGGAATGCGGGATTATTCAATCGAATATGGGGCATAAAGTGGATATTGTTTCTTTCGGACCCACCATAAAAGGAGCGCATTCTCCCGATGAATCGGTTGAAATAGAGTCGGTAGAAAACACGTATGACTATTTGATTTCTGTTTTGGAGCAAATCGGTTAATTTGCAAGTTGTTTAAAAAAAGAGGGGAGAATTATAAAATTCGATGGCGGTGAAAAATAAAGTAAAGTCTTATGTGTTATTGCCTGTAATACTGATTGTTTATACGGTTGTGATGGCAATTGTTAGTTTGCCCCGCTATCGGCGTAGCGGTAATTGGGGTGAATATGTGCTGATTATTGCGATATCTCTCATTGCTTCCGTTATTCTCTATTTCGTTTTAAAAAAGAAACATAAAATTCGGGATAATTTCAAGTAACTTGCTTTTCGAATCAGGAGTGAATTATGACGCGTACGCTTATATCTATTTTATTTTTTATTTATTCCGCTTTTTTGTTTGGGCAATCTTCTTTCGAATATATGTTTCGTGTCTATCTTACCGATAAAGGGGATCACTCTTTTTCGGTATTTCAACCCGAAAAATTTTTATCGAAGCGATCTTTAGAACGGAAATCCCGTCAAAACGTAGCGGTAGACTCCTTGGATTTTCCGGTTTCAAACGAATACCTCGGCAGCATAGAAAAAGAGGGTGGAAAAATTGTATCGAAAAGCAGATGGTTTAATACCTGCGTGGTTCAACTTTGCGATAGTGCATCCATCGATCGGATAAAATCGTTGCCATTTGTCGATTCCGTGAAATATGTGTGGAGAGGTCAAGTAACCCATCATTTTAATTTCATGCGACCTCGTCTTGGAAGAATTCGTTGTGAAGATGAACCCGATTTTCATAATTATTTTGGTTTTACCGAAAAACAATTCAGCGTACATAATGCCGAGGCAATGATAAAAGCCGGATTTCAGGGAAAGGGAATGCATGTGGGCATAATTGATGCAGGTTTCACCAATTGTGATGTGATTCCTTATTTTGATGATGTAAACCTTTTCGGATACCGCGATTTTGTTCCTACAGGTAATATTTTTTCGGCTAATGATCATGGCACAAAAGTGTTTTCCACGATGGCCGTTGATCAACCTGACCTGATGATGGGGTCTGCTCCTAAGGCAAATTATTGGCTGTTTCGTTCGGAAGACAGTAAAACCGAATTTCCTGTGGAAGAAGATTTCTGGGTTGCGGCTATTGAATATGCCGACAGTGTGGGTGTGGATTTGATAAATACTTCTCTCGGATATAACGATTTCGACGACAAAACGTTAAGTTATTCTCATCTTCAGCTCGACGGGAAAACATCGCTTATGACATCGGCTGCCAATAAAGCCTTTGAGAAAGGCATGTTGGTGATTGCGAGTGCGGGTAATGAGGGAAAAAAACCTTGGGGAAAAATTACCGTCCCGGCCGATGCTGAAAATATATTGGCTATTGGTGCCATAAGAACAGATAGTGTAATCGCTCCGTTCAGTTCTGCAGGACCCACAGCAGACGGACGAATCAAGCCCGATTTGGTTTCTGTGGGATCTGGGACCATTACTATTGGCAGTGACGGCATAATCGGAATGACTAACGGTACTTCTCTCTCTTCGCCTTTTCTTGCCGGACTTATTGCATCGTTATGGTCTATTAATCCTCTGCTGAACAGGAATGAGTTGGTGGATATTGTGAAGCGTTCGTCCAGCCGATATGCACTTCCCGATACGATTTACGGTTATGGTATTCTCGATTTCGGGAAAGCGATGAAAGAAGTATTGAAAACAGTAAATGCTTTTGATAAAAAAGTAATAAATGCGTATTTTGCTGTTGGACCTGATCAAGGGGGTAAAAATTATGTGCTGACGCTTTTAGATCCGCAGTTCAGAAACGATTCATACCGAGTGAATATGCTTGATGAAGATGGAATTAAAATTACAGGCTTACCGGTTGATGAAAATTATTCAGTTATGTTTTATTTGCCCGAGAAAGTTCGCAAAGGGAACAAGTTTATCCATTTTGTCATCGATACTCCATTAGATCAATACGTTGTTCGTATAAAATTATGATTTATATGCAAAAATCATCGTTGTCTTTGTCTGAACTCAACCGTTCTGTTCGTGATACTATTCGTAAGAATTTTCCCGATACCTATTGGGTACGGGCAGAAACGAGTGATGTGAGGCGAAATCAAAATGGGCATTGTTATCTCGAATTCATTGAAAAAGATCCGGTAACGCAGGTAATTCTTGCTCGTGCCAGAGGAATGATTTGGGCAAACACTTTCCAAATGTTGTCAACCTATTTCGAAGGAGAAACAGGACAACCGTTTACTTCGGGATTAAAAGTGCTGGTACGTGTGAGCGTGGATTTTCATGAAATTTATGGCTTCTCTCTGAATGTGGTGGATATCGATCCTACCTTTACTTTGGGCGAAATGGCAAAAAATCGCTTGCTGGTGTTGAAGCGATTGGAAGAAGAAGGAGTGCTGACGTTGAACAAGGAGTTGACTCTGCCCGAATTATGCAATCGTATTGCCGTTATTTCTTCACCCACTGCGGCAGGTTATGAGGATTTCTGTGATCAGTTGGCAAAAAATCCGTACGGACTGGTCTTTTATACCAAACTTTTTCCTGCCGTCATGCAAGGAGAAAAAAGTGAAGTTTCTATCATTGCTGCATTAGAAAAGATATATGCATACCGGCATTTATTTGATGCCGTAGCTATAATACGTGGTGGAGGGGCTACTTCTGAATTAAATTGTTTCGATTCATATTTACTGGCAACTCATTGTGCTCAGTTTCCTTTACCTATAGTTTCAGGTATTGGGCATGAGCGTGATGTCACTGTGTTGGATATTGTCTCGCATACGCGTGCGAAAACTCCAACTGCGGTTGCTGAGTTTTTTGTGGGTCATGTTGCCAAATCTTTCGCTGAATTGATAGATTTGGAAAAACGATTGGTAGCGGTAAGTAGGGATTTTTTACAGCGTGAAAAATTCAGGTTGTCTGTATTGTCGAAAGAAGTTTATCATTTTTCCACTGCATTCATGCGCGATCAATCGGCTTTAATCGGACAAACGGCTTTCAGACTTAAACATTTTGTTAATCGGATGATCCAATTATTACAACAACAAGAACAACAGCGTAATCTGCGATTTCGACATGCATTGGAACAGCGATTACAAAACGAAAAGCAAACGCTTTTGGTTAGCGAACAGTATATTCGGATGGTTTCCCCGGAAAATATTTTGAAGCGGGGTTATACCATCACTATGAAAGCCGGAAAGATTATAACCTCTGCTGAAAAATTACAGATCGATGAGCTGATTGAAACGTTGTTTTGGAATGGGAAAATAGTATCACAAGTAAAAAAATTGAAGGAATAATGGAGAAACTAACGTATTCAGAAGCTAAGAAAGAACTCGAAGCTATAGTAGCGGCTATCGAATCGGGTGAACTGGATGTGGATGCATTGACTGAAAAGGTTAAGCGTGCATCGGAACTTATTGCTTTTTGTAAAGAAAAATTGACAAAAACCGACGAGGAGTTGCAGAAATTATTGGATGATATTGATTAACAGCACTAAAAATGACATTCGAAAAATATAGTGCAATCATCGTTGCCGGTGGTAAAGGGTTACGTGTGGGGGGTGAGGTGCCTAAACAGTTTCAGCTTATTGGGAATAAACCCATGCTGATGCATACTATCGAGGTTTTTTATGCATGCAATCGTCAAATGAAAATTGTGGTTGTGCTTCCTCGCGATTATTATTCACTTTGGGACAACCTATGCAAAAAATATCATTTTACCATTCCGGTAGTCACGGTTGAAGGAGGGGAAACCCGTTTTCATTCGGTAAGAAACGGTTTATCGATTGTTTCTGATGATGAAATTGTCGCCATTCACGATGCTGCAAGGCCGTTTGTTTCACCTGAGGTTATTGACCGTTGTTTTCGAGAATCTTCTCTTTTTGAGTGCGGTGCAATTCCGGTGGTAGATGAAAAAAACAGTGTTCGAATTATTGCTCCAGACGGGAGTAGTAAACCTATCGATCGTAATTCGATAAAATTGGTTCAGACGCCTCAAGTTTTTCCGGCGCATCTATTGAAGCAAGCCTATAATGTCGATTATCGGTCTTATTTTACAGACGATGCCTCTGTTGCAGAAGAATATGGCATCGAAATACATTTAGTAGATGGGAATGAAGAAAATATAAAAATAACCACCGCTTTTGATATGAAATGGGCTTCTTTCTTTTTGGAAAGAGGCCGATGATTTTTGTTTTTTGTTTTCAAATTCCCTTAAATCGTCGTTTTTTCATATACAAAATCGATTTTTCTTGAAAATTTATTTTCAAAATGTCAATCTCTGAAAGAAATTTATTATTTTTGAAAGTTATTCATGGTAAAAATTTATTCCTATGGGGAAAATCGATAAATTAGATAAGCAGATTTTAGAAATTATTTCTCAAAATGCCCGCATCCCTTTCCGCGATGTAGCCGAACAGTGTGGCGTTTCACGCGCAGCTATCCATCAGCGTGTTCAACGGATGATTGAAAACGATGTGATTACTGGATCGGGATACAATGTAAATCCTAAGGTTCTGGGTTACGCCACAAGTGCATATATCGGTGTTAAACTCGAAAAAGGTTCAATGTATAAAAATGTCATACCCGAGTTTGAAAAAATTCCGGAAGTGACAGAATGCCATTTTACCACCGGGCCCTATACGTTGCTTATCAAGCTTTATGCTCGCGATAATGAGCACTTGATGGATTTGCTCAATAACCGTATTCAGGAAATACCCGGCGTAGTTGCAACAGAAACGATGATTTCGTTGAGTCAGAGTATTAAAAGAGAAGTACCAATTATAAAAGAAGCGTAAACCGATCGATAAAATATTCAAAAAAAAGCGAAAGTCAATCCGATTTTCGCTTTTTGTCGGGATGAGGTGACTCGAACACCCGGCCTCCACGTCCCGAACGTGGCGCGCTAACCAACTGTGCTACATCCCGATCTTTTGAGTATGCAAAGATAATTATTTTTTTGTAGAAAAAACGATAAAAACTACTCGGAAGTTATCCATTGAATAATAAAATCTGTTATATTTGCACAATGAAATGCGGCAATAGCTCAGTCGGTAGAGCATTAGCTTCCCAAGCTAAGGGTCGCGAGTTCGAGTCTCGTTTGCCGCTCAATGAATTTTTTTCCGCCTTACGGGTTTATCTCCTGTTCGGCGGTTTTTTTAGTTGCAACAAAGAATCTTTTCATGTTTTATTTTAATCCCGAAAACGATCTTGCACTAGCCAATTTTAACCCTTTCTACACACCACCGGCTTCTGCATGGAAAATGGCAAACGATTTGGCCATTTTGCCGATGTGGTATGCCGGGGATGGATCAACAATTATTGCTGAGGATCGTTATAATAGGGATTTCTTAGATCGAATAAAAGAGGTGTTCTCGCTCGATGTTTCCTTAATTTCTTTTTCTGACCTCTCTTCTTTCTCCCGTGAGAATGTAATTCCATGGGGATGGAATCCTTCTTTGCGAAAGAAGTTGATCGATGCAGGTATGGATGTTGCATCTTTACCATCATTGGATGAGTTAGAACGAATTCGAGAATATTCGAGTCGTCAGAATGCTGTTCGATTGTTAACGGATTTACAAGCAGAGCATCCATTCTTTTGTGGAGAATCTCATTATTTTACCGAAATAAACGATGTATTGAAATTTCTTTCTTCTGATAATGGAGACAAAGTGCTGAAAATGCCTTTCTCCGGAAGTGGTAAAGGTCTTGTGTGGATTAAAGGAGGTATCACCGATAAACAACAAGATTGGTGTAAACGTGTTATAAATAATCAGGGAGGAGTTGTTGCAGAACCCGTTTTTGATAAGGTGCAGGATTTTGCAATGGAATTTCGCATCGATGATGGAAGAGTTCATTTTACGAGTTATTCTCTTTTTCATTCTACATTGGATAATCCGGAGCATGTCCACCCACTTTCCGGTCAAAATCCGGTGATTTAAGAAGATAGCAAATTCTTCGAAAATCAACCATTTTGTCATATATCCAAGAAAACAGCTTATATATTGTAAAAATA
>NZ_JAPCWE010000005.1 GCF_025943985.1 Anaerorudis cellulosivorans | reverse complement strand
AAATATAGATTAATATGCAAGCAATTAGGATACTGATTTTAGTGCATTTTTGAAAAATTTAAACCGTCTCTTCCGGGTGTCACTGAATTGAAAATAAAAAGTCAGAGACTTTTCGGAGTGGACTCATGGCAATAAAAACAAATTGGTTGCCCTGGCATCCGGACAAACACGTGATGAAGCTAACTGGTGGTTTGTCGGCTATCCGATTAATTGTATTTATGATTACGAAAAGATCGGCCTTTGGAATAAAACCGATGAGGATTATCAATATCTTTCAATACTCGAACCAGGTGGAAATGAAGGTATGATAAAAGTAAAATACACAGGCGATTATGATGATAACGGAAAACCCGTTAGACAAATTGGGCCGGATGACCGACAGATTATGGGTGTTGATCCCGATTTTCAGGGCGGTTTTAATACGCGCGTTGCTTATAAAGGATTCGACCTGAACGTAGTGGGGGCTTTTAAAAGTGGAGGAATCCTTATCAGTACCCTCTATTCGTCGGCAGGATATTTGAATATGATGACAGGCCGTAGAGGAAATGTGCAGGTAGATTATTGGACACCCGAAAACACCGATGCCAAATATCCTAATCCGGCCGGTGTGTTATCAGGTGATAATCCAAAATACGGCACTACACTGGGTTATTTTGATGCTTCTTATTTAAAGATACGTAATATTTCTTTGGGATACAATTTCATGCAAGATTGGGTAAAAAAAGCCGGCATCAATCAATTAAGGGTTTATTGCAGCGTTCAAAATCCATTTGTATTTTTCTCGCCCTACCATAGTGAGTCCGGCATGGATCCTGAAACCAATTCCTATGGTGATGAAAATGTTGCGGTTACAGATACATATCGATCACGTCTGTTAACGATAGGAACGAATACTCCTTCTACTCGTAATTACTTGATTGGAATTAATTTATCATTCTAAAACATGAAAATAATGAAAAAAATAGATTTTAAATTCATAATAGGAACAATCCTAATAGCCTTGACTGCATGTTCCGATATCTTAGAAGAACAACCTCGCAGTATTTACGAACCCGGCTTTTTCAAAAGTGAAAAAGGAGTAATGGGGGGAATAACATCCTTATATGCCCATCTCCGATATATCTATGGTCAAGCCTATTATTATAATACTTGTCTCACGGGTACGGACGAGGCAACCTACGCGCAGAGTGCTGATGCAAATTTTAAAGATATGGATCTTTCAGGAGTAGGTTCTATTACTGCAAGCAGTAGCCGTGCCGATGTGTTGTGGGGAGCTGCTTTCTCTAATATCAATACGGCTAATGGAATTATCGAAAATGCTACTGCCGTTGGAACTATTTCCGATGCCCTGATAGCAGAAGCGAAATTTTTCAGAGCTTTCGATTACTTTATGCTGGTTCAGACTTTTGGCGGTGTTCCTTTGGATTTGGGCAGTGGCATATTAAAATTTAATACTACACCTTCACGAACCTCTGTACGCAATACCGTGCCGGAAGTTTATACCCAAGCAATATTCCCTGATTTAATAACAGCCGTTAACGATCTGCCGGATAATCCGAGAGTCACCGGAGGAGTTACAAAGACTGTAGCAAGACTTTATTTGGCAAAAGCTTATTTAACTTATGCATGGTGGTTGGAGAATCCTAATAATATTCCAACTTATCCTGCTTGTGATCGCGTTAATCCGGATGGACACAATGCCCAATGGTATTTTCAACAGGCTTATGACATTGCCGCAACGGCTATCGAAAATCCCGGTCCTTATGGTTTGCAATCTACTTATTATGATGTAAACCTTGCACAGAATGATCGGAACAACGAAATACTGCTTTATGCCGATCATACCGAGAAAAGTGAATATTACAATGGTGGAAGTCTTACCTATGGTAGTGGAGGCGCGCCGGATAATTTTGCCGGATGGATGATGACATGGAATTATACCGTAATTACCAGCGCCACCTTACCCGACTGGTCTAAAACCATCAATTCCGTTCAACGTGAAGCGGTTCAGGCATTGGGCCGTCCATGGACAAGAATGTGTCCTACTATTAACGTGATTACACAAACTTTTGCCGATAAAACCAATGATTCACGATACGATGGAACTTTTACAACAGTTTATCGGGGAAACTGGAACAAAAATCCAAACAATGCCAACATACCATTTGTATATAACGGGAACAATATTACGGTGAATCCCGGCGGAGCTATATTGACTTTTCTAAACGAAGAACCTCAGACTGACATAGACTACAGTAACTCAACCTATAAAAGTAATATTGGTGCCGGAGTTTTACCTGGTAGAGCAGATTATGTAATTTCTCCCAGGGGTATCAGCCGAATCGTTTACCCTGGTTTATGGAAATTGGGCCCTTATCGAACCGATAATGGCAATGGTTTAGGTCAACCGAATGCCGGGAGTACTCGTCCATTTAATATTGCCAAGTTTTCCGAATTCTTCTTTATTGCAGCCGAAGCCGCTGTAAAAGGGGCAACAACCAGAACTATTGCCGGATCTTATGCCAATAATGGTACGGCTCGCGGCTTGATCAATGTGATTCGCGCTCGTGCAGGTAAATGGCGCTGGGACAACAATGGAAATGTGGCAAAAGTTCAGGATAATAGTGCCGCTATGATAGCTGCAACCCCGGCCACAATTGATATTAATTACATTTTAGCGGAACGTTCCCGCGAATACTATGGCGAAGGCTATCGTTGGTATGACTTGGTGCGTACACAGAAATGGGAAGACCTGGCTTCGAGTTACGAAATTTGTGGGAGCAACTACGGAGATCACACACCTAAAACTTATACTCGAACGATTGAGAAGTATCATTACCTGAGGCCTATACCTCAAGGGCAATTGGATGCAATGGAAATGACGCCGGAGGAGAAAAAGGCTTATCAAAATCCGGGATATTGATGATAAAGATTATGAAATTCTAATCGAAGAGATTGGTTGTTCTTATAGTTAGCAACCAATCTCTTAATCTATTATAATTTGAGTGCTATTAATGAAGTTAAAAATCGAATAAATTGGATTTTCGGTGATAAACAATGTTTTTATAGAATTAATGCGAAAACATTTTTGAAAAGTTTTTATAAAACCGAATAAAATGAAAAGCAAATTAATTTACATTGGATTTTTAGTGATAATCGCTTTGAGTGGGAAAGCCCAAAATGCACCGGACTTGGTGTGTTTTTTAGGGGGAGATGATGTTTTTGCTTTGACGACTAAAAACGAGGCAACATTTTCTATTTTGTCGGATTCTGCCGATTTTGTGGCAATACAACTTGCCTTAGCGAATTTGCAGAACGATTTTTTGGCAGTTGCCTGTAAAAAGCCGGCCCTAACGTACAATACAAAAACAAAATCTGTTAAACTCATTGTGGGTACGATTGGCAAGAGCAAATTCATCGACCAACTTGCCAACAAAAACATTATAAATAAAACCGATTTATTGGGCAAACATGAAAAATTCATCATTCAAACCGTAAAGCATCCCTTTGAAGGAATAGACGAAGCATTGGTTATTGCCGGCAGCGACAAACGAGGAACGGTTTATGGAATTTACGAACTTTCCCGACAAATAGGCGTTTCGCCTTGGTATTACTGGGCAGATGTACCTGTTCGGAAATCCGAAAATATTTATATCAAACGTGGGGTTTATTCTGCCGGCGAACCGGCGGTTGCCTATCGCGGTATTTTTCTTAATGACGAAGAACCTGCTTTGGGTGGTTGGACAAGAGCTACGTTTGGTGGTTTTAATCACAATTTTTATGAAAAGGTTTTTGAACTCATTCTTCGTTTGAAAGGAAATTTTCTTTGGCCTGCCATGTGGGGAAAGGCTTTTTATGACGATGATCCTCAAAACGCGGTGCTTGCCGACGAGATGGGGGTTGTGATCGGCACTTCTCACCACGAACCGATGGCGCGTGCTCATGTGGAATGGAGTAGATACGGAAAAGGAGAATGGAATTATCAGACGAATAAAAAAGTTCTGAAACAATTCTGGACAGAAGGTTTTAAACGAGCTTACGGAACAGAATGCCTGATTACTGTCGGTATGCGTGGTGATGGCGATGAACCGATGAGCGAAGAAAGTAATATAAAATTGCTCGAAAAAATCATTTCCGACCAACGCAGCATTATTTCCGAAATATCCGGGAAGGATGCTGCTGAAACGCCCCAAGTTTGGGCACTATACAAGGAAGTTCAGGACTATTACGACAAGGGGATGCGCGTTCCGGATGATGTAACCTTGCTGCTCTGCGACGACAATTGGGGAAATGTAAGAAAGCTGCCGTTACCGGATGCTCCGAAGCGAAAAGGCGGTTATGGAATGTATTATCATTTCGATTATGTAGGCGGGCCGAGAAATTATAAATGGATCAATGTCAGTCAAGTACAACGTATTTGGGAACAAATGAGTCTCACCTATCAGCATGGAGTCGATAAACTCTGGATAGTTAACGTCGGCGATTTGAAACCGATGGAATATCCGATTTCGTTCTTTCTGGATATGGCATGGAATCCCAACCAATTTACTGCCGATAATTTGCGGGAACATACCGAAAAATGGTGTGCTGAGCAGTTTGGAGAAAAATATGCCAAAGAATCGGCTCGGCTGATTGATACTTACACAAAATACAATCACCGCATTACGCCGGAGTTGTTGAACGATACGATTTACAGTCTGGAAAATTACAATGAGTTTCAGCAGGTAACTTCGGACTATGTGAAATTGGCTTTGGATGCATTCAGACTTTACCAACAAATTCCTGACGAAACAAAAGATGCTTTTGACGAACTGGTTTTGTTTCCCATCAATGCTTGCAGCAATTTATACGAAATGTATTTTGCCGTTGCCAAAAACAAACAATTAGCCAAACAAAATAATCCCGAAGCGAATATTTGGGCTGATGAAGTAAAGAAATGTTTCGAACGCGATTCGCTGCTTACCCTGCATTACAACACTGAAGTTGCAGGTGGAAAATGGAAGCACATGATGGACCAAATTCGTATCGGATATACCTATTGGCAGGAGCCAAAGCAGCGTGTAATGCCTGAAGTAAAATATGTAACACCTTCAGCCGACGAAAAAAACAAAAAATTTGTTGAAAGTGACGGTTATATTTCCATTGAAGCCGAACATTTCAATCGTGCGAAAGGAAACGAGCGAATAGAATGGAAAGTGATTCCGAATTTGGGAAAAACATTATCGGGTGTAACTACTTTTCCGCAAAACGAATATCCAACACCGGAAGACAGCATTTATCTGGAATATGACGTCATTACCCGGTCAACAGGAAATTTTCCGATACACGTATTGGTTTCGCCAACGCTTAATTTCAACAACAACAAAGGATTAAGATATGGCATTTCGGTTGATAATCAGGAAGAAAAGATTGTAAACATGAATGGAAAATACGATACAAAACTCCTGGAAAAATGGCAGGCACAACGCATCAATGAAACTATTACGACGCACATGTTTCAGTCAGCCGGAAAGCATACCATCCGATTTAGAGTATTGGAACCGGGAA
Organism: Anaerorudis cellulosivorans; assembly: GCF_025943985.1. GTDB lineage: Bacteria > Bacteroidota > Bacteroidia > Bacteroidales > Dysgonomonadaceae > Anaerorudis > Anaerorudis cellulosivorans. Next base: position 177,359 of record NZ_JAPCWE010000005.1, on the reverse strand, counting down.
TCGTATTGCAAAAAATAATCATTGATACGGGTAACTTGAAAAAGAGTTATCTAGGAGCTCCTGAAAGCAAACGAATGATGGATTGAAATATTTTCATGGTAAATTTCAAATTAAAACAAATGAGTAGAAAAATCATAACTATTTTTTCATTTTTTGTGCTGTTATCTTTTGACCTTCAGGCAGAAGACGGGCACGATTTGTGGTTGCGGGGAAAAGGAACGAATTCCGTGAATGTGATTTGCTCCAAAAAATCACCAACGCTCAGCATTGCAATGCAGGAATTGCGGCAAGGATGGCAAGGAAAAACAAATGAAAAAATAGAACTTGTCGTTAAATCCGATAAGGCAATTAAGGGTGATGGCTTTAGAATCGGCAAAAACAGAATTCAAGCCAATACAGACATTGGGATTCTTTACGGAGTTTACGAATTAATGCGCCGGCAGCAAACAGGAGAGAACATTTACGAAGAAGTTTGCAATCCTTCTTACGAAAGGCGAATACTCAATCATTGGGACAATCTCGACGGAACCATTGAACGCGGTTATGCCGGCAGTTCGATATTTTGGAGAAAAGGCAAAGATTCATTAACAGTTACATATACGGATAAGCAGTTATGGCAGGAATATGCCCGTGCCAATGCGTCAATAGGAATAAATGGGTCGGTACTCAACAATGTAAATGCTTCGCCTGCGATATTGACAGCCGATTATTTGAAAAAGACAAAAGAAATTGCCGATGTTCTGCGACCGTATGGCATTAGAACCTATTTGTCGGTGAATTTTGCTTCACCCCAAGTGATAGGAGGTTTAAAAACTTCTGATCCGCTGAATTCGGAAGTTGCACAATGGTGGAAAAATAAAGTAAAAGAAATTTACAGTCTGATTCCCGATTTTGGGGGATTTTTGGTAAAGGCTAACAGCGAAGGACAACCCGGTCCGCAGGATTTTGGCCGCACACATGCCGATGGAGCAAACATGCTTGCAGATGCACTTTCCCCATTTGGTGGAATGGTAATGTGGCGTGCATTTGTATATAATCCTTCCGATGAAGACAGAGCGAAACAGGCTTATTCGGAATTTATGCCGTTGGATGGTCAGTTTCGCGATAATGTGATTATTCAGGTGAAAAACGGACCAATCGATTTTCAACCGCGAGAACCTTTCAGTCCACTTTTTGGAGCGATGAAAAAAACTTCAGTGATGCCGGAGCTCCAAATCACGCAGGAATATCTGGGACAATCGGTTCATCTGGTATACTTGGCGACGATGTGGGAGGAATTTCTAAAAAGTGACACCTATCAGGAAGGCAAAGGCAGTACAGTGGCTTGTTGTACCGACGGAAGTCTTTTCCCGCAAAAGCATACAGCAATCGCCGGAGTTTCGAATATCGGTTCAGACGTCAACTGGTGCGGTCATCCTTTTGCACAATCCAACTGGTATGCTTTCGGAAGATTGGCATGGAATAATTCCTTATCGAGTGAACAAATTGCCGACGAATGGATAAAGTTGACTTTCAGCGATAATTCGGGTGAAAGTGAAATTGATGTTGAAAATTCTATTTATTCTCCTGATTGGCAAGTGAATTTTCTTCAACCGGTCAAACAAATGATGCTCAATAGTCGGGAAGCTGCTGTAAATTATATGATGCCTTTGGGTTTACATCATATTTTTGCAGCCGATCACCATTACGGACCCGGTCCGTGGTGGGCACCCACAGGCGTCAGAAAAGATTGGACACCGCCCTATTATCATAAAGCCGATTCGATTGGAATTGGGTTTGACCGAACTGCAACCGGCAGCAATGCCGTGAGTCAGTACCAAGAACCACTTCAGTCGATGTTTTCCAATTCACAAACCTGTCCCGATATTTATTTGCTGTGGTTTCACCATTTGCCTTGGAATTTTATAATGAAAGATGGACAAACACTTTGGGACGAATTATGCTATCATTATGATAAAGGAGTCCGCCAGGTTAGAGAATTTCAGAAAACGTGGGATCAAGTGCAGCGGTATGTGGACTCGGAAAGATTTTCGCAAGTTCAAACTAAACTTCGAGAACAATGTATGAACGCACAAGTGTGGAAAGATGCCTGTTTGCTTTATTTCCGGCAGTTCAGCAAAATGCCTTTTCCAAACGATATGGAACGCCCGGTGAATAATTTGGAAGATTTGATAAAAAAGGATGAGCAAAGCAGAAAAATAAAATAGAAAGAGCATGAAAATAAAACTTTTTACAGCTAAGAAATTTTGGTTGAGCATTGTAATTTTATTGTTTTCGCTGCCGAATTTTGCCCAACTTCGTTTACCTAAACTGGTGAGCGACGGAATGATTTTGCAGCGGGATGTAAAGCTCAACATTTGGGGATGGGCAAAAAGTAACGAAGCGATTACGATTGATTTTAAGGGAAAAACATATCACACGGTAGCCAATGCTGCAGGCGAATGGAAAATCATATTACCGGAGCAAAAAGCCGGCGGACCTTTTGAAATGCAAGTGAAAAGCGGAAAGGAAAAAATTACGCTTCACGATATTTTGATTGGTGACGTTTGGTTTGCGTCAGGACAATCGAACATGGAACTGCCGATGCGGCGCGTAGCTCCGATTTATGAAGATGAAATCAAAACGTCGAAATGTACTTTTATACGCCAATTTTTTGTCCCGCAACGATACAATTTCAAGCAGCCGGAAAAAGATTTATCAACCGGTCAATGGATATCCGCCGATCCCGAAACAGTGCTCGATTTTTCGGCCGTAGCTTATTTTTTTGCCAGAAATATTTACGAAAAATATAAAATACCTGTCGGCATTATCAATGCGAGTTTGGGTGGATCGCCCATTCAGTCGTGGATGAGCGAAGAGGCTTTAAAGGAATTTCCTTCCTATTATCAGGAAGCCCAACGATTCAAAAACGACGATCTCATTCGTGAAATCGAACAAAAAGACAACGAACGAATTGCAGAATGGTATCGCAATCTTCGACAAAACGACGAAGGATTTCAAAAAGATTTGCCGTGGTTTGTGCCCAATATCGATACTTCTGATTGGTTAACAATGAATATTCCGGGTTATTGGTCGAATAAATATCCCGAAATTCAAAATGGGTCGGTTTGGTTTCGCAAAAAAGTGGAAATACCTTCTCGTTTGGCCGGGAAACCGGCAAAACTGATTTTGGGAAGAATTGTTGATGCCGATTCGGTTTATTTGAACGGAAAATTTGTAGGAACAACAAGTTATCAATATCCACCACGTCGATATGAAGTTCCGGCAAATTTACTGAGAGAAGATGAAAACGAAATCGTGGTAAGGATTATCAGCAACATGGGGAAAGGTGGATTCGTTCCCGATAAACTGTATGCCTTAATTATCGACAACGATACGATCGATTTAAGCGGCGAATGGAAAATGAAGCAGGGAGCCAAAATGCAGCCACTCGCCGGCCAAACTTTCGTGCGCTGGGAGCCGGTAGGTTTGCACAATGCAATGGTAGCTCCGGTTACCCCTTATCGTATCAAAGGTTTTCTGTGGTATCAAGGAGAAGCGAATGCCGACAAACCTTACGAATATCGTCTGTTGCTTCCGAAACTCATTGAAAACTGGAGAGTTGAATGGAATCAGGGAGAGCTGCCTTTCCTGTTTGTGCAATTACCCAATTACGGACCGCCTGTTAGTGAACCGTCAGAAAGCAACTGGGCTGTTCTGCGCGAATCGCAGCTGATGACGTTGAAGAAAGTGCCAAAAACAGGGATGGCAGTCGCTATTGATTTGGGCGAGTGGAACGACATTCACCCGTTGAGAAAAAAGGACATTGGCGACAGATTAGCACTCCTGGCTCAAAAAATTGCTTATGGCGAAAAAAACTTAGTAAGTTCAGGTCCTCTATACACTTCGATGGAAGTGAAAGGCAATGTGATTTGGATTGATTTCACGGAAATCGGTAGCGGATTAATAGCTAAAGGAAATTTACCACTCAAAGAATTTGCTATTGCCGGAGCCAACAAAAAATTCGTTTGGGCAAATGCCGAAATTGTGGGGAACAGCGTGAAAGTTTGGAGCGACAAAATTGAAAAACCGGTGGCAGTGAGATATGCATGGGCAGATAATCCTGAAAATGCCAATCTTTACAACAAGGAAAATTTGCCCGCTTCACCTTTCAGAACGGATAATTGGTAAATAAGAAAATGATTAATTAACCCTATAAAAATGAAGTAATGAATACAGCTACACAAAAAGTTCCTTGGTATGAAAAAGTGGGATACAGTCTGGGAGATGGGGCTGCCAATCTGGTTTTTCAGATGACAATGATGTTTCAGTTGTTTTTTTATACCGATGTGTTCGGTATAAAAGCTACTGCAGCCGGAATGATTTTACTGATAGCCCGTGTTTTTGATGCGTTTGTCGATCCGATCGTGGGCATTTTGTCCGATCGCACCAACACCCGATGGGGCAAGTATCGCCCGTGGATATTATGGACAGCGTTGCCATTTGCCATCTTTTTTGTTCTGGCTTTTACCACTCCCGATCTTTCGGAACGCGGAAAAATTTTATATGCAGGAATCACGTATGTTCTGTTGATGTCGATTTATTCGTTCAATAATACACCGTATTCTTCGTTAGGCGGTGTAATGACCGGCGATATCAAAGAACGCACGAGCATTTCCACTTATCGTTTTGTTACTGCTACTATAGCTACTTTTATTGTTCAGGGATTGACTTTGCCTCTTGTGACAAAATTCGGTCAGGGCGATCCCCAAAAAGGCTGGCTATTAACCGTTTCTCTTTTTGCAGTCATTGTGGTTGTTCTGTTTGTAATCACGTTTTTTACCACAAAAGAACGGATTGAGCCGCCGGTAAATCAGAAAACTTCCATCAAGCAGGATTTAAAAGATATTCTTCGTAACAGGCCGTGGAAAGCCATGTTTGTGCTTACCCTCTTTTTATTTATCACCTTAGCCATGTGGGGAAGCAGCATGTCCTATTATTTTAATTATGTGGTGGATAAAGATGCTCTTTTTGTGTTCCTTAGCAAGGTGGGTTTAATCAGTGAAGCAGGAGAAAGCTATGGTGCAGGACATCAGTTTTTGGATGCTTTCGGATTGATAGCACATGATAACAGCGATGTTTTTGCAGTAGGTTTCAGTTTATTCAATATGATCGGACAAATCATAACGTTACTGGGTGTGATCTTGTTATCCCGTTTTCTTTCCAATATCTTTGGTAAGCGCAACGTGTTTATTGTCTGTTTGGCATTGACGGCATTATTCACCTCTCTTTTCTATGTGGTCTCACCTAAAAATATTGAGTCCATTTTTGTCATCAATATCTTAAAAAGCCTTGCTTACGCACCAACCATTCCGTTGCTTTGGGCGATGATGGGGGATGTGGCCGATCATTCCGAATGGGTGAATCACCGTCGTGCAACGGGTTTTGTTTTTGCGGGTATCGTATTTGCCTTGAAAGCAGGTCTTGGTGTTGGAGGCGCCATTTGCGGTTCCATTATTGATGCATTTGGATTTGTACCCAATCAAATTCAAACTGATTCTGCTGTTTTTGGGATTAAACTTTCAGCTAGTCTTATTCCTGCATTTACGTTTTTTATAGGGGTTTGTGCGCTTTTTTTCTATCCGATTTCAAAAAAATTGAATGAACGTATTCAGGCAGAATTGGAAGAAAGAAGAAAAAATAAATCGTAATCATTTTATATATATTAATAAATTCTAAAGCATATTTTTATGAGGATCAAATCATTTTATTTAGGAGTTGTGTTTTTTTCCTTTGTTTTGTTTTCTAATTGCCAAACAAAAGAGAGTAAACCCAATATGTCTCTTAAAGAGGCTTTGAAAGATAAGTTTTTAATAGGTGTCGCTCTTAATGCCGATCAAATAACAGGAAGGGATACTGCCGGAATCAGGGTTGTCGAGCAGCACTTTAATTCGATTACACCTGAAAATTGTATGAAAAGCGAATCTCTTCAGCCGCAGGAAGGAAAATTTGATTTTGCCTTAGCCGATCAATTTGTCGATTTTGGTGAAAAGAACAACATGTTTATCGTTGGACATACGCTTATTTGGCATTCTCAGGCCCCGGCGTGGTTTTTTGTGGATGAAAACGGTAAGGATGTTTCACGGGAAGTGTTGATTGAACGAATGAAAAACCATATTACTACCGTTGTTGGTCGATACAAGGGTCGAGTACACGGTTGGGATGTGGTAAACGAAGCTATAGAGGATGACGGCTCTTTCAGAAAAAGTAAATTCTATCAGATTATCGGGGAAGATTTTATCCGGTTGGCTTTTGAGTTTGCTCATGAAGCCGATCCCGATGCCGAATTGTATTACAACGATTATTCGATGGCTAAAAAAGAAAAACGCGAAGGCGTTATAAAAATGGTAAGGAATCTTCAGTCACAGGGAGTTAAAATTGATGGTATCGGTATGCAGGGACACATGACCATGGATTTTCCGGCGATTGAGGATTTTGAAGAAAGTTTGTTGGCTTTTGCCGATTTGGGGGTCAAAGTGATGATTACCGAATTCGATCTTTCGGCATTGCCTTCACCAAAAAGAGATGCCGGAGCCGATCTTTCCTTGGATTATACGTACAATAAAAGTTTGAATCCTTATCCGGACGGTTTACCGGCTGATGTGTATGAGAAGTGGCATAACCGTTGTCTCGATTTTTTCCGTCTTTTTCTCAACCATCACGATAAAATAGACAGGGTAACGGTTTGGGGGGTTAACGATGGACAATCGTGGAGAAATTATTGGCCGGTCAGAGGCAGAACCGATTATCCCTTATTGTTTGACCGGAATCATCAACCTAAACCTATTGTTGAAGCAATTATAAAAGAAGCTATGACAATCAATTGATTATAGCGATAAATAAACCAACATAAAAAGAACAAAAATGGCAAAAATGAGATATTTGGTAAACGATTTATATACGGCTGACCCTTCGGCACACGTATTCAACGGTAAGATTTATATTTACCCTTCACACGATATTGACGCAGGAATTCCGGAAAATGATAATGGTGATCATTTCGCTATGCGCGACTATCATGTTTTTTCCATGGATGATATTGACGGAGAGGTTATTGATCATGGAGTAGTACTCGATATTAAGGATATTCCATGGGCGGGTCGACAATTATGGGCGCCTGATGTTGCGTATAAAAACGGAAAATACTACCTTTACTTCCCGCTGAAAGACAAAACGGATATTTTCAGGATTGGGGTGGCGGTAAGCGATAAACCTGAAGGTCCGTTTGTTCCTCAAAGCGATCCCATAAAAGGAAGTTACAGCATCGATCCTGCCGTTTTGGATGACGGTGACGGCAACTTTTACATGTATTTCGGCGGATTGTGGGGTGGACAACTCCAGCGTTATCGCAACAACAAAGCCATTGAATGCGGCCATGAACCTGCCGATGATGAACCTGCTTTGTGTGCCCGAGTGGTAAAACTCACCGACGATATGCCGGAATTTGCCGAAGAACCTCGTGATGTTCTTATACTTGATGAGAAGGGCGAACCGTTGAAAGCTGGCGATCATAAGCGCCGATTTTTCGAAGCATCCTGGATGCATAAATACAACGGGAAGTATTATTTTTCGTATTCCACAGGCAACACGCATTTGCTATGTTATGCCATAGGTGATAATCCGTACGGACCGTTTACTTATCAAGGTGTGATTTTGACGCCTGTGGTGGGATGGACTACCCATCATTCTATAGTAGAATTTCGGGGGAAATGGTACCTTTTCCATCACGACAGTGTGCCTTCCGGAGGGAAAACATGGCTTAGGAGTATGAAAGTGGTAGAATTGGAATACAATGAAGACGGCACCATTAAAACCATTAATGGGGGAAGGGATGATTTTTAGTCCCCGGTTGATTGTGTTACAATGCGTTATTTTAGAGTGCTCCAAACAAATTCCTGATTTTAATGCATAATTTTAAATATTTTGGTTGTGAAAAGGACGAATTATAGGACATATTTTATTATTATTATTTTTTCGCTTGCTTTTTTTCGATGCAGCAAGCCTGTAGAGCCTTATTTGAACACGAAGTTGTCGTTTGAAGAACGAGCAGCGGATCTGTTGTCGCGACTCACCCTGGAAGAAAAAGTGAGTTTGATGCGCTACGATTCGCCGGCCATAGAGCGGCTGGGGATACCGGCCTACAACTGGTGGAATGAGTGCCTGCACGGCGTTGCCCGTTCGGGTTTGGCCACCGTTTTTCCTCAGGCGATAGGGATGGCGGCCATGTGGGATACGGACGAGATGTTCGCTATTGCCACAGCCATCTCCGACGAAGCACGTGCCAAACATCACGATTACGCGTCGAAAGGCAAGCGGGGAATTTATCAGGGGTTGACGTTCTGGACACCCAACATCAACATTTTTCGCGATCCGCGCTGGGGAAGGGGAATGGAGACCTACGGGGAAGATCCGTTTTTAACGGCCGAGATGGCTATTCCTTTTATTAAAGGGGTGCAGGGTGACGATCCGAAATACCTGAAGCTGGTGGCTACGGCGAAACATTTTGCCGTTCACAGCGGGCCTGAAGCCGTGAGGCATTCGTTCGATGTTTATCCGAACGATTACGATCTGGCCGAGACTTATTTCCCTCATTTCAAGCGCAGTATTCGTGAAGCGGATGTCTATTCCGTGATGTGTGCCTATCAGCGTTTCAGGGGGGAGCCCTGTTGCGGAGACAAGTATTTGGAAGATCTGTTGCGCAATAAATGGGGACTGAAGGGTTACATCGTTTCGGACTGTGGTGCCATCAGCGATTTTTACCGCGAAAATGCCCATCATATAGTGGATACGCCCGAAGAGGCGGCAGCCAAAGCAGTGAAGGCCGGGACGGATTTGAATTGCGGCGATACCTATTATCCGCATCTGATTGAAGCCGTTAATAAAGGACTGATCACCGAAGAAGAGATCGACACGTCGGTAAAGCGGTTGTTGTTGGCAAGAATGAAACTGGGCATGTTCGATCCCGAAAAAGAAGTGAAGTATGCACAAATCCCCATTGACGTGGTGGATTGCGAAAAACACCGGCTATTGGCTTTGGAATCCGCCCGTAAATCGATGGTGTTGCTCAAGAACGAAAACGATGTTTTGCCGTTTTCAAAAGACGTTAAGAAGATTGCCGTCATCGGGCCCAATGCCGATAACGATGAAATATTGCTGGGAAATTACAACGGATATCCTTCTGTCCGCATTACGCCGTTAAAAGGGATAAGGGAAAAATTGCCCGATGCCGAAGTGAAATATGCTCAAGGGTGCCGGTTAGCCGAAGGGCTGCCTTATTTGGAGGTGATTCCGGCAGACTGTTTTTATACCGACGAGACACGGAAAACGAAAGGATTGACGGCCGAATATTTCGACAATGCCAACTTGGAGGGAACGCCCAAACATACCCGCATCGACGATCGTATCGATTTCGAATGGTGGACTACCCCTCCTTTTTCCGATATGTCATACGAACGGTTTTCCGTACGTTGGAAAGGTGTTCTTGTGCCATCGGTAAGTGGGGAATATGCCTTGGGTGGAGAAGCTTTCAGCGGTTTTAAACTCACGCTGGACGGAAAAATAGTAGCTTCCGGGGAAAGCGGGCATCACGCCAAAAAAGGATACGAACGGGTCACCCTCGATAAAGGCAAGTCTTATACGATCGAAGTGGAATATATTCAAAACGATACCGAATATCCGCATGTGCGTATTTTGTGGGAAGTACCCGGCAAGAATCTCAAACAGGAAGCCGTCGATCTGGCAAAGGCTTCCGATGTGGTTGTGCTGTGTATGGGATTAAGTCCGTCGCTCGAAGGAGAGGAAATGAACATTGCAATCGACGGTTTTTACAAGGGCGACCGCACCGACATCAAATTACCGCCGGTTCAAACCGAATTGATGCAGGAAATCGTGAAACTCGGTAAGCCGACCGTTTTGGTTTTGCTCAACGGCAGTGCGTTGGCAGTGAATTGGGAGAGCAAAAATATTCCCGCCATTCTTGAGGCTTGGTATCCCGGACAGGCGGGTGGAACAGCCATAGCCGACGTGATTTTCGGCGATTACAATCCGGCAGGGCGATTGCCCGTGACGTTTTACAAAAGCATCGATCAACTTCCGCCTTTCGAGGATTATGACATGAAAGGCAAAACGTATCGTTATTTTGAAGGCGATCCGTTGTATGAATTTGGTTACGGATTGAGTTATACCACTTTCAAGTACAATTTCGAGCGTATTCCGTCCTCTGTTGAAGCAGGTGAAAATATTCCCCTGACAGTAACTGTGACCAATACGGGAGACAAAGATGGAGACGAGGTCGTTCAGCTGTATGTTTCCTTGCCCGACAGTAAATTGAAAAAGCCCATTCGCTCGTTGGAGGGTTTTAAGCGTATTCATTTAAAGGCAGGCGAAACGCGGAAGGTTGAATTTGTGTTGCAACCCCATCAGTTTGCAGCACGCAACGAGGAAAACATTCCGCTGGTGGAGGCCGGAAGGGTTTCTATTTCGGTCGGAGGTAAACAGCCTGACGAAAAATCGCTTGCTTCGGGTGCGGTCGTTCAAACAAGTGTGGAGGTTAATGGCGAAAGATTTTACATAAACGATTGATATTTTCATTCTTCTTGATAATGAAAAAGTGTTGGAGATGGTTTGGCAAGAAAGATCCGATTACGTTGGACATGCTCAGGCAGATTGGTGTGGAAGGTATCGTTACTGCGCTGCATGATGTACCCAATGGGCAAGTATGGCCGACGGACATAATTCGGGAGGTTAAACGATATATCGCATCTTATGGATTGCATTGGTCTGTTGTTGAAAGTTTGCCAGTAGTGGAATCCATTAAATACAGAGGAAAAGATCGGGATAGGTGGATCGACAATTACAATGCGAGTTTGAAACATCTCGGACAGGCAGGTATAACCACGGTTTGCTACAATTTTATGCCCGTGATCGACTGGGTACGTACCGATTTGCATAAAATATTGCCTGATGGCACCCAAACGCTCTATTTCGATAAAATCAAGTTTGCCTATTTCGATTGTAAGATTTTAAAGAGAAAAGATGCGGAAAAGGAGTATACTCCGGAAGAGATGGATAAGGTGAACGCATTGGACAGGGTGATTACCGAAAAAGAGAAAAACGAACTTATCGATACCATTATCGTAAAAACCCAGGGATTTATCAACCGAAGTATCGTTAACGGCGATGAGGATCCGGTTGAAGCTTTCAGGAAACTGCTGGATTTGTATGAAAACGTTGACGAAACAAAGCTTCGCGAAAATTTGAAGTATTTCCTGCAAGCGGTGATTCCCGTGGCAGAAAAATACGGGGTACGAATGTGCATTCATCCCGATGATCCGCCATTTCCCGTATTCGGTTTGCCGAGAATCGTTAGCGACAAGGATGATATTCGGTGGATTTTGGATGCCGTGGAAAGTCCGTCCAACGGTTTTACGTTTTGTGCCGGATCGTTGAGTGCCGGTATTCAGAATGATGTGGCAGACTTGGCAAGAAATTTTGCGAAGCAGTCTTTTTTTGTACATTTGCGAAGTACGGAAATTGCGGGAAATGGCGATTTTATCGAAGCATCCCATCTTGGAGGAAGGGCCAATTTGATTGAAGTGATCCGGATTTTCGAAAAAGAGAACCCCGCTGTTCCCATGCGGGTTGATCATGGAAAACTCATGCTCAACGATATTGAAAAAGCATATAATCCCGGGTATTCTTTTCTGGGAAGAATGGTCGCTTTGGCGCAGATTGAGGGGATGATGGCCGTTGTACGCAACGAAATCGAGACAGGGATATATTGAAAATAAAATTCATAAATTCATAAATTCATAAAATCATAAGTATGTATTTATTGGGATACGACATAGGGAGCTCTTCGGTGAAGGCTTGTTTGGTGGAAGCCGAAAGCGGAAAGATTGCGGCATCGGATTATTCGCCCAAGACGGAGATGCCGATTTATGCTGAACGGCCGGGGTGGGCAGAGCAGGATCCGGAGATGTGGTGGGAACACCTCAAGCAAGCCCATCATGCGGTGATGAGGAAATCGGGGGTTAGGGCCGAAGAGATCAAGGCCATCGGCATCTCGTGGCAGATGCACGGGTTGGTGTTGGTTGACAAGAACCGGAAGGTGCTTCGTCCGTCCATTATTTGGTGCGACAGTCGGGCGGTTCCTTATGGCGAAAAGGCATTCGAGGCAATAGGCCGCGAGAGGGCATTGTCGCATCTGCTGAATTCGCCGGGCAACTTCACGGCATCTAAACTTGCCTGGGTAAAGGAGAACGAGCCGGAGATCTACCGTCGGATCTACAAAATCATGCTTCCCGGAGATTATATCGCGATGAAGCTTACCGGCACCATCGGCATGACGATTGAAGGCTTGTCGGAAGGGATCTTCTGGGATTTCAAGGAAAACCGGATCTCGGAAGATGTGATGAACTATTTCGGTTTCGATTACGCGCTGCTGCCCGATATCGTTCCGATATTCGGAACGCAAGGCACCGTTTCTGCCGTGGCTGCGGCGGAGCTGGGACTGAAAGCGGGTACGCCCGTAAGTTACCGTGCCGGTGATCAGCCCAACAACGCCGTTTCGCTCAATGTATTTAATCCGGGAGAAATTGCCTCAACGGCAGGAACTTCCGGGGTAGTTTATGGCGTGTTGGGAGAAGTTAATTACGACCCGCTTTCGCGCGTAAACACGTTTGCGCATGTGAACCATACCCCCGAAGAGCCGCGACTCGGCGTCTTGTTGTGCATCAACGGTACGGGGATTCTCAATTCGTGGCTCAAACGGAACATGATGCGCGAGGGTTTTTCTTACAACGACATGAACGCCTTGGCTGCGCAATCCGCCATCGGGGCAAAAGGACTTACGGTGATTCCTTTCGGAAACGGAGCGGAACGCATTCTGCAAAACAAAGATATCGGCTGCTCTTTTCACGGTATCAATTTCAATATCCATTCCGTTGCCGACCTTTTGAGAGCTTCGCAGGAAGGTATCGTTTTTTCGTTCAAGTACGGCACGGAAATCATGGAATCCATGGGCATGGACATCACGATGATACGGGCAGGCAACGCCAACATGTTCCTCAGTCCGGTTTTCCGGGAGACGCTGGCAGGTGTCACCGAGGCTGTCATCGAGCTGTACGATACCGACGGTGCGGCAGGTGCGGCCAAAGCGGCAGGCATAGGTGCGGGGATATATGCATCGCACGAAGAGGCGTTTGCATCGTTGCAGAAAATCATGACGGTAGAGCCCAACACAAAAAACCGGTTGCAATACCAATCGGCCTATGAACAGTGGAAGAGCCGTCTGACTTCGGAAATCGGATAAAAACAACATAATATACACCATACATTCACTTACTTAAAACAATAAAAACATGGAAGAAAAAAAAGAATTTTTTCCCGGTATAGGGAAAATCAAGTTTGAAGGAAAAGAAAGCAAAAACCCTTTCTCTTTTCGTTATTATGATGCGGAAAAAGAAGTTTACGGTCGCAAGATGAAAGATTGGTTCAAATTTTCGATGGCCTACTGGCATACATTGTGTGCCGAAGGTACCGATCCGTTTGGTGGACCGACAAAAAATTTTCCGTGGAACGAAGGGGCAGATCCGATAGAGCGGGCAAAAAACAAAATGGATGCTGCTTTCGAGTTCATGCAAAAAATCGGGATCGAATATTTTTGCTTTCACGATATCGACCTGGTAGACGAAGGGGATTCGCTCGGGGAATACGAATCGAACCTAAAACAAATGGTATCCTACGCCAAGGAGAAGATGGCTCAAACAGGAATCAAGTTGTTGTGGGGAACGGCCAACGTTTTCGGCCACAAACGTTACATGAACGGCGCCGCCACCAATCCCAATTTTGAGAGTGTGGCTTATGCCGCCACGCAAATCAAAAATGCGTTGGATGCCACCATCGCGCTGGGAGGCGAAAATTACGTGTTCTGGGGAGGCAGAGAAGGCTACATGAGTCTGCTGAATACCGACATGAAACGCGAAAAGGAACATCTGGCCATGATGTTGACCCTGGCGCGCGATTATGCCCGCTCGAAGGGTTTCAAAGGAACTTTCCTCATCGAGCCGAAACCCATGGAGCCGACCAAACACCAGTACGATGTGGATGCCGAAACGGTCATCGGTTTTCTTCGTGCACATAATCTCGATAAGGATTTCAAACTGAACATCGAGGTCAATCACGCCACGTTGGCCGGCCATACGTTTGAACATGAATTGCAGTGTGCTGCGGATGCCGGTATGTTGGGTTCGATAGATGCCAACCGGGGCGATTATCAGAACGGATGGGATACCGACCAGTTCCCGATAGACGTGTACGAGTTGACGCAGGCGATGCTGGTCATCTTGCGTAATGGCGGTTTGCAGGGCGGCGGTACGAATTTCGACGCCAAAACCCGGCGCAATTCCACCGATTTGGATGACATCTTCATTGCGCACATAGCGGGGATGGATGTTTTCGCACGGGCGTTGGAAGCTGCCGCCGCCATACTCGAAAAGTCGCCTTATCTCGAGATGCTCAAGGATCGGTATGCTTCTTTCGACAGCGGAAAAGGGAAAGCGTTCGAAGAAGGGAAACTTTCGTTGGAAGATTTGCGCGCTTATGCACTTTCGATGGGCAGGGAGCCGGCACAGATCAGCGGAAAACAGGAGCTTTACGAAGCCATTGTAAACATGTACATATAAAAGGGTGAAACATAACGGATGCTCGGTCGGTTGCTTGAAAAACCGGCCGGGTTTCCTTTATTTATTACGGGTAAAAAATGACAAAACAATACAACGCATCATACATTTTCGCGATAACGCTGGTAGCCACGTTGGGCGGATTGCTTTTCGGATATGACACAGCCGTTATTTCGGGAGCCGAAAAATCGCTTCAGGCCTATCTTGTCGAGCCGTTGGGATTAAGCGCACTGGTACATGGGGCGACAGTGTCGAGCGCCTTGATCGGATGTATCATTGGAGGGATATTGTCCGGTTTTTTTTCCAACCGATTGGGACGTCGCAAGACCCTACTTCTGGCATCCGCCCTGTTTTTTATATCGGCTTTGGGATCGGGATATCCCGAAACCCTGTTTTTTCCCAAAGGCGAACCTTCGGTCGGTTTGCTGATCACTTTCAATATCTACCGCATTTTGGGCGGTATCGGCGTAGGGTTGGCATCGGCCGTTTCGCCCATGTATATCAGCGAGATTTCTCCTGCTGCAATTCGCGGTCGGTTGGTATCGTTCAACCAGTTTGCCATCATTTTCGGCATGCTGGTTGTCTATTTCGTAAACTGGGAAATAGCCCGAGGTCAGTCGATAGAGTGGATCAATGCCATTGGTTGGCGCAGGATGTTTGCCTCTGAGGCCATTCCTGCATCACTGTTCGGAATATTGTTGTTGTTTGTTCCTGAAACACCTCGCTATCTGGCGCTGATGCATCAGGACGAAAAAGCCCTGTCGGTACTTACGAAAATCAACAGGAGTGAAGAAACCGCCCGTCGTATACTGAACGAGATTAAACAGACGGTCGACCATTCGATCAAGTCAAGTGTATTCTCTTACGGCAAGAAGATCATTATCATCGGAATCCTGCTGTCGGTATTCCAGCAGTTTGTCGGCATCAACGTGGCCTTGTATTACGCCCCGCGTATTTTCGAGAGCATGGGAGCGGCCAAGGACGCATCGATGCTTCAAACGGTTATTATGGGTTTCGTGAATGTCGTTTTCACTGTAGTAGCTATCCTCACGGTGGATAAATGGGGTAGAAAGCCCCTTCTGATAACCGGATCGATAGGGATGGCCGTAGGTATGTTTGCAATCTCTGCCTTGGCGTTCAACAACATCATCGGCATCAGCACGCTGGTCTTCATCATCATCTATACGGCATCGTTCATGATGTCGTGGGGACCGATCTGTTGGGTGTTGATTTCCGAAATCTTTCCCAATAAAATAAGGGGACAAGCGGTAGCCATTGCCGTCGCCTTTCAATGGTTTGCCAACTACCTGATTTCATCGACCTATCCGGCCATGATGGAATTCAGTCCGGGCTTTACGTATGCCTTCTACGGCGTGATGTCCGTTTTGTCGGCCCTGTTTGTTTGGAAAATGGTGCCCGAAACGAAAGGGAAATCGCTGGAAGAGATGGAGCTTTTGTGGGTTAAGGACAAGAAAGTACAATGAAAGTCGCAAACCCGCTAAAAAAAGTAATAACGAATTGCAACTGTCGCATCTCGAAACCGGGAAGTTCGCGAATTCGCTAAAAAAGAAAAGGAATCGAATTATTCATTTGAACATCCTTTTTTTGATCCAATCGAATATACCGGATAGGTAAAATTTGGGTGATACCCTATGAATGATAAAGGCAAATAGTTTATTTTTAACTATTTGCCTTTATAGATTGTTGTCCTACCAGGATTCGAACCTGGACTGGCTGAACCAAAATCAGATGTGCTACCGTTACACCATAGGACAATCCTTATGTGCTTCGTGAAAAGCAGTGCAAAAGTAGGATAACCTTTGCTAATTTGCAAATTTCTTTGCCATTTTTTTATTTTGTAGAATCAACCTGCAAGTGCAAAACAAACACCTTCTCCGTACCAAGGCTGCACCAACTCCGCACCAAGGCTGCACCTTCCTCGCTCCATGCTTGCATCAGGCTTGCGTCATCCTCGCACAAAGTCCGTTCCGCCTCCGCATGAGAATCCCGCTCTACATGCGGCATACGCGCAGGTTTGCTTTACACAAATACCACGAAATCCGATGTTGTCTTCCCTGCCTTGAAGCGAAGAAAGAGCGAACAAGGAGCGAAGGAAGAGCGAAGAAACTGCAATAAGCAGCATGCAGTATAATACCATAGGGAAGTGGATATTTAAGGCCATTCAGCTTCGCTTTATCGGGTTTAACTCCTTTACTTCGATATCGAAATAGTAGCGTTTGATTTTAGCATGAAATTCACGTATCAGTTTCAGTCCGAAATGCGCAGTCAAGAAGAAGAGTTATTCGGTTTTCTTGCTCAACAGGTAACGAATGAGGACTTCGCTTTTTTCTTTTTCGAGCTTCAGGCGTTCGATTTCGAGCAGAAGAGATGAGAGTTCGTACGATTGAGCGATGGCTTCTTTTTCGTTGGTCGACATGCGTTTCGATAGCGTTCGTTTGCCAATGAAATGCACCGTAATGGGGTGGTCTTTGAAGGTATAAACAAATTGGGCCACGCCGTTTTCATTCTTTCCGCTGTAGCGCACAATCTCGTAACTTGCGGTAAGGGTGCTGAAACGGTAATTCAGTCCTTCAGCCGTGACGGGAAGGGTTTCGGCATATTCGCCTTCGGGGAGGCTGACTCTGATGTGGTTGTGATGGATATTGCCGCCAACAACAACACTTTCGAGGTAAAGGTTGCCTTTTTCCTGCACACCCGATCGTACGGTGTTTTGCCGCAGGGTTTGGCTTAGCGGATAGATTTTGGGAATGTAATCGCCAAACTCCTGATATTCTTTATCGCGAACGTAATCGAATTTCAGCAGCAAGACTTTCAACGAATCGTAGTTGACCTGAAGCATGGAATCGCAGAAGGCAATGTTGCGCCGGTTTTCGGCCAACCGCACATCCTGCATCAACGCCAAGCCGGCTTTGATCTCTTTAAAAGCTTTCGGATATTTTATTTTTATGCTGTCAATCTGTATTTTAGCCAAATCATAATTGCCTTCTTCATAAGCCTGTTGAGCGGCAGTAAGATAGTCTTTGGCCGTTTTTTCTTTATGTTGCGAACAGGAAACGATCAAAAAAAATCCGAGAAAGACGGGACAAAAAACGGCTGCAATTCGAAATTTGATGCTCGGATTGGACGATGTTCTCTTTTTCTCTGTCATATTTCGTATCGTATAGTGAACAAATTTACGAATATATCGGCATTGAAAAAGGGTATTTAAGTTGCATTTATCTAATTTCACAAATAACAACAAAGAAATCGGCGAAGCACAGTATTTCTTAAAAACCCAAAAAATGAGAGGCAAGCGAAAAATAGATCACGATGCCGAGGATATCGGCAATGGAGGTAATCAGCGGAGCGCTGGCCGTTGCAGGGTCGAGTTTCAGTTTTGTGAAAATAAACGGCAACAGCAAGCCGATCAAACTGCCAATCATCACAACCGAAACCATGGTAAGGGCAACGATATAAATAATTTCGGGTGATCGGAATTTAGCTATCGCCGCGACACCGATGGCCATTGTGATTCCCAGTAGAAAGGAAACGATAAATTCTTTTCCTACCAACTTGTACCCATCTTTCAAGTGGACATCGCCTGTGGCAAGCGAACGAATCATGAGCGATGCCGTTTGCGATCCAGCATTTCCTGCACTGTCGATGATGAGGGGAAGAAAAAATACGAGCGAAACCACCGATTGAATCACACTCTCGAAACTCGAAAGAACTGCTCCGGAAAAGAGGTTTACGAAAAGGAGCGCCGCCAGCCAAAAAATGCGTTCACGGAACAAATGAAAGGTTGAAGCTTTGAGTGGATTGATGATGGGCTCTTGCAACGAACCGAATTTGTGGAAATCTTCGGTAGATTCTTCTTCAACAACGTCCATAATGTCGTCAAACGTAACAATGCCAAGCAGAATTCCATCGGCGTTTACGACAGGCAACGAGACCCGGTCGTAATCTTTGAAAACACGTATGGCCATTTCCTGATCGTCCATCGCGTTGAGTGCCACAAAACGATGATCCATGAGTTCGGAAACGGTTTGCTCGGGCGAAGCCAGAATGATATCTTTGATGTGAATGTCGTCCAGCAATTTCCAGTTTTTGTCTACAACATAAATGCTGTCGATGGTTTCGCAATCCTTGCCATATTGCCGGATGTGTGCAAAAACTTGTTCGATGGTGAAATCGGGTTTAACCGCAACGTATTCGGGCGTCATCAATCGTCCGATGCTGTTCTCGGGATAACCAAGCAGCTGCATGGCAATTTTTCTTTCCTCGTCAGACAAGAGTTGGATGAGGTGCTGCGTAACTTTACCCGGCAATTCTTCAAAGAAGGCTGTCCTGTCGTCCGGTTCGAGATCGTTAAGCAAATCGGAGAGTTTATGGATATGTTGGGCCAACCCTTCAATGATGTGTTCTTGGTTTTCGTGCGACAGGTGCCGAAAGGTTTCTTTGGCCTGTTCTCTGTTGAGAAGACGAAACAAAATAACATCTTCGCCTTCGGGAAGGTCGTTGATGAATTGGGCTATTTCGTGCGGATTGAATTGATTTAACGATTGTTTCAGAGCCTTCCAATCTTTGTTTTTTATTAAATCGCGGAAGGAGCGTTTGAAGTTCACCATAATGTATGCCTCCTTACTTTTTTTGCTGTAAAGAGGCATTGATACCCTCCTTACAGAAGTGTGAATACGTAAAAACTGCCGGGATGAGGGTCGTCGTCCATTGTATATTTGTTTTTTCTATATTTTTTCCTGTGCAAATATAGCCATTATTTTTACGGAAATAAAATTGCCGCAATTATGGCACCTCTAAGATTTATTGTAATTTTGCAAGCGGTTACAAATTACAATCCGTCATTTTTATGGATATCCCTTACGAAGAAATCGAGAGACATCTGAACCGGCCTGTTTTCAAACTTGTTTCGCAAGCTGCCGACGAAATCAATATGGAGTGTTATGTGATAGGAGGATATGTTCGCGATATTTTTCTTCACAGACCGTCGAAAGATATCGATTTTGTGGCTGTCGGGAACGGAATAGCGTTGGCTAAAGCCGTAGCAAAAAAAATGGGTAGACAATCGAAAGTGAATATTTACCGAAATTTTGGCACGGCACAAGTGAAATACAAGGGATATGATCTGGAGTTTGTGGGAGCGCGAAAAGAATCGTACAACCACGATTCGCGCAAGCCCATTGTGGAAGACGGCACCCTGGAAGATGACCTGAAACGGCGGGATTTTACGATTAATGCGTTGGCTTTGTGTCTCAACAGCAACCGATATGGAGAATTGGTAGATTATTTCGACGGGTTGCAAGACTTGGAAAACGGCATTATCCGTTCGCCTCTCGATCCGAATATCACGTTTAGCGACGATCCGTTGCGTATGATGCGTGCCATCAGGTTTGCTTCGCAGTTGGGTTTCGATATCTACCCCGAAACATTCGATGCCATTACGGCCAATAAAGAGCGCATTACCATTGTTTCTGCCGAACGTATTACCGATGAGCTGAACAAGATTCTTCTTTCGCCGAAGCCGTCGGTAGGATTTGTGTTGCAGGAAAAGACAGGTTTGTTGGATCTTATTTTTCCCGAGCTGGCAGCCTTGAAAGGGGTGGAAAATCGCGACGGCATACAGCATAAAGATAATTTTTATCACACGCTTGCCGTGTTGGATAATATTGCGCGCAAAAGCGATAATTTATGGTTGCGGTGGGCTGCTTTGCTGCATGATATCGGCAAACCGGCTACCAAACGGTGGGATTATCATGTGGGGTGGACATTTCATAACCACAATCATGTGGGCGGAAAAATGGTGCCAAAAATTTTTCGGCGCATGCGTTTGCCGTTGAACGAAAAAATGAAATATGTGCAAAAGATGGTGATTTTGCACATGCGGCCGATGCAGTTGGTAGACGATCAGGTAACCGATTCGGCATTGCGCCGACTGCTTTTTGATGCCGGTGACGATATCGACGATCTGATGATGCTGTGCGAGGCTGATGTCACCACGAAAAATCCCGAAAAGGCGCGTCTTTACCTTCGGAATTTTGCAATGGTAAGAAATAAGCTCAAAGAGATTGAAGAAAAGGACCGGATACGGAATTTTCAACCTCCTGTGAATGGAAACGAAATCATGGAGACGTTCGGATTGAGTCCCGGAAAAGAGGTGGGAATATTGAAGTCGGCCATCAAGGAAGCCATCCTTGACGGAAAAATACCTAACGAACACGATGCGGCTTATCGCTTTATGCTGGAGAAAGCAAAAGAAATGGGATTGAAACCTCGTCAATAAGCAAGCATATTCAGATTATTTAGGGAATACATTCGTTTTATTGCCAATATTTTTTTGTTACTTTGCAAAATATTCGGGTAAATGGCTAATTTGCCCTGTATACACTTATCAACCCGTTTTTTGCCGCCGGATAATTATGACGAAAAAATACCGAGTAAACAAAGCAAGATTTTTTAATGCAAAGCTCACCTCCATCATCAGCATTACGTTGGTTTTGGTGTTGTTGGGGCTTACCATACTTACGTTGTTTGCCGGAAAACGGTTATCGGAATTCGTGAAAGAAAATGTGAGTTTCAGCGTTATGCTGGATTACGATGTCACGGATGCACAAATAGCGGAAACCAAAAAACGATTGGATAACATGCCTTTTGTGAAATCGTCACGCTTTATCAGTAAAGAAGAAGCAAAAGAGCTGTTGATTAAAGATTTGGGTGAAGATCCCGAAGAGTTGCTGGGCTATAACCCGGCGCAGGATTGTATCGAGATTTTTTTGAAATCGGAATATGCCAACACGGATAGTCTGGCCAAGGTGAGCAAAATCATCAAGGCGGAAAGCACCATCGACGATTTGTTGTATCAGCAGGAAGCCATTGATTTGATAAATAATAATTTATCTAAAGTCACGGCATTGTTGCTGATTTTGTCGGCTGTGTTGCTTTTTATCTCTTTTACGCTGATTCGCAACACCATACGTTTAAGTATTTATGCCAAACGGTTTCTGATTCACACCATGAAACTGGTGGGAGCAGTGGACGGGTTCATCCGAAAACCGTTTATTAAAGATCATATGATAATGGGTTTTTTTGCCGGCTTGTTGGCCGACGGTATCATTTTTGGAATTTTGTCTTATTTTGGCACGGAATATGCTGATTTGAAAACAATCATAACAACAAACGATATGATGCTGCTCTTTGGAGCCGTCCTCGTGTTGGGATTAGTTATCACAGGGTTGGCAGCCTTTTTTTCGGTAAACCATTATTTGAAAATGGATACCGACAGTTTGTATTACGTTTAAACGATATATAGCAATATCTTGCTCTGATTAAAAAAATATGGCACAAAAAAATTTTGCATTAAGTAAAACCAATCTCCTCATCTGCGGAATAGCCGTAGCAATCATTGTTCTTGGATTTTTGTTGATGGTGGGGCCGGGAACGACGGCAGAAACCGGTTTCAATCCGGATATTTTCAGTGCGCGACGCATTAAAATAGCGCCGATGGTTTGCCTGGCCGGTTTCCTTTTGATGATTGTGGGGATTCTCTATCCTTCCAAAACAAAAAAAGAGGAAGAAAAAAAAGTAAAATAATTTATCCCTTTTATCGGTTATAATGAGTGTTATAGAGGCAATTATTATCGCTGTGGTGGAAGGTCTCACCGAGTTTCTTCCGGTTTCGTCCACAGGACATATGATTATCACCCAGGCATTGCTGGGTATAGAAAGCACCCCTTTCGTGAAGGCTTTCACGGTCGTGATTCAATTTGGCGCCATTTTGTCGGTAGTGGTTCTTTACCGGCAACGTTTTTTCAGGCTGAACCCTGTTCCGTCGGAAATCATCGATGTAAAAGAGGACCACAGGGTTGCGGAAAAGGCAGAAAAGCAAAAGGTAAGTTCTACCGCAATCGCAGGTGTGCAACGGTTGTTTTATAAATTCGATTTTTACCTGAAACTGCTCATAGCACTTGTTCCCGCCGGGATATTGGGGCTGTTGTTGGGCGATCAGATCGATTTGTTGCTGGAAAATGTGCTGGTGGTTGCGACGATGCTCGTTGCGGGAGGTATTGTGATGCTTTTCGTCGATAAATGGTTTAACAGACCCTCTCCCGATCAGACGATGACGTGGCAGCGGGCACTGAAAATCGGGTGTTTTCAGTGTATTGCCATGATACCGGGGGTTTCCCGTTCGTTTGCTACTATCGTGGGCGGGATGAGTGTGAAATTGGACCGAAAAAATGCAGCCGAATTTTCTTTTTTCCTTGCGGTTCCAACAATGGCTGCAGCAGCCGGTTACAAGCTTTATCGATTGATGAAAGATCCGGCGAGTATGGCCATGCTGCACGATCATTTGATATTGTTGTTGATCGGAAATGTGGTTGCTTTTCTTGTTGCCTTGATTGCCATTAAATTTTTTATCGATTTCATTACCCGACATGGATTTAAAGCATTCGGGTATTATAGGATCATCATTGGAGGATTAATGCTGATTCTGTTGGGTACAGGTACAATTTCAAATGTGATTTGATGGATTTTATTGAGGGAGAAATTTTATACATCGATAAACCGTTGCATTGGACATCGTTTAAAGTAGTGAGCGTTGTTCGTGCCAAAATTTGCAGCAGGTTAAAAATCAAAAAGTTGAAAGTCGGGCATACCGGCACGTTGGATCCGTTGGCAAGTGGGGTGATAGTGGTTTGCACAGGAAAAAAAACGAAGGAAATAGAACGGCTTCAGGCGCAAACAAAAGAATATGTGGCCACCATTCGATTGGGTGCCACAACGCCATCGTTCGATTTGGAAACGCCGGTCGATACAATGTATCCTACTCACCATATCACAGAGGAGATGGTGAACGATGTGCTGAAAAAATTTGTCGGCCAAATCGAACAGGTTCCGCCTGCCTATTCGGCATGTAAAATCGAAGGGGAAAGGGCATATAAATTGGCCCGAAAAAACGAAGATATTGAACTAAAACCCAAGTTATTGGTTATAGATAAAGTGGAATTGCTGGCTTGCGAATTACCGACAATAACCATACGAGTGGTTTGCAGCAAAGGCACCTATATAAGGGCACTGGCCAGAGATATCGGTAGAGAATTGGGTTCGGGCGCACACCTTACCGCGTTGGTTCGCACAAGGGTGGGGGGGGCGACGCTTGACGAATGTTTGCAGGTTAGCGAGCTGGATCGCTTTTTTGATGAACACATACGTGATAAATTTTGTTAATTATAATTGTTAGTGTAATATGAAACTTTCTCAATTCAAATTTAATCTTCCTGAGGAGCTTATAGCTAAATATCCTGTTGCTCATCGCGATGAATCGCGGCTGATGGTTGTGCACCGAAAATCGGATGAAATCGAACATACGACTTTCAAAAACATATTGGATTATTTTGGAGAGAAGGATTTTTTTATTTTTAACGATACAAAAGTTTTCCCGGCAAGATTGTTCGGGAACAAGGAAAAAACAGGAGCGCAGATCGAGGTGTTTCTGTTGAGAGAACTTAACCCCGAACAACACTTGTGGGATGTGTTGGTAAATCCGGCACGAAAAATACGCATCGGAAACAAATTATATTTTGGCGAAAATGAAGAACTCGTTGCAGAAGTAATCGATAATACGACGTCACGTGGACGTACCCTTCGGTTTTTGTATGACGGGCCGCATGACGAATTCAAGAAATTGCTTTATTCTGTTGGGGAGATGCCGATTCCCGAATACATGGGGCGGCGTGCGGAACCGGAAGATGAAGAGCGTTTTCAGACCGTCTTTGCCGAAAAAGAAGGGGCCGTTGTGGCTCCTGCTGCCGGACTGCATTTCAGTCGCGAATTGCTGAAACGGATGGAGATCAAAGGGATCGATTACGGATTCCTTACCCTGCATTGCGGATTGGGTATTTATCGGGATATTGAAGTGGAAGATCTTACCAAGCATAAAATCGATTCCGAATTCATGATCATTCCCGAAGAATTGTGCGAAAGGGTAAATGAAGCATACGACGAAGGTCATCGGATATGTGCGGTAGGTACTTCTGTGATGAGGGCTATTGAAACGGGTGTGAGCACCGACGGACACTTGAAGCCGAGAGAGGGATGGACCAATAAATTTATTTTTCCTCCATATGAATTTACCTTTCCTTCGGCATTTATTACGAATTTTCATTTGCCTTATTCTACGTTATTGATGACAGCTTGTGCTTTTGGTGGTTACGAAAAGGTGATGGATGCATATGATGTGGCTGTTAAAGAAAAATATCGTTTTGGCGCTTACGGCGATGCCATGTTGATTATCGACTAATGACAAGGGTGAAAAAATGGCGTATCGTATTTTTTTGGGTTTAGGATCGAATTTGGGCGATAAAGAAAAAAATATAGAAGAGGCGTATAGAAGGATAGAAGAGCGGATTGGGAAAATCGTTTCCAAATCCGCTTTTTATGTAACCCGGCCTGAAGGGTTTCTATCGGAAAATTGGTTTGTGAATACTGTATGCGAAGTGGTATCGGATATGCCGGTTGATGAGGTATTCGCAATAACGCAAACCATTGAGAAACAGTTGGGTAGAACAAAAAAAAGCGAGAACGGTAATTATGCCGACAGGGTGATCGATATCGATATGCTGATGGTGGATGACAGTATAATAGATACACCGGAATTAACAGTACCGCATCCGCGGATGCATTTGCGCAGGTTCGTTCTTGTTCCTTTTGCCGAAATTGCTCCCGATGTTGTTCATCCGGTCTTTAAGCAATCCATTCGTGATTTGCTTGAGCAATTGCCTCAATAAAATCATTCATGCTTTGTCGATAAATTCAGGCCTTAAATCATGGGTATAAGGAAAAAAATCACCACTTTTGTAATGAAGAATTCCATTTTTTGTGTGTGCTATTAAAAACTTTTTTTTAAATCTTTTATATAATGACACTTTTTGGACCCCGTTACCCCTATAATTTAGGATATGCATTAAGCGGAGGTGGCGCTAAGGGATTTGCCCATCTCGGAGCGCTGAAAATGTTGGATGAATCCGGACTTAAGCCCGATGTGATTGTAGGAACCAGTGCCGGTTCGTTGGCGGGCGTTCTCTATGCCGACGGCTACACCCCGGATGAAATATGCGAACTTTTTAAGGGTAAAGAATTCCGACAGTTTATTGAATTTACTAAACCTACAGCAGGTTTTTTCAAGACAACAGGGCTGCAATCGTTTTTAAAAAATAATTTGCGCGCAAAATCGTTCGAAGAACTCAAAATTCCGTTTATTGCTGTGGCTACCGACTGGAATCGGGCACGCGCGGTGACTTTCTCGCAGGGTGATTTTTTGATTGATGCAGTGGTTGCTTCGTGTTCCATCCCCATCGTTTTTTACCCTCAACTGATTGATGGTGTTCCGTATGTGGATGGAGGTCTGCTGAAAAACTTTCCGGTGTCGGTTATCCGAAAAAAATGTAAGTATGTGGTGGGAGTAAATGTTTCTTTGATCATTCCTCCACCGGAAAAAATCAATCTGAAAAACATGATCGAACGAACCTTTAATTTGATGGCGAATTCAAATACGCTTAGAGACAGAAAGTTATGCGATATTCTTATTGAAACCGAAGGAATCGAAAAATTTTCCATGTTCGATTTGAATCATTCGAATGACATGATGGAACTTGGCGCGAGGTGTGCTTCGCAAAAAATAATGGATAAGGAAGGGCAAGAGATCGTGAAAAGATGCCTGTCAATGAAGAAAAAAAAACATGCAAAAAAATAAGATAACTGTATATCAGATTTTTAAGCGGTTGTTCGGCAACAAAAATTTGCCGAAAAGACCTAATGGAACGCTTGAAGAGAATGGATCGGGTAAATTTAATGACATTACCGACAACGTGCTCGAAGTGCTGAAGGAATCGGGCTACACGCATGTTTGGTATATCGGAGTGCTTGCTCATGCTTCTGCTACCGATTATACCCGATACGGCATTCCACAACAATTCCCGGAGATTGTGAAAGGGAAAGCAGGTTCACCCTATGCCATAAGGGATTATTACGATGTGGATCCGGATTTGGCTGTAAACGTGAAGGAGCGGATGTCGGAATTTGAAGCATTGATAACCCGAACGCATAAGGCGGGATTGAAAGTACTCATCGACTTTGTACCTAATCATTTGGCTAGAAATTATCGATCGGTTACTAAGCCGCCTCATGTGAACGAGTTTGGTGAAAAAGACGATACATCGCTTGCTTTTGCGCCAAACAACAACTTTTATTATTTGCCCGGTCAGCCACTGGATTTGCAATTTCTGCAAGACAAGGGTATCGAGGTCAACTACGTCGAAAATCCGGCAAAGGCTACGGGAAACGATTGTTTTACCAACAGACCGAGCGAATATGACTGGTACGATACGGTGAAACTCAATTACGGAATGGATTATTTGAATGGGCGCAGAAAATTTTTCGATCCAATCCCCCATACCTGGAAAATGATGAGAAACATCCTGTTTTATTGGGCAGCAAAGGATATCGACGGTTTTCGGTGCGACATGGCCGAAATGGTGCCGTTGGAGTTTTGGAAATGGGTAATCCCTCAGGTTAAAGCACAATTTCCGGGTATTATTTTCTTTGCGGAGATTTATAACCCTTCGGTGTATCGCGATTTTTTGGCCGATAATACTTTCGATTATTTGTATGACAAAGTTGGGCTTTATGATGTCTTGCGAGATGTGGCCTGCGGTTATCGCCCTTCTTCCGACATCACGTTCATTTTGAATACGGTGGGCGATATACAACATCACATGATCAATTTCATGGAAAATCACGATGAACAGCGCATTGCGTCCGATTTTTTTCTCAAAAGCGGAGAGAAGGGAAAAGCCGCAATGATTGTGACGGCGTGCATCAATGTGAATCCCGTGATGGTGTATTTCGGACAAGAATTGGGCGAACGGGGGATGGATGAAGAAGGTTTCAGCGGAAGAGACGGCCGCACTTCGATATTCGATTATTGGTCGGTGGACACGGTGAGAAGGTGGAACAACAACGGCCGATGGAACGAAGACTTGCTTACCGAAGAGGAGAAGAGCCTACGAAGATTTTATCATAAGCTTATCCGACTGTGTAACCTTGAAAAAGCATTGCGCGAAGGACTTTTTTATGATTTGATGTATGCAAATTACGAAAATATGGAGTTCAATTCCATGAAACAATATGCTTTTATTCGCGGCGATTACACGGATTTTCTTTTAGTTATTGCCAATTTTTCGAATGAAGAGGAAGAAGTGACGGTTTGGATTCCCGATCATGCGTACGATTTTTTCAAGGTGATGCAACACGAAAGGGCAATTGCGGTGCCACTTCTTTCGGATGAAAAATTTCCGATCGATTTTTCGCCTACCAATCCATTGAAAGTAAAAATAAAGGCGAACGACGGAGAGATTTATAAAATTTCTTTTTTGTAAAAATCTTTTATTGGAGTTAGTTTTTGTACTTTTGTAGCAGAAATCGTCATGGGTGATGATAATAATTGCCGGATAAGTTTAACTAATTACAGATCAATAGAATAACAAACATGCAAGAGAAACCTTTTAAAATTTTTTCCGGAACAAAATCACGTTATTTTGCCGAAAAAGTATGCAACAGCCTAAATTGCCCGCTCGGTAATATGATTATCGAACATTTTGCCGATGGAGAATTTGCCGTATCGTACGAAGAATCCATTCGGGGAAGACAGGTCTTTCTGATTCAATCGACGTTTCCGAATTCGGATAATTTAATGGAATTGTTGCTGATGATCGATGCAGCCAAACGTGCGTCGGCTAAATCCATCATAGCTGTTATTCCCTATTTCGGGTGGGCACGTCAAGACCGAAAAGATAAACCGCGGATTAGCATCGGTGCCAAATTGATTGCCGATTTGCTCAGCGTTGCGGGTATTAACCGACTGATAACAATGGATTTGCATGCCGATCAGATTCAAGGTTTTTTTGATGTTCCGGTGGATCACTTATATGCGTCGGGAGTTTTTATTGAATACATTAAAGAGTTAAATCTCAAAAACCTGGTCATTGCTGCCCCGGATGTGGGGGGTACGAAAAGAGCGAGTGCCTATGCCAAATTTTTTGGCTGCCCTATGGTTATTTGCTATAAAGCACGGAGAAAAGCCAACGAAATATCGAATATGGAGGTGGTTGGAGATGTAAAAGATATGGATGTTGTGCTGATCGACGATATTGTGGATACGGCCGGAACCATTACCCGCGCAGCCGATATCATGTTTCAAAAAGGAGCGAAATCGGTACGTGCCATTGCCAGCCATGCCGTGATGTCCGATCCTGCTTCGGAAAGAGTGGATCGATCGGCTTTGACCGAAATTGTGTTTACCGATAGCATTCCTTACTCAAATAAATCGGAAAAAGTAAAAATACTTTCTGTTGCCGATATGTTTGCCAATGCAATTCAACGCGTTTGCAACAACGAGTCTATCAGTTCATTGTATCTCATTTAAAATCAAATGATTATCAATCTTTTATAAAGGAGTCGTTAATCCGGCAGAGAAGGTCGGATGCTGTAAGCAATTATCAATCACACAAAAAAAGTAATCACATAATAAGAACATAGATTATGTAAATGTGTATCAATCCATTAAATGAAGTGCTAAATCATAAAAAGAATACTGATTCCGCAACGGATTCTTAATCTCGTAAATAGGCAAAGTAATATTTGCCTATTTTTTTTGACAATAATTCGGGATTCAGCATATCGGAAGCGAGCGAAATATCTTTGATGGAGCCGTCGTTGTACAAAATATCGATGCTTTCTTCTTCTTCGCTATACATGTTGGTGGTAATTACATCGTGCGAAATAAGGTAACGGGCTTCGTGCTCCGAAAGGTTGTATTTGCTTTCGTATTTTTTTACAAATTCTTCGACTTTTGAAGCACGTTGTTTTTTTGCCGTGATTTCTATCTTAAACAATTTGCGGTTGACCATGCCGTTGCTCAGCAACGAGAGCACTTTATCGGGGTGAGACGCCCACACTTTTAAAGCAGACCATATATCGTTATCGTCAAGATCGACAAAATGATGCAAGGCTTCACCCTTGTTTTCGAAATCGGCATGAGTAATATTTTTTTCCAGAAAATAGGAGAGGGAAGGAGAGGCAAAAAGTTTTTCTCCCTGTGTGGCAAGCTCTTTTGCACGAGTAAGGGTATTGATGAGCATTTTTTCGGCTGCAACTGCCGTTTTGTGCAGATAGACCTGCCAGTACATCAATCGGCGCGACAAGAGAAAATTCTCGATCGAATAAATGCCTTTTGAGTCGATAACCAAATGATCGTTGCGCACATCCATCATTTTTATGATGCGCGCCGACCCGATATTGCCTTCGTTTACGCCGGTAAAAAAACTGTCGCGACGCAGATAATCCAATCGATCTACATCCAGTTGTCCGCTAACCAATTGGTGGAGAAAATGTTTGGGATAGGTGTCGGTGAATATCGCGATGGCGGTCTGTAGTTTGCCATTCCATTCTTCGTTTAATTGGTGCATCAAGAGCAGGGAAATCTCTTCATGACGGATATTTTTCACGAGGGTGTGTTCCAATATATGGGAAAACGGACCGTGACCAACATCGTGTAAAAGAATGGCAGCCAGTGCGCCATTGTATTCTTCGTTCGATATGTCGTGACCTTTTTCTTTGAGGTTTTTCAATGCTTCGTTCATCAGATACATAGCTCCGATGGAATGGTGAAAACGCGTGTGTTGTGCTCCGGGATAGACAAAAGAGGTGACTCCCAATTGCCTGATGCGATTTAGGCGTTGCAGGTAGGGATGTTGAATGATATCGTAGATAAATTCGTTAGGGATGTTGATGAATCCGAAAACCGGATCATTGATAACTCTTCGTTTAGAAGGCATAATACCGATTTTAGAACCGAAAGGTTATTTATTCAAATATTTAGTCAGCATATCAGCCATTTGTAGCTGCAACTTTTTTGCTTCGTCGTGAGCGGCATCTGCAAAATCTTCGGAAGAATCGGCATACAGGATGGCACGTGATGAATTTACGAGCAATCCGCACAGGCTGTTCATGCCATATTTGCACACCTCTTCCAGCGATCCTCCTTGAGCGCCGATACCCGGAACAAGCAGAAAATGATGGGGTACAATCTTGCGAACATCTTCAAACAAATGGCCTTGGGTGGCGCCCACCACATACATCATTTGTTCGTCTGACGCCCAGGTTTGGGAAATACGGAGCACTTTTTCAAACAACCGTTCGCCGTTGCAATCTTCTGTGAGTTGAAAATCCTGTGCTCCTTTGTTGGAGGTCAATGCCAACAGAACGACATGATGTTGCGGATAAAGGAGAAAAGGTTTTACACTGTCTTCGCCCATATAGGGAGAAACAGTCACGGCATCCACTTTCATATCGTTGAAATAGAAACGGGCATACATTTCGCCGGTGTTTCCGATGTCGCCACGTTTGGCATCGGCAATGATAAATTGATCGGGATAGCGCTGCCTGATATAAGCTACCGTTTTTTCGAATGTCATCCAGCCTTTGTCGCCCAATGCTTCATAAAATGCCACATTGGGTTTGTATGCCACACAGTAGGGTGCCGTTGCATCGATTATGGCTTTGTTGAAAGCATATAAGGGATCATCGTTCTCCAACAGATGATCGGGAATTTTTTTTAAATCGGAATCCAATCCGACACACAGAAAGGATTGTTTTTTTTGAATGTGTTGAAATAATTGTTGTTTATTCATTTCTCAATTTTTTAAATCGGTTACCTCGATAAGCCAATTATTATGTTCTTTAATTTCGAACCCTTCTTTGGTATATATGTTTTTTACGAGGTACATTTTTTCTCCCCGACTAGTTGTGAATATATAGTGAGGCAGGGTGGCATACTCGTTTGTTTTTCCGTCATACGTGGTATCGTAATACGATGGTTCGATATCTCTTTTCATTTCAAGGGTATTCAAGTCCCATTCGATTATTTTGTATTCACCAAAAACAAGCGGCTTGGGCCCAACCTGTTGAATATCGAAATAACCTGAACCCCAGATGCTCTTTGTTTGCGCATTGACATCAAATCCTAAAAATAAGCGATAATTTGTGATCTGATTCGAATTTTTCGGCAGGTTGTCCAATCGGGTTTTATCGGACAATTCTTCATTCGTGAAGGTATATAGATCCCCTAAACGGGTAAATAACCTGTTTTCTGCAAACCACAACTTGTTATGGGTGTCCTCAAGCCGATAAAACAGGAGTTTGGGTTCCCCTTCCGAAATATCGATGCAATAAATTTTTCCCGGCGTAACAGCGGAACGGGTAGTGAAAAGATAGGGTTTACCCTTCACTTTCACTATTCTGTCACCTTCAACAAAGTCGGTAGAATAATGGGAAAGAGTCATTGTTCCCGTTGAAATCTCATAGGAATAAAAATCACCGTTTAGGTTATTGCCTTTGTAACTCGATATATAATAAAATCCGTTAGCGCCATCTGCCACATCCGCAACATCGATGTCCAACGGAATCCTTTTCTCCGAAAAGTCAGATAAATTAATTACGCTCAACTGTTTATCCTGACCGACCAACAAGCATTGGCCGTTTTCCGATAAGGTAAGGCAACGGATGTTGCCTGCAATAGTGTAGTTATTTACTTTCATATCGTTATCGGTATCGTACACAAGAATTTTATCGGGTTGAGCGGTGGCAATATACAGGATGTTGCGATCTTTATCGAATTCGCAATCTTTTACCGTGCCTTCGATCGCATACATGTTTTTGGAATCGCTCACGCGAACTTTCACCTCTATTTGAGAAAGAGGATGTGCTTTATCATTGCTTACAATACTGATCTTCCCCGAATATTCACCCGGTGCCAATCCGTGGGTATTGACGTGCATATGATAGTCGCTGCTGGTTGTACCTCCCGGCAATATCGCATAACCCTCCCCATCAATTGCATTTTCGCTTGTAATCGTTATCCAGTCGGGATATTCCTCAATTTTGTATACCAAATAACTGTTGTCGTTGGTGTTGGATATGCTGAAATTTTTTTCTTCCCGGTTGAATCCCCACGTAAAAGTTGCCTCATCGAACACTAAATTCGGATTCCCAAGGTTGACAAAAAACAAATTTATTGCCATGTATCCCACATCTTTGACATTCAAAACAATGTTGCCGCCATTGTAAGGTGTATCGCTAACCGGCAGGTAGAAAGAATTATCCGCCTTTATTTTCATTTTAAGTAGTCCGGTTTCATCTGTTTGGTAATCAAAAGAATCGAAATGAATCATTTTGGGATATTGAAATACATGGAGCGATTTGTTTTTAAGTTCAGGTAGAGTAATGGATACTTCAATAAAATCGGCTGTCTGTTCAATATACAGTGGCACATTCAACGTATAGAGGTCAATCTCCTCTTTATTTTCGTCAAGGAAATCGTTGCTGCATGCCAAGATAAACAACATAATGACAAGTGCTATATACGGTATTCTCTTTTTCATGGTTTATTAGTTTATATAATAGCGAATTCCCATTCCTAAATTAATGTTGGAAGAATTGAGCCGGGTATCCGAATCCAATTCCATCTTCTTTGTTTCAAAACCATCGTTCACTTTGATAGTGTAGAAATTGCCCGAAAATAAGCTCGCCGTTACTCCCAAAGAAATGTTGGAATTAAGGCTATAATCCAACCCAAACTCGTAATTTGCAGCAAACGAACCGCCGGTGTACAGGTAATTGATCATTACTATTTTGCTTTCATCCCTCAAATGGGCGTAACCGCAGGAAACGGTAAAAAGCAACATCATTTTTCGATCGATTCCCAACGGCCAATAACTGCAGGCGGAAAGGCCTATATAATTAATATAAAGCGATTCCGAGATGTTCCCAACAAGATAGTGGATGTTGTCGTCGGCGGCCATGATCACATCTTTTCCCTTGGCCGAAGAGGTATTGAGAAGATATTCCAACCCTAGTCCCCAATTGGATTTAAAAAGATAGTATCCATCGGCATTGAGGGTTTTTGTCCATCGAAGATCGTTGGTAAACTTGTCTATCTTCTCTTGATTGACAAACGCAGTGTTGTTCGAATTTCCTGATGCTGTTTGATATCCCAAGCAGCCGGATGTGCTAAAACGCAGACGGGGTGTCGGTTTTTCGATTTGTGCCGATAGAATGAAAAAGCTACCCATCACAGAACACAACAGAAGTAAGATTTTTTGTTTCACAGGATAAAATATTAAATAATGGTGAATCGTTTTATATTTCGGTTTCTTTCATACGTTCTGCATTTTCGCTGATGGTCAATTGATCGATCAGGGGTTGGATATTGCCATCCATAAAGGCTGATAAATTGTATAGCGTGAAATTGATTCGGTGATCGGTAACGCGTCCTTGCGGATAATTGTAGGTGCGAATTTTTGCAGAGCGATCGCCTGTAGAAACCATGGTTTTGCGTCGGGTTGCAATTTCTTCGCGCCGTTTTGTGAGTTCTATATCGTATAGTTTGGTTCGAAGCATTTGCATGGCTATTTCCCTATTTTGCAATTGGGAACGCGCTTGTTGCGATACCACAACGATTCCTGTGGGTTTGTGCGTAAGCTGCACTTTTGTTTCCACTTTATTTACATTCTGACCGCCTGCGCCGCTCGACCTGGCAGTATGGAACTCAATATCGGCCGGATTGATTTCAACATCAAATTCTTCGGCCTCGGGAAGAACGGCAACCGTGGCTGCGGAAGTATGTACACGCCCTTGTGTTTCGGTGGCCGGTACGCGTTGTACACGATGTACACCCGATTCGTATTTCAATGTTCCATATACATTTTCACCTGTAACCGTAAAAATAATTTCCTTAAACCCTCCGGCGGTTCCTTCCGTAAAACTAGTCACTTCTGTCTTCCATCCTTTGCTTTCGCAAAAACGGGTGTACATTTTATATAAATCGCCCGCAAAAATAGCAGCTTCATCTCCACCTGTACCTGCACGAATTTCCATGATCACGTTTTTTGCATCGTCGGGATCGCTCGGAAGCAGCAGAATTTTTATTTTCTCTTCCAATTGGGGGAGTTTTTCGGTATTTATCGCCAGTTCGTCGTTTGCCAACTGCCGAAGGTCGGGGTCTGTTTCATGATCCAAAATATTTTTGGCTTCCTGAATGGCGTCAAGTGTTTTCTTCAATTCGTTTCGTGCCTCTACAATTTTCTCCAAATCACTGTATTCTTTGTTGAGTTTCACAAAACGTTTCATGTCCGATATCACATCGGGGTCGGTAATTAATGTCGAAACCTCCTCAAAACGAGCAACTAAATGTTCTAATTTATCTAATAATGAATTCTCTGCCATATATACGACTCAAAAATATATAAATCTTCCAAATTCGCTTTCTATGATCAACTCTTTTTTCTCCGATTTTTCCACATATCCTACAACTTGTGCGTCCACGTTAAACGACCGCGAAATTTCGATAATACGCTGAGCATAAGTCTCCGGGAGGTAAATTTCCATTCGATGTCCCATATTGAAAACCCGGTACATTTCTTCCCAATCTGTACCCGATTGTTGTTGGATAAGAGAAAAGAGAGGAGGAATAGGGAAAAGGTTGTTTTTCACAACCCTGAGCCCATCATCCAAGAAGTGTAGGATTTTTGTCTGTCCACCACCGGTGCAGTGAACCATTCCGTGAATATTTTTTCGCAATTCTTTGAAAATCAATAACATGATAGGTGAATAGGTGCGGGTGGGGGACAGCAACAGTTTACCGGCATTAATACCCGGAATTCCGGTTTCATCCGTCAATTTCAATTTGCCTCCATAGACCAACGAAGAGGGGATAGCGGGATCGTAACTTTCCGGATATTTTTGGGCGAGATAGTTGGCAAACACATCATGTCGGGCCGAAGTAAGTCCGTTGCTGCCCATACCGCCGTTGTATTCTTTTTCGTAAGTCGCTTGTCCATACGATGATAAGCCCACAATGACATCGCCGGCCCGAATAGTTGCATTATTGATGACATCGCAACGCTTCATACGGCAGGTAACGGTGCTGTCAACAATAATTGTTCGGACCAGATCGCCGACGTCGGCCGTTTCGCCACCTGTAGAATAAATATGGACACCCAGTGCCGATAATTCTTCGCACAATTCGTTTGTGCCGTTTATGATAGCCGATATCACTTCGCCGGGAATGAGGTTTTTGTTTCTCCCGATAGTGGACGAGAGTAAAATATCATCGACGGCACCTACGCACACTAAATCGTCGATATTCATAATCATGGCATCTTGGGCTATTCCTTTCCATACCGAAAGATCGCCTGTTTCGCGCCAATAAACGTAAGCAAGTGATGATTTTGTTCCGGCGCCGTCTGCATGCATGATATTGCAATAAGCCGGATCTCCACCTAAAATATCGGGAATGATTTTGCAAAAAGCTTTTGGAAAAATTCCTTTATCCAAATTTTTTATCGCATTATGTACATCTTCTTTTGAAGCAGAAACACCGCGTAAATCATAACGTTGTTCGGACATGTGAAAAGTTTTTTATTTTTATATTCAGTTACAACGATTTCGTTCAACCATATGAAATATTCAGAGGTACAAAGATACTATTTTTAAATTATCCACGGGTGATTTCGTCCATAATGCTTGTGATTTTAATTCGGTTGCCTTTATCTGCCCGATGTTGCTTTTATGAGCGTTTGGTAATTTTTAAACGATTACGAGTTTTTATAGGTGGGGGCTATGTTCTGTATTATGATTAAACATAATGGTAATTATAATCAATATTCTATATATCGAAATGTGCAGCAAAAACGATAAACACGTAAAACAGCATGGGTTTTTTTACCTTATAAAAAATAAGCCGCCGGGAATTGGATTTTGAAATTATCCTCTGATAAGTTGTACGAATGCAAAGAGGGTGAAAACACAATGTGATTCACCCTCTTTTGATGTCATGATTTTTTTTGTTCAGTAAACCCAATTACTGTTTAATATTCAATTGAGCTTCAACCTCTTGCAGTTCTTTGGATTTGTCGACTCCAAGAAGGCTTAAATTGTAATATGCGTTTCTTAATTTTAATAATGCGGAATTTATTTCGGATTCATCGGCGTTACGCGCTCTCAACAATTCTGTATATTTTTCCAATAATGGCAACGCTTTCTGATAAAATTCCAGCGTTTTTTTATCGTTTTCAATCTGCTGTTGCCGGTCTGTCATGGTTGCCGTTTTCTCTTTCAAATCCTGTGCCTGAAGAATGTAATTTACAGCCAGCCCTTCCAATGCCCTTTCACAATTCGGATCTTGAGCTAATGCTTTATTGTATTCGGCTTCAGCATCGGCATAATTTTTCCTTTCCACCAGCAAAGCTGCTTTCACACTGTTCAGATCGCAGGCATTCGCCGGATCATTGGCAATGGCTTTGTCCAAATATTCCATTGCTTTTTCGTGATCGCCCTGGCGAATGTATATATTGATCAGATTAGGAATAAAATATTTGCTTTCCGGAAATTTTTCGGCGCCTTCATAAAGCACTTCCATATAGTTGGTGCTGTCTCCAACCTGGAGGTATTCGCTTGCCATTAATTCGTATAAATCGCTCAATTTATACGCACTGTTTTCAATAAAAGGTTCGTTGATGGCCCGTTGAATCAGTCTTAGCGCCCTATCGTGGTCATTTGCCTGAATGGACGTGATAATGGCATAATACTTAATGATTTGATAGGTGCTGTCTAAATTGAAGGCATCTTTTTCTTCTGCAAACATCGGCAAGGTAGGTATCTCCCAATATATTTCGAAAAAGTCGGCTGCCTTGCCGTAATCTTTTTGGTCGTTATAGTAAACTCCTCCATTGATATAATACGGGTGATTGGCTTTCAAAATAGCAGCAATATCTTTTCGTACCTTGTTTCTCACTTTGCCTTTTTCGTCAGGCAGCTGAGCTAAAGAATCTGCTTTAACATAAGGTTTGTAACACTCCAATAAGCCATTGTACATCACTTTTTCATTTGCCGGTTTGCCCAACATCTGATTCATTCTTTCGTTGTCGAAAGCCTTATTCCCGATATCGCCGTATAGTTTCCATGTTTCCGGATCATTGGCGGTTTCAGGATGAGTTATGGCCTGTTTAATCAACGTTCGTGCTTCTTCCAGATTATTACTGCCGAGAGCGCGCTTTGCATCTTTCAATACTTTTTTTTGGGCAAACACTGTGCCTGCTGAAAAGACTGCTATCAAGGTAAAAAAAAGAAATTTTTTCATTTTACTTATTTTTAATCGATTAATTAATTTCATAGAATTTCTATATCACGTGTTATTCTTTCGATTCATTTATATTTTCGGTATCCTCATCAT
This sequence comes from Anaerorudis cellulosivorans, assembly GCF_025943985.1. Taxonomy (GTDB): domain Bacteria; phylum Bacteroidota; class Bacteroidia; order Bacteroidales; family Dysgonomonadaceae; genus Anaerorudis; species Anaerorudis cellulosivorans. The sequence continues at coordinate 139,280 of NZ_JAPCWE010000005.1, read as the reverse complement.
CATTTAATTCGTTAATTTCGTTATCTTCCAGATCTTCTGAATTAACTTTACATACAGAGGCAATATCATCGTTTCGTTTATCCAAATTGATGAGGCGCACCCCTTGCGTAGCTCTTCCCATGATGCGAATATCGGAAATTTTTACGCGTATTGCAATTCCTGATTTGTTAATTATCATTAAATCGTTCTTATCCGTAACGCTTTTAATAGCAACCAGTTTGCCTGTTTTATTTGTAACATTCAGCGTTTTAATTCCCTTTCCACCTCGTTGCGTGATCCGATAAACCGGTTCTCCATCTTCATCGTTCAAGTGTGTTCGTTTTCCGTAGCCTTGTTCAGAAACGACCAATATGGTAGTTTCGGAATCCGGATCCATACAAATCATTCCGATAATGCAGTCTTCGCCATCATTGTCCAGCGTCATTCCCTTTACTCCGGCAGCCGTACGTCCCATCGGTCGTACCCCCGATTCGTGAAACCGGATGGCGCGCCCGTTTCTGTTTGCCAATATAACATCTTTATTTCCGTCGGTTAAACGTACAGATATCACCTCATCGCCCTCATTGAGGGTGATGGCATTCACGCCATTTTGGCGCGGACGCGAATAGGCCTCCAGCAAGGTTTTTTTCACGATTCCCCGTTTGGTGCAGAAAAGGAGGTAATGCGAATTGATATACGCTTCATCATCCAATGCAGGCACACGGACAAAAGCCGTCACGGCATCATCGGGATCGATATTCAACAAATTTTGTATGGCTCTTCCTTTAGAGGTTCTGGTGCCTTCGGGAATTTCGTAAACCCGCAACCAATAACATTTCCCTTTTTGTGTAAAGAAAAGCATATAATTGTGGTTGGTAGCGGGATAAATGAATTCCACAAAATCTTCGTCACGAGTCTCGGAGCCTTTAGACCCCACCCCACCCCTGTTTTGCGTGCGAAACTCCGTTAGAGGCGTACGTTTGATATACCCCATGTGCGAAATGGTAATGATCATTTGGTCATCGGCATAAAAGTCTTCGGGGTTCAACTCTTCCGACGAATAAATAATTTCCGAACGGCGCTCGTCGCCATATTTTTCTCTAATCTCGATCAGTTCGTCTTTGATGACTTTCATGCAGAGGTCTTCGTTACTCAAAATCTCTTTCAAGTATTCGATTTGTTTTTTAACCTCTTCATATTCGGCATGGAGCTTATCCTGTTCCAGTCCCGTCAACTGGCGCAACCGCATTTCCACTATTGCACGTGCCTGAATGTCAGATAGTTGAAAGCGATCAACCAGTCGTTGTATAGCCTCTTGCGGATTGCCTGAGCTTCGAATAATGGCAATTACCTCGTCGATGTTGTCGGAGGCAATGATCAAGCCTTCCAGAATATGGGCCCTTTCTTCCGCTTTTTTAAGGTCGAATTTTGTTCTTCTGATCACCACTTCATGTCGATGTTCCACAAACTGCTCAATCATATCTTTCAGGTTGAGCATTTGGGGACGTCCTTTTACCAATGCAATATTGTTTACATTGAACGACGATTGCAAAGCGGTGAGTTTAAATAGTTTATTTAACACGACGTTGGCATTGGCATCGCGTTTTATATCGATCACGATGCGCATACCCTGCCGGTCGCTCTCGTCGTTGATATTCGAAATCCCCTCGATCTTTTTTTCCGTAACCAAATCGGCAATATGCTTTATCAGTTCGGCTTTGTTTACCATATAAGGGATTTCCGTAATAATGATTTGATCGTGGGTTTTTCCGGTTTCTATTTCGGCTTTTCCGCGGATAACGATTCGTCCTCTTCCCGTTTCAAAAGCCTCTTCTACTCCCTGATATCCATAGATGTATCCTCCTGTGGGAAAATCGGGTGCTTTGATATATTGCATAAGGCCTTTGACGTCGATATCGCGGTTGTCGATATAAGCGATGATGCCGTTGATGCATTCCGTCAAATTATGAGGAGCAATATTGGTAGCCATTCCTACCGCAATCCCGGCCGAGCCGTTGATCAGCAGGTTGGGTATCCGTGTGGGGAGTACGGTTGGTTCATTGAGCGTATCATCGAAATTCAGTTGAAAGTCCACGGTGTCTTTATCGATATCGCGCAGCATTTCTTCGGCAAGTTTGTTGAGCCTTGCTTCGGTGTATCGCATGGCTGCCGGACTATCGCCGTCGATACTTCCCATATTACCTTGCCCGTCAACCAACGGATAACGCATGCTCCAGTCTTGAGCCAGGCGCACCATGGCATTATAGACCGATGAATCGCCGTGTGGATGGTATTTTCCCAATACTTCACCTACAATTCTGGCCGATTTTTTATGGGGTTTATCCGGCGTATTGCCCAATTCGTACATACCGAAAAGGATGCGTCTGTGAACGGGTTTGAAACCATCTCTTACATCGGGTAGTGCTCTGGAAACAATGACAGACATCGAATAATCGATGTATGCCGATTTCATCTCATCTTCAATGTTAATCTGAATGACTCTTTCTTCCTGATCTATCATACTGTTTGTTTTACTATTTCTTTCTTTTGATATGATGTATTCGCTTTATTTACAGTCATCTATCAAATCTTGTCAGCGTGTTTAAATATTTTACTAAGATACTGCTTTCTATCGAATTTAACAAAAAAACCGGCGTAAAAATGAGCGTTGCAGCGTCAACCGGCAAGTGCAAAACGAACCCCACCTTCTCCGCACCAAGTCCGTACCAAGGCTGCACCATCCTCGCTCCCGGTATTTGCCGTTTTTGCGGCAAATACGCAGGTAGTTTTTACTCCCGGTCCACAAAACCCGGCGTTCTTCTCCCCGCCTTGATGCAAGCATGAAGCGAGCGTGAAGCGTCGATTGTTTGAATATATGCCGTGAAAACAGTAAAAAACCCGAAAGATGGTGAAAACTTCTTCCGGGTTTTTCTCCGTGTAAATTAATTCAAATTATGCATTTTGTCCGTGACAATGTTTGTATTTTTTGCCGCTTCCGCAAGGACACGGATCGTTGCGTCCGATCTTTTTTTCCACACGTACGGGTTCCATTTTTCGTTCCTGTTGTTTGGGTGCTCCTCCACCGTCCCTTCCTTTATTGAGTATTCCCCCCATCTCATCTTTTCGGGTACGGTATTTACTGTAATCGGTTTTTTTTTCGGGAGCTGCACGTCTCACATTGTCGGGAGCCTGAACCGGTATTTGTCCGCGCATCAGTATAGAAACAGCTTCGGTATCGATTTCTTCAACCATTTTTTTGAAAAGATCGAAGGATTCCAATTTGTAAATCAACAACGGGTCTTTTTGTTCGTACGTAACATTTTGAACCGATTGGCGCAGGTCGTCCATTTCGCGCAGATGTTCTTTCCAGTGTTCGTCAATCGTATGCAGCAAGATGGCTTTCTCAAACGATTTCACCAACGCTTTCGACCCTGTTTCGTAGGCTTCTTTCAAGTTGGTGGCGATGTTATAAACCTTCTTTCCGTCGGTGATGGGGATAAGAATGTTTTCATACATGGCACCCTGACTTTCATAGACCTGTTTGATTACGGGTTGGGCAATCTCGGCCATTTTATCGGTTTTCCGTTTGAAACTGCTCAGCGCTTTTTCGAAAATCTTTTCAGCCTGTTGTTCCGGTTTCAACGCTTTCATCTCCTCTTGGGTGAACGGAATTTCGATAGCCATAATGCGATACAATTCCATTTTCATGTTTTCGTAATCGTCCTCGTTTTCTTCAACGATCCGATTAACGGTATTTTGTATCATATTAATGACATCCATCTCGATACGTTCGCCAATAAGGGCATGTCTTCTGCGTTTGTAGATGACTTCACGTTGGGCATTCATCACATCGTCATATTCGAGCAAACGTTTACGGATACCGAAGTTGTTTTCTTCCACCTTCTTTTGTGCCCGTTCAACCGATTTGCTCAACATATCGTGCTCCAGCACGTCGCCCTCTTTAAATCCCATGCGATCCATCAGTCCGGCTATTCTTTCGGTTGCAAACAAGCGCATCAGATCGTCTTCCAGCGACACGAAGAATACTGACGATCCCGGATCGCCCTGACGACCGGCACGTCCGCGCAACTGACGATCGACGCGCCGAGATTCGTGGCGTTCGGTACCGATAATTGCCAACCCGCCTGCTTCGCGAACTTCCGGTGAGAGTTTGATATCCGTACCACGTCCGGCCATGTTGGTTGCGATGGTAACCACACCTTTCTGCCCCGCGTTGGCCACAATCTCGGCTTCACGTTGATGCAGCTTGGCATTCAGTACATTGTGTTTAATTTTGCGAAGGGTGAGCATTCTGCTCAACAATTCCGATATCTCAACCGATGTTGTACCCACCAGAACCGGCCTTCCCCGGTTGATCATTTCTTCGATTTCTTCGATAACAGCCGTATATTTTTCGCGTTTCGTTTTGTAAATCCGGTCGTTCATGTCGTTACGGATCACCGGTTTGTTAGTGGGAATCACCACCACATCCAGTTTATAGATATCCCAAAATTCGCCGGCTTCGGTTTCGGCGGTACCGGTCATGCCCGCCAATTTGTGATACATCCGGAAATAATTTTGCAACGTGATGGTTGCATACGTCTGGGTAGCAGCTTCCACCTTCACCCGTTCTTTGGCTTCGATAGCCTGATGCAAACCGTCGGAATAACGGCGGCCTTCCATAATACGCCCTGTTTGTTCATCCACAATTTTCACCTTATTGTCGATCACCACATATTCGTCGTCTTTATCAAACAACGTATAGGCTTTCAGCAGTTGATTGATGGTATGAACACGTTCCGATTTTATGGCATAATTTTGGAGCAGCTCGTCTTTTTTTGCTGCTTTTTCTTCTTCGGTAAGGTTTTCGTTCTCCAGTTCGGCCAATTGGGAGGCGATATCCGGCAAAACAAAAAACAAGGGATCGTCCGATTTTCCGGTGAGCAAATCAATCCCTTTTTCCGTAAGTTCTACCGTATTGTTTTTTTCGTCGATGACAAAATACAGCGGATCGGTCACAATGTGCATATTGCGCATCTGATCCTGCATATAAAATTCTTCGGTTTTAAGCATGGCAGCCTTTACGCCGGGTTCGCTCAAAAATTTAATCAGCGGCTTATATTTAGGCATACCTTTGAAGGAACGATACAACAGTAATGCGCCTTCTTCTTGTTCTTTTTTGTCCTCCGATGCCATTTTTGCTTTCGCTTCGGTGAGCAGTCGCGTTGTCAGATCGCGTTGCGCTTTGACCAACAATTCCACTCGTGGGCGAAAAGATTCGAAAAGCTGGTCTTCGCCTTTGGGAACAGGTCCCGATATAATCAGCGGGGTACGTGCATCATCAATCAATACCGAATCGACCTCGTCCACAATGGCATAATTGAGTTTGCGTTGCACGAGGTCTTTGGGCGAAAGCGCCATGTTGTCGCGAAGATAGTCGAAACCGAATTCGTTGTTTGTACCGAAGGTAATATCGGCCTCATAGGCTCTGCGTCGTGCTTCGGAATTGGGTTCGTGTTTATCGATGCAATCCACCGACAGACCGTGAAACATATACAGTGGGCCCATCCACTCCGCATCGCGTTTCGACAAGTAATCGTTAACGGTAACTAAATGCACGCCGTTGTGGGTAAGTGCATTCAAAAAAACAGGAAGTGTGGCTACCAGCGTTTTCCCTTCACCTGTAGCCATCTCGGCAATTTTTCCTTTGTGCAAAACAACGCCGCCGAACAGCTGTACATCGTAATGCACCATATCCCAGGTAATTTCGTTGCCACCCGCCAGCCAGTGATTTTGGTAAATGGCCTTATCGCCTTCGATACGCACAAAGTCGTGTGTAGCAGCCAATTCGCGGTCGAAATCGGTAGCTGTTACCACCAGTTCTTCGTTTTCTTTGAAACGACGGGCGGTATCTTTCATTATTGCAAAAGCTTCCGGAAGAATTTCGTCTAATATTTTTTCGTATTTCTCAACAATTTCGTCTTCTATCTTATCGATTTGTTGCCAAATTATTTCCCGTTCTTCCAGGTCCACATTTTCGATATTCGATTTTAACTCTTCAATGCGGGCTTTTTCTTCGATGACGTAATCCTGAACTCTTTTTTCGAGTTCTCGGGTTTTGGCACGAAGCTCGTCATTCGACAGTTTGCCCATTTCAGGATAAACTGCTTTTATTTTTTCTACAACGGGATTGATTTCTCTCAAATCGCGTTGAGCCTTGTTGCCAAATATTTTTGATATTAATTCGTTGAATCCCATAAATTGTATAGATGTAAACGATTGATAGTATATTATTTATAAATGATATTTAAAGAAACGATAAAGAAATGGTCTCGGCAACCGTGTTTTTAAAACAATTCTTTCAACACGGTTTCTTGTGCGGCATTGGGAGCGCGAATGCGCAACCGGTGCGCAACCGATGGAGCAATTTCGGTAGCTTCGATGGTTCGGTATATTTTTTGTGGTTTAATGTGGTTTCCGAAAAAGACTACGGGTGCCGATACAGCGTTGTTTCTGACCTTTTGGTTGTTATTTGACGATTGGTCGTCGGTCACGATCTGCCATCCGGGTTGAAGTTCCACGAACAAATCGCCCGATATGCCTTTGTGATACCCGTTCCGATAGAAATGGACCATTTGGTTGTAGGCCCCGTGAAGCATTTGATGCGATGTGATCACATCTTGCACACCGGCAAACTGCACCATAAATTCGGCTGCACGTCTTTGAAAATCGATGACATCGATTTTTTTGTCATCCAGCTGTTTCCGGTCGAAAAACAATTGACCGTCATAATATTTTTTTATCCATTGTACATTCCCATAGATAGCCATCAAATACATATTGAGCAATGACCGGGTGCGCTCGGGATAAAAATTGCCACCCGCAAGCGTCAAATCCGGCGGATAGATTTCTTCTTCGTTATAATAACCGGTAGGAACCACAAAAATCAGCGTATTATCCAGTCCTACTGTTTTTTCTACGGTTTCCAACAGTTGGGCAATTTCCCGATCGAGACGATAATAGGTATCTTGTATTTCGAGAGAATAGTTTTTATCCAAGGCGTTTTCATAATTTCCGGCATAAAACGTCAACGCCAAAAAATCGGGATACGTATGTTTGCCGATGGTCCCGGCATTCAATATTTTTTCGGCCATCTGCCGCACTTCGGTATTAACCAAAGGCGATTGTTTAAACAGTTTGAACTGATTTGTTTTATCTTTTCCGAAATAGTGCTGAAAATTATACACGTTCTGTGTATAAGGGAAAGCCTTGTAATTGGCGATATCGATAGCCGGTCGCCACATCAACGTACCAATGGTGAGGCTGAGCGACCGGCTGCTTCTGTTGTGCTGATCTACGATATATTGGTTGGTTTTATAGAAAGACGAACTTACCCATTTGCCGTTGTAATCGTCAATCCAGTACACGCCGCTTGCCGCATGTCCTCCACTTGCCAGTGCGGCCGACGCATCCGGCGCAAAAGCAACGATATCCGATTTCCCTCCCGACGCAATTTGCAATTCATCCGTCAAGGTAGGTACTTTTATCGCTGTTGGCGATAATTGGTCGGTAGTCGAAACCCCGTTAAACTTGCTGTCGAAAAAGGAAGAGATTTCCCGGTCGGTATCCTTTGCGTATTTTTTTTCGCCCACAATGCCGTGATAAAACGGATAGGCACCCGTATAAACGGTTGTAATGGCCGAGGCTGCATCGGGATGAGGAAAATCGTATTTAATGTCGCTATAAACCAATCCCTCGTTCAGTAAACGTTTAAATCCGTCTTCTCCGAAAGTTTGTTTAAACAGCCGGAGATAATCTCCGCGCAATTGATCGATGGTAATGCCGATTACCAATTTGGGTGGTTCTTCCGAAACATTTTGCGCGCATAACGAAGCTATTGAAAAAAAAGCTACAAGTGAAGAAACTATCCGAATCATTCTATATGTACTATCAAATCTTACGATTAAAATTAATATGCAAAAACCATGCTGAAAATCATTCTCCCCATCCGGCTTTCATATACTTGAACGATGCATACCGTTTATTTTTCGAGCGTCTTTTTATGGATATCCACACGTTTGTTCCCGACCTTAGCCACAAACTCATTGAAAACGGGATGGTTGCCAGCGGCAACTGCTGGGGTATCAGCCACCACAGCAGAAGAAATGCCGTTAGGGCTACAAAGTTAATAAAATGATAAACATAAACCATTTTTTTTGCCGGTCTAACCCAAAATAAAATGGCAAAAACGAACGCAAAAATATTTAACCATGCAAAATTCCAATTCGGATTAGTGGCCGGATGTTCCGAAAAAAACAGCAGAAAGAAAATAACAGCGCCTCCTATTCCGGCAATTCCGAAGAGAAAGGTATCGTAAATTGTTGAAAATTTAGGGTTGTTGAGTTTTACGAGCTGAACAACCGAAATAAGGAAGGTTACAAGAAGCAACAGCAGTGCTGCGGGTAAAGGAGTAAACCCGGCTTTATCGTTTTGTTGCTGCAAAACAGCCGTGTTGCCCGACAAAACAAGCTGTGTATTTTTCAGCAGCGGATAACGCAGGGTATCGTTTTTTACAACCATTGCATCTTTAAAGGCTTTCATCAAATACATCGGCAAAAACATTTTTTCCCTTACATCGGCACGTCTGTCCGCTTCATTACCCACCAACAGGTCGATACCGAATTCCAACCACGGATACGGATGCACGCACTCGTGTATCAAATCCCTGAAAGTTTGTTCGTTGTTGTCTTGCGGATAAATGATTTTTCCCTGAACATATTTCTCCACCATGTCGCGCGGACGCGTAGCACAATTGTCGTACAAATAATTATACCGATACTTTCTGTTTTCCGGTAACGAATTTATATACAGAGCCTGCCACAGATTCTGCAACTCTTCCCGCGTGAGATTCAGCTCTTGCTCATACACGTTGACCCCTTTTTGCCGATACTCCGAAATGAAATCCTCATAGGAAGTCACTCCAAGAATATAGTCGGTCTCACCTCTTAAAAAGTGATAGATAAAATAGGGTTGGGAAGGATCAAAATAGCCGTAGTTGAATGCCGCGTCCACACCCGTTGAATCGTCGTGTACCCATAAAGCTGTATGTCCGAATAAGGCATAAACCGCACCCGGCCATGGTTCGCTGGTCATCAGACTAATTTTTGCACTGTCGCCCAATTGTATTTGAGCCTTTGACGGGATAAGTGATATAAGTAACCATAGAACCGCAAAAAAACTTCTTTTCATTCTCTGCTTTCACTTCATAAATTGATAAAACGAATCCACTTCAAAAAATCTGTTTAATGATTTGACGATTTGTAATATATTGAATATCAATATCTCTTTAGATGAAATTACGGTAATCGACTTTTGAAATGCACGCTAAAATACAAAACAAAAGTAGATAAAAAAACGCAGGATACGGATTTTACGCGATTTTTTTTATTTTTGTATTCTTGTTTCCCATATTCATAATCGATTAAATAACCGGAAAAATGAAAAAATTAGGTTCTTTATTAGTGTCAACTATGATGATGACAAGTGTATTTCTTTCGGCGCAGGATATTCAGCTTCCTGCTCCCGACAAAACCGGCGGAAAACCGCTCATGCAGGCATTGAGCGAAAGAAGATCAACGCGTGAATTCAGGCAAGACAAAGACCTGCCTCTCACCACCTTGTCGAACCTCCTTTGGGCAGCAAACGGTTTTAACCGCCCCGACAAGCGCACGGCACCAACGGCAAACAATCGCCAGGAATTGGAGTTGTACATCTCCGTCAGAGAAGGTCTGTATTATTACGATGCACAAAACCATAAGCTGAAGCTTGTAAGAAAAGGCGATTACCGAAAAAATACAGGCATGCAGGACTATGTGGGCGATGCCTCGTTAAATGTAATTTTTGTGAGCGATTTATCCAAGGCTTCAAGCAGGCACTATGCATATACCGATTGCGGTTTTGTGTCGCAAAACATTTATCTTTTCTGTGCTTCCGAAGGGTTGAATACGGTTGTCCGTGGTTCGTTCAACAAGGAAGAATTGGGTAAACTGCTGAATCTTCCCCCCAATCAGGAAGTATTGTTGACGCAATCGGTGGGATATCCCAAATAAAACAAAAAAAGCGACGGTTTTGCATCGTCGCTTTTTATCTTTTCTGCCGAAGCAGTAGTTATTTCTTCTTGTTGCGATTTCCGTAACGGCTCATGAATTTGTCGACACGACCTGCCGTATCCACCAGCTTCTGTTTACCGGTATAAAACGGGTGCGATGCGCTGGTAATTTCGAGTTTCACCAACGGATAAGTAACACCGTCAATTTCAATAGTTTCTTTTGCATTGATCGTAGAGCGACAAATAAACGTCTCGTCGTTCGACATATCTTTAAAAACCACAGGGCGATAATTTTGCGGATGAATATCTTTCTTCATTATAATTTTAGTTTTGATGTTTCGGATTGCAAAGATAAAATATTCCGTTCGAATAAAAAAATAAATGGAATCTATTTTTCTTTTTGAGAAAGATTCTATGTTATTTTGCATGATTATATAGGAAGGAAATAGCAATGAAGATTGAAATTATTACCATTGGCGATGAATTGCTCATCGGACAAATTGTGGACACTAATTCGGCGTGGATGGCGCGCGAACTCGCCGCGCACGGATTTGAAGTCGTTGCCATCACCTCGGTGGGCGACAATGCTCAAATGATAGAACGCGCATTGGATATCGCTTTTGGCAGAGCCGATGTGTTGTTGCTTACGGGTGGCGTGGGTCCAACCAAGGACGATATTACCAAAAACACCCTTTGCCGCTATTTTCATACCCGACTTGTATTTGACGAAAGTGTGTTGGACACTATCCGCACCGTTTTTTCGCAGAAAAATCTCGAGATAAACGAACTGACCCGAAGTCAGGCATTTGTGCCCGAAGGATGCACCGTCATTCCGAATAAAGCAGGCACCGCCCCTATCCTATGGTTTGAGCGCAACAACCAAATTCTTGTTTCCATGCCGGGCGTACCCGTCGAAATGAAAACGGCCATGACGGATGAAATCATTCCCCGATTGCAACAGCATTTCCATACAGAACCCTATCTTAAACGCTCTTTTTTGGTTTCCGATATTTCGGAATCGGCTTTAGCCGTTAAACTGAGCGATTTCGAAAAAGAGCTGCCCGAAGGCTTGTCGCTTGCCTATCTTCCGTCGTTCGGGATGGTGCGGCTGCGATTATGGGCACGCGGAACAAAGCATGAGGAGGAGATGGATGCACAGGCCGAAAAATTGATCGGCATTTTGGGCGATTTATTGGTTTCCGAAAGCGATGCTTCACTCGAAGAGTTGTTGGGCAATGCATTACGCCAAAAGCACCTTACGGTTTCTACGGCCGAAAGTTGCACCGGCGGTTACATTGCACACCGCATCACTACGATTCCCGGAGCGTCGGATTATTTCAACGGAAGCATCATTGCCTACTCCAACGAGGTAAAACGTGCTCTGCTGCATGTGCCTGCCGATGTGCTCGAGAAACACGGGGCGGTAAGCCGGCCTGTGGTGGAACAGATGGCCGCTAACGTTGCTTCACTGTTGAAAACCGACTGTAGCATAGCCGTTTCGGGAATTGCCGGACCTTCGGGAGGAAGCGATGAAAAACCGGTGGGAACGGTATGGGTTTGTACCTTTTACCATGGCAAAACACACGCCCGGCTCTATCATACGGGAATGCTTCGCGAAGAGAATATTTCACGTGCTGCCAACATGGCAATGTTGCAACTAGTGAGGATGCTGAAGTAAAAATAAATAGAAAGATAAAGAATTTTAGAGTTTTTGACATGAATAATTTTATTCAAATAAAAAGAATATCTATTTTTGTAATCGAATAAAAGAGTGTATTTAGGTGTAATTTTAATTAAATAAATTTTAGCATTATGATTAAAGTAGGTATTAACGGATTCGGACGTATCGGACGTTTGGTTTTCCGTGCAGCTCAAACAAGAAACGATATTGAAGTAGTAGGTATCAACGATTTGCTCGATGTAGATTACATCGCATATATGTTGAAATACGACACCGTTCACGGTCAGTTTAAGGGTTCAATCGACATCAAAGACGGTAACTTGGTAGTAAACGGGAAAACGATTCGCGTTACCTCCGAAACCGATCCTGCTAACCTGAAATGGGGCGAAATCGGTGCCGATTACGTAGTGGAATCTACCGGTTTATTCCTTACCAAGGAGAAAGCCAAAGGCCATATCGCTGCAGGTGCCAAATATGTGGTAATGTCGGCTCCTTCGAAAGACGATACCCGGATGTATGTATGTGGCGTTAACGAAAAAACGTACACCAAAGGCGAACAGTTTGTATCCAACGCTTCATGTACCACCAACTGTCTTGCACCGATTACCAAAGTGCTTCACGACAAGTTTGGTGTTCTCGAAGGCTTGATGACCACCGTTCACTCCACCACAGCCACTCAGAAAACCGTTGACGGTCCTTCAAAGAAAGATTGGAGAGGCGGCCGTGCTGCTTCAGCCAACATCATTCCTTCGTCCACAGGTGCTGCCAAAGCAGTAGGTAAAGTAATTCCCGAATTGAACGGAAAACTTACCGGCATGTCGATGCGTGTTCCCACCCTCGATGTTTCTGTGGTTGACTTAACGGTACGTTTGGCAAAAGAAACCACTTACGAAGAAATTTGCAAAGCAATGAAAGAGGCTTCGGAAGGCGAATTGAAAGGTATTCTCGGCTACACCAATGAAGACGTAGTATCGAGCGACTTCATTGGAGATCCCCGTACTTCCATCTTCGACGAAAAAGCAGGTATCCAACTGAGCCCGACATTCGTGAAAGTGATCAGCTGGTACGACAACGAATGGGGTTATTCCAACAAAGTGCTCGACCTGATTGCTCACATGGCAAAAGTTAACGGCGACTATTAATCGAATTTTCTCGATATGCATTAAAAAAAGCGCCCTTCAAATGTGGCGCTTTTTTAATCGTTTTTTCACGTTGGGATGAGCCTTAATGATTGCTGATCACTCTCCTATTATAAATGTTTAATTCTAATTCACCTTCTAAAAAAAATACCAAATGGCCCTTCAGGAAGAATTCGAACGCCAAGGAATATGGCTTTTCAAACACAGAAGTTACCTCCCCTTAATTGCTTTATTGATTGGTTTGATCCTTTATTTGCGAACAGAAATGTATCCCCAAACTTTTATTTTGGAGGATGAGCCTTGGGAAATTTATTATGAAATGTTTTGTTTGTTTGTCAGTTTAATTGGCTTAAGTATACGGATATATACGATAGGATACACACCAAAAAATACCTCCGGAAGAAACACTAAAGAAGTCCAAATTGCCGACACACTTAATACGACAGGTATGTATTCCGTTGTACGACATCCCCTTTATTTGGGGAATTTTCTGATATGGTTGGGAATTGCCATGCTGACCGGAAACTTTTGGTTTATTATCGCCTTTTGTCTGGCTTATGGGTTATATTACGAAAGAATCATGTTTGCCGAAGAACAGTTTTTACGCCGAAAATTCGGAGACTTCTATCTGGAATGGGCAAAGAATGTTCCCGCATTTTTTCCAAAATTTAAAAATTACCAAAAGTCTGCCTTACCATTTAGTTGGAAAAAAGTGCTTCGGCAAGAAAAAAATGGGATTTGCGCTCTTTTTGGTATCTTTTGCATTTTTGATCTCTCAGGTGAATTGATTGAAAGAGAAACTGATTACAATTATTTTTTACTTGTCATGTGTCTCATTACCGGAACAGGTTATCTTGTCCTGAAATACTTAAAAAAGAAAACTCATGTTCTGGAAGAAGAAAACAGATAAATGGAATCATTAAAAGAAACGGGGAATGCCCTTCCCCGCCTCTATAAAGAAACGGCCGCCGGCGGATTGGCAAAACATTACAGGAAAAAACGCTAATCTTATTTCACGGGAAAAATCCTCTGCATGGTGTCGGCAAAAATAGCCCCCATGCGTCGTTGGATGTAAGTTTCTTTTCCATTTTCGGGATGCCACCCATAAGTAACACCGTCGATTTCCTGCTTGTCGCCCGAGAAAAGCAAACTCATTTGCTCACCCGTTACGGGATGAAGGGCATTTTTGGAAAAACCGATATACTTGTCGAATTCCACTAATGGAAAACCCCATTTCGCAGCCAATTTTCGAACCGAAGTATTGTAAGTTACGCGCGCATCGTGCCAGTCGGTACACAACACAATCACTGCCGGTTTGCCGTATTTAGTATTATAATAGCGCGACTGTTTGTCGAATTTCAGGTTATAACATTCGGCAAGGTATCGTTTGATTACATAATCGAAAGCTGCAGCATAGTTGCTCCGATCGAATGGCGTTTCGTAATCGGTGTAATTGGGTTTGAGCTGCGACTCATCGAAAACGTCTTGATTGTGCACCTGCATAATCACAAAGGCATCGATATTTTCGAACTCTTCTTCGGTGTACAGTGTGCCGTTGATCATCCGGTTGGCCGTATTTGCAATGGCTTCTCCGCCTATTGCGCGGTTAAGGGGGATTGCGCCCACCAAATCGCAACCTACTTCAAACCACCCGTTATTGGGCGAAGCAAACGAGGCGCCCGTAAGCAGAAAAGTATATTGAGCAGAGTCTTTTCTACATTGAGCCGAAAGAATCGTTCCAAAAGCAACCCATAAAATCAACAGTATACGAAATTGTTTCATCGGTAAAATTCGTTTTTGTTATTGCAGCAAATTTAGATAAAAAATGCTTGAATTGCAGATACACGACATTGAAAAACCAAAAAATCCTGCCTATGGCTATTCAGTTGGGCACAAGGTGGAATAAAATACATAAAGGTATCCATCTCCCGGTTTGAGCGTGAATACTCCCACTTTTTTATCGGGAGAATATAAATATTTATCCCAGGGGAGATAACGTTCAGCCAAAAAATCGTCTATTATTTCGGCTGTGGGTGATTGAAGCGGAAAGGAAAGACACGACGAGGAAAGTTTTCCGTCCTTGAATAAATAAACATATCGGAAAACGGTATTCTCAATTACTCGGGTTTGTATCATATTCCCGTTTTCTTCGGTGATTTCAGCATCATTTTTTATTTTATTTTTCACCGTTTCATAATCGCGGCCAAAATCGACACAAGGCTCTATGATATGGTTTATCGAGGTGGTTACCGAAACCTTGCACATTGCTGTTTCTGCTCCCGATTCAACACGTATAGTTGCTTCCCCTTTTACTCCGGCAGTTACTATGCCGTAGGGCGACACGGTGGCAACATCATCGTTGGTACTTTTATAGGTAGTAAAACCTTTTGCGTTTTCAACAATCAATTTTTCGGTATTTCCATGAGTCATTGTCAACTCGCTATTTTTTACTGTCATGGGAGAATCAACCTCATTTACACTATTAATACAGGATTGATGTATAACCCATACAACAAGCAATAAAATGTAATATACTTTTTTCATATGATCGTGTTAATTAATTAAGTTGAAGGAATTGTATGTCGGCTCTTATCCAAAAACCAAAAAAAACGTGGCGTCAATTAAAGATGCCACGTTGTTTGGTCATTTATGATTTATGCCGGATGGATTGCTTCGGTGGGACAGACTTCGGCACATGTACCGCAATCTGTACAAATGTCGGGATCGATCACATAAATTTCACCTTCCGAAATAGCACCTACAGGACATTCGTCAATACAAGTGCCGCAAGCAATACAATCTTCTGTAATTACGTAAGCCATAATCGTTCTTTAATTTTAATTAGATGTTAGTGTTTTAGATTGAATTATTTATTTTTATAATTGCGCAAATATACACAGATTTTTTTAGAAACAAAATCAAATTCGGTACCAATTTTTTTAATGTGTTTCGAACAGTTGCCCGAAGGTCCTCTTTTTTTTGACGTAATAATTCCACAGGATGCTGCCTTTAAAGCGTGAAGGAATAGTTGTTATTACGGTTTTTTCGAGATTTTCTTTACGGATATTTTTGTATCGGCTTCGCATTTTCAGGAAATCGGCATAAGCTGTTGCAACGGCACCCGCATTTTGAAATTTTCCTTTCAAGCACAGGTGTGCAAAGGCCAGCAAATCGAGGAAAAAACGCACAACCATCGTTTGAGGTAATTGCGATGGTGCAATATTCTTGTAAATCATCAAGAGGTTGTTTCTGAAATTGAGGTAGGTCTTTTGCGGATTTTCCTTATTCAACGATGCACCTCCCATGTGATAGACTACCGATTCCGGAACGCATTCGATTTTTCGACCACGGGCGTTGAGCCGCCAGCACAAATCGATTTCTTCCATGTGAGCAAAAAAGTCGGCATCGAGCCCTCCGGCACCGAGGTAATCGCTGCGGCGGATGCACAGGCAGGCTCCGGTAGCCCAGAAAACGGGGATGATGGAGTCGTACTGTCCATAGTCGGTTTCCACATTTTCGAGAATGCGTCCGCGGCAAAAAGGATAGGCATACTTGTCGATGAAGCCCCCTGCCGCACCGGCATATTCAAATTTTTTACGATCGAAGAAGGCACGTATTTTGGGTTGAACGGCCGCTGTTTCGGGATGAACGTCCATATAGCGGACAAGGGTATCGAGCCAACCTTCTGTGGTTTCCACATCGGAATTCAACAATACGACGTATTCCGAATCGACCTGACGGATGGCTTTGTTGTATCCTTCGGCAAAGCCATAGTTTTTGTCGAAAACGATTAACGGCAAGGCCGGATACCGTGTTTCGAGAAATGATACCGAATCGTCTGTCGAGCCGTTATCGGCAACAATCACCTCACAATCGTCCGACAGCGAATGTTGCAATACGGCAGGAAGAAATTGCTCCAACAATTTCCGACCGTTCCAGTTGAGTATGATTACCGAAGTTTTTTTCATGCTGATGTGTTCGTATTTTTTGCAAATTTCCAGCGGTTGTGCGACCATAGCCAGTAGGCCGGATCGCGCAAAATGGTTTTTTCCAGTTCCCGCATATATTTTTCGGTTACGGCATAGGGTTCTTCTTTGGAAGCATCGAGGGTTATCACGGAAAAGGTTCCCCGGTAATAGCCGCGTTTCACACGCTGCATGTCCAAATATACCACAGCAAAGCCAAATTTTGCGGCAATGCGCTCCATGCCGGTGAGTACCAGTGTATCCTGATTGAGAAAAGTGGTCCAATATTGATCGTAATATCGCGGCGGACGCTGGTCGTTTATAAAACCGATCAGCATGGAGCGTCCTTCGTTTCGGTTTTTCACAATTGTACGAAAAGCTTCGCCCATTTCGATGCATTTGGGGGAAAAGCGCGAACGGATTTTCAGAAAAAAACGATCGAAGACACTGTTGTGTAATTGTTTGTAGATTTGACCCTGTACGATTTCGGGAGAAAGATAAAAACCGACGGAAGGCACATACTCCCAATTGCCGTAATGCCCGAGACTCATGAAGCACGAATTACCGTTTTTAGCCAATTCGTTGAGCAATTCCGGATTGTCAAACCTCATGCGTTGCTTCACTTCTTCATCCGAAATATGCAGTAACTTAATGGTTTCAACATAATAATCGCACAAGAAACGATAAAAGTCTTTTTCGATTTTCTCGATTTCGACTTTCCCTTTAAAAGGAAAGGCATTCGTGAGGTTTTTTCTGACCACTTTTCGCCGATAGCGGGCAATGTAGTAAAGAAAAAAATAAAGAGCATCCGACAAAACATACAGTACGGAAAGCGGCAAAAGGGCATGGAGATAAGAAATGCCGTACAATAAATAATAGCCTGCTACCGATTGTTTGTTTGTCTTTTTTTGCATGAAGGGTTATACTTTTTTAGTCGATGAAAACGGCTTCCATTGCCGAATGCTCGTTGTCCGGTTTCCCTACTTCTATTTCAACAAGCCGGTTTACCAACGAGGCATCGTAATCCGAAACCATGCGTACATAATTTTCGGTAAAGCCTATCATTTTCCGCCCGTGGCGGGTATGTTCGAAAAGCACTTTACGACGGGTTCCTTGTTGGCTGCCATAGAAGTGGAGCAGTTTTTTCTCCGAAATGTCGAGCAACGTCTTGCTGCGTTCGTGCTTTACCGTCGGCTTCACCACATACGGAATTTTCAGCGCCTGCGTACCCGGGCGTTCCGAATAGGTGAAAACGTGTAGTTGCGAAACGGGCAACGAATCGATGAATGCTGCACTTTCGGCAAAATAGGCATCCGTTTCGCCCCGAACGCCCACGATGACATCCACGCCAATAAAAGCATCGGGCATCGCCTCTTTGATCATTTCGATTTTGTGACGGAACAGTGCCGTATCGTATTTTCGTTTCATGAGTTTGAGCACGGCATCGCTGCCTGACTGAAGGGGAATATGAAAATGAGGCGCAAACCGTTTTGAATCGGCAACAAAACGAATGATGTCGTCGGTCAGCAGATCGGGCTCGATCGACGAAATGCGAAATCGCTCAATCCCTTCTACTTCGTCGAGTGCACAGAGCAAATCGAAAAAACTTTCGTTCGTACTGCGTCCGAAATCGCCGATATTCACGCCGGTGAGTACAATTTCCTTTCCACCCTCTCCTACCGCTTCCCGAGCTTGCTGCACAAGCAGGGAAACGGGTGCATTGCGACTGCGGCCACGGGCAAAAGGGATGGTGCAATAGGTGCAAAAATAATCGCAACCGTCTTGTACCTTCAGGAAGTAGCGGGTGCGGTCGTCGGCCGACAGCGAAGGAACAAAGGTTTTTATCCGCTTGGTTTCGGAGACAACAATTTCGCTTCCGGTTTTTTTATCCAACGTATTGAGGTATTTCAGCACATCGTGTTTTTGTTCCGATCCCAATATCAGATCTACTCCTTCAATGTGGGCAATCTCGTCGGGTTTCAACTGAGCATAACATCCGGTAACCACCACAAAGGCTCCGGGATGTTGACGAATGATTTTGCGGATGGCTTGACGACCTTTTTTATCGGCCAGTTCCGTTACAGAACAGGTATTTATGACACAAATATCGGCTTTTTGTCCTTTTTGTGCGCGGCGGATTCCTGCCTGCGAGAGCTGTCGGCCAAGTGCCGAGGTTTCCGCAAAATTCAGTTTGCATCCCAACGTATAATAAACGGCGGTTTTATTTTCGAAAACGGAACGATCAATCATATAGGTATCACTGTATCAATAAATAAGAGGAATCTGGCTCCTCTTTGTATCTCATTTGTTGATGAATAGCAACAAGGTATCCTTGTAAAGGATGTACAAAAATACAACAAATTGGCGCATTTGCCATGAGATTCTTTTTGTTATTCTCAAAGAACATCTTATTTTTGTGTATACTTGCTAATATAAAAAATGTGATTCGCCAAAATTTTATCAAACTTTACGAAAACAGCCTGAAAGAACACTGGGAATTGCCTGCGTTGAGCGATTATGCAGGAGGAACAACGCTCACTTACGGCGATCTTGCACAAAAGATTGCCCGGTTGCATGTGTTGTTTGATAAAATAGGTATTGAAAAAGGCGATAAAATAGCTTTGTCGGGCAAAAACCATTCGGCATGGTGCACGGTTTTTTTGGCCACCATTACTTATGGGGCTGTTATTGTCCCCGTTTTGTCTTATTTCCATCCGGAAAACATCGAGCATATCATTGAACATTCCGAATCGAAACTCGTTTTTATGGACGAATCGGTTTGGAGTCAGATTACCAAAGGAAAAATAACCGTCCCCGTTTTCGAAATCCCTTCTTTCAAATTGTTTCAGTGTGACGATGAAAGCCTTTGGAAAATGGTAAACCGATGGGACGAG
Organism: Anaerorudis cellulosivorans; assembly: GCF_025943985.1. GTDB lineage: Bacteria > Bacteroidota > Bacteroidia > Bacteroidales > Dysgonomonadaceae > Anaerorudis > Anaerorudis cellulosivorans. Next base: position 119,514 of record NZ_JAPCWE010000005.1, on the reverse strand, counting down.
TTATGCGAAGAAAAATACCCCGACGGTTTCCGAAAAGAACAGGTGATTTATCCCGAAATCGACAATAGTGAAGTCATCTGTTTGAATTATACTTCGGGCACGCCGGGTTTTTGCAGAGGAGTGATGCTCACGGCAAATAATTTTGCAGGAAACGTTACGTTTGCCGACAAGGTGAATCTGCTATTTGAGGGCGAGCGCAATCTGGCTTTTTTACCCTTAGCCCATGCCTACGGTTGCACGTTCGATTTTCTTTACCCCCTTTCCGAAGGAGTACATATCACCTTGTTGGATACTATACCTTCCTTTCGAAATTTGGTTCAGGCGCTCCAAAAGGTCAAGTCTCACATCATTATTACTGTTCCGCTCACTTTTGAAAATATATACCACCGGAAGATTCTGCCTTTGATAAACAAACCGCTGATGAAGCTTTTGTTGCGTACGCCCTTGATAAACCGCCTGGTTTTGTGCAAAATGAGATGTTACCTGATGAACCTCTTCGGAGGAAATTTCAGGGAAGTCATTATAGGAGGGGCGGCATTGAACCGCGAAGTGGAGGCGTTTTTCTATCAATTGAAATTTCCTTTCACCGTGGGTTACGGCATGACGGAGTGTGCACCCCTCATTTCGTACGAGTCGCACCGAAATTTTGTTCCTACCTCTTGCGGGAAAGTTTTGGAAGGCATAATGGAAGCACGGATCGATTCTGCCGACCCGGAAAGGATTCCGGGAGAAATACAGGTGCGCGGGGAAAACGTAATGAAAGGATATTTCAAAAATCCGCAAGCTACTGCTGCCGCTTTCACAAAAGACGGATGGTTGAAAACGGGCGATTTAGGGGTGATGGATAAAGAGAAACGACTGTATATTAAAGGTATAATTAAATCGATGTTGTTAGGACCAAACGGGCAGAATATCTATCCCGAAGAAATCGAAGCGCGCTTAAACAGTTTGCCTTATGTTGCCGAGAGTCTGGTTGTTGAACGAAATGGAAAATTGGTTGCCTTGGTTTATCCCGATCATGAAGCCTTGAATGCCGACAACATACCGCAAGAAAAATTGCCACAAATCATGGAAAGAAACCGAATGGCACTGAACCGGCAGCTTGCGCGTTACGAAAAAATAAGTAAAATAGAGATTTACAACGCCGAATTTGAGAAAACCCCTTCAAAAAACATCCGTCGTTACTTGTACCAATGAAATCTGCAGGGTTAAAAAATACTAAATTGCCGGTTTCTCAATAAAAAAATTGCCCAAAAATATGCTATATAACATATAAATGATATATCTTTGCACCGAAATTTTAGAGAGAAAAATTGTTTATCGTTTTAAAATTATTGAAAAATGAAAAAAGTATTATTATTCGTTGCTGTTGCAGCTACCCTTTCTTTTGCTGCTTGCTCAAATCAAAAATCTAACCAGAGCGAAGCTTCTGCTGACTCTGTAGCTCAAGCAGTTGAGGAAGTTGCTCCGGCTGCAGTTGATACTGCTGCTGCTGTTGTGGATACCACTGTTCAGGTAGCACAATAAAACTACCCCTACGTTAAAGGTATAGCCATCCCTACAAAGGGTGGCTTTTTTTATTTGTTTTTAAATCAAAAGCAAATTAACTTTGTCGTCGAACGAATAATATTTTCAGAAAGAAAAAGAGGATGAGGCGGATTTTCTTCCCCGGTTTGTTGCTGATATTGATGTTGTCGGGATGCTCCAAAAAGAAGTATTTCTTCGAAAAGGAACTTGCATTCCCGAAAATAATCACCAACGACCAAAAAATAAAGTTGGCTGCTTATTTGGTGCCTACTTCCCGGCAATATGAATGGCAGAAAACAGAAATGAATGCTTTTATTCATTTCGGAATGAATACGTTTACCAATCGTGAATGGGGAAACGGTTTTGAAGATCCTGCGTTGTTTAATCCTACCGCTTTTGACGCCGAACAATGGGTAAAAACATTGAAAAATGCCGGCTTCGGCATACTTATTCTTACGGCAAAGCATCACGACGGATTTTGCCTGTGGCCTACGGAAACCACAACTCATTCTGTGGCATCTTCACCTTGGCGCAACGGCGAGGGCGATGTGGTAAGGGAGGTAAAAGATGCTTGCGACAAATACAAGATGAAATTCGGCATCTACCTTTCTCCATGGGATAGAAATGCCAAAAGTTACGGCGATTCTCCACAATATAATGCCTTATTCATTAAACAATTAACCGAATTGCTCTCGAATTACGGCGAAATCGACGAGGTGTGGCTCGACGGAGCAAAAGGTGAAGAACCTCTCGAACGAGTGCAGGAATACGATTGGGAGGCTTTTTATAAGGTAATAGACCAATTGCAACCACGGGCTGTAAAAGCCGTGATGGGTAACGATGTTCGTTGGGTGGGAAACGAAAAAGGTTTTGCCCGCGAAACCGAATGGAGCGTGACGCCGCTTCAGCCGAATATCGATGTGGCTACCATAAAAGAAAACGAACGGTTGGGCATATCGCCTGCTGCCGAAGATCTTGGCAGCCGGGAATTGATTGTCAGGGCAAAAAAATTATACTGGTATCCTGCCGAAGTGAATGTTTCGCTGCGGCCGGGTTGGTTTTATCATCCCGAAGAAGACCAACAGATAAAAACGCTGAACCGGCTGGTTGACATTTACTACAAATCGGTGGGTAGAAATGCGGTGCTTTTGTTGAATGTATCGCCCGACACACGAGGACTTTTGCCCGAAACAGATGTGAAAAGGCTGGAGCAGTTCGGCAATTACATCGCTTCTACGTTTGACGAAAACAAACTTGTGGACGGAAAAGTGGCTTGGACGACAAAACAGGGGGGCTTCAGAGAGTATGATCTGCTTGAGAACGACACCATCAATACAATTATGCTTCAGGAAGATATTAAACAGGGGCAACGCGTTGAAAGTTTCAGAGTGGACGCCCAAATGGGTAACGGGTGGAAAAAACTGGGCGAAGGCACTACCATCGGGTATAAACGGTTGCTGAAATTTAACGATGTGGCAACTTCGAAAATCAGGATCACTATTCTTGAAACACGCGATGAGGCCAATATCCTGAATGTGGGTGCTTTTTATGCTCCTCCTACCGAAGAATATAGTGCGAACAAATAAGAAAAATTCATGTCAATTTAAATAAGAAACAATGAAACCATTTTTCATTCTGATTTTTTCATGCGTATCGTTGTTCGGTTTCGGACAACGGGTTGCCGATGTGTTTAAGACCATGCCCGGCGATATTTTACCCGGATTCACCGAAGCCGACAAAACCCTGATTTTGGTAGATACCGGTTTAAAAATTATCCCCTACCCGCTTGGAAATATTGAAAGAATGAAGTATTCCGATTCGTATCTTCAATTGAAAACATCCGATATCGGGACGTTTCAGTTGAAACTGTTGCCGCTGGTGAACAATACCAAAATTATTTGCGTGATCAAGACGGTTTGCGGAAAAGCATGCGACAGCGACATCCGGTTTTATTCTACCCAATGGGAGAAAATAGATGAAAATACGTTGCTGCCGCCGGTGTCGGCCGAATCTTTTTTCGATAGGCAGAAACAAGGATCGAACGAATATGAATATGCTTTATCGCTGCTGGATGTTGAGCCGCTTTCTGCCGTTTTTAGTGATGACAGCGACGACCTGATACTCTCGCTGAATTATGAGGCGTATCTTTCGGAAGAAAATATTGCGAAAATAAAACCTTTCATTAAACAAGATTTTATAACTTTGCACTGGACAAAGACGTCGTTCCGACCTTAAAAGCATTTATGCACCCGTAGTTCAATGGATAGAATATCGGATTCCGGTTCCGACGATGCGAGTTCGATTCTCGCCGGGTGTACATGTTTTCTTTATTTTTTACCTAAAAAGGAAAAGTATCATGAAAGAGAATAACAACGCAAACCAATATAAAATTGCTTTATATCAGGAAAAGAAAGAAGGGGGAAAAGTGCGCTGCCGCCTTTGTCCGCATAATTGCCTTATTAGCGAGGGCAAATCGGGAGTGTGTCATGCCCGGAGAAATATCGGCGGAACGCTCTACACGCTTGCCTACAATAATCCCTGTTCCGTAAGCATCGACCCTATCGAAAAGAAACCGTTGTTCCATTTTTATCCCGGTGAAAATATTTTGTCGCTGGCCACAGCCGGATGCAATTTTCATTGCCTGAACTGCCAAAACTGGCAAATCTCGCAGGCTTCTCCCGAAGATTTTGAGCAGTATCGTTTCACCCCGGAAGAGATTGTTCAAGCCGCTGTTTCGTATCGTACGAAAATGATTGCTTTCACCTATACCGAGCCGACCATTTTTTACGAGTATATGTATGACATTGCCGTTCTTGCCCATCAAAAAGGAATAAAAACGGTGATCGTTTCGAATGGTTTTATCAATCAGGAACCTCTCAACGACCTCTGCCCGCTGCTGGATGCCGCCAATATCGATTTGAAATGTTTTAATGATGACGTTTACCGAAAACTGACTACCGGCAGTCTTCATCCCATATTGTCGACACTGAAGACATTGAAGGATAACGACATTTGGCTCGAAATTACCAACCTGATTATCCCCACATACAATGATGATCATCAGATGATCCGAAATATGTGTGAATGGCTGGTAGAAAACGGTTTTGCCGAAACGCCGCTTCATTTCAGCCGCTTTTTCCCCGCTTATAAACTACAGCACCTGCCTCCTACCCCCGAAAGCGCCTTGATTGAAGCAAAAAAAATTGCCGAAAATGCGGGTATAAAATACGTGTATATCGGAAATATGCCTCAGCTGAACGGAGAAAATACCTATTGCCCCGCCTGTCATGAATTGTTGATTGCACGACGGGGCTTTTACGTCACCGAAAATAATATCGTCGACGGAAAATGCGCCTTTTGTGGCGAAAATATTCCGGGCAGATGGGGCTAGGTATTAGGCTATTTCGTCTTCGCTAAATACGGTAGCCGTAAAAATGAAAATATCGGCATCCTTCCAACCATCCCACCCTATGCCGGCTTTGTCACGGGCACAATGGCCAAGAAAATTCTCGAGATCCCAACCGGTTTCTGTGGCCACTTGGGGTAGAAATACCCCGCTTCGGACGCCTTTCACAAGGTAAATGCCGTGCTTCCCGAGCTCGATTTCCGAAATATCGCGAATTCTTTTCAAGGGAGAAAGCACGGATATTTCGATGGAAATATCGCTCAGCTCGCTTGCGGTAACCGGAGGAAAACGATAATCGTGGCGGGCAGCCGATATGGCCATATTGTGTACGGTTTCGATTAAGGGCCTATCGCTTATCATTTGTCCGATGCACCCCCGCAATTGCCCATATTTATTCAACGTTACAAATGCTCCGCAGTGAGCATAAATGGCTTCGGAACAAGCACTCAGATCGGGTCGAGGCGTAATATTAAGGCCGAACAACTGTTCAATGGCACACCTTGCTTCGGCCAATAATGCTTTTTTGTCTTCGAGTGTTAAATTAAAATCGCCGGTATTCATAGTGTTATCATTTTTGAGTAAGAACAATTGCCCAATATCCTACCACTTCACGATGATTGCCGTAAACGGCATCTCCCGAATTGCGATAATCTACTTCGTGATATTCTAAGGAAGGGTTGTTTTGAGTCATGTACAGTAAGGTCAATACCGATGTCCATCCACACAAGCCGGTGAGCAGATTGGGAATCCCTTTGTTCTGATTTTCGGCCAGAACGTTCAACAACACGTCGGGATCGTTGGATAGAATGGCTTTTGCTGTTGCCGCATCCACTATTTTTGCATTCTGATAATCGGGATAATGAGAAAAATCGGTACTGATCACAAACAGATTTTTTTCGTTGAGGTAAGGTTTCAATGCCGATGCCATCTCAAGACACGTTTCGGGTTCGGAAGTGCCGATTACAATGGGGACAATTTTATAATCGTTTTTCAATTTGTAATGCAAAAAAGGAAGCTGCACTTCAATGGCATGTTCCCGTGCATGAGGTGAGGGATTGTTGGTGAAAATTTCGGGATGAGAGGCAACCAATTGCTCTCCGAAATCGGTATCGACTTTTTCTATCCCATAGGGCATGATAAAATCGCCGATACAATACACCGACGCTCCATTGAAATGATAATGGTGAGAGGAAGCCAAGATAAAAATACGCTCATAATCGGCATCTTCATCGAGCTGATTAAATGCCGATGCAGCAACCTTTCCCGAAAAAACATAACCCGCATGGGGAGAAATAACTGCCCTTACATTGGTGTATTTTCGGGGAACTGCTTCGCTAAAATAGGTTGCGATGTCATGCTGCAATTTTTCTGCGCTTGCCGGGTAGAATTGCCCTGCTACGGCCGGTTCCCTGGGTATGCTACTGTTTTTCATAATTCGTTAGTTTTTACATAAACTAAACAATTAATCGCTTGTTAAGTTTCTTGTTTATTTTCTTTTAACATGGCGATAGGGGTTTTGGTAAACCATGAAATAAAAAAGAGCGCCGATCAGTTGACCCGCGCCCTTTCCTGCAAAATAAACCGGTTTGACTTGTTTATCTTCCGCGAGGGGCAGGAGCATTTCTGCGATTAGCAGCTCTCTTCATTTGTTCCTCGCGATAGGCTTTCCATTGTTCCATTTTTTCTTTACCGATGATTTTCTCCAGCTCGGCATCTTGTTCTTTCATGTTTTGTTCCATCAATGCTCTCATTTCTTCGCGTTGTTTTTCGCGATCCTGTTGCTGCATTTGCTGGCGTTCTTCTCTGAATTTACGCATTTGCTCGGCACGTTTCTCATCCTGCTTTTTAAAAAGTTCTTCTACCTGTGCCGTTTGTTCCGGAGTCAATTGCAACTGTTTAGCCATACGTTCGGCACGTTCTTTGGCTGTCATTCTCATTTCTTGCTGCGGTCGATTTCCGCCCCCCCTTTTTGGGGTCGAATCCTGAGCCGATATCGAAAGGCTCATCATAAAAAAGGCAATTAATGCCAACATTCCATACTTTTTCATTTTCATTCCAAATTTTATTGGTTCAACATAAAATACATCGTTATGACACTCAAAGATAAGGAAATGTTTAATTAGGCAATGAGCGATTAACGAAAGTTACACCATCATAATCGCCATATTTACACCTTTTTATACGGGAAAAAGGGGATTTTATAGGAGAGATTGTCCGATTCGTCGATAAAAAAGGGGGATTGGTCTAAAAGTGAATTTTTTATATTTTTTTGCGATTTTTTTATTGCAGAAAATCCTCACGCGTCGGACTGAAAACATCGATCAATTCTCCTTCTTCAATACATGTTACGCCATGAAGGACGTCAGGAGCCATGTAAAGCGCATCGCCTGCCGAAACGGTCTTCGTTTCGTCACCGATGGTGAAGACAAATTTACCCCTGATAATATAGGTACATTGCGAATGTGGATGCGTGTGCATACTGCCTTCGGCTTTTGCATCAAAATGCATTTTTACCATCATGATCCGATCATCATAACCCAAGATCATGCGTTGCATGCCTTCGCCGGCATTTTTCCATTTAGCGTTGTCGGAAATCAAAAAAGTTTCGCTTTGCAATTTCATCGCATTTATTTTTTGTAAATGATTTATATATGTTGCCTCATTTAAATCGTTGTTAAATAGCATTCAAAAGATTTCTTCTCTGGGATATTTTTCTTCCACTTTGCTGAAAAGATACGAGATAATGATACCCACAACAAGAAAAACGACACACAGCAGGAGGGAGCCGAAAAAACTCAGTCCGGAAGCTGCCAACCGTTCGGCATGAAAAGCCGGGAAAACCACCGTGGGAAATATGGCCAACGATGAACCTGCCACCATACCGAGAATGAAATGATACATTTCGGAATAATATCTTCTGAAAAGATAAGCTGCCAGTTTGGCAAACATCAGTACACATACAACCACTCCGATAATCAGCGGAATAATTACGCCGAAATCGAAATCTTTTATTCCGATGGCCATTTTGTCGTATAACCCGAAATAAATCAGAAAATTGGAGGGACTCATGCCGGGTACCACCACACCTAATCCGATGAGTGCTCCCGAACCCATCCATACCAAAAAACCGGGCGGAACTGCAGTGAGCTGCTTTTCGCCAATCATCATCAGGATGAAAATGAAAAGGGTGGAAACAGCGAAAAGAATGAAATCTTTTGCCGAACGCCCTTCTTTACCCGCTGTTTTGTAGAGCGACGGAAATGTGCCGACTACAAATCCCACAAACAAACAAATAAATTGTGCGGCATAGTTGCCGAATGCCTTCTCAACGAATATCGAAAAAATGACAATGCCGATGGCCATCCCAATGGCTACGGGGAAAAAAAAGGCGATGTTTTGAAGAAATTTTTTCCGGATATCGGACAAAAATTGAATCAACTTATCGTAAATTCCCAAAATAACGGCAAATACGCCTCCCGAGAGACCGGGTAAAATAAAACCAATTCCAATGATGATTCCCTTTATCAGCCTGATAAACCAATCGACCATCGCATGGGGTTTGACAGTTGCTGATTCCGTTGCTTTCGTTTCGTCCATAAACTTATTCATGAATTATTTTTTATATACGGCCGCAAAGTTACAATAAAATAAAAAGGTATCCAAAGATACCTTTATAAAAATCGTCATAAAGTCGGTTACCAACCCGGAACGAAATTGATGCCGAACATGCCGTTGCTGAATCCCCCGTTTTGGAAAGGAATGGCATAATAGGGCTCGATTACCAGATAACCGAACAAATTTATTCTGAACGAAGCGCCGGCGCTGAATACCGGAATGCGTTCATTAAAATCGGAGGTTTGCCATTTCATGGCTATTTTATCGCCTTTGTTCCATGCCAGACCGCCATCGAAAAACAAATTGAAGTCGGTTAAAAAGATGTTCGATTTGATAGGCGCCAACACTTTTGGTCCCGAAAACGGGAATCGCAATTCGGCATTGATAACGGCAATTCTCGAACCCGCAAGATTGGATACGTTAAACGAATTGTAACCTGCTGTACCACTTGTACCGCCGTATATCGAAATGTCTTCATAACCTCGCACCAACCAGGGGTATCCAAGATACATGGGGGATGCTTTCTCAATTTCAGATGTACTCCCGTATAAGCCGTTATGATATAGGCGGAAAGCAAATCCTACCGGTTTAGAGAAATAATATCTCCGATAATCCAGTAAAATATTGAAAAGGTTGATATTCCCGAAATACCGTTCAATCTGATAGCGTGATCGTTGACCTACCAAAGGGGCAGTCATTCCGAAATAGGAATTATCGGTCACATATGCCACATAGGCAGTCTGAAAATCGATACCGGGTGGTGAAGGCAGCTTCTCTCTACTTCCGCCAATAGGATATCCCAATGCATCAAAATAATTATGATACCTGTCGATGCGGTAAGAATACCACGAAGCCGAAATCCCACCCTCCACGCGTCGGGTTTGTGAGAACGGGTAATACATAAATGCCGAAACATTATCTTCGAACATACGGATATAATCGAGCACCAAATCATCGGCAATGAATTCTTCCTTTTCGATTTGTAATGTATCTATTGTCCAAAACATACTTCCACTGCGATAGGGAATATGCGAAACCGAAGCTCCCCATTTCATTTTGTTGCTTTGATTCACATAGGCAACCTGACCACCGAAATCGTATATTTCGCCGTTGAGCGATAAAGTAGTATATAGCTGATGATCACCTATCATATCGCTGAAAAGCATGTACACACTTCCGGCCATATCGGTTCTGTTGAAACTGGGTCCTGTGGAGATGCCCACACCTACCGAATTGGAGATGTAATCGAGTTTCAATTTGGGGCGGTAAGGCAATTCTTCGAGAGAGTCAACCGGTAATGCAATTGCCGGAAACCGGTTACATAATGCCGAATCCACTATGTTGATGGAAAGATGTTTCAGTACGGGAAGCGTGCCGGCATCGAAATTTACCGCATATTTATCTACTTCCACCGGATTGAAATCCCTGTCGTTTGCAGTATATATTTCGTACTTGGTATTGAAATAATGGGTATAGGCAATCAATCCGTTTGCTCTGTCGGTGCTGATTGCCGGAGAAAACAACGTAATGCCGCTTATTCCGGTCAAATATTCGGTAAGCCGGTACACTTTATCGCTTTGTAAATCGTATTTATACAGATTCCTAAATCCGTCGGCATCCGACAAGAAATAGATGAAACGATTATCGGGAGAGAATCGGGGATTCAAATTGTCGGCTTTGGGGAATACATCGATGATCCTGCTTTCGCCGGTTTCAACATTTAAAAGGGTAAGATTGAAACAGTATTTTTTGGACTGATCGGTACAAATGGCTTCGGTCGAATATACAATATACCGGCCGTCGGGCGACCAGGAAGGATGGATATTGGAAAACAGATCATGAGTGAGTTTACGGGTTTGTTTGGTTTCAAAATCGTAGAGATACAAATCGCCTATCCCTTCATTTAATCCGGTAAAAACCACATATCTGCCGTCAGGCGACCATTCGGGATTGGAAAAAGCAGGCACTTCTTTTATTTCTACCAGCGCTGTTTCTTTTTTATCGATATCCACTATGGCGAGTTTGTTTCGGCCTTCACTATACACCACGAAAGCGAATTTTTTGCTGTCGGGCGACCAGGTTCCTCCCGATTCGATGAAGCTGAAATCGTCAATTTCGCTGTTACGGGTTACGGTAGAGAGTTTTTTGATGATTTTTCCCGTCCTGGCATCAGCCAAAAACAAATCCAGTGCAAAAATACTTTTGTCGGAAAAAAAGGCGAGGTATTTTCCGTCGGGACTCAACGATGGACAAACATTGGTGGAACTGCCGTTTTTCGCTCCAATGATTTTGTTTCCCGCCAACGTGTAAGTGGAATCTTTCATGAATTGTTTATAATGATTTTCGGTGGCGGATACCCACATGCCGGATAACGTTTTCGTATTGAAATGGAACACACTATCGATGGCAGCGTCCAATCCCAATAAGGCTGTTTGCTCAAAAAGAGGCATAATGATGGTGTCTCCCCAGGTTTTCCCGATAAATGCCCATAACGCCTGCCCATACCGGTAAGGAAAATATTCCGACGGATTGGCCAAATCGTCTATCGTGGGAAATTTTTTATTGAGAATAGCATCTCTCATCCACATGGAGGTGTTGGGATCGACACTGCCGATCGAGAGGTATTCGGCCATTCCTTCCACCATCCATAAAGGCAGATTATTGATCGAATAATTAACGGAATCGTTGTGCAACAATTTGTTATACTGAAAAGCATGTACCAATTCATGACCAAGTACATGGTCGGTTTGGTACAAGGTAGGCGCAAAAGGCATTATAACCCGCTGTTTCAAACTCTCCGTAACCCCTCCCGTTCCTTCGCTAATAATGCTGCTGATGGCGTTGGTTTGCTGAAAATCGGCATGATGCGAATAAAGAATAATGGGATTTTTTATCCGGAAAGTATCTTTAAATATGCGTTGATGCATAGTGTACCATTCTTCAGCCCAACCGGTAAAATAGTTGATCATCGTATCGTTTTTCAGGTAATGATGAATTTCGAAGTGAGGTGATCGAACCACTTCAAATTTAAATTTCTTGTAACCGGGTTTGTTCCGCCCAAAATACTGTGCATACGTTGCAAACGTACTCATTTGCAGAATGGTTATGGCAACAATTAAAACGGCCTTGGCATTTAAATTCTTCATAACTCTCCTCCCCTTTGCATTTTTTATGATATCATTGATTTAACGCTTGATGGGGTCACATGTTCACGAAAAAGCGGAGAATTTTGTATAAATGCCTTATTTTTTAATCATTCCATTTTCAATAGTAAAATAGGCATTCCCAATATTGTCGATGATATCCGATGCGACGAAACTGCGCGGATGAATGGTTTGTTGCGTTAGATTTGCCGTTAAACCGTGAAGATAAACCCCTACTCTTGCTGCATGGCCGGGTTCGTAACCCTGAGCCAACAAGGAAGCAATTATTCCGGTCAGCACATCGCCGCTTCCTGCAGTAGCCAGAGCGGGTGTCCCCGAATCGTTCACATATAAATTATCGGAATCGATGATCAACGAATAAGCGCCTTTTATGATGACAATGAGTCGATATTTTTGTGCGAATGCAGTTGCTTTCTCTATTTTTTCATAGTCGTCGCTCCATTCTCCTATCAACCTCGAAAGTTCTTTGGGATGCGGGGTTAGGATGGTTTTTGGAGGCAAAAGATCGAGCCATTCGGGATGTAACGATAAAATATTCAGGCCGTCGGCATCGATAACCATCGGCAACGCATTTTTCTGCAAAAACCGGTAAAACGCGTGTTGCGTTTCCTCCCGTTTTCCCATGCCGATGCCGATACCGATTGCATTGGGGCTGATGTCATAATCAATATGGGTAATGAAAGCACTATTGTCATCCTCTATTGCCATCGCTTCGGGAAAATGGGTCTGAATAACCGGCGTGCCGCATTTGGGCAAATAAGCCGAGACCAAACCACAGCCGGTTTTCAATGCCGCTTTAGAAGCCAAACATACTGTGCCTGTCTTTCCTAAGCTGCCGCCAATAATGAGTGCATGACCTTGTGTGCCTTTGTGTGCAAATTTGGATAAGGGTTTTAAAAGTTCCCGGATATCTTTCTTTTCGATGAGGTACCGGTTGGTGGAAGCTTCCGCAATCGCTTTTTCGCTTAAACCGATATTTACAATCGTCACGTTGCCCACAAAACGATAATTATCGGGTAAATACAACGCAAGTTTAGGAATTTGAAAAGTAACCGTCTCGTCTGCTTCAACAGCAAATGTGGTTTTTTTATCGGGAAACAACCCGCCGGGAACATCGATGCTGACAATGGTTTTGCCGCTTTCGTTCATTTTTTTTATCACTTCGGCAGCAATACCCGTAATTTCTCGCGATAAACCGGTTCCGAAAAGTGCATCGATCAGTATATCGTATTCCGAAAAATTCGGAATCTCTTTCTCCTTCGTAATCCGTTTAAAAGGGATGTTCTCCGCTTTTACGCGGCGTACATTATGTGCGCAGTCTTCGGTGTAATTCTCGCTATATTCAACAACACATGCCTGAACGCGATAACCGGCTTTGTGGAGCAGACGGGCAACCATCAACCCATCGCCGCCGTTGTTGCCTACCCCCGACAAAATGAGGATAGCGTCGTTTTTGTCGGTATATTTTTTGGTAAACCAATCGTAAAAGGCACCGGCTGCATGTTTCATTAATTCGAGTGATGAAATCCCTTCATAATGAATGGTTTTTGCGTCTATTTCCCGGATTTGTCCGGCAGAAAGAATCTTCATAAATTACTTCTTGAGTTGTTGTTCTTTTTAGCTGTTATTCCCGATTATTTGTCGTTTTTCATCATGAATTCAAAAAGGATATGAGGTATCGGCATTCCTATGTATCGAATTGATTATTGATTTTTGTGCTTAAAAAAAGAGGTACACTGATTGCAGAATACCTATTGGATAAAAGTGCGCAGGATGAGACTCGAACTCACACGCCGTTACCGGCACTACCCCCTCAAAGTAGCGTGTATACCAATTTCACCACCTGCGCAAACAAGGTGCCCGGAACAGGACTTGAACCTGCATGTTGTTGCCAACACTAGTCCCTGAAACTAGCGCGTCTGCCAATTCCGCCATCCGGGCGCAACACTATTTTTATTTAATCGAAAAACAGACAACCCCTGTTGTCGTATTTTTTGTGCGTGCAAAGTTAGGTAATTTTTAAACCTCTACAAACATTTTCGGACCTTTTTTAATAACAATAATTCGTTCAACTTTTAATTAATATGTGTCAAGTCTTACAAGGTTGTTTATGAAAACTTGGATTTTTATTCGGCTAATAGTGCAAAAATATGCCGAAAAGAATAGAAATATTTTCATGATATGAACATTTGTTCAAAATAAGTCGTATATTTGCAAAGTTATTGTATGGTATTTCAATTATAAGTAAATAAATATGTCTCGTCCTAAACAGTGTCGAAAAATACTTTCTCCACCCTTAATGGTTGGATTTAAGCCTTTTGGCATACCTCGGTCGGAACTCGAAGAGATAGTTCTCCAATACGATGAGTATGAAGCCATCAGGTTGCTTGACTATGAGGGGATGTTACAAGAGCAAGCTGCAGAAAAGATGAATGTATCGCGTCCTACCCTGACCCGCATTTATGAAAATGCGCGCAAAACCATTGCTGAAGCTTTCGTGGAAGGTAAAATGATTGTAATCGAAGGAGGAAATGTGGATTTTGGCCGGAAATGGTATCGTTGCAGAAAGTGCTACAAATTGATTGATGGTCTTGAAAATCATACCGCTTGCAAACATTGCAGAAGTGGTGGTGATGAGGAATTAATTCCCATAAATAACGAGCAATAAATTCATTATGAAAGCCGTTGTTTTATCCGATAATAGAAAAGGATTCCCCGATATTGAAACAGAGCACGGTTTATCGATTTATCTTGAAACCGAAAGACACAGGATTTTACTCGATACGGGCGGATCGGATTTATTTCTGCAAAATGCTTCGAAATTGAATATCGATCTTGCCCCGGTAGATTACGTATTCATTTCTCATGGGCACAACGACCACATGGGAGGATTACCCCATTTTCTGAAAATAAACACCCGTGCCAAAATAATCGTTTCGCCAAATGTGATGCATTGTTCTTTTTATTCCAAAAGGAACGGATTTCATACCATTGGTTTGGATTTTGATTTTTCGCCTTATCAACATAGATTGATACCGATTGAGAAGGAATACCGGATCGATGATGAAATTAGTATTTTTGTGAATATTTCAACCAGATTTAAACAGCCTATGGCCAACCAAACGCTGTTTTGTGAGGGTAAAAATCATGAAATCATCCCCGATGATTTTTCGCACGAATTGATATTTACCCTTACCAACAACGAAAGACTTTTTGTATTCACGGGATGTGCACATAAAGGTTTATTGAACATACTTGAAACAGTAAAAGAAAAACTTGAATTCCCTATACAATGGGTGATGGGAGGGTTTCATTTACTCGATTCAAAAAACGGTGTCGATTACGAAACGGAAGAGAACATCGCTGAAATCGCCAATTATCTGAATGTGCATTATCCTTCATCCATGTTCATTACGGGGCATTGTACCAGAGATCGAGTTTTTGGTCAATTAAAAAATATGTTGGAAGACAGATTAACTCAATTTTTCAGTGGATACACTGTTCAATTTTAAAAGAAAGTATATGAAAATAGCTATTACGTCAGAAGGGAATTCCCTTAATTCAAACATGGATGCTCACTTTGGTAGATGTTCTTATTTTGTTTTTTATGATACCGAAACCGGTAAAACTGATTTCATTGTCAATCCTGCCAAAGAAGTTACTGAAGGAGCTGGTCCTGCAGCAGTTCAATTTATCGGATCAAAAAAAGTTGAAAAAGTGATTTCCGGCGAATTTGGATTAAAAATAAGATCATTGTTGGAGAGCTTGAATATAGAAATGCAGCGTGAACACGATAAAACCATTGCAGAAATTATACAAGAATTGAAAAAACAATCATGAAATGCCAAAACTCGATGGAACAGGGCCGGAGGGACAAGGTCCCGGAACCGGCCGAAAAATCGGAAAATGCAACATCTTGCCTGAAGATGAAAAAGTAAATTTGTTGGGAACAGGTATGGGAAAACGCCGAAATAGTGGTGGTGGAGAAGGACAAAAGAAACGCTTGAAAAGCGGAGATAAAATAATAACAATAATTAAAAAAGGAGGTAAATTATGCCGGGATTAAACAGAAGAGGACCTCTTGGAGAAGGTCCAAGAACAGGAAGAGGATTAGGCCGTTGCAATCCTCAAAACAAAGGTAAAACGGATGAAGAAATTTTGCAGAGTCGTATGGAAAACAATTCCAATGAAGAATCTTTTTTCGGCCGCGGTCGGCAGCTCGGTTATGGGATGGGGCGCGGATTAGGCAGAGGAAATGGTTTAGGATTAGGACGAGGACGAGGTCCTCACCTGGGCCGAAATCGATGAATTTTGTAAAAGGTTGTATGACAAAACGTACAACCTTTTTATAAGTCCAATATATTTTGAATAAATAATTATAAAATCAAGAATTCTACAAATGAAACATGTATTTGCTATTCCATTAGAAAATGGAATTTTATGTCAACATTTTGGTCATTGCCAACAATTTGCTTTTGTTGAAGTCGAAAATGGTTCGATTATAAAAGAAAGCTTGGTTACTCCGCCTCCACACGAACCGGGATTGCTCCCTGCTTGGCTTGCAGAAAAAGGGGTTACCGATATTATTGCTTCCGGAATAGGGCAAAAAGCGATCAATTTATTTCGACAACAACATATCAGGGTATATATGGGAGCTCAGCAAAAAAGTCCTACCGAACTGGTCTCCGATTGGATGGAACAATCATTGGTTACCGGAGTCAACACTTGCGATCACTAAATGGGAAATGATGAGATCAGATTATCGATGTTATTTTTGCTTTGCCCGGCATTTTGAAAATTTAATCGAAAAGACGTCCCTCTCGGCCGAAGAAAAAAACCATTTTGCCGGCGAATTGTTTGGATTATTCAATACAGGCGAAAACAGTTTTTCCGTTCCTCATTTGTCGCGAGAGGTGCACCTTCTTTTCAAAAAATATAGTGGCAACGACGATCCGTATAAATTGGTCAAACGTCAAAGCAACGATATGGTTTTAAGTAGGTATGCCGATTTGAAAAAGACAGTCGCCTCATCGGCAGATCCTTTCGTCACGGCATTGAAACTGGCCATTGCAGGAAATATTATAGACTATGGCATTCCGCAACATTTTGATTTGGATGAAACCATCGGGAAAGTACTGACTTCCGATTTTGCCATCGATCATTCAAAAGATTTAAAACAATCGTTGTCTGAAGCAAAATCGGTGTTGTATATTGGGGATAACGCAGGGGAAATCGTATTTGACAAACTATTTATCGAAACCATTCACCATCCCGATTTGTGGTATGCTGTTCGAGGGGCTCCGATTATCAATGACGTAACACCGGAAGATGCGAATTATGTGCAAATGAATGACGTAGCTCACGTAATAGAAAACGGATACGATGCTCCTTCTACCATGCTGTCGCATTGTTCGGAAGAGTTTAAAGACCTTTTTTCACGGGCCGATATTGTCATCTCGAAAGGACAAGGAAATTTGGAAAGTTTACTGCATGAATCAAGCAAAAAAATCTACTTTCTTCTCATGGTAAAATGTGATGTCATAGCCGATATTTTAGGTGTAGAGAAGGGACAATTTGTAGTTGCGCGAAACATATTTGAAAATGAAAATTGCCATAGCCAGCGGGAAGGGGGGCACAGGGAAAACGTTTGTCTCGACCAATCTTTTTTGGACGGCGCAACATTCCGGAATGCCGACTACGCTGATTGATTGCGACGCCGAAGAACCGAATGTAAGTGAATTTCTCAGAGGAGAAGAACAATCAGTAGAGAAAGTCGTACAGCACATTCCGTATATTAATGTGGGAGCATGTACTTTTTGCGGAAAATGTGCCGAATACTGCAACTATAATGCAATTCTGTTTTTACCGGAAAGTCGCTTCATAAAGGTATTGCCGGACCTATGCCACGATTGTGGAGCTTGTTCTTACGCCTGTGAATACGGAGCCATTATTGAACAAGAAAAAACAATAGGGACTGTAAAAATCAGTCTTGTCGGAAACTCCTCTTATATTATCGAAAGTCGTTTGGAGGTTGGAGAGCATTCACCTGTTTCCGTTATCAAAAAAGCCATAAAGGCAGCCGATTCTCAACATCTGATATTGCTGGATGCTCCTCCGGGTATTTCTTGTCCATTCATTACAACAGCGGAACAAGCCGATTTTATCATTTTAGTTACAGAGCCTACACCGTTTGGATTACATGACTTGGAACTCTCCGTGAGTACCGTTCAACAGCTTCAAAAACCTTTCGGTGTAATTGTTAACAAATCGGGGCTTGGCAATCGGGCTGTTTATCAATGGTTAGACGAAAACAAGATTCCCTTGCTGCTCGAAGTTCCATTTGATAAAGACATTGCCCGTATATATTCGGAGGGTAAGATACTGGCAAAGGAAAATCCGACATATCAAAAAATTTTTATGGATTTACTGAACAAAATAGTTAAAACGCTTTGGTCATGATGGAAATTGCAATCCTCAGTGGAAAAGGTGGAACAGGAAAAACAAGTCTGAGTGCCGCCCTCGCTACCATTAACCATCAGATTGTCGTTGCCGATTGCGATGTAGATACTGCCAATCTGTATTTGATCTTACAGCCTGAAAATTATATCGAAGAAAAATTTTTAACGGGACACAAAGCAATGATCGATTACAGTTCCTGTAATCAATGTGGAATATGCATCGACTATTGCCGATTCGATGCCATTACTTATGTAAACGGACGTGTAACTATTTCCGAAACAGCCTGTGATGGGTGTAAGCTTTGTTCGCGGGTTTGTCCATCGCAATCTATTACCATGATTCCATCCGATAAAAGTTCCTGGTATATAGGTAACTATCGTAACGGAAAAATGATCCATGCCCGATTGGCACCCGGAGAAGAAAATTCGGGAAAACTTGTCAACATGGTGCGCGAGCAAGCCCGTAATACGGCCAAAGAAACCGGCCGGGAAATTATTATTATTGATGGTCCTCCCGGCACAGGCTGCCCGGTTATTTCCACGCTTACAGGAGTAAACAAAGTGATCGTAGTAACAGAACCCACTCGTTCGGGATTTCACGATTTGAAACGCATTGTAGATTTGACGAAAGGGTTTAACATACCCACTTATATCGTTGTCAACAAATATGATCTGAACGAAAATATGACAGACGAAATTCTTGTCTGGTGCTCCGAAATGGGACTTCCCGTGATCGGTAAAATCTCTTTTGAACCCCAAATCGTCGAAGCCATGCTCCAATGCAAAAGTATTGTCGAATGGGCTCCCGAAACACAAGCTGCAAAAGAAATATATGCCATTTACCAACAAGTGGTGAACAACAAAACAATAATGTAACAAACAAAACAACGATGGAACAACTAAAAGCACTCAATAAAAGCCCTTTTGAAAAAATAATGATTCCCTCCATTAAGAACATGATAATGGTTTCTTCCGGTAAAGGCGGAGTCGGAAAATCGACGGTAGCCGCAGGTATTGCACTATCTCTGGCAAAGAAAGGATATTCGGTAGGTCTAATGGATGCCGATATATACGGACCTTCAGTTCCTACTTTATTTAATTTGAAAGACGAACGTCCTGTAACCATTGAATTAGACGGGAAAACTAAAATTGAACCTTTCATCCGATTTGGGATTAAAGTCAATTCACTGGGATTTCTTATCGATCCGATGCAAGCAGTATTATGGAGAGGACCAATGGCTTCCAATGCTATAAAACAACTTATGAACGATACGCATTGGGGTGAATTGGATTTTTTGATTATCGATACCCCTCCCGGAACAGGAGATATTCATCTTACTTTTCTTCAGCAATTTGAAATCACCGGTACAATCATTGTTACTACCCCTCAGCTAGTGGCGCTGGATGATGTCCAAAAAACGATCAGCATGTTTAAAAATGAACGGGTGGGTGTTCCCGTATTGGGAATTGTGGAAAATATGGCATGGTTTACTCCATCCAAACATCCTGAGGAAAAATATTTTTTGTTTGGACGGGGAGGAGGAGAAAAATTATCGAAAATATTCAATGTGCCTCTCATTGCCCAAATACCGATCAACGAAAATATTTGTCAAAGCTGTGACGAAGGTAAACTCGATATTTTATTCGACGATGATGAAGTAAAAACAGCTTTTTCAAATTTAACAGATGCTCTCCTGGATCAGTTAAAAACAAAGGCCTAATTCAACAATAATAAATTAACTTGGTCAAAAAACATACGAAAAAAACTTCATAATACTAACCTCTTCGAAAAAATTAATGCAAATGAATTCAAAAAAAATTATCGTAATCGGAGGGTCGGCAGCAGGGCCAAAAGCTGCTTCAAGAGCCCGCAGACTGGATGAAAATGCTACGATTACTATTTATCAGAAAGCTTCTGATCTTTCCATGGCCTCGTGTGGCTATCCTTATTACATCGGTGGATTTTTTAACGACCGCAATCAACTGTTATGTTCTCCCGCAGGTGTAGTAAGAGACTCCAAATTCTTTCTCAATGCAAAAAATATCAATGCCGTCGTCAATACGGAAGTTACTGCAATCGATCGAAAAAACAAACGCATTGAATTTACTAATCTGCTTACCGGAGAAAAAGGCAGCGACACTTATGATAAACTTGTCATAACTACCGGATCTTCTGCCCGCAAACCACCTGTAGAAGGAATTGATCTGGAAGGAGTAACAACCCTTCAGTCATTGTCGGATGCCGATTATTTGCGAAAGATTCGCGACGAAGGAAAAATAAAAAAAGCGGTTGTGGTTGGTGGAGGATTAATTGGAATAGAAACGTGTGAAGCTCTTCACTTAGCCGGAATCGAAATTACCATCATCGAACTGTTGCCACAATTGCTCACATTCCTCGATAAACAGATGGCGCGTCTGGTCGAAAAATATTTACAAACCAAAGCCAACGTTATCCTGAAAAATGGAGTAACCGCATTTTTAGGCGAAAATGGGAAACTTACCGCCGTAAAACTGCAAAACGGAACAGAAATTCCTTGCGAATTAGCGGTTGTTGCAATTGGGGTATCTCCCAATACAAAGCTTGCGAAGAATGCCGGAATTGAAATTGGCCATACCGGAGGTATTAAGGTGAATGAATACATGCAAACCAACGATCCGGATATTTATGCGGCAGGCGATTGCGTTGAAATTCCAAATCTGATCACAGGGAAATCTGTTCATGCTCCCTATGGTGATTTAGCCAATCTGGAAGGTCGGGTAGTCGGAGAGAATGTGATTATGGGTAATGTAGCCAAATTCCCGGGGACAATCCAAACGGGAATATGCAAGGTTTTTGATTATGGTGTCGGATCAACCGGATTATCTGAACAAAACGCCCTGCAACAGGGATTTGATACTATCGAAACCGTAGTCAATGCTAGTCTCGATAAGCCCGGATTTATGCAAGGAAAATTACTCATTACGAAATTAGTGGTAAACAAAACCAACAGCAACATATTGGGCGCTCAAGTCATAGGGCCGGGCGAGGTTAGTAAACAGGTAGCCATTTGGGCAATGGCGATAAAAAACCATTTGACGGTTGACGATATGGTCAATGCCGACTTACCTTATGCTCCTCCCTATTCGTTGGCCATCGATCACAGTATTGCCACGGCTCACGTGATGCAAAATAAATTAAAGGGTCTTTTTAAAGGAATATCGGCCAAAGAATTAAGGGAGAAATCAAAAAATAAAGATCCGATGGTTTTGATTGATGTTCGTAATCCGGACGAATATGAAGAAATGCGCCTGGGTATTGGCGAAAAACTGATCCCTCTCGGGCAACTGCGCAAACGGCTCAACGAATTGCCGGAGGATAAAAATACCGAAATCATTGCCTGGTGCAAAATCTCATTGCGCGGTTATGAAGCTGCCCGTGTACTTCAAGCATACGGTTACCGAAATGTAAAAATATTGGAAGGTGGGATTGTCGCCTGGCCATATCAAAGAGAAAAATAAAGTGAAATGAAGATTTATGTTTTTTATTAAAGGCTAATTAGCCCGAACATTAATCAATGTTCCGGCGTTATATAACTATAAAAAGGCAAATCTTCGATTATGATGTGAGGTTGTTCAATATCATCAAGAAAATCAAAATGTAACAATAATTTTATAGGAGGAATTTATTATGGGATGTGATGCAGGTATAAAACCAAGAAAAAAAATTCAACTTCAATCAACAGAAATTTCAAACATTCAACAAACGGAGGAAACGAATATGAGTTCAACTATGGTCCGGCAAATAATGCCAACTTTCACAATGGATGCGTACGACGCAAAAACAGGACATTTTAAAACGGTTTCGAGCGACGATTATAAAGGGAAATGGACGGTAATCTGCTTTTATCCTGCCGACTTTACTTTTGTTTGCCCTACCGAAATAGCGGCTATGAATGCCAAGTATGACGAATTTCAAAAACTGAATACCGAAATCTTAGCCGTATCGGTAGATTCGAAGTACTCTCACAAACGGTTTGTGGAAACGGAACCTCTCTTGAAAGATTTGAAATTAACCATAGCTTCCGATGCCAATCAAGAGGTCAGTCGTGCTTTCGGAGTACTGGTTGAAGAAGACGGGGTGGCTCTCAGAGGGCGTTTTTTGTTTAACCCTGACGGGATTTGTGTGGCTCAGGAAGTTCAGGCAGATGCGGTGGGAAGAAATGTAAACGAATTTTTGAGACAGATACAGGCATGGCAACATGCAACCAAGACCGGAGAGGTATGTCCGGCGAATTGGAGACCCGGGAAAAAAACATTACCCGTGAACACCGAAGCCGAAAAAATGACGGGTCGTGTCGGCGATTACATAACGATAGAAGAAATTTTATCGTAACCCTTGACGACCGCAATATATTACATTGGGGTTTTTCTTTGTCGATCACGGCAATGGCATAAGCACCAATCACTTCTACCAGTCGATGGGGGTTTTTCCGTGCGCAATTAAATATTCATTCGTTTTGCTGAAATGCTTATTCCCGAAAAATCCCCGATTGGCAGAAAGCGGCGAAGGATGGGGAGATTTTAGGATGAGATGCTTATTCGCATCAATATTTTCACCTTTTCGCTGCGCGTATGCTCCCCAAAGGAGAAATACCAGATGTTCGCGTTCGTTTGCCAAAAGACGTATCACGGCATCGGTAAATTCTTCCCATCCTTTTCCCTGATGCGAACATGCCCGATGTGCCTGAACGGTAAGAATGGCATTCAACAAGAATACGCCCTGTTTGCACCAACGCTCTAGATTCCCCGATTTCGGAATGGGTTTACCCAAATCGTTATGGATTTCTTTGTAAATGTTGAGTAATGAAGGTGGAATTTCTACTCCGTCGTTCACCGAAAAACACAACCCATGAGCCTGACCGGGTGCGTGATAAGGATCTTGCCCTACGATAACCACTTTCACTTTGTCAAACGGACATTGATCGAAAGCATTGAAAATGAGTTTAGCCGGAGGATAAATGGTTTTTGTGCGATATTCCTCACGAACAAAATCGGTCACCTGCTTAAAATAAGGTTTTTCAAATTCGTTTTCCAATCGTTCTTTCCAGCTTTGTTCAATTACTACGTTCATCTTTTTTCTTTTTAGTCCACTAAATTATAAAAAAACGCCAACTTATCCCTCTTTTCTCTTTTTTTTGCCTTCTTTTTCTTTTTTATGACATTCAAGGACGGCGATACAATTTATTATAAAAATATGTTCACCACCTTGCCCGCACCAAGTCCGTACCAAGGCTGCACCTTCCTCGCTCCAAGTCCGCTCTTCGATTTTGCATTTTTTGATGTTAATATTCAGGTTGGTTTTACACTGAACCGACATAATTCGGGGGTTTTGTCCTTGCTATAGAGCGAGCATGAAGCGAGCATTCTCCCTTTATGCTGCCGTGGCGAGGGTGTTTTTTAACGATTTTTTAACATGAAAAGCCGCCTAAATCAGAAAAATTCCACTTTCTTTTGCTTCTTGCCGTATTTCTTTAGGCCATAGACTGGCCTGAATTTCGCCGATATGTGCTTTGCGTAAATAGTACATACATAAACGCGATTGTCCTATCCCTCCGCCGATGGTTTGTGGCAATTCGCCGTTTAATAACCGCCGATGAAAATACAACGACAATCGGTTTTCCTGGTTTTTGGCCTTTAATTGTTGTTTTAATGATTCGGAATTTACGCGAATTCCCATAGATGAGAGTTCCATGGCGTGTTGCAAAACCGGATTCCAAAGCAACAAATCGCCGTTTAAACCCTGATAACCTTCTTCGTTCATGGTAATCCAATCGTCGTAATCCGGAGCACGTCCATCGTGTGGCTCTCCATTCGACAAATCCGCACCAATGCCGATAATAAACACTGCACCGAATTCTTTAGTAATGGCGTCTTCACGTTCTTTTGCATCTTTATCGGGATACATTTGCAGTAATTCTTCGGCATGGATAAATTTGATTTCGCGAGGTAATTGGGGTTTTATTTCCGGAAAAAGTTCAAAAACCATATATTCGGTGCGCAGCATGGCTGCATAAATGCGGCAAACAATCTGTTTGAGAAAAGCAATATTGCGGTCTTTTTCGTTGATCACCAATTCCCAATCCCATTGATCCACATAAAGCGAATGCAGATTATCCAGCTCTTCATCGGCACGAATGGCATTCATATCGGTATAAATACCGAATCCTTCCTCAATTTTATATTCGGCAAGAATCAGCCGTTTCCACTTGGCAAGCGAATGAACAATTTCGGCCTTTTTGTCGTCCATATCTTTAATGGGGAAACTCACGGGCCGTTCACTGCCGTTGAGATCATCATTTATTCCTGTGCCACATTCCACAAACAACGGTGCAGTCACCCTTCGCAAACGTAATTCCGATGAAAGGTTCTGCTGGAAAAAATCTTTAATGTTTTTTATTCCCAGTTCCGTTTGATTAAGATTCAAAATCGGTTTATAACCTTTCGGTATGAGCAGTTTCGACATAATTCCTTTAAACTTATTTACTTTTCTCAAAAAATCAAATAGAAACAACAAAGATAAATTAATTTCTCATTTTGTCAAAATATTCTTATTATTAATTTCAAAATGACTAAATAAAATAAAAAACTATTTCATATACGTATTAGGCGGAATACGTATGCAAATAAAAGAAAATAAAATTATATTTCGAGTTTCCCGATGAGTTCGGAAACCGTGTGTAGGTTATGTCTGTTCAAATAGTTTTTGATACCCTCAATAACCTGTATCGAAACCGTGGGGTCAATGAAATTGTATGTGCCTATTTGAACGGCCGTTGCACCGGCCAGCATGAATTCTACGGCGTCTTTCCAGTTTGAAATGCCGCCCATGCCGATAACAGGGATATTAACGGCATGATATACCTGCCATACCATGCGCAGGGCAATAGGTTTGATGCAGGGCCCCGACAATCCGCCGGTTACGGTTGAAAGAAGGGGCTTTCGTGACTCGGCATCGATTGCCATTCCCAAAAACGTATTGACGAGCGAAACGGCATCGGCTCCTTCGGCTTCTGCCGCTCTGGCTATTTCGGTAATATCGGTAACGTTGGGTGATAGTTTCACGATGAGTGTTTTAGGATACACCTTGCGCACCGCTTGGGTTACCCGGGCAGCCGAAGCGGCTGATGTACCAAAAGCCATTCCTCCTTCCTTCACATTCGGACACGAGATATTGAGTTCAATAGCCGGAATCTTTTCGAGATCGATGAGTTTTTCGGCACACGCTGCATAGTCTTCTATCGTCGAACCGGAAACATTGACGATTATAGCAGTGTCATAATGCTTTATTTCGGGATAAATATGTGTCACAAAGTAATCAACCCCTTTGTTTTGTAATCCCACTGCGTTTAACATTCCCGACGCGGTTTCTGCCATACGCGGATAATCGTTGCCTTCGCGCGGTTCTAAGGTAGTTCCTTTAACGAAAATACCGCCCAAACGATCCAAATCCATAAAATCGGCATATTCTCTGCCGTATCCGAATGTTCCCGAAGCAGTTGTGACAGGATTTTTAAGTTCCAGGTTTCCTATGGTTACTTTCAGTCTATCCATGTGAGTTCTTTTATATTAAAAACGGGGCCTTCGGTGCACGTGCAAACATTTCCGTTTTTCGTTTTTTCGGTGCAACACAAACAGGCACCAAACCCGCAAGCCATAAGGTTTTCGAGTGATACTTCGCATGTTATGTTGTTTTCATGAGCATATCGCGCAACCGCCATCATCATGGGCTGCGGTCCGCAAGTGTAAATGAAATCGTATTTCTTTTTTTGCAGCACGGAATGATGCGTTACCAGTCCTTTTTCACCTTTGGTTCCATCTTCAGTAGTGCAATAAACGGTTCCGTATTTTTCGAACTCGTTGATTTGCAAGAGATCATTTTCCGAACGTCCGCCCAACAAAAAATCGGGAGAAAACCCGCTTTCTTTTAATACCCTTCCTAAAAAAAGCATAGGTGCCGTACCTACGCCACCACCAATCAACACCGTTTTTGTTTCCGTATCATCCGGTATGGAAAAGGATTTTCCGAGCGGAAATATCATATTCAGCAAACTGCCTTCTTTCTTTGCACAAATCTTTTGGGTTCCTTCACCGATTTTCTGCACCAGTAACCACATTTCGTTTGCTTTTTCGTCGACGAAATGGATAGAAATGGGTCTTCTCAGAAAGGTGGAAGGCGAGTCTTCCACGCGAATCTGTACAAACTGTCCGGGATACATAGGGGGGAGTTTTTCGCCTGTCGATGGCGAAACCTTGAGCAAATGATTCCGAGAATTCAATTGTTCATTTGAACGAACAAGAAAATCGAGCATTTTTTTCATTTCGAATGCGAAAAGTATAAAATTGGACAAAGGGTGCACGGATGCACTACCATTACCTATAATTTTGGCAAAGGTACGAAAAAGAAAACGTTTAATTTTTCATTTTATCCGGAATAAAGGTCTCATACGTATTATCATCGTAATAAATAATTATTCGGTCGATTTTTTTCTCCGGTCTTAAATGTGCTGTAATTGCTTTATTTACAGTTTGTTGTTCATCGGAAAATGTCGACTTGGCTGCACTCTCCGTGAGTTCTTCGTTCTGTCGTGTATCATGGGTTGCATTTACATCATTCTGACGAAATAAATCGGGTTCTCCGATTGACGACTTTTCATCTTTTCCTTTAATATACATCGAACCTTTGCCGGTTAACAACCATTCGGGATTAATGTAATCCATTTGAGAAAGAATTTTTAAGACGACATCAAGACTCGGATTATTTCTTCCATTGAGGATATGGGAGATAACAGCTCGACTGATTTGCAATTTGTCCGCAAATTTTGCCGGCGTCAGATTTTCGTGTTCCATGATTTGCCTGATTCGATCTTTCATTGCCGTATAATTTAATGATTGTAACCAATGAAATATATACTTGTGAAATACAAATGTAAAAAAGATAATTCACATTTGAAAATAATGCCAATTTATATTTGTAAATAACAAATGGAACTCTAAATATACATTTATATATTATACATATGTATCGATACAGTTGTAATGATACGGACAGGATTAAAACAACGTTTTATATTTTCCCATTATAAAATTGATATTTAATCTAGTAAATAAATGATAGAGCGGGATTTTAACAAGCTCCCCAACTACACGGAAAAGATGCCTTTAAAATACGATGCAATACTTTAGAAATTATATATAAATGCATGATATTATGGTAATAATATAAAATCAAACACATAAAATCAAACAGTTAAAATTGGAAATTTACATAAATATACAACGAAACAATATTAAATTATAAGGATATAATTGTAAACTATTAGTGTATACAATTGGAGTAAATATTATTCTGAATGATACGGATTGTATAATATATGTATATTATTTACATATGTATAAGGAATAAATATATTAAAATATGAAGGATTTGTTATTGCAACGTGTTTTCTTTCTCTTTGCATTATTTGGATCTTATCCGGAAAACAATTTCAATTATTCAATTCTCGGCGACTTATTGTGTTGATACAATCTCGGCAAACAACTTGTGGTAAAGTTATCTGCACAATTGATATACTTTTTGTGGTAAAGCCTGTTTTTCTGAAGTATATAAAGGGATAACGCTGTAGATATTTACTACAGAAAATCAAATGGTGTAGAAAGAAGAAAAAAAGAAAGGGTTAATGCATTATTTTGTAAACCAATTCTTTGAGCAATTCACCCGGCGCAGCCGAAACATTATCGATTCCTTTGGATTTGGCATCGTAAGTCCGTAAAAGAGAAATAATTTCCATGACTTTATTGGCATTATAATATTTCAAAGCAGTCAGGTATGGGCGAACAAAATAGGCCGATCGCAACTCCAGCGCTTTCATGATATGTTGTTCCGATTTGTTGGGAAGCCAATAACACTCGAGCAGATTACCAAAAAAATTAAACAATACCGACAGGGTTACCTGTATAGGATTATTTTTCGGGTTTTTATCGAAATAATTGACAATCCGGTTGGCACTTAACGTATCTTTCTCGGTAATCGCCTTCAACAATTCGAAATTGTTGAAATCTTTACTGATCCCTACATTTTTTTCGACCAGCTCCTCCGTAATCCGTTTTTGTGTTTCCGGGAGGGAGATTTCCAGTTTTTCGAGTTCCCTGATGAGTTTACTCAGATCATTCCCCACAAAATCGGTGAGCATTTGTGCCGATTTTTCATCAATACCAATCCCCCGAACTTGGAAGTACGACTTAATGAAAGCCGGTACTTGATTTTCGTACAGTTTTTTCGATTCAAAAACCACGCCGGCTTTTTCGATATTCTTGACTACCGATTTCCGTTTATCCACCGTACCGTGTTTATAAGCAATTACCAGGATGGTAGAGGGCACGGGTTTTTGAACATAATAATTCAAATCGTCAAAATGATCCAGCTCCTGTGCCTCTTTAACCATCACCAGTTGGTATTCGGCCATCATTGGAAACCGTCTTGCAGACGATATAATGGTATTTACGTCGGAATCCACACCATAAAATAGCATCATGTTGAAATCTTTCTCTGCGTCGGTCAGTACGTTTTCTTCCAGGAGATCGGTCAATGCATCGATAAAATACGTTTCCTCCCCCATGAACAAATAGACAGGTTTGAAATTGCGGTTTACGATATCGTTGCGAAGCGAATCAAATGTCACTGCTTTTGTAGCCATAATAAATTATATCAATCGAAACGAAGATGTTTTACGTTTGCGCCTTCCTGAATCAGCATCGATAGCGATTTAATGCCGATCATCACGTGTTCCTCCACAAATTGTTGTGTAACAATCTTATCCATTTCTTCTGTTTTTACCCCTGAAGAAATCATGGGTTGGTCCGAAACAAGCAATAAAGCACCGGTGGGGATATGATTGGCAAATCCGCAGGTAAAAAGGGTTGCCGTTTCCATATCGACCGCCAACACACGAATACGGCGCAGATAATTTTTGAAATCGTCGTCATACTCCCAAACACGGCGGTTTGTGGTATAGACCGTTCCCGTCCAGTATTCCCGATTAAAATCGCGAATATTGTAAGAAACCGAACGCAATAAACTGAAAGCCGGCAACGAAGGTACTTCGGGCGGAAAGTAGTCGTTGGATGTACCTTCTCCCCGAATAGCAGCAATGGGCAAGATATAATCGCCCAAATCGCTTCGTTTTTTCAATCCTCCGCATTTGCCCAGAAAAAGTGCAGCCCGTGGCGTAATGGCACTCAACAAATCCATGATGGTGGCTGCATTGGCACTTCCCATTCCGAAATTGATAATGGTAATTCCGTTTGCCGACGCATTGGGCATGTTGCTGTCTAGCCCGACAATGGGTACATCAAAATGATCGGCAAATATTTCCACATATTTCTGGAAATTTGCCAATAGGATATATGGGGTAAAATCTTTCAGAGCCCTTTTGGTATAGCGAGGCAGCCAATTTTCAACAATTTCTTGTTTGGTTTTCATAAATACGCTAATTTTGTTTTCTATCGTATCAATTTATGGACAAAGATAATCGCTACATACTAAATTTACCTCCTTTTGATGCGAAAATTTTGGAAACCGACAGCGGACTTGTCATTTTCGACAAGTTGCGGCGTAAATATGTAGCGTTGACACCCGAAGAATGGGTGCGTCAACATTTTGTTCATTATCTCATTGCGAAAAAAGGATATCCCCTTTCGCTGATGGCAAACGAAATCCCTATAACCTTGAACTCCATGACGCGACGCTGTGATACAGTAGTGTATAATAATCGCTTGGAACCGCTGATGATCTTGGAATATAAAAGCCCCCAAATAACCATTACGCGGGATGTTTTTGATCAGATTGCCCGTTACAACAGCGTTTTGCGCGTAAAATACTTGACTGTTTCCAACGGATTGGTACATTACTGTTGTAAAATGGATTATGAAAATCAAACGTTCTGCTATTTGCGGGAAATTCCCGACTATTTCACGATCACCCAAGATCGTCCCCTTCCATCAACGTGAGCTGCACGTAACATTCTTCGCTGCTAAAGATCAATAACTCTCTTCCGGCGAAGGGAAATCGGTAGTTTTAACGTCTTTTATGTAGGACTGAACCGCCTTGGTAATATCATCGAAAAGGTTGGCATACCGACGTAAGAAACGAGGCGAAAAATTTTTATTGATACCCAGCATATCGTGCATCACCAACACCTGACCATCGACATAAGGTCCTGCTCCGATCCCGATAACGGGAATTTCGAGCTCAGAAGCCACGCGTTTTGCCAATTCGGCCGGAATCTTTTCCAGCACCAGCGCAAAACATCCCGCTTCCTGAAGCAGATGCGCGTCGTCAATCAATCGGTTGGCTTCGTCTTCTTCCCGTGCCCGTACGGTATATGTGCCGAATTTGTTGATGGATTGAGGCGTCAGCCCCAGATGGCCCATGATGGGAATTCCCGCACTCAAAATGCGGGTAACCGACTCCAAGACTTCTTTTCCACCCTCCAGCTTCACGGCATCGGCTTGCGTTTCCTTCATGATTTTCACGGCCGAAGCCACAGCTTCGATGGGATTTCCCTGATAGCTGCCAAAAGGCATATCCACTACTACCATAGCCCGTTTTACGGCTTTCATCACCGACTTGCCATGATAAATCATCTGGTCGAGAGTAATCGGCAAGGTAGTGACATTGCCGGCCATCACGTTCGATGCAGAATCGCCCACCAGGATCACATCCATACCGGCCTGATCGATAATACCGGCCATCGAATAATCGTAAGCGGTAAGCATGGCTATTTTTTCACCCCGCTGTTTCATTTCCTGTAAACGATAAGTGGTAACCTTTCTTTTGTCTTCGAATAATTGAGGTATTTCTTCCGCCATGATTTTAATTGTTTAAACGATTTAGACAAGACAAAGGTACGGTTTTTCTTTTTGAAATGCCGATTTGAGACGAAAAGATTTTTGCGACCACTCACGATCCATTTTTTCCTTTGATCTTGTATTTTTGCACAAAACATGGAGATATCAAATCAAAAATTTATACATTTGCCTTTCATTAATTTGGCCTTCTTGCAAGAATCCATGTGGCCATCAATTGATTTTTTTCGAATAAAACAAAACAATACTATTTCATAACCGGATGAATCCTGACTCAAAAATTTCTTTACCCGTTCTCTGTTTAATCATCTTATCGGTTTGCTTCGTTTCTTTTTTTGTTCACAATGACGCCATTCCTGCCGATTTAATGGAATCCCGCAACCTTGTTACGGCACGGGAAATGGTAAACTCGGGCAATTATTTGATTCCCACCATGAATGGGGAGTTGCGTTTGGAAAAACCACCCTTGCCCACGTGGATTGCAGCCGTAATTGAACAGGCATTTCCACATAATCTTGCTGCACAACGTTCGGCAGCCGGTGTTGCGGCAACGATAATGGTGCTTTTCTTGTTCCTGCTGGTTCGCACGATTACCGGTGAAACTTTTCTCGCATTCATGGCAGCACTGGTATTGGCCACCTGCTACAATCCGGTAATGATGGGGCGCAATGCCACGTGGGATATCTATTGCCATGCCTTTATGCTGGGTGCCATCTATTTTATATGGGGAGCTTTCAAGTCGGAAGGCAAACAATGGTTAAGGTTTCTGCTCGCCGGATTTTTCATGGGGCTCTCCTTCCTAAGCAAAGGACCGGTATCTTTTTATGCTTTACTCTTGCCGTTTCTCATCGCTTTTATTATCGTAGAAAAACCATCGCTGAAAGGAAAAACCGCACCTTTTATCGGCATGATCTTGCTTACCCTTATCGTTTCCTTCTGGTGGCCGGCTTATATTGCCGCTTTCCATCCCGAAACCGGCTCGGCTGTAGCAGCTAAAGAATCGGGGGCATGGCTTAGCCACAATGTGAGGCCGCTGTGGTATTATTGGCAATTTCCTGCTGAAGCAGGCATTTGGGCGCTTTTTTGGGTTACTTCCCTCTTTTATTATTTCCATTACTTTCGTAAAGAAATCTCGGAACCTCGCAATATATTCCGCCTGTCCGTAATCTGGACACTCGCGGCTCTGATTTTGCTTTCCTTGATTCCCGAAAAGAAACCCCGATATTTGTTGCCTATGCTTATTCCCGGAGCCATCAATATTGCTTTTTATTTATGGTATTCCATGAAAAATGTTAATGGTATGAGCAAAGGGGAAAAAATTGTATTGCGGATAAACGGAACGCTAATTGCCGTCATATCGCTGATCATGCCCATCGGAATATACTTTCTTGCAAAAGATGGCCATATAGATTTGTTTTTCCATCTCATCCTTCCATCATTTGTATTTTGGGCAATCGCAATCTATTTATTCATTGGATTATACGGAAAAAAAGGTATATTCCCGAACAGGATATTTTTGGGTACCGTTTTAATAATGAT
Organism: Anaerorudis cellulosivorans; assembly: GCF_025943985.1. Lineage (GTDB taxonomy): Bacteria > Bacteroidota > Bacteroidia > Bacteroidales > Dysgonomonadaceae > Anaerorudis > Anaerorudis cellulosivorans. Next base: position 86,902 of record NZ_JAPCWE010000005.1, on the reverse strand, counting down.
GAGTTTCATCCTGTTTTATTACCAACCGGTCACCCGATTGTTTGTCAATGAAAACAGGCACAGCATCAGTGCGTTGAGAGACGACCCCAAGGTGCAAGGACTCCCATTCCGTTATCCGGAAGAAGAGGGAACCATCCGAATGGAATTGGTATATGAGGCAGGAAGGAGTATCACCCCTATCGATCTCAAAAACGATTCTGCGGTATATGCTGCATTGCCTTTTGTTCTTGTCAGCGAAAAACCGGCACCGGATTTACTTGAAAATTTGGAGGTAACTGCAGAATATTTGGGAACCTTCGACAACAACTGGCAAAAACCGGACAGTCATCGATACAACAAAAGCCTCACAAAAGAGGTTTATCTTGTAAAAAAGAAATAACTTGAATTGTTTGTTCCTAAGCCGATATCGTTAAGATAGTCGGCAATTAAAAGCCCACCACAACGTATGCCCGGCAAACTTTTTCTTAATCGATGCGATCAAAGCCGGTATAAGGTACCAATACGCCGGGGATGAGGATACCGTGGGGCGTTTGGTTGTTCTCGAGCAAGGCCGCTACAATACGGGGTAAGGCCAAAGCACTGCCGTTGAGGGTGTGGCAAAGGTGGATTTTGCGGTTAGCATCGCGGTAGCGGCATTTCAGTCGGTTGGCCTGATAACTTTCAAAATTCGACACCGAACTTACTTCCAACCACCGTTTCTGTGCAGCAGAAAATACTTCGAAATCGAACGTCAGAGCCGACGTAAAACTCATATCGCCACCACAAAGACGAAGAATGCGCCACGGTAATTCCAAGGCATCGACCAATGTTTGTACGTGGTCCACCATCTGTCGCAGACGTGCATAGGAATTTTCGGGCTTTTCAATGCAGACAATTTCCACTTTATCGAACTGATGCAGGCGGTTGAGTCCGCGTACATCCTTTCCGTACGAACCTGCTTCGCGACGGAAACAAGCCGAATATGCCGTATTTTTTATGGGTAGGTCTTTTTCGTCGAGAATTACATCGCGATATATATTGGTGACAGGCACTTCGGCAGTAGGAATCAAATAGAGATCATCGATTTCCACATGATACATCTGTCCTTCCTTATCGGGCAGTTGTCCTGTTCCAAATCCCGATGCAGCGTTAACCATATAGGGTGGCTGCACTTCTTCAAAGCCGGCTTCGCGAGCCTTGTCTAAAAAGAAATTGATGAGTGCACGTTGCAGCTGTGCTCCCTTCCCTTTGTATACCGGAAAGCCGGCACCGGTGATTTTAACGCCCAATTCAAAATCGATAATATCATATTTTCCGGCCAACTCCCAATGAGGAAGAGCATCGGCAGGGAGTTCCGGCATTTTTCCTCCGGTTTTTTCAACCACATTATCTTCTGCCGATTTTCCTTCGGGAACCGAATCATGGGGAAGATTGGGAAGAAGTACCAGGAGATTTTGTATTTTTTCTTCGGTTTCTTTCAGGGTATCGTCATAACTACGGGATGTTTCTTTCAGTTTGCTTACTTTATCTCGAATTTGCGAAGCTTCTTCTTTTTTCCCTTCTTTGAGCAACTTCCCGATTGAGCGGGAAAGGGAATTGATTTCGGCCAATGTACTGTCGAGAACAGCCTGAGTGCTTCTTCGCTCATTATCCAATTCGATGATTTGATCAACAAGCGCTTTGGCATCGAAATTTTTTTTCGCAAGTTTACGAATTACCTCTTCCGGATTTTCGTTTATTGTCTTTAGTGTAAGCATAAAAAAGCAATTTCAACTATTTGTCGTTTTCTAACATGCAAAGGTAAGAAAAAACTTTGCACGAAAAACAGTTGAAATCACCTTTATTGTTTTCTGCCGATTCTGCCGGTCAGAAAAGTTGTAAATGGGCAAAATCTTTTAATTCGCGCTCTTTCTTTTTTCGAATACGGTAACTGCGAAGCATCAAATATGCAAATCCCGTTAATGTTGCTATCGCAAAAATGTCGCGTAAATCACTTGCTTTCATATTTCAGTGGCTTATTTAAATATACTCCTTTATAGTTATAATGTAAAAATCGGGAAAAAGTTGCACGAAAACACGAAAAAATTTTCACAGAAAAATGAAAAGTCACCTCACTAATCCTTAATGAATTCTACAACCATAACATTTTCAGTAAATTCGGTAACTTTAAATCGCTCATCGGAGCGCTCTCCCACAATCCACACCATGTTTTCACCCGAAGTAAGCACCCAGGCATTTTCTTTATCGACAAGACTGAATTTTCGATCGGTAAAAAAATCGCTCAGCTTCTTCCTCCCCTTCATACCAAAGGGGACAAACCAATCGCCCGACTGCCATTTGCGAAGGGTTAATGGAAAGGAGAGTTTATCGGCATCGGCATACAAAAAACGGGCATCTTTGTTAATAACTATATCCCCCGATAAAAAATTGATTTTTAAACGAATGGGATCGGTAATCTCTTGTGAAACTTTATCGATCAAGTATTCTTCCTGTTGAGGCTTTTTATCTGTATTTTTGTCCAAAATAAGCTTGTTTCTATCCTTGATCAACCGATAATCATTCGAATAAAACACGTTACCCGGTATACTGTCCAAACGTCGACAAATATCTTCGATTACCGAAGCATTGAAACCCAAAGGCGAAAGTATTTCGAACAACATAGCGGCAGGCGAGAGGGTCGCTTTGAGTTTGTCGATATCGATACGGTTATCGACAAAAATCGCTTTTTTTTGAGTCTCCACATAAAAATCGTAGATTTTTTTTGCTTCACCAACATGTTGTGCCGTGCGATAAATGGCATTTTTAACCGACGGATTGATTTTTTCAAGCAGAGGCATGACGTTCAACCGCAGGAAATTTCGCACGAAAACATCGTCGCTGTTGCTGCTGTCGAAAATAAACGGCAATTTTCGCTCTTCAACATAAACTTCAATTTCGTCGCGCGAAACACCCAGCAAAGGTCGTACGATAAAGTTGTTTTTGGGTGGGATGCCGGTAAGCCCCCTTATGCCTGTTCCACGAATAAGATTCAGCAACACTGTTTCCACCAAATCATCGCGGTGATGTGCTACCGCAACAGCCTGGGCATGATGTTCTTTGCGTATGTCTTCAAACCAGGTATATCGCAATTCGCGTGCTGCCATTTCAATGGAAATTTTATGCGTGGTTGCGTACCGACGGGTATCGAAATCCACCGAAACCAGTTCTACTCCGACATGTTCACACCACCGCTTCACAAATGCGGCATCGCGTTCGGATTCTTCTCCGCGAAGATGAAAATTGCAATGTGCTGCCACGCAGCTGTATCCCAACGACAAAAGTACATCGAGCAAGGTAACGGAATCCATCCCCCCGCTAAATCCAACAATTACGCGATCTTCTGGAGCCAACAATCGATTTTCTTGAATATAACTGCGAACTTTTTCGATCATCCCTATTTATTCGGTGTTTTGCTCCCACAAAAGTACGAATTTAGAACCGATACTCAACCCCATGTTTGCAAATCTTTTACCGAAAATATTGGCTAATCGCCCAGGAAAATGTATTTTTGTAAAAAATAAAGATTACGCTGTAGAATTTTATACACGATGATAGAAAAAATAAAATCACTCCTTGCCGAAATTGAGAATTTATCGGCATCCACTTTAGACGAATTAGAAGCACTCCGTATTAAATATCTAAGCAAAAAGGGATTGATTCCTTCCCTGATGGATGAATTTCGCCACATTCCGGCCGATCAGAAAAGGGAAGTAGGCATGTTGCTTAATGAATTGAAACAAAAAACACAAGATAAAATTCAATCCCTTAAAAAACAATTTGAAGACAGGGAAACGGCTTATTCCGATCTCGACTTATCGCGAACGGCCTATCCTATACCTTTAGGTACGCGTCATCCCCTATCTATCGTGAAAGAAGAGATATGCGACATATTCAAAAGATTGGGCTTTTCCATTGCCGAAGGTCCCGAAATTGAAGACGACTGGCATGTGTTTACTTCGTTGAATTTTCCCGAAGATCATCCGGCGCGCGATATGCAGGACACCTTCTTTATCCGGAATAATCCCGACATCCTGCTCCGTACCCATACCTCATCGGTACAGACACGGGTAATGGAAAAAACACAACCTCCCATTCGCATTATTTGCCCGGGAAGAGTGTATCGAAACGAAGCCATTTCGTATCGTACCCATTGTTTTTTCCACCAGGTAGAAGCCCTGTATATCGATAAGGACGTGTCGTTTGCCGACCTCAAACAAGCGCTGCTCTTCTTTGCTAAAGAAATGTTTGGCACCGGAACCGACATTCGCTTGCGTCCCTCCTATTTCCCGTTTACCGAACCCAGTGCCGAAATGGATATATCGTGCAATTTGTGTGGAGGAAAAGGCTGTCCTTTCTGCAAATATACCGGATGGGTAGAGATTTTGGGCTGCGGCATGGTCGATCCCAATGTGCTCGACAACTGCGGCATCGACAGCAAAATATACTCGGGATACGCTTTGGGAATGGGAATCGAGCGTATCACCAACCTGAAATATCAGATAAAAGATCTGCGGATGTTTTCCGAAAACGATGTGCGGTTTTTGGAACAGTTCCAATCGGCATATTGATAGCGATGTACCAAGGCCGCTTCATCCTCGCTCCTAAGCAGGGAACAAAACATCCCATTCAACCCATCGATAGAAAAATAGTTTAACGTATTTATAGGATTCGAATGAAGATTATTGAGCGGACTTGGAGCGAGGATGGTGCAGCCTTGGTACGGACTTGGTGCGGAGATGACCTGCATAAATTGCCGGGATCGTAAAAGGATATTCACAAAGAGGTGAATTTGATATAGATTTGATGTAATGGTAATATATAAAACTACAGCAAGATGAGAAGAAGATATGCGCTTTTATTTTTCTTCACCGTTTTTTTGTTTTCCGACGTTTTTTCGCAGAAAACCATTCGTATCGATGCCGTTAAGGCCAACGATTACGGTGTGGTTTATTCCCTGCCGAAAACCACATTTGTCATTACTTTTAAAACAAAAAAGACGACCTATCGACGCGGAGAATTTTATCAGTATGCACGACGATATTTGGGTATCGAGAATCCGATAAACGAAAACAGAACCGTCTATTCGTTGGAAAATGTAGCTGTTGCCAATAAAGGTATTCCCGATAAAACCCATTCGTTTATGGTAGAATTCCGTCCCAATACAATCGAACCTTTTGTGTATTTGACGGAAGAGGGTTTGATTTGCTCGATAAATGCCATGCCTGAAACGAAACCTGCCGTGCCGGCGGAACAAGCTCCAAAAGCCAACCAACAACCGGTTGATGCTCGTCGGTTTTTTTCGGAGGAAACACTTATGGCCGGTTCAACCGCCAAACAAGCCGAGCTGATTGCAAAACAGATTCTCGAATTGCGTCGCAGCCGTAACGACATTCTCATCGGGGAAGCCGAAAACATGCCACCCGACGGAGAAGCCTACAAAGTGGTAATGGATCAGCTGAATCTGCAGGAAAAAGTACTCACCGAACTGTTTACGGGTACCGTTGAAACCGAAACGTTTACTTCGGATATAACCTTTGTTCCCGATGATATGAATATCGAAAGAAAGGTAATTGCCCGTTTTTCGACAAAGTTAGGACTTGTGGATGCCGACAATTTGGCGGGAGCGCCGATTTACTTGTCGTTGACGAACAAAACGCCTAAACCCGAAATGCGGCTTTCAGAAAAGGAATTGCAGCAACTGGAAAAAAAATTGACAGAAGGGTTGGTGTATAATATTCCTTCCAAAGCCGATCTGAAAATGGAATACAACAACCAAATCATAAAAGAAACGGAGGTCGATGTCGTTCAATTTGGGTCGAAAGAAGTGCTGACCAAAAAAATGTTCGACAGTTGTAAAAAGCCCATTCAAATCATTTTTTATCCTGAACTTGGAGCAATAAAGCAAATTATACAATAAAAAATCTTAAAATGAACAAAAACCATATCGTGGCTGCATCGCTTGCCATTTTTATTACAACTATGTTTTTTTCTTGTAAAAATATCCGACAAAAATCCGAAACCGCTCTTACCTTTGATACGATTGTAGTAGCAAAGCAAATTCCTTTGGTGCAAGAAAATGATACTACCGTACCTTATGCCGATGTCGATATCAAATTTATTTACCCCGTTAAATTCAGAACGGCTGAGGATTTGGCACGATTGCAACAAATTTTTGTTGGTACGTTTTTCAACGATACACAATACGATTCGTTGAGTCCGCAGCAAGCAGTAGACAAATATTTGGAAAGCTACATTGCCGGTTATCGGGCATTGTCTAACGATTATTATTCCGACAAAAATCGGTTGCCGGAGGGCAAAACACCGGTATGGTATTATTACCAGCTGAAAATTTCCAACAAAATCATGTTTCAAAACGATTCATTGTTGAGTTATGCCGTGGAATATAGCGATTATACGGGAGGGGCACACGGTTCATACCGAATAGTGTATTACAATATCGATCTCAATGACCTGGTAACCATTTCGGAGGAAGATCTTTTTACTCCCGATTATTATAAACCGCTTACCGATATTATTTTGCGCTCGTTGATGGAGAAATATCAGGTGACTTCTCCCGATTCGCTTCTTGCCAAAGGTTTTTTCAATATTGAAGACATTGCTCCGAACAATAATTTTTGGATGGACGATTACGGTTTGCACTATACGTATAACCAATACGAAATAGCACCCTACTCCATGGGTACGATTGATGTTACGATTCCTTATGAAGAGCTGACTTCGATCCTGAAACCGGACAATATAATCGAACGCTTCTTTCCCAAAAAAGAAGAATAGAATGGGTACTCGGCCTTTTAAACGAAATCGCATTTTTAGATGGAGGTATATAAATCACGCATCGTTCGGAGAGTTGTAGCGGATAGGCAAAACGTTTCATTTTTAGATGCAAGTAAACAAAATGTACTTTTTGTTTGTTTTGCGTAAACGTTTAAGAATAAATGAGTCCACTTGAATAAGTCTTATTTATCAAAAATGAGCAAAAAATATACTTGAAAATCAGAATTTTAAAAAATTATTTTTCAGTATTTTGGACTTTTAAAAGCAGACTCACAAATAAACACGGGGAAAACCCGTTTTAAATTACATTTCGATGGAAGAAACGAATCAAGATCAGCTCTTGAACAAGTTGGCCAAGAGCGATTACAAATACGGATTTACGACAGATATACCCACCGAATTCATCGAGAAAGGATTGAATGAACAGGTAGTAAGGTTGATTTCTGAAAAAAAGAATGAACCCGATTGGTTGCTCGATTTTCGGTTGAAAGCTTATCGTCACTGGTTGACGATGGAAACACCCACCTGGGCACACCTGAATATTCCGCCTATCGATTTTCAAGATATCATTTACTACGCTGCACCCGAAAAGAAAAAAAGTCCGCAGAGTATGGATGAAGTCGACCCCGAATTGATAAAGACCTTCGAACGGTTAGGAATTCCACTCGAGGAACAAAAGCAACTGGCGGGAGTGGCTGTCGATGCTGTTATGGATAGTGTATCCGTAAAAACCACCTTTAAAGAAATATTGGCCGAAAAGGGAATTATCTTCTGCTCATTTAGTGAAGCGGTGCTCCATCATCCCGATTTGGTGAAGAAATATCTCGGTACGGTCGTTCCCTATAAAGACAATTTTTATGCCGCCCTTAACTCGGCAGTATTCAGCGACGGTTCATTTGTATATATTCCGGCGGGAGTTCGTTGCCCGATGGAATTGTCCACCTATTTCCGCATCAATGCCTCCAAAACCGGCCAGTTTGAGCGCACGCTGATCATAGCCGACGACGGTGCGTACGTAAGTTATCTGGAAGGGTGTACGGCTCCTATGCGGGATGAAAATCAGCTCCATGCCGCGGTTGTGGAAATTATTGCCTTAGAGAATGCCGAAGTAAAATATTCGACGGTTCAAAATTGGTATCCGGGCGATAAAGAGGGCAAAGGCGGAGTCTATAATTTTGTTACTAAACGCGGACTTTGTAAGGGAAACAATTCCAAAATATCGTGGACGCAGGTAGAAACAGGTTCGGCCATCACGTGGAAATACCCTTCGTGCATTCTGGCCGGTGACAATTCGGTAGGCGAATTTTACTCGGTGGCCGTAACCAATAATTTTCAGCAAGCCGACACCGGCACTAAAATGATTCATCTGGGGAAAAATACTCGCAGTCGCATTGTAAGTAAAGGGATATCGGGCGGATACAGTCAGAACAGCTATCGCGGTTTGGTGAAAATTACGAAGAAGGCAAAAAATGCCCGCAATCACTCCCAATGCGACAGCTTGTTGCTAACCGATCATTGTGGAGCGCATACTTTTCCGTATACCGACATTCAAAATCCCACGGCTATTTTGGAACACGAGGCAACTACATCGAAAATCAGCGAAGATCAGATATTCTATTGCAATCAGCGGGGGTTGAGCGAAGAAGAAGCCATCGGACTCATCGTGAACGGATATGTGAAGGAAGTGGTGAACAAACTCCCCATGGAATTTGCCGTTGAAGCACAAAAACTGCTGCAAATCAGCTTGGAAGGAAGTGTTGGATAAGGAATTTCAATAACAGGTTTTTACTGTAAAATACGAATTTCGATAACGTATGATCTCAAAAAAAGATATTCAAACCGAAGTGGATGCCGGTTACCTCTACGGAGAAATTGCCGCAAGGGAAGAAGACCCGGAGATGAAAAGAATATTTGAAGAGTTGCGCGACATCGAAAAAGGTCATGCATTGGCTTTCATCAAGGAAAGCCAGCTTAATCTCGCCGAATTACCCAAGCCTTCTCTGCGGGCACGAATATTAAATTTGATTGGAAAAATATTCGGCAACGATTATGTACTTGGTGTATTGCTGGACACCGAAAAAGGGATTTCGTCGGCGCTTGTCAAAGCAAGAAAAGAAAAACAATCCACTCCTTCTCTTACCGATTATGCCCATGTTTTTATTCTTCAAAACGTTCTCAACCGTAAATATCCACTTTCCGGCAACAACATTGCCCGATTGGAAAAACGTCATCATACCATTGGAGGAAATTCTTTACGCGCTTCCGTGTTGGGCGGGAATGACGGACTGGTGTCGAATTTTAGTTTGGTGATGGGCTTTGCAGGAGCAGCAAGCAGCCAGCAATCGATTTTGCTTGCAGGGATTTCGGGATTGCTTGCCGGCGCCTTATCCATGGCACTGGGCGAATGGATATCGGTAAAGAGTTCGCAGGAATTATATGAAAACCAAATCAATATTGAAAAAGAGGAACTCGAGCTCGCACCGGAAGGAGAAGAAAAAGAATTGGTTCTCATTTATCAATCAAAAGGGTTGTCTCACGACCAGGCAGAGAAACTTGCTCGGGAAATTATTTCAGACAAAGATCATGCTCATGCCGTACTAGTGAAAGAAGAATTGGGTATTAACCCCGATGAGCTTAAAGGATCTCCCATGCAGGCCGCAATAAGTTCATTTATCTTGTTTTCCATCGGTGCCATTATTCCGGTAATCCCGTTCTTTTTCACTTCCGGCATGCCGGCCGTCCTTCTCAGCGCAATTTTCAGTGGATTCGGTTTGTTCTTCATCGGCTCTGCCATAACGCTTTTCACCGGTAAAAGCGTGTGGTATTCGGGATTCCGTCAACTCCTTGTCGGCATGGCCGCAGCTGCCGTTACTTTCGGCATCGGAGCATTAATCGGGTCATGAAAATGTTGAACATTCCACAGGCTTCAACACAGGCTGCTTATGATGCCGCTTTGGAGAGATACAACCATCCCTTTGGACGAAAGTTCTGTTTATCAAACACGCCTGTTGAGATCATACATAGCGAAACACTAACAGCAAAATAAATTCCCGGTTGTCCTCTTCCATATTTCTGCTTGAAATAATCAAAAAACGGTTAAAGTTCGTATCTTTGCAGCCGAAAGCTTTTCAACACAGTATTCAATCATGGCAAAAGAATTTAAACGCACACTGATTACATCGGCACTACCCTACGCAAATGGTCCCGTACATATCGGACATCTTGCCGGAGTTTATGTGCCTGCCGATATTTATGCCCGCTATCTCCGAATGAAAGGCGAAGAAGCCATTTTTATCGGAGGTTCGGACGAACATGGCATTCCTATTACGGTAAAAGCCCGCAACGAAGGTGTTTCGCCTCAGGATATTGTGGACAAATATCATTACTTGATAAAAGATTCCTTCGAAAAATTCGGTATTTCGTTTGACATTTATTCGCGCACCACATCGGAAATTCACCATAAAACGGCATCGGATTTCTTTTTGAAGTTATACGAAAAAGGAGAATTTATCGAAATGGAAACCGAGCAGTATTATGATGAAGAAGCGCAGCAATTTCTTGCCGACCGCTATATCACCGGCACGTGCCCTGTCTGCGGTAACGAAAATGCCTATGGCGACCAGTGCGAAGCATGCGGAACGTCGCTCAGTCCTACCGAGCTTATCCGCCCCAAATCGATGTTGAGCGGAAGCGTTCCGGTCATGCGCAAAACCAAACACTGGTATCTGCCTTTGAACAAACACGAAGAATGGCTCAGGAAATGGATCCTCGAAGCACATAAGGAATGGCGGCCCAATGTGTATGGACAATGCAAATCGTGGCTCGATTTGGGGCTTCAACCCCGTGCCGTCAGTCGCGACTTGGATTGGGGAATACCCGTACCCCTGGAAGGTGCGGAAGGCAAGGTGCTGTATGTGTGGTTTGATGCCCCGATCGGATATATCTCGAATACAAAAGAATTATGTCTGAATAATCCCGAAAAATACGGCGATTGGGAAAAATGGTGGAAAGATCCCGAAACCCGTCTTATCCATTTCATCGGGAAAGACAACATCGTATTTCACTGCATCATTTTTCCCGTGATGCTTAAAGCCGAAGGTTCATTTATCCTGCCGGATAACGTGCCGGCCAACGAATTTTTGAATCTTGAAGGAGAAAAAATATCGACCTCACGCAATTGGGCGGTTTGGCTGCACGAATATCTTGAGGACTTTCCCGGAAAACAAGATGTGTTGCGTTATGTTTTGACGGCCATTGCACCCGAAACGAAGGATAACGATTTCACGTGGAAGGACTTTCAGGCTCGCAACAATAATGAATTGGTAGGCGTTCTCGGAAACTTTATCAACCGTGTGTTGGTGCTTACCCAAAAACATTTCGACAATAAAGTTCCGTCTCCCGGCGCGTTTACCGATTACGACAAAAAAACGTTGGAAGAATTGGGCAATTTAAGAAAAGCAGTAGAAAAGAATCTCGATAATTTCCGTTTTCGCGAAGCGCAACAGGAAGCCATGAATTTTGCCCATCTCGGCAATAAATACTTGGCGGAAACCGAACCCTGGAAAACCATTAAGAGCGATAGGGAACGTACGGCCACCATTCTTTATACGGCATTGCAGATGGTTGCGAATTTGAGCATTGTTTTTGAACCCTTTTTGCCTTTTTCGGCAGAAAAAATACGCCAATTCCTCCAAATCGACACCTTGTCTTGGGATCGTTTGGGAGACACGGATATTTTGCCGGTCAGTCATGAACTGGGAAAATCGGAATTGCTTTTCGAAAAAATTGAAGACGAAATTATTGAAAGACAGATACAACGATTGCGGGACACGAAAAAAGCCAACGAAACAAAAACCTATAAGCCGGCACCCGTTAAAGAAAATGTCCCATTTGACGTGTTCGAAAAAATCGATATCCGGGTAGGAACAGTGCTGGAATGCGAAAAAGTGCCCAAGTCGGACAAACTTCTTCGTTTCCTGCTGGATGACGGACAGGGAAAACGCACCATTCTCTCGGGCGTTGCTCCATGGTATCCCCATCCCGAAGAATTGGTGGGCAAACAAGTGTGTTTTATCGCCAATTTGGAACCCAAAAAAATGCGCGGCCTCCTTTCGGAAGGCATGATTCTTTCGGCAGAAAATGCCGATGGTTCTTTTACGCTGATTGAGCCCTCGAAAAATGTAGTGCCCGGAAGCCGGGTATTCTGATAACACAGGAGTGGAGAATCCTGAAACATAACCTAATCTTGCAGGTAGATTATTCGTTTACGCTGCAATAAATACAGAAACCGAATGAGAAATTTTACCGTTTTCAAAAAATTTTTGCCCGATTTGATTGCTATCGCGGTATTCGTTGTTATATCCTTTGCCTATTTCTCGCCGGCTGTTTTTGAAGGGAGAGTTATTGCCCAACACGATTCGTTGGCTGCAATTGGCCAAGGGAAAGAACATCGCGATTACATGGAACGCCATAATGGCGAACGCACCCGATGGATCAATTCCATGTTTTCGGGTATGCCCACTTACCAAATGTCGCCAACCTACAATTCCACAAAACCTCAAGACAACGCAAAGAAAGTCTATTCTTTGTTCTTGCCCGATTATGTATATCTGCTGTTTATCATGCTCTTGGGATTCTATATACTCATGCGGGCTTTTGATGCTTCGCCGCTGATCAGTGCATTGGGTGCCATTCTTTGGGCTTTCTCTTCCTATTTTCTGATTATCATTGCCGCAGGACATATCTGGAAATTTGTTACACTGGCCTATATTCCGCCCACTATTGCGGGATTGGTATATGCTTATCGAAAAAAATACTTGTTGGGAGCCTTGCTCATCATGGTATTTGTTGCTTTTCAAATCTCGTCCAACCACATTCAGATGAGCTATTATTTTTTGTTTGTGATGTTTTTTATGGTTCTTGCTTTTTTTGCAGATGCCCTGAAGAATAAAACATTACCCGATTTTTTTAAAGCTACCGGAGTAATTCTCATTGCGGCTTTGATCGGCGTATTGGCCAATACGTCGAACTTGTATCATACCTACGAATATTCCAAAGAAACGATGCGGGGAAAATCGGAACTATCGCTTCATGGTGAAGCCAACAAAACCGATAACGGATTGGAACGCGATTATATAACCCAATGGAGTTACGGTATTGGCGAAACGTGGACTTTACTCATTCCCAATGCCAAAGGCGGAGCTTCGGTTCCTCTTTCGGAAAACCCGAAGGCCATGAGCAAGGCAAAACCCGAATACCGTCAGCTGTATAGCCAAATCGGTCAGTATTGGGGAGAACAACCGGGGACATCCGGTCCTGTGTATGTCGGGGCTTTTGTGTTGACGCTGTTTATCCTGGGACTTTTTATCGTAAAAGGTCCCATGAAATGGGCACTTCTTGCCGGTACCCTTTTTTCAATCTTGCTCTCGTGGGGTAAAAATTTCATGGGATTGACCAACTTTTTTATCGACAACATTCCTTTATACAATAAATTTCGTACGGTTTCGTCAATTCTTGTCATAGCCGAATTTTGTATCCCGCTACTTGCCGCTCTAACGATAAAAGAGCTGATTAAGAAGCCTGAAACATTGAAAAACAACCTAAAATACCTCTATATCAGTCTCGGCCTCACCGGAGGTATTGCGGTGTTGTTTGCCCTTGCGCCGAAACTCTTTTTCCCTTCATTTATTTCGAGCAGCGAAATGCAAGCACTGCAAACGCTTCCTGCAGAACATATCCGCCCCATTATCGAAAACCTGACCGACATGCGGATAGCCATGTTTACTGCCGATGCATGGCGAAGTGTTGCCATTATCGTAATTGGCACTCTCCTGCTCTATACAATGGCAAATCGTAAATTAAAAGCTCAAACTGCCGTAGGCGCTATTCTTGTTCTCTGCCTTATCGATCTGTGGACGGTTGACAAACGTTATCTGAACGATAGTCATTTTATCCCAAAGACCAATGTGGAACAAGCTTTCGTTAAAACGCCCACCGATGAATATATCCTTCGCGATACCACTAAATACTATCGGGTACTCAACTTGGCTACCAGTACTTTCAATGATGGTATAACCCCTTATTGGCATAAATGTATCGGCGGATATCATCCGGCAAAATTGCGCAGGTATCAGGATCTGATTGATGTGCATCTCTTTAAGGAAATGATGGCATTGCAAAACGATATTATTCGTACACAAGGCCGATTGGATTCGGTGAATACCGAAGGATTCAAGGTCTTGAATATGCTGAACACCAAATGGATTATCATGCCGGCTGAAGGAGGTGGTACATTACCGATAGCCAATCCTTATTATCAGGGAAATGCATGGTTTGTGGATACGATTATGTTTGTAAACAATGCGGATGAAGAAATAGATGCATTAGGGAAAATCGATTTACATAACCGGGCTGTAGCCGATAAACAGTTTGCATCGCTTCTCGACGGATTTTCCGTTACACCTAAAGATTCAGCCTCTTCCATTTGGTTGGAGTCTTACGATTCCAATTTTCTCGATTATCGGGTAGATGCAAAAAAAGACGAGTTAGCCGTTTTCTCGGAAATCTATTATCCCAAAGGGTGGCAAATCACCATTGACGAAAAGCCGGCAACCATGTTGCGGGCAAATTATACGTTGCGTGCTCTGCCTATTCCGGAAGGGAAACACGAAATCGTATTTAAATTCGATCCGCCGAGCATCAAAATTACCGACGCCATTGCTTATATAGCTCTTGCCCTGATGCTGTTGACGGCCATCGTAACGGTGTGGAAAGAAATCAAAGCGGGTTTACGTTCTTAAAAATCGAATATTGAACATTTAAACATTGTCGTAGAAGATAAAAGATAAGGTTCAAAACCGATAGAATTGCGTAAACCATTCGTAAAATTTACGGATGCCGATTTCGATTGGTGTAGAAGGTTTGTAGCCGAAATCTTTTTCAAGAAGGGAGGTGTCGGCATAAGTGCTGATAACATCTCCCGGCTGCATATCCATCAGTTCTTTTATGGCTTTTTTACCCGTGATATTTTCGATGGTTGCAATAAAATCCATAAGTTTTACGGGTGACGAGCAGCCCATATTGTATATGGCATACGGTATTTCGTTTTTGGGAGGTGAAGGAATAATTTTTAAAAGTCCTTCCACAATATCGTCGATATAAGTAAAATCGCGATCCATATTGCCGTGATTGAAAACTTTGATTGGTTTTCCCGCCAAAATGGCCGACATAAACAGTGAAGGTGCCATATCCGGACGTCCCCAAGGTCCGTAAACCGTAAAAAAACGAATTCCCGTAGTCGGAATGCCATAGAGTTTGCTGTAAGTAAAAGCCATTAGTTCGTTCGCTTTTTTTGTTGCTGCATATAAACTTACCGGCGAATCCGTCCGATCCGATTCCTTATAAGGGGTCTTCGTATTTGCACCATATACGCTGCTGGAACCGGCAAAAACCAAATGTTCGACTTTATACCGCCGACATGCTTCTAACAAATTGACAAATCCCACAATATTGGAATCGATATATGCATAAGGATTTTCCAATGAATACCTTACGCCGGCCTGTGCCGCAAGATGAACAACATGCGTAAAATTTTCGCGTTCGAAAAGAGCACGGAGATCGTCTTTGTTTGTAACATCCAATTGCATGAAACGATAAGACGGAAACTTTTTGCTTTGAATGCATTCGTTAGGCTTTATTTCCTTCTTCCCTATTCCGGCTTCTTGAAGACGGGCATATTTCAGTTCCACGTCATAGTAGGAATTGATGTTGTCTATACCGACTATTTCGTATTCTTGATCCGTCAAACGACAAACGGTATGATATCCGATAAATCCGGCAGCACCGGTAACCAATATTTTCATCATCATGCTGTTTTTAAAAAACCACAACGGCGTAATTTCCAATTGCATAATGTTCCTTTCGTTCGATAATAGAACGAAGCTTTTCGTCTTTTTTTATTTCTTTTGTGGGAAGCAAAACTATGCCCGTGGTTGTGATAGATTTTATAAGATCTTCTTTCCCAATTATTTTTATATCTTTTCCCAAATACACATCCATATTTTCGGCACGATGTATATTATAGACATAATAATCTGTTATCTTTTTTTCTTGTGCCAATATTTTCGCTTTTTTGCATAATTCACCCCATCCCAAATACTTGTTTAACTCAGGCATTGACCACCCGGCCACAAATACCGATAATAAAAAACCGACGGCCAACGTATAAATAGCACGATAGATTTTTTTCTTATGATATAATAAATAGAGAACCATTAATCCGCTGATGGTTAATATTCCTCCTGCAATAATAATCGGCACTAAACCCAGAAAAGCCGTTTCTTCCATGCGTTTCAAATAAAAAATTACCGGTAGAACGCTTATAAAAAGTGCAGCCGGAAAAGCAATCGCAATTTTTATCCAACGAGATTGATTATCGAATGTGTTTAGCAGTAATACTGAAAGATAAACGGAGAAGGGAATGATGGGAAGCAAATAAACCGCTAATTTGGAACTGATGATGGATAACATGATGAAAGTTGAAAGAATAATAATTGCAAAAAATTGTTCGAGATCTGTATTGATTTTCTTTTTCAACAATCCGGCAATGATGAGTCCCACAACCAACAATGACCACGGAGCCAGAGAATACCACATGGCAATTAGATAAAAATAAAAGGGTTCTTTATGATGAAATGCATTGATGCCTCTGCCCACCGTTTGATGAATAACCAGATTGTCAAGATATTCCTTCCCTCCTTCCATATAAACACCGGTAAACCAAACCATACATCCTGTTAAAATAATCAACAGGCTTTTCCATCCCCAATATCGTTTAACAGTGTGCAATTTCCTTTTATACAGCAAAAAGAGGATCGTTGAAATCAATGGGACTAACAGTCCGATCGG
The DNA here is from genome assembly GCF_025943985.1 of Anaerorudis cellulosivorans. GTDB lineage: Bacteria > Bacteroidota > Bacteroidia > Bacteroidales > Dysgonomonadaceae > Anaerorudis > Anaerorudis cellulosivorans. Next base: position 70,183 of record NZ_JAPCWE010000005.1, on the reverse strand, counting down.
GCCCTTCGAAAAAAGGGCCAAAAAAACGTACAACGGAAAAAGATATTCATCCCTTTTTCGGTTTTCACCGTTATACATTCTGTAAAAAGTATAAAGAGATAAGGTGATGAACATACACATCAACATATCCATGCGAACAAATATGGTAAGACCTGCAAATAAACCGCATGTCATCAATATCAGCAAGGCAGTTTGTTCATTCGCTTTGTTTTCTTTCTGTATCCACCGCGTCATCGTTATCAAAATTACGAGAGCCGGAACAAACGACAACAGTGACAGGAACCACATATGATGACCACCCAGCAATACCTTGCCTATCATCATCAGCCAAAAATACAATGGGGGTTTCTCTGCATAAATCACCCCCTGATTGGAAAAAGTAAATATAGTGCCATTACGCAACGCTTCATCCACAATACTCAAATAGCGCAACTCGTTGTCCGGTGTGAAATCACGCCCTATCATAATAGGTAACAACGCGATAAACCAAAACAGATAGAGGTATTTAGTTTTCATTCAATGCTGTTTTTTTGTGTTTATTTCCAATCATGATATTTCGGATATAGGCAACGAAGCCGAAAGATTGCCCAAGTATTAACACGGGATCGAGACGAAAAATGGCATAGATGATGATAATAGATGAACCTATCAGACTCCAAACCCAAAAACCAAGAGGGAGAACAGAACAGTGATGAAGTACGCCATAAATCCATTGATAAACGAATCGTAGAGAAAAAATCATCTGCCCGATCGAACCAAAGATCAACAGCCACATGGGAACATCTTTATTATGAAAAAAAGTAACGTTAAACGCCGATAAATCACGAAGCATATATGCTGCAGCAGCTACAGGGGTCAACAATAAAATCACTTTAACTATATTGGCAATTTTTATCCATAGTCCCTGCATATTCAGGTTCCATAAATAAACGTAGTACGACAAAAATTGCCCGAGGATAATGGCAAAATCGTTCCTAAGTACGCCATAAATAAAAAGCAGATATGATCCCAAAATACTTAATACCCAAAAAGCCGGAGGAGAAAGCACCTTTTTGGCCTTTTCGGTAACGATCCATTGATAAAGGACACGGGCAGAAAAAAAAAGTTGCGCCAATAATCCGATTCCAAAAACCCAAATCTGAGTCTGTTGCATAAGTTAATTCAAATTGGTGTCATTCACAACATAGTTGATGTAACGTTTTTTCATCCATCGATAGGCAAAGCAGTCGATAAAAGGTCCCGTCAAACGGTTCCACAAATGATATTTGGATTTGCCGGCCATGCGGGGATAATGACGTACGGGAATTTGTTTTACTTTTCCGTTTTGCAGCAAAATTAACGCCGGCAAAAAACGGTGCATCCCATTGAAAAGCGGCATTTTTTTAGCCGCATCGGTATGCATGACTTTCAGCGGGCATCCCGTATCCGAAACGCCATCATTGGTCATCATCCTGCGAAAGCCATTGGCAATTTTCGACTGAAGATTTTTAAAAAAAGAATCTTTCCGGTTTGCCCTGATTCCCGTCACCATTTCATAGGCTTCGATCTCATTCAACAACAGATTGAAATCTTCGGGATCGGTTTGCAAATCGGCATCCATATATCCAACATAGGCTGAAAAGGTATAATCGATCCCCGCTTTAAGAGCAGCACTGAGCCCGCCATTTTTTTCCAGACTCAGATAAAAAAAATCGTTGTTTCGCTCACATATTTCACGAATTCGATTTAAACTGTCATCTGTAGAACCATCATTTACAAAAACCACACAGGCAGGATAAAGGGATTGCGGAAGAAAGTGCTGCAATTTTTCTTCCAATAAATAGATATTCTCCTCTTCATTATATACAGGAACAAGAATGGTAAACCCGTAATTTTTTGTTTGATTTTCCACTATTCTATTTCAATATTTTAGCATGTGGGAATACAAATCGCGTCTATTGTGCCCGAGTGTATCATCCCGTGATTTTACCCTCTTTGTATTCGTACTCCTATCAGAGAATAATTTTAACTATCCAATTCTCAGCGGCTTATTTTTAATGCCAAAACAGCCTAAGGGATTGTTTCGACGCTACAGCTGCAAAATTAGCAAAAAAACGAAAGGGGAACAATTGTATAATGGAAAAACATCTGTCGGAGCATTGCCCATCAAGTTGGATTTAGCCGGATGGAAAATAAGATTACAGTCCCAATTGACGATACGTTTCCATCAACGCTTGTTCGTTATCGGCAATCAGCAAAACGATATCCCCAACTTCGAGTGATGTGTTTCCTCGTGGCACCAAATATTCGCCACTTCGCTTTATCATGGTAACCAGCACTTTATCCGGCAATGCAAGGTCCGATAGTCGGTTGCCGTTTTTAAGCATTTCTTCCGTTATCACTATTTCCGCTATTGCCGAATTAATTTCGTCCGACAAATCGATATCGAACTCTTTCAGTTGAGGTTTGCGTTCACTGTTGTTCTGAACAGCTAAACCAAGCCAACGAGCCATCAACGGTACGGATGTTCCTTGCAAAAGCAAAGAAAGTATGGTGATAAAAAAAACAATATTGAACATGGTCTCGGCCTGTTCAACTCCACTTATCCAAGGATACGTGGCAAAAATGATGGGTACAGCACCACGTAATCCGACCCAAGAAACGAACAATTTGCCCTTGAACGTAATTTTCTTGAACGGCAACAAGAGCGAAAAAACCGATAGCGGACGCGAAACAAGAATCATGAACAAACCGATTAAGATTCCCACTCCGGCAATAGGCAACAGTTCATGCGGATTCACCAGGAGTCCTAATGTTAAAAACATAATGATCTGAAACAGCCATGTTAAGCCATCGAAAAATTTCATCATGCTGCGCTTATATACAAAACGCTGATTGCCAATTAAAAGTCCCCCTATATAAACAGCAAGATAACCGTTTCCTCCCAAAACGGAAGAAAAGCCGAACAGAAAAAGCATAACCGCAACCAGCAATGCCGAATACAAACCTTCATACTCTAAATGAATATGATTAATCAGATACACAGCCAATCTGCCCAGTATTACCCCTACCAACACACCGATTATCAATTGCTGAAAGAAAGAAAAGATAATTTTCCCCGGTTGAATGGCAGTTGACTGCAAAAGCTGAATGCAAAGAATCACCAGCATGTAAGCCATGGGATCGTTACTGCCACTCTCCAATTCGAGCAGCGGACGAAGATTCTGCTTGAGAGTCAATCCTTTTGACCGCAAAATGGAAAAAACAGAAGCAGAATCGGTTGACGACATGATACTTGCCAAGAGCAACGATTCGATAAGCGAAAAGGTGACGGTTTGTATTACATTGTTTGTCAACCAATAAATAAAAACACCCGTAATGAGAGCGGTAAGCAAAACACCGGCTATCGACAAAATCACACCGGGAAGAATCACCGGTTTTATTTCGGAAAACCGGGTATCCATACCCCCGGAAAAGAGGATGATGTTTAAGGCGATTATTCCTATATACTGCGCTTGATGAGGTGAGCGAAATTCTATTCCAACGCCATCGCTGCCAACAAGAATGCCTACGAGAAGAAACAGCAACAAAGCGGGGATGCCGAAACGATATCCCGTTTTGCCGACAAAAATGCTGACGAAAAGCAGTACTGATGCCAACAGTAAAAAAAATTCGAACGAAACGGCCATAGGCATCAAATTCTTGTTGAAAATTGCAGATTCATCGCATGATCACATTAACGATTCGGGTGGGCGGCAATTCGCGATTGCGTTTATCCACAGCAGCGATAAGATTATCCGCCAGTTCGGAAAAAGCCATGCCGGTAATGCTGTCGGCATTGAGAGCCACCGGTACGCCATCGTCTCCACCCTCTCGAATGCTCTGAACGATAGGTATCTGACCCAGTAAGGCATAACCGGATTCTTCTGCCAATCGTCTGCAACCCTCTTTCCCAAAGATATAATATTTATTTTCAGGAAGTTCGGCAGGTGTGAACCATGCCATGTTTTCGACTAAACCTAAGATGGGTACATTAACTTTATCGTTCGAAAACATGTCGATTCCTTTTCGTGCATCGGCAAGCGCCACTTCCTGTGGCGTACTCACTATCACAGCCCCGGTGATGGGTATGGTTTGCACAAGTGTTAAATGAATATCGCTGGTTCCCGGAGGAAAATCGATGAGAAAATAATCCAATTCGCCCCAATCGGCATCACCGATAAGTTGTTTCAACGCATTGCTCGCCATGGCTCCACGCCACACCACGGCATTTTCCTTTTTGACGAAAAATCCGATGGAAAGCATTTTTACGCCGTAGTTTTCAATCGGAACAATCAGATCTCTGCCCTCCTTTTTTTCCAACAGGGGAGAAGCATCTTCTACACCCAACATTTTTGGAACCGAAGGTCCGAAAATATCGGCATCGAGCAAGCCAACCTTATACCCCTTCATGGCCAGAGCCACTGCCATATTGGTGCAAACCGTACTTTTCCCCACACCACCTTTGCCCGATGCAACTGCAATGATGTTTTTTACACCCGGCAACAATTCCGGTAGAGCCGGACGGGGTGGTTGCTTATATTTTACCGATATATTTCCTTTGATATCGATATCTTTGTTTACATAAGTTAAAACAGCTTGTTCGGCCATTTTAACCAGTGATTTAATGAACGGATCGTTAGGCCTTTCCGCTATAAGCGAAAAACTCACTTTATTCCCTTCTATTCGAATATTATCGGCAACCATGCCGGCAGAAACGATATCCTGCCCCGTTCCCGGGTACCTGACGTTTTTGAGTGCATCAAGAATAAGTTGTGGATATATTGTCATAATTTAATTTATTGGTTATCTATTAGATAATGAAAAAATTTAAATCTTTACTTCCGGGTAATTGAAATAGTCTTTATATCATTTACTCGGGTGAGCATTTCGCTTGTAACTCCGATAATTGTCGCGTTCGATCTCTACCTTGGGTTCTGACCAACTTGCCTTTTTCGGACATCGAAATGCAAGGTACTTAATGTTTAAACCACGAGAAAGCCATTGTTGTTCATAAAAAGTTTGAATATGCAGTATTTTGTCGTCAATTCCCGAATGATACAGATCGTTTGTATCGAAAACGATTTCAAGTTCATTTTCTTCGATCATAGCTTTCGTGTAGGTGTAAAGAAAATCACTGTCGGTCTTCAAATGTACTATTCCGCCGGGTTTAAGAATACGACTATATTCTTCCATAAAACGAGTAGAAGTCAGCCGTTTGTTCGTTTTCTTCATTTGCGGATCGGGAAATGTAATCCATATCTCCGAAACCTCATTCTCCGCGAAAAAATGAGTAATAAATTCGATTTGTGTTCTCAAAAAAGCCGCATTTGTGATATTTTCTTTCAGCGCTTCAGTGGCCCCTTTCCACATGCGTGCTCCTTTTATATCGATACCGATAAAATTTTTTTCGGGAAACAAACGGGCTAATCCAACAGTGTATTCGCCTTTTCCGCATCCAAGTTCCAATACCATGGGATTATTGTTTTCAAAATAGCTATTCCATTTCCCTTTCAACGGAAAACCTTCGCTTTTCAGCATTTCGAACGGACATTGAAAAACATGAGGATAAGTGGCCATATCGGCAAATTTGGATAGCTTATTCTTTCCCATTTCGGAATATTTTCGATTTTCTTTTGCAAAATTACGAATTTAACGTCAAATATCAACCCTATACCTTTTTTGCTATTTATCGATAAAAAGTATCTTTTTTTAATTTTAATCCCTACCTTTGCCCAATAACGAATATTTTTTGGAATATGAAAGTTAAAGATATCATGGCACAACTCGAAGCCAAGTATTCCAACGAAAAGGAATATTTGCAAGCCGTCAGAGGAGTACTTCCTTCTATTGAAGAGGTATATGACGAACATCCCGAATATGAAAAAGAATGCCTTCTCGAGCGACTTGTGGAGCCCGACCGTATTTTTATATTTAAGGTTCCCTGGACAGACGATCAGGGCGATATTCATGTGAATACGGGTTATCGGGTGCAATTCAACAATGCCATAGGACCCTATAAGGGAGGGATTCGATTTCACCCTTCCGTTTCGATTTCCACGTTGAAATTTCTTGGGTTCGAGCAAATTTTTAAAAATGCCTTGACTACTCTCCCGATGGGTGGCGGCAAAGGTGGAGCCGATTTCAATCCTAAAGGACGCTCAAATGGAGAAATCATGCGCTTTTGCCAGTCCTTCATATTGGAATTGTGGCACAATATCGGTCCCGATACCGATGTACCGGCGGGCGATATCGGCGTAGGTTCTCGTGAAATCGGATACATGTATGGCATGTACAAAAAGCTGGCACGCAAAAATACAGGAACTTTCACCGGAAAGGGGCTATCTTACGGCGGATCGCTTATTCGTCCCGAAGCTACCGGTTTCGGCGCATTGTATTTCGTATCGCAAATGTTACGGGAACGAGGAATGGATATTAAAGGGAAAACCGTTGCTGTTTCGGGTTTCGGTAATGTTGCATGGGGTGCAGTCTTAAAAGCAACCCAACTGGGAGCAAAAGTGGTAACCATCTCCGGTCCAGACGGTTATATTTACGATCCTCAAGGCATCAGTGGAAAGAAAATCGATTATATGTTGGAACTTCGCGCTTCCGGCCACGATATCGTAAAACCCTATGTCGATAAATTCCCTGAAGCGGTATTTTATCCGGGCAAACGTCCTTGGGAACAGAAAGTTGACATTGCCATGCCCTGCGCCATTCAAAATGAACTGAACGAAAATGATGCACGTAATATCATCGGAAATAACGTTTTGTGTGTGGCTGAAGTATCCAATATGGGGTGCACGGAAAAAGCCGTCGATTTGTTTCTCGAAAACCATATGTTGTTTGCACCGGGCAAAGCAGTGAATGCAGGTGGCGTGGCAGTTTCCGGACTGGAAATGTCGCAAAATGCCATGCATTTGAGTTGGCCGGCAGAAGAAGTGGATGAAAAATTGCGTTATATCATGTCCAACATCCACGAACAATGTTTGAAATACGGAAAAGAAAAAGACGGATATATCAATTATGTGAAAGGGGCTAGTATAGCCGGATTTATGAAAGTAGCCGATGCCATGATGGCGCAAGGAGTAATCTAACCAAAAAATAAGGAATATCGATGACGCCGTTTCTTTATCGGCTGGCCCAACATTTTTATAACCGATACAAAAATACCTTGCACGAGCATACTTTTGTTTTCCCCGGCCGTCGTGCAGGTATTTTTTTTCAAAAATATTTAACCGATATTTCCGGGAAGCCGCTGTTCTCCCCTACTATTCTCACCATTCAAGAGTTGTTTGAAATACTCTCGCCGTATCAACCCGGCGACAGGATCGGCATGCTCGTTACATTATATAACGAATATGCAGCTATCAGCCGATCGGACGAGTCGTTCGATGATTTTCTATATTGGGGCGAAATGTTGCTGGACGATTTTAATGATGTCGACAAATACTTGATCGATGCCGAACAACTTTTCCGTAACGTGCAAGACCTGAAATCGCTGGAGGCCGACATGTCGTATCTTTCTGAGCAACAAATAAAGGCCATCCGCAATTTTTGGGAACATTTTATGCCTGCAGAAGGCAACGATACCAAGAAAAAATTTCAAGAAACATGGCAGATTTTATTCAAGCTTTATACGGCTTTTCGTAATACCTTGCACGAAAAGGAATATGCATATGAAGGAATGTTGTTTCGGGAAGTTGCGGAACGCACCAATGCAAAAGAAAAAATGCATCTCCCTTTCAACGATATTGTTTTTGTGGGATTAAATGCTTTAACGCCGGCAGAAACCGTCTTGTTGGAATATCTTAAAAATCGTGGGGTTGCCGATTTTTATTGGGATTACGATTCGCCTTTCGTCAGCGACAAACAAAATAAGGCTTCTTATTGGATGACAAATAATTTATGGCGTTTTCCCTCCCATTCATCCATCGAAGAATGCGTAAAATCGGAAACGCCCGAAAAAGAAAAACAAACAATTGAACTCATTGGCGTTCCTTCGGCCGTGGGTCAAGCAAAACAAGCAGGTACTATTCTTTCCCAACTTATTGCATCGGGAGCCCTCGATCCTGAAGAAGCCATCCATACGGCAATCATCTTGCCCGACGAAAACCTGCTATTACCGGTACTCTATGCCATTCCTCAGGATATCAAAAAGATAAACGTAACCATGGGGTATGGCCTATCGCATTCATCCATCGCAAGTCTTATCGAACACTTGGCCGATTTGCAGCGTAATCTCCGAAAATCGAAAGACGAAACTGCTTTTTATTACCGTTGTGTACTTGCCATTCTCCATCATCCGTTAATCACGATTTCGGCAAAAAATGAAGCTGAATTTCTCAAAAAACACATTACGGACAATAACCGGATGGTAATAACCGAATCCGAGATTCCGGATCATCCGTTATTGCAACTCATTTTCAAGCCCCTCATCCGATGGGAAGAAATTGCCCAATACTTGCAGTCGGTTTTGATTTTTATCTATAATCGTTTGACCGAAGAGAAAAACTCGAAAGAAAACAATAAGGAGCCGGATAATCAGACACACTCCGGCGACTTGGAACGCGAGTTCATTGTACAATATTATAAATCGGTTACCCGATTACAGGAAACCCTTGCCGAAGTTAAAACATTGTCTGTTGATACTTATTTTCGTCTATTGAAACAAGTTGTACAACACCTGAGTGTACCCTTCAGCGGTGAGCCGTTATCGGGTTTACAAATCATGGGGGTATTGGAAACGCGCGTTCTCGATTTTGAAAATCTCATTTTGCTATCGATGAACGAAGGTGTTTTCCCCTTGAAAAAATCGACGGGTTCATTTATTCCCTTTACCTTGCGCAAAGGCTTCGGATTGCCTACTTACGAACATCAAGAAAGTACATATGCCTATCATTTCTATCGGTTGATCAGCCGTGCAAAACGGATATTCATGCTTTACGATACCCGTACAGAAGAATTGCAAACCGGTGAAGTAAGTCGTTACTTTTATCAATTGAAATATCTGTACAACAATTATTTCGATATTAATGAACGCGTGTTGACCTACGATGTGAGTGCCCCTGATAATTCACCAATTACGATGGCAAAAACGCCCCAAGTGTTGCGAAAGTTGGATGCTTTTAAAGCAGGAGGCGATAAATATCTGTCGGCTTCCTTAATCAATCGTTACATCACATGTCCATTGCAATTTTACTTTTCTGCCCTAGAAGAATTATCCACGAAAGAAGAAGTTCAGGAATCGGTTGAGGCTGAAATTTTCGGTATCCTTTATCATAGCTTGATGGAAAAAATTTATCGCCGTTTTATCGGAAAAACGGTAACACCCGATACGCTGACCGCTTTAGCGAAAAACGATGCATATCTGACCGAATTGATCGAAAAAGCTTTTGCTGAACACTATTTCAAAGATAAAGACCATCCTCAACCATTGCAGGGGCAGCATTTTTTGATAGGCGAAATATTGCGGAGTTATGTAAAACAAACCCTGGAATCAGATAAACAGTTTGCCCCGTTTCGATATATTGGAGCAGAATATAAATTTAACAGCATTTATCGCGTTGCAGATCATTTATCGGTCAACTTCAAAGGAAGCATCGACCGAATAGACCAAATAGAAGACGGATATCGGATCATCGACTACAAAACCGGTAGTGGAACAACCAACTTTAAGGACATTGCTCAATTATTCGATTCGTCAAAGAGTAACCGCCCTGAGCATATTTTGCAGGTTTTTGTGTATGCCCTGTTTTTTGCGAAAGAAAATCCAAACCACACGATTTTTCCTGCCCTATATTATTTACGATCGATATTCAATAATTTTAATCCTTCGATTACCGTAAATAAACAAAAGATAGCAGATATTTCTTGTTTTTTTGACGAATTTACCGAACATTTTAATGCTTGTTTACAGGAAATCTTCGATGAAAATATACCGTTTACACAAACAAAACAGGAAAAAAATTGTCAATGGTGTACTTTTAAAGAAGTATGTGGGCGATAACAAACCGATTTATCAAAAAATATGTTTCAAATATGCCTGCTAATGCGTATATTTGCCGAGACATTAAATGAATCATTTTCATATGGACAACTACAAAAAACACCTCCTGATTACCGGAGGAGCCGGATTTATCGGTTCTCACCTGGTACGTTTGATGGTGAATCGTCATCCCGATTATCATATTGTAAATCTCGATAAACTTACCTATGCCGGTAATTTGGGAAACTTGAAAGATGTGGAAAACAAGGCCAACTATACTTTCGTAAAAGCCGATATCTGCGATTTTGAGGATATGCAAAAGATCTTTGCAAAATATCGTATCGACGGGGTTATTCACCTTGCAGCCGAAAGCCATGTCGATCGTTCCATAACCGATCCGTTTTCGTTTGCCAAAACCAATGTAATTGGTACACTCAATTTGTTGCAGGCTGCCAAAGAAGCGTGGAAGCCCGACTATACCGGAAAACGCTTTTATCACGTTTCCACCGATGAAGTCTATGGTGCTTTGCAATTTGACGATCCCGCCTTCACCGAAGAAACCAACTATAATCCCCATTCGCCTTATTCGGCATCCAAAGCCTCATCCGATCATTTTGTTCGCGCCTATCACGATACGTATGGTTTGCCAACCCTTATCTCCAACTGTTCCAATAACTACGGTCCGTATCAGTTCCCCGAAAAACTGATTCCATTGATCATCAACAATATTCTCCATAACAAACCGCTTCCCGTTTATGGAAAAGGAGAAAACATTCGCGATTGGCTCTATGTAGAAGACCACGTACGCGCCATTGATTTAATCTTTCATAAAGGTAAACCGGGTGATACCTACAATATAGGGGGATCTAACGAATGGAAAAATATCGATTTGATTAACATTGTCATCTCTATCACCGATCGACTGCTGGGACGCCCCGAAGGTACATCCAAAAAGCTCATCACCTATGTTACCGATCGTGCAGGACACGATTTGCGTTATGCCATCGATTCATCGAAACTGAAAAACGAACTCGGGTGGAAACCCTCTTTAACATTCGAAGAGGGGATCGAAAAGACCGTCCGTTGGTATCTCTCAAATCAAGACTGGCTGGCAAATGTCACAGACGGCAACTACATGCGTTACTATGAAGAAATGTACGCTAGCCGATAGGAAATTGCGTATTATTTATAAGACGATTTCGATAACCGATTGTCCACAAAACCATAAGAACCCGTAGCGTTATTCGTTTCCAAGGGTCTTAACAATTCGGCTGCCATCTTCGGTTTCGGTGATGGCAATTTTAACGGCATCAGGCGGAAGAAGAGGTTCGATTAATTCCGGCCATTCTATAAAACACAAATTGCCGCTATAGAAATAATCTTCGTACCCAAAATCGAAAACTTCCTCAAGCTTATTGACGCGGTAAAAATCGAAATGGTACACCGTATCGCCTTTATCGGTATGATACTCGTTGATAATCGCGAAAGTAGGACTGGTAACTGTTTCGCGCACACCCATCTCTTCACACACAGCCTTAATAAAGGTGGTTTTCCCTGCTCCCATCGCACCATAAAAAGCAAAGACTTTACTCTCGCCCATTTCCGACAAAAACTGACGGGCTGCCTGTGGAATTTCCGAAATATCGTTGATCTCTATATTCATTTTTGGCTTGATTTGAAGAGAAATTTTTCGTGAATTATGCATTTATTTCTCACCCTCCTGATTTTGCAATACGTTTTTCATTTTTATGATAACACAAAAGTAAGGCTTTTAATTTCATTGTAAAACGATTGTGTCGGAGAATTTCCATGATTGGTTTCTTCCTCCGGCATCATCGCTTAATTTTAAGAGGCTGTCTCATTTTTCTATGTTGAGACAGCCTCTTTTATTGGTTGGAATTGAAATCGGCGAACAATAACTTACCCGATTACAAAATTCCTTGTGCCATCATTGCTTTGGTAATTTTCATAAAACCGGCAATATTGGCACCTTTCACATAATTGATATATCCATCGTTTTCTGTACCATACTTCACGCAATTTTCATGAATGTTACGCATAATCCATTTCAGTTTCTCGTCCACTTGTTCTGCTGTCCAACTGATCCGTTCTGAATTTTGCGTCATTTCCAATCCGGATACCGATACTCCACCGGCATTGGCTGCTTTTCCCGGAGCATACAAAATTTTATTTTTTTGAAATACTTCAATTGCTTCAGGAGTAGAAGGCATATTGGCACCTTCCGAAACGGCAAATATACCATTTGCAACCAGTTTTTCCGCATCTTCTTTATCGATCTCATTCTGTGTAGCGGAAGGCAACGCAATATCGGCTTTTTCACCCCACGGACGTCCTCCTGCAACATATTTGCATCCGTATTCTTCGGCATATTCACGAATACGCCCGCGATATATGTTTTTCAATTCCATCACGTATTTGAGTTTTTCCTCATCAATCCCATCCGGATCATAGATATAGCCATCCGAATCCGATAAGGTAACAGGAATTGCTCCCATCTGGAGAAGTTTCTCACAGGTATATTGTGCTACGTTTCCCGAACCGGAAACCAAACATTTCTTTCCTTTAAGCGCTATATTTCTCGTCTTGAGCATCTCGTTCAAAAAATAGACATTCCCATAACCGGTGGCTTCCGGACGGAGTAACGAACCTCCAAATTCGATACCTTTACCGGTAAAAGCGCCGGTAAATTCACCGGTTAGTTTTTTATATTTTCCAAACATATAAGCCACCTCACGACCTCCTACCCCAATGTCTCCGGCAGGTACATCCATATTGGGACCGATCACGCGCCACAAGCCTTCTACAAAAGCCTGACAAAAACGCATAATTTCTGCATCCGATTTTCCTCTCGGAGAAAAATCGGACCCACCTTTGGCACCGCCCATCGGAAGAGTAGTTAACGCATTTTTGAAAGTCTGCTCAAAAGCTAAAAATTTGAGGATAGACAAATTTACCGATGCATGGAAACGGATACCTCCCTTATAAGGACCAATAGCATTATTGTGTTGAACTCGATATCCCATGTTGGTTTGCACATTGCCTTTATCGTCGACCCATGTTACCCGAAACGAATGGATCTTATCGGGGATAACCAAACGCTCAATAAGATTTGCTTTTTCAAATTCGGGATGCTCATTATACACATCCTCAATCGATTCCAATACTTCCTGAACAGCCTGATAATATTCGGGTTCGTTAGGAAAACGCCTTTTTAATTGGTCGATAACCGCTGAAGTCTTCATTGAAAATAATAATTTAAAAATAAAACAATATTGAATAATCAAATAGAGCAGCAAAAATACAAAAAATATTCATAAATGACATATTTTCCCGATTTTTATTTTACAATGTTACAAAATATCCTATTTTTTTAGATTTTTGTAAAGGAAATTCAAGTGTCCCCGCCCCCGATACATTTTCATGTTCCAATCCTCCAATCGTTACGTTGTCTTTTGAAAAAGTTCCTCTTGTGCGTTAAATTCGCCCAAATTTACCTCATTAATTCGATTTTTTCCTTTTCTTTGTGATGAATAAAAACCTTAAACATTTAAATTTTAAACATTATGAGCCTTACATCCGAATTGAAAACATTTTTACTGCGAGGAAACGTAGTTGACATGGCAGTAGGTATTGTGGTTGGCGCAGCCTTTGGCAAAGTCGTAACTTCGTTTGTAAACGACATCCTCATGCCGCCGATTTCATTACTTTTGGGGAACACCAATTTTTCGGACTTAAAAATTGTTTTAAGGAAAGCAGCGACCGAAGGTACGGAGATTGCTACACCGGCTATTACCTGGAATTATGGCAATTTTATTCAAACCGTCATTGATTTTCTCATTATTGGGACAGCCATTTTTTTTGTAATTAAAGCAATGAATTCGCTTAGTCGCAAGAAAGAAGAAAAACCGGCACCTGCTCCTCAACCGACCAACGAAGAAAAACTACTGGCGGAAATTCGAGATCTGTTGAAAAAAAGCAATTAAATGTATCGTCCTATCTCCGCACCATCTTCGCACCAAGGCCGTACCATCCTCGCTCCATGCTTGCATCAGGCTTGCACCCTCTTCACATAAAGTATGCACCGGCTTCGCCTCTGCATCCCGCTCTCCATGCGGCAAAGACATAGGTTTGCTTTACATCGGTTTCGCGGAATCCGATGTTGTCGTCCCTGCCTTGAAGCGAAGGAAGAGCGAACAAGGAGCGAAGGAGAAGCGATAAAAGGTCGGCAAGCCCATCTATCGAACAAAAACTTATTGGGTCAAAAATCCCATTTTTTACTGTTCTTTACGGTAATTATCTCAAAAATTTTATATACATTTGCATCTGCAATCAAGAAGCTTTGCCTTTTTAGCTCAGTTGGTAGAGCAATTCATTCGTAATGAATAGGTCTGGGGTTCGAGTCCCCAAAAAGGCTCCATTTTTTTATTCCAATCTTCAAACAACACTCTTTTCTCCGGTTGAATGTTTTGAAAGTCAACAAGAATTCTTTCACGATTCTTGATTCAAACGCTTATACCAATTGGAGTTTATTTTTGTTTTATTTAAAATGCATGCATTCATCCATTTTTTGCAAATCAAAAACGATATATCGCCACCTTCTCGTTTTTCCCGGAGAAGATTGGAATGAAAACATACATCTTTTTTCACTTGTTTTAAACCCAATAAAAATGAAACAAATTTTAATCGCGGTTCTCTTATCGTTTCCCTTGATTGTATCAGCGGAAGACGAGGAACAAAAAGATTCATTGAAAGTGATTCATCTGGATGAAGTAAACGTTTATTCTTACAAAGAAACCATGCTGCAGCAAATGCCTGTTTCTTCCACAACCCTTACGCCCAATACTATAAACGGTGCGCAACTGAATTCCATCAGAGACTTAAGTGTATTTGTTCCCAATTTATTCATCCCCGATTACGGCTCAGCCATGTCAACCGTACCTTATATCCGCGGTGTTGGTTCCCGCAGCTCAGGACAGTCCATGGCTTTATATGTCGACAATGTTCCGTATTTTGAAAAATCGACCTTCGATTTTGATTTTTACGATATCCGGCAGATCGAGATTTTACGCGGGCCGCAAGGTACACTTTATGGACGCAATGCCCTGGGTGGAATAGTAAATATCTATACCCTTTCACCTTTCGATTTTCAGGGAACCAAATTTTCTGTAACAGGGGGAAATTACGGTCTTGCAAAAGTTCAAGCCTCCTATTACGACAAAATCAACGCACATCTTGGTTGGTCGGTAAGCGGCTACTACAACCATGTCGATGGATTCTTTACGAATCTTTACAACCACAAAAAAGCCGATAATAAAACCTCAGCAGGTGGAAGGGCAAAAATCGAATGGCTCGTCACTCCGAATTTCCGGACGCAATACATTTTTAATTACGACTATGTAGATCAGCGGGCTTATCCTTATGGCCTGTATGACCCCTCGACGGGTACTACTGCCCTGCCCAACTATAACGACGACAACAGCTACGGGCGCTCGATGGTGAATAATAGCCTGTTGCTCGAATATACGACCGATAAAATACAGCTGACCTCATCCACTTCACATCAGTATTTTTCGGATGACATGAAAATGGATCAGGACTTTTCTCCGAAATCGTATTTTTCGCTTAATCAACGCCAAAAACAACAGGCTTTAAACGAAGAAATCGCCATACGGTCGAAAACAACGAGCAATTACCAATGGAGTTTTGGGTTGACTACTTTTCTTCAATATTTAGATACGGATGCACCGGTAGCATTTAAAAAAGATGGAATAACCGACATTCTTCAACCGGTTTTTGATCGGGCTGCTGCAATGGGAGCACCTATAATGACCATCACCGATACCGTTATGAACATCCCCGGCAATTTTAACACAACGACATGGGGAGGTGCATTATTTCACCAATCGACCTACAATCATCTATTAGTCGACGGACTTTCGGTTACGGCAGGTCTACGTGCCGATTTCGAAAAGACCAAGTTGGACTATTCCACCCATTCAAAGTTGAATCTTAACATGAAAATGGGCCCCAGAACCATCCCTCTCTCCATTGCCGATACCCTGCAAGGAAAGGAATCCCTGCAATTTTCGGAAATTTTACCCAAGGTTGCATTGAAATATGCATGGGACGACCGTCAATTTGCCTATGTAACGGTATCGAAAGGTTATAAAACCGGCGGTTTCAATATCCAAATGTTTTCCGACTTGATGCAAACGCAATTAATGAATTCCGGTAATCCTGCCGCTACGAAAATAAATGTCGCTGACGCTATAGCCTATCAACCGGAGCACAGCATGAATTACGAAATCGGTTATCAATCGGCTTTCTTCAACCATCGGCTGAAAACGCATCTTTCCCTTTTCTACATGGATATATCCGATATGCAACTTACTAAATTTGTTCCGAGTGGCAACGGACGAATGATCACCAATGCCGGTGAAGTAACCAGCAAAGGAATGGAGGTTTCGCTACAAACCAATTTAGGTAAAGGATTCGGTCTGGATGTCAATTACGGATATGCACATGCCGTTTTCGAAAATTACACCGATTCGGTTAAAGTCGGGAATACTGTCGAAGAAGTGGACTACAAAGGGAATTTCGTTCCCTATGCTCCCCAAAATACCTTATGCCTGAACGGAACATATACCCATCTTTTCAACAATGCATTTATCGACCATATCACGGCAAATGTGCAATATATGGGAACAGGAAAAATATATTGGGACGAAGCCAATTCCCTTTCTCAACAATTTTATCACACGGTGAATGCTAAAGTTGGTTTGGTCAAAAACAATTTTGAGCTCGAAATATGGGGAAAAAATCTGTTGAACACCAATTATAACACCTTTTACTTTGAATCGTTCGGGAATCGGTTCTTTCAGAAAGGCAAGCCGTTGCAATGCGGTGTAACGCTAAAAGTAGAATTATAAAGAAAAGGCCTCAGGCGAATAATTGTAAGATCCTACCCAACATCAGTGGTAACGGCATAAGGTTCAAAAATACTAAACAAAAAAGCCGGACAATAATCCGTTGAGGAAATGTCCGGCTTTTCATTTAGAAAGGAGGAAAATATTAAAACTTATATCCTAACGTCAACAACCCTTTTATGTTATTGTTTTCGAGGGAATATCTGTTAATAAGAGGACTTCCCTCTGAATCGAATACGGTCGGAAAAGGATAAAGGTCATCCTTTTGGGTTTTATATACGAATGCCAAATCGAGATAGAAATTGCGACTGAGGCGGTATCCCAATCCGCCCGTGAAATAAGAGGCATCACCTTCAATACGGTAAATCGTAGTGGAACCGGCAATAGCGGTAACCCTGTCGATGTTGGTACCTTCCCTGTATTCGGCATCATATGGATTTTGCATCCATGCGTATCCCAACCTTCCATAAAATTGAGGCGTGAACCGGTATTCCAATCCCACCCTGACGGTAGAAGCAGGTTCATAATCTTCGGAAATATAGCGATTATCATTGTCGTACATGCTTTCGGCATCAAGTTCATTTACCTCTCCCTTAAATTTCATATTTTGATAATTGGCAAGCTCATAATCAAGGCTGGCAATGAATTTGTTGCCAATAACACCGGCAATGCTCATCACCCACTTGTCGGGAGTTTTGAAACGATAATCGTGACCATATAAGCCGGAAAAAGTTTTCCCGGGTTCATAATCGGGATAAGTGTCGATAACATATTCAGTCACATTTTCTTCCATTTCTGCAGAATAGGTATCGGTAAGGGAACACCACACCGGCGTATGATATGCCACACCGATTCTCAGTTCGTTGACCGGACGATAAATAACGCCGATTTTTGCTCCTACACCGGCTCCTTCGGTGGTGAGATAATTTCTTAAATCGAAACCGGCACTCTCACCCCTCTCAAATTCTTCCGAATAGCGGGAAGATAGATTATAATAAATATCTGTAACGGACAAGGTAAGTCCCACGTTTATTTTTTTACCCAATGTTGTTCCCACGGTAAAATCGTAATTGTTAACCGAACCGTTTTCCACCAACTCCAACGAATTAGTTATATGTTCCTGATGCAATGGGAGATAAAAGTATCCCTGTTCGTCTTGATAATCATCAATTAAGTATGAATTAAATCCCAACACACTTAACCATGGAGCTCCTGAACTAAACGGATCTTTCGTTAAATTGAAATCAAGTTTTGCAGGATCCACATTTTCATGTGTGGAAATATCTGCTATGTAATCCATTAAAGAAGAAGCCGGTTCACCATTATATGCCGCAATCTTTTTATCGAAAGATTTAACTTTATTATAGGCAAATCCGAAATTGATAAACGGGATAGTATTACCTCTCAATGGAAAATAACCCACAAATCCCATATTATCCATTTTAAAAGAGGTTTTATCCCTCGAAATATCCCCGACATTGGATCTTTCCCGGGAAAGATCGGCAGTTCCTACTACCTCACTGCTTCGGTACACTGCAATCCCTGCCGGATTAATGGAAACCCCGGTGAGATCTCCACCCAGTGCACCAAATGCTCCTCCCATCGACATACTTCGAGCCGTTCCGTAAAGGTCGTTTCGCGACATTCTGCCTGCTTCAACTTCACCTTGTGCATACAAATAAGAGAAAAAAATCAAAACAAACACAAAGAGACTAATAAATCTTTTCATCGTTGTACTCATTTAATAGAATGACTACCTCATCATTCCTTTTTTATGTGTTATCAGTTATCGATAAGGTAGTCATCACTCGTGATTATATTGTTTATATTTATCGGCGGCCGCCACTACTGCTTCTGCCACTCGAAGATCCGCTGCTTGACGATCCGGAACTTCTCGAAGATGAACTTCCGCTGCTTGAAGAAGAACCGGAAGAACTTCTACTTGGTGCAGAGTAGGTGGAACCACTTGACGAGGAACTTCTTGTAGAACTACTGCGTGAAGGTGTCTCGTATGTTCCCGAATTGCTGCTGCTCCTGCCTGAGGATGACGAAGAGCGTTGGTAGGTGTTTCCGCTGCTACGTGTAGAAGAAGAGGAGCTTCGGTTGTAGGTTGTATTACCCGAACGTGTTGTTTCTGTGCCGCTGCTTGAACGATTTACAGCACCCCGTCTTTCCACTTGTTCGCCGGTTCGTGAATCATAAACCTTGCCGGAATTATCAATAATACGGGTTGTCGATCCGATTGTTGAACTTCTTCCTGAACCGCTACCGGAACTTCTACCCGAAGATCTGCCGGAAATTCCGGTTGTAGAACGCGTGCCTGCGCTTCTTGAACCCGATAATCCCGCCGTTGTATTTCTTCCTGATGCACTTGATCTGTAAGTAGCAGTGCTTCGGCCGAAACGATTTTGAGTTACGCCAACATATATACCGTCATAAAATCCGCTGTAATAACCTCCGTATCCCCAATAATAGGGATATCCCCAGCCACCATAGAACCATGGATCATACCAACCGTAATACCATGGGCTGTGCCATGGAGAATACCCGCCATAGTACCACGGGCTATACCAGCTAAAGTAAAAATTCCATCTCCAGCTCCCATAATACCATGGATCATACCAGCCATATAACCACGGATCATACCATGGATCGTACCACGGATAGCAATATCGGCAATTCCATCTTGGATCACAGCAACGTTTATCGTAATAATCCGAATAAAGCTCATTATCGGTATAAATCGTTATCTTGTCTGCTCCCGTGATTTTGATTACAGACTCCGGATCATGGTATTTCACTATTCTGTCGGTATATTCGTAATCTTCGTATTCGTTCTCGCTTTCAGGAACAAGAATTTCTTCTGTTTCCTTTCCTCTTCGATTGTATTCATCAACATCCCTGCTGATGCTTTTAACTTCCAGTTTCGACTCATCTCCTTCTACCACCACAATTTTCTTGTTAGGAGGTTGTGGTTTTTCTTTATTTATCTGTTGTTTTTGCGAAGTTTGAGAAGGATCGGCATAAATATCATCCCATTCTTGCGTAAAACCCAAGATAGGAATCACAGCCAACAAACCTGCAATTATTAATTTTTTTGTTTTCATAGTGTTCTCGTTATTTTAATATTCTCCTCATTCTTTATCTTTGACCAATTATTTCCTCAAAAGTTTAATATATTCCTCTATTAGGGCAGGTATGTACATTGCAAATATATTACTCTTTTTCTGAACTTGAAGCAATTTCCCCTTTCGTTTTTATTTAAAAGACGATAAATATAAAAAAAAGCTGCATGAAACCCGTTAAAAAACAAAAAAATCACTTAGAGACCTTATTTTATTGCATTTTCGCATAGCTATTCAGATTGTAATTTCCAAGCCGTCGTAAGCAAAAAACATACCGGATGGCAGTTGTTTTTCCGTTACGCTATGCAAACCCATCTGGTGACTCATATGAGTAAAATATGTAATTCGTGGATTGATTTTTTTGGCTAATGCTATAGCCTCATCCAAATTTTCATGTGAAAAATGTTCCTTTTTTCTTAAAGCACTTAAAACCAATGTGTCAACATTTTTCAATTTAGGTATTTCTTCTTCCGGCACATATTTCACATCGGTCAGATAGGCAAAATTGCGAATTCTGTATCCCAAAATAGGTATTTTATAATGCATTACCCGAATAGGAATAATTTCGATGCCATCAATCAGAAAAGGAGACAGGTCGTGAATTATGTGTAGTGCAATATCCGGTACTCCCCTGTATTTATTGGCTGAAAAACAATAAGGCATACGCATTTCCAGTGCCCGTGCCACATTAGGTTCAACATAGAGGTTAACCGTTCCAAACCGGCTAAAGGGCCTGAGATCGTCAATACCGCCCATATGATCGTAATGTTCATGAGTGATGAGCATCCCGTCTATTTTCCGAAACGGAAGGTTCAACGTCTGCTGGCGAAAGTCGGGAGTGCAATCGATGATTATATTTCTATCGTCAACCCTGACCTGTACCGATGCACGTAGTCGATTATCTCTTTTGTCAATTGAAGTACACACTTCACATTTGCATCCAATTTCGGGCACACCGGTTGAAGTGCCCGTTCCTAAAAATCTGACAATCATGCCTGTAATTTTTTTATTCTTACAAAAAAAGCTACCTCGCTTATGTTGCGGGATAGCTTTCCGTCATTGAATAATGCTATTCATTAATACTGTCTTTCCAAAATCCAAAGATCATTGAAAGGTATGCCATATGTTTTTCTCAAATACTCGGAATCTCCTTTAGCCGAATATTTACGATAAATTTCATCTCGTTTGGCAACAGCTGATTCTTTGTCGTCGTAACTTGCTACAATTACCCGATACATGCCCTGTTCATTTTGTGCCAGGATAACCGGATAACCTTCGGCTTCCATTCGCGATTTCAACGATTCGGCATTGAGTTTTACGCTTAACGAAGCGATAACGACGCTATATTTTTTAAGATTGGAAGCATCCGATGCATAAACCGGTTCAACTTTTTCTTTTCTTACCGACACTTCAACAGGTGGAAGCGATGCAGCCTCTTTAACCACAGTTGTCGGTTGCGATGCAGCTTCCTGCATTTCTTTTTCTTTTGCGGCTTCATATACTTGTTTGTAGGCACTCTGTTTGGGTTTACAGGAGGTAGTTAAAGCCAGCATGACGATAAATGTCAATCCCAACGGGAATAATCTTTTCATTGTGTGTTATTTTTAGTTGTTTAACCAAATACGCGTTCCTAATACATGCAAAGATAAAAAGAAGAACAGAAAAACGATGATTCTACGTGTGAAAATAAATTAAAAGATTTCTTTATCATGATCAAATCTCTACAATGCATCGAGTTCATTAAAAGGAATAGTGGGAGGCGCCTTTTCTTCTCTTCGATTGAATATGGATCCAAAAGGAGTTGATTCGAAGAAGAAACCACCGTTTTTCAAATAAAAACGATTTGATTTTTCATCGTATCCTCCTCCATAATCGAGTCGCACACCGGCTTTTGCCGTTGCATCATAAGAGAATTTTGAACCGGTTACCTCTATCCATTCCCCTGCTTTTGATCTGCACCATTGATTCCCGAAAAATACGTGACGTGTAAGGTATCCTTGTTCCGGAATGAAATTCTCGAGAAACGAATGTGCATGAGAATAATAAACGTGAGTGTGAGGGCGTAAAAAACTCGCAATTAATCGCCAACGATTTTCATCCGTTGCAAAGAAATAAGACGTATAAATGGTATTTCCATTACCATCGGGTTTTACTTGTGTAAGAAATTTATACGTAGTGCCCGCTTTCCAATTGTATCTCAAAAAACTTTGGCCGCCGGAGCCTTCATTTCCGAATTCTCCGATATGTACACCTTCACCTTTACGCAACACCTTTATTTTAAGACTATCCGGTATCGATGCCGGATCCTGGGTATCGAAAGGGCTCCATACGGAAAATAATATTCTTCGTTCTTTTTCCGAATTATACTGCATACCAAAGTATCCTTCTCCAAAACCATTTGCCATATAATAACTTCCCACGACTTCACCCTCTTTTGGAACAGTGACTTCGTTATAAAACCACTCGATGGTATCCGTTGGCAAAGAATAGTTCAAATGAACAGAAGATCCTCTCCTCCCCCAATAATCCGAAAAATCGTGAACATAAACCAACTGTTCATCATTTGTTTGTACCATAAATGAAACAATCCGCCCAAATTTGTCGTCTGTTTTTCGTAATCCCTGCAATGTCACAGGATAGTAACCGGGTTGTTTAACTTTAAATTTTCCTACAGGAATTTCCCCAACGTTATTATTTACCTCCAATTTGACTTTCTTGTTTTGAAAAGAAACCAAATAAGTAGAACGTCCTTTTGTATTCCCTTTTATTGACAATTTGATCGTTTGAGGTTGGGAAAAATAGATATATGTTTGAATTACAGAACGGCTGTCTATCCACTTTTCCAACCCGTTTGTCGTTATGGCTGCTCCTGAAGGGAAAGAAGTCACATACGCATTTCCACTGAGTTTTACTTCATAACTCTTATCTTGAGCAAAAATAAAACCAATACTTAAAAAAGTAAGGACTAAAAAAACAGATAAATTTTTCTTCATTTTCTATTTACTATTTTTTCGATTCGAATATTTCAAAAAAATAATGAATGATTCGATTTTTGATTTCATCCATTTTGAGACAACCCGAATTCAATTCTTTTTGAATGGAAGTGACTCCTTTTTCTGTGAATCCGCAAGGATTGATCAACGAAAAATAGGATAAATCGGTATTGACGTTCAAAGCCAATCCGTGCATGGTCACAAAATGGCTGCTGCGCACCCCTATCGCACAAATTTTGCGCACATTTTTGTCGGAATCTGCTCCCAGCCAGACGCCCGTAGCCCCCGACATTCGTTCCGCTTTTATTCCATAATCATTCAATAACCGGATAATAACCTCTTCAAGATTAAAAATATACGATTTAAGACCCATTTCAAAAGCATTTAAATCGAAAATCGGGTAAACCACCAATTGCCCCGGTCCGTGATAGGTAATGTCCCCTCCGCGATCGGTATAAAAAAATTCTACTCCTCTCTTACGAAGATTTTCCACAGGTAAAAGCAAGTTGTCGGAATTTCCGTGTTTCCCCAGCGTTATTACGTGAGGATGTTCACAAAGAATCAGCGTTTGAGTTGTTGATACCCCGAGTTGTTTTTGAGCGATCGCTTTATCGAAAAGTTTTTGCTGGTATTCCCATGCTTCTGCATAGGCAATCGTACCCAGATCGATAATCTCATCTATCTTTTGCATAGTGCAAAAATAAACAATTTTAGGGTATAACGTATCTTCAAATGCACGTCCAAAACAGTGAAAAATAAATTAATGGTGTTAAATGTCAAATATTGCAGTATTTATGTCAAATATTGCAGTCCGAAATAATTTCTGTTATCTATTTTTGACATGTTTAAATTAGAAAAAACAAATAAAAACATTTACCGGGGAAAAGCATTACTCGTAATTTTATCAATATCAATATCAAAATCAATATAATAGTAAAGAAAACAAAATAATAAATATTGGCAATAACAATAATGAAAAAGGTCAACCGCTGAGTACAGAAGAAAAAAAGGCTATGCAAAATCCCGGCTATTAGAAATTCACGCAGCCGTTTGATAAGGTAAAATAATCAAAAACGGGGATGTGCCGTAACAGGCACATCCTCGTAAATTTAGTATAAGCAAATAAAATTAATGGATATGAAGATTAAGAACTACAAGGGGAAATTGTTGTTTGTATGCGGATTTTTATCCCTACAAGTACTGGCACAACCGGCTCCTCCCTCAGAAAAGCAACTTCAAGAAGCTACCCAATTCAAAAAACAAATCAAAACAGACTTAGACAGGGTATTCACATTTTTGGATACAAATACGCCGGCCGCAATAATTGACAATAAAACCGGAAATAAAATTACCGATTACAGAAAAATCGATGCGAACAGCAAGTTCGAAGAAGGTCGTTTCGGACTGGTTACTTACGAATGGGGAGTGACCTATTCGGGCATGTTGCGGGTAGCTGAAATTACAAACGACAGAAAATATGCCGACTATGTATTTGAACGCATGCGGCTGATCGGTGAAACGTATCCCTATTTCAAAATAATCAACGACAAAACCGGGAATAGTGGCTTACGCGCATTAATCACTCCAAAATGGCTGGACGACTGCGGATCGATGGGTGCGGCCATGATTAAAACTTCGTTGGCGAATCCGGAATTGAGCCCCCTGTTGCGTCCCGTTATCGACAATGCCTTCAATTTCGTCATGTATAAAGAATACCGTCTGTATAACCGCCTTCTTGCAAGGAAAAGGCCCATGATGAATTCGGTTTGGCTTGACGATATGTACATGGGCATTCCTATCCTTACTTATATGGGAAAGCTGATTGAAAAAGACAATCCGACTTTTACCGATACCTTATACAACGAGTCGGCTTTACAAATCGAATTATTCCAACAAAAGCTGTGGATTCCGGAAATGAAACTTTTCCGTCACGGATGGATAGAATCGATGAAAGAACACCCTTCATTCTTTTGGGGACGTGCCAATGGTTGGGCATTGCTGGCCATGTGCGATGTGTTGGACATATTACCTGAAAATCACCCGCAATACGGAGAAATCATGGCTTTGTTTCTGGAACATCTGAGGAGTATCGTTACCTTGCAGTCCGGTAAAGGTTCATGGCATCAACTGCTCGATCGAAACGATTCTTATTTGGAAACCAGCGCAACTGCCATGTATACTTATTGCATGGCACATGCCATAAATAAGGGATGGGTGGATCCGCTGGTCTATGAACCGCTTGCACGTTCGGCATGGAAAGCTGTTTCAACCATGATCAATGCCCAAGGGGAAGTGGAAAACACCTGTGTGGGAACCGGATTGGCTTTTTATCCTGCCTTTTATTATGATCGCCCTGTAAGCGTAAATGCTGCACATGGATATGGTCCTGTTTTACTAGCCGGTGCTGAAATGATCGCCCTTTTGGAAAATCGATATTCCAATAAATAAGCACATAATAACCAATCCGTTTGAGAAAAAAAGAAAAAGGAACAACGATGCAGGGCTGTAACCCTACGATGGGAAGAATCGCTACTTTTGTAAATCCAAGTTGTTTACAATTACATGCGTATAGCACCGGCTACTGGGGTCAAAAACAATTCTAAATGCATTAAGTGAAAACGGTTATGCCGAATTGGCCTATGAGGTAGCTTCTCAAGAAACATTTCCTTCATGGGGATGGTGGATTGTAAATGGCGCAACTACTTTCTACGAAAATTGGCCTATAGATGCCAAAAGCGACATTTCCATGAATCATATCATGTTTGGAGAAATCAACGCCTGGTACTATAAAGCATTGGGAGGTATTTTCCCTGACGAAAATCAGCCGGGCTTTAAAAATATCGTATTAAAACCTAATTTTGTACAAGGACTTGATACCTTATTTCCAAATCTGCCACGATCAGTTTATCGTGAAAGTACCTTATACGGCCGCAGGCCTGTTAGGCGCCCGCAAACTCCGGGAGAAAGGTGTAAAAATTAATTTCACACTCGAATTCTCAGCCCGGCAGAATGTGTTGGTGGCAGCGATCACCAAGCCCAATTACCAGAACGTGTTTCTGGGACGAATTGGCGCTTATATCAGCGATAACGGGTTAGGCGATGGTTCAGGCGCCGGAGAAAGAACTGTGCTGGCTTCGCAAAAATGGGTAACAAAACTGACCAAAAACAATCCGGAACCTACTCGGCTGATCGCGGCCAGTCTCCGGAATTACCGGCAACTAGAAGACCTGGCCGGTCTAGCCAGTTTCGCCTCTGATCAGGCCCAATTGGATGAACGGATCAGGCACATCATCCTATCATAATAAACCGGTTCTAATATAAGACTTTCTGAAAAATCATAAATTATTGTGATTTCAACCCTGTAATTTATGTTTTGTTGGTAAAAGTACAAAGTTTCGAGTAAATTTGTCTCAACTACCTTATGGTTATGCTCAAGTGAAAATCAGAAAACAGTTGTCAATTTTCGATTTTCATGCCAACTTTGAAAGCAAACTTAATCCGGATAATCTGTGGGTAAAAATGATGGCGAACCTGAGGATCCCTTTGAAGTTCTCTGAAAAAAAAAAGAAGATGCAATATTTTCTTGGTCTTGAACATATCAGTGATGGAATGGTATAGGGGTGCATTAAAAACTAACCAATAATAAACATAATGAACAACAATTTCAGATTTTCAATCTTACTCAGTTTGCTCTTAGCAAGTAATCTTGCTTTTGAGGTTTATCCCCAGGAAAAGAAGAACACTAATGATTTAAGAAGCCGATATTTTGTGGCAGCTTATATTTGGCCATCCTGTCACTATGACGAGCGGTTTGGCAACATGCTCTGGCCGGAAGGAATCGGCGAATGGGAAGTGATAAAAAAAGGAACGCCGCGCTTTGACGGACATTATCAACCTCGTCTGCCTTTGTGGGGATATGAAATGGATAACAATCCCAAGGTGGTAGAGAAGTGGATTGACGTTGCCGTCAATCATGGTGTCAATGTTTTTGTATACGACTGGTATTGGTTTGATGGAGGGCCTTTTTTGGAAAGTGCTTTGAATGACGGATTTTTGAAAGCAAAAAACAATTCGAAAATGCAGTTCTACATCATGTGGGCTAACCATGACCTGAAACGAAACTACTGGAACGTGCATAAATTTAAGGACGATGATTCCCTGCTTTGGGATGGTGCAGTCGATTGGGAGAATTTTAAAATTATTGTCGATAGAGTGATTAACCAATATTTTAAACAACCCAACTATTTCAAAATCGACGGCAAACCGGTATTTTCCATTTTCAGCATAGAAAATCTGCTGGAAAGTTTTGGAGGAAGTTTGGAAGAAACGCGCAAAGCATTGGATTATTTCAGAGAAAAAGTAAAACAAGCCGGCTTCCCCGATTTGCACATCCAATGGAATCAGGGCGGAGGATCCGTTATGTCGAAAGATGCAGCCGGTCGATTCTCTCAAAGAGTGAAAGATATGGGGTTCAACAGTGTGGCCATGTACAATATGGGAGGACTGGATGAAGATTATTTGGTGTACGGTGCCAATTCGCTAAAAATAAGAGCACAAATGGATTCTATTTTGGATGTCCCCGTATTCCCATGCGTTTCTATCGGGTGGGACGATACTCCAAGGTTTCCGGCTAAAGGAAAAAAAGATGTGGTACATTATCATAACACGCCTGTCAGTTTTGCCGCTTTGCTTTTCAAGGCAAAAGAATATGCAGACAACCATCCCGACCAACCCAAGCTCATTACCATAAATGCTTGGAACGAGTGGGTGGAAGGTAGCTATTTGTTACCCGATATGTTGAATGGATTCGGCTATCTGAAAGCCGTGAAAAAAGTTTTTGGGAATAAAGACGACTAAAAAATTAGCTGTATCTATCTTAAAATATCAATAAAAACCTGCGCAAATTAAAATTTGACCCTTTAAAAATAATAAGACATATGAAAACAGTATTATTAGTTAAAAAACGAAACGTTTTTGCTCTGTTTTTTCTCTTCTTCAGTTTGGGATTATTCTCACAGAATGAAATGTCGGGAGAATTGTTCGATTTGGCAAAGATAAAAAGCGGAGTAAGGAACAGGCGGATAAGCAGTTATGATCGGACAGGCGGCAACGCCGATAATGTGTCCGGAATCAAAGCGGGGGAAAAGCGTACCATTGCCGAAATATCGGGAAAGGGAGTCATCAACCACATCTGGATTACCATTGCCCCACCTCCCGGCGAACTGAGCAGAAACGACATTATCCTGCGAATGTATTGGGATGGCAACGAATACCCCTCGGTAGAATCGCCTATCGGTCCTTTTTTTGGTCAGGGATGGAACGAACAGTACAATTATTCTTCCTTTCCGCTGAATGCGGGACCCGTAAACGGCACCGGACTCTCCTGTTACTTTGCCATGCCTTTCGAAAAAGGAGCACGCATCGAAATAGAGAATCAAACCAACCGGAATATCGATGCTTTCTATTTTTATGTCGATTATCTCGAAACGGATAAATTACCCGAAGGGATGGGACGTTTTCATGCCTGGTACAATCACAAACTGACAAATGCCTTGCCGGAGGGCGAAAACGAATGGGGTACCCTCGGACCTCAAGAGAATAATCCTACAGGTGCCGAAAATTATCTATTTATCGAAACACAAGGCAAAGGGCATTTCGTGGGAATCAATTACTATGTGCATTCTCCTACCCCGATGTGGTACGGCGAAGGGGATGATATGTGGTTCATTAACGGGGAACAAATACCTTCGCTGATCGGTACCGGGACAGAAGATTTTTTCAATACCTCATGGTGTCCCAAAGAGCCTTATACAAGTTTGTTTTTCGGCTATCCCCGGGTGAACAACGATGTAGGTTGGCTCGGAAGAACCCATTTGTATCGTTTCTTTATTCATGACCCCATTTTCTTCGAAAACGGAATAAAAGGGACCATCGAACACGGTCACAACAACAATCTGACGCTCGATTTGGGATCGGTAGCCTACTGGTATCAGGACAAAGCCGTGATGTTGCCCCCGGCTCCCACAAAAGAACAACGCAAATTGATGCCGTTTATCGGCCCTTCGGAAATCCACAAATGGCGCGACGCATGGCGCAAGGCAAAAGGCAATAGCCCAACTTTATGGGGTAATGAATAAGTGAATGAAAGAAATTATTCAAATTTACAACTAAAATGATGATGAATAGAACGATTATGCACTTAAAAATCTTATAAAACTTATGAAAATAAAAACAAAGCATTATCGATTTATAGCCACAATATTATTTGTTGCGGTTATTTCACGAGGTGCCTGCGCTTCAAACAAAGATAAAGCAAAAATTGCGTATCTTACATCTGATTACCAAACAAATCCCATTTTAGTGTCTTCGCAAACACCCTCTTTTGGATGGCAACTGATGTCTGTAGAAAACAAGGATGTGCAACAATCGGCTTACGCCATAGCAACATTCATTTTATCGCCTTCAAATATTGAATCGAAAGCCCAATGGATTGGGGCCATAAAAAAAGAAGATGCCCATATTCCCGAAGGTCGCAATTATCATGCATTGGCCGTTACCTCGGAAGCGGCAAAAAAATGGCAGCAAACGCATCCACTTTCAAAAAGAAGCATCTATTTGAGAAAATCGTTTGATACCCATGGAAAAGTGAAAAGTGCCATCATTTATATCTGTGGGTTGGGGAATTACGAACTCTCATTGAACGGAAAAAAGGTTGGCAATGATCAGTTTTCCCCTTTATGGAGCGATTACGATAAAACAGTATATTACAATACCTACGATGTCACAGAAAATATCGGAACCAAGAACACGATAGGCGTTCTGTTAGGAAACGGTTTTTATAACGAACAGGGAGGGCGTTACGTAAAAATGCAAGTTAGTTTCGGACCTCCCACCTTGTTTTTCAACATGCAATTGACCTATGAAGATGGTTCGACAGAAGAAATCGTTTCAAATGAAAGTTGGAAATATTCCCTTAGTCCCATCGTTTTTAACGACATGTACGGAGGTGAAGACTATGATGCACGATTAGAGCAAAAGGGATGGAATACCTGTAGTTTTGACGATTCGGAGTGGCAACAGGTAGTAATACAAGAACCTCCAAAAGGAAAACTAACTCCACAGACTGCTCCACCTGTTAAAATAATGGAAACCTATCCCATCAAAGAGATCAAAAAGGAAGAAAATTTTTATACACTCGATATGGGGCAAAATCTTTCAGGATTCCCATTGATAAAGGTATCTGGCAAAAAAGGAGATAAAATCCGATTGATCGTTGGAGAAAACCTGAAGGAAGACGGATCGGTCAACCAATCCCAGTCGGGGGCTCCTTATTACTATGAATACACGTTGAAAGGGGAAGGTGAAGAAATTTGGCATCCGCGCTTTTCTTATTACGGTTATCGATATATTCAGGTAGAAGGCGCGAAAATGAAAAACAGTAAAGACGACCGCGACTTGCCTGTCATAAATGATATAAAATCATGCTTTGTCTATAATTCGGCATCCCAAACCGGACATTTTTATTGCTCCAACTCCATTTTTAACGATGCCCACCGAATTATCGTAAACGCCATGAAAAGCAATTTTCAGGCGGTTTTTACGGATTGCCCGCACAGAGAAAAATTAGGATGGTTGGAACAAGTGCACTTAAATGGTCCCGGGTTGTTTTTCAACTTCAATTTAACGACTTTTGCTCCAAAAATCATGCGCGACATTCGCGATGCCCAACTCCCAAACGGTTTGGTACCCGATATTGCCCCGGAGTATGTTATTTTTGAAGGAGGATTCAGAGATTCACCCGAATGGGGAAGTACCGCTGTTATTTTACCTTTCATGTACTACCAATACTATGGAGATCATTCATTGATAATCGAATATTACGACGTGATGAAAAAATACGTCGATTATTTGTCGACTACTGCCAAAAATCACTTGGTTTCGCATGGCTTGGGAGATTGGTACGACTTCAGCGAAGAGTTTCCCGCAGGACCCTCGAGAAATACACCCATTGCGCTATCGGCAACCGTCCACTATTACATGGATATCGATTATTTGACAAAAGCCGCGGCTATGCTTGGCAAAACAGACGATGTTGCCTGTTATACCGATTTGAAGGAAAAAGTAAAAGAAGCTTTCAACAAAGCGTTTTTTGATCCCGAGACAGCCCGATACGGAACAGGAAGTCAAGCCTCTTATGCCATGCCCCTGTATGCCGGACTGGTTGATCCTCAATATAAACAAGCCGTTCTCGATAATTTGGTTAAAGACATTGAAAAACACAACTATAAATTAACAACAGGAGATGTCGGTAACAGATATTTATTTCAGGTGTTAGCCGATAATGGATTGAATGAAATCATGTATAAAATGCATAATCATAAAGAAGTTCCCGGTTATGGCTTTCAGGTACAATTCGGTGCAACCACTTTAACCGAACAATGGGACCCTCGAAAAGGGAATTCCTGGAATCATTTTATGATGGGACAGATCGAAGAATGGTTTTATAAATCGTTGGCCGGAATTACAGTTGATAAAGAAGACTATAGCGGATTTCGAAACATCATCATTGCCCCCCGGGTAGTAGGAGATTTAAAATTTGTTGAAGCTTCTTATACTACTTTATACGGAACCATTGAAGTAGATTGGGAAGTCAAAGATAACGTCTTCACAATGAATATTTCTATTCCGAACGGTTGTTCTGCCAAAGTCTATTTGCCAAATGAAAAAACCTGTAAAAAAGTAGGTAGTGGAAAATATGCTTTCCAAAAAGCTTTATAACCCGAACATTTTCATTTCAAAAATCACGATCGTATGAAAACAAAAAATACACTAATTGCTCTTCTCATCTTATTTTCCCTGTCGGCAGTTTCTCAACCGTCTTGCAGCATTTTCCCGGTAAACCTTACCTGCGAATACCTGACAAATCCCAGCGGATTGGACGTGTTGCATCCGCGCTTCAGTTGGACATTGAAAGCAACCGATGAAAATAAATACGGACAGAGACAAACAGCATACCGTATATGGGTAAGCGGTTCACGAAAAGCGATAGATAACAACAAAGGGGATATGTGGGATACAGGTTGGGTGAAATCCGACAAAATGCAATTAATTGAATACAAGGGGATTCCACTGTTATCCGATAAAAATTATTATTGGAAAATAGCCATTAAAGATGAAAACGACAATGAATCGGGATATAGTGAAGTTGCGGAGTGGAGCACCGGTTTATTTTCGCGAAGCGAATGGACGGCGAAGTGGATAGGTAGTTCACAACTTTTTGATTATCAAAAATCGAACGGAAATTGCAACATCGATGATCCATGGTTGCGGAAAACATTCGAATTGAGAGAAAAACCCTCAAAAGCTACCTTGTTCGTAGCTTCTGTCGGTTATCACGAAGTATATGTCAACGGGAAAAAAATAGGAGAAAATGTATTGGATCCTGCTGTAACCGACCATACCCAACGTGCCCGATACGTGGCATACGATATCGCCGATGAACTCAAGACCGGTAATAATGTAATCGGATTATGGTTGGGAACGTCGTGGTCTATTTTTGCACCTTACTATACAGCAGATAAACCCCGTACTCCTGTCGTCATTGCTCAAGCCGATATATACGATAAAGACCATAACAAAATGGTACGCATTGAAACCAACGATACATGGAAAACGCGTCCGAGTTCGAATAAACTGCTGGGGACATGGGAAATGCGGAATTACGGTGGCGAAATACAAGATGCAAATAAAGAGATAAAAGATTGGAATGTAGCCAATTTCGATGACTCAGAGTGGAATATGGCAACAGTCTATTCCCCACATCTGACCTTATCTGCCCAACAGGTTGAAGCCAACAACCTGTTCGATGAAATACATCCTGTTGCCATAGAAGAACGGGCAAACGGATCATACCGCGTAGACATGGGTGTTAATTTTACGGGGTGGACCCAAATTCATGTCCGGGGTAATCCGGGTGATACCATTCATTTTTTGTTTTCTGAGAGAGAACAGGACGAAATGACGTTCAATATTCATAGTGCGTACATCATCGGTTCAACAGGTGAAGGCACCTTTCGCAACCGCTTTAATTACAGTGCCGGGAGATGGATCACAATAAAAGGTCAAAAAACAAAACCCAAACCCGAAGATATCAAGGGATGGATGATACGCACCAACTATAAAACCGCTACCACTTTTGAATGTTCAGATCCGTTACAAAACTGGATCTACGATCGTGTGCGCTGGACATTTGAAAATCTTTCACTCGGAGGGTATGTAGTCGACTGTCCGCATCGGGAACGATTTGGTTACGGCGGCGATGCCCATGCTACTTCCGAAACCGGCATGTTCAACTACACGTTAGGAGCATTTTACTCCAAATGGTTGCAGGACTGGCGTGATGTGCAAGGCACGGAATCGATGGTGGGCAATATGAACGACCCCGGATGGGCACGCAAACAAGTAGGCAGCGGTAGATTTTTGGGTAATGGCGTTCTCCCCCACTCCGCACCTACTTATCACGGAGGGGGAGGTCCCGCTTGGGGCGGTATTGTGGTAACCTTGCCGTGGTTGCTGTATCAGCACGAAGGAGATATCAGAATTCTCGAGGAAAATTTCGATATGATTAAAAAATGGCTCGAATTTTTGGATTCGCACACTCAGGACAATCTTCTGCAACGTTACGGAGGTCAATGGGATTTTCTGGGAGATTGGCTATGGCCGAATGCCACAGCAGAAGGAATGAATAACGATAAACCGGAAACGCTCTGTTTTAACAACTGCTATAGGGTATATAACCTGCGTACGGCAGCTAAAATTGCCCGAGTAATCGGTAAAACAAATGAAGCCGAAAAATGGGAACATCAGGCTGAAGCATCCAGCAAAGCCATTCACAACAAATTTTACAACGAAGAAGATCACAGCTATGCCGACAAGTCGATGAGCAATCTTGCTGCAGCATTATACGGAAACGTTATGCCTCCGGATTTGCGTCAAACCGTGATGGATAGGCTCGAAAAAGAGATTTTGGTAAATAGAAAAGGGCATATTCATGTGGGAATTACGGGCGGAGCCATGCTTTTTAAAGTATTACGGGAAGAAGGGCGGGATGATCTCATTTATTCCATGACATCCAAAACCACTTATCCGAGTTGGGGATTTATGCGCGAGAATGATGCCACAACCATTTGGGAAATGTGGGAAAAAGACCTTCCCGGTCATTCTTTGCTACACAGTTCTTATCTTTATCCCGGTGCTTGGTATATCGATGGAGTTGCAGGAATCCGAAGAGATCCTGACATTCCGGGATTCAAACGATTTGTAATCCGTATTCCCAACCTTAACGAAATGCAAATTTCGTGGGCAAAAGCCGATTTCGATTCTCCCGCAGGTTTAATTAAATCGCATTGGGATTGCAAAGGCGAAAAAACATCTTTATCACTGACTGTCCCCCCCAATTGCGAAGCAACCGTCTGTTTCCCGGATAAAAAAGGAACAATAATTCGCGAAAATTCCGGATTTGCCCGTCAAATGGGCAAAAAGGACGGTTACATTTTATTTCATGTTCCTGCCGGAAAATACGAGTTTTCAAACTAATTCTTCTTATTTTTGCAATAGTTTGGTCATTTTTTGATAATATAAATATTACGGATATCAATAAAAATAAATAAAATTCGAAATTATCTCCTGATTATTCGATTATAAGCCTATCAACATAAAAGCGCAACGAACCTTGCTATAAAAATGTCTTAAATAATCAATTTTTCAACTGTTTTATAAACTCAAAAACATTACAAAATGAAACACACAATTTTTTTAATCGGAATCTTGGTGACCCTATTATTGGTCGGATGTCAGGGTAAACATCCCACGGTGATTGCCCCGAAAGTCGAAATGCAGGAAAATCCTCAGGGAATTGCCACGCTAACCCCCCGTTTTTCATGGCAGATTATCTCAAACGAACCCGACCTGGTGCAGCAATCCTATCGCATTCAGGTTGCACAAACCGAAGAAGATCTGGCAAAAGAACAAAACCTCCTTTGGGATTCGGGAGATGTGAAAAGCGATCAATCGATCCTTATCCCATATGAAGGATCGGAGCTAAGATCGAAAGGTATTTATTATTGGCGCGTGAAAGTAAATACCAATCAAGGTGCCGCCAAATGGAGCAAGCCTCAATTCTGGACAATGGCATTACTGAACGATTCGGAATGGCAGGCGCAGTGGATTGGTGAAGACTCGCTTTCCAATCCCAATGAAACAGCTGAAGGAAATACCCGCTTGGCTGCACGGTATCTGCGCAAACCGTTCGGTACAAAAGATTCGAAAATAAAACGGGCTACGTTATATATCTCAGGACTTGGCATGTACGAAGCTTTTCTGAACGGAAAGCGCATTTCTGAAGATGTTTTTGCGCCCACCGTGTCCTGGTATCCCAATCGGGTTTATTATAACGTTTACGAAGTAACCCCCCTCATTCAACAAGGCAATAACCTGTTGGGAGTGAAATTGGGAAACGGAAGATTTTTCGGCATGCGTGGAGGCGAAACCATGGTGTTCGGATTGCCTCGCTTGTTGGCTCAGCTTGAAATTCAATATGCCGATGGTTCAACCGACGTAATCGTAAGTGACGAATCGTGGAAAGTGACTTCTAAAGGCCCCATCATAGCCAACAACGAGTACGACGGAGAAGAATACGATGCGCGTTTGGAACTCAACGGCTGGGATACGCCAAATTACGACGACAGCAGTTGGAAGCCGGTAGATATCATGGAAAACCCTAAAGGAAAACTCACGGCACAACCCAATCCCAATCTCCGGATTCAAGAAGAGATTCAACCGATAAAAATCACCAAACTTCCCGACGGAAAATTTATCCTCGACATGGGACAAAACATGGTGGGATGGGTAAGAATAAACAACCTGAATGGAAAAAAAGATCAACCCATCACTTTACGGTTTGCCGAACTGCTCAATCCCGACAGTACGCTTTACACGGCCAATCTTCGTTCGGCAAAAGTTACCAATATCTACATCCCGGCAAAAGACGGAACATTCAGCTGGGAACCTTCATTTGTTTATCACGGTTTCCGCTACGTCGAAGTTTCAGGGTTGGATTATCAACCCGAACTTTCCAACTTTACCGGCAGGGTGCTGTACGACAAGATGACAACAACCGGGCAATTTGAAACGTCGAACGAAATCATCAACCGGGTTTTCAAAAACGCTTATTGGGGAATCAGGGGCAATTATCGGGGAATGCCTACCGACTGTCCGCAGCGCGACGAACGTCATGGTTGGCTGGGCGACCGGGCTACGGGTTGTTTCGGCGAAGCTTTCGTCTTCGATAATGCCTTGCTGTACGGCAAATGGGTACAGGATATCGAAGATTCGCAAAGTCCCGAAGGAAGCATTTCGGTGGTTTCCCCACGCTATTGGACAATATATAACGACGATGTAACGTGGCCGGCTGCTTATTTTTACGCCATGAACATGCTTTATCGTCAGTTTGGCGACGTCGAACCCATCAAGAAACATTACCCGTCTATGAAACGGTATCTGGAACGCATTCAACAGGTATCCATGCAGGATTATATCATTACCAAAGATACCTATGGCGACTGGTGCATGCCTCCCGAATCGCAGGAATTGATCCACTCGAAAGATCCCGCACGAAAAACTGCCGGTCCCATTCTGAGTACAACCATGTATTACAGTCTGCTGAATTTGATGTCAGACTTTGCCCGTCTTACCGGAAACGAACAAGATATTGCCGGATATCAAGACCTTGCAGCAAAAATAAAAGAAGCCTACAACAACCGCTATTTCGATGCCGACTCGGCAAAATACGACAACAATACGGTAACGGCCAATATGCTATCCCTTCGTCTGGGATTGGTCCCCGAAGGATACGAGCAGCGGGTTTTCGAGAATATCGTACAAAAAACCGAGGTCGATTTCAATGGTCACGTCAGCACAGGCGTATTGGGAATCCAGCAACTGATGCGGGGTCTTACGCAATACGGAAATGTGGATCTGGCCTATAAAATTGCCACCAACGATACCTATCCGAGTTGGGGTTACATGGTCAGAAAAGGGGCAACCACCATTTGGGAACTCTGGAACGGCGACACGGCCGATCCTGCCATGAACTCGGGCAATCACGTGATGCTGCTGGGCGACCTCCTCATCTGGTATTATGAAGATCTGGCAGGAATCAAA
This sequence comes from Anaerorudis cellulosivorans, assembly GCF_025943985.1. GTDB lineage: Bacteria > Bacteroidota > Bacteroidia > Bacteroidales > Dysgonomonadaceae > Anaerorudis > Anaerorudis cellulosivorans. The sequence continues at coordinate 32,892 of NZ_JAPCWE010000005.1, read as the reverse complement.
AATGCAGCCGAAAGTATCGCTTACAAAAAATTGCTGATGGAGCCCAAATTCCCGAAAGGATTAACGCATGTAAAAGCCACCTACAATTCGGTTTACGGAGAAATCAAAAGCGAATGGACGAAGGAAAACGATGCGTTCACGTGGGATATTGTTATCCCGGCTAATACTTCGGCTTTGGTAAGATTGCCCAAGGACCTGAATATTTCGGTACCCACTCAAAAAGGAGTGCGAAAGGTTACGGAAACCGATTCGCACATCGAAATCGAACTTGGTTCGGGAACCTATCATCTGAGCAGTAAGTCGTAATCGGTCAACCGACAAAAGAACACTTAGAAAACGCCAGAAGATGAAAAATCTTCCCGGCAATCATAAATCGACAATTAATCGAACAACAGGATAATGAGGATCGGAAATTCACTTCAGCAAGCAATACTCATTCTTTGTATTGCCGTGGTACCGTTTTCATGTAACACCCATAATAGGAAGATCGACCGCAAGGCTCTTGTCATGCGCAACAATCCGATCATCGATACAGTGGATTCTCTGTCCTCATTATCGGTTGGCAATGGCGGATTCGCCTATACGGTCGATATCACCGGACTGCAAACTTTCCCCGACAAATACAAAAAAGGGGTTCCGCAGGGGACACAAAGTCAGTGGGGATGGCACAGTTTTGCAAACGATAAAAACTTCCGCTTTGAAGAAACCTTAAAAGAATACGATTTCGGCAGGGGAAGGAAAGAGCTCTATTCGGTACAATTCGACGAACCGGGTCGTCAACATGAGGCTGCCAACTGGTTTCGCATCAACCCACACCGACTTCATCTTGGCATCGTGGGACTCGAACTTTCGGAAGCAAAACCTGAAGATGTAAAAAATATCCGTCAAATGTTGAATATGTGGCAAGGAATCATCACCAGCAATTTCAACATAAACAACGTTTCCTATGAAGTAAAAACCGCCTGTCATCCGAATAGAGACGAGATTGCCATACAGATAAAGGCAAAGGGCATGAAACCCGCCGTCAACTTTCGTTTCCCCTACCCTACGGGAGGACATTCGGACGATGCCTGCAACTGGAATGCCGACGATAAACACTCGACTACTGTAGTGCGCACAACCGAAAATTCGGCCGTTCTTAAACGTGAACTGGATAGCACCGTCTATTTCGTACAACTTCAATGGGAAAATGAAGCGGAATTAAAAGAGAAAAGCACCAATTATTTCGTGCTTCAATCCGCGGCAGACCAACTCAACTTCACGTGCTGTTTTTCGCCCACCTATCCCGAGGACGAAAATTCAACAACCGAACAATCCATTGCTGCTGCAGCCGATTATTGGCATCGTTTCTGGGAAAACGGAGCCGCGGTCGATTTTTCGCAATGTACCGATCCGCGTGCCAAGGAGTTGGAGCGACGCGTGGTGCTCAGTCAATACCTCACGGCCATTCAGTGCTCGGCTTCCACACCTCCTCAAGAGACGGGGCTGACCTACAATTCGTGGTACGGCAAATTTCATTTGGAAATGATCTGGTGGCATCAGGCACATTTTGCTCTGTGGAACAGACCGCAGATGCTGGAAAAAACCCTGCCGTGGTATCACGAGGTTGAACCGGTGGCAAGAGCAATTGCCCAACGTCAGGGATTCGACGGTGTGCGCTGGATGAAGATGACCGACCCAAGCGGGAGAGAGGCACCTTCAAGTGTAGGCAGTTTCCTGGTATGGCAACAACCCCACCTTATTTACCTTGCCGAACTTATTTATCGGGCAAATTCCCAAACGGATGAGCAAAAGAAAATCCTGAATGCCTATTATCCTTTGGTAGAAGAAACGGCTGAATTCATGTATTCCTTTGCTTCGTACGATAAGGAGAAAGATCGCTATGTGTTAAAAGGATTGATCCCGGCTCAGGAAACGTTGAAGGCTTCGGAAACGGTAAATCCTCCTTTTGAACTCTCCTACTGGCATTTTGCGATGGAAACCGCCCAAAAATGGCGGGAACGCAAAGGCGAAAAAAGAGTAGCCGAATGGGATACCCTGATACACAAACTCTCGCCGTTGGCCTATAATGAAGAGGGACTTTATCTGGCTGCCGAATCGGCACCCCAAACCTATGAAGATATCCGTTTTACGTCCGATCACATGGCGGTATTGGGCGCGTTGGGTATTTTGCCGTCCAACCGGCTCATCAACGAAACCTACATGCGGAATACCCTGCATTGGGTTTGGGACAACTGGAACTGGGATAAAACCTGGGGTTGGGATTATCCGATGACGGCGATGAATGCGACGCGACTCGGAGAACCGGAAAAAGCGGTAAGTGCCTTGTTGATGGACAAGCGGACCAACACGTACCTGACAAACGGGCATAACTATCAGGACGAGCGCCTGCGGATTTATCTTCCGGGTAACGGCGGATTGCTCACAGCCATAGCCATGATGTGCGCCGGATGGGATGGTTGCACGACACCAAATCCCGGATTCCCCAACGACGGCAGATGGGATGTAAAATGGGAAGGCCTTCAACAATTGCCCTGAGAATTGATAAGCTTAAGAATTACCTAAAAATAAATGAGACTAAAAACCCGAAAAAGAATAACAAAACTTTACATCCTTCTTTCCCTGTTTATTGTCCTGAACCGGGCAGCAGGTAACGCACAACCTCTTCCTTCTTTGCACGAGGGGAAACACCTCTCGAAAAGGAGCTTGCGGTACATTCCTGACGGTGAAGACTTTGTTATTGTAAACGGGAAAAATAAATTCAATCGCGCCCTGTATGGTTCCCATTCGGGATTCCGTCTCGAAACGGGAGATGTTCCCGAATTTGCCCTTTATTTACCCCGAATGGGCGGGAATTTGTCCTTTGCCCTTTGCAACGGCAAGGATACCATTTCATTGAACAACGCTCGTTATATCGAGAGCCGATACCGCCCCGGAACAAGATTGTACACCATTAAAGACCCCTTGCTTAAGGAGGGTGCGATTTGTATTTCCACGCTTGCTTTATACGATGTCGACGGAGCTATATGGAAAATCACGGCAGAAAATATTCCCGGCAACATCCGTCTGTTATGCCGGTACGGGGGAGCTTCGTACACACGTTTTTCGCGCGAAGGCGACCTGGGCGTCGATCCTCCCGATTGTTTCGATCTCAAACCCGAGTATTGCAACGGAAACCGCTACGTCATCGACAGAAACAGATTCACCCTTTACTTCGGACAAAACGGCGATCAGCAACTTTTCGGTTGTTTTCCGTCTGATGCTGTTCTCAAGACCGATGAATTGCCCGCTCTTCATGCCTCGACACTTTTAACGGACTCATGCTACATTTACATCGGAAAATCGGATACCCTTTTAAAGAAAAATTTGACGGAGGTCTTTATTCAATCAGAAAAAACACGTCAAACACTGGCCTCACGCATTACCATTTCCACTCCTGACCCTTTTTTCAATACGTTGGGAGGTGCACTATCCATAGCTGCCGATGCCGTTTGGGACGGACAAGTATGGCTGCACGGTGCCATCGGTTGGCGCATACCGCTGACGGGATGGAGAGGACCATACACGGGCGATTTTTTGGGCTGGCACGACCGGGCAAGGTCGCACTTCGATGCGTATGCCGCAAGTCAGGTAACCCGGGTTCCTCAAACGATACCCCACCCTGCTCAGGACAAACAAATGAATCTGGCTCGCGCCGAAAAGAAATGGGGTACACCCATGTACAGCAACGGCTATATCTGCCGGAATCCTTACCGGAACGATCAAATGCATCATTACAACATGAATCTGTGCTACATCGACGAATTGTTGTGGCATTTCAACTGGACAGGCGATTGGGATTACGCAAAAAAGATGTGGCCGGTTATCAAGCGCCATCTCGATTGGGAAAAACGAAATTGGGATCCCGACGATGACGGACTCTACGACGCGTATGCCTGTATCTGGGCCAGCGATGCGCTTTACTATACAGCCGGATCGGTAACCCACTCCACGGCCTACAACTACCGTGCAAACAAAATGGCGGCCGAAATAGCCGAAAAAAAGGGAGAAGATCCCGCGCCGTATCGAAAAGAAGCCGAAAAAATTTATCGGGCACTCAATCAGACCCTTTGGATGCCCGACAAAGGATACTGGGCAGAATACAAAGACCGGATGGGATTGGGGCGTTTGCACGAAAGTGCTGCCCTATGGACAATCTATCAGGCCATAGACAGCGAAGCGGGCAATCCTTTTCAATGGTATCAGGCAACCCGATATATCGACAATTATATTCCTCATATTCCGGTACAAGCAGAAGAGTTGACCGATGAGGGTTACTATACACTTTCGACTACTAATTGGCATCCTTATTCGTGGAGCATCAACAACATTGCTTTTGCCGAAGTCATGAGCACGGCTCTTGCCTATTTCCTGGCAGGGAGGAACGAGGAAGGATATAAACTGCTGAAAAGCTCCGTTTTGGACGGCATGTACTTAGGCGAAAGTCCGGGAAATTTCGGCCAAATCAGCTTTTACGATGCTGCACGCGGCGAATGTTATCGCGATTTTGCCGATCCCATTGGCGTTGCTTCCCGGGTTTTTGTTCAGGGACTGTTTGGCATTAATCCCGATGCACTACACGGCAAGCTTTTCATTCGGCCGGGTTTTCCTCAAGCTTGGGATAGCGCCCGGATAAAAACTCCGGATATTCAATTCTCCTACAAAAACACAGCTTCGCTCAAGGCTGATTCACCCACCGTTGTGGAAGTATATTCCGTCCATCATCGGTTGGCGAATGTGGACAGTGTCGAATTGCAAATTCCCGCCCTAACCACTCAAATCAAACAAATCGGCATAAACGGAAAACCGGTGGAATGGAAAACGTCGGAACATGCCATAGGCAAACCGGGGATTACCATCCGTTTCGCTTTAACGCGAGATGCGTCGGCAACGGTGAAAATCGAATGGATCGGCGAAAAAATAATTCCCCCCGTACTGCAAATGGAAAAAACAGCCGGTGACACACTCTCTGTTTATTTGCCTTACGTCATTACCGACATCTACGACCCGCAGCAAGTCATGGAAAATGCAACTGTTGCCGATTCCCGCCGGATAACCGGGAGGGTGATTTCGAAAGAAGGAGCACACACTTTTTTTATCCGGGTAAACGAAAATGAGCTGCAATGGTGGATACCCGTTGACGTGCACGTTGCTGCCCCATCGAATCCGACAGTTTCGACCTCACATAAAGCCTTTTCGCACGTTATTGCCGAGAAATGCACGCCGGTAAATATCGATCCTTTTTTCAATTCTTCGGTAACGGATATATTCAGGAACTCATACCTAACGCCCCGTCCGCCTTACACCTCACTGCAAATTCCTGTTCAAGGTATTGGCGAATGGTGTCATCCCCACATGACCGCCGAAATCAACGATACCGGTATGCGCGAAAAAATTGTAAACGGAATCTTGTCCACCTCGTTGGGTGTGCCGTTTCGTTCACCCGAAAAAGGGAAAAATATCGTTTTCACTTCGCTTTGGGATAATTATCCCGACAGTGTACAAATTCCGCTTTCGGGCAAAGCTTCACATGCTTATCTGCTGATGGCGGGAAGCACCAATCACATGCAATCCCGCATTTCCAACGGCGTTATCCGTATTTATTACACCGACGGCTCTTTTGAGGAATTGCAACTGATTAATCCCGAAAATTGGTGTCCGATAGAGCAGGACTATTATGTGGATAATTTGGCTTTTCGAATCGAAAAACCCCGACCCTATCGCCTGCATTTTGCAACGGGTCTTGTTTCGAATAATTTGGAAAAAGAGTTGCATATCGAAGGAGTATACGGCAGGTCTATCCAAGCAGGTGCAGGTGTATTGCTGGATTTGCCGCTCAACCCTGCGAAATCATTACGTCGTCTCTGCTTAAAAACCCTTTCCGGAGATGTGGTCATCGGCTTAATGTCTCTCACGCTGCAGCACTGATTATTCAAACCGAAATTCAAATTTCCCCATTTTAACCGCCTTTCAAGGAAACGGACGTCCATAACATTAACATTGTCGCCCCCCACATCAAAGAACCCGAAAACAACAGACGAAACAGGGAAAAACAGCAGACAGGCATCCTCATCACGACATCAAAATGAACTTGCAAATAACAGAAGAAACGAGGAGACGGCCCCACAACAAATCGTCGTCCCGACATCCGATTTGCAGTTAAATTCCTAAAAAGAGGCATAAAAAGAAGTCGGTCTCAGCATAAAAAATGAGACCGACTTTTGTAGATTTGTCGGGGTGGCGGGATTCGAACTCGCGACCCCCTGCTCCCAAAGCAGGTGCGCTAACCGGGCTGCGCTACACCCCGAACTTTTATCTTAAAAGCAGTGCAAAGATATAACTTTTCATTCGAAACGCAAAAACTTTCGACGGATGAATTCGGCAGTGTATCGTCCTGATTTTTGTTTACATTTATTATACTATTTTTTCAGAACAAGATAAGACAATTTCGCCCCTGAAAATACCCATACCAAGTCCGTACCTTCTCCGCACCAAGTCCGTACCAAGTCCGTACCATCCTCGCTCCAAGCTTGCCGATGAATTTTTCATTTTATGCCGCAAACGCACAGGATGTTTTTTACATAAATTCACTAAAACGGCAGCTGTTGTCCCTGCCTTAGAGCGAGCATGAAGCAGTTATATAGCAAACAAAAAGCTAACAAAAGAACAATTTCACCCGCTTGGGCGTTACTTTGAAAATAATAAATTTGAAAAGCATATGGAAAATTTCAATTTTTACAGTCCCACGTATTTTGTATTCGGCAAAGGCCGGGAAAACGAAGTCGGAGAATGGATCAACCGCTTTGGCGGTTTGAAAGTACTTCTTCACTATGGCGGAAGTTCGGCCGTCAAGACCGGTTTACTCGACCGCGTAAAAGCCTCACTCAAGAAAAACAACATTGCTTTTATCGAATTAGGCGGCGTAAAGCCTAATCCCCGAAGCGGATTGGTATATGAAGGAATCGAAATCTGCAAACGCGAAGGAATCGATTTTCTGCTCGCTGTAGGTGGTGGAAGCGTCATCGATTCGGCAAAGGCAATTGCTGCAGGAGCATTGTATGACGGCGATTTCCGGGATTTTTACTGCGGAAAGGAAGTTGAAAAAGCGCTGCCAGTCGGCACCATACTGACGTTGGCTGCAGCCGGCAGTGAAGGATCGGACAGTTCGGTAATTACACTCGAAAACGGCATGCTTAAACGTTCGGCAGCCGGAGATGCGTTGCGCCCGGTATTTTCGATTTTGAATCCCGAACTTACGTTTACGGTATCACCTTATCAAACGGCTTGCGGAATTACCGACATGATGGCACACGTGATGGAGCGCTATTTCACGAACACCCGCGGGGTCGAAGTTACCGACCGGATGTGTGAAGGAATATTAAAAGCCATCATCACCGAAGCACCCAAGGTGTTGGCCAAACCGGACGACTATGATGCACGGGCAAACATCATGTGGGCCGGAACAATTGCGCATAACGACATTTGCGGTGTGGGAAGGGAACAGGATTGGGCAACCCATAAAATGGAGCACGAACTTTCGGGGTTGTACGATGTGGCTCACGGCGCCGGTTTGGCCGTCATGTTTCCGGCGTGGATGAAATATGTGATGCCTCACAATGTGATGCGCTTTGCCCAATTTGCCGTGCGTGTATGGGGTTGCGAAATGGATTTTCAACACCCCGAGAATACCGCCAAACAAGGAATTGAAAGATTGGAACAGTTTTTGGTTTCCATCGGAATGCCCATTCGTTTTGCGCAACTCGGGGCGAAGGCTGAAGACATCCCTACCCTGGTAAAAAACATGCAGCCGGGCAATCAAACGGTCGGTAGTTTCGTTAAATTAACCGAAGAAGATGTAAGAAAAATTTACGAACTTGCCGTCTAGAAATACTAAATTTTTGCTAAAAAGATGGTTTGTTTCCTTTAAATGTGTATTTTTACCTATTTAACGGAAACAAAGCGGTTATCGTATGGCTCGACACAACGAACTCGGCAAACAAGGGGAAGACGCGGCAACGCGATTATTACAGGAAAAACAATACCGGATACGGGAACGGAATTGGTCGTTCGGGGGTTATGAGGTGGATATTATTGCCGAAGACGAAACATATATTATTTTTGTGGAAGTAAAAAGCAGAACATCGCTGCAATGGGGAAATCCGGAGGACTTTGTCGGTGAAAAGCGAATGCGGCGAATGGTGAAAGCGGCCCATTGCTATTTGATCGGAAAAAAGATCGATAAGCCTGCGCGATTCGATATTATCGGTGCATTATGGAACGGACATGCGTTTGAACTGAACCATATAGAAGATGCATTTTTACCTTCATGGTAAGCTTTTTTACAATAACCGAATAAAACAACAACCAGTATGGATCAATTAAGTAAAAAAAGGTTGGTTGTCCGATTGGATGAAACCGAATCTACCAATGCATATATGAAAGAACTTGTCAGGAAAAAGCATCCGGAAGAGGGTTCGATCGTGATTGCCGAATACCAAACCGAAGGGCGGGGGCAACGAGGAAATGCCTGGGTTTCGGCCAAGGGCGAAAATTTGCTGTTCAGTTTACTCATCTATCCCAAAGACGTTCCTGCAAACGAACAATTCATTATTTCGCGCATAGCTTCTCTGGCAATTAAAAACACACTGGATCAGTTTGCCGACGATATCCGCATTAAATGGCCGAACGATATCTATTGGAAAGATAAAAAAATTGCCGGTATCCTCATCGAAAACGATTTGCAAGGCAACAAAATAGAAAATTCCATTATCGGTATCGGATTGAACCTCAATCAGGAGGTTTTTCCGCCCGAATTGCCCAATCCCGTTTCACTGAAACAAATTACCGGGGTAACGTACGATAAAGACTACATCCTCGATATGCTGCTGCGTGAGTTTTTTCTTCTCTATCGCGAGTTGGAAGAAGGCAACACCTCCACCATCGAAGATGAATATATGCGCGATTTGTATCGGGCCAACGATTATTATTGGTTTGAAGATGCCGAAGGTAAATTCCGCGCAAAAATCGAAAACGTACTTCCCTCGGGACGACTTGTACTGAGAACGTTGGATGACGATGACATCAGGGCATATGCTTTTAAAGAGATTGTTTTTTTAAACGAATAAACGCAAATGAAATACAAACGGATACTATTGAAACTCAGTGGAGAATCGCTGATGGGAGAAAAACAATACGGCGTTGACGAAATGCGTCTCGCCGAATATGCCGAACAAATTAAAGAAGTCGCTCGACAAGGAGTGGAAATAGGCATCGTAATCGGAGGCGGGAATATTTTTCGCGGACTCAGCGGCATATCAAAAGGGTTCGATCGGGTAAAAGGCGATCAGATGGGAATGTTGGCAACTGTCATCAACAGCCTTGCACTCAGTTCGGCATTAACCTCCATGGGTCAGAAAAACCGGGTATTCACAGCCATCCGGATGGAACCGGTTGGCGAACTCTATTCCAACCAAAAAGCCATAGAGGCACTGAAAAATGGCGAAATTGCCATTCTTTCCTGTGGAACAGGAAACCCGTTTTTCACCACAGACACGGCTGCCGCCTTGCGCGGAATTGAAATCGAGGCCGACATTCTTTTAAAAGGTACACGTGTGAACGGTGTGTTTACGGCCGATCCCGAAAAAGATCGCAACGCATGTAAATTTGACGAAATCACCTTCGACGAACTCTATTTTCGAGGACTGAAAGTGATGGATCTCACTGCTGCTACCCTCTGTAAAGAGAATAACCTGCCCCTGATCGTTTTCAATATGGACGTGCCGGGTAACTTGAAAAAAGTAATTTCGGGAGAAAATATGGGCACTTACGTGCATAACTGAAAAACAAGGATTAACATATTCAAATAAAAACCTAAAAATATGGCTGAAATTTCTAAAATTAAAAAGGAAACTGAAGAAAAAATGGGGATGACCATCGAATTTCTCGATGAAACATTCTCCCGCATTCGTGCCGGAAGAGCCAATACGCATATTCTCGACGGCGTGCATGTTGAATACTACGGAAGTTTGGTTCCGCTATCCAACGTTGCCACCATAACAACACCCGATGCAAAAACCATCCTGATACAACCTTGGGAAAAATCGATGTTGAAAGTGGTGGAGAAAGCCCTCATCAATTCCGATGTAGGCATCATGCCCGAAAACAACGGCGAAGTGATCCGGCTAAACATTCCACCCCTGACCGAAGAACGTCGCAAAGCATTGGTGAAACAAACCAAGCAAGAGGCCGAAGACGCAAAAATAAGCATTCGTAATGCACGTCGCGAGGCAATTGAAGATATAAAGAAGGAAGTAAAAAACGGACTTGCCGAAGACGTCGGAAAAGATGCCGAAGAAGACATTCAACGACTTCACGACAAATACATCAAAAAAATCGACGAGATGTTTGCCGCTAAAGAAAAAGAAATTCTCACCATTTAAAAAAACAAAGCCGGGAAGAAAAAACCAACGATGGCAAAACACTGCACCAAGAGGTGCCTGCGATGAAAGGAGTGGTAATTAAAAATACAGGAAACACCTATTGGGTGCGTACGGAAAACGGAGAAGAGATCGTGTGTCAGGCGAAAGGTAATTTTCGCTTGAAGGGGATTCGCAGCACCAGTCCGATTGTGGTGGGCGACCATGTGATAATCGACCAAAATCCCGATGGAACGGCTTTCATCACCGAAATAGAAGATCGTAAAAACTACATCGTCCGCCGGGCATCCAATCTTTCGAAACAAGCTCACATTCTTGCAGCAAACATCGACGAAGCGCTTTTGTGCGTCACCGTGCGGTTTCCCGAAACCTCCACGGTGTTTATCGACCGTTTTTTGGCAACAGCCGAGGCATACCGCATTCCTGTATGCCTCGTCTTCAACAAAATCGATTTATACGATGAAGACGACAAGGAATATCTCGACGGACTGATCTATTTGTACCAAACCATCGGCTATCCCTGCCTGAAAACGTCTGCCGAAACAGGCGAAGGCATTGAAGCGCTTCGAGAAAGGATCAAAAACAAAATAACACTGCTTGCCGGCCATTCGGGTGTCGGCAAATCGAGTTTAATCAATGTGCTTCAAAAAGATGCCTCGAGAAAAATCGGGAAAATATCGGATTATCATCTCAAAGGAACGCACACGACCACATTTTCCGAAATGATCAACATCGATACGGGTGGTTATATAATCGATACGCCGGGCATAAAAGGATTTGGCACGATCGACATGATCCCTCAGGAAATATCGCATTATTTCCCCGAAATCTTCCGATTTTCGAAAAATTGCCGCTATAACAATTGCCTGCATATCAACGAACCCGATTGTGCTGTGGTGAAAGCCGTCGAAAATCATTATATCAGCGAAAGTCGTTATCGGTCATACCTGAATATTTTGGAAGACGTTAACGAGAGCAAATACCGATAATTATGTACATTGGCTTGAGTAACGATACCCCGATTCTTGTTGTCCAGATCATTTACATTCTTACTGCTCTGAGTATAGTAGTCGTAGTGATCTCCGAAAACCGTAACCCGATAAAAACCGTAGCTTGGATAATGGCGGTGATTTTTTTGCCGGTTGTGGGAATTATCTGGTATGTAATTTTCGGACAGGATGTCACCAAACAACACGTTATTTCAAAACGCATATACAGCAGGCTGAAGAAAAGACCGTTAAACGAAATAGACACGCAGGAAGAACTCGCCGTTCCGCAAGAGCATACCGCATTGATCACGCTGCTTAAGAACCTCGATCATACTCCTCTTTTAGGAGGAAACGATGTACAACTTTTTACCGACGGACAAGATAAATTCGATAGTCTGTTTGCCGATATAGCCAATGCCAAAAACCACATTCATGTGGAATATTACGCCCTGATGGACGATGAAATCGGCAAAAAATTTCAAGAAGCACTCATAAAAAAAGCACGCGAAGGACTGGAAATCCGCATTATCTACGACAGCTTCGGTTCAAGGAAAGCAAAAAAAGAGTATTACGAAGAATACCGGAAAGCCGGTATAGAAACCGAACCTTTCCTTAAATTGGCATTCCCCGTACTCACGTCGAGAATCAATTATCGAAATCACCGAAAAATCGTGGTTATCGACGGCCGTATCGGGTATGTGGGCGGAATGAATGTGGCCGATCGCTATATTCACGGTTTCGAATGGGGATGTTGGCGCGATACCCATGCGCGTATCGAAGGAAAAGGGGTTCAGGGTTTGCAGTCGGCATTTCTGCTCGACTGGTATTTTGTATCGCAGACGCTTATCACCTCCCGAAAATATTTTCCTCCGTTGGAAACGTACGGCACTATTCCCATGCAAATTGTGGATAGCGGGCCGTTGAAAGAAGAAAGCGGGATTCCTTTCGGCATTCTCCAGGCTATTTATAATGCACAAAAATCGATTTTCATTCAAACACCCTATTTCTTGCCTCCCGACGCAATGATAAAAGCATTGCAGGCTGCAGCCATACGAGGAATTGACGTGAGAATCATGCTTTCCAAACGATCGGATATGCCGCTGGTGCAACTTGCTTCACGTTCCTATGTAAAAGATATGTTGGAGATCGGCGTTAAGATGTATTTTTATAAAAAAGGATTTTTACACTCGAAACTCATGGTGTTTGACGACTCGCTTACGTTGGTGGGTTCGGCCAACTTCGATAGCCGAAGTCTGGAACAAAATTTCGAAATAGATGCTTTTATTTACGATAAGAATATAGGGAAACAGGCACGAAGCATTTTTATTGCCGATCAACATGATTGTGAATACATTTTTTTGAAAAACTGGATGAAACGTCCCCGAATAGAACGTTTTTTGGAATCCTTTGTGCGATTGTTTGTTCCATTATTATAAATAATTTCGTTATTTTTGCGACAAAATAAAAAAGATGGAACGTATATTTCTCATCGGTTACATGGGAGCGGGCAAAACAACAATCGGAAAAAAACTGAGCAAAGCGTTAGCGCTTGACTTTATCGATTTGGACAAGTACATTCAGCATACGTATCAAAAAAGTATCTATCAACTGTTTGAAGAAAAAGGAGAAGAAGGATTTAGAAAAATTGAACAAAAAGCATTGCATGAGGTTGCCGATTTTGAGAATGTTGTGATCTCATGCGGAGGAGGAACGCCTTGTTATTTCGATAACATGGAGGTAATGAAAAAGGCGGGAACGACCGTTTACATTCAGGTCGATCCCGAAGAATTGGCCAACCGGCTTTTGGCATCCAAAACCATCAGACCGCTTATTGCCGGGAAATCGAGAGAAGAACTTATTCCTTTTATCGATAACCAACTTCGGGAAAGAGAACGGTATTATAATAAGGCCGATCTCGTCATTAAAAGAGATAAGCTCATCACCAAAGAAGATGTGTATATAACGGTAAACCAAATAGCCGAACAATTGAAAACCCGAAACAAATGAATTACGAATCTATATACAAAACTTCTTTTTGCGTGCACGAATTGCTGCAAAAAACGGATAAAACGAAAGCCTCACTGATCATCGGTATTCCTAAAGAAAATCAGTCGGAGGAAAAACGATTGGCGCTTACGCCCGAAACAACGGCTTTATTGGTTGAAGAAGGGCATCGTGTGCTTGTGGAAAAAGGAGCCGGAATAGGTATTAATTATCCCGATTATGCGTATGCCAATGCCGGTGCAGAAATTGTGGAGACGCATAAAGAAATCATGCAGGCCGATCTGATTATAAAAATCTCATCACCTACGTTGGAAGAAGTGGAAATAATGAAACCCCGAACCACCGTATTTTCTTTTTTGCAACTGCACCAACTTTCTAAACCCACCCTGGAATTAATGGCCGAAAAACGCATCAATGCGTTGGCTTATGAACTCATTTCCGACCATCGGGATATTTCGCCTTTTGTAACAGCCATGTCGGAAATCGAAGGGGGGTATTCCATAACGTTAGCGGCAGAATTGCTCAGCAATGCCCATGGAGGAAAAGGGATTCTGTTGGGAAGTATCCCCGGAATTTCACCCACCGAAGTGGTCATTATCGGAGCGAGTGTAACCGGAGTTGCGGCTGCAAAAGCAGCCATGGCGCTCGGCGCCATGGTGAAAGTTTTTGATGACGATATCGATAAACTGCGCGATATTCGAAACACCCTCGGACAAACCCTTTTTACCTCCACTTTTCAGCCTAACGTATTGAGAAATACGTTTCGTTCGGCAGATGTTGTCATCGGCGCCATGCAATATGTCAATAAATCCCAATCCTATCGTATAGCCGCCGATTTGGTTCGCGAAATGAAGAAGGGTGCCATCATCATCGATTTGCGCATTGCTCAAGGGGGGTGTTTCGAAACCACGATGGAAGCATGTTTGCCCGATCATCCTCACGTTTTCGATAAATACGGTGTGCTCCATTTTTGCGAACACAACATCACCTCACGCGTGGCACGTACCGCTTCCATTGCATTGAGCAATATTTTTTCTTCCCTCTTTATTTTTCTTACCGATTGTGGAGGAGTAGACCAATTTGCGCGACTCGATAGAGGTTTTGCCGGCGGTTTTTATGTATATTCGGGAAGAATGGTAAACGCATACGTTGCAAACCTTTTCAATCTGCCGGTTAACGATATCGGTTTATTTCTACCGGGATGCTGAGCGGATTCTTCGTTGCAAAAAGTAAAACCAGGTAGGGGAAACGATGCCTTTCAGGATAGAAGACAGGCTGATAGCCCACCATACTCCGATGATACCCATTTTCCCGGCAAAAAACATAGCCAGCGGAATACGCAGCGTGTTGAAAGCGATACTGATAATTGCCGGAATGATGGTTTTCCCTATCCCGTTGAACATGCCTTGTGTGGTAAGTTCCAACATCATAAACAATTGCGATATACCCATGATGAACAGATACTCGCCTCCGGCTTCATAGGCGGCTTTTTCGGGAATGAAGAGAGCAAAGATATTTTCTCCTTTCAGCATGAAACCAAGAGAAACGATTATCCCCAACGTACCCATCAAAAGCAAGGTATAGCGATAGGCTTTCCATGCTCTATCCATGCGATGTGCGGCATAATTTTGTGCCACAAAACTGCCCAATGCCGTCGAAAAACCTTGCGATGTGCTCCAGGTAATTCCTTCAATCTGACCGCCGGCCGTCTGACTTGTCACACCCAAATGCCCTCCGTATATCGACGCAATACGTGCAAGGTTCATGCTGATGAAAGCAAAATACATATTCATTGCCGCAACAGGTAATCCGAGTTTTAATATGTTCCGAAGAGGTCTTTTATGAAGTCGAATAAAAAAAGGAAAGTTACCCAATAATCCGTTTTTCTTTTTTAAATGATAAACAAACAGCATCAAAACAACGACTTGCGACAGGCAGGTGGCTATTGCAGCACCGGCCGAGCCCCATGCCGGAACAGGGCCTATACCGAATATAAAAACAGGATCGAGAATGATGTTTACTATGAGTCCTACACCATTGAAATAAAACGGAATATCGCTTCTGCCCAATCCGATATAAATACCCGAAAAATTCAGAATCAAGAAAACGAAAGGCAAACCAAACGCCACGATCCGCAGATAAATCGTGGCTTCTTCCGCAATATCACTCTGGAGTTTGAAAAAAGAGAC
The DNA here is from genome assembly GCF_025943985.1 of Anaerorudis cellulosivorans. Lineage (GTDB taxonomy): Bacteria > Bacteroidota > Bacteroidia > Bacteroidales > Dysgonomonadaceae > Anaerorudis > Anaerorudis cellulosivorans. The sequence goes on along the minus strand of NZ_JAPCWE010000005.1, from coordinate 17,235 downwards.
AAAAGGATGAGGAATAGCAATAAAGAGTAAGGCAAAGATCACACCCAATATAATGGCAAGCGTGGTGGTATGCGATGCATAAATAGTTGCCTGGTCGAGCCGTTTTGCACCAACTGATTGCCCAATGGAAATTTCGGCACTTACTTTGGAAGTCAAAGCAAGCGAATTCATCATCCACATGATCATGCCAATGGTTCCTACGGCGGCAACCGATTGGCTGCCGAGTCGGCCAATCCACATGATGTCTACCAAATTATAGGTCATCTGGATGAAGCTGACCGCCATTAACGGCATAGCCAGCACGAAGAGTTGACTGAAAATCTTCCCTTGCGTGAAATCGCGTATGTGTTCTGTCTTTACCAATTTACCGGACATATGATCCCTTTTACAAAAAGGGAAAGCAACCAATGTATTGGCCGCTTTCCCTTTAAATGAGCGGAAGACGGGACTCAAACCCGCGACCCTCAGCTTGGAAGGCTAATGCTCTATCGACTGAGCTACTTCCGCAAAATATTTAATGAATGAATAATTCCTCACTTTTGAGGCAAAATTATCCGTCGTTTAGCATTATCAATCATCCCTTTATGTTTTAAGTGGGCAGTGATGGATTCGAACCACCGAAGGCTACGCCAGCTGAGTTACAGTCAGCCCCATTTGGCCACTCTGGAAACTGCCCTTGCCTTTAAGACGATGCAAAGATAATATATTTCCGGCATTATTTGCAATATTTCCGAATGCTGTTTTTTTCGCCCAACGCAAATTCAGCTCAATACATCCATCTTATTTATATCCAATCTATATTGGAATAAAAAATGGAGCCGGATCGCCGTAAAATAAAAAAATGTATGTAATTTTGATTTTCTTTTCAATAGGTTGATGATGAAACAGGAATCGCTGAAAAAATTCATATATCTGTCCATTGCGGCTGCAGTGGTCACTATTTTGCTCAAATTTTACGCTTTCTATCTCACCGGATCGATGGGTTTTTTCTCCGATGCCTTGGAATCATTTGTTAATCTTTTTGCAGCCGTTGTAGCCCTTATCATGCTTACCATTTCGGCAAAGCCTGCCGATAAAGAACATGAATACGGGCATAGCAAAGCGGAATATTTTTCGAGTGCTATTGAAGGCGCACTCATTGTGTTGGCTGCATTAAGCATTCTTCTGTCGGCTGTTCCGCGTTTATTTGATCCCAAACCCCTCACGAATATCGATATCGGTTTAGTGTTTTCATTGGCAGCATCGCTTGTAAATTTAACGGTTTCACTCGTTCTTATCCATAACGGAAAAAAGAAACATTCGCTGGTACTCGAAGCCGACGGTAAACACATCATGACCGATGTTTGGACTTCGGCGGGGGTAATTGCGGGTATTCTTGTTGTAAGATTCACAGGAATTTATATTTTCGACCCGATTATTGCCATCGCTGTGGCAATTAATATTATCTATACGGGTTACCAACTCATCAGTCGGTCGGCAAGCGGATTAATGGATGCTTCCATCTCAGATGAAGCCGTAAAAAAAATAACCGCTTATCTGGATTCGCTTAAAGAACAACATATCGAGTACCACTCGTTAATGACTCGACAAGCCGGTCAACGCATGTTCATCTCCGTTCATTTGCTTGTACCGGGATGGTGGACGGTAAAAAAAGGACACGATTATGCCGATCTCATCGAACAATCGATAGAAAACATGTTTGAAGAACCCGTTAATGTTTCTACCCACATCGAGCCTATCGACGATCCGACTTCCATGAACGACATCGGCATTTACCGCAAAAAAACGGATTAACACAATCCGTCATTCTCTTTTTCCTGAAAATAAGGCCCCAACAAGTCTTCGAATGAATAATAACCGGTTTCCTTATCTGTAAGATGACTAGCAACAAAAAGAACCCCGTTACCAAAAGCTTCTCTTGAAACCGATTCATGAATGAGACGAACCGTTTGATAGGGAAATCCGAATATGACCTCATGCCTACCGACAATTCCTCCAACCCGAATAGAATTGATTTGCTCATCTTCAAGATGAAGGATTTCGGCTATTTTTAACGCTGTTCCCGATACGCCTTTTTTGAGTTTGAAGTGTTCTTCCACAATTTCCACATCAGCCCACGGGGCTATTTTTTTCAAAATTCTGCCGGCTAAGATCAAAAAATTTACACCTAACGTGATATTAGGTGACCAAAACATCACTGTTTTTTGGGATAGATGTTTTAAAAATTCTATGGTTTTTTCGTCGTAGTGAGAAATTGCAGAGATTAACTTGATGTGCCGACGTGCTGCACTTTCTCCATAATAAAAGATACTTTCCTGTGAGGAAAAATCAATGATGAAATCAACGGGATGATCATCCAGAAAAGTTTCGATATCAATATGTTCGATCGAATATATCAACGCAGGATCATCGGTTTCCACTCCGATAAAATCGCGAACGGAATAATATTCCTGTTTCAGCCCCTTACGTACTACAAAATCCAACGTGAAATCAGGATGTTGTAAGATAACATTGGCGACAGCCTTCCCGGCTTTACCAAAACCTATAAGTCCTATTTTTGGCATAATTTTATGTATATCTGATAATCAATAAATTGATCCACATGACTTTAGAAGATAAAAAAAATCGGCATTTAAAAAACGGAAAGCCATGGATCAAAAGTTTTAACTTACAAATATAATAAAAAAAGCAAACGATTATTCCTATTTTTTACCCGTAAAAAGGGCTGCATAAAAAAAAATCAAACGGTAAAAACGGAATTATCGAAATTGTTTTCCGATAGGTGTACATACAAAATAAGGATGATATCACATTGTGATACACCCTTATTTTATCTGATTTTTAGCTAAAATGTCAACTAAAGCGTTTATAGCTTCGCACTTTACTATGCAATCGCACTTCCGATCAGGAAAACACCGGCCAATGCCACAATGGCATAAAGTTCGGGGAATACGCCCAAAATAAGCGTATTGCCGAAAACATCATGCCCTTGCCCAATGGCTGCAATACCATTTGCACATACCTGTCCTTGACGGATAGAAGAAAGCAAGCCCACCAATCCCATAGCCAATCCAGCACCTAACACGGCAGCAGCCTGAATGGAGGTAATCTCCGGAGTCAACACGCCAAAGATGTTCTGAAACATGAAATAACCGGCAAAACCATACAACCCTTGCGTCCCGGGAAGAGCGGTCAATACCAAAAAATTTCCGAATTTACTGCTGTCTTTCTTCAGCGCTCCTATGGCTGCATTACCGGCTATTGTTACGCCGTAAGCACTTCCTACACCCGCAAGAGCAATCATAATACCTATTCCCAAATAAGCAAGTAATAAATTAATGTCCATAATGTTAATTGAATTATTTTGTTACTAGTAATTTAAATTTCTGTTAATTATTTTTTAAACGGATTGTATTTTTTTCCTCCGCCGGTAAATTCGGCATTCTTATAAAATTCGACAAAAGTCAAACGCATGGGATGAACAATGGCTCCCAACGTATTCATAAAAATGGTGATCCCATGTCCAACAACAAAAATGAGCACGGTAACTATGGCTCCTATCACGACATTGTTGTCGGGGCTTATACCAACGGCCAGGCTGTTAAATACACTCGCCAAAATACCTCCCGACAAACCCAACGCAAACAAGCGGATATACGACAACACATCTCCAAGTAATCCTGTTACCATATTATAGGTATCCCATAAACCCAAACCGAAATTGAACAACGGATTTTTTCCCGGCGAGTTGAAAAAGAAAATCAATATACCGGCTGCCAATGCCACAATGGTATGGGCTATGCCAAACAACGGAAAATACGTAGGTAAAAGTACGGCTATACCAATGCTCAGCAATAAAACAAACCAGCCAATGGTAGATAAAGCATATTTGAAGCCGAATTGCCTTTTGCGATTGAAAATTTTGAGCAACATTCCAAACATGATCTGCACAACACCCAGAACAAGGGAAAGAGCAAACATTTGATTGTTATCCAAAAATATTTTCTCTTTCAACATGGCGATAAAAGGAATATTAACCTCGTAAATGTCGAAACCGAAAAAACCTCCGGTCAATAAACCGCAAAAAAAGGCGGATGCACCCAGCACTTGAACCAAAGTCAAAATATCTTTCAAGTTCTTTCCCGGCGATGTTTTTTTAATGATCTTAACCACCGTTGCCACAAGAAACAAAAACAATCCGTAGCCCAAATCACCCAAAGACAAACCGAAAAAAATCATATAAAACGGTGCAAAATAAGGAGTCAAATCGAGCTCACTATACTTGGGCAACGTGTACATTTCGGTAAGGGGTTCAAACAATCTTGCAAACTTTTTGTTGTTAAGCTGAATAGGCACATCGTCCTCGGGTTGCGGGTCTTCGATGACATAATATACGTTTTTAGCATCCATGTAAGTACGGATATCTTGCTCATTCGGTTCGGGAACCCATCCCTGCAACAACATGATTTTATTGTCGGCCACCGGATTGGCACTGATTTGCACCCGCGTAAAACGAATTTCCGAATCGAGTTCTTTTAGTGCAACATTCAACGAAGGAAGATCGGCCGTCAGCCGGATCAGCTTTTCTTTATTATCTTGCAGCTTCGCATTCAATTCATCAATTATCCTGTTCAACTCTCCGAGAGAAACTCCCGGCATTTTCACGGCTTCAAGATTCAGTTGTTGCTCAATATTCTCCTCTTTTGTAATGGTGATAAAATAGGTTTTTGAATTTCGATTATCGATAACCACGGCATTATAAAGATCTTCCCATTCGGGATTGTAATCGCGATTGGGAACAACAAAGAACCAGACATAATATCCTGCTTTTTCGAGTCGCAAAATATTTTCAGGATCAAAATTCCCCCATGGAATCAATGCCTCACGCTCCTTTTTGCTTATTTGCAATTGTTGCATCAGCGTGGTCATCTCCGCCTGTATTTTTTCAATTTCCTGAGGCAAACGATACCCTTTATCAATAGTTGCGGGATTCTCCGGAAGCGGATTTTTTTTATCCCGATATTTTTCGAGTATTTTTTTTGCTTCCGTAAGTTGCTTCCATTGCGTATAAAGGCTCTCCAATTGATCGCTTTGCGCTTGATTCAGCTTGTTTTCGACCACATGCACTACTCCAAGTTCACGAAGTTCATGAAGAAACTGTTCGTATTCTTTGTAATAAACAAGGAAAGTGAGTTTTTTCATTTTTGTTACCATCCTTCTTCCTCCTTCCTTTTTTCTTGATGAGCACGCATGATTTTCTGTGACGATTTGGAAAGATTTTCCTCATCTTCCAAGTATCTTTTTATCTTGAGAATCGCTTCCTGATAGCCGGGAATCTGCACCTTCTCAAACAAATTCACTTTTTGTGTTGTTTTTTTTCGTGCATATTCCAGCCGTTCCAGTTTAATGGCATTAAAATCGCGTCGAATCCCGATTTCGGCAAGAAGTTCCAACATATGTATGCCATCGAGAAACCACTTTGGCCGATTGAAAATGCTGAAACGTTTCGTTTCGAATTCAACACGATTGAGTATCGGGATGGATACGCCTGCGATCTTCTTTTTCGACAGATTAACATCTTTCACCTTTACGAGTGAAGGATCAAATTCAGTCCATAAACCCACCATCTTCTCGTAAGACATAATCTGTTTTTCGAGTTCTGTATCCAGTTTCTCGACTTCTTTTTTGGCTTTTTTCACTTCCATACGCAAAGCCGTTTCTTTGCTTTGCAGGGTTGGCAGTGCACGTTCGCGTATCTGCAATTGTTTTTCCAACTGCTGTCGCGAAGTTTTATTATATTGGAATTTAATGGCCATATTAATTTTTCCAGTACTTATCCACCAATTCTTTCTTCACATTCACTTCTTCGGGTTTGAAATAGGTCGCAAACAACCTCCACGTTCTGTCCAACATTTCCGTAGTATCCAAATTTACATCGATGGCAAGAATTGATCGGGAATACTCTTTTGCGAAAGCCAGCGCCCGCTGATCGTATTCCGTAAGATCGAAACCATTTTCCAGCTTTGTTTTTGCATTTGCTGCATCGGCATACAAACGGACGGCGGCATTCATTACCTGTGGATGATCTTCGCGCGTTTTTATCCCTTGTACGAGCTGTTTTAATCGCGATAGTGAACGGAACGGATCGATGATCACTTTACCCACATCGGTGTCGCGACGCAAAAACAATTGTCCTTCCGTAATATAACCGGTATTATCGGGCACAGCATGCGTAATATCGCCACCGGAAAGAGTGGTTACCGCAATAATGGTAATGGAACCTCCGGTGGGAAACTGTGCCGCCTTCTCGTATATTTTCGCCAGGTCGGAATACAATGATCCGGGCATGGAATCTTTCGAAGGTATCTGATCCATACGGTTTGAAACAATGGCCAATGCATCGGCATAGGAAGTCATATCCGACAGCAATACCAACACTTTCTCGTTTTTGTCTACCGCAAAATATTCGGCAGCCGTCAATACCATATCGGGAACCAATAATCTTTCTACAGCAGGGTCTTCGGTAGTATTCATGAAACTGATAATGCGATCCAGAGCCCCTGCATTGCTAAATGTATTTTTAAAATACAGGTAGTCGTCGTTTGTCATTCCCATACCGCCGAGAATAATTTTATCGGCCTGAGCTCGCAACGCCACCGTAGCCATAACCTGATTAAAGGGTTGATCGGGGTCGGTAAAAAAAGGAATTTTTTGTCCGGTAACCAGCGTGTTATTCAAGTCGATGCCGGGAATGCCGGTTGCGATAAGCTCAGAGGGCTGGTCGCGACGTACCGGATTTACCGACGGACCTCCGATTTCGCGTTCTTCTCCTTCAGGAACAGGCCCACCGTCAATAGGTTCGCCATACGCATTAAAAAAACGTCCGGCCAGCTGCTCTCCCACTTTCAGTGTAGGTGCTTTACCCAAAAATATTACTTCGGCATTGGTGGGAATGCCCTCTGTGCCACGAAATACCTGTAAAGAGACCTCATCACCGACAATTTTTATTACCTGAGCCAGCCTTCCGTCAACGATAGCCATTTCGTCGTAACCCACATGAGTCGCTCTCACCGAACAGGTTGCTTTGGTTATCTGGGTAATTTTTGTATATATCTTTTGAAATGCTCTTGCCATACTGAAAAACTTTTAGCAGTCAACGCAGTTAGTTTAAAAAGTTGACGGCTTATTTATTGTGTTTTTTTAATTATTCTTCTACTGTTTCCAATGCTTTTGACTTGACCAATTCGTCCAGTTTTTTTCGATAATCATTAAATTCTTCCGAATGAAATTCGCAATAATTCATTTGAATGCACATATTGATCATCTTCTTGAAGTAATCGGACACTTGATTGAAATTGTCGAATTCGAATTCGGTTCGACAAATCTCAACCACCATATCGACAATATATTTCTGTCGTTCTATCGGAGTTACGGCATCAACAGGATCGAAAGAATTCTGCTGCAGCAAACAAAAATCAATCAACTCCGATTTCCAGTAAATCACATGATAATCTACCGGTACACCATCGTCGCCCAAAATATTGATTTGCTCGGCAATTTCCTTACCACGCAACAATCGGGTTTTAAGTTCATTTACTTTCTCAATCCAGTCCGGCGAAATACGTGTAGAAACATATTCTTCAAATTCGGGATATTCCAGGTATTTCGAATACGATTCTATGGGATTGATGGCCGGATAGCGCTTTTTGTCGGCACGATCCTGTTCCAAAGCATAAAAACAACGGGCTACCTTTTTCGTATTTTCCGTTACCGGTTCCTTAAGATTACCTCCGGCAGGAGATACCGTTCCGATAAAGGTAATGGAAGCCTCTTGTCCGTTGTTGAGAATAACATGACCTGCACGTCCGTAAAAGTTGGAAATGATAGCCGACAAGTCCATCGGAAACGCATCGGGACCCGGAAGTTCTTCCAACCGGTTACTCATTTCACGAAGTGCTTGTGCCCAACGCGATGTGGAATCGGCCATTAACAATACTTTCAATCCCATTGCTCGATAATATTCACCGATAGTCATAGCCGTATAAACCGAAGCTTCACGTGCCGCAACCGGCATATTCGAAGTATTGGCCACAATGATGGTTCGTTCCATCAGTTTGCGTCCTGTATGAGGATCGATCAGTTCCGGAAATTCCGTGAAAATTTCAACCACCTCGTTAGCTCGTTCACCACAAGCAGCAATAACCACAATGTCGGCTTCGGCCTGACGGGAAATAGCATGTTGCAAAACCGTTTTTCCCGTACCAAAAGCACCGGGAATGAATCCTGTACCTCCTTCCACAATGGGATTCAATGTGTCTATGATACGCACTCCGGTCTCCAAGAGTTTAAAAGGTCTCAATTTTTCGCGATACGTTGTCACGGGAATTTTCACCGGCCACTTTTGAACCATCGTGATTTCCGTTTCTTTGCCTTCTTCGTCCTCTACCACTGCAATGACCTTATGGATGGTATATTTCCCTGCAGAGACAATGCTTTTAACGGTATATTCTCCGGTCAACACAAAAGGGACCATAATCTTGTGTGGTTGAAAATTTTCGTCCACTTCGCCAAGCCACGATCCAGCGGTAACTTTCTCTCCTATTTGAGCAATAGGAACAAAATTCCACAACTTATCCTCGTCGAGCGGATAGGTATATTGCCCTCGCTTCAAAAATATCCCATCCATCTTATCGAGATCGTTTTGCAGTCCGTCGAGATTACGCTCCAGCAATCCCGGACCTAAAACCACCTCAAGCATGTGTCCGGTAAATTCAACGGAAGCCCCTACCATCAAGTTTCGTGTATTTTCAAAAACCTGAACATACACATTCTTCTCGATGACCTTAATCACCTCCGCCATTAATTTGTTCCCATTCAGGTCGATATAGGCAATTTCGTTCTGCGAAACAGGATTATCGACTTCTACTATTACCAAGTTTGAAATAATTCCCTTAACAATTCCTTTTGTTGGCATATGTTGTTTTTCTTTCGTTGTTTTTTAATCTTCGGGCATCGACACTCCCCGCTTTAAATCGGTAATGATTTGACGAAAAATACGTTCACCCTCTTCGGCATTCAATTGAACCCACCGTTCCAAAATCTGTAATTTACATAAATAGGCAAAAATAAAATTGATGTCGAAATAATCGAAAATGGTGTTTTCATCGAGCCAATCCCAACGAAGTTTATCGATTTTACGTTCTCTTTCATAAATATCCGTTTCCTCTGCAATACGTTGAAGAGTATCGAAATATTCGAGCTCACGACTCAAACCATAATCCCGTACATTTGAATTTTCACGAATGAGTTGTGCAACTTCATTATTCCCCACAATTACATTATTGAGGTCTATTCCGTATTTTCGACAATAAATCGCTGTTAAGATATTGCTGATGTTCAAGTTTAATTCGAACCACTCGGAAACGAGCTTGTTCTTCGATTTCCGACCATAATCCATATAAAACTCCGACATGAGATCTTCCCACAATTTACTTTCGTTATGTGCGCTTTCGTCAAGCCACAACCGAATGTAATCCTCAAAATAAGAAGGAATAGCCGGATTTTGAACAGGAAAATCCACATCTACCGAATCAATGGTTTCTTTCATCTCTTCTGCGGAGATTTTCCCTTTCTTGTTCAGCTCGGCATTTTTATTTTTTAAAAAAGTAAGAAGATTTTCGTTATCGTATTTGAGGAAATATTTATCAATCAGCTTTTTATCTTTAGGTGCCAGCACTTCATCCAACATCTCTCTAAAATCATCTACGGTAAAAGGGAGTTTGGTGGAATCGAAAAAAATATCAGGAAGTCCGGCAACAAAATAGTAATATTGATTTTCAGCCATACTATTGCCTTTCCATTATCAGAACAAAAGTTTTTGTATCCGGGGACGCAAAAACCCTTTAAAATATTCGATAAACTCTTCTTCTCCAAATTTCACTTTATACGTACCATCCTCGGGCGAAAGAACAAAACCTGTTTTTATTCCGTTCACCGACTCAATTTTCAGTCCTTTATCCAACAAACTTTTTGCATTTCCGGCAATATAATTTTCCAGTTCTTCGGCATTTTCAACACCAATAACAAGTTTTTCGTCTCTTGCCCAATTTTTTACCAACTCCAAAATAATTTTCTGCATAAAATCTTTGTCTTCAAATGCAGCCTTTACATTGGATTCGGCCAATTTGTCGGTAACGAGATTGACAATTTCTGTTTTCAATGCCTCGATGGCCTGAGAAGCATAGAGTTTTAATTCGGCTTCGGTATTGCTCTTGAGTTCTTGTGCTGTTTTTTCGGCATCCGCAATAATCTGCTGCGCTTTGTTTTTTGCGTCTTCCACAATCTGATTGCTTAATGCCTTGGCTTCAGCAATAATTTTTTCGGCTTCTTCTTTTCCTTTTTCTATTCCTTCGGAATAAAGTTTAGAGGTAAGTTCCTGAATTTTGTCCATAAATATGCTATCTATTTTATTTCCCCATTATCCATGTAAAAGACAAAGGTATAAAACAAAAAAACAAAAGAGGATTAATTCTTCTTAATTTTTTTTCTGACTAAAAAAGGGAGCTGCAAAAACAATTAAAACGGCGACCAAACGATTATTTATTGCAAATATTCCTCAATTTGTCCGCTAATCTGCATCAGCGATATTTCGTAAAGTTTGGTGCGATATTGTGCACTCACAAGCCGTTGTCCGGCCTCAAGTAAACTGTTTTGCGCTTCACGCAGTTCCAATCCCGAAAGATCTCCCAATTTATACCTGTCGATGGCAATTTCGTAATTGATTCGGGCATTTTCCAAGCTCTCATATTCCAATTTAACAAGTTCGATGTTGTTTTGATAGGCCATCCACATATTTGCAAAATTGCTTTGCAACAATAATTGTTGTTTTTCGATCGCCAACTGACGATTTTCAATTGCTATCCGGGTATTTTTCTGCTCACGCTTTCGGTTAAATCCGTCGAAGATCGTAAATCCCAGCGTCAATCCTACTGTAGGTCCCCAATTTCGTTGCTTGTCGATCGTTCCTGAATTGTAATCGTAATGCGTAAATCCATATTCGGCGTTGAGTTTCAGGTACGGATAATTTTGACTTTGAAGCGTTTTAAGATCGAGTTCACTCAACACTTTATCTTTTTCTACAAGCTTCAACAAGGTATTTTCAGCCATCATGCTTTCATGCAATTTATCCTTCGATAAATCTGCATTAAAATAAATGAGCGTATCCGCTGTCACAAAAGGTTGTTCAACATTCTCAACACCCATTAATTCATTTAATCGAATGCGTGAGGTATTCAGTACTTCATATTGTTGGATGAGCAAAGAACTATCTGCATTAAAATCCACTTTTGCCTGCTGAAAATCCAGTCGCGAAAGCGAACCAATCTGATACCTGGCTTCCACTATGCGCAAACGTTCTTCCGAAAGTTGAACTGCGTATTTCAAATTATTAAGCCGGATGTTCTGTTGAACATAATTAAAATATTCTGCCGCAAGATCGGCTATAAAATTTTCGACTTCAAGTCGCGTGTTCAATTCTCCGATGGTTTTAAGCTCATGCAATCTTTTGTAATTGGTTTGAACCTTGAATCCTTCGAAAAGAGGCTGGCTTAAATTGATACCGGCATCCAATGTTTGCGTAGTGGAACCGCGACTTTTTAACGTCTCTCCGTTTTCCTCGGGAAATTGATCGGAATTGCTTTCTCTAAAATTATACACTCCACTCAAACCGATAGTCGGAAGAAAACCCGCATTTCCCAATGTAACATTGTTATCTGAAATTTGCTCTTCATTGCGAATAATCCGCAAATCGTAATTGTTTACCAACCCTATTCGCAAACATTCCTCCAAATCCATTACTTTTTGTGCATCCAATATCATAGGAAAGGAGAAAAACAGAATAACCGAAAAATAACGAATTTTACCCATGACTATGTAAACTTGCTTTTTGTTCTTGAAATTTTCTGTCGGTAGCCATATAAATATACATGGTTGGAACCACCAACAACGTCAATAACGTCGACACCAACATTCCGCCCACCACGGCAACCCCCATGGCAATACGGCCGTTGGCTCCTTCTCCGTTAGCAAATACCAAAGGCAGCATGCCGAGAATGGTAGAAAAGCTTGTCATCAGAATAGGCCGCAACCGCTGTACCGACGCACCTATAACTGCTTCGAGTTTAGGCGTCCCTCCATCCTGGCGCTGATTGGCAAACTCCACAATAAGAATCCCATTCTTGGCCACAAGTCCTATGAGCATGATGATGCCGATCTGACTGAAAATATTCATCGTAACGCCCGTAAAATACATAAAGATTAACGCACCTCCCACAGCCAGCGGCACGGAAAACATAATGATGAGCGGGTCTTTAAAACTTTCAAATTGAGCCGCCAACACCAAAAAAATCAGCACAATGGCCAAACCAAAAGCAAAAATCAAACTCGATGAGCTTTCCCTGAACTCTTTCGACTCGCCACTCAAGGCGGTTCGAAATGTTTCGTCCAATACCTCTTGAGAAATACGATCCATTTCGTCGAGGCCGTCTCCCAATGTATAACCCGGCGCCAATGCCGCAGAAACTGTTGCCGAACTGAAACGGTTGTAACGATACAATTGCGGAGGTGCAACCGTTTCTTCAAGCTTAACCAGATTATCCATCTGAATCATCTCACCGGTGGCGTTTTTTATGTAAATGGATTTGAGATCAAGGGGTGTATTGCGTTGCTGACGATTAATTTCGCCTAAAATCTGATATTGTTTTCCATTCATATAAAAATAACCCATTCGTTGGCCACTAAGGGCATATTGCAACGTTTGAGCAATATCGCGTGTATTTACACCCAGCAAAGCTGCTTTATCTCTATCCAGATGGATTTGTATTTCCGGTTTCGTAAATTTCAGATTGACATCAGACATCCTGAAAACCGGACTTTGCTCAACTTTTTCCATAAACGGTGGAATAAACTCACGAAGTTTGTCGATATTTGTTGCCTGTAAAACATATTGCACCGGCATTCCGCCTCGGCGTCCGCCAAAAGTAGATTGCTGCTGCACAAATGCCCTTCCTGCCGTTTCGTTTCTAACCGCATCCGACAGTGCATCGGCAATTTCCATCTGACTACGCTCCCGCTCTCTTATATCGGGCAAAATGATATTTATATTTCCCGTTGACCCGGACACACGGGTAATGTTCGACTCACGTTCCGGTACAACAGAATCTGCAATCAACGAAATTTCGGAAGTATAATCCCTCACGTATTCAAATGTTGCCCCTTCGGGAGCTGTCGTACGTATGCTTACCTGTGAACGGTCTTCCAGTGGTGCCAATTCGGAAGGGACAGCCCCCCAAAGCACGACAATACTAACCAAAATGATTGCGATAAGAGGGAATATCAGCTTTTTATGATGAATTACTGTCCGCAGCATATTTTCGTATACCGCATTGATTTTCTCGAAAAAAGGCTCGGTCACCTCATAGAGTTTGTTGTGTCTTTCCTGTTTTTTCAACATCTTTCCGGAAAGCATCGGCGTAAATGTCAAAGCCACAAAAGCAGAAATAAGCACCGAGCCACCGATAACCAAACTAAATTCCCTGAAAAGTCGGCCGGTCATTCCTTCCATAAACACAATAGGAAAAAATACCGATACCAAAGTTATGGTAGTGGAAATGATGGCAAAAAAGATTTCTTTTGATCCTTCTATAGCCGCTTCGCGGGGTTTCATCCCCTGTTCAATTTTCCGATAAATATTTTCGGTCACCACAATAGCATCATCCACTACCAATCCCACCGAAAGTACTACGGCAAGCATGGAAAGTACATTGATGGAAAATCCTGCGATAAACATCACGAAAAAAGCGCCCACCAACGATATCGGGATAACAACCGTAGGAATCATGGTCACACGCCACTCACGCAAAAAAACAAAAATTATAAACACCACCAGCAGAAAGGCAACAACAATGGTATCCTGCACTTCCTTAATGGAAGCCCGAACAAACTTGGTACTGTCATACACTACATCCACCTTTACATCGTCGGGCAAGTCTTTTTGCATGGTCTCCAAGCGTTTATATACATTATCGGCAATCTCTATCTGATTTGATCCCGGCTGAGGAATAATAACAACATTTACCATCGGAACACCGTTGCGGCGAAGGATATTTTTCCGATTCTCGGTATCGATTTCGGCAAAACCGATATCCCTAAAACGAACAACACGCCTGTCGTCTTCTTTAAGAATAAGATCGTTGAATTCTTCCGGTGTTTTCATCAGACCTAAGGTACGGATGGACAATTCAATCAGATCACCCTCTACGCTTCCCGAAGGCAATTCGATATTTTCTTTGTCCAGGGCATTTTTTACTTCAACCGGCGTTACCCCGTAGGCAGCCATTTTCATGGGATCGAGCCACAAACGCATGGCATAACGATTTTCCCCCCATATATCCACGGCACTAACATTAGAAATGGTCTGCAGTTGCTCTTTTACGGTAAGTTCGGCTATTTCGCTGATCTCGAGAAGCGAACGTTTGGGACTTTGCACCGTAATCTGCATGATAGGCACAGCATCGGCATCGGCTTTCGAAACCGTGGGAGGATCAACATCGCGAGGCAGATAGCGTTGTGCACGCGAAACCTTGTCGCGCACATCATTTGCTGCCGTTTCCAAATCGACACTCAACTCAAACTCCACAGTAATGCGGCAAGAACCTTGGCTGCTCTGACTGGTAAGCGATCGGATTCCGGGTATGCCGTTGATATTCTGTTCAAGCGGTTCTGTAATCTGATTTTCGATCACTTCGGCATTGGCTCCCGGATAAGAAACGCTTACGGTAATGATGGGATTATCCACATTGGGATACTCGCGTATGGGTAAACTCACATAACCAATAATACCAAACAGAATAATTACCAATACAAATACCGTTGCAAGTACCGGTCTCTTAATACTTAATTCGGATATATTCATTTTCTAATCTGCCGTATTGGGTACCATTGTTTCGATTTTCACAGGCATGCCGTCTCTCAGCTGCATCACACCCGATACCAGCAACGTATCACCCGCGTTCAATCCTTCTATAATCTGCACAGACGAAGCAGTTCGCAATCCTTTGGTTATCGTTACGCGTTTAGCCTTCCCATTGTCATAAACATAGGCAATATCCCGCCCCATCTCTGCAATTGCAGAGATGGCAGGAATCACAATAGCCTGCTCTATTTTGCTCAACTCAATCTCGACGGTTGCCGACTGTCCGGGTTTAATTTTTCCGTCGGTATTGGGATAAAGGGCTCTGGCTTTAAGGGAAAACGTTTTTTCATCCAACTGAGATTCAATGGCATATACCGAAGCGTGATAAGTGTTTAAATCGTTATCCACTTTAAAAGCAAGAGAAGTGCCCGGTTTAATTTCGTTAGCCTGATTTTCATTCACCGAAAATTCCACTTTTAAGGGCGATATTTTTGTTAGTTTTGCCACTACTACCGAAGGTGATGCGTATGCACCTTCACTGACAAACCTTAAACCAATAATACCACTGAAAGGTGCTCTCAATTCAGTTTGTGCAATTCGTGCCCTGGTTAGTTCAATATCGGCATTTAACGTTTCTAACTCGGTGATCACGGTTTGATAGGTTTCCTGACTCACAGCATCTTTTTCAAGAAGAGTCCGTTGTCTGTAAACCCTTGCTTCGGCCAACGGCAACTGAGCTTCCAGTTTTTTCAGCTCAGCTTTCAATGGTTCATCGTTTACTTTTGCCAGTAATGCCCCCTTTTGTACTTGTGATCCTTCCTCAAAATAAATAGCGGTAATTTTCCCGGACGTTTCAAATGTAAGATCAACTTCCTCGTCAGGCAACAACACCCCTTTTGAACGAAACATATTCTGCAATGTCTGTGGCCGCAAAACGGTAGCGTTCACAACCAACTCAGTCCGGCTCATTCTACTGTCGCCTCGCTTTATATCGCCACTATCCGATGTAAATAAAATCTTGATCTGAGGAAAAAAAATCATTCCCAATAGAAGTAAAACAATGAAAATGACGACAATTATTCTGGTTTTTATGTTCATTGATACGAATAATTTTTCTAAAAGTAGCTATTATCTCATTATTCGCAAAAGTAGATCTTTTACTTTTAAGTTTTTTTTTCTAAAATAATAACAACATGACTCGATTATAAAATCAAAATAAAATACGTATTTTTGAAATCGAATCATTCATTTTTTTCATTCACAATTTATAATTTATAAATCATGAATCGTTTTACTGTATTTTTTATTGTATCATTAATTATGTGTTTCACAACAGATCTTGTTGCTCAAGACTGGGCAAACCTGAATCGCTTTAAAGAAGAAAATCTAAAAATCGGCTTGCCAAAAGAAAATGAAGATCGTGTAGTTTTCATGGGAAATTCGATAACAGAAGGTTGGATTCGAGAAGTTCCTGAATTTTTTGCCGGCCGTCCCTACATCAATAGGGGGATTAGTGGACAAACAACGCCCCAAATGCTTATTCGTTTTCGTCAGGATGTTATTAAACTTCAACCCAAAGTGGTTGTAATTCTTGCCGGGACCAATGATATTGCAGGGAACACCGGTCCTTCCACTTTGGAAATGATTGAAGATAATTTATATTCTATGGCAGAATTGGCTCAAGTTCATGGCATACAAGTTGTATTGTGTACGATACTCCCCGCTGTAGACTATCCATGGCGTCCGGGATTGAATCCGGCTCCCAAAATAATGGAACTCAACCGTCGTATAAAAGAATATGCGCACAATCACCATGCAATTTATTGCGATTATTTTTCGGCGATGGCAGATGAAAATAACGGATTACCCAAAGAACTTTCAGAAGATGGTGTTCATCCTAATAAGAAAGGTTATGCCCTTATGGCTCCTCTTGTAGAATCTGCCATATCAGAGGCGCTGACTCGCAGTAAGTTGTTATCTGTTTCCCCCTTGCGATGACAGGTCCGATCCGAACCGCCGGGCGGGGCGGGATTGTCGGGGCGGGGGTAAAAAACGGAAAAAGCCTTCGACGGAAAGATATACTTCCGCGAAGGCTTCTGCGTAGTGCAAGACGGCGGCTGCCTGCTCTCCCGCATTGTTGTGCAGTACCATCGGTGCTGTCGGGCTTAACTTCTCTGTTCGGAATGGGAAGAGGTGGATCCCCGATGCCTCGGCCGCCTTAATCTCTTTTTAAATAACACGACGGACAAAAAAGAAAAGATACA
>NZ_JAPCWE010000004.1 GCF_025943985.1 Anaerorudis cellulosivorans | reverse complement strand
CACCCTTGTGTCTAGTGATAATTTCGTTGAATTCTCTACGAGGTATGAGCTGCATAATTTGGGAGAAAACTGTTTTGCCGGAATTCATGTCGTACGCTATTTGAAGGGAAACGCAAAAGTAACCAATTCAAATCGTGTACAAGAAATTCAGGACGCATATTATTAAATATAAAATATTTACAAACAATAAACATTATTTTAACGGGACACTAGTGATTTTGTTTTTTAATTTCTTAAACTGAAAATAGTCAAAAGCCATGGTAAAAATATTGCTCCTTATCGATTTTTCAAGTGAATTCAGCCGAGGTATTTTAAAAGGATTAATTCGCTATTCGAAAGATCACGGGCCTTGGATATTTTATCGATTGCCTTCGTATTATAAAACCCTGTATGGAGAAAAAGGGGTAATCCAATGGGCAAAAGAATGGAAAGCCGACGCCATCATTGCCAGATGGGATGAAGAAGGGACTCATCTTTTGACTTCATTAAACATCCCCATCATACTTCAAAATTATAAAAGCAGAAGCGATTATTTTTCAAATCTGACGGGCGATTATATCGGAACCGGCGAGATGGCAGCACATTTTTTTATCAAAAGGCGCTATCAAAATTTTGCATTTTACGGAAATAAAGGCGTTATATGGTCTCAAGAAAGAGCTGAAGGATTCAGAAAAGAAATTGAAAAAGCAGGAGGAAATTATTATTATTTTGAAAGTGAAAATTTAGATGGAGAACAATGGAGCAGCAGCCATTTACAATTGGATAATTGGCTGCTTTCATTGCCAAAACCCATCGCCCTATTTGCTTGTGACGACAGCTTTGCTCTACGTGTTTCAGAAATCTGCAAAATCAACAATATTGCTATTCCCGACGAAATCGCATTGATGGGAGTCGATAATGACGAATTGATCTGCAATTTATCCGACCCTACTATTTCTTCCATTGTTTTGGATGTGGAAAAAGGAGGATATGAAGCCGGAAGATTAATGGACCAACTTATTCATCATCA
The DNA here is from genome assembly GCF_025943985.1 of Anaerorudis cellulosivorans. Taxonomy (GTDB): domain Bacteria; phylum Bacteroidota; class Bacteroidia; order Bacteroidales; family Dysgonomonadaceae; genus Anaerorudis; species Anaerorudis cellulosivorans. The sequence continues at coordinate 211,781 of NZ_JAPCWE010000004.1, read as the reverse complement.
AAGGGAAGAACCCTTTAATATCGTTATCCGTCCCACACGTTTCGAATTACGAAAATCCACCGAAAAATACAACATAACGAATGAGTATATTCTTCAAGTTGTTCATTATATCGAGAAAAATTTTACCTCCGAAATAAACATTGAGGAGCTTACCCGTCTCGTGCCTCTATCCAGAAGGAATCTTGAAGTTAAATTCAAGAACGAAATGGGAACCACTATTTACCAGTTTATATTAAATTGCCGAATCGATTATTTCACCCATTTACTCCTAACCACAAACAGACCCTTATTCGACTTGGCGATCGATGCCGGCTTCAGCGACTACAAAAATATTTCCCGACTTTTCAAAAGAATGAAAGGATGCACTCCCTTGGAATACCGCGAAAAATTTGGAGATAAAGATATAAGCAACGTTTTTTGAGTATAGCTTTACGCTTTTAAGGTACATTCGGTTTGTTTATGTACTTATCTTTGCTTTTACTAAAAAGCAATAAAATGAATGTTCACCAGTCAACAACTTCTGCAGCAGATAAAAAAACCTTTTTTATCTCGATGATTATTCTGGCCGTCATGTTTTTTATTTTCGGCTTGGTATCATGGGTCAATTCCATTCTTATACCTTACTTCAAAATTGCCTGCGAATTGTCCCACTTTCAGTCGTATTTCGTAACATTTGCATTTTACATTGCCTATTTTGTCATGGCAATTCCTTCTGGGTTGCTCTTAAAGAAAGTCGGATTCAAAAAAGGAATACTCTATGGTTTCATCCTCATGGCTTTTGGGGCTTTCATTTTTGTGCCGGCAGCAATGACACGCCTTTACGGATTATTTCTTATCGGATTGTATAGCATAGGAACAGGATCGGCCATTTTACAAACCGCCGCAAATCCTTATGTTACCATTATCGGCCCCATGGAAAGTGCTGCACAGCGGATGAGCCTCATGGGAATATTTAATAAACTGGCAGGCGTAATAGCCCCGCTAGTTTTTGCTGCTGTCGTCTTCAAAGCCACCGACAGCGATACTTTTGCACTGATAGAAGCCGGCACTCTTTCAGAAATAGAAAAAAATATTGTTTTGAACGAATTGATAAGAAGAGTGATTTGGCCATACGTTATTCTGGGAATCTTCTTGTTATTGGTGGGAATAGCCATACGGTATTCCGTTTTGCCTGAAATTGATCCTGAAAAAATCAATCCGGAAGAAAAAACGACGGAAAACGCACCCTCCAACAACCAAACCCGAAAATCGCTGCTCGATTTTCCCTATTTAATTTTAGGGGCAATTGCTATTCTCTTTCATATCGGAAGTCAGGCAATCAGTATGGATACAATTATTAATTATGCCGGATCAATGGGGATAAATATACTTGAAGCGAAAGTATTCCCTTCCTATATCATGATATGTACCATCATCAGCTATATATTAGGAATCATCTTGATACCTAAAGTAATTTCCCAAACAACCGCCTTAAAATTTTGTACGATTTTAGGCCTTATTTTATCTATAGGTGTAATTTTTGCAAGTCAAACCGTTACTTTATTCGGCCATACCGCCGATATCTCCATCTGGTTTCTTGCGGCATTGGGATTCCCAAATGCTTTAATTTATGCAGGTATTTGGCCTTTATCTATCCATAATCTCGGAAAATTCACAAAAACAGGATCATCATTGCTTGTAATGGGTTTGGTTGGAAATGGCATCTTTCCGTTAATTTATGGAGCTTTTGCCGATGCTTTTAACCTGAGATTAGGATATTGGGTGTTGATTCCCTGTTTCGCATATTTGGTTTGGTTTGCCTTTTACGGATATAAAATCAATTATTGGAGAAAACCTAAAGAAGAAATTGGCATCATTAGAAAATGAAACGATTAATTATAACCAACGGAAAAATAATCTTCCCCGACAGATTGACGGAAGATGGCACTATAATTTGTGAACAAGGGAAAATAACTGCCATTACGGAAAAAACGGATGCATTTCTCAAAGAAGAAAGTGTTGAAACTGAAATAATCGATGCCAAAGGCAACTATGTTTCTCCCGGATTTATCGACATCCATACCCATGGAGCAGGAGGATTCGACTTTATGGATGGCACGGTTGAAGCTTACCTGGGTGCAGCTGAAACACATGCAAAATATGGTACTACAGCCTTGTTGCCTACCACGCTTGCAGGCTCCTTTGAAGAATTAATGAAAACCTTCTCTGTTTACCAAACCGCAAAACAAAAAAATAAAAAAGGAGCCGCATTTCTCGGATTGCACCTCGAGGGTCCCTATTTTTCGTATAATCAACGAGGGGCACAAGACCCTAAATACTTGAGAAATCCTGACCCTGCAGAATATAACCGCATACTCGAAGCATGTAACGATATTGTCAGATGGAGTCTTGCACCCGAACTGGAAGGTGCAATGGAATTTGGGAGGGTGTTGACTTTGAACAATATTTTACCGTCTATTGCCCATAGTGATGCCATTTATGAACAGGTTGTAGAGGCATACCACGCAGGATTCACTCATATCACCCATTTGTATTCTGCCATGTCAACCATAACAAGACGCAACGCCTTCAGATATGCAGGAATAGTGGAAGCAGCGTATCTGATAGATGATATGACGGTGGAGATCATTGCAGATGGCGTTCACTTGCCGAAGCCACTCTTGCAATTCGTATATAAATTTAAAGGTCCCGATAAAACGGCTCTTTGCACCGACTCGATGAGAGGAGCAGGAATGCCCGATGGAGAATCTATTCTGGGAAGTCTTGAAAAAGGCCAAAAAGTGATCATTGAAGATGGGGTGGCTAAACTTCCGGATCGATCGGCATTTGCCGGTAGCGTTGCTACCGCCGACCGCCTAGTAAGAACAATGATCTTCCTTGCAGAAGTGCCCTTGACGGATGCCGTAAAAATGATGACCATAACTCCGGCACGCATTTTAAAGATAAACGATAGAAAAGGATCTCTGGAAAAAGGGAAAGATGCGGATTTGGTCATTTTTGATAAAAATATTCATGTTTCACATACAATTTTAGGAGGAAATGTCATCTATAGAAACTAAAACAGACGAAATCACATTTACAAAGGAAATGTTACTCGTAAAAGTCTTTCCCTCTCGAGAAGAAATGGGAAAAAAAGCAGCGGAAGATGTATCGCGAAAAATAAACGAGCTGCTGAATCAGAAACCGGAAATCAACATAATTTTTGCCGCAGCGCCTTCGCAAAACGAATTTCTTAAATACCTGAGTAAAGATATCTCGATTCCATGGGAAAAAATAAATGCGATCCACATGGATGAATATATCGGATTAGATAAAGATGCGCCTCAGGCCTTTGGCAATTTTTTGAAAGAAAGAATATTCGGAAAAGTACCCTTTAAAAGTGTCCATTATTTAAATGGGCAGGCAAAAGATCTTTCTTCCGAATGCAAAAGATATACAGCATTATTACATGATCATCCTGTCGATATTGTGTGTCTCGGCATCGGAGAAAACGGACATATTGCATTCAACGATCCCTCGGTGGCGAATTTTAACGATCCTGAAACAGTAAAAATAGTTGAATTGGAGGAAAAATCACGTCAACAACAAGTGAATGACCATTGTTTTGACGATATCGATTCTGTACCCAAAAAGGCGTTCACCCTTACTATACCGGCATTGCTAAAAGCCGATTATATGTTTTGCATTGTTCCTTCGAAATTAAAGGCAGAAGCTGTTTGCAAGACGATAAACGATCCTGTTTCCGAAAAGTGCCCAGCTACTATTTTACGAAGGAAAAAAGGAGCGATTCTTTATTTGGATAAAGAAAGTGCTTCATTACTATAACTCTAAAAAAACATCATGATATGAAAACAAAAATAATTATATTCACAACACTGTTTCTTGCGGTAGGATTTATTTTGCCGGCTCAAAAGCAAATAAAATTAGGCATCATCGGCTTAGATACCTCGCATTCAATCGCTTTTACAAAACTTCTCAACAACGAGAATAAAGAAGAAAAGTATAAAGATTTTCGCATTGTTGCCGCTTATCCTTATGGTTCCAAAACCATTAAATCAAGTTACGAACGCATTCCTGATTATATTAAACAAGTGGAGGACCTTGGCGTTGAAATTGTGCCCTCCATTGCCGATCTGCTGAAAAAAGTAGATTGTGTACTGTTAGAAACCAACGATGGAAATTTGCATTTAGAACAAGCAAACGAGGTATTTAAAGCCGGTAAAATTACCTTTATCGACAAACCTGTTGGAGCCACGTTGGCTCAAGCAATCGCTATTTTCAAATTGGCAAAACAATACAATGTCCCTATATTTTCTTCATCCTCACTTCGGTTTGTTCCACAAACACAAAAAATAAAAAACGGAGAATTCGGAAAAATAATGGGTGCAGATTGTTATTCGCCTCATCATAAAGAACCTTCTCACCCCGATTTCGGATGGTACGGAATTCATGGTGTTGAAATGTTGTTTACTGTAATGGGCACCGGATGTATTTCTGTAAACCGCATGTCGGCTGACAGTACCGATGTAGTAGTAGGGAAATGGAACGACGGAAGAATAGGAACCTTCAGAGGATTGCAGCAGGGACCGTCAATTTACGGAGGAACCGCATTTACTCCCAAAGGTGCAGTCCCAGTGGGCCCGTATCAGGGGTATGAAGTACTTTTGGATGAGATTTTGAATTTTTTCAAAACTCGAATTCCACCTGTCAACGAAAAAGAGACCCTCGAAATCTTCACGTTCATGGAAGCTTCCAATCAAAGCATGAATAAAGGAGGAAAAATAATTTCAATGAAAGAAACTTATCAGAAAGGGGAAAAAGAGGCCAAAAAACTCATTCGCAAATTAAAATAGTGAACTATCATCGATGACTAAATATTGGATATTAACGGCATTCGCGGTTTTATGCATTTCATGTACCCCGAATTCAAAGCAAAAAAATTCTCGAACAGATTCGCAATTTTCGGGGAAAAAAGGGGAGGTGAAACTCATCATATTGGATCCCGGTCATTTTCATGCAAGTTTATTATTAAAAGATACCATCCGCCAAGTAAATGATACCGTGTTTGTATATGCCCCCCGAGGTGAAGAGTTGGAACAGTTTTTACAGACAATCAAAACCTACAACAGCCGAAAAGATTCTCCCACCTCATGGGTTTTAAACGTATATGATGAAGCGGATTATTTAGAAAAAATGATTCCGGATAAAAAGGGGAATGTTGTTATATTGGCAGGGAACAATAAAAACAAAACAAAGTATATTTATCGGACAATAGCCTCAAAACTGAATGTTTTATCGGATAAACCAATGGCCATCAACCGACAGGGTTTCGAGTTATTGGAGAAAGCCTATCAAAAAGCCGATTCAAACAATGTTTACCTATACGACATGATGACTGAACGCTATGATATACTGAATATCGTTGAGAAAGAGCTGATTCAAAATAAAGAATTGTTTGGAGAATTACAACAAGGAACTCCCGATGACCCGGCTATCTCAATGGAAAGCGTGCATCATTTTTATAAAGAAGTATCCGGCGTGCCCACTATACGACCCGCATGGTACTATGACGTGGAACAACAAGGCGAAGGTATTGCTGATGTTACTACGCATTTAATCGACTTGGTGAATTGGAAATGTTTTCCGGAAGAAGCCATCGATTACAAACGCGACATAAATGTTCTCTACGCAACACATTGGCCTACAAAAATTTCATTAGACGAATTTACAAAATCTACCCGGCTGAAAGAATTTCCGAATTTCCTTAGGAAACACGTAAAAGACTCGTTCTTGCATGTTTATGCAAACGGCATTATTCATTATCAAGTAAAGGGAATGAATGTTGCCGTGAAAGTCCGATGGAATTTTCAGGCTCCTGATGGAGGAGGTGACACCTTTAACTCTTCAATAAAAGGTGCTAAAGCAGTTTTAAAAACATGCCAAGATAAACAAGAAAATTATGTCAAACAATTATATATTCAAAAAAACGATAAGATAAGCAGCAAAAAATTTGAGAAGAACCTGCAAAAAACAATAGAGAAAATACAAATCACCTATCCTTTTGTTACACTTTCCCGTCCTCTACCCGATGGGACCGTACGTATTGATATTCCTTTGGGAAAAAGAGCGGGACACGAAGAACATTTTAAACATGTTGCTAAGCAATTTTTTGAATATTTAGCAAATCGGAATATGCCCGATTGGGAAATTAGCAATACCTTAGCAAAATATTACGTTACGACAAAAGCCGTTGAAATTGCCAAAGAGGGAAATTGATGCAATCCTCATTTTCAGATTATTATGATTCGTCATCCATGTTCCATGGTTTTTTAACGAACATCATGGGGACACGGTTCGATATCGTTATTATCGGGAAAGGAAAAAGCGAGACGGGAAAAGTTTGGGAAAAATCGGTTCATGAACTGAGAAGATTGGAACGAATGCTGAACCGTTTTGACGAAGAAAGCGAAGTTGCCCGAATTAATCTCACGGCAAGCGAACATCCGGTAGAGGTCAGTGAGGAAATGTGGGCAATATTGATGGATTGTCGGTATTACCATGATGCAACGCAAGGTTTATTCGACATCACCCTGAAAGATTTTTCAAAAATTGTACTCAACGAAAATCATCGCTCGGTTTATTTCTCCTTCAAAGACATGCATCTCGATTTCGGCGGCTATGCCAAAGGTTACGCGTTGGACAAAATAAAAAATATCCTTCTTGAAGCGGACATCACTCAGTGTTTCGTCGATTTCGGCGGCAGTTCCATTCTAGCGTTGGGGCATCATCCTTACGGCGATATATGGAAGGTAAGCATAAAAAATCCGTTTGCCGAAGGCGAAACCGTAGCTGAAATTGCATTGCGGGACGAATCCATGTCCACTTCAGGAAATACACCCTTATACACGAAACATATTATTGATCCCTTTTCGGGCGAATATAACGATAAGCGAAAGCTGGTAAATGTCGTTTCCCCCCATCCAATAGACGCCGAAGTGCTGTCCACAGCCCTGATGGTTGCCAATACGGATAAAAAGAAAAGTATCACGGATCAATTCGATAAAGCCAAAGTCAACGAATACAATTTATAAAAATATATGTCGGAAAAAGAAAATGTAGATTTGGGTTTGCGCAAATTCATAAAAGAGTTGGGATATATAGCCGGCGGATCTGCGATTTTAAGCAGCATGCCCTGGCTGCAATCCTTCACGATGGAAAAAGCCAAGGAAATTAAGAACGAGAAAGCCCGCATAGGGTTGATCGGAACGGGATCGAGAGGGCAATACCACATTCACAACTTGCTGAATATTCCCCACGCCGAAATCGTGGCTCTGTGCGATAACTATGCGCCCAATCTGAAAGCCGCATCGGATCTGTGCCCCTCTGCAAAAACCTATACCGATTACAAAAAACTGTTGGAGTCGAAAGAAATAGACGGCGTTGTCATTTCCACGCCGTTGAACTGGCACTCACCGATGACGTTGGATTCGTTGGCTGCAGGGAAACACGTTTTTTGTGAAAAGGCCATGGCGCTCACTATGGACGAATGTAAAGCGGTTTACGATGCATACCGTTCTACCGACAAGGTACTGTATTTCTGCATGCAGCGCATGTTTGACGAAAAATACATCAAAGGGATAGAAATGATTCATTCCGGATTGATAGGGGATGTGGTGGGTGCCCGTTGTTGCTGGTTCCGAAATCACGATTGGAGGCGGCCGGTACCTTCTCCCGAATTGGAACGAAAAATCAACTGGCGTTTATACAGGGAATCCTCCGGAGGGCTGATGACCGAATTGGCCTGCCATCAACTGGAAGTTTGTAATTGGGGTACGGGATTGATTCCCGAGTCGGTCATAGGGATGGGAGATATCGTTTTTTGGAAAGACGGCAGGGAAGTATATGACAGCGTAAATTTGGTATATCACTATTCGAATGGGGTGAAAATTAATTACGAATCGTTGATATCCAATAAATTCAACGGAATGGAAGATCAGATACTCGGGCATAAAGGAACGATGAATCTGGCTACCGGACTTTATTATCTTGAAGAAGATAACAGCGACAGCGGCATAGAACAGCTGCTGAGCCAGATAGAGAACAAAGTTTTTTCTGCCGTCCCCCTTGCCGGTCCGAGTTGGCGTCCGGAAACCAAAAAAGAATACAAACCTCATTCCATTTTGAAAGGAAAGATGCATGTAAACGAAGGACTTTCGATGATAGGGGCCGAAAAAGATGGATCGGATGCTATTCTTGCCTCTTTCTGTCAATCCTGCATTACAGGAGAAAAGGCGAAAAACATCGTAGAAGAAGCCTATTGTGCTACTCTTCTCTGTCTGTTAGGAAATCGGGCAATGGAGGAACAAAGAAAAGTTGATTTCCCTGAAGAATATAAAATCCCCTACATGAAATTTTAGCGTTATGAAAGACATCGTCATACCGTCACAAAAAGTTAAAAGAGAGGCCCGGATTTTCATGGGCTGCTTTATTTTTGCTTTTCTTCTGAACATCGCAGCCATCATTATTTATAAAACACCCTTGTACGAAGCATTTACCCAAATCGGTTATGTAATCGTTATAGCAGTTGTCTTATATCTGATTACGGCTTTAATTCGTTTTTTGGTATTTTTAATCGGCAAATTGTTTAAAAAACAAAAATATTGATGCGTAATATTTTGCAACTGCTGCAAAGGTACATATTTTCTGTATTCTTGTTCTTTGTTGTTATTGATAGCACGTGCGCACAATCTTTTTTACAATTTGGAGTGAAGAAAGGAGATGCATGGAACAAAATAAAACCTTACTTCAATCCACCTAAAGAATTTAAAGATCAATATGGAAATTATCGCTCTCCCCTTTTATTTTATAATGGCGATACGGTAAAAACCAAGCAAGATTGGCAAAAAAGGCATACGGAAATTTATCATCAATGGATGAGTATGATGGGTGATTGGCCTCCACTCATCACTAATCAAAAGTTCGAATATCTTGATTCGATAAAACGTGAAAATTTTATTCAATATAAAATCCGTTTCTATTGGACACCTAATGACCAAACAGAAGGTTATTTATTAATCCCTCGAATCCATGGTAAAAAACCAGCCGTAGTCGTTGTATTTTATGAACCGGAAACAGCTATCGGAATAGGAGGAAAACCAAATCGTGATTTCGCCTACCAACTCGCAAAAAGAGGTTTTGTAGCCCTGTCGTTGGGTACTACCAAAACAACAAAAAACAAAACGTATTCCCTTTATTATCCAAGTATTGAAAACGCTACTATCCAACCATTGTCAACCTTGGCTTATGCTGCTGCCAATGCATGGGAAGTGTTGGCGAAAGTAGATGATGTCGATTCCACTCGAATCGGGATTATGGGGCATTCTTATGGTGGAAAATGGGCGATGTTCGCATCTTGTTTATATGAGAAATTTTCGTGTGCAGTATGGAGTGATCCCGGAATAGTTTTTGACGAAACAAAAGGTTCTGCTGTTAATTATTGGGAACCATGGTATCTGGGATATTATCCACCACCTTGGACAAATACTTGGAGAAAAAAGGGATTGATAGAAAATACCAAGGGACTTTACCCTAAACTTGTAAGGAATGGATACGATTTACACGAACTGCATGCCCTAATGGCTCCACGTCCGTTTCTTGTTTCGGGTGGTTCGGCCGATCCTCCGGAAAGATGGATTCCTTTAAATCATGCATTGGCCATTAATAAACTCTTGGGTTATCGAAGCAGAGCTGCCATGACAAACCGTTCCGAACATGATCCGAATTCTGAATCGAACGAAATAATTTATTCGTTTTTTGATTGGTTCTTAAATTCAAAATCACTGGTGTCCGGTGAAAAAATATACGCTAAAATGAAGGGGAACCCCTTTCGGTAATTCCCCCGGAAGGTTTACCTTTATAGTTGCAAAACAAAAAAGATAACCGACATGGGCAAAGGTACAAATTTTAGCGGACAGCCGATCTTTACACAGCTGTTAAATTTACTGGACAAGTCAAAAATATCGAAGGCATCCAAAGCGTTGGGGGCTGATAAATATGTAAAGCGATTCACCAGCCATAAACATATTGTCGTGATGTTGTTTGTTGCTTTTGAAGGGTACAACTCCATTCGTGAGACGGTGTTGGGTCTTCTATCCAACGCTCATCGTCTTGGTCACCTTGGCCTTGATTATGTTGTCCGGCGCAGCACTCTTTCAGAGGCCAATGCCCGTCGCACACCAGATATCTTTGCCCAGGTCTATTACGATACCTACCAACGTTACTCCGGCAGTTTAGCGGACAGCAGCTTGAGCAAACAGGATATGAAACGGCTTTATATCATGGATTCTACCACGATAACACTGTTCAAGAACATCCTGAAAGGTTTAGGGCGAAACCCTGATAATGGAAAGAAGAAGGGTGGTATCAAAGCCCATACTATCATCCGTTCAGAAGATAACCGGCCCTGTTTCATCCGTTATACGGAGGCCGCCAAACATGATCATCTTTTGCTCAAGGAGGTGAATCTTCCCGAAGATTCTATCCTTTGCTTTGACAAGGGGTATGTAGATTACGCACAGTACGAGGTTTTCACTCGTAAGAGGATTTGGTACGTGACCCGACTAAAGGATAACGCCCTTTACCAGGCACGCAAAGAGTTCGATATTCCGGATGATGCAGATTCAGGTGTCCTGAAAGATGAACTCATTGAGCTTTCTTACGGTAAGAACAAAACTGAAAAGCATCTCTCAAGACGCATTGCTTACTGGGATTCCACCAATGGGCGCCTGTTTGAGTTCATCACCAATAATAATGAAAACGCCATTATCATACAAATTTGGTCTGTTATGCCGGCCAACTTGCTGCTGATGATACTCAAAAGCCGGATCAAGCGGAAATGGGCATTTTCAAACATGGTTTCTGTCATCAGGCAGCACTTGATGAGTTACATCGATGTCAGAAGTTTTTTTGAGAATCCGGAAAAAGCCTGGCAGGAGCTTCTTGAAGAGCAAAAGGCGCGTCAAAATGGCATAACTGGCCAATATTCGCTCTTTCCACAATGGGAGGGGGCTTGCTTTTAGAAACTCACGAATAACAGTGCGCAAAGCCACTGAATTAGTGTCAAAAATTTAAATTACCGGTTTTACCGGACAACAATGATTCAAAATAAAAAATTATTCCGGTTTTAATTATTTTATTCTGCGCTTTATGAGTACTTATTTACGCAAAATAAGATAATATTATCAATTTATGTATTTTAATTTGTGTTGTAATAATAATTTAAAAATTAATACCCTTTGGAATTCAAATTCGAGGCATTGACTTTTAATAACAACTTAATAGTATGAGACTGATAAGCATTACTAGCATAATCATTGCAATCTTACTTTTGCCTGTTTGTGGGAAAAAAAGAAAATCCACCTGTAACAATGCAATATCAAACGTACGATATATTCCTGAAAAAAGGGATACGCCCTTTTATGTGAAGAGAATTTTGACCGTAACCAACTTGATTCCACCAAATGGAGCTATCGGAAAAGCCCAAGACGTAGTGGTATACTTTCAAAAGAAGCTTTATCTGTCAAAGATGGTTTTTTGAATATTTCCTCTTTTATGAAAAATGACACTTTTTATAAGGGATTAGTGGAAACAACAGGAAATTCATGATCACATACAGTTATTTCGAATGCATAGCACAAATACAGCAGTCATCAGCTATATGATCGGCATTTTGGCTACAATCCCCTAAAATAACTCAAGGTGAGGGCTCTGTAATCTTTGGGGCTGAAATCGATATTTTTGAATTTTTCAAAAAATACGGAAAAGATTTAACAACTCATGCAATTAATTATGCTTATGAATCCAACATGAAATCCAAAGGCCCGTTGTCATATACAAGGATTATCTCATGGTTTTCACACTTATGCTTTGGAATGGACACAGGAAAAATACGTTTTTTATATTGATGGCTAGAAATTCCATGAGGAAACATTTGGTTTTTCACATCCGGATGAATTTATTATTTTAAGTTTAGAATAACGGCGAATAAAGAAGCAATAAAGCATAAGATTCTACCCGATTCATTTTTTGTCGATTATGTGAAAGTGTACAAAAAAATTGAAAGTTAAATATGCAATATTTACAAAAAACATGAAAAATGAAAATTCACAAAGGAATAAGGCTAGAGATGATCCATTTGTCAAGAAAACTATATGAATCAAGCAATGTGTTTATCAGAGATAAATAAAAATATAAAATATTACGAAGCGAGCCAAATTAAATAACATCAAAAGATGAAAACAAAAAAATCTAAATAAAAATCAATCTAAATATTAAGAGAATAATAATTAAAAATATCTTTCATAAAAAATCGAAAAAACATATGGTTTAATTATACAAACTTAAAAAAGCATGAAAAGTAAATTTAGTCAATTTCTTATGGTAACATCTTTCTTTTCATTAATTATTGGCTTTCAATTTATTTCGCCTTTGAATTTAAATGCCGATAATACATATGAAATTAAACAAGATGGCAAAATGATCGTGAGAGGCAAAATTATCGACTCTAACGGAATACCTTTAGCAGGTGCTAATGTAATGATTGAGGGGACAACAAAAGGGGTTGTTTCCGATGCTGATGGTTATTATGTTATCGAAGCAGAAAAGGGTGACATTTTAGTATTTTCGTTTATTGGATTTAAAGAACAAAAAATTAAAGTGGGAGATAAGCCGGCAATAGACGTTATAATGGAAGAGGAAACAACCCTACTGGAGGAAGCTGTTGTTGTAGGTATGGGAACCCAAAGAAAAGTCAGTGTTATTGGAGCAATTTCTTCAGTTCCAGTGGATGAATTGAGAATTCCACAAAGATCTTTAGTTTCCTCTCTTTCTGGGCGTGTTGCTGGCGCCACTATAGTTCAACGATCAGGTGAACCTGGTTATGATGAAGCCTCTTTCTGGATTAGAGGTATTTCCACATTAGGAGACCAAAAACCGTTAATTCTAGTAGATGGGGTAGAAAGAAGCATGTCGGATTTATCTATTGAAGAAATAGAATCCATTTCATTACTGAAGGATGCTTCCGCTACAGCAGTTTATGGAGTTAGAGCCGCAAATGGAGTTGTTTTAGTAACAACCAAAAAAGGTAAGGCCCAAAAACCAGTTATTGAAGTTAAGTTAGAATATGGAGCCTCAGATTTACCGAATATGCCTGAATTTTTGGATGGTGCAAATTATGCGCGATTATATAATGAAGCTTTTGGAAAAGAAAATTATTCACAAGATTATATCGAAAAACTTGAAAAAAATGCAAATCGGTTTTTATATCCAAATGTAGATTGGTTTGACCAAATTTTTAGAAAATGGTCAAACAATATGAATGCAACAATTAATATTCGAGGGGGTGGCGAAAGAGCGCGTTATTTTATCAATGGAGGCTATTTCGAAGATAATGGAAATCTAAAAAATTACAAATACAATGATTACGCGTCGAATATAAATCTAAAAAGATATAATTTTCGTTCGAATATTGATGTTACTTTAACAAAATCAACAATTCTAAATTTAGAAATAGGAGCAAATTTAACGGACATACATGAACCCGGTGTTGGTAATAGAACGTTATATTCCACCTATTTTAACAGTCCGGTAGAAGAATTATTCTATTGGTGTTATTTGTCTACTCCTCTATCTTGCCCTGTTAGACTTCCCATTGAATATAATTCGGATGGATCTGTTAAAAAATGGGGATGGGGCGCTCCAAGTCAAATAGGGGAAATGAACCCGGCCGAACGTTTATTTGGTTCAGGATACAACACGCGTTTCTCATCGCAAATAATGAGTCAAATAATTTTGAATCAAGACTTGTCATTTTTACTAAATGGATTGGACATAAAAGGTTTTTTCTCTTTTGATACCAATAATAAAACAATACAACAACGTCATAAGCAGGAGTCTTTGTATTCTGTGGAAGGGGTAGATGATGAAACAGGTTATTTAATAACAAAAGAAATTAGTAAAGGACAAGAATTTTTAGGATATGGCACATCTTCAGGTAGTAATAGAGCAGTTGAAGCGAAGATTCAGTTGAATTATAACCAATTATTTAACGAAACTCATCGAGTAGGAGCCATGTTAATGTATTACCAAAGAGATTATATTAACGGGTCTGCGGGTTCCTCTATTCTTGCTCTTCCATACAGAAAACAAGGCATTGCATTTAGAACAACGTATTCATATAAAGAGAAGTATTTTGGAGAATTTAATTTGGGATATAATGGATCCGAAAATTTTCCGAAAGATCATAGATTTGGATTTTTCCCTGCCGGCGCTTTTGGCTATCTAATTTCCAATGAACCTTTTTGGAACTTGAATATAATTGATGTATTTAAGCTAAGGGGTTCAATCGGTTTAGTTGGATCAGATGCTCTTCCTTCTAACATGAGATATGCTTATCTCTCTACTTGGGGAAGTGGTATAGGTGGCTATGCTTTTGGTTTAACCCCATCATTTATAAGTGGTATTGGAGAAGATCAAATAGGTGTTTCAAATTTGACTTGGGAAAAAGGATTAAAAAAAGATATTGGCTTAGAAATGAAAATATTGAATAATATGATTTCATTCGACGTTGATTATTTTCATGAGAAAAGATCCGATATTTTAATACAGCGCCGATCTTTACCTGCTGTATCAGGATTAAATGAAGCACCATTCGCTAATATGGGTGTTATGACAAACCAAGGAGTAGAAGCGACACTTGAATTCAACAATAGTATTGATAAAATAAGATATAAATTATATGGCAATTTCTCTTATACCAGAAATAAAATCCTTGAAATGGATGAACCTAAAAGAGAATATGCCTATAGAATGAGAACAGGCCATCGGTATGGTCAACAGTTCGGGTTAATAGCGCTGGGACTTTTTAAAGATCAGGAAGAAATTGATAACAGCCCGGAACAAAAATTTGGCTTAGTAAGACCAGGTGATGTGAAATATAAAGACGTGAATAACGATAATATAATTGATATGGATGATGAAGTAGCTATTGGCTATTCAAGTGTTCCGGAAATTATATACGGTTTTGGCGCACAATTTCTATGGAAAGGATTTGATTTGGGTATTTTCTTCCGTGGACAAGCCAACGTGACGTATCCTTTAGGGGGATCAACATTTATACCATTTGCAGAAGGGGTGGGAAAAGGCAATTTATTTGAAAAAGCATTAGATCGATGGACCCCTGAAAATCCGAATCCAAATGCGTTTTATCCTCGTTTATCCGATGGTCGGAATACAAACGATTGGCAACCTTCTACAAGAAATATTTATAATGGAAATTTCCTACGTTTAACTGATCTTGAATTAGGTTACAGTTTTGATAAAAAAATATTATCTCATTTAGGAATAGATGGTCTTCGCGTATATGTATTAGGGAATAATGTAGCTTTATTTTCTAAATGGGACATGTGGGATCCTGAAACCGGAACATCCAATGGCAACAGATATCCATTGCCTCGTAAATTTAATTTTGGAATAAGAACTACTTTTTAATAAATAGAAAAAATGAAAAAATATTTATTTTATTTATGTTTTATCCTTATAGGAATATTTATAGGTTGCTCTGATTTTTTAGATAAACAACCTGATGATATGAAAACAGATGAAATGGTATGGAGTTCTCGAACAGAAGTTGAGCGCTATCTTGCTAATGTTTATGCTGCTTTACCCATCAATGATCGGCTGGAAAGAGAAACTCCATGGGTAGGCTGTGCAGATGAATGTGACTTGTCATGGGCTGTTTATAACACCTATCCTTTAAATTTAGGAAATTGGACGCCTTCTAGCGATTTATATACTAATACCAAATATCCTCTCTATTATAGAGCTATCCGTTCGTCATTTGTCTTTGAGAATAATGTAGATCGCTGTCCTGAATTGAGTAACGATTTAAAAAAACAATATAAAGCTGAAGCCAAATTTCTTAGAGGATATTATTATTGGATGTTACTTCGACAGTATGGGCCTGTAATTCTAATTAAAGAACAGTTAGCTAATGATGCCCCATGGACGGAATTTATGAGATCTCCTTTTGATGACTGTGTGGACTATATTTGCAAGTTGATGGATGAGGCAGAGCAAGACCTCCCACTTCATTATTGGGATAATACAAGTTGGATGGGTAAACCTACCAAAATCGCATGTAAAGCAACTAAATCTCAAGTCTTGACATATGCCGCAAGCCCTCAATGGAATGGTAATAAAGAATACGCCAATTTTAAAAACCCTGATGGTACACCTTTGGCAAATATAACTTATGATGAAAACAAATGGAGAAAAGCAGCACAAGCAAGTAAGGCGGTTATAGATATTGCTGAACAACATCCTGAGGCAATTCTTCGTTTATACAAAAATAATGAACAAGGAGGAGAATTTAATCCATATATATCGTGCATGGATGTCCACTTGATTTGGAATAGTGAAATTATTTTTGGTTCAACAAATGGAACTGGTAATGCTACAGCATGGATGATACATTGTTCGCCTGGACCGAAAAATTTAGGCGGAGTTGGTCCTACACAACGTCTTGTAGATGCATTTCTCATGGAAAATGGCAAACCTATTGAAGATCCCGAATCAGGTTATGTTGCAACCGGATTTGCTCAAACACCTGGGAAACATTGGAACCCCAATAATAGAGCTATAAATACGGAAGAGGGACGAAAGCAAATGATTGGAGATATCAGAAGAGGAGATGCATGGGGACATTGGGCTGGAGAATGGAATATGTACGCAAACAGAGAACCACGTTTTTATGTCTCTATATTATATAACAAACGGATTATCCCCGAAATTCCTGATGATATTAACAAAAGAAATTTCTATAATTCTCCCGGACAAAAAGATGGATACGCTAGAGCAGAATTATATTATGGAGGTGTGTCCAGGCAATCAGGCTCATATACATTCTACTCCCGGACGGGATATTTAGCACATAAAAGAGTTGATCAGATGGCTAATTTGTATGATCGAATATATCCTCAACAATATACTAAAGTATATATTCGTTATGCTGAAATATTATTAAATTATATTGAAGCCTTAAACGAATATGATCCAAGCAATCCTGATATTCGTAAATATTGGGATATGATTCGTGAAAGAGCAGGTGTTCCGAGTGCTTTCCTAGCTTCACCACAAATAAAAGGAAATAAAGATCTTCAAAGAGAGTTTATTCTACGGGAAAGACAAATTGAATTGTGTCTGGAAGGCGATCGATATTTCACTACCAGACGTCGGTGGTTAGCTCATATACCAGATGAAGGCGGATCAGAAGACTATAGGAAATATGGAGATGGAGGACGAATATGGGGTATGGACGTTAATGCAGGGGATCCACAAACGAATAATTTTTCATTTACGGGATTTTATAATGTTGTACCTGTTGAAACAAGAGTTTTCAACAAAGCTTTTTACATATCACCTATACCTCAAACGGAAATCGATAAGAGCGAAAATTTAGTACAAAATCCATGGTGGTAATAAAATAAAGTAAATTAATATGAAAAAAATATCAATAATCATATTGAGTCTTTTTATGGGGATATTCTTTATATCTTGTGAAGAAGAAGAAGGATTAGATGAATCTCTTCCAGTCAATCCAGTTTTAAATCCCATAAAAACAGTTATGGCACAAGATGGCAATGAAATTGCCTATGCTACCATTAATAATAAAGACAGAACAATTAAACTTAGTTTGAAACATTTGAAAAGTCTTTCAGCTGTTAATGTGCATTTAAGCATCTCTAAAAGAGCTAAATTAATAAGTCCAACAGATACTATTCTTACATTGGATTTAACGGAACCATATCAAATAATTATTAATGATTTATACGAAGACTTAACGTATACATTAACAGCTACGATACCTGAATATATTCTCATCGATAAATCGGCTTTTAGAGAATATCGATTAAATAATGATTCTCCTAAAAAAGAAGGTGAAATTGAGTATTTATGGAATAATGAAGTAATGACTCAACCAAATGCATATTCTACAATAGGTTATAGGAATTATCTTACAGGTAAATGTTTTACCGTCGATCTTGGAGATCACTACTATATCAAACAATTTACAGCACATTTATATTGGGCATACACTAATGTTTGTCCCAAAATATATGAATTATGGGGATATCTAAAAGATGGTGAACCTCCAGTTGATGGAAATTGGAATGATTGGACATTGTTGGGAACATTAGATAATTCAAATTCAACATTATCCGATTTCCCTAATGGGGATACGCTTGAATTCCCAAAAGAAAATAGCCCGAGAACAAGATATATTCGTGTTAATTGCATTCAATCATGGAAAGGGACCACGGATATTTCTTTATGTGAAATAACCATTTGGGCATGGAATATATAAAATCATTGAATATAGTTAATATTACAATCTACTCATCGCAGAAAATCTGCGATGAGTAGTTATAAATGAAAATACAAATGGAAAAAGATAAAATTACAATGGCATTTTTTATTACAACAATTATATTTTTCTCAATATGTTGTAAGCCAAATGAAATTACTACAAAGAATGAAAATGAAAACCATCAAACCAGAGAAAATGATTCTATTTTTCAATGGGAAAAGGAAAGAAAAGGATTACTAAATTACAACGACATGGTCCTTTTATATACTGGAGGTGCTCATCGATCGTATTCATGGGATATTAATCATATTTCACCTTATGTGACGTACGTCGATGAAAATGAAAAGGAACATTGGCTTTTCGACAGCTTTCTGTTTCTTGAAATCCATAACGGAAACGGAAAATCATTTGCAACAGGATATACCTCAACACCTGCAAATCAGCTAGATTGGAAATATCTTGTTGATTATTTTTTCCAATCTAAATATACAATAGGAGCCCTCGATAAAGCCATTGGATCTGCAATCGAACGTATAGGCAATCCTCCAAATAAAAGAAAAATCATCATAGGTTTACCCGAACCGATAAAAAATCAAAAAGATTGGGGCTCAGTGGAAAATGGAATCCTTTTGGATTTTTCGTCGGATGACGATAGAATCAAAGCATGCCAATGGTATATAGATTACGTCCGAATAAAATTTAATGAGATGAAGTACAAAAACTTGGATCTGGCCGGATTTTACTGGATTGCAGAAGAAGCCACAAATACCCGCTCGATTATCAAAAAAATCGGAACTTACCTAAACGATTTGAAGTATACATTTAATTGGATACCCTATTTCAAATCGGATGGTTATTTGGAATGGAAAACGTTAGGTTTTAATTATGCGTATCTTCAGCCGAATTACTTCTTTAATGAAAGTGTGCCCACCTCGAGATTGGATGAAGCCTGTCGGCTTGCCCTTGATTACGATATGGACATGGAAATGGAATGCGATGAAAGAGCCCTTGTCTCATCAAAGAATTGGGGATACAGACTCAGAGATTACATGGATGCATTTAAAAAACACGGCATTTGGAGCAGCAAAAGACTTGCTTACTATCAAGGAGGCACAGCTTTATATAATTTGTCGAAATCGGTAAACGAAGAAGACAAAAAACTGTATCACGATTTTTGTAAATTTATCATTGAACGTCCCACAAAATAGTCGCTTCTTAAATTCATCCTATCCGATTAAATATCAACAAAATAGCGCCAAGAATATTTGTTTATATCTGCCGAATTGAGTATTTTTCCGGGAAAAAAGTTGCAAATTATAATATGACATGGCAGAAAAAGAAGGGATTAAGCAGCATCGTCGTTATACGCAGGAAAGCAAACAATTGCTTCGGGATACGTACAAAGGCACTCACCCCAAGCAAGCCAAAAAAGTAAAGAAGGCAAAGAAACGGTTGAAAGACGGTAATCAATACAAGGATACGGGAATTGGAACGAAAGATAAGTCAGGAGTAGAAGAAGCGATACGAAGAAGAGTTGGGATTGTACAAGCGGGCAGTAAATCAAAAGTAAGAGGACAAGGACAAGGTCTACAGCAGCCACAAGCCATTTACTCATTGTATCGCCAAAGGGAAGCCACACCAGCCTTATGAATTTGGGAAGAAGGTAAGATTGAAATTACCAAAATCAACACATTATAAACTGCAACTGCATGGAATTTGAAGAAAATGATGGAAAAAATCAAAGAAGAGTTTTTTGGTTTATTTTTCGATTATTTTTTTCCACAAAAGTTTTATAAACTTTATGTCTAAAAATAAATTGATACTGAATTTATTAGGAGTGCCTAACTAAACTTTACATATGTCTTCAGTAAAAAACATTTTAACTATTTCCTTTATTTCCATTCTTTCAATGATTACTTTTTTTCGTGTTCAAGGCAAGGATAAAGAATACGATATTGTAATTTATGGAGGAACATCTGCCGGAATCTCAGCAGCCATCCAAAGTTCAAGGATGGGGAAAACGGTTGTTTTGATAGAACCTTCTTCCCGAATCGGAGGGCTGACAACAGGAGGTTTAGGTGCTACCGATATAGGCAATAAACAAGTCATCGGAGGTATTTCTCGTGAATTTTATCAAAACATCAAAAAATATTACGAAAAACCGGAAAACTGGAAATGGCAAAATCCGGACGAATACTTTCAAAACAGAAATATTGAAGGGGAGGATGCCATGTGGACTTTCGAACCATCTGCAGCATTGAAAGTCTTTCAAGAGATGTTGGCAAAAGAAAAGGTAGAGGTGGTATATCACCGGCGATTAAACCGGCAGAACGGTGTAAAGAAAAGAGCGGAGCAAATAGTTTCCATCACGATGGAAAATGGTGAAACGTATAAAGGAAAGATGTTTATTGATGCTACGTATGAAGGAGATCTGATGGCTGCTGCAGGGGTAAGTTATTCGGTTGGCCGTGAGTCCAATAAGGAATATGGTGAAACATTGAATGGAGTACAACTCGGTAAATTCGGGAGAACCTTGCGTGGTACAATTTCTATAAATGCTTATCACCATAATTTTATTGACGGCGTTGATCCTTATATTGTAAAAGGTGATCCTTCGAGTGGATTACTTCCATTTATAAAAAAAGAGAAACCCGGAATAGAAGGACATGGCGATAAAGGTATTCAAGCTTATTGTTTCCGTATGACTTTAACTGATCATCCCGAAAATCGAATTCCTTTCAAAAAACCGGATAATTATAATGAGTTGGAATATGAATTACTTTTTCGAAATTATGAAGCTGCGGAAGGTCCAATAGAAGAAATGTATTCTTATGGAGATCCTTTGGTGCCTTGGATTAATACTCCCATGCCTAACAGAAAAACAGATACGAATAATCAAAAGGGGGTTTCTACCGATTTTATAGGACAAAATTACGATTATCCTGAGGGAAGTTATGAAGAACGGGAAAAAATTATAGAGCGCCATCGGAATTATCAACAGGGTTTAATGTGGACTTTGGCTTATCATCCCCGGATTCCTAAAAAGGTAAGGGACGTTGTTTCGCGATGGGGTACCTGTAAAGATGAGTATGAACATGATGATGGTTAGCAGGAGCAACTTTACATTCGTGAGGCCAGGCGTATGAAAAGTGATTATGTAATGACCCAGAAAAATTGTGAAGGACATAAAATAGCAGAAGATCCTATAGGTATGGCTGCTTACGGAATGGATTCGCATCATGTCCAACGTTACGTGGATGTTAATGGATATGTTCAAAATGAAGGTAATGTAGAAGCTCGTGGTTTCTCTCCCTACCCCATCAGCTACCGTTCTATCATTCCAAAAAAAGGAGAATGCAGTAACCTGTTGGTGCCCGTTTGTGTGAGTTCAACCCATATTGCTTTTGGCTCTATTAGAATGGAGCCTGTGTTTATGATTTTGGGGCAATCTGCGGCAGTAGCCGCCTGTTTATCCATAGAGGAAGGGATAGCCGTGCAGGATATAGTCTACGAAAAGTTAAAAGAACGGTTATTGGAAGGAGGACAAGTGCTGATGATGAAAGATGCTGTGGATAGAATGAATTAAAAATGAAGAAACACCAGTCACGCAGAGATTTTTTAAAAAAAAGCCTATTCGGTATGGGAGGATTGTATTTATCCGATTTCTCGCTCCCGCCATTTTCCAGCAATGAGGTAAATCCAGATACGCAAAAATGGAATGGTCTGCCATCGAAAAAGATCAAACTAATCAGGACATCTTCTCAGTTTGAAAGAGAGCCGCTAATAAATCCAATGGGATTTAAAGGAGGCTATTTGTCGGAGTTATGGCAAACCATAAGTTATCTTGAAAGCGAATCAGGCAGTCATTCCATAGGATTGGGTACGCAAAGCGTCTTATGGTCGGATTCAACTGTTTTTTCTACACATTCTGAATCCGGAGGAAATGCGTTAATGTACATCTTAACGGAAAGAGCACTTCAGATCCTTCGAAATCAAACTTTGCTGTCTCCCATCGACCTGATCGATCCGCTTTTTTCGGAGGTATACGAGTATGCAAAATACGTAACATCCAATCCAGCCTTACGTAAAACTTTTGTCTTAAACGCTCTTGTATCCGTAGATAATGCTCTCTGGCTACTGTACGCTAAAGAAAACGGGATCACCGATTTTGATCAGTTAATACCCCCGAAATTTAGATCTACTTTCTCCGAAAGGCATGAAAAAATAGCGGCCATACCTTTGATATCTTACAACGTGAGCCCTGCTGAAATAAAAAAAGAGGCAGATAATGGATACTTTTTCATGAAAATCAAAATCGGTCAATCCGGTACCCAGAAAGAAATGCTCGAAAAAGATCAAAAAAGACTTTATGAGATTCATCACATTTTAAAAGACGTACGTACCCCTTATACCACCAATGGCAAATTACCCTATTACTTTGATGCAAACGGTCGTTATGAATCGAAAGAAACATTCATGAGATTTTTAGATTATGCGAAAAAAATTAAGGCGTATGATCAAATTGTAATGGTAGAAGAACCTTTTCCAGAAGAAAAAGAAATCAATGTTTCCGATATCCCCGTACGCCTGACTGCCGACGAAAGCGCACATACCGATAAGGATACGATAAAACGCATTCAGATGGGATATAAGGCTGTCGCATTAAAACCCATAGCGAAAACGTTAAGCATGACCATGAGAATAGCAAAAGCCGCCGCCGATAGAAATATTCCGTGTTTTTGCGCAGACCTGACGGTTAATCCCGTGTTAGTGGAATGGAACAAGAATATTGCTGCCAGACTGAAATCGTTTCCCGGCTTAGAGAACTTGGGGCTTTTGGAAAGCAATGGACATCAGAACTATGTGAACTGGGATCGAATGAAAAGTTATTTCCCAAAAAACAATGCTTCATGGATTAATGTAAGGAATGGATTCTATTACACAAATGAGGAATTTTTTAAAAATGGAGGAGGAATTTTCGATCCCATCCCTCATTATGAAAACATGTTTGCGAAAAAATGAAATTAAATAAACAACAGTATGAAAAGCAAAACAACACGACGAGACTTCATTAAAAAGTCTTCCCTGGCAGTTGCCGGATTATCTTTAACTCAAAAAGGATTTCCTTTGGTGGATATAAACAAAAAAATCATAGGAGCAAATGATCGAGTACGTACCGGTTTTATCGGAGTAGGAAATCGCGGGACTCAGTTACTCCATTTGTTTATGGAACAGCCTGATTGCGAAATAGCGGCTTTATGTGATGTGTACAAACCTTATCTTACACGGGATTATTCAAAAGTCGATCCGCGCTATATTAAAGCTATGCCTCGTCAAATTCCCAAAATGGGAGAAAAATTTCCCTCGAAAGTAACGTTATATGACGATTATCGTAAGCTGTTGGACGACAAAAGTATCGATGCCGTATGTATAGCAACGCCTGACCATTGGCATGCCTTGCAGACAATCGATGCCATTCATGCCGGAAAAGATGTATATGTGGAGAAACCATTATCAAAAACGATCGATGAAGGCAGAAAAATGGTGAATGCGGGGAAAAACAGTAAACAAGTCGTAACCGTTGGTTTAAACCGACGAGGTGCTCCCACCTTTCAAAAGTTGGCGAAAGAAATACCCGCAGGCAAAATAGGTAAAGTTACGTTTGCTTCGGCATGTCATGTAAGCAACATGTTCCCGGACGGGATTGGGAAAATGAGTCCCGAAATGCCGCCAAAAGATTTCGATTGGGATATGTGGTTGGGACCGAGAGCATACAGACCTTACCAATACAATATTGCTCCTTACATGTTTCGGTGGTGGGAAGATTACGCCAATCAAATTTCCAATAATGGGGTGCATTACCTGGATTTGATCCGCTGGTTACTGAACGAAGAGGCTCCGATTGCCGTAAGCGCCCATGGTGGAAAATTTGCGTTGGATGATGATCGAACAATTCCCGATACCATGCACGTTACGTATGAATTTGCCTCAGGGACATTGGTTACACTCAGTATTCTTGAAGCAAGTTCGGGAAGTTTCATCCCTTACGGATTTCTTGAACTGCGAGGTACCAAAGGAACATTGTACACGGGAGAGAACGACTACAAAATTGTACCTACCAAACCAGGACAATTTCAGAAATGGAATAAACTCATGGATGCGGAAGAATTTTCACTCGATAAAAACGACGAATTGCTGATAGACGGAAGTTACAAAAACAGTGCATCAAATTTGATAAGAAACTTCCTGGATTGTGTGAAATCGAGGAATGAACCATGGGCAACGTTGGAGACAGGACATCGCTCGACAACTCTAGCGCATTTAGCTACCATTGCCATGGAGACAAAACAACGATTGGAATGGGATGTCGAAAAGGAAGTATTCATTAATTCACCGGAAGCCAATAAATATTTGTCTTATGAATATCGCAAACCATGGAGGTTAGAATAATAAATTGTGGTGTGTAGATGTAATAGTCAAGACTTTCTCTGACAAATATCTTACATTAGGGAACAAAAACTGTCCGATGACTTTTTCTGATGTGGTCATAACTCAATCTGTTTTCTGTTACAAAATTATTCTTTTTTATTTGTATTTGTCAGATTAAGTCTTGACTAATTCAAAAAAAAATCAGGGAATTAACTTTGCCGAAAAAAAGCCATTTGCATGTTGCATATTACAGTATTTGATCTTTTAGTTGTTCCTTGTAATGATACTTCTCCCGCCGGTAGTACGCTTGCCTTGTTTTGCCAAACAACTCACAAAAATCACCCAGACTGAATCTCGGGTAATATGGTGCAGCGTGTTTATGGTTTGGCACCACGCTTTTTTTTTATGTCAATCTTCAAATCCCGCTCTGCGATATCAATCAATGTACTTAGAGCTGCTGTTTTAAGCTTTTCTTTATTAAGCTCATCCTCTAATAGGCGGATTTTATGCTCTAACTCAAGCTCTTTGAGGCTCTTTGAACTATCTGATGTCATAACTCTATCCTCCTTTATTTGTTCAAAATCCTGCTTTGAAATACCTAAATATTTCATCCACCTGTATATGGTGTTCGGCCCTCCAAAGTTATACTTTTTCATTAACTCCGGTTGAGAAATTTCGGTAGTTAAGTACTCTTGGACTATTTGAGATATCAATTCGTCCGGAAATTTGTTGAATTTTGTTTTCATTGTCCTGATTTTAATTTACATTGAGTGTAAACCTATTTCAGGACGAGACACCGTCTTATATTTGTTTCTCCGTACCTTCGCCGTACCAAGGCCGTACCATCCTCGCTCCATGCTTGCATCGGCCTCGCATCATCTTTGCATAAAGTTCGCTCTGCCCCCTCCTCTGTATCCCGCTCTACATGCGGCAAAGAGATCGATTCGTTTTATACCGATCCAGCGGAATCCGATATTGTTGTCCCTGCTTTGAAGCGAAGGAAGAGCGAACAAGGAGCGAAGAAGAAGCAATAAAAAACAATATTCTGCTAATTTGCGTTTTTTGAAGATCGAATTACGTAAATAAGGGAAAAAACAAAATATAAATTGATAAATTTGCGAATTATCAAAACATAACAATTGCATATACTATGATCACAAGACGAAAATTCATCAAAAATGTGGCGATAGGAACGGCAGCAGTTTCCGCAGGAGGGGCTTTTCCGACGTTTAGCGCCAAAAGTTATAAAAACATCATGGGCTCAAACGAAAAAATCAGGATGGGTGCCATTGGCGTAAATTCACGAGGTAGTGCCTTAGCAGCAGGCTTTGCCCGGCAAAAAGGGTGTGAAATAGCCTATGTATGTGATGTTGACAGTAGAGCCATGAATAAATGTATCGCAACTATCGAAGAACTGACCGGCACAAAGCCCAAAGGGGAAAAAGATATCAGAAATCTATTGGCATTAAAAGATTTGGATGCTGTATTTATCGCAACGCCTGAACATTGGCATGCTCCTGCTGCACTAATGGCTATGAAAGCCGGAAAACACGTATATCTCGAAAAACCGACCAGCCACAATCCGGCCGAAAACGAAATTTTGATGGAGGCTGCAAAAAAATATAAAGTGATTGTTACAACCGGCATGCAACGCAGGTCATGGACCAATGTCATAAACGCTATTCAAGAAGTCAAAGAGGGAGCAATAGGGAATGTCTATTTCGGGAAAGCATGGTATGCCAATAACAGACCACCCATCGGAAAAGGTAAAATAGTGGCCGTACCCGAATGGCTCGATTGGGAATTGTGGCAAGGACCTGCTCCGCGAGTACCTCATTATAAAGACAATTTTCTTCATTATAATTGGCATTGGTTTTATAATTGGGGTACAGGAGAATCCGGGAATAATGCTGTCCATTTTATCGATCTCCTTCGTTGGGGTATGGATCTGACCTACCCCACTACTGTAAATTCGTCCGGGGGCAGATATTGCTATGATGATGATTGGGAATTTCCTGATACGCAGATCATCAATTTCGAATTTGGCGATGACAAACTTATTACATGGGAAGGAAGAAGCTGTAATGGACGCTTTATAGAAGATTCCTCGGCCGGAGCAGCTTTTTATGGAGATAAGGGAACGCTGGTAATTGGGGGAGGAAACGCATACAAAATCTATGATCCGGAAAATAAAATTATTAAAGAAGTTACGAGTAACCTGGAATTTAAACCCGGCGATTTAATTAATCCGGCTCAGCAATTGGATGGATTCCATTTTTCGAATTTTCTGAATGGAATTAAAGAAAATATTCCGCTTAATGCAGATATCAATGCCGGATGCATCAGCTCAACGCTGGCGCAATTAGGAAATATCTCACAACGCACTAAGAAAACATTAACCACCGATCCCGATAATGGGCACATTCTTAATGATAAAGATGCCTTAAAATTATGGAGTAGAACCTATGAAAAAGGGTGGGAAATGAAATTATAAGAGGTGCATCTTCATCATGAGCGTTTTTCTCGAGAACAAGGCGAAAAATCTGAGGCTTAACATCAGATTCTTACCTTCGATAATTTTTTGTTTTTTCAAAATATTTCCTATTTTTGTCTGAAGTTGGAACCGCAAAAAATAAGGAGGTTTTACTATGAATAGTTATAAAGATAAAGCAAATGAGGTGTATGCCTTTCTGGAAATCTTGAGCAAAGAGCATCCGGAAGTTGCCAAAGGATTCATGTCACTGCATCATGCAGCAAACAAAGCGGGAGCACTCGACCAAAAGCAGAAAGAACTGATTGCTCTCGGAATTGCAATCACGATTCGTTGCGAAGGATGCATCGCCTGTCATGTTCAGGATGCCTTGAAAGCAGGCGCCACTCAGGAAGAAATCGTCGAAACGATCGGTGTGGCTGTTCTCATGGGTGGAGGACCTTCAGTGGTCTATGGCTCCAAGGCCTACCAAGCCATGAAGGAAATGTTATAATTCTCTTCTGCTTCAACCCTATACATAGGAGAGGAGTTTTATTTACATTTCCCATCTTCCCGATGACGGTTTTCAAGAAAACGCTTTATTTGTTTTTAGCTTTTCGGATGATGAAGAAAGAAAAAATAAATGAGGCATACATAGATATTGATTTGTTCGTTTTCCCACGAATTGATAATACTTTTCATGAGCTTCTCTTATTCGAAAACATTTATTAACCCGGCAATAAAAGCCACAAGATGCAGCAATACGCATATTTAAGTTGGTTTTTGTTCGTTACGCTATCATTTTCTATGGCCCAAACCAACGACATCCGCGAAATCATCAAATCGGTGGAAGCAAAATATATTCCCGACAAACGGATAGAAGTTTTTGACATAAAGGCATACCGTCAAAAAGATACGTTGATACTGAAAGGGGAAACGACAAGCCATGCTGCCTATAATGAGGTAATAGCTAAAGCAAAAAGGAGGTTCATTGAAGTGAAAGACAGCATCCGACTGCTTCCCGACAAGAAACTTGGCGAAGAGACGTGGGGCGTTATTTACAATTCTCCGGGAACGATATACCGTAATCCGAAACACAGCGCAGAAATAGTGTCACAAGCGCTGCTTGGCACACCCGTGAACGTGCTGGAAAAGAAAGGTGGGTGGAGGCGAATACAAACACCCGACCGCTACATCGGTTGGATAAACGGTTCGGTCAAACCTATGACAAAAGCAGCGTTGCAAAGCTATCTACAACAGCCGAAAATCATCGTAACATCACTTTCTGCTTTTTCGTATGAACACCCGGATCCGGGATCTCAAACCATTTCAGACTTAGGAGCAGGTGACATGCTGATAATAAAAGAAGAGAAAGGGATGTTTTATCGGGTTTTCTATCCTGATGGAAGAGAAGCGTTTGTATCGAAAAACGATGTTCAACCCTTTGAAATATGGAAGAAAAGCCGAATATGGACAGGCGAAGAGATCGTGAAAACGGCAAAACGATTTATGGGCATCCCCTACCTATGGGGAGGGACCTCCTCAAAAGGACTGGATTGTAGCGGATTCACAAAATTGGTATATTTCTTGCACGGCATTATCCTTTCGCGCGATGCTTCGCAACAAGTTCTTTCGGGCAAACTAATCGACGAGAAAGGAGACTTTGAAAACGTTCAGCCGGGTGATCTGGTATTTTTCGGGACAAAGGCTACTGACGAAAATCCCAGGGAAAGCGTGGTACACGTGGGGATTTATATCGGCAACAAACGGTTTATTCATGCCTCGGATTACATTCAAATCGGCAGCTTCGATTCGACCGATCCCTTTTACGACGAATACAATACCGGCCGTTATTTGCGTACGAAGCGAATACTAGGCGAGATTAATACGCCGGGTATCGAAGAAATCAATAAAAATGCGTTTTATCATCCGACCGAATGAAACAAAACAGACGGCAATTCATAAAGACTTCAGCTTTGGCAGCAGCGACATTCACAGTACCCCACATTTTTACAACATCTGCTGCGAAAAAACAACGTATAGTATCCAAAAAAATGAAACTGTCATGGACTCCTTATGACCTTCAACTGAGGCATGTTTTCACGATTTCCGGTTTTTCGCGGAAAACGACACCGGTGGTACTCACAAAAATCGAATTCGACGGCCTGGAAGGTTACGGAGAGGCTTCTCTCCCTCCCTATTTGGGCGAAACGCAGGCATCGGTTATCGATTTTCTTAAGAAAGTGGATCTTTCGGGATTTCATGATCCCACTCATTTGGAAGATATTCTGGAATATATAGACCGGATAGCACCGGGAAACACAGCGGCAAAAGCATCGGTTGATATTGCGTTGCACGATTTAGCGGGAAAAATTATCGGTGCACCGTGGTACCAGATGTATGGTCTGAATAAAATGAAGGTCCCCGATACTACTTTTACTATTGGTATCGATACGAATGAAGTGATACGCGAAAAGACTAAAGAAGCCTTAGGACGTTTCTACATACTGAAAGTAAAAGTGGGCGGGACGGACGACAAACGCACAATCGAGGCCATTCGCAGTGTTACCGACCTGCCTCTGACAGTGGATGCCAATCAGGGATGGAAAGACAAACGCTATGCGCTGGATATGATTTACTGGATGAAAGAGAAAGGCGTAGTGATGGTGGAACAGCCGATGGCAAAAGACGATTACGACGGGAATGCCTGGATTACCGAAAACAGTCCTTTGCCGGTTTTTGCCGACGAATCGGTGCAACGACTCGATGATGTGGAACGACTGAAAGGGGTATTTTCGGGGATCAATATCAAACTGATGAAATGTACCGGCATGCGGGAAGCATGGAAAATGCGTAATCTTGCTCAAGCGTTGGGGATGAAAGTGATGATCGGCTGTATGACAGAAACCTCGTGTGCCATATCGGCCGCTTCACAACTTTCCGCGGGACTCGATTTTGCCGATCTCGACGGTGCGCTACTCATCGCCAATGATTGTTTTGATGGTGCCAAACTCGAAAACGGCAAAATGATTGCTACCGATTTTCCGGGAATCGGCGTAAAATTAACCCAAAAAATAAATTTCGGCAGAGAATGAATCAATGAGCCTCAAAAAATTATACCTTTGCACAATTTTTTGAGGATTAACTATGAAATCGTTACTGACAATCGTTCTTTTATTTTGTTCGAATATTTTCATGACCTTCGCCTGGTATGGTCATTTGAAACTTTCGGAATATTCATGGTTCAGTAAACTTCCACTAATAGGCATTATCCTGTTCAGTTGGGGAATAGCCTTATTTGAATACTGCCTTCAGGTACCCGCCAACCGTATCGGATTCGAAGGTAATGGCGGACCTTTTTCGCCTGTACAGCTTAAGGTACTGCAGGAAGTCATTACATTGGTGGTATTTTCCCTTTTTTCTTGTTTTGCTTTCAATACAACACTCCGGTTGAACCACCTTGTTGGCTTTGCATTCCTTGTGCTTGCGGTATATTTTATTTTCAAGGGATAATAAGACGAAATTAACAAATGCCTTAAATTATTACCTAATCCACAATTACCCACGTAGAAAACCTTGTCTGCAAGCATCCCGTGCCGCAACTTTTACGCAATAGTCCGTAGCCAAGTCATACACATAAAGATCAGAAATCCCTTGCTTTGGATGTTAGATGAGCAAAAAAATCCGTACTTTTGCTTTTCCGTTTACAGTGATCAGAGCCATCAATCACTTAATAATTTTTTAACGAATAATAAAATGTACAACTGGTTTGAATGTAAAGTTAGGTACGAAAAGATGCAGGAATCGGGCATGCAGAAAACGGTAACCGAGCCCTATCTAGTGGATGCGCTGTCGTTTACCGAAGCCGAAAGCCGAATAATCGAAGAAATTAAACCGTATATTTCGGGAGAATTTTCCATTGCCGATATAAAAAGGGTAAAATACAACGAAACGTTTTTCAATGAAACGGGCGACCGCTATTATAAAGCAAAACTCTATTTCATTACGTTGGACGAGAAAAGCGGAGCAGAAAAAAAGACGGCAGTCAATATGCTGGTGCAGGCAAGCACGTTGAAAGAAGCATTGGACATTGTCGATACAGAAATGAAAAAAACCATGATTGACTATTCTGTTGCAGCTTTAACCGAAACAGCCATTATGGATGTATTTCCCTACGTTTCAGAACAGGATAAACAAACGAAAGTATGAATACGATAAAGGAAAATCTCGAAAGATTACGAAAAGCGATTCCGACAGGGGTTAAAATTGTAGCCGTTTCCAAATTTCATCCTGCTGAAACAATACAGGAGGCGTATGACTTCGGACAACGAATTTTCGGTGAAAGCCGTGTACAGGAACTAAAAGAAAAATACGAGAAACTGCCCAAGGATATTGAATGGCATTTTATTGGAAATCTACAAAGGAACAAAGTAAAATATATTGCTCCTTTTATTCATCTGATCCACAGTATGGACAATGAACGACTGATGCTCGAAATTGAAAAGCAGGCAGGGGCCAATAACCGAAAAATACCATGCTTGCTGCAAATACATATTGCTCAAGAAGAAACCAAGAGTGGCTTTTCTCCCGATGAGTGCCGCCAATTTCTTGCGACCGGCAAATGGAAAGAATGTACTCATGTACAGCTTTCGGGAGTAATGGGAATGGCTACATTTACCGACAACAAAGACCGAATAAGAAAAGAATTTCGTTTACTGAAATCACTTTTCGACGAATTCAAAAATACACATTTTCCCGATGAGCCGGCTTTCAAAGAAATATCCATGGGAATGTCTAACGATTATCCTATAGCCATAGAAGAAGGCAGCACAATGATTCGGGTGGGAACGCTGATTTTCGGACAAAGATAATGCCGGATTTTGCCATTCGGCGTTAACCCTTTTATTCAAAATTACCTAAGATCAACTTCCACCTAAATCCCTTACCTTGTGAAACCGATCTTTTATGAATTGTATTTATATTCCCTATAAAATCATTGTTTTTTTCGATAAAAGTAGTACTTTTGTCAAGCTTTCAAATCTTAATAAATATTTATTGAAATGGCCAGTTTAGAAACAAAATTTGCCGGACTTACATTAAAGAATCCACTCGTTGCAGGAAGCAGCGGTTTAACCAATTCACTGAATAAAATAAAAGACCTTGAGAAAGCAGGAGTAGGTGCTGTGGTTTTGAAATCGCTTTTTGAAGAACAAATTGAAAGTCATTCGGAAAAGTTGAGCCTCTCTTCCGATTATCCGGAAGCAATCGATTACATCAATACGTATGTAAAAATGAACCATGTGGGCAACTACCTCGATCTTATCCGTTCGGCAAAAGCAGCGTGCAACATTCCAATTATTGCCAGTATCAACTGTTATAAATTAAGCCAATGGACAGAATTTGCCAAAAACATTGAAGCTGCTGGGGCCGATGCAATTGAACTTAACATCTTCCTGCTAAATGCCGGCGAATTTCCCGATAATTACCCGGAAGAATTCCATCAAAACGTGGTAAGGGAACTCAAAAAAACCATCCATATTCCCATTATCGTAAAAATGGGAAAGACCATCAGCAATTTGCCCGGGTTGGTAAAAAAATTGAAAGCACTGGGAACCAATGGTGTGGTTTTGTTTAATCGCTTTTATCAACCCGATATCGATATTGATAAAGAAGAGATCGTTTCGGGCCCTGTTTTTAGCAACCCTTCCGATTTCAACGACACACTGCGATGGACAGCCATTGTTTCGGGAAAAGTTCCCGAATTTGATATCGCATGCTCTCACGGTGTACACTCATGGGAGGATGCTATCAAAGGCATTTTAGCCGGAGCAAGCGCTATACAACTATGCAGTATGCTGTATCAAAAAGGACCCGGCATCGTTGGAGATGTGCTTATTTCCATGGAAAAATGGATGAAACAACATCGTTACAAAAATCTTTCGGAATTTAAAGGCAAACTCAATTACACAAACATTGCCAGTCCGGCTTTATATGAAAGAGTTCAGTTTATGAAATATTTTTCGAACTTTAAACAATGAATATCCAGCAACTCGAATACATTATAGCCGTAGATAATTATCGCCATTTCTCTAAAGCTGCAGAAGCCTCATTCGTAACGCAGCCTACATTAAGTATGATGATTCAGAAACTGGAGGACGAATTGGGGGTAAAGATATTCGACCGCACTCAGTTGCCCGTGCAACCTACCGAAATTGGTGCACGAATTATTAACCAGGCACGTATTGCTCTTGCGCAGGTTAATCAGATCAAAGAGATTGTTCAGGAAGAAAAAGGCATTGTAAAAGGAATATTCCATTTGGGAATAATTCCAACCGTTTCTCCTTACTTGCTGCCAAGGTTGATGCAAGTTCATCAATATCATCATTTTGATATTAAAATAATTATCAACGAACTAACAACAGATCAGATTCTCCGCCAATTATCAAACGGGACATTGGACGGTGGCATTCTGGCAACTCCTCTCAAAGATGAACGTATATCGGAACGTCCACTATATTACGAAAAGTTTTACGCCTATGTTTCTCCAAAAGAAAAGCCGCTATATGCAAAAACAGCATTGGATGAAAGCGATCTGAATACATCCCGCCTTTGGCTTTTGGATGAAGTGCACTGCTTCCGCACTCAAATATTACATCTGTGCAATATGAAAAAAAGACGAAGTAATCAATCCATTTTTACCTATGAAGCAGGGAGCATCGACACCCTCATCAATATTGTTGACGCAAATGATGGGCTGACAGTGATTCCGGAAATGGCAATCGACAATCTGAGCGAAAGCCAGAAAAAAAATGTCCGCCCTTTCAGAAACAATACTCCCGTTCGCGAAATAAGCCTTATTACTCGCAAAGAATATTTGCGCGAACGAATGCTCAGCATCATTGAAGACGAAGTGAAGGAGGCCGTTCCTCAATCGTTGTTAGATGTTTCATTAAAAAAATTTGTAGTTCCACTCTGATGGTAATCTTTATAGAGTATCAGCAGAAACTTCAGAGTCTGTAATAGTCGGCGAAATAACCCTCATTAGAAACGAATGGACCCACAACTCATCATCGATAAATACTATAAAAAGGGAACAAAATTATACAACATCTATATGTCGCATGTTACCGATGTGACAAACAAAGCCCTTTCCATCGCCCATAAACATCCTGAATTGGCTGTCGATGTAAATTTTATAGAAGAGGCATCCATGTTGCATGATATCGGCATTTTCAAGACCCATGCACCACGCATTGGCTGTTATGGTAAATACCCCTATATTTGTCACGGATATTTAGGAAACGAATTATTAACAAGCGAAGGTTACCCCAAACATGCTCTTGTTTGTGAACGACATACCGGAACGGGAATAACACTCCAAATGATTATCGACAAAAATCTGCCTCTTCCCCACCGCGATATGGTTCCGGTGAGCATGGAAGAAAAAATCATTTGCTTTGCAGACAAGTTTTATTCGAAATCACATCTCGGAAAAGAAAAATCCATAAAAAAAATTCGCCGTAGCCTGGCAAAACACGGAGAGCAACAAGTTGCCATATTTGATGAATGGTGCGAACTTTTTCTATGAATACCGACAATAATTCCCATAAATCTTTAGTTGCACACTTTTGGCAAGCTATTTGCTGTAGGTTAAGCGTGCAATTTATATTGTTAAGCAAATAAAAGGAAATTTGTATCATTGTACATTCATAAAAAACGATTATGGAAAAGGAAAACAAAAAATATAGCGATCCTCAAGATAGAGAACAAACAAAAAGAGGTACTTCTCAGAGCGAAGAAGCGATGAATAATGAAGTTAAAGACAATTTGTCAGAAAAGATGCAAACTCCTGAAACTGGTGAACAACAGGAACTTCAGCAAAAATATGATGAATTGAACGACAGCTATCTTCGCCTTTTTGCCGATTTTGATAATTATCGTAAACGTACGCTGAAAGAAAAAGCCGATATTATCAAAAGCGGGGGGGAAAAAGTACTGAAAGACATCATTCCTCTAATTGACGATTTTGAGCGTGCTATCGTTGCATTGCATCAAAGTGATGACAAGGAAGCTATTTTGGAAGGAATCGATTTGATATATAACAAATTTATGAACTTCCTTCAACAACACGGAATCAAAGAAATCGAAGCAATAGGACTACCCTTCGATCCCGAAAAATTTGAAGCGGTAGGTACTATTCCTGCTCCCGAAGAGTCACAAGAAGGAGTGGTAATAGATCTTGTTCAAAAAGGATATACATTGAACGATAAAGTAATCCGTTTCCCAAAAGTAATTGTGGGCGCATAAAAATATGGCAGAAAAAAGAGATTATTACGAAGTACTTGAGATACCTCGCACAGCAACCGTAGAAGAAATAAAAAAGGCATATCGCAAAAAAGCGCTTCAATATCATCCCGATAGAAATCCGGGAGATAAAAAAGCAGAAGAGAAATTTAAAGAAGCAGCTGAGGCATACGAAATTTTAAGCGATACGGACAAACGTGCACGGTATGACAGGTTTGGACATGCCGGTGTTAACGGAACCGGAGGAAATGGTTTTGGCGGAGGAATGTCAATGGACGATATTTTTTCGCAGTTCGGGGATATTTTCGGTGGACATTTCGGCAGTTTTGGAGGATTCGGCAATTTTAGCGGATTCGGATCTTCACGGTCACGACAGCGTACAAACAAAGGATCGGATCTCCGTGTAAAAGTGAAAGTTTCTTTAAAAGAAATACTGACGGGTGTGGAGAAAAAAATAAAAGTAAAAAAATATGTAGCATGTTCACACTGTCACGGCAATGGTTCGGAAAACGGAGATTCGGTTTCTACCTGCACGACATGCAATGGGTCGGGTGTAGTGACACGGATAGCCAATACTATTTTTGGACAGATGCAAACAACCTCTACATGCCCAACATGTAACGGAGAAGGAAAAATAATTACGAAAAAATGCGCATACTGTAATGGAGAAGGCATCGTAAGAGAAGAAGAAATTATTTCCATCAAAATTCCAGCAGGCGTAACAGCAGGGATGCAATTGACTGTTTCAGGACAAGGGAATGCCGCACGAAGAGGCGGCATTAACGGAGATCTGTTAGTCGTAATCGAAGAAGAGGAAGATCCTAATCTAATCCGCAGCGGAAACGACGTAATTTATAACCTATTTATCAGTTTCCCTACTGCTGCATTAGGAGGAACAGTAGAAATACCAACAATAGACGGGGTGGCCAAAATAAAAATCGAGCCCGGGACGCAACCCGGAAATGTGCTGCGATTACGAAATAAGGGTCTGCCGTCTTTAAATGGATACGGTACAGGTGACCAATTGGTTAACGTAAATGTTTATGTTCCTGAAACATTAAGTGAAAGCGAAAAAAAGGCACTTTCACAAATGGAAAAATCATCGAACTTTACACCCTCGAATTCGGCAAAAAGAAACGTCTTCGACAAATTTAAAAAAATGTTCAATTAGTTATTGATCTCATACTTTTAGATGGCGGAAGCACAACAAAGAGCATTCCGCTATTTTTCAATTCTGCCAAATTTCGCAAAAAATCTCAAGCAAACATGCATCCGGTAAACAAATTTACTAACAAATCATTCGCCTAAAAATTAATCCTATTTTTTTGGTAATCGAAAAAATATTGCTACCTTTGCGACCGTTTCTCTATTCTCTAAAATAAGAAACGCTAATAATAAGAAAATAAGCCTCTTTAGCTCAGTTGGCCAGAGCACGTGATTTGTAATCTCGGGGTCGTTGGTTCGAATCCGACAAGAGGCTCAACTAAGTTAAGAAAAACAAAGCGATTGATAAGGAATTATTTTATTGATTTACAAGAGAAAGGGCAGTTACCAGAGTGGCCAAATGGGGCTGACTGTAACTCAGCTGGCGTAGCCTTCGGTGGTTCGAATCCATCACTGCCCACATCAAAGCATAAGAAATAATTGATTTGAACGAAAAAAGTGTCAATTCATCAAATTTCACTATTCTGCGGAAGTAGCTCAGTCGATAGAGCATTAGCCTTCCAAGCTGAGGGTCGCGGGTTTGAGTCCCGTCTTCCGCTCTTTTGCCTATGTAGCTCAGTGGTAGAGCACTTCCTTGGTAAGGAAGAGGTCACGGGTTCAAATCCCGTCATCGGCTCGATGACTTATTAATAACAATTCCAAAAAGGAATAGCATCACTGGAATTATTTTTAGAAAATGAAAATATAAATATTAATTTAACTAATAAGAATATTTTATGGCAAAAGAACATTTTAACCGAACGAAACCGCATGTAAATATCGGTACAATTGGTCACGTTGATCATGGTAAAACTACCTTAACGGCTGCTATTACCAAAGTTTTGGCGGAAAAAGGTCTTTCTGAAGTGAAAACATTTGATCAAATCGATAATGCACCGGAAGAAAAAGAAAGAGGTATAACAATCAATACCTCACACGTTGAATACGAAACTGAAAATCGTCACTATGCACACGTTGACTGTCCGGGACACGCCGACTATGTAAAGAATATGGTAACCGGTGCTGCTCAAATGGACGGTGCAATTATTGTAGTGGCCGCAACAGATGGCCCTATGCCTCAAACACGCGAGCATATCCTTCTCGCACGTCAAGTAAACGTTCCACGTTTAGTTGTATTTATGAATAAATGCGACTTGGTTGACGATGAAGAAATGTTGGAATTGGTTGAAATGGAAATGAGAGAATTACTCGATTTCTATGATTTCGACGGTGCCAATACACCTGTTATCCGCGGTTCTGCATTGGGAGCATTGAATGGCGATCCCCAATGGGAAGAAAAAATATTGGAACTAATGAAAGCAGTTGACGAATGGATTCCCCTTCCTCCGCGTGATATAGACAAACCATTCCTCATGCCGGTTGAAGACGTATTCTCGATCACGGGCCGTGGTACAGTGGCAACAGGTCGTATCGAAACCGGTATCGTAAAAGTTGGAGACGAAGTTGAAATCATCGGATTAGGCTCTGAAGGAAAGAAATCTGTAGTAACAGGAGTTGAAATGTTCCGTA
This sequence comes from Anaerorudis cellulosivorans, assembly GCF_025943985.1. Taxonomy (GTDB): domain Bacteria; phylum Bacteroidota; class Bacteroidia; order Bacteroidales; family Dysgonomonadaceae; genus Anaerorudis; species Anaerorudis cellulosivorans. The sequence continues at coordinate 173,421 of NZ_JAPCWE010000004.1, read as the reverse complement.
AGATTCTTGACCAAGGCCAAGCAGGAGATAACGTAGGTTTGCTGCTTCGCGGTATCGATAAAGACGAAATTAAACGCGGTATGGTAATTGCGCATCCGGGGAAAGTAAAACCTCATTCCAAATTCAAAGCAGAGGTTTATATCCTGAAAAAAGAAGAAGGTGGTCGCCACACCCCATTCCATAATCACTATCGTCCACAATTCTATATCCGTACCTTGGATGTTACAGGGGAAATTGAATTGCCGGAAGGTGTAGAAATGGTAATGCCGGGTGATAATGTAACCATCACTGTTGATTTGATTTATCCGGTAGCATGTAACGTGGGTCTGCGATTTGCTATTCGCGAAGGCGGCCGTACGGTAGGTGCAGGACAGATTACCGAGTTACTTGACTGATAGTAATGTCGGAGAAAATAAACTTAGTGGGAGATGCTAATATCTACCGACTAAGTTGTTTACGGGTCTAGCTCAGTTTGGTAGAGCACTGGTCTCCAAAACCAGGTGTCGGGAGTTCGAGTCTCTCGACCCGTGCATAAAACGATTCAAATTATAAATGAAAAAAATAATTGCATATATTAAGGATGCTTATAACGAGTTAGTTTATAAAGTATCCTGGCCCTCGCGAGAAGAACTGTCGAGTAGCACGATAATTGTAATGATTGCTTCCCTTTTTATCGCGCTAATTGTATTTGCGATGGATTCTTTATTTGAGTGGACATTAAAACTTCTATACGGTATTTTATAATTCTGAATAACAAGACATGGCTGATAACGAAAAAAAATGGTATGTATTGCGTGCCGTTAGCGGAAAAGAAAATAAGGTCAAAGAGTACTTGGATTCAGAAATAAAAAAGACCGAGTTAGGGAAGTATATATCTCAAGTCCTCATACCGACAGAAAAAGTTTACACTGTGCGTAGCGGAAAGAAAGTGATGAAAGAACGCGCTTATCTTCCGGGTTATGTACTCATTGAGGCTGAACTGACGGGTGAGGTTATTCACACACTCAAAAACATCAATTATGTGGCAGGCTTCCTTCCCAATACTACAGATCCCCAACCCCTCAGAGAATCGGAAGTAAAACGTATCTTGGGAACAATGGACGAATTGGAAGAAGCCGGCGAAGAAATGGATGTTAAATACTATGTTGGTGAAAACGTTAAAGTGATCAGTGGCCCTTTTAGTAATTTCACCGGCGAAGTTGAGGAAGTGAATGAAGAGAAAAAAAGGCTCAAAGTAGTAGTCAAAATTTTCGGAAGAAAACAACTATTGGAGCTGGGTTATATGCAAGTAGAGAAAGAATAAATCAGATTTGGTTACGCACATCTGGGAATTCTTCAATAGGTTTTGATAAGAAGTAAATAAATTTAAATCAAAGAAAAATGGCTAAAGAAGTTGCCGGACAAATAAAATTGCAAATCAAAGGAGGAGCTGCAAATCCCTCCCCTCCCGTCGGACCTGCTTTAGGTTCAAAAGGGATTAATATTATGGAGTTTTGCAAGCAATTCAATGCCAGAACTCAGGATAAAGCAGGTAAGATATTACCCGTTGTAATTACTTACTATTCGGATAAATCTTTTGATTTTGTTGTTAAAACACCACCGGTTGCAATTCAATTATTAGAAATTTTGAAAGTAAAAAGTGGCTCTGCTGAACCAAATCGAAAGAAAATCGGCGAAATCACATGGGATCAGGTAAAAACGATTGCAGAAGAAAAAATGCCCGATTTAAACTGCTTCACCATTGGATCAGCAATGCGCATGGTTGCCGGAACGGCACGAAGCATGGGTATCGTGGTAAAAGGGGAGTTTCCTCAAGATATAAAATAATCTAAACTTCAATTGAAAATGGGAAAACTGACAAAAAATAGAAAGTTGGCTTTGAGTAAAATTGAAGCGGGGAAAACCTATTCACTGAAAGAAGCAGCTACTTTATTAAAAGAAATAACGACTACCAAGTTTGATGCATCTGTCGATATCGATGTACGTTTAGGAATAGACCCGCGCAAAGCTAACCAAATGGTAAGGGGCACCGTTACTCTTCCTCATGGCACAGGAAAAGAGGTAAGGGTTCTCGTTTTGTGCTCACCTGAGGCTGAAGCTGAAGCAAAAGAAGCCGGAGCAGATTATGTGGGACTTGATGAGTATATCGAAAAAATTAAGAACGGATGGACAGACGTTGACGTTATTATCGCACAGCCTTCTGTAATGGGTAAAATTGGTTCGCTGGGCCGTATCTTAGGACCACGCGGATTAATGCCAAATCCCAAAAGCGGAACAGTAACCAACGATGTTGCCAAAGCTGTAAAAGAAGTAAAACAAGGGAAAATTGATTTCAAGGTTGATAAATACGGTATTGTCCATGCATCTATAGGAAAAATATCGTTTACACCTGAACAAATTGTTGATAATGCGCGGGAATTTATCCAGACATTAATCAAACTAAAACCGTCTACAGCAAAAGGTACGTATATTAAGAGCATTTATCTTTCTACTACGATGAGTCCGGGTCTCAAAATAGATCCCAAATCGATAGAAGAAAACTAAAAAGGGAAAAACTATCTATGAAAAAGGAAGATAAAAACGTGATAATCAAAAAAATAGCCGATACTGTTAAGGGATACGAAAACTTCTATTTAACGGATATAGCTACATTAGATGCAGCTAAAACCAATAATTTAAGAAGAGAGTGCCATAAACAGGATATCAAGTTAATGGTAGTGAAAAATACCTTGCTGCGTAAAGCGTTGGAATCGCTCGACGGAAATTATGAAGAACTGTATCCTCTTCTCAAGGGTAATACAGCAATCATGTTTTCAAATGTGCCTAATGCTCCTGCAAAACTCATCGATAAATATAAAAGCGAAAAAATACCGGCATTCAAGGGTGCCTATGTACAAGAAAGCTTCTTTATCGGTGATAAGTATCTCAAAGATTTGGTGTCCATCAAGAGCAAAACAGAACTTATTGGAGAAATTATTGCACTGCTGCAATCTCCCGCAAGAAATGTTATTTCTGCACTACAATCCGGAGGAAATACGCTTCATGGAATTTTAAAAACGCTCTCCGAAAAATAATTTTCAACTTATACAAAAAACAGAATTAGTAATCTATTAAATAACACAAAAATGGCAGACTTAAAAGCATTTGCTGAACAATTAGTTAACTTAACAGTAAAAGAAGTTAACGAACTGGCTGAAATTTTAAAAACTGAATATGGTATTGAACCTGCTGCTGCAGCTGTTGCCGTAGCAGGAGCTCCTGCTGCAGGAACAGAGGCTGCTGTGGCAGAGGAAAAAAATTCTTTCGATGTAATCCTTAAAAGTCCGGGTGCAGCTAAATTAGCTGTTATAAAAGTTGTCAAAGAACTTACCGGCCTTGGATTGAAAGAAGCAAAAGATTTAGTTGACGCTGCTCCCAGCGAATTGAAAAAAGGAGTAACAAAAGAAGAAGCCGAAGCATTGAAAAAACAACTTGAAGAGGCAGGAGCAGAAGTTGAACTTAAATAACAAAGCTACCTAAAATTAGGTTAATTTGGTTAAGAATCTTCCGAAGAAGGTTCTTAACCTTTTGTTTCAATACATATTAAGTTCAAAAAATACATTCGCATGTCTTCAAATAACACCAACCAACGAATAAATTTCGCAACAATTAAAAATCCTCTCGACTTCCCTGATTTTTTGGAAGTTCAGTTGAAATCGTTTCAAGATTTTTTACAACTTGATGCACCACCGGAAAAAAGAAAAAACGAGGGATTGTACAAAGTTTTCATGGAAAACTTCCCCATTACAGACACTCGCAACAACTTTGTCTTGGAATTCCTTGATTACTACATTGATCCTCCGCGTTATTCTATTGAAGAGTGTATAGAAAGAGGCCTAACCTATAGCGTTCCTCTAAAAGCTAAATTATATCTATACTGCACCGATCCTGATCATGAAGATTTTGCACCTGTCATTCAAGATGTATATCTGGGAACAATTCCTTATATGACCGAAAAAGGTACTTTTGTGATCAATGGAGCCGAACGTGTAGTGGTTTCACAATTACATCGCTCCCCCGGTGTTTTCTTCGGTCAAAGTGTGCATGCAAACGGTACAAAACTCTACTCGGCCCGTATAATCCCATTCAAAGGATCATGGATTGAGTTTGCAACCGATATTAACAGTGTAATGTACGCTTACATTGACAGGAAAAAGAAATTGCCTGTCACTACACTGTTACGCGCTATCGGGTTTGAAAGCGACAAAGACATCCTCGAGATTTTTGATCTTGCGGAAGAAGTAAAAGTTACAAAAACCAACCTGAAAAAGGTAATGGGTCGTAAACTAGCAGCGCGAGTACTCAAATCGTGGATGGAAGATTTTGTAGATGAAGACACAGGCGAAGTAACTTCTATAGAAAGAAACGAGGTCATTATTGAACGGGAAACCATTCTCGGGGAAGAAGAAATAGAGGAAATTCTGGAATCGGGTGTTTCATCCATTTTGCTACATAAAGAAACACCCAACATGTCGGACTACTCGATTATCTATAATACGTTACAAAAAGATCCGAGCAATTCCGAAATCGATGCCGTACGTCATATCTATCGATTAATTCGCAGTGCTGAGCCTGCCGATGATGCCAGTGCCAGAGAAGTAATTACCAATCTTTTCTTCTCTGAAAAAAGATACGATTTGGGTGACGTGGGTCGTTACAGAATTAACAAAAAACTGAACCTTAATATTGACGATAAAATTCGAGTTCTTACCAAAGAAGATATCATAGAAATTATAAAATATCTGATTGAATTGGTTAACTCCAAAGCCATTGTGGATGATATAGATCATCTCAGCAACAGACGTGTACGCACAGTGGGAGAGCAGTTATATAACCAATTCGGTGTAGGACTGAACCGCATGGCCCGAATTATTCGTGAGAGGATGAATGTACGTGACAACGAGGTATTCACACCCGTTGATCTCATCAATGCCAAAACCATTTCATCGGTTATTAACACCTTCTTCGGTACGAATGCTTTGTCCCAATTCATGGATCAAACCAATCCACTGGCAGAAATTACACATAAGCGCCGTTTATCGGCATTGGGGCCCGGTGGTTTGTCGCGAGAACGCGCTGGTTTTGAAGTACGTGACGTACATTATACGCACTATGGACGTCTATGTCCAATTGAAACTCCTGAAGGACCGAATATTGGACTTATTTCCTCATTATGCATTTACGCAAAAATTAATGATCTTGGGTTTATCGAAACTCCGTATAGAAAAGCAAAAGACGGAAAAGTCGATATAAAAAACGAGAACATAATTTATCTGGCAGCCGAAGAAGAAGAAGGAAAAGTGATCGCCCAAGGTAATGCGCCACTCGATGATGAAGGAAGATTTATCTTACCACGTGTGAAAGCCCGAAAAGACGCCGATTATCCTGTTGTTTCACCCGAACAGGTAGAAATGATGGATGTATCACCCATGCAGATAGCTTCCATTGCAGCGGCACTGATTCCGTTTCTTGAACATGACGATGCCAACCGCGCATTGATGGGGTCAAACATGATGAGGCAAGCCGTTCCGTTAATACGCACCGAAGCACCGATAGTAGGCACCGGAATCGAAGAACAGGTTATTAAAGATTCCCGTAGTCAACTTATGGCTGAAGGCGATGGGGAAGTAATTTATGTTGATGCAACAACCATTAAAATTAAATATAACAGAACGGAAGAAGAAGAATTTACGAGCTTTGAGGATTCCGTAAAAACATACACTATCCCCAAATTTCGTAAAACAAACCAAAACACAACTGTCGATCTGCGTCCTCTTTGTAGAAAAGGAGATAAAGTAACAAAAGGCCAAATATTAACCGAAGGATATGGATCCGAAAAAGGAGAGTTGGCCTTGGGGAAAAACCTGAAGGTGGCATTTATGCCATGGAAGGGATACAACTTCGAAGATGCTATTGTGCTTAGTGAACGTGTGGTTAGCGAAGATATTTTTACATCGGTACACGTAGAAGAATTCTCGTTGGAAGTACGTGAAACCAAACGAGGACTTGAAGAGCTGACATCCGATATCCCAAATGTAAGTGAAGATGCTACCAAGGATTTAGACGAAAGAGGAATAATTCGAGTAGGCGCACGCGTTCAACCCGGAGACATCCTCATCGGAAAAATCACACCTAAAGGGGAATCGGATCCGTCTCCCGAAGAAAAACTCCTTCGTGCTATCTTCGGAGACAAAGCAGGTGATGTAAAAGATGCTTCATTGAAAGCCTCTCCTTCACTCAGTGGAGTTGTGATCAATACGAACTTATTCTCAAGAGCAATTAAAAAAGGGAAAAACAAATTATCCAACAAGGCATTGCTTCCAAAACTAGAGGAAGAATACGAAGCCAAAATGGAAGATTTAAAAAAGATCCTTATCGAAAAATTGCTTGCGCTCACCGAAGGTAAAACCTCTGCAGGTGTAAAAGATTATACAAACATTGAGGTAATTCCTAAAGGGGCAAAATTCACAGCAAAGGTATTGCAAGAAATCGATTATCAATCTATCCAACTGAATAAATGGACAAACGATCCACACAAGAACGAATTGATCCGCTCTACTGTGATCAATTACTTGCGCAAATACAAGGAATTGGATTCAGAACTCAAACGAAAACGTTTTGATCTTACAATTGGAGATGAACTTCCATCGGGAATTATGCAAATTGCTAAGGTTTATGTAGCTAAAAAACGAAAAGTTCAGGTGGGAGATAAACTGGCCGGTCGACATGGTAACAAAGGTATCGTTTCCAAGATCGTACGGCAAGAAGATATGCCTTTCCTTGCAGACGGAACACCGGTAGACATTGTTTTGAACCCGCTGGGTGTTCCATCGCGAATGAATTTAGGGCAAATTTTTGAAACTGTTCTCGGATGGGCAGGAGAAAAACTGAATATGCGTTTTGCTACTCCCATTTTTGACGGTGCTACCCTTGAGAACCTAGATGAATGGACTGAGAAAGGAGGATTGCCTCGCTACGGAAAAACCCACCTTTATGATGGAGGAACAGGAGAACGATTTGACCAGCCTGCAACCGTAGGTATCATTTACATGATGAAGCTTGGACATATGGTTGAAGATAAAATGCATGCCCGATCTATCGGCCCGTATTCACTCATTACGCAACAACCATTAGGCGGTAAAGCTCAATTTGGCGGACAACGTTTTGGAGAAATGGAAGTTTGGGCTCTTGAAGCATTCGGTGCAGCTTATATTCTTCAGGAAATTCTGACCATCAAATCCGATGATGTTATGGGACGCTCAAAAGCATATGAAGCCATCGTAAAAGGTGATCCTATGCCACAACCGGGAATCCCTGAATCGTTAAACGTATTGCTCCATGAACTTAGAGGATTGGGATTGAGCATTACCCTCGATTAATCCTCATAACTTCAAAAACGGATATCAAATGAATCTATCGATTCGGACCGTTTTCAATTTAAAAAATATTTACAACTCTTTATAGACATAACATGTATGGCATTTAGAAAAGACAATAAAATAAAGAGTAACTTTTCAAAAATTACTATCAGTTTAGCTTCACCCGAAGAAATTCTCGAAAATTCATATGGTGAGGTATTAAAACCTGAAACTATCAATTATCGTACGTACAAACCCGAACGTGACGGACTTTTCTGTGAACGTATTTTCGGCCCCGTTAAGGACTACGAGTGTCATTGCGGGAAATATAAACGGATCCGTTATAAAGGGATTGTTTGTGACCGATGCGGCGTTGAAGTAACCGAAAAAAAAGTACGCAGAGAGCGTACAGGACACATAAGGTTGGTAGTGCCGGTTGCTCATATCTGGTATTTTAGAACATTGCCCAACAAAATAGGTTACCTGCTGGGAATTTCAACAAAAAAACTCGATTCCATTATCTACTACGAAAGATATGTAGTTATTCAACAAGGTATTTTAAAAGATAAGGTAGAAGAAAACGATCTACTTACCGAAGATGAATATTTGGAATTGCTAAATTCAATACCCAAAGAGAATCAACAACTAGAAGATTCTGATCCCGACAAGTTCATTGCAAAAATGGGAGCGGAAGCAATTTTAGACCTTTTAGAAAGATTGAATCTCGACAAATTGGCAAATCAGCTGCGTCACCGTGCGAGTACGGATACCTCCCAGCAACGAAAAGATGAAGCATTGAAAAGACTCCAGGTAGTAGAAGCTTTTCGGAGTTCTAAACACATCAATAAGCCTGAATGGATGATCATGAAAGTGATCCCCGTCATCCCACCTGAGCTTCGTCCGCTGGTACCCCTCGACGGAGGTCGTTTTGCAACATCTGATTTAAACGATCTATATCGTCGTGTGATTATCCGCAACAACCGACTGAAAAGGCTTATCGATATTAAAGCTCCCGAAGTAATTCTCAGAAACGAGAAACGCATGTTACAGGAGGCTGTTGACTCTCTTTTCGATAATTCAAGGAAATCAAGTGCAATTAAAACAGAATCCAACCGACCGCTAAAATCGCTTTCGGACAGTTTGAAAGGGAAACAAGGACGTTTCCGTCAAAATCTGCTTGGTAAACGTGTGGATTATTCGGCTCGATCGGTTATTGTGGTGGGCCCGGAATTAAAAATGCACGAATGCGGTTTGCCAAAAGACATGGCAGCCGAACTGTATAAACCGTTCATTATCCGCAAACTTATTGAAAGGGGTATTGTTAAAACCGTAAAATCAGCAAAAAAGATTGTCGATCGCAAAGAACCGGTTGTTTACGATATCCTGGAATATGTAATGAAAGGACATCCGGTACTTCTAAACCGTGCTCCGACATTGCATCGTTTAGGTATTCAAGCATTCCAGCCTAAACTTATCGAAGGAAAAGCCATTCAACTTCATCCACTTGCATGTACGGCATTTAATGCCGACTTTGATGGGGACCAGATGGCCGTTCATCTTCCATTAAGCAACGAAGCAATATTGGAAGCTCAGTTATTAATGCTATCGTCGCATAATATCCTGAATCCTGCCAACGGAGCACCTATCACTGTTCCTTCTCAAGATATGGTTCTCGGATTATATTACATTACCAAGATCCGTCCGGGAGCAAAAGGCGAAGGTATGACCTTTTACGGAGAAGAGGAAGCCATTATTGCATATAATGAAGGGAAAGTCGATATTCACGCTTTGGTAAAAGTGATCGTTGACGATATAGATGAAAACGGAAATCCGATCCGTAAAATGCACGAAACCACTGTAGGACGAGTTATCACAAACGAATATATTCCAAAAGAAGTAGGCTATATTAATGAGCTTCTTTCAAAGAAATCGCTTCGTGATATTATTGGCCTTGTTATCAAAAAATGCGGAATGGCTCGTACTGCTCAATATTTGGATGATATAAAAGATCTCGGATACAAAATGGCGTTCAAGGGGGGGCTTTCGTTCAATCTGGAAGACATTATTATTCCTCCTGAAAAAGATGAGCTCATACGTGAAGGTTACGCTGAAGTTGAGCAGATTATGGAAAATTACAACATGGGGTTCATTACTTATAACGAACGATATAATCAGATTATCGATACATGGACCCATATCAATTCGAAGTTGTCCAACATCTTGATGAAAAAGCTGGCAGAAGATGATCAAGGATTTAATTCGGTATACATGATGTTGGATTCGGGAGCACGTGGTTCACGCGAACAAATTCGTCAGTTATCGGGTATGCGTGGCTTGATGGCCAAACCACAAAAAAGTGGTGCGGAAAGCGCTCAGATCATCGAAAATCCTATCCTTGCGAACTTTAAAGAAGGATTGTCAGTGCTCGAATACTTTATTTCAACTCACGGTGCGCGTAAAGGACTTGCCGACACGGCTTTAAAGACGGCCGATGCGGGATACCTAACCCGACGATTGGTTGATGTTGCACAAGACGTAATTGTGACAGAGGAAGACTGCGGTACACTTCGCGGATTAGTTGCTACAGCATTAAAAAACAATGATGAAGTCGTAGCATCACTCTATGAGAGAATATTAGGACGCATCTCTGTTCACGATGTGCAGCACCCCTTTACAGGAGAGATTCTGGTACGATCCGGAGAAGAAATTACCGAAGAAATTGCAAAAAAAATCGATGAATCGCCCATCGAACAAGTTGAAATTCGTTCTGTTCTCACGTGTGAAGCACGACATGGCGTTTGTTCAAAATGCTACGGACGTAACCTGGCCAGCAGCCGTCTGGTAGAAAAAGGCGAAGCTGTAGGCGTTATTGCTGCACAGTCTATTGGTGAACCGGGAACCCAACTTACACTTCGAACCTTCCACGTAGGTGGTATTGCATCAAATATTGCAGCCGAAAGCAATATCATTGCCAAATACGACGGAATACTGGAGTTTGAAGAACTTCGAGTGGTCGATCCCCAAGAAAAAAACGCCAACGGCAAACCTTACAAAATAGTAGTAAGCCGTCTGGTAGAAATGCGTATTGTGGATCCGAACACAAAAATTGTGCTGCTCTCACACAATGTGCCATATGGGGCAAAATTATATTATGACGAAGGTGACAAAGTTCAGAAAGGCGATCTCATTTGCGAATGGGATCCGTTCAATGCTGTTATTATTTCGGAGGCAAGTGGAAGAATTCATTTCGATAATTTTATCGAAAATATTACCTATAAAGTAGAATCAGATGAGCAAACCGGATTAAAAGAAAAAGTGATCATTGAATCGCGAGATAAGACCAAAGCTCCATCTGCTTTCATTGTAAACGAAAATGGAGACATTTTACGTACATACACCTTGCCATTAGGCGCTCACATCGTTAAAAATGAAAATGACGAAATCAAAGCCGGAGATATCTTGGCAAAGATACCTCGTGCTGTAGGTAAAACCGGAGATATTACAGGGGGATTACCACGTGTAACGGAACTTTTTGAAGCGCGCAATCCTTCAAATCCCGCAATTGTTGCCGAAATCGACGGCGAAGTGTCGTTCGGAAAAGTTAAACGAGGAAATCAAGAAATTTTTATCACTTCCAAAACAGGAGAAGTAAAAAAATACCTTGTACCCCTTTCCAAGCAGATTCTTGTTCAGGAAAACGATTTTGTTCGTGCCGGAATGCCATTATCGGATGGAGCTATTACCCCTTCTGATATTTTAGCTATAAAGGGACCTACAGCTGTCCAAGAATATATCGTAAACGAAATTCAGGATGTCTATCGTTTGCAGGGTGTAAAAATCAACGATAAACATTTCGAAGTTATTGTTCGTCAAATGATGCGTAAAGTTGAAATCGTTGATCCCGGTGATACACGATTCTTGGAAAAGCAGCTGGTCGACAAAAACGAATTAATGGAAGAAAACGATCGCATATGGGGTAAAAAAGTTATTGTCGATCCGGGAGATTCTCAAATATTTGAGCCAGGGCAAATCGTAACTGCCCGCAAGCTTCGCGATGAAAACAGTTCGTTGAAACGCCGCGACCTAAAACCGGTAAAAGCACGAGATGCCATTCCTGCAACGGCAAATCAGGTTTTACAAGGAATTACACGGGCTGCATTGCAAACCTACAGTTTCATGTCCGCAGCATCATTCCAGGAAACTACTAAAGTGCTCAGCGAAGCAGCCATCAACGGGAAAGTGGATACCTTAGAAGGGCTGAAAGAAAATGTCATTTGTGGCCACCGCATTCCGGCCGGTACAGGACAGCGTGAATTCGAAAAGATCATTGTCGGCTCAAAAGAAGATTTTGAAAAGATGAATATATCTGCACAATCACGTATTTTAGAGGACGTAACAAAAGAAGAAGAAGAGGAATAGATTTCTACAAATATTAAAAAGCTACTCAAAATGAGTAGCTTTTTTTTAATTATTATGGACATTTTTTCAGTAATTATTATTGGGGTTGGTTTGGCAATGGATTGTTTTGCAGTTTCGGTAAGCAAAGGCATATGCGCAAAAAAATTTTATATCCAACAAACACTAACAATGGCTTTTCTATTTGGTTTTTTCCAGGCTTTAATGACTCTAATAGGGTATTTTGCAGGACTGACCTTTATGGAAATGATAAAAAAAAGCGACCATTGGGTAGCTTTTGGTTTGTTAACACTCATTGGAGGAAAAATGCTTTTTGAAGGTACGAAAAAAAAGGATTCTGATTGCAACCACACCCAAATAAATTCATTCAGTTTCATAAAACTTATACCTTTAGCATTAGCTACCAGCATCGACGCCCTGGCAACAGGCATTATATTTGTACCCTATCCTCAAATTATCGGGAAAAGTGTTGCAATAATTGGCTTAATAAGTTTGTTTTTTTCTTTCATAGGTATGATGATAGGAATCCGATTCGGAAAAGGTTTTCATTTGAAAACAGAAATTTTAGGTGGTATTATTTTAATCGCTATTGGACTTAAGATCTTGATTGAACATTCGTTAGGAATGTAACAAGCAAAAAACAACCTATAATTAAAAATAATTTATCGGCAGAATCTACTTTATTCGATCAAAACCTTTTCCATATACACCAATAACAGAGGCCTGACTGACAAAGGCATTATCATCGATCTCTTTTACAAGACGAAAGATGGAGTTCGATTCGTTTCGTTTTGCAATTACAAGTAACACTTTTTGCGGTTGTTTAGAATACCAGCCGATACCTTCGAGCACAGTACATCCCCGATGAAGTTGTTCATTTATCTGAGTTGCGATTTCATCGTATTTAGAAGAAAAAATAAAAAACTGCACCGATTGTCGTATGCCATTGAGAGCCCAATCTACCGAAGTCGCCATTAAAGCAATAATGATAATGCCATAAACAATGGTTTCTATACTGCGAAAAATGAGATAAGAAGAAGAAACAATGGCTAAATCAACCAACAACATGGTTCTTCCGGGAGTAATGTTTCGATATTTATTAATGATCATTACAATAATATCGGTACCACCTGTACTGCCATTAACGGATAAAACAAGACCCACTCCTACTCCACACATAATAGCCCCGATAATTCCGGCTATCAGTGGTTCATTCGTCATAATGGGTTCCCATGAAAAACCTTCAAACATGCCAATAAAAAGAGCTAAAGAAACAACACCTACAATTGTTTTCAGCAAAAAATCCGTTCCTAGAATCCGAAACGAAATCAACAATAGAATTGTATTCAACATTAAAACGGAAACAGAAACAGGAAAGTCGAAAGCATAATTCAATAATACACCTACACCTGTAAGACCGCCGGTCACAAACTTATGAGGCATAATAAACTGGGTTATACCCAGCGCATACATAAAAGCTCCAAGAAAAATGGTAAGAAAATCTTTTACATAGAACTTCTTGAAAGTAAATTGAGCCTGCTTCTCCATAATTGAGATCAGATAACAATATTGACGATTTTTCCGGGTACTATAATAATTTTTCGAGGTGTTTTGTCTTCGACCCATTTTTTCGAGTTGGGGTGCTCCAAAACTGTTTTTCCGATTTCTTCTCGAGTAGCATCTGCAGGAAGATCGAGTGTGAAACGTGTTTTCCCATTAAAGGAAATTGCATATGAAAAGGTATTTTCCTTTAAATACTCTTCATTATATGTAGGCCATTGAACATCGAAAATGGTAGTTTCATTACCTAAGCGATGCCATAACTCTTCGGCGATATGAGGAGCGAAAGGAGATAAACAAATAGTTAAATCGGTTAAAATCGATCGCTTATTGCATTTTAAAGAAATCAATTCATTTACGCAGATCATGAATGCCGAAACGGCTGTATTGAATGAAAAATTTTCGATATCGAAGGTGACCTTTTTGATAAGTTTGTGTAACGATTTCAATTCTTCTTTAGAGGGTTCATCGTCAGTTACCAAAAAATTATCATCGGTGAAAAACAAATTCCAAAACTTACGCAAAAAACGATAAACCCCATCAATCCCATTTGTATCCCAAGGTTTAGACTGCTCGATAGGCCCAAGAAACATTTCATAAAGACGTAACGTGTCAGCACCGTATTTTTTTACGATATCATCCGGGTTTATCACGTTGAACATCGATTTAGACATTTTTTCAACCGCCCAGCCGCAGATATATTTGCCGTCTTCAAGAATAAATTCAGCATCTTTATATTCGGGATTCCAATTACGAAAAGCATCAATATCGAGGACATCGTTATGCACTATATTGATGTCCACATGAATAGGCATCGTGTCATACTGATCTTTCAAATTGAAAGAAACAAAAGTATTACTGTTTATAATTCGATACACAAAATTACTCCTCCCCTGAATCATTCCCTGGTTAATGAGCTTTTGGAAAGGCTCCTCCACGCATGAGACCCCAAGGTCAAAGAGAAATTTGTTCCAGAAACGACTGTATATAAGATGACCGGTAGCATGTTCTGTACCACCAATATACAAATCGACATTTTTCCAATAGTCATCCGCTTCTTTAGAAACCAGTGCTTCATTATTGTGAGGATCCATATAGCGAAGATAATAAGCTGATGAGCCGGCAAAACCCGGCATCGTTGAAACTTCAAGCGGATAACCTTCTTCGGTTTTCCAATTTTTTGCCCTTGCCAAAGGGGGTTCACCGGTTTCGGTAGGAAGAAATTTATCTACTTCAGGTAATTCAAGAGGCAATTTACTTTCATCGAGGGTATAAGGCATCCCGTCTTTATAATATATCGGGAATGGCTCACCCCAATACCGTTGGCGCGAAAAAATGGCATCACGTAAACGGTAATTCACTTTACGGTATCCTATTCCGCGTTGCTCTATTTCATCAATAGCCGCAGAAATGGCCTCTTGCACCGGAAGTCCGTTCAAAAAATCGGAATTCATCATAATACCCTCTTTGGCATCAAAACTTTCTTCCGATACATCACATCCTTCAATTAAAGGAATAATAGGCAAATCGAATTGTTTAGCAAAAGCATAATCGCGACTATCGTGAGCTGGCACTGCCATAATAGCACCTGTACCATAGCCGGCCAATACATAGTCCGAAATCCAAATAGGCAACAACTCTCCCGTAAAAGGATGTATGGCATAGGATCCCGAGAAAACCCCGCTTACCGTTTTATCTGCTATCCGCTCACGCTCGGTTTTCCTTTTTGTTTTCTCCAAATAGGCATCAACCGTTTCGCGATGTTCATCTGTTACAAGTTGTTCAACCAATTCGCTTTCAGGAGCTAATACCATAAAAGTAACCCCGAAAATTGTATCGGGACGTGTGGTAAACACATCAAACGAAACGCCGGTTTGCGTGTTAAAATGAACTACTGCTCCTTCTGAACGGCCAATCCAATTGCGTTGTGTTTCCTTCAATGAATCCGACCAATCTATTTTCTCAAGGCCGTCAAGCAATCGCTGTGCATAGGCCGAAACACGTAAACACCACTGGCGCATCTTTTTCTGTTCAACCGGATATCCTCCACGAATAGAAAAGCCCTCACTCACCTCATCGTTAGCAAGCACTGTTCCCAATTGCGGGCACCAATTTACCATCGTATCACCCAAGTAGGCAATGCGGTAGTTCATTAGTATTTCCTGTTTTTCTCTTTCCGATTTCGTTTTCCATTCGTCGGCTGTAAAGTGCAATTCTTTGGTTCCCTCGGCATGAATTCCTTCTGTTCCTCTTTCTTCAAAATGTTTTACCAAATTCTCAATAGGTTCGGCACGTTGAAGCTCATTATCGTAATAATGATGAAACATTTTTATAAAAGCCCATTGTGTCCATTTGTAGTAGTTAGGATCACATGTGATCACCTCTCGGCTCCAATCATACGAAAAACCGATTTTATCCAGTTGTTCGCGATAACGAGCTATATTTTTGTAAGTTGTAATGGCAGGATGCTGACCGGTTTGAATAGCATATTGTTCGGCAGGTAATCCAAAGGCATCGAAACCCATAGGATGCAGCACGTTAAAACCTTGAAGTCGTTTATATCTTGCAACAATATCTGAAGCGATGTATCCAAGCGGATGGCCAACGTGCAGTCCTGCTCCGGAAGGATAAGGGAAC
The DNA here is from genome assembly GCF_025943985.1 of Anaerorudis cellulosivorans. Taxonomy (GTDB): domain Bacteria; phylum Bacteroidota; class Bacteroidia; order Bacteroidales; family Dysgonomonadaceae; genus Anaerorudis; species Anaerorudis cellulosivorans. The sequence goes on along the minus strand of NZ_JAPCWE010000004.1, from coordinate 157,411 downwards.
ATATCAAGAACGTAATATTTCGGTTTTGACGAATCTTCCTTAACTTTATAAGTTTGATGATCGATCCAGTATTGCTTCCATCGTTTCTCGATTTCTTCGAAGTTGTAATCCATTTTTCTCCTTTATTTTAAAAAACGTTGCAAAGATAGTGAATTAATTAAGAAAGAGCAATCGAAAATTTTTTTGCTTAACAATCTCTAAACCCGAGCTTTAATTAACTACACTTAACGGTATTTTTTGCTAAGAACAGAACAATTATCTTATCTTTGTTTGGGTTATGAGAAATTATATTCACATATTATCTGTGATAATAGTCATGCTTTTGCCTTTATCTTCAAAAGCACAGTATCATTATGCCGATTATGCAACTAAAGGAAGTGGCGCTCATAGTTCCACCATTTACTTGATGCCAAATGTCTATCCGGCCGTTCTGATAGAAGGCGATACAGTTGCGTGTATGACTTTACGTGAATTCATTAAATATTCTCCTCTTCGCTTCTATTCTCACAAAGATGTAATTCAATACAACAAACTAATTCGTGATGTAAAAAGAACACTGCCATATGCCAAACAAATATCCAAAATCATTATCGAAACATATGAGTATATGGAAACCCTTCCAACGGAAAAAGCTAAACAAAAACATCTGGAAGCAATGGAAAAATATCTCTACAAAACCTATAAACCCCAAATGAGCAAATTAACCCGTTCCCAAGGTCAACTGCTCATAAAATTGGTAGATAGAGAAACAAACAATTCGGCATACGGTATTATCGACGGTTTCATGGGCAGTTTTAAAGCATGGACTTACAATGTATTTGCCGGACTATTTGGAAATAGTTTGAAAGTAAGATACGACCCTTATGGAAAAGACCGCTTAACAGAAAGAGTTTGTGTTCTGGTAGAACAAGGAGCGATTTAAATATCGCTCTTTTTTTATGAATAAAAAACACAATGATTTTTCCTCCCCATATTCTTTTAGTACCTTCACGGCGATATTTTTTATATTACAAATGGATTACGGATCACTACAACTCACCGACTGGTTACCAACCACAAAAAAAGAAATGGAAATTCGTGGCTGGGATTATGTCGATGTGATTTTGTTTTCGGGCGATGCCTATATCGACCATCCCTCTTTCGGAGCAGCAGTGATAGGAAGACTAATGGAGAAAGAAGGTTTACGAGTAGCCATTGTTCCTCAACCTAATTGGCGTGACGATTTGCGAGATTTTAAAAAACTTGGCACACCTCGATTATTTTTCGCCATTTCGGCCGGCGCCATGGATTCCATGATTAACCGTTATACGGCTAATAAACGCCTCCGTTCCAATGACGCCTATACTCCCGACGGACGCCCCGACATGCGTCCCGATAGAACAACTATCGTTTATGCCCACATCCTTAAAGAACTTTATCCCGATGCTCCTCTTGTAATTGGAGGAATAGAAGCCTCACTTCGCCGTATTACTCATTATGACTATTGGGATGACCGCTTGCATAAAACTATTCTCGCTGACACACATGCTGATCTTTTAATTTACGGAATGGGAGAACAACCCCTGAAACAACTCATTAAAGAGATAAAAAACGGCAAAAGAATAAATGAAATCTGTGATATTCCACAAACTGCTTTTCTTGTTTCTAAAAATTCAATCCCGCCCAATTCCTTTGGCGAGGAAAAACGCCTATTTTCACATGAGGAATGTCTGAAAGACAAGCTTAAACAGGCAAAAAATTTTCGTATAGTAGAAGAACAATCCAACCGCCTATATGCAGCACGTATTTTACAGGATGTAGATGACAAAACATTGATAGTTAATCCACCTTTTCCACCAATGACCGAAGATGAAATCGATGCTTCATTTGATCTTCCATATACTCGCCTACCCCATCCCAAATACAAAGGAAAACATATTCCGGCATATGAAATGATCAAATTTTCGGTAAATCTTCATCGTGGTTGTTTTGGCGGCTGCGCTTTTTGCACCATTTCGGCTCATCAGGGAAAATTTATTACCTCACGCTCCAAACAATCTATACTAAACGAAGTGAAAAAAATTACGGAGATGCCCGATTTTAAAGGCTATATCAGCGATCTTGGTGGTCCCTCGGCAAACATGTATCGTATGGGAGGGAAAGATTTATCCATATGCGAAAAATGTAAGAAACCTTCCTGCATTTACCCAAAAATTTGCAACAATCTGAATACCGATCATTCTGCTTTACTCGATATGTACCGCACAATAGATACAATGGCGGGGATCAAAAAATCATTTATTGGCAGTGGAATCCGTTACGATATGCTTTTACATGAAAGCGAAGATGAACAGACTAATAAAGCCGCAAAAAACTATATCGAAGAACTGATTACCCATCATGTTTCTGGAAGATTAAAAGTAGCACCCGAACATACATCGGACAACGTATTGCGTATTATGCGAAAACCATCATTCAATCAATTCTTTCAATTTAAAAAAATCTTTGATTCCATAAATAAAAAGTATCACCTAAATCAGCAACTTATCCCCTATTTTATTTCCTCACATCCGGGGTGTACCCTGTCAGATATGGCAGAATTGGCGGTTATAATCAAAAATCTAAATCTAAAACCAGAACAAGTACAAGATTTTACACCTTCTCCAATGACACTGGCTACTGAAATCTATTATACGGGTTATCATCCATATACACTTGAGCCCATATATAGTGCTAAAACAAAAGAAGAAAAAAACGCCCAACACCAATTCTTTTTCTGGTATCAATCCTCAAATAAACCAACCATAATTGCCGAGTTGAAACGAATCAATCGTCCGGACATAATCAAAAAATTATATCCAAAAGGTTAATATAAATTAAATACTAAAGATTTTTCTTTCTTTGTGCAGCGTTTTTTCGAATATTTCATCTTTATAAATAGAAATATTTCGAAAAACAGTCAACCTATGAAAAAATATTCGCTTTTCACCATTGTGGCTATTGTCATATCTTTTACCAACTTATCATGCGATGATAGTGGCTCCGGCAATTATCTGTTCGACATCGCTACTGTTGAAGTTCAAGATAATGGCACATTTGCACTTGTATTGGATAACGGCATAAGATTATGGCCAGAGGTATCTGATGTACGGTACGCAGGCAAAAACAGGCAACGCGTTTTCGTGAACTATACCATTCTTTCCGAAAAACATAACGGCTACAACTATTCAATTAAAATAAATGATATCTGGGATATTCTCACCAAAAACCCCATTGATCTTACAACACAAAATGCCGATAGTATAGGTAATGATCCCGTGAAAGTGAACAGCATATGGATTGGGAGCGATTTTTTGAATGTAGATTTCTTGTTTAATTATGGCGGAGTAAGACCTCATGCCATTAACTTGGTTAAAAATACCCTTATTACTCCACCTGATGACGGAAAAATCCACTTAGAATTCAGACATAACTCCTATCAAAGTCCGAGTACACAACTTTACGAAGGTTTTGTTTGTTTTGATCTAAAATCACTGCGGGTAAATGCAGCCGATTCCGTTCAATTATCGATTAAAGTAAAAGACTGGGATGGAGAAAAAATTTTTGATATAACATATCATTATAACAACGCTACACTTAAGAGCATAAAAGGCAAAAAAAGCATTCCCGTGATTTCGTCAAATGAATACTATTAATAAAAAACCAACCGATTAGTTCTATTTCTTATATGACTTTTTGATTTTCCAAAACCGGCAAAACCCTGTGAAGTGTGTTGCCGGTTGTTTTTTGTATCTATGTAAATCATGTTACAAAACATACAAAATAATTTCTTATTTATAATTAAACCCTCTATTTTTGATTTCAGATAAGTTCAGCACAGTTATTGTTTTTTTCATGAGTTTGAAATTCAATCATAGCACCACCAAAGTTCAACAGTTGGCCGATTATATCAGGCAATCCATAACTGTAAATGAATATAAAGTTGGAGAAAAATTGCCTTCGATAAATTTTTTAAGCCAAAAATACAATGTTTCGCGCGACACGGTTTTCAAAGCATTAACGATGCTGAAAGATAAAGGAATGATCGATTCCATTCAAGGCAAAAATTATTATGTACTAAACCAATCAACCCATATTTTTTTGTTACTCGACGAGTACACACCATTTAAAGAGGCGTTATATAACAGTCTGATTAAAAAACTTCCGGAAAGTTTTACAGTAGACTTATGGTTTCACCAATACAACGAAAGTTTGTTCAATACCATTGTCAACGAAGCATGTGGAAAATACAACCGCTATATTGTAATGAATTACGACAACGAAATATTTTCTGAAGTTCTAAAAAAAATCAATAAAGATCGTCTCCTATTGATCGATTTCGGCAAATTTGACAAAAAAGATTATGCATACATATGCCAAGACTTTGACGAAAGTTTCTATCGTGCACTCGAATTACTAAAAAAAGAATTATCCGGATATAAGAAACTAGCATTCGTATTCAATAAGTACCATAAACATCCACAGAGCAGCAAAATCTTTTTTTCGAGATTTTGCAAAGATAACGGATTCGACTTTGAAATCCTTGACGAAATAAAAGAAACAACCCCAATTCAGCGGAATTACTGTTACCTTGTCATCAAACAAACAGATGTGGTTAAAATCGTGAAGCAGGCAAGGTCAACTAACATGAAGATGGGGAAAGATTTCGGACTGATCGCATACAACGAAAATCCTTTTTACGAAGTCATTGGGGATGGCGTTTGCAGTATCAGTGTCGATTTCGATCTTATGGGAAGTCTTGCAGCAGATTTTGCTCTGACCGGAGAAAAAATTCAACGCTATCTGCCAACCAATGTATATCGCAGAAATTCAATCTGATTAAAAACATATGTTGCTTCCCGGGGAAGAATAGCAAATTTCAATACCCGGTTTCATTAATGTGCCACAAACCAAATTTTTAATTTACAATAAAATACTACAGCAATGGGAAAGTATCCTAAAATCGGTATCCGCCCCACGATAGACGGGCGTCAAGGAGGCGTAAGGGAAAGCCTTGAGGAAAAGACGATGAACCTGGCAAAAGGTGTTGCCAACCTTATTAGTTCCAATCTGAAAAACGGAGACGGGAGTCCCGTTGAATGCGTCATTGCCGACAGCACCATCGGTCGCGTGGGCGAAAGCGCAGCTTGTGCTGAAAAATTCGAACGCGAAGGTGTCGGCTCAACCATCACAGTAACTTCGAGCTGGTGTTATGGAACAGAAACGATGGACATGAATCCGCATTACCCCAAGGCTGTCTGGGGATTTAACGGAACAGAACGCCCGGGTGCCGTTTATCTGGCGGCCGTTCTGGCAGCTCATTCACAGAAGGGTCTTCCTGCCTTTGGCATCTACGGACATGATGTCCAAGACATCAACGATGATTCGATTCCTGAAGACGTAGCAGAAAAAATTCTCCGTTTTACCCGTGCTGCTCAGGCAACAGCCACCATGAGAGGAAAATCATATCTTTCCATCGGCAGCGTAGCTATGGGCATTGCAGGATCTATTGTCAATCCCGACTTCTTCCAAAAATACCTGGGTATGCGGAACGAATCGGTCGATTCTACCGAAATCATCCGCCGCATGAAAGAGGGTATTTACGATCATGAAGAATTTGAAAAAGCGATGGCTTGGACAGAAAAATACTGTAAGGTAAACGAAGGAACGGATTACAATCGTCCTGAAAAACAAAAAAGTCGTGCCGAAAAAGATAAAGACTGGGAGTTTGTCGTAAAAATGACCATCATTATCCGCGACCTCATGAAAGGCAATCCCAAGCTCAGGGAAATGGGTTTCAAAGAAGAAGCCATCGGGCACAATGCCATTCTGGCCGGATTTCAAGGACAACGTCAATGGACAGACTTCTTGCCTAATGGCGACTTCAGTGAAACCATCTTAAACAGCTCATTCGACTGGAACGGCATACGTGAAGCCCATCTCCTGGCAACCGAAAACGACTCACTAAATGGTGTTGCCATGCTGTTCAATCATTTGCTTACCAACAAAGCACAAATCTTTTCCGATGTCCGCACGTATTGGAGCCCGCAAGCCGTGAAACGCGTTACCGGAAAAGAGCTTACAGGATTAGCTGCCAATGGGGTTATTCATCTTATCAATTCGGGAGCAACCACACTTGATGGTACCGGTCGACAAACATTAAACGGACAACCGGCCATGAAAGAACCCTGGAACATCACCCAAGAAGAAGTGAAAGCCTGTCTGGCAGCCACTACCTGGTCGCCTGCCGATCGCGATTATTTCCGGGGTGGAGGATTTTCTTCTACGTTCCTGACGCGTGGAGGAATGCCTGTAACCATGTCGCGTGTGAACATTGTTGACGGATTAGGCCCCGTTTTGCAATTGGCTGAAGGTTGGACAGTAGATCTCGACCCCGAAGTGCACGAGATCATCAATAGGCGGACAGACAAAACATGGCCGACAACATGGTTTGCACCTCGTCTGACAGGCAAGGGAGCTTTCAAGGATGTTTATTCGGTGATGAACAACTGGGGAGCCAATCACGGAGCCATCAGTTACGGCCATATTGGTCTGGATTTAATCACGCTGGCTTCGATCCTCCGCATCCCGGTATGCATGCACAACGTGGAGGAGAGCAATATCTTCCGCCCTTCGGCATGGAATGCTTTCGGAATGGAAAAAGAAGGAGCCGATTACAGAGCATGCAAAAATTTCGGACCGATTTATAAATAAAAAACGTAAAGATCAAAGGAGAATGGCATTCAGTTTACTGTTTGGCAAATTAAACAGGTAAGCTGAATGCTGCTAATCGGTTAAACACAATAATACAAATGGAAAAAGTAAAACAACCCCTTCTCAAAAAAAACGGACAAAACTTCCTTGTCCCTTTCATTCTTATTACCTGCTGTTTTGCCTTATGGGGATTTGCAAACGATATTACCAATCCTATGGTAAAAGCATTCTCTAAAATTTTTCGGATGAATGTAACCCAAGGAGCATTAGTACAGGTGGCATTCTATGGAGGATATTTTGCAATGGCATTCCCTGCTGCTATATTTATCAGAAAATATTCCTACAAAGCAGGCATTCTGATGGGGTTAGGACTGTATGCCTTAGGAGCATTCATGTTTTTCCCTGCAAAAATATCGGGGAATTACTATCCGTTTCTTTTAGCCTATTTTATTCTAACCTGCGGTCTGTCGTTTCTCGAAACCAGCGCAAATCCCTATATTTTAACCATGGGAACAGAAGAAACGGCAACCCGGCGTCTTAATCTGGCACAATCGTTTAACCCAATGGGATCACTTATCGGAATGTATGTAGCAATGAATTTCATTCAGGCTCGATTGAATCCCATGAGCACAACGGAACGGGCAAGCCTTAGCAATGCCGAATTTGAAACACTAAAGCAGTCCGATCTTTCCATTTTGATTCATCCTTATCTAGCTATCGGAGGCATAGTTGCCCTTATGTTCATCATTATTCTGTTGACAAAAATGCCCAAGAATGGCGACTCATCGAATGAAATCAATTTTTTTCCCACGCTGAAACGCATATTCTCTATTCCCAATTATCGCCAGGGAGTGCTTGCCCAATTCTTTTATGTGGGAGCACAAATTATGTGCTGGACATTTATTATCCAATACGGAACACGCATCTTCATGGCACAAGGCATGGAAGAACAAACAGCCGAAGTTCTGTCACAAAAATACAATATTTTGGCCATGATTATTTTCTGCACCAGTCGGTTCATTTGCACCTATCTGCTTAAATTCTTTAATCCCGGAAAATTGCTTCGTACATTAGCTATTGCAGCGGGCATCTTTACTCTTGGCGTAATTTTTTTCCAAGATATTCATGGCCTTTATTGTCTTGTTGCGGTATCCGCATGCATGTCGCTCATGTTCCCAACCATTTACGGCATCGCACTAAAAGGGATGGGAGAAGATGCCAAATTTGGTGCAGCAGGACTGATTATGGCCATTTTGGGTGGTTCTATACTCCCCCCTGTACAAGCAGCTATCATCGATTTAGGGACGATCGGTAAATCATTCCCTTCCGTAAATGCATCGTTTATCCTGCCGTTCATCTGCTTTATGGTTGTAGCCTGGTATGGAGGTCAAGCTTATAAGAGGAGCAAAAGAGGAGGAATTTTGATGGGATAACATGTTCAAACACTATTCCTCATTTTATGGGATACCGTTTCGGCTTGTTTAATTACGTCACACAAAACAGGGGCGGAGATGTCGATTTCGACTATTTCCAAATAAAGGGAAGAAACCGGCGCGGACAACAATCTGAGATAATAATAAAAAAATAACCGGAAAATTACTATTCGTTATGATACAAAAAACTAGTATATACTATAATTAATTTGATGAAAATGAAATACGTTGGAATGATTAAAGCAGTAATTTTATTATTGGCAATTGCGGTAGAAAGCGTCTATGCTGTTGAACCACCGGCACCCGTATTGCCTGTACCGTCTGAAAATCAACTGGCATGGCACGAAATGGAAACAAACGCTTTCATCCATTTTACCATAAACACCTTCACCGGTCGCGAATGGGGATACGGCGATGAAAGCCTAACGTTGTTCAATCCCTCGGCCCTGAATGTCGATCAATGGATCTCGACTCTCAAAGACACCGGATTCAAAGGTGTTATCCTAACCTGTAAACATCATGACGGATTTTGCCTGTGGCCATCGAAATATACGGAACATTCCATAAAAAACAGTCCGTACAAAAACGGGAAGGGAGACCTTGTAAGAGAAGTAAGCGAAGCATGTCGAAAATATAACCTGAAATTTGGAGTTTATCTTTCGCCTTGGGACAGAAACCACAAAGATTACGGAAAACCTGCCTATATCGACTATTACAGAAATCAGCTCAAGGAATTGTTCACCGATTATGGTCCCGTTTTCGAAATGTGGTTCGATGGCGCCAACGGGGGAAACGGGTATTATGGCGGTGCAAGAGAGACCCGAAAAATAGATCCCAAAACGTATTACGATTGGCCAACAACCTTGGCCTTGATACGCAACATTCAGCCACAGGTCCTTTTCTTCAGCGATTCCGGTCCCGATATCAGATGGGTAGGAAACGAAAAGGGATGTGCCGGAGAGACCAATTGGAATACCCTTACCCCCGACACGCTTTACCCGGGAAAACCGGGGATCGGTGATTTGTTGAAAACAGGATCTATCGACGGTACAAAATGGATTCCTGCCGAAGTTGATGTATCGATCAGACCGGGATGGTTTTACCATTCGGAAGAAGACGCATTGGTGAAAACTCCGGAACAGCTTTTCGATATTTATTTGACATCGGTAGGCCGTGGTGCTGTCCTATTGCTAAACGTTCCGCCGGACAGAAGAGGGTTGATTCATGAAAACGACGTGAAATCCCTTGAGGGTTTCAAACGACTATTGGATTCCGTTTTTGCGAACAACTTGGCAGAAGGAGCTACAGTAAAAGCATCCGCTTACAGAGGAAAATCGGAAAAATATGCTCCCTTGAACTTAATAGACGGCAATAAGGAAACTTACTGGGCAACGGACGACGAGGAAAACACCGGCCGGTTCGAAATCGACTTCGGTAAACCACAAAACGTTTCCTATGTTCTGTTGCAAGAATACATCAAATTGGGGCAAAGAATCAAATCATTTTCGGTAGATGCATGGAAAGATAATAAATGGCGCCAAATTTCCGAAGGAACAACCATCGGTTACAAAAGAATATTGAGAGTTGATCCGGTGATCACACAAAAAATAAGGGTCAATATCCTGGATTCCAAAGCATGTCCGGTTTTATCTAACGTAGAAGTGTATTGAGATGAAGAACTATTTTTACGGCTTTCTTTTAATTGTGCTTCCCTTCACGCTTTGTGCAACAAAAACCACAGAAAATGCCCTTGTATTGCAATATCCTTCGCCTGCCGAAATTTGGGAAGCTACTCTTCCGCTCGGCAACGGACGTATCGGGATGATGCCCGATGGAGGTATCGACTCAGAACACATCGTTTTGAACGACATCACCATGTGGTCGGGAAGTGAGGATACTGAAGCATTGCATCCCGAAGCCATTCATTATCTCCCTGAAATCCGTAAATTACTGCTCGAAGGCAAAAATCTTGAAGCCCAAAACATGATGTATCAACATTTCCACTGCGGAGGAAAAGGATCGGCTTTTGGGCAGGCAAAAGATACCCCGTATGGATGTTTTCAGATGCTCGGAGATTTGCATATTCGTTATTCGTACCCTAACAACGATCCCGTCAACAACTATCGACGAACGCTTTCGCTGAACGAGGCGGTTGCTTACACCTGTTTCCAAAAAGGAAACACGAAATACGCACGTGAATACTTTGCATCGTTCGCTGATGATATCCTGATAATCCGCCTTACGTCGAACAAGAAAAAAGGCATCAATTTTGAATTGACCCTCTCTCGTCCCGAAAGGGCAACAATTTCCGTAAAAAACAATGTCTTACAAATGGAAGGACAGCTGAATGATGGCTTCAATACCGATAAAGGGGTTCGTTACCTTACAAAGGTACAAATCATCAATAAAGGCGGTACGCTTTTGTCCGACGATTCCTCAATATCACTTGACAAAGCCGATGAGGCAATCATTTTTATCTCTACTTCTACCGATATGTTGGACAAAAATTATCGGGTTAGTGTGGACAAATTACTTGCAAAAGCGGGTGAAACCCCTTATAAAAGACTGAAAAAAACGCATATCAACAGCTATCACACTAAGTTCGACCGTGTGGAACTGAATTTAGGCAAACAAAACAACGATTTGTTTACCGATGAACGTCTGAAAGATTTTCAGCAAAGCAACGACCCTTCGTTTGCAGCATTATACTTCCAATTTGGACGATATCTGATGATTAGCGGAACACGCGAAAATTCTCTTCCGCTTAATTTACAGGGGCTGTGGGCTAATACCGTGCAAACGCCATGGAATGGCGACTATCACCTAAATATCAATGTTCAAATGAATTATTGGCCTGCAGAAGTGTGCAATCTTTCAGAGCTGCACAAACCCTTGCTCCATTTCACACAATCGCTTGTATCTTCGGGAGCCGCTACCGCAAAAACGTTTTATGGAGCCGAAGGTTGGGTGGCTCATGTAATTACCAATCCATGGCATTTTACAGCACCGGCCGAACATGCGTCGTGGGGAGCAACCAACACCGGAGGAGCCTGGTTGTGCCAACATTTATGGGATCATTACGCTTTCACGCAAGACAACGTTTATCTACAAACCATTTATCCTACACTAAAGGGAGCGGCCGATTTTTTTCTGTCCAACATGATAGAAGAACCCACACATGGATGGATGGTAACTGCTCCGTCGTCTTCGCCGGAAAATGCATTTTATCTTCCCGGAAGCAAAGTACCTGTTTATGTATGTATGGGACCAACGATAGACGTGGAAATTATTCGCGAATTATTTGATAATGTGCTTAAAGCTGCCGAGATCCTCGATATTCGGGATAAAACCGTCGAAAAAATCAAGGTAGCGAAACCCAAACTGCCTCCCTTGCAAATTAGTTCCAAAGGCTACCTTCAGGAATGGTTATATGACTACGAAGAAGTGGATCCACATCACCGTCACGTTTCACATTTATATGCCTTATACCCCTCCAATCGGATATCCCCTTACAAAACACCTCAATTGGCAGAAGCAGCCCGTAAAACGTTGGAACGACGCGGAGATGGTGGCACCGGCTGGTCGCGCGCATGGAAAATAAGCTTTTGGGCACGACTTCACGATGGGAATAGGGCATATAAACTCGTAAAGAACCTTCTTCAACCGGCTATCGACAAAAAAACATCCATGTCGGGACAAGGAGGTGGAACTTATCCTAATCTTTTCTGTGCTCATCCGCCATTTCAAATCGACGGGAACTTTGGAGGAACAGCCGGAATTGCTGAAATGCTTATTCAAAGTCAAGATGGGTATATCGAATTACTCCCTGCGCTTCCCGACAATTGGGCAACCGGCAGTTTTAAAGGTTTGTGTGTCCGTGGTGGAGGAGAAGTAAATGCACACTGGAAAAACAAACAAGTAACATCAATCACCATCAAATCGCATGCAAACCATACATTCAAAATAAAAATTCCCTCCTATGCTCGCACTATAAAACTAAACAAGAAAAAATTCAGTGAACAAAAAGAATATATTTCGCTTCCGATGAAAAAAGGAGACATTGCTGTTATCGTTATCGATTCATTCTCTCACTAATCATCTTACAGGAAATTCGTAAAAATTCTGTAGCCCGCTGCCAATCATGATCTGTGCGATAATGATATATGGAGTCAACACCTTTCTACGACACAATGGGTCAGGAGGAGATTCAACTCGCGAATACCTTCAACTGCCAAACCTGCTACAGCCATCGTGGAATCCCCTATCATATATATCATCATACGTTCCTTCTGACTCATGGCGCAAAAAAGATTTCACTATAACAACTATAACAACGATCAGCATATACATGCCAACTTTTATAATGTTTGTTTCCATAATATCCCATTCTTCTAAAAAATCCTTTCAAATATAAATTCCATATCCATTTACCGGGATATACAAGCGGTATGAGATATAAAAAAAAGCTGTTCCACGTTGAGAAACAGCTTTCCTATTTTTATCATCCTATTAAATTAAAGAATGATTTTCAAATTTTCAGGAGTAACATTTATTGCCATAATTACCCCGTTTTCATCGATCAAGTAATTTTTGAAACCCCTATTCAAGCGAAATTTTTTATATATCTCGGAACGGGTTCCATTTGCATCGCAAAATTGCGATTCGATTTCGAGCTGATCCCATCGTATTGTCTTTTCAAACACATTTCTGTTCTCATCAAAAGAAATAGACAAATACGCAATATCCGGATAATTTTCTTTTAAAAAATTGTATATCCGAATATTTGATGCTCTTGAAGAAGCATCATATGCAGCCCAAAAATTCACGATTACTTTTTTGCCTTTATACTCGCTTAAATCCAGAATGTTCCCCTCGATATCGTGTAACACGATATTCGGAATCCGTTCTCCGGGATAATAACCCATAGCAGGTTTATCGGTTTTTATTGATCCCGATGACATCATAAGCGAAGCAATTACAAGAAGGCAAAACTTCACATACTTCATAAATTTTTGTTTTAAAGAATACTCAAATCTTACCCTATGCCTCACGCAAGTGATAAAATTCATTTTAATCGATCTTTCGCTAAAGATCATTTATTAAATTTGAGACACAAAAGTAGAGTACTTTCTTTGAAGAAAAAAAAAATCGAATAAAATAATTGTTTCTATATGTTAACGTATGTTTTTGGCATACTTATAAATAAGTAGCAACCAAATATTTATGAAGAAACAGAAAAAAACCCTTCAACGGCCTCGAGAGGTGAATCTTTTAAAATTACCTTTTTATTTTTATCAAGCAAATACAATATGGGATAAGCATTGATATCGTAAAGATTCTTTTTGGTGATGACCATACCTTGATCATAGGCATTCGTCCATTCAGCAGGTAATTGAGGTAAATAATCGAGCCATACATTGAGGTTTTCGCCGGGATAAACGGTTAAAACCGTCAACATGGTTCGGGTAGGCGAATTCATTTTCATAGCATTGTTAACAGATTCCGATTCCTTAATTTGTCGGATAACCGCATCACAAGTGGAACATTCGGGATCGAAAAAAATTAAAAGGAGATAATCACTTTTGATGGAATATAAACTTAAAGTTTCTCCCGATGCCAGTGTATAATTAAAATTGGCTGCCTTTTTCCCCACACGATTTTTATTAACCATGGAGAGTTGGAATTTGTATTTCGATTTTTCTGCTTTGGAAAGCGATGACGATTTTATCAATTGCTTCAATACCACAAGATAAAATTCCTCATTACGAAAAGGAGAATTCGGCTCATAAAGATATTTTTCAAAAAGCGAAGCAAAATAAGCATGCATCGCATCATTTTCTTTCATTTTTTTTAAGGTATAATGCAACGATTTCTTTGCATCTTCAAACGAAACATAATTTTGCAGAATGTGAATATAATCCACAAACGCCTGTTCTGTAATCTCAGGACGAGAAATAAGTCGCTCGTTGCTAAAATCGAATCGATCCCAATAATGCATTACCAAAAATTTCCCTCTCTCCTCCGGAGAAGTAATGTCTTCCGGAATTTGAGGTAAATGAAAAATATTCTCCGAAACAATTTGGGTGCTCGATCCGGCCCTTTTGAGTTCGACATTAGAAGAAGCTTTTCTGCTCGACGAACAAGCCGTGGCACCCAATATAAAAAACAAGAAAAAATATGTACACACTGACTTCATGCTCATGTTTGCTCATCCAATTCAATTTCGAAAAGTAAAGATACAAAAATATTCTGTAAACAAGGCAAACCTATTTATACAGATTCAACCGGCAAGTATAAAACGGATCCACTTAAAAATTATCAGCCGATGCCATGCACTTCAATGCTATACTTAAACGATAGAAAACGAATAATTTTGTATATTTGTGTTTTACAAAATCAGTAAAAAGAATGGATAATTACATAGTATCGGCACGAAAATATCGCCCAAGCACATTTCGCTCCGTTGTCGGGCAGGAAGCATTGACAACAACACTTAAAAATGCTATTGTCAATAACAAATTAGCCCATGCCTATTTGTTCAGTGGCCCTCGCGGAGTCGGGAAAACTACATGTGCTCGTATTTTCGCAAAAACGATTAACTGTTTTCATCCTACTGCGGATCATGAAGCATGCAACGAATGCGAATCGTGCGTTGCATTCAACGAACAACGTTCTTATAATATTCATGAACTCGATGCAGCATCAAACAACGGTGTGGACGATATTCGGGCATTGATCGAGCAGGTACGCATTCCACCTCAAATCGGTAAATATAAAGTGTATATTATCGACGAAGTGCACATGCTTTCTACCGCTGCGTTTAATTCATTTTTGAAAACGTTGGAAGAACCACCGGCACATGCCATTTTTATTCTGGCTACAACAGAAAAACATAAAATTATCCCCACTATTTTGTCACGCTGCCAGGTATACGATTTCAACCGAATCAACATTTCCGATATCGTTCATCACTTGGAATATGTGGCAGAACAGGAAAACGTTAAAACCGAAGTCGAAGCGCTGAATATTATTGCACAGAAAGCAGACGGAGGCATGCGCGATGCGCTTTCCATTTTCGACCAAATGGTAAGCTATACAGGAGGGAATATTACTTATAGTGCTGTTATTGATACGCTCAATGTGCTGGATTATGAATACTATTTCAAACTGACAGATACTATTCTCGCGGGAAATGTAGTCGATTGTCTGCTGATACTCAATGATATTTATAATCGCGGATTCGAAGGACAATACATTATCGCTGGTTTAGCCTCTCATTTTCGGGATCTGTTGGTTTGCAAAGATCCACGTTCGGCTCAATTGTTTCAGGTTGGCTCTTCCATCAGAAATCGCTACACTGAAACCGCAAAACGATGCAGCAACGAATTTCTCTATCAGGCAATTGACATGGCAAACACCTGCGATCTCAACTATCGTGCAAGCAAAAATAAACGATTGTTGGTGGAACTGACATTGATCCGCCTTTGTCAGCTGATCGAAAATCCTACAGAAACGACTCTCAATCCTAAAAAAGACGAGACAACAATAAAGCCCATCCAAAAACCGGAACAACCCGACGCAACAACCACAACCTCCCGATCTAAAGCGACAGCAGCAACGTACGCATCAACCCCCAACGTTGAAAACAAAATCAAGGAGCCTCCATCCGAAGAAAAGGAATCAAAGGCTGCCTCAACTAACATTCTGCCTAATAAAGAAG
Organism: Anaerorudis cellulosivorans; assembly: GCF_025943985.1. Lineage (GTDB taxonomy): Bacteria > Bacteroidota > Bacteroidia > Bacteroidales > Dysgonomonadaceae > Anaerorudis > Anaerorudis cellulosivorans. The sequence continues at coordinate 141,526 of NZ_JAPCWE010000004.1, read as the reverse complement.
CTCCATTAAAAAAAAGAACCGTATCGATTAACGAAATGGGCATTTCTATTTCCGACCTGAAAAATGAAAATAAGAAGGAAAATACATCAGGGCCAAATAACAAAAAAAACGGTTCCAAACCTTTCACCGAAGAAAATCTGATAAATGCATGGAAGGCCTATACAGATGCGCTTACAGAAGAAAAATTATTGAAAAACACCATGTCGCTCTATTTGCCGAAATTGCTTGCGGAAACACTTTTCGAAGTTGAAGTGAACACCGACATCAACAAGCACTATTTGGAAGACAACAGCGCTTCTATTCTTGCCTATTTAAGAGAGAAACTCCAGAACGATGATGTTACCATGACCATAAAAATCGCAGAAGGAAATGCTATTAAAAAGCCGTTGACCTCCCGCGAAATTTTTGACGAAATGGTAAAACAGAACTCCTCACTTCAAAAACTTTCCGATGAATTCGGTCTGGAACTAAGCTAGAAACAAAAAACACCGGTTATCTTCTCCCATTTCACAGGAATAGTTTTTCATAAGGGATACTGCTCCAAAATGGGATCATCGTATTGCTGCTGCAAACGCTTCAATTCGGATTTCAATTCTTTCGTGATTTTCTCGTAGCCTTCCTTTCCGTAAAGATTATGCATCTCAGTCGGATCGTTCTGCAAATCATACAATTCCCAGGAATCGATATCGTTATAGAAATGGATCAGTTTATATCTTGCCGTCCTGACACCGTAATGACGTTTCACGGCATGTTCGCCGGGATATTCGTAATAATGATAATAGAGCGATTCGCGCCAATTACGCGGCTTCCCTTCCTTTTCAAGCAAAGGCAACAGCGAGACGCCCTGAATGTCTTGGGGAATTGCGCAGCCGGCCAGGTCGAGCATGGTAGGCGCAAAATCGATGTTTTGCACCAAAGCATCAATGCGTCCCCGTTTTTTTAATGAAGCCGGCAAATGAATCACCAACGGCGTGCTGAAAGATTCTTCATACATGAATCGCTTGTCAAACCATCCGTGCTCGCCCATATAAAATCCCTGGTCCGATGTATAAAAAACAATCGTATTTTCCATCATTCCGTTCTTTTTCAAATAATCCAGTACCTCACCCACATTTTCATCCAGCGACTTCACCACTTTGGCATAATCGCACATGTAACGTTGGTATTTCCATTCCGCCAACTCTTTCCCTTCCAAAGGTGAGGCATAAAAAGAATCGATAATGGGCTGATAATGCTTGTCCCAAGCCGCACGCTGGGCTTCGTTCATCCTACCGTAAACATTGTCGCTATACGTTTTCGACAATCGCGTTTGCACACTGTCGCGCATCATTTTAAGATCGTAAACCATATCCATATCCTTTGCAATGCTCATTTCCTGTTGCGATGCAGCTATACGACCCGCATAGTCGTCGAAAAAATTGGAAGGAAGTTCAAACGTTTTGTCTTCGTATGCATCCAGGTGAGTGGTATCCGACATCCAGTTGCGGTGGATAGCTTTATGGTGAATGAAAAGGCAAAACGGCTTATCCTTGTCGCGCTCCTTCTCCAGCCAATCCAAACTCAGATCGGTAATGATGTCGGTTACATATCCTTCGTAGCGTTTCCGACCCTCTGCCGTGAGAAAATCCGGATTGTAATAATCTCCCTGACCGGGCAAAATTTCCCAATGGTCGAAATGCTTCGGCTCCCCATCCAGATGCCATTTCCCGATCATTGCCGTTTGATAACCTGCTTGCTGCAACAACTCCTGAACGGTTTGCTGACTCCCGTCAAAAGCCGTACGATTATCCAATTTCCCGTTCTTATGGCTGTGCTTACCTGTCAAAAGACAGGCTCGGCTCGGACCCGAAATCGAATTGGCAACAAAGGCATTCGTAAAAATTACCCCTCCTTCGGCTATCCTATCCAAATTGGGCGTCTCGATATGACGCTTATCGTAACAGCTCATCATTTGACGCGTATGATCGTCGCTCATGATAAACACAATGTTGTAAGGGTGAGAATGCTCCACCTTTTTGCTGCTCCCGCAGGAAGATAATGCAGCCATGCCCAAAAAAGGATAAAACAGCTTTAATCCGATTGTTTCCATATATTTATCTTACTTGACTTCTAACTCCACCATTGATTCCGGAAGATGATCAGATTGCAACATCACCTTCACCTTCCCTTTGGTTTTTCCGGAACGAACAATGACAAGACTCTTGCCGTTGAAAGCATCAATTTCATCGGATTGAAAAGAATGATGACTTGTTTGACATCCATTATCGACTCCGGCTATGGAGGCATCGCCCTGTATGGCTATTTTTATCCGATTATCTGCATAGGGAACCACATTTCCGTCTTTATCGGTTATATCAACGGTAATAAAAGATAAATCCTCTCCTCCTGCATAAATAATCTGCCTATCGGCATAAGCATTCAACTTGGCAGGTTCACCTGCCGTCTTAATCTCTTTTACAGCCACCAATTCCCCATCTTTTCTCGACTCGGCACGTAATATGCCGGGTTCAAACGGTATCCGCCACATCACATGCAAATCATCTCCCTGTTTGCTTTTGCTGCCAAGCGACTGTCCGTTCAAAAACAATTTCACCTCATCGGCATGATTGTAATAAGCCCAAACATCTACCAAATCACCTTCTTTCCAATTCCAATGCGGAAAAATATGCAAAACCGTATCGTTGGTCCATTCGCTTTGATACATGTAATAACTATCTTTTGGAAAACCTGCCAAATCGACTATCCCGAAGTAAGAACTGCGCGAAGGCCACTGATACGGTGTGGGTTCGCCCAGATAATCGAAGCCCGTCCAAATAAACATACCCGAAAGAAAATCATACTTCTTGATCAGCTTCCAACTTTCGGCATGGGTCGACCCCCAAGGTGCTCTGCAATTATCGTAAGCCGAACAGGTATTGTCAGGATTGCCTTCGTGAAAGGGAATATCCCAACGTGTAGGCCATACCCTTACACTATCGGAAGGCATGTCGTAATGTCCACGAGTTGCAAGGGCCGAAACAGTTTCGGTTGCGATGAATTTCTCTCCGGGAAATGTTTCCGGAAAATTCGGCCAATCCTGATGATGATAATTGAATCCGATGAGATCGAGAGCACCGGATTGGATGATATAATTATGAGGATAAGGCTCGTTATTACCCGTGGTAATGGGTCTCGTCGTATCAAGCTCATGAACAATTGAAACCAATTCGTGAGCAATGGCTACGCCTGTTGTGTCCCACTGTTCGGGGATCTCATTGCCAATACTCCAAATCATCACACTCGGATGATTACGGTCGCGCAAAATCTGATCTTGCAAGTCCCGACGATGCCACTCGTCCCAATAAAGCGAATAATCGTAAGCCGTTTTCTTTTTTGCCCACATATCGAAAGCCTCATCCATGACAATCAATCCCATCCGGTCGCAAATCTGCAAAAGCTCTGGCGCTGGCGGATTATGCGAGGTGCGGATAGCATTGACCCCCATTCCCTTCATGATTTCCATCTGACGCTCTATGGCACGATAATTAACCGCCGCCCCTAAGGCTCCTAAATCGTGATGCATACACACGCCATTAATCTTAAGCGGTTGTCCATTTAAAAAGAAACCTTTGTCGCTACTAAAATGGAACGAACGGATGCCGAAAACCGTTTCATAGCGGTCCGCCAACTCTTTTCCTTCAAAAACTTTGGTTACGGCTTTATAGAGAGCAGGATCTTGTGGCGACCACAAATCAGGATTAGGCACATTCGACTGCAACGTTACCTTTGTGATCTGTCCGGCTTTTACCGTCATTTCTTCGCTTCCGACATCACCTATTTTTTTGTTATGCCGATCCAGCAACTCTACTTCAACATGAAAATCGACATCCGTTTCACTACTGTTGCGAATTGTGTTTTCAATGCTTACCTTGGCATGATCTTCCCCGACTTCAGAAATTACAAAAGTACCCCAATGATCGACATGAACCGGATTGACTTTCGTAAGCCATACGTTCCGATAGATTCCCGACCCCGAATACCAGCGGGAATTGGGTTGAGCACTATTATCGACCCTTACGGCAATCACATTTTCCCGATCATCAAAATGGAGATAAGGCGTTAAGTCGTATCGAAACCCGATATAACCATTCGGACGTTTGCCCAGATAATGGTCATTGATCCAGACTTCGGAGTTCATATATGCCCCATCGAAATCGATGTAAAAACACTTCCCCGAATCGGCAGGCAATACCTTGAAAGTTTTGCGATACCATCCGATACCGCCGGGCAAAGCTCCGCCGCCAACTCCGGCAGGGTGATCGGGACTGAACGCGCCTTCGATGCTCCAATCGTGAGGCAGATTCAACGTTCGCCAATCGCCATCATCAAAGGCAGCTGAAGAAAAAACGACACTATCGCCCAACCGAAAACGCCAATCACTCGTAAACTTTTGTACTTCGCGAGGCGAAGACGAGCGGCGATCGCATCCGAAAAGAATGCTTACGACAGCCAAAATATACCATACGGATCTTTTCATAGGACTGATTTTTAAACAATGAAAATTTTTAAACATACGAAATTAATTTGCCGGCACATCAATGCGTGTACCATCATATTCAACCAAGATGCCCTTTGCCATATCCGGCTTGAAACCGACAGGATTGTTTTTCGATACAAATATGACATTAAATTTTCGGGATTCCAACATTCCGTCAAACTCTCCTTCACGATCCCCAATCACCAGTTTCTTCTCTTTTTCATTATAGGTAAACGGGATGATGGCGAATCTACCCTTTTCATAGTTATAATTTACATTTTCATCCTCATAAAGCTCGAAACTCCCATCAGCTCCCATATAAACGTACAAATCGATCGGGTCCGGCTTCTTTTCGTTGGCATACTGCAATTCGGGCCCGACAGGAATAATAGCACCTTCGGGAACAAACAACGGCATCTGCTCATAAGGTGCATCGACCCTTTTCTTTATGCCGCCTTCCTGATGTTGACCTGTGTAAAAATTGTACCACCCTTTATTTTCAGGGAAATAGACATCGCGATTGCGGGCTTTATATTCGTAAACCGGACAAACCATGAAAGCGGGTCCAAACATATACTGATCGTCGATACCATATACTTCAGTATCCGATGTAAAATCCATAGCCAACCCACGCATCATGGTATAATCATGATGATAAACCGCCCCGCATAAACTATACATATACGGCATTAAACGGTAGCGCAATTTATTGTAATACAACATCGATCGGTAAGCAGGATGATTTTCGGATGCAATATGAAAAATTTCTCGATAGGGGTATTGCCCATGCACGCGGAAAAGAGGAGCAAATGCACCAAACTGATACCAGCGTGTATTAAGTTCTCTCCACTCGTTCAAATCTTCACTCCCTTCCTTTGCATTTTCATACCGTTTTTCCACGCAAAACCCACCAATATCCATTGTCCAATAGGGTAATCCCGACATAGAAAAGTTAATCCCGGCAGGAATCTGCGCTTTCATGTCTTCCCAAACTGTCCCTATATCGCCGCTCCATGTAGCCGTTCCGTAACGTTGCATTCCAGCAAAACCCGAACGGGTAAGAATAAACACCCGTTCTCCTTTTCCATCACGCCGTTGCCCCTCATAAACCCCTTGGGCATTCATCAGTGCATAAGCATTGAAATATGCTGTGGAAGGACCATAAAAGGTGGGGCTCATTAAAGCTTTCCGATAGTCGACACTTGCATTGGAAAGAATATCGGGTTCGGTAGCATCAAGCCACCAAGCATCCATGCCCAGAGGATAGAGGTGCTCATGAATCTGCTGCCAGAACAATTGCCGTGCGGCCGGAGCATATGCATCGTAAAAAGATCCTATGTATCCCGGATATACCCAGTCGCGAATGCTGTCCTCTATGGCCTTTCGGTACATCCAACCGTTTCGGTCGAACTCATCAAAATGTTCGGTTCCGAGATAAAATTTAGGCCACACCGAAATCATAATGTGCGCATGTTGTTCGTGCACCTTATCAACCATACCTTTTGGATCGGGAAAACGCTCCGGATCGAACTCATGACTTCCCCATTGATCTGCTTTCCAGTAAAACCAGTCTTGAACGATATTATCGATAGGGATGCGGCGTTTTCTGAATTCGTTTAATGTGCCAAGCAGTTCATCCTGTGTTTTATATCGCTCCCGGCTCTGCCAGAAACCCATAGCCCATTTCGGCATGACTTGCGCTTTTCCCGTAAGCTCACGGTAATTGGCTATCACACCATCCATATTGTCGCCCGTCATAAAATAATAATCGATCCGGTTACCCATTTCGGAATAAAAAGAGATGTTTTTCTGCATTTCAGGATCGACAGGCGAAAGCGCTTTCAGTCCGATATAAGACACGCCTCCGTCGGGAATCCACTCCAACTTGAGATGGTATTTTTTACCGGTTTGCATATCGACCTGAAATTTGGCTACCGAAGGATTCCATGCCGTCCGCCAGCGATCGGCCTTCAACTCATCATCGATCCAAATTTTCGTATAACCGGCATAATAAAGAAGAAAACGATAAACACCATCTTCGAGCGGTTCAATATCACCCTCCCAGGTAATTTTGGCATTATTGAAATCCATCCCATCAGGAAAATTTTTAACCGTCTCCAGATTTTCATAATCGATCGTGCTTTCGTTTCGCACGATAAACACATGATTGGTTGCGACATTATCGATGTAAGTAGCCGTCAGTCGGCCCTCCTTGCCATCGGTATCGTAAAGTTTAAATTGGTTTATCTGTCCATAAGGACGTGGATCGCCATAACGCGTCAAGGAATAATTATCCCACAGTAATCCATAGTTCTTGGTAGAAACAATGAAAGGAATGGAAACTTTGGTATTATACTGGAAAAGCTCCTCATTTTTGCCCTTATAATTCATTTCGTGGGCTTGATGCTGACCCAAACCATAAATGGCCTCATCGTCCGAAGATTCGAAAATCTGCCGCAATTCGTAACCTTTAACGCCGTCAACCTGCATAGCCTTAAACGTTCTTCCCCCGGCTTGTTCCTGAAGAATCGCGTTCCCGCTCAAATCCAAAAAACGCACCGTTCCTGAGGTTCTTGATATCTCCACCTGTAATCTCGAAGTGGTTAATAACAAGAATTCTCCTTTTTCTGCGACTGTAAAGGGCACTTTCTTTGTTTTAGGCAACACTACAAGACTCGGCTCATCATCGAATTTGTCGGGAGTTGCCGAAACGCTGATGATATCGTCATCAAAAGGCTCTATCTTCACAGCTTTAGCTTTGCCCTCACGTGGATAAACGATTAAGGCATCTTCGTCGGAAGTCCATCCCCTACCGGAACATGACCATCCAACCACCGCTATCAATACAAAAAATAAAAGTCGTTTCATTAAAATCGGGGAACCTGTCCCCATTAATTTATTTCTTCGGGAATTTTAACAACTCTTGTCGCAATGCATTACCTTGCTAAGGTATTGGAAATTTCCCAATCGGGCATATTCCTATTTGCTAAATATTCTAAAAAAACTGTTTGTCAACCTGTTTGAAATGCTCTTCGCGTCTATTTTTTTTGTTTATTCTTTAAACTCATGTCCTACCCTGCCAACCCTATTCCATAACTCCCGATTCTCTCGAAATATCCCTTTAAAATAAAGGGTATTCTCCAAAACCGGGGTCTATCATTTTTTCCCCCTCCAAGCTTTCCCTAATTTGCTCGTTTGCGTGAAATTTATGAAAAATACCCATCGATCACAATTCCATACCGATTCCCTTGGCTTTCTCTTCCCGGAGAATCTCCTTCATGAAACGCACAACCAACGGATTGCCGGCAGCAACATTGTCGTATTCGCCCCGGTCGTGCACTATATCGTAAAGCTGATCCTGCGGATCGTTCCCCAACTCGGTGTTGGTGAAAGGATTGTAAGAGGAGCCATCCTGGGGCTCTATGTATTTCCAGTGCCGGGTGAGCACGGTCAACGTGCTTGCCGCACCGATAACGTAATCGCGTCCCTTTTCGTCATGCCCCAACCAGGCATCGAGCTGATCCCGGCTGTCCCCAACTTCCTTCACGGTAATATCCACGCCTGCCAATCGTGCCAATGTCGCCGGCATATCGATCTGGGAAACAAGTGCCGACGATTCCTTCGCTCTTGTCTTCCCCTGCCAATTCACGATGAACGGGACACGCGTGCCGGCCTCGTAAGCACTGTATTTCCCTCCGCGAAACGGCCCCCACGGCTTGTGATTCTTCAGCTTTTCTACCGCCTGATCGGCATAACCGTCGTCTACAACCGGACCGTTGTCGCTCGTGACGATGATCAGCGTATTGTCGCGAATCCCTGCCCTTTCCAAGGCTTTGACGATTTCGCCAACCGACCAGTCGAACTGCACGATGGCATCGCCGCGAAGTCCCATGTCGGTCTGCCCCCAAAAACGCGGATGGGGATAACGCGGAACATGAACATCGTTCGTCCCGAAATACAGAAAAAAAGGCCTGCCTTTGTTCTCTTCGATGAACTGTACGGCATGAGCCGTAACGCTGTCGGCTATGTGTTCATCTTCCCACAAGGCCGATTTGCAGCCTTTCATGTATCCGATGCGCGAAATCCCGTTCACAATGCTCATGTCGTGACCGTGACTGGGTTTCAGTTTCGTCAGCAACTCCGGATTGTCCTTACCGGTGGGTTCGCCGGGAAAGTTTTTCGTATAGCTCACCTGTATCGGATCTCGCGGATCGAGATTGGCCACTCGCTGATTTTCCACAAAAACGCACGGTACACGGTCGGCTGTGGCTGCCATGATGTAGGAATAATCGAAACCAATCTCACGCGGTCCGGGTGTTATCAAACCGTTCCAATTCTGCTTCCCTGTTTCCTTGCCCAATCCCAGGTGCCATTTGCCCACCGCTGCTGTCGTGTAGCCCGCTTCCTGAAGCATCTTGGGTAGGGTGTTACGCTCCGGATGGATAATCAGTGCTGCATCGCCGGCTGCTATACCCGTGCCTTTCCTCCGCCAGGGGTATTCTCCCGTAAACAGCCCGTAACGCGACGGCGTGCTGGTGGCAGCAGCCGAATGGGCATTCACGAAACGAATGCCGTCTTGCGCCAAAGCGTCCACATGAGGCGTATGCACTCGCGTTGCCCCGTAACACGACGAATCGCCGAATCCCAAATCGTCGGCATAAATGAGCACGATGTTGGGTTTTTGCTGCGCTTCGACAGGCAACAGGGGAAAAGTGCTCAACCCTAAACCTGCAAATAAAAATTTGAATCTACACATAAAGCTTACATGAATATGAATTCTATTTCCTATGTTCCTCTCTTCGCGGATTTGTCACTTCAAACGGCAGCAAAGATAACCCCCATTCCTGTTGCTAATTGAAATCGGTTTCTTCTGCTTCGCATTGCGTTCACCTGCTTGTTGCATGTTGCATATTACAAGACACCTTCTCCGTACCAAGGCTGCACCTTCTCCGCTCCTTCCTCGCTCCATGCTTGCATCAGCCTTGCACCAAGTCTACACGACAATCGTGCGGTTTATGCAGTGAGCATGCGGGTTTCACACATCATCAACCTGCGGAATCCTGAGTTGCTCTTCCTGGCTTGAAGCGAACAAAGAGCGAAGGAAGAGCGAACAAGGAGCGAAGAAATGCCTCTAAAACCCCTCTTGGGTGATCTTGAATTCTGCTATTAACAATTATCCATAACTCCGAGGTTCGTACCACAAAACGCAAGACTTACGCAATAAAAATACGCATTCCCTTGAAGCTATCAAAATATTTTCAATTTATGTTGTTCCTGTTCAGCATTTATCATTCCATCTGCAAGATCTGAATACCGCTTCTTTTTATTTGAATACGTGTTTCATCGGTCGTCCGATCCACACCTGCGGGGTTTTCAGATCGAAAATGTAGGCAATGGTTGCGGCTATATCGAATTGCATCATGCTCTCCTTAAATTCCGGAATCCGTTTGACGTTCTTCCCCGCAACAATAAATGGTGTTTCAAGCTCCTGAAGCGTCTTCCCACCATGACCTTTACCGATACCTCCGTGATCGACACTTAAAATGATGATGGTATCGTCCCATATGCCTGCTTCTTTGGCGGCTTCCACAATCTGTCCGATATAACCGTCCAGTTCCGCAAGTTTGGCATAATAGGCCGGCGTGTCGTGTCCGTCGGCATGACCTACATGATCCGGATTATCGAAAACAACGGCCAGAAGATTCGGCCTTTTCTCTTTCATGTATTTTACGGCCATCTCGGACAATGACGTCGGAAATTTTTCGTAATCTGATGCCCCGGCATGATAATTCAACGACAACGTATCCACCAGGTATTTGATCCCGTCCCATTCGTATAAACATCCGATCTCGGCTTTGGAATCGGCCTCGCGGAGTAAACTGAATATCGTGGGAAATATCCCGTGACGGGTAACCTCCCGTGAAGGTATTTCGGGTGTCCGAGAGCCCCACTCGGTATAGCCGTGCAACTCGGGACAGGCTCCCATGAACATCGATGCCCAATTTACCGCACTCGATGAAGGCAATACTGCCCTTTTTTTTAACGTATATGCCCCCTCACCCATCAGTTTCTTGACAACCGGCATATCGGCTTTTTCTACACTGTACGAGCCCCACCCATCCAGTCCGATCAAAATCACATGCTTGGCTTTAGTCCCGGCATACAGACTGAAATGAGCAAAAAAGACAAAACATACCATAACCTCTAAAATTCTTTTCGTTCTCATCATCCTCTTTTTTATAGTGTTGTTTATAATTTTGAAATAAACTGAACTCCAACTGTTTCTTGTATATCTTTTAGGGCTTGTTATAATAGCATTGCTAGACCTCATCCGGCCACGGACAAGATTTCCCCGTAGATTTGAAAGTAGGACGTTGGGCTTTTACTTTCCTTAGATATTGCCCAAGATCTTTCGATAATTTTTTTACAATTGCCGGATGTTGGGCAGCCAAATTTTGCTTTTCTCCAATATCGTTGCGAATGTTAAACAACTCTTTTTCCCCCGTTTGATAATAGTATATCAGTTTCCAATCGCCACTACGTATCGTACAGGTAGGACCAATACCGGGTCCCTCGTTCCCCCACAAATTCGGATAATTCCAATACAAGTTTCGCCCTTTGCTTGGGTCGCCCGTTCCTTTCAAAAGAGGCACAAAACTTTTACCGTCTATAGGCTGAACCGTTCTGAGTTTCGTTATCTCGGCCATTTCCAATATCGAAGGAAAGAAATCCTCGATAATAAGATAACTTCCGCATGTTGTTCCGGGTTTTACCGTTCCCGGCCATTTAACGATCATCGGAACACGAATACCCCCTTCGTATGCCGATCCTTTTCCACTGTTGAGCGGAGCATTTTGTGTATGCAAAGGTGGATCGCGCCACGCCGTATCGGTAGAAAAACCGCCATTGTCTGACATGAAAATAACAACAGTGTTCTTATCTTCCCCATTCTTTTCGAGCCAATCCAAAATATCTCCCAAGCTTTTATCCATTCCCTCAAGCAACGCCGCGTAGGCTGCTTCTTTTTCCGAAAGACCGGCTTCGAGGTATTTGGAATAAAAACGCTTATCGCGATCAATGGGAATATGAACTGCATAGTGCGATAGGTATAAATAAAACGGCTGCCCTAGCTTTTTAGCCTTATCCAAGGCTTTCAGGGCTTCAAGCGTTAATGCTTCGGTCAAAAAGATATCTTTTCCCCAATACTCTTTTAATCCGGGGACAGCTTGTAAGGGAGAGGGTTCCCCGTCGGTACGATTTCCAAAATTGTTTGTTCCCAAATAGCTCGCAACACCTCCTCCTGCATGACCCGCAATATTGACTTCGAATCCGAAATGATAAGGATTCTCTCCCGGCATGTCAACAGCACCCCAATGCGCTTTACCACAATGAATGGTATGATAACCGGCATCTTTCAATAGTTGGGGTAGCGAGGTAATGCAATACGTGTAGGGAATGTTGTGGACCTGACATATCCCGTTGACATTCCACGCGGGAAAATCGAGGGTAGCGTAAATTAAACTGTGTCAAGAATTATTTTCTTACAACTCCGCTCCTTTTTTTATTAAAGGGGAATGCTTTGTTCGGAGTTTTGTTGGTCGGGATAAAATTACAAAAAATATTGGCTTCTCGCATCATTCGAAAAGTTTAAATCTGTCAGAAAATTTAATTGCCGATTGTTGAGCGGTTTGCCCCCGGTTAGAGAGAGGCATTGTCCATTTTTTACGGATGTTGCGATAAGCCGAGCAGACCAACTTTTCCAATGCCGTATCGTTTGGGACAACGCCCTTATTCTTAGTCACTTTGCATATTTGGCGGTGGTATTCCTCTACCATGTTGGTGGTGTAAATGATGCGCCGGATGGCATTCGAAAAACCGGAGAGATTGAGAGATTGTCCGTACAGGCTATCAGAATATCTTTTACTCCCCGAGATTGTAAATTCAAATCGCGGTCGTGGGGAGTGTGGACTGTTATTTCCCCCATCCCGGTTTTAACCTGTTTGCTCATATAGCCATTTCAACGATTGCCTAAAGATCGCTCTTCGAAATCCATGTGGGCATCCATCTCGCCTTCAAGTGCGGCGTTTAAATTTTCTCCAAAAGTGGACCAAAAGCTCCCCCTTTCCCTAATAAAGTCTTGCCGGATTTTAACTGCTCCGGCGCTAAGGCTTCCATCGCCTTGTAATCAAAGACTGTCCTAAAAAGGGGTAGCTTACAACTATCTTCATTTTCTTTTTTAAAACCTAAACGTACTATGCTCTTAATTTGATTATAGTATAAGATAACTATTTTATTTTAATAAAATCAATATTAAATAAACCGTTATCATACTTATCCTTCTGGATATGTATATAATTTATACCAGTTTTAAGAAAGACTTCTACCTTTAGATTATCCCATTCATTTCTATTTTTTAAATTGGGCATACATAATTGTTCCCTGTATTTCTGATCATTGATATAAAGACTGCTAGTAGCTGTTACTCCTGATGAATTCCCATATCTGATTTGTAATTGATACATCCCATCTTGTGGAATTTCAACAACGGTTAATACCTTCCCATCTTTATCAAATCCTGACACATATCCATTACCGCTATATCTGAAATTTAAAGAGCTTTTATATACGTCAATCATTGAAGCAAATTCTGTTTCATATTTACGATTGAGAGTCTCTATTTTGATAATTTGGCATTCATGAGGTTCCAGTTCAACTAAATAGCCTCCTATTTGAGGACCTAAATCGGTGTGTTGCCAAAGACACCTGACATTTTGAGCCACGCCTCCTTCTATCCCTAATTCTTTTTCGAAATCAATACTTCTAATTTGCTTGGTATCTTCTCTGTTAAATAAGCCAACAACCCAATCTCCGTTTGGTAATTGCCCTGCCCAGATAGAGCTTTTTTCAATATCTTTATGATTAAAACTTAATGGCTTTGCTACGAATCCTTTATCATTAAGATCCAGCAATTCAGTATTTTGGTATATCCAAGAGCTTTCTCCTATTGTGTCGAATTGATCACCAATTGCCAAAGAAGAGCCGCTAATGACCATTAGAGAAAATAAAAACTTTCGTTCTTTATCATTAGCCATAGTATTCAAACGCATTAAATCTCCATCTAATATCATTTGCCCTCTACCTCCAATATCGGCAAAACCGATAAACCCGTCAAAAGCATTTCCGTATTGGGGCCAAAGCGCCTTTTGTTCTCCTCTCCTTCGGTTGCTTACAAATTCCCATCCTCCATCAAAGCAGTCATCATCAATACGTATCATATCCCCATATTGCAACTCATTTCGTGCATGGTCAAAACAATTGGGCATCACTAGGCTTATAAACAAATCATTTCCTGCAGCCTCTTTTATCCATTGAAGGGCTTTTATATATTTTACAACCCCATAGTTTCTCTCATAATTTTCCAAAAAATCAATTCGCAAATAGTTCGCACCTGATTCAATAAAATACCTAACATACCCTTGTATCCATTCTTTCGCTCCCGGTTTGTCTACATCAACCCAATATAAAGGTTCATTGAAGGAAATATCTCCAACAATTTCCTGAGCCTGAATATTTGTACCTTTTATAATCCCATTCTGCTGAAAAGCGGCTTTTGTCATCCACAAAGGATTGTAATATACGCCAAGTTTCATCTCTTTTTTTGCCAAATAATCAGCCCAGTAGCTGAACCCGTGTTGCCAGTCATCATTATATTTTACGATATAGCCGTCCTTATTAATTGTTTGTGCAGCTTCTACCCATCCATCGTTACAAACCATATCATATCCGTATTTTTTGAAATCTGAGGCTATCCAGTCAATATTTGCTTTCCATCGATCTTCAGGTATAGCCGTATTATTGACCCAGCAATATTCATAGGAAATCCAATAACGAGGCCCTGTCCCTTTTCTTGTAAAAGGACTATCGCGTGCTTCCAACCCAAATATCGTTACTCCTGAAAATATTGCTAAGATCAAAATAATTATCTTTCTATTTCTCATACTTTTAATATTGTAAGATTTACAACCCTCAGTTTAAGATTAGATTCTGAGGGTTGTAGGGTATTTTAAATTAAATTAAACAATTAATAACCAGGATTCTGTTTTAGATTCGGATTAGCATCCAATTGATTTTTAGGAATTGGATATAAACGCCTGAAATCTTCGCTTACATACGGTTTAAAGATCGTCGGGGCATTGTATTTTCCAAACCTGATCATATCCGATCTGCGCCAACCTTCTAAGAACAATTCACGCCCACGTTCATCAAGCAGATCCTTTTCACTAAGTACTGAAAATGGAGCAACACCGGCTCTTGCTCTAATTTGATTTACTATTTCAAGAGCTTCTGAATTAGAAGGATTCATACGCCACAAAATTTCAGCTTTCATTAATAAGATATCAGTATAACGAAAAACAAAGAAATCACTATTTAAGAAACCATTTCCTCCCATCTCAATTTCCCATTTTTTTATTCTTACCCCCGATTGGCGTATGGTGTTGTACAGAGAGACAAACTCCGGTGTAAAATGGATCTGAGGCCCATCGGGATCCAAATCTTTCTCATATCCATTATCGATCAATGGCTCACCTGTTGAAGTATATTGCGCCCCCCAAAGAAAATTGTTTTGTTTTCGTATGTCATCATCTTCATACAAATAAAAAAACTCTGTTTGAACAGAAAGCCCATTCCATGGTCCATTTGTCAAATTGAATGTTTGCTGACTGGCATAGTGTAACGAAACAAGGGGTAATATCCAACCCCATGGGGTATATATATCATCGAAAGGAATTGCAAATATTGCTTCTGTTGAACTTTCATTTTTCGATATGAAGTTTTCGCTATAAGTATTGGTCATGCTAAATATATTGGAATTGATGATGTCGTTACAAGCATCTAATGCCTTCTGGTATTCAGCAACTCCTGTATATACTTCAGCATTAAGATATAATTTTGCCAAAATAGCTTTTGCGGTCCAATAATCAGCCCTTGCATAAGTTATAGAACTCTTCTCTTTTGTAAGATTGGAGATATTTTCGTTTATCTCTTTTTCTATAAAATTATATATTTCTTTTCTACTATTAGTTGAGGGTAAATATCCTTCAGGAACATCAAATCGATCCACAATCGGAACATTTCCCCACATATCAATCAACCATAAATACCATAATGCTCTTACTATTTTCACTTCGGAGATATAAGCAGAGTATTTTTGAGGGTCAATTTGTTCTAATTGATATATTAATCGATTGCATGTATTGACTTGGGCAAAAAATGCTAACCATGTACCTTCAAAGAAACGATTATTGGAAATCCATGTATGGTCGGTCATTTGCTGATCTTGACCATCGCCAGCCCAATCACCTCCAGTTCTACCTGGGATAGCGACTTCGTCCGTCGTACAATAAATCGTCCACAAATGATCATTCTTCTGGAATGTTCTTAAGCCACTATAAACCGCCCCTAATGCTGAAGAAATTTCTTCTTCTGTCTGCAGAAAATTGTCATTATCTAACTGGCTGTATAGGGTTTCATCCAGATTTGTACAAGACAAGCTAAAGAGTAAAGAAATTAATCCGGAAAAAAGAGTTATCTTTTTAGCAGACAGATAAACTGTATTTATAATATCCATAAAGTTAATTTTTTAAAAAGTTAGATTAATGCCTAAAGTAATTGGCCGGGTTGTTACCCAACTATTAAGGGGTTCAATTCCCGGAGCAAGTACATTTCCGCCATAAGAATAACGGGGTTCAGGGTCAACTCCGGAATAATTCGTAATATAAAATAGATTTTGTCCTGTAAGATATAATCTTACTTGAGAAATAACTGATTGAGGTGGTAATTTGAAATTGTATCCTAAGGATAAGTTGTCCAACTTAATAAAAGAAGCATTTTCCACATAATGACTATTGTATGCGACCGGTCCCTTATATTCGGGTTGAAAATATTTGGTTTTAATCAGGTTATAAGTGCTTATACGCGATATTTGTTCAAACATTGTACGGTGGAGATTGACCAAATCATGCCCATATACACCCCTAAAGAAAAAGTTCAAATCAAAATTTTTATAAGTAAAAGTATTCCCAAATCCAAATTCGCCTTTGGGTAGTCCTCGTCCGATTACATCTACGTCGAGTTCGTTAATTACTCCATTGTTATCCAAATCCTTCAATTTGTAAGAACCATCACTATTAACCCCCTCATATATCCAGCCAATCATCTGTCCCAATGGTTTCCCTTCTTGAACTCGCACCACGTTTCCTGTAAGAGGCGCCGGTAATCCTCCCACCTCCCTAACTCCGTATTGGATATCACCGATTGAAAGTGAAATAATCTTCGAAGAGTTTGTTGAATATGTTAATTGAGTATTCCACGAAAAATTATTTGTTTTAATCACATCATAACTCATACCTAATTCAAATCCTCGGTTTTGTAGTTTTCCCGCATTCAAGACCGATGTTGGATATAAATTGGGAGGCACAGGTACATTTAATGTAATAAGAGCATCCGATGTTTTACGGTTATAGTAGTCAAGACTAGCTGTTAAACGGGAGTTGAACATACTGAAATCAATCCCGAAATCTATTTCCGATTTTGTTTCCCATTTAAGATCCGGATTGGGATTACTTTGAGGTGAATAGACCGGTGTAAATTGATTTTTGTAGAAATAATATTCAAGATTACTCCCCGGCCCATATATTTGTTTCGATAAATAGCTTTGGGCCGGCAATGCTCCTGTTAGTCCGTAACTTCCCCGCAATTTCAGTTGATCCATGTACGGAATTCTTAAAATACGGTTAATATCCACGCCTGCGCTTAATCCCGCAAAATTACCCCACTTATTCCCATCTCCAAAACGGGAAGACCCTTCATGACGAAGCGAAGCCATTAAAAAATATGTATTATCATAACTTAAATTGATTCGTCCAAAGAAAGCAATCAATTTATTGGATTCTTTATTACTTTCGCCCCTTGCTTTCCCATCAGCAAAATCCCGGGCCGCAGCTAAATTATTAAAAGAGAATTTATCGGTGAGAAAATTTCCGGCTTGTACATAAAAATATTCCGATACGAAATTCTGATATGAATATCCGATCAAAGTATTTACGTTCATTAGATTAATTGATTTCAGATAATTACCCGTAAGTTCAAACAAGTCATTTTTATTATTATAACTACTTTGGGAAGCCAATCCATTCCGATCTATTCCACTTCCATAAAGACTATGTTTGCTAATATATTGACCATTTTTAATATTTTCATTATTATGAGCATATCGAATGGAAGCAGTAATATCCTCTGTAATCTGAAGATCTCCCTGTATATTATAAGTGACTCTATCCGTCTTCCTGATATTTTGATTCTGATTAATGATAGCTACCGGATTAAATAGTTCATGTGCTCGATTTTGAAAATACCCGCCATATATATCATATTCTTCATCTTCTCCATACACTGGTGCCGTTGGAGGCATCACTATCGCAGATCTAAAAACATCGTCAAATCCGATTTTTGCATTTTTATTTTGTAATACAAGGTTTAAGCCTATATTGAGCCGATCGTTAAGTAGTTTTTGGGTCAAATTAAGTCGTCCACCAATTTGATTATAACCTGTTTTAGGAACAATTCCCTCTATATCCCGATAATTTATAGATCCCATATAAGACGTTTTCGGAGTCCCTCCCGAAATTGATAGGTTATGCACATGAGAAAATGCCGTTCTCGTAATCTCATCCATCCAATCTGTAGAACTCCCATAATCTGTTCCTCCATATTCGAGATACTCACTACGGCTCATAACAGGGAGAGATCTATCCATATTCTCTAAAGAAATATATCCGTTATAACTTACTGAATCGAAACCTTTCATCCCTGTTTTTGTTGTTATAATAATTACTCCACTTGAACCTCTGGTTCCGTATATAGCAGCTGCTCCGCCATCTTTCAAAACATCCATACTTGCAATATCAGACGGATCAACGCTATTGATATCGGCTCCTACAACGCCATCTATTATAATCAGAGGTTCTGTATTAGCGCCAATTGTAGATAATCCGCGTAAACGAATATCATATGTTCCATTGGGATTTCCCTGAGGAGATACAATACTCAAACCAGACACTTTCCCTTGTAATAGTTGAGCTGGATTATTAATATTGCCCTTATTGAAATCCTTTGGTTTAATATTTGTTATGGCACTGGTTATTTTATTTTTTTCTATGCTGCCATACCCAATCACCACAACTTCCTCAAGAAGTTCTGCAATTTCTTTCATGGTAACATTAATGACCTTCTTACCTTCAACGAAAATTTCCTGTGGCTCCATCCCAACATAACTGAATTGAAGAATAGCGTCTTCCGGTACATTCGTTAACGTATAATTCCCATTCATATTGGTGACGGTTCCCTGACTGGTGCCTTTTATCAAAATTGTAGCTCCAATAATCGGTTCTCCATTGGCGTCGACAACTTTTCCCGTTATCGTTTTGCCTTGCTGCTGGGCAGAACGGATCATTTCGGCAACAGTGGAGGCATTTCGGTTGGCTTTTTTCATCAGCACAATGTAGTTATTCTCAAAATCGTAGCCGATATCGGTTCCCGCAAATGCTTCATTAAGATACGCCGATACGTTGTCCGATTTCTTCCGAAGAGTTACTTTACGGTTGGCATCGACTTCCCGATTGCTGTAAACCACCAAATAATCGGTTTGCTTTTCAATTTCCTCTATAAGTTGACCTATGGTTATCGAATTCGTCTCCAACTCAATCACCGCTTCCTGCGCTTCTGTGTTCAAGGCCATCAACTGAAAAGAGAAAACAAACAAAAGAATAAAACAAATTTTCATGATTCGAAAGATTCCTTTAAAGGTTTTGTTTTTTATTAAATAAGGTGTTGTTAGAAATTTTATTTTCATATCTTTGTGATATTAAAGTGAATACTAAATAGATATTAGGTGTTTGCTTTTTTAAGGCGATGAGTGTGGCCGCACTTGTCGCCTTTCTTGTTTTCACGACTGCTTTTTTCTCATAGGCATATTATTTTAATGAATTAGTAATTTTATTTGCTTAATGTGATGATATTATTATCGATATCTTTTTCAATGTTGAAAGGATGTATTTTTCGGATGATCCGCAGAATTTCATCGACACCGTCGCGTTGACGGAATTTTCCGGTATATCTTACGTTGAAAATTTCCGGGTCTTCCACCCGAATAGTCACATCATAATAAAGTTGCAATTGTTCGATGATATCGAGCAGCCGTTCATTTTCAAAACAATAAATACCGTCTTTCCAAAGAAAATAATTTGGATTCGTTATTTCGGATATAGATGCTTTCCCCCCTTGCAGGACAAGTTCTTGACTAGGTTTCAACATAACATGATCGGATTCGTTAGCATTCCAAGAAATCTTTACAGAGCCTTCAACCAGAGCAATTCGAGAATAGCCCGTTTTGGGATAATTATATACATTGAATTGTGTTCCCAGCACCTTTAATCGAATATCTTGTGATTCAACAATAAAAGGTTTATGGGGATTTTTCGCCACATCAAAAAATGCCTCTCCGGTTAGGGTGACTTTTCGTTCTTTACCTGCAAAATGCGAAGGATAAGTCAATGTGGATTGGGCATTGAGCCATACGGTCGTTCCGTCTTGTAGCGTTATCTGTGCCCTTTGCCCCGCAGGGACATACAACGTATTGGTTGCTATTTCGCGAACGTTGTTTTTGGAAAAATATAAGGTTAAAAAAACAGTAGAGGTAATGAGCACAAGTGCAAAAGCTGCAATTTTCCCAAGTGATTTAATGAATTCCCTTCTTCGTTTGGCCTCAACGCGGCGAACAAACTGCCGAAAACTCACTCGAGCTGCTTCCTCATCCCCTTCATGCTTGGCAAGATGGGATAAAGCAAAAATATTTTGCAACCGGATATATTCTCTCTTCAACGATTCATCACTATTGATCTGCTTCAATAACTGCAGCTGGTCCGAATCATCGAGTTCTCCGAGAAAATATTTCAGCAAGCGGTCATCCATTTTTCCATCCTTCTTGTATTATTATAACGAACCACCCACAAAAATCCGCCAAAGAAAATCAAAAAAATTATTTAAATGAAGAGAAAAATGAACAAAGGTTGGTAGTCTTTTAATATTTCTTTTAACTTACGGTAAGCTATTGCCATTTGACTTTCAACGGTATGAACAGAAATATCTAATTCTTCAGCAATTGTTTTTTGTTTTTTCCCTTCAATTTTATTCATAACGAAAATCTGACGGCATTTCTCCGGCAACGATTGAATGGCATTAGCAATAAC
This sequence comes from Anaerorudis cellulosivorans, assembly GCF_025943985.1. GTDB lineage: Bacteria > Bacteroidota > Bacteroidia > Bacteroidales > Dysgonomonadaceae > Anaerorudis > Anaerorudis cellulosivorans. The sequence goes on along the minus strand of NZ_JAPCWE010000004.1, from coordinate 120,703 downwards.
CGCTTCCATGTCAGTATTTGAAAAAATATGTTCATCAAACGCTTCCAGGGATTGAAATTTCATCTGCAAAGCCAACTCATATTCTTCCTGCATCTTATTTGCTGCATTTTGCATAACCATTCGATGGCGAAGGAAATCGATACATTTGTTTTTAATGGTTGTAAAAAGATATGACGCTAAATTAACAGAACTCAAAACAAATACCTTTCGCTCCCAAAGATCGAGAAAGACATCCTGAACAATATTTTCGGCATCGGCTTCACGAATAACATATTCTTGAGCAAAACGTTTCAACCGTGGATAAAAAGAAAGATAAATTTCTTCAAATTCAGCGATAGTATTTTTTGCGTTTTGCATCATTATTTTTTATTTTTGTAAGTAACCGACCCCAAAAATACAAAAATATTATAAAACACAAGTAGGTGAAAATGTTAATGCATAGCATAACGACAAAAAATTTTGTAGAATCAATAAAAAGCCGGAGATATCCATCCCCGGCTTTCCTATAACTCTATTGATAATTATTTTAAACGATTTCAACCAATGGTTGCCCGGCTCCTACATTATCTCCTTTCTTTACATATACCCGTGAGACTTTACCTGAAAATTCAGAAGGAATAGTGTTTTCCATTTTCATCGCTTCCAATATCAGAAGCGCATCTCCTCTTTTCACTGTATCTCCTTCGTTCACCAGAATTTTAACAATATTTCCGGGCATAGGACTTGTCATGACATTTCCCTGTTTAGCGTTTTCTTTATTTTGAGTTTGAGGTTGAGGTTCTACTTTTGAAGACTCTTCCTTTTCACCAACTTTTTCCGGATGAGCTGCCAAATATTCTTTTTTGCGTTGTTCTCTCAAGAATGATGCAGCTACCGTAGGGAACAACTCCAGCAAAAGTTCTTCTTTTTCGTCTTTAGCCAAACGAACACCACCGAATTCGGGTAAAACGGGATTGTCCTGCCGTTTATAGTTGGAAGTATCGTAGGGAACTTCTTCCGCTGATCCGGTGATTAGCTTTCTGAAGTCGGGATCAATCGGAACGGGTGTTTTCCCATATTCGCCTTTTACTAAAGCTATAAACTGATTGGAGGGATTCTGATATTTTGGACGCCCATGTTTAAGATTGATAGCAGATCTCACTGCTTGAACGCCAATAATTTGACTCGTTGGCGTTACCAAGGGTGGTAAACCGGCATCCAACCGTACACTGGGAATCAATTTCAGGGCATCATCCAAAATATCCATTTCGTTGAGTTCTTTCAACTGGGCTATCATATTAGTATACATACCTCCCGGTATTTCGGCATTCTTCACTTGTTCGTTCGGTTTTGGAAAACCAAAATAAGCTTCTATAGCATGACACGCATCGAGCAACGCATTTTCGTCATTTTTGTTCACCGCTTCAATGGCGTTGTCGAATTCCCTCTCGATTTCAGGAGGCAACGTATCAGATAAAGGATTAAATGCTTTAGGAAATTGTTTCACTGTATCATAAGCAGCAAGCTCTTTCCGTATTTCATAAAGTTCGTTGTTGATTTTAGCCACTGCATCCATATTAACCCCTATGTCTATACCCAATTTTTTGCAAAAAATATAGATCAGTTCAATAGCAGGTGCGGCCGGCCCTCCCGCAAAATACCAGATGTTGGTATCCACAATGTCGGCACCTTTCATAATTGCCGTAAGAACAGATGCCAATCCGTACCCAGGGGTACAGTGCGTATGAAAATCAACTGGGACATGGAGTTGCTGCTTGAATAAAGGCACCAGAGATGAAACACGAGAAGGCGAAATCAGTCCGCTCATGTCTTTAATGGTAATGATATCTGCACCCAATGCTTCCATTTCTTTTGCCTTATTTACAAAATAGTCATCGGTAAACACTTCCTTGTGTCGTTTGGTTCCTTCCGTTTTTTTCTTCGCGAAAATCCCTATAATTCCTTTCTTTTTCCCCGATTCATCCTCTTCATCCCCGTATTTTGGATCGATCGTATAACAAACCGCACAATCGGCCAATCCACCGTATTTCTTAATGGATTTCACACTCGATTTGATATTGTCAACATCATTCAGAGCATCGAAAATGCGCATGATATCCAAACCACATTCCACGGCATTCTTAAAAAAACCGTCGATTATTTCGTCGGGATAAGGAGCATAACCAAACAGATTTCTTCCTCTTGAAAGTGCGGCCAATTTTGATGAATCACCTATAGCGTCACTGATTTTTTTTAATCTATCCCACGGATTCTCGCCCAAATAACGCATTACTGCATCAGGAACAGCACCACCCCATACTTCCATCGCATAAAATGCTGCATATTTATAATAAGGTAAAACGCGGTCTATCTGCGACTGCGTCATCCGGGTTGCAAAAGAAGATTGCTGACCGTCTCTTAACGTAAGATCTCTAATTAGAAGCTTTTTTTTCATAGTAACTATATTAATTTTGTCCGTTTATGTGGCTTCCCCTTTTCCTATCGCGATAGGAAAAGGAATTGCATTTATAACAACCCTCAATAAATAAAGTTTTCGCCAAAATATTTTACAATATGCTGTTCAATTAGCTGTTTATAATATAAAGTATGGAACGGGTTCCCTTACGGTTTGTATTTTATGACGGATTGATTAACAACAGATACATTTTATTTGAAATTAAGATTATAAAGAAGATATTTTCTCAATAAATTTTTTTTACCGGTTGTGACATGAAGTCCTTTTTCCATAAAATTATCAACCGATCCATATTTTTGTCGAATATGATCGATGACATAATTCAAATATGCCTTGTCAACAGTTAAAACAGCCGTTAATGCTTCTTGGATATATTCTGGAAACCCTTCTGCGTTTTCCACCACTTTTGTTATATTGATGGTTTCGTTCGAAAGCATATAATCCTCCTCAATAATATAATGAGGAACACCCAACGCATAAAGTATAAAATAGGAAGCCAATCCCACTCTATCCTTGCCAAGTGCTTCCGATAATAATATCGGATAGCTATTTTCGTCACATAAAATATTGAACATTTCCGAAAATTCATCCTTGTAATTTTCTACAATGCCGACATACATATCCTGGACATAGCGAATGGCATCGCTTCGGGTGAAGCTTCCGTCTTCGATTTTCTGATTTAATGTATCTTCCCCCATTGACATAGGAAGACTTATTTTTCGGACGCCGGAAGGGAGTATATAAGGATGGATCGCGGCATTTTCTTTCGACCGAAAATCAATAACCGTTTTTATCCCCAGTTTCTTTATTCTTTCCATATCAAAAAGGTTGGCATTGCTTAGATCTCCCGAACGGTAAATCATCCCCCACCGGACTTGTTCGTCATTCACGGTAAAATATCCTCCAATATCCCGAAAATTTTTAACATTATCCATATCGATAATACGGTTAGCCACTATCCCCGACGTAGTTCCGGCTGTTTTTAAAAGAAAATACTCCCTTACGCCAAAACCCGAAGGATTAAACAAGGCAAACTGATCTTCTATCCTACTGGATTTTATCGGTACAAAATTGGCTAACGAACTATCCGACGATGAAGAATAAATATTAATTTTCCCTTCTTGGTCAGGGCTCACTTCCCATTTTACAAGGAAATTCCCATCTTTGTTTTTTTCTACAACCGACGTAATTTTAACAGCTGACGCACACCCATACAATAATGTCAGCAAGATTATGATAAAAATATACCTGATTCTTTGCATCTTAACACCTCTATCAAGTAGATAAACATACAAATATAATGAAAAATAATCATTCACCAATTATTACGAAACCAAGCTATTAACAATAAATAATGAGTTTCGCCGCATTTTTTTAATCCTTAAAAGTTTAGAGGAATTTTGAAATCAAAAAACAATAATGAATACGATATCCTAGTTCTCAAAAACAAAACTTGAAATTAACACCCGAATATCCAGAGATTAACAATATTTATTATTTTATACACTAATAGTATAGAGAATATTTATACTTTTGTGTACGTACACAAGGTGTGCAGCAAAAAACGTTTTTAAACCGACTAAAAAAGGATTTAAGAAAATCGAGTCCGAAAAATCAAGAAAAACTAAATAAATAGTGTTCAATAAAAAATAAAAGTATGTACGAACTATTCAACATTCAAAACAAAGTTATAGCGATTACCGGAGGAACCGGTGTTCTAGGATCATCAATGGTAGAGTATCTGGCAGCACACGGAGCAAAAATGGCTGTTCTTGCTCGCAATAAGCAAAAAGGCAATGAATTGATCGAACGAGTAAAAGCGAAGGGGGGAGAAGCCATTTTTCTTCAAACAGATGTCACCAATGAGGCCATACTTGCACAAAATGCAGAAGATATTGTGGCAAAATACGGCCGAATTGATGTGTTGATAAATGCTGCAGGCGGGAATATGCCCGGGGCAATCATCAGCCCCGATGGTACTATTTTTGACCTGAAAATAGACGATTTTCGTAAAGTTGTGGATTTAAATCTGATGGGAACAGTAATACCTACCATCATCTTTGCCAAGATTATGGTTGCCAATAAGCAGGGAAATATCATCAATATTTCATCGGAAGCTGCTCTCAGGCCTCTTACCCGGGTCGTTGGCTATGCGGCAGCAAAAGCTGCGGTTACCAATTTTACCAAATACATGGCAGGTGAACTTGCCATAAAATTCGGAGAAAATTTCAGAGTGAATGCAATTGCTCCCGGTTTCTTTATTACCGAACAAAACCGAACGCTTTTGACTAATCCTGATGGCTCATATTCAGACAGAGGAAAAGCCATTATCCAGCACACGCCATTCAGGCGATTCGGCGTTCCTGAAGATTTACATGGAACATTACATTATTTGGTAAGCGATGCTTCCAAATTTGTAACCGGTACGGTTGCCGTAGTTGACGGCGGTTTTGATGCATTTAGTCTTTAAAAACAAATCATATGTCGTTATTATTAAAAAAAGGCTGTAAATATTCTTTACTTGTGCCAACAAGCATGGGCGTGAGGATTACACCCGTGAATGCCCAACCCGTTCATTGCAGTACACACTTCGAAATGCAGGCTACCAGTGCCGAAACAAATGTTGCGAGTATTTCGTCATATCTGGGACTTCCGGTAAAAGTGTTGACCACATTCGTAAAAGATAGTCCGATCGCCGAATTTATTAAAGCCGACCTTCGACGGAGAAATATGGATTTCGAAGGTCCCGAAGTTCCCCAGGGAGGTCCATGGGGCTATCGCCATCAATTTAATATTGCCGACAGCGGATTCGGACTAAGAGGTCCTCGGGTACATAATGATCGTGCGGGAGAAGTAGGAAGAACATTACACGTGAAAGATTTCAACCTGGAGCGCATTTTCGCTCAGGAAGGTATTCAAATAGTTCATCTATCGGGACTAATTGCTGCGCTTTCGCCCGACACAAGCAATTTTTGTCTTGAGATCGCCCGTTTTGCAAAAAAACACAGCACACTGATTTCTTTTGATCTTAATTACCGGGCTTCATTCTGGAAAGGACGCGAAACCGAACTTTCAGCTATATTCAAAGAAATTGCTTCGTTGTCGGATATTCTTATTGGGAACGAAGAAGATTTTCAACTTTGTCTCGATATTAAAGGCCCCAATCCGGGAGGTGAAGATATTGATGACCAACTCGATGCATTTAAGGAAATGATTAAAAAAGCACATAAAACCTATCCCGAGGTTTCAGTTTTTGCCAATACGCTGCGAGAAGTTATCAGTGCAAATGAACATCTCTGGGGCGCTATTGTTTATGAAAATAATAATTGGCATGTCATAAAACCCAGAAAAATCAATGTTCTGGATCGCATCGGGGGAGGCGACGGCTTTGTGGGCGGCCTGCTATACAGCATCTTAAGAGAATGGCCCTCTGAAAAATGGATCCAATTTGCATGGGCAAGCGGTGCACTGGCAACAACATTCCTCACCGATTATGCACAACCTGTTGACGAGGAAATGATCTGGAACATCTGGGAAGGAAATGCACGAGTAAAAAGATAAACGTATAAAAAAACAAGAGTATGAAAAAATTAGCAGATATCGGGCTGATCGGTCTTGCCGTTATGGGTGAGAATTTGGTTCTGAATATGGAAAGTAAAGGCTTTACAGTAGCTGTTTTTAACCGAACAGTTTCAAAAGTTGACGAATTTATCAATGGAAGGGCTAAAGGTAAAAACATTATTGGGACACATTCTCTCGAAGAATTGGTAGCTTCGTTAAGCCGACCTCGCAAAGTAATGTTGATGGTCAAAGCCGGACAACCCGTAGATGACTTTATAGAAAAACTAATTCCTCTGCTCGAACCCGGTGATATCATCATCGATGGAGGCAACAGTTACTTTATGGACACACGTCGCCGTACCAAGTATGTTGAGAGTAAAGGATTATTATATATCGGTACAGGTGTTTCAGGAGGTGAAGAAGGCGCATTGCGCGGTCCTTCGATGATGCCCGGAGGTTCTCCCGCTGCTTGGCCTCACGTAAAAGAGATCTTCCAAGCTGTAGCAGCCAAAGTCGATGACGGCACACCATGCTGCGACTGGGTTGGTGAAGATGGGGCGGGACATTTCGTGAAAATGGTACATAATGGTATTGAATATGGTGACATGCAAATCATTAACGAAGCATACCATCTGATGAAAGAGTTGCTGCGTTTGACCCCTGATGAGCAACACGAAGTGTTTAAAAAATGGAATACGGGAAAACTCAATTCCTACCTGATTGAAATTACTGCGGATATTTTGGCTTTCAAAGATTCGGATGGCACACCATTAGTAGAAAAAATTTTAGATACTGCAGGTCAGAAAGGTACCGGAAAATGGACAGTAATTACTGCCCTTGAACTTGGGATTCCGTTGACATTAATCGGCGAATCCGTATTTTCTCGTTGTCTGTCGGCTCAAAAAGATCTACGCGTTAAGGCTTCAAAAGCAATTTCCGGCACAAAACCTCATTTCAAAGGCGACAAACAACAATTTATTAATGATCTGGAAGAAGCATTGTATGCCGCAAAAATTATTTCCTATGCACAAGGATATGATTTGATGAGAGAGGCCGCAAAAGAATACAACTGGAATTTGAATTATGGCGGCATAGCTTTAATGTGGCGTGGGGGATGCATCATCCGATCGGCATTTCTAGGTGATATAAAAAAAGCATTTGATAAAAATCCTTCTCTTGAGAATCTCCTTCTTGATCCTTTCTTCAAAAATGCTGTACAATCGGCGCAGGAAAGCTGGCGAAGCGTATGTTCAGCAGCACTTGAAAACGGTATCCCTATCCCTGCACTTTCGTCGGCGTTATGTTACTTCGACGGTTTCCGCTGCGAACGATTACCGGCTAATCTGCTTCAAGCTCAACGCGATTATTTTGGTGCACATCAATATGAAAGAATAGACAAGCCTCGCGGCGAATTTTTCCATACCAATTGGACGGGGCACGGAGGTGACACGGCTTCTTCAACTTATCAGGTATAATTTTAAAAACACTCATGACATGATATAAAGTCATGTCATGAGTTTTCATTTTCGTGATACTATGATCTATTATCAAAACGGCTCTTCACAACACAATCTCTCACACGAGGACCTGAAAAAAAGCCTCATTGCAGCATTAGACAAATTAGGCAGAAGACATAAAATTCTTGCCATTCCTCCCGATTATACCCGCTTGCCAAGTCGGGCAGGCGAACTTACCGAAATGGTTTGGGAATATTACGGCAACACACTTACCGATGTACTCCCGGCATTAGGCACACACTCTCCGATGACGGATGAACAAATTTCACACATGTTCGGAAAAACACCCCGAAGTTTGTTTCGTATTCATGACTGGCGTCACGATGTAATCACATTGGGAGAGGTCCCTTCCTACTATGTAAAAGAAGTTTCAGAAGGGAAGGTCGATTTTTCCTGGCCGGCACAGGTAAATAAATTGCTGGTGGAAGGTAATTTTGACCTGATTCTTTCCATAGGCCAGGTGGTTCCACACGAAGTGGTCGGTATGGCCAATTACAACAAGAATATTTTCGTCGGTACAGGGGGTATCGAAGGTATCAACAAAAGCCATTTTGTAGGTGCCGTCTATGGGATGGAACGCATGATGGGACGAGCAGATACCCCGGTAAGAAAACTGTTTAACTATGCCTCAAAAAATTTTACCAATCAGCTGCCTATTGTTTATGTTCTGACAGTTGTTGGTATAAATAAGCAAGGCACACAACAGACTTACGGAATTTTTGTAGGTGACGATGTAGATGTATTCGATGAAGCAGCAAAGTTATCTCTTGAAGTGAATTTCGAAATGGTCGAAGAACCACTGAAAAAAGTGATTGTTTGGCTCGATCCTACCGAATTCAAAAGCACCTGGCTGGGCAACAAATCGATCTATCGCACCCGCATGGCTATCGCTGATGGCGGTGAACTTATTGTTTTGGCACCCGCCCTGAAAGAATTCGGAGAGGATAAAGAGATTGACCGTCTTATCCGAAAATATGGTTATCATGGGACAGAGGCTACGCTGAAAGCCGTTTCCGAAAACGAGGAACTGCGCAATAACTTAAGCGCAGCAGCCCATCTAATTCATGGATCGTCGGAAGGACGATTTACCATCACCTACTGTCCGGGAAAAAATCCCGAAAACCTATCAAAAGAAGAAATCGAAAGTGTGGGTTTCCGATGGGCAGATATTGATGAAATGATGAAAAACCTTCATTTCAATGAGCTAAAAGACGGATATAACACCCTACCCGACGGTGAAAAAATTTATTTCATCTCCAATCCCGCCTTGGGATTATGGGCTCATAAAGATCGATTTGAATTTTGAAATTGTTTTGTAACAATACTTCAAGCAAATGAAAAACACCGTTTTATTTCTTTTCTTTTTCATGATTACATTCCTGAGTTATTCACAGGAAATAGGTCGATTTTCTGTTCAATTGGAAGACGATGGTATAGATGTGCCTGTTTCGATTTCGTTGGATGAGTTCAACATCAATCCGGATAAAGGTTCTTTGGCATTATACGAGATAACAGGCAATCGAGAAAAAGAGATTGACTGCCAAGTAGAGAGCGGGTATTTCCCCAACCTCTGGTTCGTCTTGAATGGTCATTCCGATAAGAAGTCCCTACGGGAATTTGTCCTTAAGGTGGAAAAAAAGGATGCCGTTCCATCTCAAAATTCTATCATCACCTTGAAAAAGCAGCATAAGGATTTGATTGTTCAATTCGGAGAACAACCTATCCTCAAATACCGTTTCCAGACTACCTATCCACCCGAAGGAGTTGATCCGTTGTATAAAAGATCAGGTTTCATTCATCCCCTGTACTCACCCCAAGGAGAGATTTTAAGCCGTATCCAGCCGACGGATCATTACCACCATTATGGGATTTGGGGTCCGTGGACATTAACCCATATCGATGGAAGAGAAGTAGATTTCTGGAATCTTAACAAAGGGCAAGGCACGGTAAGGTTTGCAGACTTTCTCTCCGAAATGTCGGGAAAGGTATTCAGCGGATTTAAAGTTCTCCAGCAACATATCGATTTCGGGAATAAAGGGGAAGACCGGATTGCTTTAAATGAGATATTGGACGTCCTCGTTTGGAACATCAATCCAAAGGTTTGGGTAATCGATTATACCTCTTCCTTCAACACGCCACTACCAAACGGAATTCTATTTGACGCTTATCGCTATGGAGGTGGCATCGGGTTCAGGGCTACCGAAAAATGGACAAAAGACAACTGTACCGTCCTGACTTCGGAAGGGAAAACCCGGCTCGATGCCGACGGCAGCAGGGCACGATGGTGTATAGTTGAAGGAGAGTCTGATACTGAAGAAGGTCGATCGGGCATTTTATTTTTGAGTCATCCTTCAAATCGAGCACATCCGGAACCCATGAGGGTATGGCCGTTGGATGCCAACGGCGGAAGAGGAGATATGTTCGTTGAATTTGTCCCCATACGATACGAAGCATGGAAAATAAATCCGTTCCGTGATTATACCTTGCGATACAGGATGATCGTTTTTGACGGAAAAATGAACATACAGACAGCCGAAAAGTATTGGAATAGTTTTTCGAAACCACCTAAAATCAAGAAAATATTATAATTATCATAAACCAAAAAATGAATAAATATGACAACACGAAGAGAGTTTTTACGTAATGCAACCTTAGCTTCCGCAGGATTAGCATTAAGCGGAATTTCAAGAAAAACAAATGCAGCTAGCTACAGCCGCATCATGAGTTCTAACGAAAAAATCAATTTAGCCCATATCGGTATTGGAAACAGAGGATGGGATATCATTAACGAATTCGACAAAACAGGAATGGCAAATGTGGTAGCTCTGTGCGATGTGGATCTTGGAGCAGAACACACGCAAAAAGCACTGGCTAAATTTCCAAATGCAAAGAAATTTAAAGATTTCAGGGAAATGTTTGACAAAATGGGGAATGAAATCGATGCCGTTGCCATCGCTACACCCGATTTTGCCCATTTCCCTGCCACCATGCTGGCGATTAATCTGGGCAAACATGTATACCTGGAGAAACCGATGGGTCGCACTTTTCACGAAGTAGAATTAATGATACAAACGGCCAAAAAACATCCAAACGTGGTAACCCAAATGGGGAATCAAGGACACTCAGAAGCCAATTATTTTCAATTTAAAGCATGGAAAGAAGCCGGTATTATTAAAGATGTAACTGCCGTTACGGCTCATATGAACAATTCTAGGCGTTGGCACTCATGGGATCCGAACATTAAAAAATTCCCCCCTGCAGAACCCATTCCCGAAACATTAGACTGGGATTTATGGCTTTCAGCTCTATTATGGCACGATTTCAATAAAGATTTTCACTATGGACAATGGCGCTCATGGTATGATTTCGGCATGGGAGCACTTGGCGACTGGGGTGCACACATCCTGGATACTGTACATGAATTCCTCGACTTGGGATTGCCGGAAGAAATCGTTCCCCTTAAGCTAGATGGACACAATGATTACTTTTTCCCGATGGCTAGTACCATCCAATTTAATTTTCCTAAACGAGGAGATATGCCTCCTGTTACTGTAACATGGTATGACGGCGTGAATAACCTCCCAAAATTACCCCCAGGATATGGGAAATCCGATCTTGATCCGAATATTCCGCAAGTGGCGGGTTTCGAAATTGAACCCATCAAATTAAATCCGGGTAAAATAATATACAGTAAAGAACTTACCTTTAAAGGGGGATCACATGGCACAACCTTATCGATCATTCCCGAAGAAAAAGCAAAAGAGATGGAAAAGAAATTACCACAGGTACCAAAAAGTCCGTCCAACCATTTTCAAAACTTTTTGCTCGCATGTCAAGGGAAAGAAAAAACACGATCTCCATTTGAAATTGGCGGACCTCTATGCCAGGTATTTTGTTTGGGCGTGGCAGCTCAACGATTGAATAGAAAACTCGTTTTCGACAGAAAAACAAAACATGTTGTTAACGATGCTTTTGGGGATGCATTTTTGACCGGTATTCCACCACGTAAAGGTTGGGAAGAATTTTATAAAATGTAAAATAATAAAAATATGAGTTCAATGAAAAAACAAGTATTTCTCTTCATTATGATGACGGTATTTATTGCCGCTTCGGCGCAAGAACCTCACTGGCAAGATTTGTTCAACGGAAAAAAATTGAAAGGTTGGACAAAATTGAACGGTACAGCAGAATATAAGGTGCAAGATAATACCATAATAGGGATTTCGAAAATGGGAACGCCCAATACTTTTTTGGCAACCGAAAAAATGTATGATGATTTTATTCTCGAATTTGAATTTAAAGTCGATGAAGGATTAAATTCGGGAGTACAGTTCAGAAGCAACAGTTTAAAAAACTATCAAGACGGACGAGTTCACGGTTATCAATTCGAAATAGATCCTTCAGACAGGGCATGGACAGGAGGTATTTACGACGAAGCCAGACGCGGGTGGCTCTATCCCTTGACCTATAATACATTAAAGGCTATCGTTGTTAAATCGGATGACAACAACAAATGTGTCTATCCAGCCACATATAATCCACTTGCTCAAAAAGCCTTCAAGAAAAACAAGTGGAATAAAGCTCGGATCGAAGCTATTGGAAACTCCATCCGAACATGGGTAAACGAAATTCCATGTGCAGATCTGATCGATGATATGACCAAATCAGGATTTATTGCTCTGCAGGTTCACGGAATCGGAAACAATGAAACTCTCGCTGGGAAAACAGTTTCATGGCGAAATATCCGCATTCTGACTGAAAACCTCGAACAATTTAAGACTCCGGAAGATAAAAACGGGATCATTCAAATCAATGCTATACCCAATACCCTTTCTGAAAAAGAAGAACGCGAAGGATGGAAACTTCTATGGGATGGTAAAACAACAGCAGGTTGGAAGGGAGCCAAATTATCAGGATTCCCTGAAAAAGGATGGATCGTTGAAGACGGTATCTTGAAAGTACTTAAAGGAAGCGGTGGTGAATCAACCAACGGTGGTGATATCATTACAACTAAAAAATTCAAGAATTTTATCCTAAAAGTTGATTTTAAAATTACCAAAGGGGCAAATAGCGGCATCAAATATTTTGTGGATCCCGATTTAAACAAGGGTGAGGGATCTGCAATCGGTTGTGAATTCCAAATACTGGACGACAATAATCATCCCGATGCCAAATTGGGAGTGAAAGGCAACAGAAAATTAGGATCATTGTATGATCTGATCCCTGCTCCGGAAAACAAACCCTTTTTCAACGGATTTTTCAATACAGCCATGATTGTAGTTAAAGGAAACCACGTTGAACACTGGCTAAACGGGGTAAAATTATTGGAATACGAAAGAAACAATCCAATGTGGAATGCATTGGTCGCTTATAGTAAATACAAAGATTGGCCTAATTTCGGAAATTTGAGAGAAGGACATATTCTTCTTCAGGATCATGGAGATGAGGTTTGGTTTCGAAACATCAAGATCAAAGAGTTAGAATAACTCTTTTCTTAAAAAGGAGGGAAAAAATAAAATTATACTTCCCTCCTTTTTTATAATTTTATCTCGACCCTTCCAAATTTCAAATAAAGCTATACCCGTTAATAAGAAAAAAAGAACGAAGTCGTAAAAAATCTTCACGCAGTTTAATTTACGCTGCCGATAGTTTTAAATCCTGTCGTAGGGTAACTGTGTCAACATATCAGCTATTTTATCCAACGTCTCTTTCATTGGTTGGGAAACCATCGACTTAAGAAAAGGATTTAAATCAGCACGAACAGTCAATCGCATTTTCGTATCTTTCTCTGCTTTAGACACCAATTGAATCCATAAAAAAACTTCAAAAGGCAAATTCCCCGATTTAAATTTGATCAATTTATTCGGTTGGCGTTCCACTACATCAAATTTAACTTCACCAATCGGATTTACCTTAAAGGAACAACTATCCTTATTGAAGGTTAATCCTTCTATCTTATCTTCCGGGATCTGATCCTTGACCAAATTCAATTTACTCATATCGGAAAGCACCCGATATACATCCATATTACTGTGCGATATAGTTTTTACATCGCTTACAAATTCAGTCATTCAATTTCCTATTGATTTCTCTTATTCCAGTTTTCGGGGTCTTTACGCCAGTCTTGAAGCGTTTCCAATTCCGATTCGTCAATATAATCGGTACGCAATGCTTCACCCAAAATAGCATCGTAATTGCATAGCGTTATAAGTTCGACGCGAGCCTTTTCCATATTCTCCCTCGCAACGGGAAAATCATAAGTAAAAACAGCTAACAAAGCTAACACATCGGAACCGTTGCGACGAATGGCTTCTACTGCTTTCAGGCTGCTATGACCTGTAGAAACCAAATCTTCAATCACCACGACTTTTTGTCTTGGTTTAAGATCCCCCTCAATAAGATTCTCCAATCCATGATCCTTTGGCGTAGATCGAATATACACAAACGGAAGACCCAACATATCTGCAACCAACGCAGCCGGAGCAATAGCACCTGTAGCAACGCCTGCAATGGCCTCTGTCTGAGGATATTTTTCAAGAATGATCCGGGCGAATTCAACTTTAATAAAATTCCGAATTGCAGGATACGACATCAGTTTTCTATTGTCGCAATATATAGGGGATTTCCAACCCGATGCCCAAGTAAACGGATTAGAAGGTTGCAGTTTTACAGCTTTTATTTTGAGAAGTTTCTCGGCAGTTAATTGTTCTATCGTATTCATATCATTCACTCTTTTAATACGGAATAAGATGCGAAAATACTAATTTTAGAAGAACCGGAGCGCATTTTAGTAAAAAAAATTGCGTTTCTTAACTCAAGATTACAAGACTTTAGCCAAAGTGGCCACACTAATTTTTATGTCGCGACATTTACCCAAAGCCATTGCACAAGCTTCAAGCGTTGAACCGGTTGTTATAATATCATCAACTAAAAGGACATGTTTACCTGAAAATTCCACAGGATTTATCACCTCAAAAATATTTTTCACGTTCTCCCATCGTTGAGTCTTGTTGAGTTTGGTTTGAGTGGGGTTATAAATGGTTCTCACCAAATTGCCTCGTGAAACAGGGATAGCGGTAATTTCAGAAAGCCCTTCAGCAATCCTCTCGGATTGATTGTACCCTCTTTCTTTCTGTTTTTTCGGATGGAGAGGAACAGGAAGAATAAGATCGATGGGGCGAATAAAATCGCTTCCCTTAAGATCTTGCCCGAACAAACGGCCCATAGCAATTCCCAACTTCTCTTTGTGTTTGTATTTTATTTGATGAATAATAGATTGAAACATCCCTTCTTTTGAAAAAACACAAAACGATGCTGCACGCTCAAAAGGAAAACGACCGGCCAACAATGTCTCGGTACTATTGCCAACTTCACTAAAGTTATTGGTCTTCGGCAATTTGTATAAGCATTTCAAACAAATACTTTCTTCTGAAGGAAGTAATTTCTCTCCACAAACAATACAGCAATTTGGAAAGAAAAGAGTTGAAAACTCATATATGTACTCATAAAAATTCATTTCTCGGATAAAATTTTATTAATACATCGTAGCGTTTCATCCATTGAAAACCCCCTCCCAATTGCAAAACGGATCAATTTTGAACGCTTCTCTCTTGCCGAACCATATTGTATAGACCTGACTTTATTTTCAAGTAGTGACTCAAGTGATTCATTCAGCATATCATCAGAAAAATCCAAAAAAGCATTGGATATAAGATCCGAAGGGATGAGTTTTTGCCTCAACGCAAATTCGATTTTTTTTCGTCCCCATTTATTAAATCGCAATTTATCATTGATAAAGCTGCGGCAATAACGAACTTCATCGATATATTTTTCTGCTTTCAAACGATTAATAATTTTCTCAACATCATCGTCATTTAAACAATATCGACTTAGTTTTTTTCTAATGTCTGATGTGCAATATTCTCGTTTGGCACACAACGTTGCCATATGGGAATAAGCTCTTTCATTCGATATCTTCAGGGAAGCATTTTCTTTCATTTTATTGCTCTAATCATACGATCGTTTTTCGAAATATCTTTTCGTAATTCTACATGAGAAAAACCCTTTTTTTCGAGCAGGGAAACCATTTGCTTGCCATAGTTGCAATTAATCTCGAAATATAATTTCCCTCCCTTATTCAATTGCCGTAGTGCCATATCGGAAATACGATCATAAAATATCAAGGGATTATCATTGGGAACAAATAATGCTTCCGGCGGTTCGTATTGAAGAACATTCGGTTTCATTTCCTGTTTTTCTTTTTCCGTTACATAAGGTGGGTTACTTACCATAATATCAAAGATAGTGTCATCGCAATTTTCTTTAAGGACGTCAACACATCGAAAAATAATCTCTACTCCGTTCTTCCGGGCATTCAACTTCGCCACATCCAATGCTGCCGAAGAAATATCCAGAGCATGCAATTCTGCACCCGGAATTTTTTTAGCCAAGACAATGGCAATACATCCACTTCCTGTACAAAGATCCAATATTCGTGGATTTGGCACATCGTTCTCCGAAAGTACCCATTCTATTAGTTCTTCCGTTTCCGGACGAGGAATCAAAACAAAAGGATTCGTATTGAATTCCATACCGAAAAACGCTGTTTTCCCTAAAATATATTGCAACGGTTCGTATTTTTTTAATCTTTCAACAATATCTTGAATTTTCTTATCTTGCACATCCGATAAATCGTTAAATTTGCGGCATACAATTTCGTAAAACGGCAAATCGCATACTTCTTTCAAAATGAGATATGTCAAACTTTTAATCTCATCTGACGTATAAAAACCGGACAACTCGTTTTGTAAGTATAGAATGGGATCACTTATCATATAGGACAAAGATAAAAAAAATGACAATAGATGAAAAATATATATACCGATGCTTACAACTTGCCCGTAAAGGCGAGGCCTTTGTAAGGCCCAATCCCATGGTAGGCGCCATCATCGTACACAACGATCGAATCATAGGGGAAGGGTATCATCGAAAATTTGGCGAACCTCATGCCGAAGTAAACGCAATCAATGCCGTCAAAGACCAACTGCTACTGCAAGAAGCTACTCTTTATGTTTCTTTGGAACCTTGCACCCATTATGGCAAAACACCTCCTTGTACAGAACTTATTATTTCAAAAAAAATACCTCGAGTGGTAATAGCCACAATGGATCCTAATCCGATGATATCCGGAAAAGGTATTCAACGCATGCAAAATGCAGGAATTGAAATAAAAGAAGGAATATTGGAAAAAGAAGCAAAAGAACTAAATCGCGCTTTCTTTGTCAATCAACTCTGCCAAAGGCCTTATATCATTTTGAAATGGGCACAAAGCAACGATGGCTTTATCGACATTATGCGCTCTTCATTAGCCGAAAAAACTCCTGCAAAAATATCAAACGAAATCACGGAAACCATCGTTCATAAAATCAGAACGCAAGTACAAGGAATTATGGTAGGAACCCATACAGTAATCAAAGATAACCCAAGATTAACAGTCCGAAAATGGTTTGGTGAAAATCCCATTCGAATAGTAATCGACAGAAAATGCATAATCCCATCCGATGCCAATATTTTCAATAACGAAGCCAAGACGCTCGTCTTTACAGAATATCCCGATTATCATGTGAAAAAAGAAAACGTAAAACCTATCGTGATCGATTTCTCTAAAAACACCACTGAACAAATAATGAAACATGTATATGAAGAAAATATTGGGTCGGTACTGATAGAGGGAGGAAGCCGAATGTTAACCTCATTCATTTCCGATAATTTATGGGATGAAGCCTATATTGAAATATCATCCAAGGAATTAAAAAACGGAATCAAGGCACCCCGTATTGATGGCGATAAAATACAGATAAAACAATATTTGGATTCATTTCAAATCCATTTAAAGAATAAAATATCTCGAAATTTTCTTTAAATAACTGTTTCGATATGGAAAAAGCCGAAAAACTTTTTACTTTTGCATAACGTATAATAGCATACAATATTTTCGGAAACAAATGACTATAAAATACTTTACCCGAAATTTAATTTCATTATTGGGAATAATCGTGTTTTCCTCTTGTTTAAACACAAATGATTCAGATATTGAATACTCATCGGATGCCCAAATATATGGGATAACTCTTTCTGCAGCATACGATTCTACACAAACATTGTCAAAAGCCCAATTTTCCATCGATCAACTTTTATCTCAGATATATAATCGTGATTCGTTGGATTATGGCTTCGAACCGAAAAATGCATACCTTACCCTTGAACTCAGATACGCTGCAGCCGTAAAAATCCATTTACAAAATCCGGATAGTATCTATTTCTGGAATAATACGGATTCTGTCGATATTAGCCGTTTGAAATTCATTGAGGTTTTTGCTCAAGATGGAATCACCACGAAAAAATACGAGTTCAAACTCAATATTCATCAACAAAATCCCCATCTGTTAGTATGGAGTAAATTAACTGACAATTATGTGCCTTTCCCCATAGATGCCCAAAAAACCGTGGCGTTTAACGATAAATTTTATACCTATTATAAATCGGGGCAAAGTATAAAAGGAGTTGTATCATCAGATGGCATAACAAATAGCCCCATCGATGTAAGCGGCTTGCCGCTTGCCGTGCAATTTTCAAGCATTGTTTCAACCCTGACAGAAATTTTTGCGCTCGATAATTACTATAATGTGTATAAGACGACTGATGGTGTGGTATGGATAAAACTTCCGGAAATCTATAAAGTGAAATCAATTTACGGCATCTTACCGTCTGTTGCTACAGATTCTATTCTGACAGCAATCAATGACGAAGAAACATTGAAATTTGCAAAGACCGCTGACTTTACGTCATTCCATGTCATGGGTACTATCCCATCAGATTTCCCCATTACGCAATTTTCTGCAACAGCCATAAAAGATCCGACCATTTTTTGGAAAAATTATATGGTCCTTTCAGGTGGAAAAAATGCCGACAATTCATTAAATTCCAAAATTTGGATCATTCAAGAAAAAGACAATACGATTTCAATATCAGGGAAAACAGCTCCCATGCCAATACAGGGAAGCACGCTGTTCCCATATGACCAAAATATATATATGCTTACAACTTCAGCCTCCGGGAAAAATGTTTTATACATTTCGGAAAAAGCTAACAGCATAGCATGGAATGCTGCAGATTCACTTCAAGCATTGCCCTCATCGTTCCCTTATCGACTAAATGCTTCAATTATTGTAGATGCAAAAAATTATATCCGAATATTTGGAGGAACATCCGAAAGGCAAACTGAACTTACTGATGTTTGGAGAGGAAGATTAAACAGATTGGCAGCCCATTAAAGTAGTAGTAGCAGCAACAACAAATTCACTAAACAACATGTCGCTATTAGAGAAAATAGATAAAACTTCGGTTCCAAAGCACATCGCCATAATTATGGATGGAAACGGACGATGGGCAAAGGCCCACGGATTAGGACGCGCCGAAGGCCATAAAGAAGGTGTTATTTCAGTTCGAAAAGTTGTCGAAGCAGCTGTAAAAGCAAATGTAAAATTCTTGACTATTTACGTTTTTTCTACTGAAAATTGGAAGCGTCCTGAAGAAGAAATTAACGCTCTAATGGAATTAATGGTATATGCTGTTACAAAGGAAACTCCCGATCTCATAGAAAATCAGGTAAAAGTGAAAAATATCGGAGACATAACCCGCCTTCCTGAAAAAACAAAAAAAGCATTAGAAGAATGTGAGGTAAAAACATCAAAGGGCAACAAATTAACATTGATACTGGCATTGAGCTATTCATCAAGATGGGAAATTGTGGAAGCAGCAAAAAAATTAATAAGGGAAGTAGGGGAAGGAAAAATAAAAGAAGAAGAGATTGACGAATCTCTTTTCTCCGATTATCTGTCTACCAAAGGTATTCCTGATCCCGATTTGGTTATCAGAACCGGTGGTGAACAACGCATGAGCAACTTTTTGCTTTGGCAATCAGCCTATGCCGAATTATATTTCACCGATACCTTTTGGCCTGCATTTCGGGAAGAAGATCTTTATGCGGCCATCATCGATTATCAACACCGTGAACGTCGGTTTGGTAAAATAAGCGAACAAATCGAATCGGCTAAATAAATCTGTCCAACCCCAATAGGATATAATTTAAATTATAAAACGACAAGAGCAAAAAAGGTAATAACAATAATGTTGAAAAAGATATTTTATTTCGTAATTATTCTCTCAACCTTTTTTAGGATTACGGCTTCAGCCAATACGTCACTTTCTATGAGTGAGCAACTCCAGGCTAAAGATACTATTCCTACTACAACAACTGCAGTCACCCCCACAGGAGTATCTTCGGCTTCTGAGTCAGATACTATACCGGTAATCAATTATACGGCAACACCTAAAGAATACGTCATTGCAGATATCAAAGTTACCGGAATCGAAAATACGATGTATGAAGACCAAAGCTTTGTACTGATTGGATTTTCAGGGTTAGCTAAAGGTGATCGAATACAAGTACCCGGAGAAGAGATAACCAATGCTGTGGAAAGATTTTGGAAACAGGGACTATTTTCGGATGTAAAAATTTTTGCCAACAAAATTAAAGGCGATAGCATTTGGTTAGAAATAAAATTAACCGACCGTCCAAGAATTTCAGATATCCGTTATGTGGGTATGAAAAAAGGCGAACAGGAAGATATCGAAAAAAAATTGGGCATGGTTAGGGGAAATCAAATTACTCCAAATCAAATCAACAGTGCGAAAACCATTATAAAAAAGTATTTTGAAGAAAAAGGTTTTGGCGATGCAGAAGTTTCCATTATAGAAAGGCCGGATGGATCAAATAAAAATCAGGTTATTCTCGAAATAATAGTCGATAAAAAAGAGAAATTGGGCGTTCACCAAATAACAATTGAAGGGAATGAAGCCGTTCCGGATAAAAAGCTCAAAGGAGCAATGAAAAAAACGAACGAAAAGAAACTGGCAAACCTGTTCAAGACCAAAAAATTTGTTCGAGAGAATTACGAAGCCGACAAAAAAAATCTGATCAATAAATATTACGAATTGGGGTATCGCGATGCAGAAATCGTTTGGGATACTGTTTACAAATATGACGAGAAATCGGTAAATATCGCGATCAAGGTTGAAGAAGGCCAACTATACCATATTCGCTCCATCAATTGGGTTGGCAATACGGTTTATAATTCCTTTGATCTGAGTCGAATTTTGAATATGCGCCCGGGAGATGTTTATAATCAGAAAAAACTGCAGAATCGTTTGCTTATCGATGAAGATGCAGTAATTACTTTGTATAAAAATAACGGTTACCTTTTTTCCAACATCGACCCCATCGAAATAAACATAGAAAATGACTCCGTAGATTTGGAACTTCGTGTAACAGAAGGCCCTAAAGCAACGATAAAACGGGTAATCATTCAAGGGAACGATCGTGTATATGAAGACGTTATACGCAGAGAACTTCGCACAAAACCGGGAGCAGTTTATAGTCAGGACGACCTGATACGTTCTATCCGAGAATTGGCACAAACCGGTCATTTTGATCCTGAAAATCTTCAACCGGATATCAAACCAAACTTCGATGACGGAACAGTCGATATAACTTACCCGTTAGTCTCGAAAGGTAATGACCAGATTGAATTTTCAGCAGGTTGGGGAGTAACCGGATTAGTGGGTAAATTAAGTTTAAAACTAAACAATTTCTCCTTGAAAAACCTATTGAATCCCAGCTCATACAAGGGGATCATCCCTCAGGGAGAAGGACAAACACTTATTTTAAGTGCACAAACCAACGGTCAATATTACCAATCCTATCAGTTTTCATTTATTGAACCGTGGTTTGGAGGAAGTCGGCCGAACAACTTCTCGGTAAATGTTTATTATTCAAGATACACCGGATTAAATTCCAATTACTATTCGCAAAATTCGTATTACAATATGTATAACCCTTACTATTATGGATATGGATACGGGTATGGCGGCTACGGTTACGGAGGGTATGATTATCAAGACATAGCTGAATATGCATATGATCCGGATCAGGTTTTTACGATGATGGGTGTTTCCGTTGGATATGGAAAACGATTGGAATGGCCTGATGATTATTTTTATCTGCAAGGAGAGCTGGGATATCAACGCTACGGACTGAAAAATTGGACGTGGAATTATTTCCCTTTTCAAACCGGTACAAGCAACAGTATAACGTTAAACATGACATTAGCCAGAAATTCAATCGATAATCCAATTTATACCCGTACCGGCTCCCAATTCACACTAAACGTAACTGCAACACCTCCGTTTTCGTTATGGGATGGAAAAGACTATGCAACCATGGCATCAGATGATCCAAAAAAATACGAATGGAACGAATACCACAAATGGAAATTGAAAATGCGTACCTTTACCCCTCTTACCTCGCTCTCTATAAAACGCACGCCGGTTATTGCTACAAGAGCTGAATTCGGTGTATTGGGATACTACAACAAAAATAAGCCGACTCCATTTGAAACGTTCGATGTAGGAGGAGACGGTATGACCGGTTATTCAAGTTCTTTTGCTACAGAAAATATTGCGCTACGCGGTTATGAAAACAACTCAATTGCCACGCAAGCAAGAGCATATACACGATTTGGCCTTGAATTTCGTTATCCATTTATTCTGGAACCAAATTCAACCATTTATGGCGTAGCATTTCTTGAAGCAGGGAATGCGTGGCGCGATTTAAACAATTTTAATCCGTTTGATTTAAAACGATCTGCCGGTGTCGGAGCACGTATTTTCTTACCGATGATCGGCCTCATGGGTATTGACTGGGCATATGGTTTCGATCCGATTAATGGCAGTAGAAGCTATGGAGGAAGCCAGTTCCACTTTATAATCGGACAAGAATTTTAAAATTTATTTTAAATAAAAAAAATAAATATCAATAAATTAACAAACCATATAATCAAAATGCTAAACGAACTATGAAAAAAACTTTATTATTATTCGGACTATTTCTTGCACTGAACATGGGCAGTTATGCACAAAAATATGCCTTAATAGATATGGAATATATTCTAAAAAAAATTCCGGCATATGAAAATGCAAATAAAGAGTTGGAAATCATATCTCAACAATGGCAAACCGAGATTGATAGTCTGGTAAAAGAAGCAGACGAGATGTATAAAAAATATCAAGCCGATATTGAAACACTTCAAGGTAACGAAAAAACAAAACGAGAAAATGAAATTGTTGCTAAAGAAAACGAAATTCAAAAGCTACGAGATAAATATTTTGGTCCTCAAGGGGAATTATTCAAACGGCGCGAGGCATATATGAAACCCATTCAAGACGATATTTATAATGCAATAAAAGAAATCTCCACTGCGTCAGGATACAAAGTAGTAATTGATAGAGCTTCCGCAACATCCATTATTTTCGCATCGCCTGATATCGATATTAGCGATCAAATCCTGGCAAGATTAGGATATTAATAATAAATAAATTATCTTTGCTTGTTCTTTTTTGAAAACGAAAACAAATAAATAATTAAGGAATTTATGATACCTAAAAAATTACTCATCTTACTTTTTGCAATAGCCCCTCTAAGCATGGGCATTGCAGCACAGGAAATTAAAATAGCGTATATCAATTCGCAAGAAATTTTTAACGCTATGCCGGAAATTCCAACTATCGAAAAACAATTAAACGATAAACAGGAAGAAATAAAGAAGAATGCTTCCGCATTAGAAACAGAATATAACTCAAAATTGGAAGAATTTACGAAAGCGGGCACAAACATAAGTGATGCAGTAAAACAAGATCAACAAAGACAGTTGCAACAGATCAATGAAAGGTATCAGCTGTATATTCAAAATAGTCAGAAAGAAGCTCAAGATTTATACCAAAAATTGATCACACCGGTTAATCAGAAAATTCAAAATGCAATCAAAGCAATAGGTGATGAAAATGGATTTACCTATATTTTCGATGTAGCTACTCCTTCCTCTCCCATCGTTTATGTAAGTGATTCGGCTATCAATGCAACACAAATGGTTAAAACAAAATTAGGAATCAAATAAAGCTTCAATATAATATATAATGTTGATAAAAAATAAAGAGGGTAGTTTTGCCCTCTTTATTTTTTTTTGCTCATATCCTATTTAAACTTATTTTAATACCAGCAATGGAGTTTGTGAATGGAAAAGCATGCGCCGCGCCAAACCGGGATTAAACATGCGGGCAAAAATGTTTCGCCTCGAACTTGACATGGCAAGAATATCGATATTCTTTTCTCTCACAAATTTATCAATAACTTCTTCGAGCGATTCATCTGCTTTGTCTATCAATTCATAATCCGTTTCAAGTGAAGGATATTTTTTCGCTAAAAAATTGCGAATCCCCGATAATTTGATCTCATTCCACATATCTTCTTTTTTATTTATATGCACAAGATAAACTTTTATGGGGTATTTCCCTATAAACTTCATCATACGATCGAACGCAACTATCTCTCTTTCTCTGAAATTGGTCAAAAAACCCAATCTCTTCATTTCGCTCAGATATTTTGGAGGGGCTTGATCCGGAATTGCAAAAACAGGTGTTTTACTCCCTTCTATCACTTCTGCCGTTACACTGCCAATAAGATCAATATCCTTTTGACTAGCTCCTCTGGTTCCCATAACGATAGCTATAGGACGCATTTTCTTAGAATAAATAATAATTTCTTCCTCAGGTAACCCCTCGACCAAAATGTGGGAGAAAGAAATTTCAGGAAGTTCTCCTGCGACAATTTTTTCATTCAACTTATCAACCCACTTATTCATTTCCTTTTCCATTCTTCCTCGGATATCGCGATAAAGCTCTTCATCGGGAGGCTGAACAGCATACGATTCACCAAAAGGCATAGATATAGGATAATAGGGGGAGAAAAAAACATGCATTAGCTTAATATCGCAATTGAGATCTTTAGCTAAACGAAAAGCAAATTCACATGCTTTCATCGATGAATTTGAAAAATCTACCGGAACAAGAATTTCATTCCTAAACTCTTTGTATTTATCCGTGATTTTTTCTTCATCCGTTTTTTCAACATAAGAGAGATCTATATTTTCAATTATAGACAAAGCCTCAGGGAGATCACTTTTCCTGATTCGCACGCGAAAAGTTCCTTCCGGATTAGGCTGAATGAGGTCTATACTATTAATTACGGCAGGAATATCATTGGCTTCTAGGATAGATTTGAGAATCTGGGCTTTCTCATAGGTATGAATGGCCACTGTGACCAATTCATCGCTCTGATTTAGTTCTTTTTCTTTGTTCTTCATCTTATTCATTTTTGATAAAAAAAATCGCTCACGCTTTAAAATGCAATATTCAATCTTTTTCAACTATTTACCCGACAATATTATTTTCCTTCTCTTCTATTTGTTCAGGATAATCTGTTAACCCTAAAATCTCCAAAGCCTTATCAAAAATTGTAGTATCGTCTAACACCACAATTCCTCCATCCGGACCCGGTTCCATATGAATCCCTATACTCTTTCCCTCCTTGTAATTATATCCACCAAAATAGTTTCGTACAGTTTCGATTTCAAGCCCCAAATCCTGTGCTATTTTGTGGATACTTCCATCAGGGAGTTTGTCTTTGAATGCTCTTAATTCGTTGAATGTAATCGTTCTTGCCATGGCTTTTAATTTTTTTATGATTAATGAATCAATTGACGTTAATATTTACGCTTTAAACTTACAAAATAAATTACATATTACCAATGATTTTATAAAAAATATTCCTTTATCTCAACCGAAATCAATTATAGCGGTAATGATGAGATAAGAGGAGATAAAGCCAATATGAGAAAAATATATACAATAACACTGACAGCTATTAGTTTACTGTGTTTTGATAAATACACAGTCATTGCCATTTCATGGCCGGTAACATGATAAAATTTATGCCGACACAAGGTATAAAGTTGGTAAAGAAGAAAAGCGATTACTCCTCCAACTATTGCACCGGCAACAACATCAGATATAAAATGAACACCCAAATAAATACGGGAATAGCTGATAATAAGTGCCCATAGTAGGGTAGATAAGGTTACCCATCGATTACGAAATACGAACGAAAGAAAAGTAGCCAATCCAAAACTGTTGGCTGCATGACTCGAAATAAAACCAAACCTTCCTCCTCTATACCCTCTCACCATATCAACAGCATTTTCAAATTCAGGATGGTGGGTAGGTCTGAATCGATGAAATAAAGGTTTGAATACCGAAGAAGAAATTTGATCACAAGCAACTAGCAACAGCATAATAAAAACAACGAGCAAAATTGCTTCAGCCTTCGGCACTTTGTAAAAAAATACAAAAAAGAAAAAAGCATACAAAGGGATCCATACAAGAATGGTACTGTACGTCCACATCAGATTATCCAGAAAAAGGGAATTACTGCCATTTAATGCAAAAAATAAACTGCGCTCTACTTCTAACAGGTCTTCCAATACTCCATTCATATGATTTCGATGTTTTCTTTCGGCAGCCATCCGACACTGCCATTGATAATCTCTATTTCATACCAGTTCCCATCCGTATTCCTGACTTTAACCACAGTGCCTTCGTGCAACTGAAAAAGTTCCTTGCTATTTGCATCGGGAGATGTACGAACAGAAACCGCAGGAACCATCACAACACCATTATTCCGGTGAATCCTCATATTTTTCTGATTAAAGGCAAATACATTGGCCACAATCACCAACACAAAAATAACAATTCCGGAATAAAAAGCCGTTTTCCGCATCCATAAAGTACGAACAAAAAGAAAAACACCCATACAACCTAAAAAAAGAAAAAATAATACGATAGCAATCACTCCCCATGTATTTGAATTAAAAAGATGTTGAATGCTATTAAACCAATCGGTAAGAAAAAAACGGTTTGATGGAACTATTTTGTCTTCAATACGTGTATTTGCAAAACGCAAATTATGCCGAATATCGCTGTCTCCGGGTGAAAGAAGCAATGCTCTGTTGTAATTAAGAATGGCTTTCCCAATCTGATTATCTCTAAAATAAGCATTGCCCAAATTATAATAAATTTCGGGAGATTCCTCTCCTTTTGCAAGATGATCGGCAATTACCTTTTCATATAATTCGATACTTTTTTTGTAGTCGCCTTTCCTATATGCTTCGGAAGCATCGTCTAAAATATCAGGTGAAGCAAAGGCCAATAGATTAACCATCAGACCACTTATCAGTAATAAAAATAATTTATTTCTTATCATATCACTTCCGTCTTTTACTATTCTTCAACTTCAGTTGATTTTCCATTTCACCAATCACTTCAAGAGTTTCATTATATAAATTATCCATTGCCATATCCGATTTCACAGGAGCATAACGCGCAAATTCACAGGTATTGAGTATCCGCATAAAAGTATCGATCAATTTTTTATCGATGTCATAATCCGTCAATTCTTTTTCTATGTTATCTTTCGAAAGGTTAGCCAGAGGAATTGACAACTTATCGCTAAAATAACCCCATAATGCGCGCAAAACTTCACTGTAAAATTCCTCTTGTTTATGTTGTTTCAGATAACTTTCAGCAACTTTTAATCGTTTTATGGCTGTCTTATTTGCACGTTTGTTACGAACAAAAGCAATATTTGCATTCTGTTTTGCCTGTTTACGGTTTACTACGTAAAATGCAATAAACAACACAAGAGGAACAATATACCATAACCAATAGGCCAATGATCCTACAAAATAATCGTTCCTGGAATGAAAAGAAGGTTTTCCCGTTTTCAGAAAACGAATATCATCCTCAACCTTAACCTCCTGCTGATTAACATAGCTGTTTGAAGTCGCACTAACAGGATCGCCTTTTGCTACCTGAACCGTATATTGTGGCGATTTAAGTGTCTTATAAGAACGGCTTTTAAGATCGAAATAAGAAAATTCCACCGGTGGAATAACATAACTTCCTTCATACCTCGGAATAGCAATGTATTCAATTTTTCGTGTACCGGTCAACCCGTTTGTTGTTATTTGCAGCTCATTTTTAACGGTCGGATCATAAACTTCAAAGTTAGAAGGAAATTCAACATGAGGGTTTTGAATAAGTTTTAAATTACCGGTTCCGGATATTTCAAGGGTGAAGGTTACAGGTTCGTTGGCTTTTACTTCTTGTGGATTGATTTTTGATCTAAAAGTAAAAGATCCGACAGCTCCCGTAAAACTATCAGGTTTATCAGGAGGAAGAGGAGTAACATTGACCGACACAGGATTGGTAACCAATGTTTTTTTCACATCAACAGCCACTTCTTGAGAACCAAAGAAAGTAGATATTCGTTTTCCGGAAGGAACCGAAAATACCATTTCTATGCGTCCCGAAGGAATGGTTATCTTTCCCGACCGCTGAGGGAAAAGCAACGTTTTTCTTAAATCGGCCGTATAATAGCTTTTACCGTTATATTGTTCAATTTTCAATTGCTGATTCATAGGGAGTTCAATCTCTTCCACCATGAATCCTTCAAATTCGGGAAATTCAATCTTACCAAAATCCACAACATTAAGTGTAGTGTAGAGTCGGAAAGTAACCGTAAAACCTTCTTGCTCATACATCGTGTTCTTCGAAACAATCGCCCGAATAAAAGCATCGGTAGATTTTATGGTCGGTGAAGACGAACCTGATTTACCGGATTCTTGCTGTGCCTGGCTCTTAGGAATCTGATCGGGTGAAATTACTTTTATTTGAACAGCATTGGATCGATATGTACTTCCATCAACATTGATGGTTGCAGGGCCAATAGTAAATGTTCCCTCTTTTTGAGCAACCAAAATATAAGTATACGAAACAGAACTTTCGGAAGTTGTTTTTCCATTCACCGTACGTTGACTGTAACTCCGGGAAACAGAGGGCCCGAAAAGTACGTCAAATCCGTCCATATCGGAAGGCAACCGCAGATCCTTTCCTTCCTTATTCAGCGTGTAGGTAAGTCGAAATTGTTCACCTTTTACTACGGTAGCAGGAGCAGCTGCACGAAAAGTTACCTGTGCATTTACACTCATCGCCATAGACACAAACAATGCCGTGAACACATATATTATCTTCCTTTTTCTTACGTATTTCATGTGTATATTGCCTCGTATATTACCAATCTTTATTTTGTCTTCTATTTTCTTGAGCTTGTTTCTCACGCTCCTGTGCTTTTATTTGCTGCACTTTTTCCTGTGTTTCCTTTTCATCTTGTTCTATGGCCTGAAGCAATTGCCGCGCATTATCGCGAGACATTTGTTCCGGAGCATTCTGTTCTTCAGGACGTTTCTCCTTCTTATCCTGAGGAGGCTGCTGCTGTTGTTGTTGTTGATCCTGATTCTGTTGCTGTTGCTGATCATTTTGATCTTGCTTATCACTCGTATCCTGTTGATCTTTCAACATTTTTTGCGCAACTGCAAGATTGTATCGGGTTTCCTCATCATCCGGATTTATCCGTAAAGCATTTTTATAAGCTTCGATGGCTTTCTCTATATCTTTCTTATGCAGCAAAGCGTTGCCAATATTATGCCATGCTGACGCCATTTTAATGGGATCTTCCCTCTCAATAGTCAGATAATGATTCATTTGTTCAATCGATTTATCCCACTCATTTTGCCTGTATAAAGCATTTGAAAGATTAAAATTAGCTTCCTTTGACTGAGGATTTATCTTTATCGCTTGTTGATAATAACGAACTGCTTCACTATATTTTTGTTCGTTATATGCTTTGTTTCCTTTTCTCACGTTTTGACGCACTTCTTTTTGTGCCGAAAGAGAAAAAGAAATCATTAACAACAACGCAATCAGACCATATTTAGTAATTCCCAATTTCATTTGAAAATATGAACATTTTTAAACAACGGGTTCTTTTTATCGTAAATCAGTATCTCAATAATCAATAAACCGAGCAAAATCCATGCAAAAACGGCATATTTCTCATCGTACTCAGAATAAGTGAGACTTGTAGAATCTTTTTTCTGAAGTTTCTCTAATTCTGCCTGCAAAGCGCGTAGTGCAGAATTCGTATTATCTGCCCTCACATACAAGCCTTTACCGTTTTGAGCGATTTCTTTACACATATGTTCGTTTAAACGCGAAACAACCACCTTTCCTTCGTTATCGGTTTTAAAATCATTGCTGTTTTGCGCTTCAGGGACAGGAACTCCCTCCGGTGTTCCTATTCCTACCACATTAACCATAATTCCTTGATCAGCAGCTTTTTTGGCCATTTCCAGCGCATTCCCTTCATGATCCTCTCCATCGGTAATAATTATCATGGCTTTACCCACATTTTTTTCGCTCGAAAAAGAATTTATTCCCAATTGAATAGCATCGGCAATTGCAGTTCCCTGAACAGGAACAAGACCCGGGTCGATTGAATTCAAAAACAACTTTGCCGATTGTGTATCGGAAGTAAGGGGCATCTGAACAAAAGCTTCACCGGCAAACACAATCAAAGCAACCTGATCTTCTTTTCTCTCCTCAATGATGCGGGTAAGAATTTGTTTTGCACGGGTAAGTCTGTCAGGTGCAACATCACGTGCCAGCATAGAATTCGAAACGTCGATGGCAATCACCAATTCTATCCCTTTTTTTTCTACTGTTTCAACCCTGGTTCCGAATTGCGGCCGTGCCACCATAAAAATTCCTGCACACAAAGCGGCGAAAATCAACCAGAATTTCAAATACGATCGTTTAAGTGAAAGATCGGGCATCATTTGTTTGAGCAACGAAAGCGTGCCCAATTTTTCAACATCTCTCTTTTTTTTAATGTTCGACCATATATAGAATGCCACCAAGAAGGGCATCGCAATAAACAGATACAGAAACTCAGGATTTTCAAATCGAAACATATCTATTACAATTCAATATTTTATGGGATCGTTCTCAACCATGATCGACGC
The DNA here is from genome assembly GCF_025943985.1 of Anaerorudis cellulosivorans. Classification (GTDB taxonomy): domain Bacteria; phylum Bacteroidota; class Bacteroidia; order Bacteroidales; family Dysgonomonadaceae; genus Anaerorudis; species Anaerorudis cellulosivorans. The sequence goes on along the minus strand of NZ_JAPCWE010000004.1, from coordinate 90,239 downwards.
AGAATAAGCTCAATAAAAATCAATGCAAGAGCGATCAAGCCAAAAGGCACAAACAATTCTTCTTTACGACTTACATTTTGAACGCTGATCAGGTATTTCTCCATTTGATCAATTTCATTATAAATATGACGCAATCCTTCCGTGTCTTCTGCCCGAAAATATTTCCCTCCGGTCATTGAGGCAATTTCGGTTAGCGTTTTTTCGTCGATATCTACCGGCATATTTTGCAGTCGTATCCCAAATGGTGTTTGAACAGGTGTCGGAGCCATTCCCTTAGTGCCCACCCCTATGGTATACACTCGGATGCCGTACGAACGGGCTAAATCAGCTGCCGTAAGAGGCGCAATTTGACCCCGGTTATTTGTTCCATCGGTCAGCAGAATAATCACTTTCGATGACGACTCACTATCTTTCAATCTGTTCACAGCATTTGCTAAACCCAGCCCAATGGCAGTCCCGTCTTCAATCAATCCAAAATCTACTTCTTTCAGCAAATTCAATAAAACCTTATGATCGGTTGTTAATGGGCATTGTGTAAAACTTTCGCCGGCAAAAATCACTAAACCTATCTTATCATTTTTTCGCGTATTGATAAATTCGGCAGCCACTTTTTTGGCAGCTTCCAGCCGATTGGGGCTCAAATCTTGAGCCAACATCGAACCCGAAACATCCAAAGCCAGGACAATGTCTATTCCCTGCGTTTTTGTTTCATCCCAGCTGCTAACCGATTGCGGGCGGGCAATTACAATAATAATGAGCGCAATAGCAATCATGCGCAAAGCAAACGGCAAATGGCGCATATATACCCTCAGGTTTTTTTTCATCCCTTTAAACGCCTGAGTAGATGCCAGTTTAAAGGAAGCCTGCATCTTCGATAAACGAACGATATACCACACGATAAGGGGTATAAGGATCAACAGCAAATATAAATATTCTGAATGTGCAAACGTCATAACGGCTCTTTTCTTTTACTCGCATCATCCTCATTTTCGTCCCTATCGGGAAGAGGATCGGGTTCTCGGGTTTGATTCACGACAAAGTAAGCATTCATCATGCTCAAGTCATTTTCATCGGGATAAGGCTTATACTTGGCAAATTTAACCAAATCGGCTGTAGATAATACTTGTTTCAAATTTTCATAAACCGATTCAGCTTCAGTATATTTACGCATCTCATTCAAAATTTCTCCTGAAGTCATTTCTCTTGCATTTATCCCATACCGTTCGTAGAGATATTGTCTGAGAATATCGGTAAGTCGGGTATAAAATTCTTTTTCCCTACCTTGCTGCCATATTTTATCGGTTTTCAGCTTATCCAATTCTTGAAGGGCACGAACATGAGCAGGCAAAACCTGCGTAGGCGTAAAGAAATATCCTTTCTTTTTCTTGTGCAGTATAAAATAAATAATCGCCGCAATAAGAGCAAGGAAAAACAATACACCCAAAACCAACCATAAAATATCCAAATAATCCGTCCATACAAAAGGAGGTTTTTGTATCGGTTTTATATCGTTTAATCCAAGCTGATTAAAATCGATGGAGTCCGTTTCACCCGATTTCAATTTTTCAAGATAAGCAAGAGTAGAATCCTTTAAAACAGGAGAAACTACTTTTATTCCAATGGAATTGGAAAGTATCGTATCTTTTCCGTCGAATACAGGAATGGCAGGTATATGATATAGTGTGGAATCGAAAGAAGTGACAACATATTTAAAATTGATCGTCATCACATTATTTTCAATCACCGTATCGGGTTTCAGCATGGCAACAACCTCGACTCCGGGAACAATCTCTTTTTCGTAAACCGGAAATTGAATGTTTTTGTCTTTGGGAGCGATAACCTGCAAATCAATCAAAGCTTGTTGCCCAATCATAATTTGTGGCGGCTGTACAGTAGCCCTTACCGACACACCTTGAGCAAACAAATATTCCGAAAATAGCACAATTGCCAAAGCAAATAGCCCTATTATTTTTAGCCAATATCTAACTCTCGAACTTTTCACTTACCGCTTTCCTTTATCTTCTTTGTTGAAACAGTTGCAACAACGATTTTACATAATCTTCATCGGTAGAAACCGAAACATAGTCAACGCTGCTTTGCCGAAAAGCATTATGCATTTCGATCTGTCTTTTGTTCCACCAATTGCTGTATTCGTTCCTTACTTTTGTCGACGAAGTATCTATCCACGTTTCCTCCTTCGTCTCCGGATCTTTTACTTTCATTAATCCCACAGGTTTGAGATTAGTACTGAGTTTATCATAGACCTGAACAGCAACGATATCATGCTTTCGATTTGCAATTCGCAACGATTGTTTATAATCATCAGGATCGATAAAGTCGGAAATAAGAAACGCGGTGCACCGTTTTTTGATTGCATTTGTGAGATATCGCAAAGCTACACTAATCTCTGTCCCTTGATTTTTCGGCTCGAAGCTTAAAATTTCCCTGATGATATAAAGAATATGCTTTTTCCCTTTTCGAGGAGGAATAAATTTTTCAACTTCATCCGAGAAAAAAATAACCCCGATTTTATCATTATTTTGAATAGCCGAGAAAGCGAGTGTAGCAGCAATTTCTGCGACCATATCACGCTTTATCATAATGGAAGAACCAAAGGTAAGGCTTCCTGACACATCAATGACCAGCATCACCGTTAATTCGCGCTCTTCCTCGTATATCTTCACATAGGGACGATTGTATCGTGCCGTCACTTTCCAGTCGATATCGCGCAAATCATCTCCATACTGATATTCACGGACTTCCGAAAAAAGCATACCTCTCCCTTTGAAAGCCGAATGATACTGCCCTGCAAAAATATTTTGCGACAAACCTCGTGCTTTTATTTCAATATGGCGTACTTTCTTTAACAGTTCGGATGTTTCCATTAATTCAACCTGTCAGTTATAATCAACATACATTAAGGAACCTCAACCTTGTTCAGAATTTCGCTTATAATTTCTTCTGATGTCATATTATTGGCTTCAGCTTCATAAGTAAGTCCTATGCGATGACGAAGCACGTCATGACAAACAGCACGAATATCTTCGGGTATCACATATCCGCGATGTTTGATGAAAGCATAAGCACGGGCAGCTAATGCCAAATTGATAGAACCACGAGGAGAAGCACCAAATCCGATCATTTCTTTAAGGTTTGCCAGTCCGTACAAATCAGGAAAACGAGTTGCAAATACAATATCTACTATATAGTGTTCGATTTTTTCATCGATATACACTTCACGAACCACTTCACGTGCATTCAGCACGTCTGCAGCTGTAATTACAGGACGATCGATGCTTACCGGTTCATAAATATTCTGTCGTATAATTTTTTTCTCTTCCTCTTTATCGGGATAGCCGATCACGATCTTCAACATGAAACGGTCAACCTGAGCTTCGGGAAGCGGATAAGTACCCTCTTGTTCGATAGGATTCTGTGTAGCCATCACCAAAAAAGGATTCGGCAACTTGTACGTTTTTTCGCCAATGGTTACCTGCCGTTCCTGCATGGCTTCGAGCAACGCACTTTGCACTTTGGCCGGAGCACGATTTATTTCATCGGCCAAAACAAAATTAGCAAAAACAGGACCGTGTTTTACGATAAACTCTTCTGTACGCTGACTGTATATCATTGTACCTGTGAGATCTGCAGGCAACAAGTCAGGAGTAAACTGAATACGATTGTATTTGGCATCGATCAACTGAGCCAGAGTTTTGATTGCCAATGTCTTCGCCAGACCCGGCACCCCTTCCAGCAAAATATGCCCATCAGACAACAACCCTATCAGAAGCGATTCCACAAGATGTTTCTGTCCGACAATCACTTTGTCCATTCCGTTCATGAGTGTCCTAACAAAAGCACTTTCCCTCTCAATTTTTTCATTTAGTTCTTTTATATCAACTACTTGGCTCATATTATGGGATTATTAAATAATAGGAGATTTTTTATTAACTACAAAAATAGAAATGTTAAAGCGGTTTCCCTTGCTTTTGCCGTTAAAAATAATTAAGCAACATCCATAATACTTTCAAGGACAATTGTTATTAATCTCCCTAACTATTTTTAAATTTCTTCTATTCAGTTTATGATGACAGATTTACTATCTTTGTCATTAAAATTACAGAGAGCAAATATATTGAATTTTCAACTTCAACATACCGACCCGAAATCGAAAGCAAGGGCAGGATTGATTATCACCGACCACGGACAAGTGGAAACACCGATATTTATGCCCGTAGGTACAGCAGGAAGTGTGAAAGCTGTTCATATAACCGAACTAAAGAACGATATTAAGGCACAAATTATTTTGGGCAACACTTATCATCTTTATCTTCGACCGGGATTAGAAATTTTGCGACAAGCCGGGGGTCTGCATAAGTTTACTAGTTGGGATAAACCCATATTGACCGACAGTGGCGGATTCCAGGTTTTTTCGCTGGCCGAAAACCGCAAACTTACCGAAGAAGGAGCCCTGTTTCAATCACATATCGATGGATCGAGGCATTTTTTCACACCCGAGAATGTTATGGACATTCAACGCATCATCGGTGCAGACATCATCATGGCGTTTGATGAATGCACACCCGGTACGGCTGATTATACTTACGCCAAAAAATCATTGGAACTAACCGAGCGCTGGCTCGACAGATGCATTACCCGTTTTCGCGAAACCGAATGTCCCTATGGTTATTCACAAACGCTATTCCCTATCGTCCAAGGGTGTGTATATCCCGATCTGCGTCGCCGGGCTGCCGAAAATGTTGCAGCAAAAGAGGCTGAAGGAAATGCTATCGGCGGACTCGCTGTGGGTGAACCTACCGAAAAAATGTACGAAATGATTGAATTGGTAAACGAAATCCTGCCTAAAGACAAACCCCGCTATCTGATGGGTGTAGGAACTCCCGCCAACATACTCGAAGCCATTGAACGCGGAGTCGACATGTTTGACTGCATCATACCCACACATAATGGCCGCAACGGACAAATATTTACAAAAAACGGCATCATGAATATGCGCAACGAACGTTGGAAAAACGATTTTTCGCCTCTTGACGAAAACGGTACCTCGTTCGTCGATTCCTTATACAGCAAAGCCTATCTGCGTCATCTTTTCAACACAAAAGAAATTTTGGGACTGCAAATTGCTTCTGTTCATAATCTCGCTTTTTATCTTCAACTCATGCGTGAAGCAAGAGAACATATCATTGCAGGCGATTTCTCAAGATGGAAAAATGACACGATAGAAAATGTAATGAGACGATTATAGATGGAAAGAAACAAAATGAACAACTATTTTCGACTAAAGCTGATAGACCGATATATCATCGTTAAGTTTCTGGGGACATTTATTTTCATGATCGCCCTCATTCTTTCTATTGCAGTGGTTTTCGATATCAACGAAAAAATCGATAAATTCATGACCAATAATGCCCCCTTGAAAGAAATCGTTTTTGACTATTACCTGAACTTTATACCTTACTACGCCAACCTGTTCAGTCCCCTGTTCGTTTTCCTGGCTGTCATCTTTTTTACATCGAAAATGGCCAATAATTCTGAAATTATCGCCATCCTTACCAATGGCATCAGCTTTAAGCGAATGATGCGTCCTTATATGATCGCTGCCCTAATTATTGCCATTGTTTCCTTTGTTTTTGGCGGATACATTATTCCGCCTGCCAATAAAACCCGCATTGCCTTCGAAGCCAAATATATTGACCCTAAAAAGCGTAAAGTAGGCGACCGTGATATTCAATTTATGGTTGCTCCGGGTACTATTGCCTATTTCGGTAATTTTGATCTCTCCACCAACAAAGGGTATAATTTCTCTCTCGACAGATTCGATAGTCTGCAATTAACATCCCGTCTTACCGCACAATCCATCCAATACGATTCTGCCTATCATTGGACCATACATGACTATCAGATACGCACCTTCGATGGTTTACGCGAACAAATCACTTCGGGAACAAGCATCGATACCACCATGCAAATTGTTCCCAATGATTTTATTATCGCGAAAACCGACCAGCAAATGATGACACTGACAGAACTCCGACAATATATCAACAGTCAGAAAAAAAGAGGTATGGGAAACATCCAGCCCTTTCAGATTGAATATCACTCGCGAATTGCCTCCATTCTTTCGGCCTTTATCCTAACCATTATCGGCGCATCATTATCGGCACGAAAAGTAAAAGGCGGCATGGGTTTAAACATCGGTATCGGCTTAGTATTGAGCATGGCATATATTCTGTTTATGACTATCAGTTCGTCATTCGCCGTATCCGGTGCGATGAGTCCTTTTATCGCTGCATGGATACCCAACCTTTTATTTACTGCAATTGCCTTTTTCCTTTATCGCAGGGCACCAAACTAATAAAAAAAATGAGAAAATATATCCTTCTTTTATTCGTTCTATTTGCAGGTGCGACTACATTAAGCACACAAACAAAATACCCGACCGTAATTATCTCGACCACTTATGGCGATATGAAAGTGATGCTGTATGACGATACTCCTCGTCACAGCGAATATTTCCTGAAATTGGTAAAACAGGGGTATTTCGACGGTACATTATTTCATCGCGTTATCGAAAATTTCATGATACAGGGAGGGGCTCAAGACTCACGCAATGCACCTGCGGGCGTAACGATTGGATCGGGACGAACCGATATGGAGATCATGCCCGAAATCCGGCCAAACCATTACCATAAGAAAGGCGCTTTGGCTGCTCCGCGAAGAGAAGACAAAGAAAATCCGCAAAAAAAATCGGATATGTCGCAATTCTATATCGTTCAGGGAACAATATACACGCCAGGAAGACTGGATACACTGGAAATGGCCGTAAACGTGCCCATAAAAAACAAAATCATCCGCACCCATTACTCGCCACACAAAGAAGAACTGGCTCGATTGAAAGCCACCGATCCTCATGCTTTCAATGCCAAACTCGATTCTGTGCTTCACATCGTGGATTCGTTATACACAGCAGCTCCCGACAAATTTTTCTTTTCTCCTGAACAAAAAGCCGACTATTCCACCCAAGGCGGTGTACATCATTTAGACGGAGAATACACTGTGTATGGGGAGGTGATCGAAGGATTGGAAGTAATCGACCGGATTGGTGCTCTCCCTACTGATGCCCATAACCGACCCAAAAAAGATGCAAGGATTATCAAAGCATATGTGGAACCTTAAATCAACCGTAAAATTAGATAACCCTTTATTTTGAACAAAAACAAGGGGTTGTTTGTTTGTTTTGTATAAACAATCCAATCGTTCAATTTTCTAAGGAACACATAATTATCAACTACCAAAAACAAAATAAAATGGTAAAAAGATCGAATTTGCGCAATATGCACATAATGGATTTTTTTCAAGTGATGAAAAACATCAATAACCACCTGAAAAAAGAAGATTTGGAAACTTTGAAGCTGAAAAAAGTATACGAAACAGACTTTTTACCTGCCTATACCGCTTTTTCCGAAACTATAAGTCCGCTACACAAAAGTGGATTGACCGAGAAAATCTTGCAACTCGATGAGGATCGCGATAAAGAATTTAAGGCTTTACGCAGTTACCTGAAAGCACAAAAAATGCATCCCGACCCCCGGATAGCCGAAGCAGCCGAACGCCTGATCAACATAATACACAGCTACGGTAAAAATATCGAACGGAAACCTTTACGCGAAGAAACATCCATCATCAAAAATATCTTGGAAGATTTCTCTTCACCACAAAACGCTGCATATGTGACATTAGTTTCGGCAATGCCACGCATAGAAAAACTTGCAGCGTATAACAATGCGTTAGAGGAAGTCTATAACGACCGTAACCGGGTTGAAGAAGCCATTGCAGCCGGTAAAGCTAAAGAAGCACGTGAAAACATGCAGAAAGCATTTTCCAGATTAGTCGAAATTATCAATGCCTTGGCGTATCTAAATGGTGCAAGGCCTTATCAAACTCTTATTTACAACATCAACAAGGAAGTAAGCCAAGCCTTACTAACCGTCAAACTAAGCCGAAAATGTGGAGACAAAGAAGCTACAAAACCCTAAAAGTCAGCTAATAAAAACATTTTTCACTCGATATTTTTTCTTACCTCTGTCAGGAATTCTTTCATGCTGTCACTGTCTTTTGACTCAATGATGGAAAGCAATTCCTTGAGTTTTTCTCTGATTCTTTCCACTTGTTTTGGAGTATAAGGATTGAAGAGAATTTCGGTGAGCAAAAAATCGTCTTCCGATAAAAGTCCCTGAGCTATAGTCATATGTTTTTTAAAAGTAGTCCCCGGTGCCTCCTGATGTTTCATCACCGAAGCAAATACCAACGTAGAAGCAAAGGGAATTGAAAGCGAATAAGCAATGGTTTCATCGTGCTGTTCAAACGTATATTCAAAAACATTCAGACGGAGATGACGATACAAACGACGAAAAAATGCTTTCCCTTCTTCCCCCGATTCAGAGATAATGATAGCATTCTCTTTACTTAAATCGCTCAGGCTGGCAAAGGTGGGGCCAAACATCGGGTGAGTAGAAACAAATGGGTGTCCCGTTTCTTGGTAATATCCTTTCAGACCGGTTTTCACTGATGCGATATCGCTCAAAATGCAGGTTTCGGGAAGATAAGGCATCACATTGTTAAAAGCATCGATAGTGTATTTCAACGTAGCGGCATTGATTACCATTTCGGGAGCAAAGTCCTCTATCTCTTTCGGATCGATCATCCGCAGTGTATTATAAGTAAAACGCAAACGTTTGGGATCGGTGTCAAACATCGCCACTTCGTGATCGAAACTCAGTACGTCGGCAAAAAACGATCCCATTTTCCCTGCTCCTAATATCAATATTTTCATATACAAATTATAATTGGTTTGATTGATCTTCCTTTTTAGCATTTTCCATAATTACCAATTGCTGACGAACCGATTCTTCGTGAATGCTTTCGAGCACTTTTCGAATAAAATCACCCGACATGTCCATCCGTTCAGCCTGTTCGGCACGATCACGCAATATCTCGTCATAACGCATGGTTTGCAACACCGGCATATCGTGTTCGAATTTGTAGTGCCCGATTTCACGCGATACCCGCATACGTTTTGACAACAAATCCAGCAATTGATTATCAATTTCGTCAATTTGACGGCGTAGTGTCGAAAGATCTTCCGTAGTCTGAATCGTATCGCGAATCACCAACGAATGTAAAATCCGATCCAACTCCTCCGGTGTCACCTGCTGATCCTTATCACTCCACGCCTCGTCGGGCGAACAGTGTGACTCTATGATCAATCCACTGTAATTCAAATCCATTGCCTGTTGGCTCAGCGACTGAATCATGCTGCGTTTACCGCCCATATGGCTGGGATCACAAAAGATGGGAAGATCGGGAAAGCGCCTTTTCAGTTCAATAGGAATGTGCCACTGAGGCGTATTCCGATACACGTTTTTATCGGCCGAGCTAAATCCCCTGTGGATAGCAGCCAAACGGGTGATCCCTGCATTATACAAACGCTCGATTGCTCCCACCCATAATTCCACATCGGGATTGACCGGATTTTTAATCAGCACAGGAATATCCACTCCTATCAAGGTATTGGCTATCTCTTGCACAGCAAAAGGATTTGCCGTAGTGCGTGCCCCAATCCACAGTATGTCTACACCATATTTCAACGCTTCATACACATGCTTTTCGGTCGCTACTTCGGTCGTTGTATACATTCCGGTTTCTTTCTTCACACGTTGCAGCCATTTTAGTCCGGGGCTACCTACCCCTTCAAAACCACCCGGTTTGGTGCGGGGTTTCCATATTCCCGCCCGGAATATTTTTATGCCGATGGCAGCGAGTTGTCGTGCCGTTGTCATCACCTGCTCTTCGGTCTCTGCACTACACGGACCTGCGATTACGAGCGGGCGTTTATCGTCCATTCCTGGAAATAAAATCGATGAGAATTCCATATTCAATGAAATATTTTATTGTTCGTTGTTCTTAATATAATTTTCGATACGCCTGTAAGCTTCCTGCATTCTTTCCGTTGAAACACCCAACGAAATGCGAATATAGCGTTCACCATTACTACCAAAAATAAACCCGGGCGTAATAAATACATTTGCATGATAAAGAATATCGTTGATAAGCTCTTCACTTCCGGTTTCCCTGTCGTCTATCTTTGCCCACAGAAACAGACCGGTTTGATTTTTATCATACGTACAATTGAGCAAATCCATAATCTTTTCGGCTATCACTCGCCGCTCGGCATAAAGTTTGTTCATCCGTGCATACCAGTCGGGGGGATTCGAGAGGGCTGCAACCGTAGCAATCTGCAGGGGTTTGAACTGTCCGCTGTCTATATTGCTTTTTTCCCTGAGTATCCATTTCACAAACTGCGTGTTCGAAGCCAGCATTCCCATACGCCAGCCGGGCATATTGTGAGCCTTACTCATCGAATTGAGTTCGATGCAGATATCCTTTGCCCCATCCACAGAAAGAATGCTCATGGGACGATCGTTGAGGATAAAGCTGTAAGGATTATCGTGACAAATAATGATCTGATGTTTTTTACCGAAAGCAACTAATTTTTCGAAGAGTTCACGAGAAGCATTAGCCCCCGTAGGCATGTTGGGATAATTCACCCACATGAGTTTCACACCCGACAAATCCATCTTTTCCAGCGCTTCGAAATCGGGCTGCCAATGATCGTCCTCCCGTAAATCATAGGGGATAATATTGGCACGCATCAACGCCGATACCGACGTATAAGTGGGGTAACCCGGATTGGGAACAAGCACACCATCGCCCACGTTAAGAAAAGTGAGTGAAATATGTAAGATACCCTCCTTGGAACCAATTAGCGGCAATATTTCTTCCGGCGAAAGCTCCACTCCGTAATATCTTTTGTACCAATCGGCAAATGCCTGCCGTAACTCGGGAATCCCTGTATAAGGCTGATAACCGTGCACATTGGGCTGACGGGCACTCTCGCATAGTGCGTCGATGGTTGCTTTGGAAGGTGGTTGATCGGGACTCCCCACCGCCAGATTAATCACATCCTTACCTTGCGCATTCATCCGAGCAACCTCGGCCAGTTTTATCGAGAAATAATATTCCGAAATATTTTTTACGTGCTCAGCAGGCTCTATCTGTTTCAACTTTTTCATATGTGGTGTTATTGTTAATATTCTGTTTATCTTCACGATACTCTCCCAATATTTTCAGATTGCCGATCAAGGGTAAGATGGCATCTATAGATTGCCTGTAACGTTCGTAATCGGAGAAAGTAAGATCGATGTAAAACTGATATTCCCACTCGCGCCCAATGATAGGCAGTGATTGGATGCGGGTGAGATTGATACCATAAAAAGACAATATCGTCAATACCCGTGACAAACTTCCTTCGGTATGCGGGAGCACAAATACAAGAGACGATTTATTGATATGATTGTCTTTTTGTACTTCGGGCAACATCTCTTTTTGTGCCAAAATAAGAAATCGGGTAAAATTTCGTTTATTGGTTTCTATTCCCGAAGCCAATATCTGAAGGCCATACATCTCTGCCGCCAATGTACTGCAAATGGCAGCACATCTTTTTAATCCCCCGTCATGGATTTCTTTGGCTGCCAACGCCGTATCGTCGTTCTCCACTATTTTTATACCGGGCAATGTATCTAAATAGTCCTGACACTGCATTAGTGCAATGGGATGCGACATCACCTCTTTTATATCCGCTATCGATTGTCCGGGCAGTGCAGCCAATGCATGTGAAATACGTAATTTACACTCACCGGCTATCTGCATCTCGCTCATTTTCAACAAATCGTGATTAGGCAATAAACTACCTGCAATGGTATTTTCGATTGCCATGATACCGATAAGCGAAGGATCTTTTTTTGCTTCGATAAAAATATCCCTAAACGTTAAACACGGAACTATTTCCAGTTCTTCTCCATCGAAATATTTCCGTGCTGCTATTTCGTGATAAGCACCCTGCACTCCCTGAATGGCTACTCTTTTCATATTCGTCAAAAAAATTATTCTATTCAAAAAAAAATCCCATCACTAGTGACGGGATTTTACCTACTTCAATGTATGTCTTTTTGTTATCCATTCTTGCACATAAAATCCCTTTTTACTTCTTAAAATAAAAGTAAAAGTAAAAAGGATATGCAAAATGGATATATTTCATCTGTGCTGTTTTCTTATGAATTATGAGTGCAAATGTAATACATTTTTTCAAAAAAAAAGATTTCCACAAGAAAAAAATGCATTTAATTTTATCGGGAAATAAAAGTACCGTTCGTTGCACCATTTTCGGAAAAAATTTAAAATCAACTTGCTGAAACATATTTTTAAATTCATTGTGCATATTCATCCGGAAAGCCAAGAAAAAATATACAGGTATTCGGTTTAACGACTTTTTTGTTTGACAGATGGGTTTTACCGACCTTTTTATCGTTTCTCCTTCGCTCTTCCTTCGCTCTTCCTTCGCTTCAAGGCAGGGGAAGCGACATCGGATTCTGCTAAATTAACATAAAGCAAACCTGCATATTTGCCGCATGTAGAGCGGGATTCACATGCGGAGACAGAACGAACTTTATGCAAGGATGACACAAGAGTGATGCAAGCATGGAGCGAGGATGGTACGGACTTGGTACGGAGAAGGTGCGTCTAGTCCTGAAATAAGTTTACAGTAAATGTAAACAAAAATCAGGACGATACAGTGTTATAAAATCTCGCTTTTTTTTTCTAAGTTTGCAAGCCAAGAATTCCCATGAACCAAATTAATAATGAATCATAAACCCTATAAATTGATACAACATGTTTAAAGACCATCCAAAAGGATTATTGGTATTAGCCCTCACCAATATGGGGGAAAGGTTTGGATACTACACCATGCTGGCTATACTTACGTTGTATATGCAGGCAAAATTCGGACTAACATCGGCTACAACCAGCATGATTTACGGTTCTTTCCTTGCCCTCGTTTACTTTTTACCCATATTCGGGGGAGTTTTAGCAGATAAAGTGCTGGGATACGGAAAAACCATTTTGCTGGGCATTTTGGTAATGTTTGTCGGGTATATTTTGTTAGCCATACCCCTAGAGAATAATACTATAGGACTGGCAATGATGTTTTTTTCTCTCATCCTGATTGCACTGGGTACCGGTTTTTTCAAGGGTAATCTGCAAGCATTGGTAGGTAAGCTGTATGACGATCCCCGTTACGGGAAAAACAGAGATATCGCCTTCTCCATTTTTTACATGTTTATTAATATCGGTGCATTTTTTGCACCAAGCGCAGCCAATTATATCAACAATGCCGTTTTGCGATCATCCAATTTTACTTATGATGCATCAATACCCAAAAATTATGTTACACTGAATGACGAAAAACAAGCCATCGACAAAAACACATTCATCTTGCAATACCTCGCTCCGGAAGAACAAAAGTTAACCGGGAAAGAATTGGAAGCTGTGCTCAACAAAGCAAAAAAAGAACACAAAGTCGTATTTAAAGAAGACATTGAGAATGCCCTTTTCCGGTTGAAAGCAGCCGGATTGAACCAATATACCCGGGCAGGGAAAATTACCGATCCTGCCCTGATGGTCAACAATCATGAGTATGAAATACTGCAAAGCCGCGATCCGGAAGATGCCGAAGAAAAAGCAGCCATCATTGCCAAAATAAAGGCCATCCATATCACCGATCCGGAATTGGGAGGAGGTCCTCATCCCAACGATTTTGCCCGTAATTTCGGAAAACGTTACGTAACAGAATCGCTCTCGATTTCTTATAATCTGGCTTTTGGCGTAGCATGTATCAGCCTTATAATCTCTGTCCTTATATTTATGCTCTTTCGAGGAACATGGCAAAAAGCCGATAAAACGGTGAAACAGGAAATGGAAGAATCGAAAGCACTGGGAAAAGAAATTAAAGTGATGCCGAAAGAAGAAGTAAAAGAACGTATGGTAGCTTTGCTCCTCGTATTTTTTGTAGTCATCTTCTTTTGGATGTCGTTTCATCAGAACGGACTAACACTGACTTTCTTTGCCCGGGATTATACACAAAGTACCATCCCTGCGGAATGGACCCTACTATTCAATCTATTCCCGTTGTTGTCGCTGATTGTGTTTTTGTACGGCATATACCTGTCAACAATCGGATTATTGGGAAGCAAACCCAACAAAAAATTAGGCCTTTTTCTCACGGTAGCCGGCATTGCAGGGTTGGCCGGATATTATTTCAACCGCATACAGGGTATAGAAGAAATGACAAAAATCACCCCGCAGATATTCCAGCAATTCAATCCGATGTTTATCATCATCTTAACCCCCCTTACCGTTGCCCTGTTCGGCTATTTGGCAAATAAAAGGAAAGAGCCTTCGGCACCGCGTAAGATCGGCATCGGCATGTTTCTGGCAGCTGTCGGATTTGCCATTATGCTGATCGGTTCCATCGGCTTGCCGGCACCGGCCGAAATATCCGGAGTATCCGACAAGTTGGTGTCGCCGGCGTGGTTGATAAGCACCTATTTCGTTTTAACCATAGCCGAATTATTCCTCAGTCCGATGGGATTATCCTTCGTATCAAAAGTGGCACCTCCTCAATATAGCGGACTTATGCAGGGAGGCTGGCTGGCAGCAACTGCCATAGGCAATCTGCTTGTGGGCGTCATCGGTACATTTTGGGAAAAACTCCCATTGGTCGGTTTCTGGAGTATACTCATTGTTTGCTGTGTAATCTCAGGGATTTTCATTTTCTCTGTAATGAAAAAGCTCGAAAAAGCAACAGGGGATGCCTCCTGACATGTATCTTATCGCTTGTTATTAGACAAATAACCCCATCTATCAGTTGAGAGTGCCTGAAAAGTTTTTCAGGCACTCTTTTTTGTATAAGCCTTCCATTGAGAAAACACGATATATAATTCACACCTTAAAGTGGCCGGTTCATTTTATTTATCGCGAAGTATCTCTATTCCCGAGAGATAAAAAAATAAACCAAAACTTCCTGCATTTTCTCTCCAAAAGTCCCTGTTTTTTTGAGTATATTTGTCAGAATTAACATCGAAAAAAAATTACTTGTTTGAAATGCAGCCATTTGTTCATTTACACGTTCACTCCCAATATTCCCTCCTCGACGGGCAAGCCGCTATTCAGCGTCTGGTGGATAAAGCCATCGATGACGGAATGAAAGGTATGGCTCTCACCGATCACGGCGTGATGTACGGGATCAAAGAGTTCATCAACTACGTAGCCAAAAAAAATGCTCCGCTGAATACCGAAATAAAGAAGCTGGAAAAAGAGCGGGAAGAGGCACAAAAACAAAACAATATCGAAAAAGAAAATAAACTGCAAAATCAACTTGCAGAAATCAAAAATAAATTGTTCAAGCCCATCATCGGTTGCGAATGTTACGTTGCGCGACGTGATCGTTTTTCGCAAAACGACAAAATCGATTCAAGCGGATGGCATCTCATTGTTTTGGCAAAAAATTTCACCGGATATAAACATCTCATTAAGATGGTATCCAAAAGCTGGACCGAAGGATTTTATTATCGCCCCCGTATCGATAAAGAATTGCTGGAACAATATCACGAAGGATTAATCGTATTGTCGGCCTGTCTTGGTGGTGAAATTCCCCGAAAAATCGATGAAGACCAAATCGAAGAAGCCGAAGAAGCCGTGCGCTGGTATAAAAACCTCTTCGGCGATGATTTTTATCTGGAGCTGCAACGCCATAAAACCGACCGCGCTGATGCCGATCAAACAACTTACCCCAAACAGGAAAAAGTTAACAAAGAATTACTTCGCATAGCCAAGAAATACAACATAAAAGTTGTTGCTACCAATGACGTTCATTTTGTAAATGAAGAAGATGCCGAAGCACACGACCGATTAATCTGCCTGAGCACGGGAAAGGATTTTGACGATCCCACGCGCATGCGCTATACCAAACAAGAATGGCTGAAAACCTCGGCAGAAATGAACCTCCTTTTTTCGGATGTTCCTTTTGCTTTGGCAAATACCCTCGAAATTGTCGATAAAGTGGATTGCTACTCCATCGATCATGAACCCCTCATGCCCTTCTACCCCATCGACCCGGCATTCGGAAACGAAGATATTTATAAATCGCGATACTCGCCGGAAGCGTTGAGAGAAGAATTCGGGAAAAAAGCATTCGAACGGCTGGGCGGATACGACAAAGTAATCCGCATCAAGCTCGAAGCAGATTATTTGACACACCTTACAAAAATTGGAGCACAGAAACGATACGGAGAACCGCTTTCGAAAGAAATAAAAGAGCGACTGAAGTATGAATTGGAAACGATAAAGAGCATGGGATTTCCCGGCTACTTTCTCATCGTACAAGATTTTATCAATGCAGCCAGGCAAATGGATGTAGCCGTGGGTCCGGGACGAGGTTCGGCAGCAGGTTCTGCTGTGGCATATTGCCTGGGAATTACCAATATAAACCCATTGAAATACGACTTGCTGTTTGAACGTTTTCTCAATCCCGACCGAATCTCCATGCCCGATATCGATATCGATTTCGATGATGAAGGCCGCAGCAAAGTATTGCGATGGGTTACCGAAAAATATGGTGCCGAAAGAGTTGCTCATATCATCACCTATGGTACCATGGCCACCAAAATGTCTATCCGCGATGTAGCCCGTGTACACAAACTGCCACTTTCGGAAGCCGACCGCCTCGCAAAACTTGTTCCCGACAGAATTCCCAATGTTAAAAAAGTCAGCCTGCGCGAAGCCATCAACCATGTACCCGAACTTCAAGAGGCAGCCAACAGCACCGATCCGCTTGTGAGAGATACCCTCCGGTATGCCGAAATGCTGGAAGGCAATGTGCGCAGCACCGGTGTGCATGCCTGCGGCATAATCATCGGGCAAACCGATATCTCGGACATTGTTCCCATATGCACGGCCGATGATAAAGACTCGAAAGAAAAGTTGCTGGTTACCCAGTATGAAGGTTCCGTGATTGAAGAAACCGGACTCATCAAAATGGACTTCCTGGGTTTGACCACCCTCTCCATTATTAAAGATGCGCTCGCCAATATCGAATTTACGGAAGGTATAAAAATCGACATCAATGCCATCGACATGAACGACCCCAAAACCTACCAACTGTATAGTGAAGGCAGAACGACGGGAACCTTTCAGTTCGAATCGGCAGGCATGCAAAAATACCTGAAAGAATTGCATCCCACCAAATTCGAAGACCTCATCGCCATGAATGCCCTCTATCGACCGGGTCCTATGGATTATATCCCTTCGTTCATCGCACGCAAACATGGCCGCGAAGAGATCACCTATGACATTCCGGTCATGGAAAAATACTTAAGCGAAACCTACGGCATTACCGTTTATCAGGAGCAGGTGATGCTTTTGTCGCGATTATTGGCAGGATTCACCCGTGGCCAATCGGACGAATTACGCAAAGCTATGGGAAAGAAACTCATCGACAAAATGGTTGCACTGAAAGAAAAATTCATTGAAGGAGGCAGAAAAAATGGTCATGACGAAAAAATACTGACCAAAATATGGTCCGATTGGGAAAGATTTGCATCGTATGCCTTTAACAAGTCGCACGCCGTATGCTATTCGCTGATTGCCTATCAGACGGCATGGCTGAAAGCCAATTACCCCTCGGAATACATGGCGTCGGTATTGTCCAACAACCTCAACAACCTGTCGGAAATTACCAAATTCATGGACGAATGCAAGGCAATGGGAATTAATGTATTAAGTCCCGATGTGAACGAGTCGCTCTTTAAATTCTCTGTGAATAAAAACGGTGATATCCGCTTTGGGTTGGCAGCCATAAAAAGCGTAGGGCAAAGTGCCGCACAAAATATTATTGATGAACGCATGCAAAATGGACCGTATAAGGATATTTTCGATTTTGTAGAACGCATCAACCTGAATTCGTGTAACAAAAAAACTATTGAAGCCCTTGCTCTTGCCGGTGCCTTTGACTCGTTACCCGGTATTACACGTGAGCAGTTTTTAGGTGTCAACAGTAAGGGGGAAGAATTTCTCGATTCGCTGGTACGATATGGGAACAAATACCGGCTGGACAAGCAAGTATCTATGAATTCGCTATTCGGGGACGACAGCTCATTCCAAATTGCTCATCCCGAAGTACCTAAAGTTGAAAAGTGGACCGACCTGGAACGCCTTAACAAAGAGCGTGATCTCATCGGTATCTACCTATCGGCCCATCCGCTGGACGATTACGCATGCATTCTCAATTACGTATGTACGGCCGATACCGTAAAATTAAACGACTTGCAACTGTTGAACGGCAAAGAAATATCTTTTGGGGGTATCATCACCAACGTGCGTGAAGGGCAAACCCGCAGAGGATCACCTTATACGATATTCAAGTTGGAAGATTACGAGGGGAGCATCGAGATTGCACTCTTCGGTGAAGACAGCGTTAACTACGGTCGTTTTGCAAGAGTGGGTCTGGCCGTTTATGTTACCGCAAAAGTTCAGCCCAAACGTTATCGTCCTGAAGAACTCGAGATAAAAATCAGTTCGATGAGTTTACTTTCAGATGTCAAAGACAAATTAATATCAAAAATTACGCTTCAAATTCCTCTTTCCGAAATTAACGATACTACGGTAACCGAATTATCGGCACTCCTGAAAAACAATTCAGGAAATTCATTGTTATATTTCCAAATAATCAATGAAGATGCAAGTATGAATGTTGAACTTTTTTCACGTCCCATGCGCATTGCAGTCAACAAACATGTCATCGATTATTTAAAAAATAATTTATCCATTGATTTCAAAATCAATTAATCTTTCAAACAAGAGAATTATTATGGCTATTCAAATTACAGACGCAACCCTCGACGAGGTATTGAAAACAGATAAACTTGTGGTGATTGACTTTTGGGCAGAATGGTGTGGTCCGTGCAGAATGGTTAGCCCCATTATCGAACAATTGGCAGAAGAGTATAAAGATAAAGTCGTCATCGGGAAAATTGATGTCGATGAAAACAACGAAGCGACGGAAAAATTCGGCATCCGAAACATTCCTACTGTCCTTTTTATTAAAAACGGACAAGTAGTGGATAAAATCATTGGAGCAGCCGACAAACGCTTTTTTGTCGATAAAATCAATGCATTGATTTAATCTATAAAAAATTTCCGACGGAAGTTAATGAAATCTTAACGACCGTCGGAAAATTCGATACCTTTACTATTGCCGGTTTTTTGCAAATCTGTTTACCTATTCGGAGATAACTTCAACGAAATTTACACGAATTCTTTCTTCAGTTCCTCAACCCACTTTGAGAGACGTTCATCCGTCAAATCATATTCATTATCTTCATCCAACGGCAATCCCACCCATTTGCCGTCGATAACGGCATCGGATTCTTCGTAGGTATACCCTTCATCGGGAACCTGACCTACAATTTTTACCTTATCTTTTATTGCGTCATAAATTACACGCATCGATTCGGCAAATGTATTCGAAAACGATACACTGTCTCCTAAAGCAAAAATTGCTACTTTTTTCCCGGAAAAATCGGCTTTCTTAAAAGTAGGAAGAAAACTCTCCCAATCATCTTGCAATTCGCCAACACCTGTTGTTGAAGTACCAAGAATCAGATACGGATAAGGTTTAATCTCTTCGAGCTTAACGCTTTCCACATTATAAAGATCGGCCCTACCGTCAAAAAGTTTTTGAATTTTCTTGGCCACCGATTCGGTATTTCCACCTGAGGAACCATATAATATTGCTATTTTGTTCATTTTACAATTGTTTTTATAGAGTTTCTAGACTATACTATTTATAAACAGTTTAAATAAGAAATTGTTTACAGCCCCTATAGGCCAAAAGCCAAAATGAAGTTGTATCTTTTGAAAATAACCAAAAAAACATTACTTTTGCGTTACATTAAGGCGCGGTAGTTCAATGGATAGAATAGAAGTTTCCTAAACTTTTGATCCGGGTTCGATTCCCGGCCGGGCTACTTAAATAAAACGCAATACATTGCAAAATAATGTATTGCGTTTTTTGTATAAAAAATTTGTACTCCTATCGTTCCCTCATCCTTATCTTTGTTTTATAACCTTGCACAACCTTGTTCAATCGAAAAATATATAAATCCGTATCTTAAGAATTCATCGAAATTTATTGCCAATACTCACGAATTTGATTAATTTTGAAAATTGATCTGTTCGATATTTATTGGATTGAATTTCTTTACTGATTAAAAACATCAAACCAACATGACAAAACGTGAAAAATATTCATGGATCTATTGGCTCTGCGTATTGCTGCTATTTATAGGACTACAATGGATGTTATTCCCCAATACTCAAGGGCCGAAGGAATTGAGCTATAGCGAATTTCTTGATTCTGTTCAGGCAGGTAAAGTTCAAAAAATCGTTTTTTTACCAGATAAAATAATCGGTTTTTTTGATAGTGAAAACACGGTTCCGCAACATATTACCCAAGCTCCTACCGCCCCTTGGAGAATACGCGTCACCAGTGTGGAACAACAAGTTCAAAAACAATTTGTAGTCAACCGCATACCCAATATGAATGAAGAGTACCTTATATCGCAACTTAGGGAAAATAGGGTTGATTTCAAGGGTCACTTTGAAGATAAAACATTAGAAAATTTCTTCTTGAATTGGATTTTGCCTTTCATCTTTCTTTTAGGTGTATGGGGATACATATTCAGGAGAATGGGAACTAAGAATCCGATGTTGGAAATCGGGAAAAATAAAGCCCGCATCATTGCCGAAAAACCCGAAAATCCCATCACTTTTAAAGATGTGGCCGGAATAGATGAAGCAGTAGAAGAAGTGAAAGAACTGGTCGATTTCCTGAAAAATCCGTCAAAATATACCCGATTAGGAGGTAAACTACCCAAAGGGGTCTTACTGGTAGGCCCTCCCGGAACAGGAAAAACATTGCTTGCCAAAGCCGTTGCAGGCGAAGCCGATGTGCCGTTTTTCAGTATAAGCGGATCCGATTTTGTGGAAATGTTTGTGGGTGTTGGGGCTGCAAGGGTACGCGATCTATTCAATGAAGCCAAAGCTCATGCACCTTGCATTATTTTTATCGATGAAATTGACGCCATAGGTAAAAGTCGGGCTGCCGGCGTTTACGGTGGAGGATATGATGAAAGGGAAAATACCCTGAATCAACTTCTCGTTGAAATGGATGGTTTTGATTCGAGTGTGGGTGTAATCATCATGGGAGCAACCAATCGCCCCGATGTCCTCGATCCGGCACTTTTAAGACCGGGTCGCTTTGACCGGCAAATCGTTGTCGATAAGCCCGACATGAAAGGGCGCGAAGATATCTTTAAAGTACACACCAAAAAAATTAAATTGGGGCCTGATGTCGATCTGAAACGATTGGCTGCCCAAACACCGGGATTTGCAGGAGCCGAAATCGCCAACGTGTGCAATGAAGCCGCGATTCTGGCCGTTAGAAAAAATAAGGATGCGGTTACGATGGAAGATTTTGAAGAAGCTATTGAACGGGTAATTGCAGGTCTGGAAAAAAAGAACAAACTGATCAACGAAAAAGAACGCAAAATAGTGGCCTATCATGAAAGTGGGCATGCCATTGTAGGATACTTTACTCCCGGAGCCGAAGAAGTGCAAAAAGTATCCATTGTTCCCCGAGGAATTGGAGCATTAGGATACACGATGCAAATGCCGTTGGAAGATCGTTACCTGATGACCGAAAACGAACTGCGGGGAAAAATTAAAGGCTTGTTGGGAGGCCGTGCAGCAGAGGAAATCGTATTTCAAGAAATATCAACCGGAGCTTCAAACGATTTGGAAAGAGCCGCACAATTGGCTCGAAATATGATTGTGGTTTACGGAATGAGTAAAAAAATTCCCAATATCTCATTGGTTAATAGGTCGGATCCGGGGTTTTTGGGATACTCGCCCGGAATAGAACGACGTTCTGAACATATCGAAAAAATGATCGATGAAGAAATGACCGAAATCATTAATTCGTGTTATGAGGAAGCTAAAGAATTGCTCAACAAGAAAAAAGACCTGTTGGAAAAAATGGCATCTGTTCTTTTGGAAAAAGAAGTAATCAATTATGACGAAATCAAACAATTATTAGGAGATAAAGAAAATAAACAATCCATAAATTGACAACATGTCAAATACCGACTAAAGAAAGAGCGAAAAAAATATCCGTTGTACAGGAAATTATGTTATCTTTACAACATAAAATATAAAAACTTTACTTAAAACAATGTCGTTGTTGTCGATAAACAAGAGCGAGAGTTGTTTTCCCGTCCGAAAATATCATTTTTCGGTTTTCGAAAGAAAGAAAAAACAATATAACAATATAAATGACTTACAAATGGAATTTTTTAACCCTTACACACGACCAAAAAAATAAGAAAAATGAATTAGCACAAGAATTAAACATCGATCCGGTTTTCTCAGAGTTACTTTTACAAAGAGGAATATCAACAAAAGAAGAAGCCTTCGGGTTTCTTTATCCTTCGTTAGCCGATTTACATGATCCATTTTTGTTGCCCGACATGGAAATAGCGGTCAAACGCATTGAAAGAGCCATAGGAAATAAGGAAAGAATTTTGATTTATGGAGATTACGATGTGGATGGTACAACAGCCGTTTCGTTGGTTTACAAGTTCTTGCGCAGAATAACAAATAATATTGATTATTATATTCCGGACAGGTACGATGAAGGGTACGGCATATCGTTTCAAGGAATCGATTATGCTGTTGCCACAGGTGTAAAACTTATTATTTCGCTCGATTGTGGCATCAAATCCATAAAAAAGATTGCCTATGCCAAAGAAAAAGGTATCGATTTCATCATTTGTGATCATCATATGCCCGACGATCAACTTCCCGAGGCAGTAGCGGTTGTCGATGCCAAACGGCACGATTCAATTTATCCTTATAAAGAATTGTCGGGTTGCGGAGTGGGATTTAAGCTTGTTCAGGCTTTTTCGGCCAGAAACGATTTCCCCTTTTCGGAAATTGAATCCCTGCTCGATCTGGTGGCTGTGAGCATAGCCTCCGATATTGTTCCTATAACGGGAGAAAACCGCATATTGATGCATCACGGTCTGAAACAACTTAATTCAAATCCAAGCTTCGGATTAAGAGGCATTATTGAGGTTTGCGGATTAACCCGAAAAACAATCAATGTCAGCGATATTGTTTTTAAAATAGGCCCGCGAATAAATGCATCGGGAAGAATAATGAACGGGAAAGAAGCTGTAGATTTATTATTGGCAACTGATATAACTTCGGCAAGGATTAAAAGCAAAAATATCGACAAATACAACGAAGATCGCCGCGAACTCGATAAAAGAATTACCGATGAGGCAATAGAGTTTATTGACAATAAACTCAATATCAATGCTCAAAAAAGTATCGTTCTTTATAACGAAACATGGCATAAAGGAATTGTGGGAATTGTTGCATCGCGACTTGCAGAACGCTATTTTCGCCCTACCATCGTGCTAACAAAATCGAACAACATGATTTCAGGTTCAGCCCGATCGGTACCGGGTTTCGATGTTTATAAAGCCATCGAATCATGCAAAGATATTTTGGAAAATTTCGGAGGCCACACATACGCCGCCGGATTGACTCTGAGAGAAGAAAATTTAGAAGAATTCAAACGTCGCTTCGGCATTATTTCGTTTGACGAGATTGAAGCACGTATGATGCAGCCTAAAATCAGAATCGCAAGTGAAATTACTTTTGACAAAATCACACCAAAATTTATCAATGATCTGGCACTTTTTCAACCCTTCGGACCCGAAAACGAAAATCCTATTTTTTTGACCCGCAATGTAACTGATGCAGGAGGTAGCAAACTGGTAGGCAGAAACCTCCAACATATAAAAATGGAAATTGTAGATCCAACCATAACGCTGCCTGTACAGGCTATTGCCTTTAGCCAACCTAGTTCGTTCTCGCTATTAAAAGAAAATCAACCGGTCGATATTTGCTACACCATAGAAGAGAACACGCATGGAAATAACACATATACCCAACTAATGGTAAAAAGCATAAGAAAAAGCAATAAATAGTTGTTTCAGTGATGCAACCGAAATTATTTCACGGAATACTTAAAGAATATTGGGGATACGATGCTTTCCGACCATTACAGGAAGAGATCATTCAATCGGTGTGGGAACGAAAAGATACGTTGGGATTGATGCCTACGGGCGGTGGAAAATCGCTCACTTTCCAGGTTCCTGTAATGGCTATGGAAGGGATTTGCCTGGTGATTACTCCGCTTATCGCCCTTATGAAAGACCAGGTTGACCATTTACGCGAACGGGGTATAAAAGCAATAGCCGTGTATTCGGGAATGTCGCGAGAAGAAATCATTACAAATCTTGAAAACTGCATTTTTGGCGATTTTAAATTCCTTTATGTTTCGCCGGAACGACTGTCAACTGATATTTTCAGGGCAAAATTGCAAGCCATGAATGTAAATTTGGTGGTAGTGGACGAGTCGCACTGCATTTCGCAATGGGGCTACGACTTCCGCCCTTCGTATCTCGAAATTGCCAACATTCGCAAACTCCTGCCTGATGTTCCTGTGCTGGCACTTACAGCCACAGCAACCAAAGAAGTCGTTAACGATATTCAGGAAAAGTTGCTTTTCAAAGAAAAAAATGTTTTCCGAAGAAGTTTCGAACGAAAAAATCTCTCCTATGTTGTTCGCAATACCGAAAATAAAATAACCGAACTTATTCACATCCTTCAATCCGTTCCCGGGACTGCAATCGTATATGTCCGCAGCCGAAAGGAAACAAAGCAAATTGCAAAAGCTCTTCAAAAAACCGGCATTTCTGCCGATTATTTTCATGCTGCATTGTCGCAGGAAGAAAAAATATACAAACAGGATGCATGGAAACAAGATCAGTGTAGGGTAATTGTTGCAACGAACGCTTTTGGGATGGGAATCGATAAACCTGATGTGCGTGTTGTTGTGCATTACGATCTTCCAAATTCGCTGGAAGAATATTACCAGGAAGCAGGAAGAGCCGGTCGCGACGGAAAACGTTCTTACGCGGTTGTTTTGTATGAAAAGGCCGACTCCGTAAAATTAAAAAAACGAATTGCCGATACCTTCCCTGCAAGAGATTATATTGTTCGTGTATACGAAGCACTGGGCAACTATTATCAGATAGCTGTCGGATCGGGATATAATAATGTTTATGATTTCGATCTTCACGATTTTTGTGAACGTTTTCATTTTTCCTTTTTACAGACACATCATGCGCTGAAAATTCTGGAACTTGCAGGTTATATCGAGTACACCGAAGAAATCGATTCCCTTTCGCGCTTACAATTTCTGATATCGCGCAACGAATTAAACTCGTTGAATCTCGACGAAGACTATGATGAATTGATTCATATTCTTTTGCGAAATTATACCGGCGTATTTTCAGAAATGACATATATCGATGAATCGCTGCCGGCAACGCGAATGAAAAAATCACGCGAAGAAATCTACCAAATGCTGTTGCAATTGGCTCGGTTACGCTATATACGATATATTCCACAGAAAAAAACACCATTCATCGTATTTACTACCGGACGCGAAGAAAATCAATTCGTAAGCATTCCCAAGTCGGTTTATGAAGATCGGAAGCGACGATTCGAAAATCGCATAAAAGGCATGATTGATTATGTAAAAAACGATCATGTGTGCCGTAGCAGAGTATTGCTTACCTACTTCGATGAAATACATCACAACGATTGTGGCCATTGTGATGTATGTCTGAATAAAAACAAAACGGGTTTATCCAATTTTGAATTCAACCAGATCAAGTCGGTTCTTATACTCGAATTGGCCCAAACGTCTCTCCGTCTGACAGATTTAGTAAATCGAGTTACTTCATTTGAAAACGAAAAAACTATAGCAGTTATCCGTTTTTTGGTCGATGAAGGCATTTTATCATTGAAAGACGATACACTCTCAGTAGTAAATTTTGATAATTAAGTCATTATTTAAATAACCGGTCGATTTTCGTTGAAATTATTTTTTGTAGATATTTTAAAATGTAGTACCTTTGCAATCACAAAAACTAAAGAAAAGGCTCCGTAGCTTAACTGAATAGAGCATCTGACTACGGATCAGAAGGTTACAGGTTTGAATCCTGTCGGAGTCACAAAGAGAAGCGCCAGATGTGCGCTTTTTCTTTTTCACGTATTGCCGGCAAAATTTTCGTTATTCGTCGAGATTTACAAAACCCGATTTTCGCATACACCTGCTGCTGTTGTACACCAAAATAAAAAAATGAATAGACACGCCAATAAATTCACAAAAGATTCTTTGTTAATTCTCTGAAATATTGTAACTTTGCAGTCCGATTATTATAAACAAGTTGCTTAAAGTCTGATTTTGAGCTTTTTGTTTGTCTATCCACCCTTAGCAAGACAAAACGGGAAGCAATACAAATGGGCTTATTTTTAACAAATTAAAAATAAGGAAAGTGGATACATTAAGTTATAAAACCATTTCTGTAAATAAAGAAACAGCTCAAAAAGAATGGGTTGAAATTGATGCAACCGGCCAACATTTGGGACGTTTGTGTTCTAAAGTTGCAAAGTTATTAAGAGGAAAATACAAACCGAGCTATACTCCTCACGTAGATTGCGGCGATAATGTCATTATCGTGAACGCCGATAAAGTTGAATTAACAGGGAATAAATGGACGGATCGCGTATATTATCGTTACTCGGGTTATCCCGGAGGACAAAAAACATCCACTCCTGCAGAGTTGATAAAGAAAAATCCCGATAAACTATTTAGAAAAGTAGTTAAGGGCATGTTGCCGAAAAACAAACTCGCCAGTGCCATCCTTGACAATCTGTACGTATACGCAGGAAGTGAACATCCGCATCAAGCTCAAAAACCAAAAAAAATAGACATTAATACACTCAGATAAAAATGGAAGTAGTAAATGCAATAGGAAGACGTAAAGCCGCAGTAGCCAGAGTATATGTGAGCGAAGGGAACGGAAAAATTATTATCAATAAACGCGAACTCGAGAACTATTTTCCGTCGCCTCTCCTACAATATGTTGTTAAACAACCCCTGAATAAACTCAATGCGGCCGAAAAATACGATATCAAAATCAATCTGAACGGTGGTGGACATAAAGGCCAATCAGAAGCTGCAAGATTAGCCATTGCCCGTGCATTGGTGAAAATTAATCCCGAAGACAAGCCTCTTTTGAAAGCTGAAGGATTCATGACTCGTGATCCCCGAGTTGTTGAACGTAAAAAACCGGGACAACCCAAAGCAAGAAAGAAATTTCAATTTTCAAAACGTTAATCTTTTGGGTAAACGGTTTAAGGAAACGGCAATTGTTCTATTCTTTCCCATGTATATACATGAAGAATTAACAGTAAGCCACGTAAACAAACGTTTAGTATCTAAATCATAAGGACATTATCGGAGAAAATTAAACCCGATAATTTACCTTCTGATTCGATTAAGAAAAAGAATGTAAACGAATAAATAATTAAAACAAACATGGTAAAATTAGAATTTGACCAACTTCTTGAAGCCGGAGCTCACTTCGGACATTTAAAAAGAAAATGGAATCCGGCAATGGCTCCATACATCTTCATGGAACGCAACGGCATTCATATTATAGATCTTCACAAAACAATTGCCAAAACCGAGGAAGCGGCTGCCGCATTGAAACAAATTGCAAAATCGGGTAAAAAAATCCTTTTCGTTGCAACCAAAAAGCAAGCAAAAGACATCGTTTCAGAAAAGGCAAAAAGCATTAACATGCCTTATGTGGTAGAACGTTGGCCTGGAGGTATGCTCACCAATTTCCCTACGATCCGCAAAGCGGTGAAAAAGATGAGCAATATCGACAAAATGATGAAAGACGGAACATTTGACACATTATCGAAACGCGAGAAACTGCAAATTACACGTCAACGCGCAAAACTCGAAAAAATGCTCGGTTCCATTCAAGATCTCACCCGACTTCCGGCAGCACTATTTGTGGTAGACGTAATGAAGGAACACATTGCCGTGAAAGAAGCCAATCGGTTAGGCATACCGGTTTTTGCCATTGTGGATACAAATTCCGATCCAACAAACGTTGATTTCGTGATCCCGGCAAATGATGATTCGGCAAAAGCCATCGAACTGATTGTTGGATATATCTGTGAAGCTATAAAAGAAGGTTTGGAAGAACGAAAAGCCGAAAAAGCCGATGCTGCTGCAGCAGAAGAACAGGAAGAGGAAAACGCACCACGCAGAGAAAGAAAAGCAAAAGCTGCAAAGAAAGAACGAGTAAAGAAAGAAGACAAAGAAGCCATGAATGCAGCTATGGTTAGCAAATACGCAAAAGACGAAGAAGAATAAATAATAAAAAAGGATAATATATTATGGCAGTTACAATGGCAGAAATCCAGCATCTTCGTAAAATGACAGGAGCGGGGATGATGGATTGCAAAAATGCATTGACCGAAGCAAACGGAGATTTTGATAAAGCGATGGAAATCATCCGAAAAAAAGGACAGGCAGTCGCTGCAAAACGCGAAGATCGCGAAGCATCCGAAGGATGCGTTCTTGCCAAAGCTGAAAACAATTTTGCTGCAATCGTAGCATTACAGTGCGAAACCGATTTTGTAGCAAAGAATGCCGAATTTGTTGCCCTTACGCAACAAATACTGGATGCAGCGATGGAGCACAAGCCCGAAACGTTGGATGAATTGCTTGCAATTCAGCTCCCTAAAGGAACAATTGCAGATCTCATAACCGATAAAATTGGAGCAACAGGCGAAAAAATGGAGCTGGGATACTACGAACATATTTCTGCACCTTATGTTACAGCATATGTGCATATGGGAAATAAGTTAGCTACTATAGTGGGTTTCAACAAACCTAATGTGGATGAGCAAGTAGCAAAAGATATAGCCATGCAAATTGCAGCTATGAATCCCATATCCATAACTCCCGAAGGTATACCGGCCGAAGTTAAGGAAAAAGAATTGGAGATTGCACGCGAAAAAGCCCGGGAAGCAGGTAAACCCGATAATTTGTTGGACAGAATTGCCGAAGGTGCTCTGCAGAAATTCTACAAAGAAGTTACTTTGTTGCAACAGGAATACATAAAGGACAACAAATTAACTGTTGGTGAATTTCTAAAACAACACGATAAAGATTTGGAGGTTGTTGATTTTAAACGTGTTTCGTTAAATGCATAATTCATTTTCGATTCTAAAAACAAAAAACCGTCTCAGTTAAGAGACGGTTTTTTGTTTTTAGACCTGCTCCTATTTTTTTTCCATTTTTTATTTCATTTTATCCGATAAAAACCTATCTTTGCAACAAATTAAACGTCAACGATGAATAATTTTTATTCAACATACGTTCAAACCCTTTCCTCAATGACAATGACCCCTTGGGGGGTTATCTGATTTTTTTTCCGCAAACAATTTCTTGTTTTTCACGAACCGTTCGGTTCTCGTTTCCAAAAATATTCCTTTATTCTTTAGTATTCAATTGCCGTTAAAAAAACGGGTTAATCATTCATAATCAACATGAAAGTTATGAAATTTGGTGGGACTTCCGTAGGAACTCCCGAAGGTCTACAGATAGTAAAAAAAATTATCGAATCAGAAATAGAACCGGTAATTGTTGTTGTTTCGGCGTTAGGCGGTGTTACCGACAGACTTTTACTTGCGGCCGATTTTGCAGTTAAGTCGAATGCCGGATACAAAACCATTCTGGAAGAAGTCATTCTTATGCACGAAGAAATGATAGAAAAAATGATAATCTCAAGCCAAGAAAAAGAAGAAATAAAACAAAAAATACAGATCTTGTATGATGATTTACGAAACATTTTACGTGGCGTATTCCTCATCGGCGATTTGTCGCAAAAAACATCCGATAAAATTGTGAGTTACGGCGAACGATTATCTTCACTTATTATCAGTAAAGTGATTGACGGGGCAAAGCTTTACGATCCAACGCAGTTCATTAAAACTTCAATCCAGTTCAACAGCCATATTCCCAATATCCCCCTTTGTTACGAACTCATTAGGAAAACATTTTCAGAATCTCCTCTTCCAAAGGTAATGTTGGTGCCCGGATTTATTTCATCGAGTAGCGAAGAAAACGACATTACCAATCTTGGTCGTGGCGGATCGGATTATACCGCAGCACTTATAGCTGCAGCAATGGATGCTTCAGCCCTTGAAATATGGACTGATGTTGATGGTTTTATGACTGCCGATCCCAAAATCATCAATTCGGCATATGTGATCGATGAACTTTCGTTTATCGAGGCAATCGAATTATCAAATTTTGGAGCAAAAGTGATTTATCCTCCCACAATTTTCCCCGTTTATCACAAAAATATCCCCATCCGCATAAAAAATACATTTAATCCTCAATCGGGAGGAACACTTATTCGCAATATAGAGCCTAAACGCAATGGGAAAATTATCAAAGGCATTTCGTCTATTAAAGATACAGCGCTGATTACTATACAAGGATTAGGTATGGTAGGTGTGATTGGAGTAAATAAACGCATTTTTACAGCATTGGCAAACAACGGAATAAGTGTTTTTCTTGTTTCACAGGCATCATCGGAAAGCAGTACCTCAATCGGCGTCAGAACGCAAGATGCCGCACTTGCTCAAAAAGTACTAAACAAAGAATTTGCCCAAGAAATCGCAATGGGAAGTATCAATGAAATTACGGTTGAATACGATCTTTCTACTATAGCTATAGTAGGACAAAACATGAAACATGTTCCGGGAATTGCAGGAAAATTTTTCGGCACATTAGGCCGAAGCGGTATCAGTGTGGTAGCATTGGCACAAGGAGCATCGGAAACCAATATTTCATGCGTGATTTCAAAGAATGACCTAAGAAAAGCATTGAACGTGATACACGACTCGTTCTTTCTCTCCCCCTATCAGGAACTGAATCTGTTTGTCGTCGGAACCGGTACGGTAGGAAATAAACTACTCTCCCAAATACGCCAACAAAAGCATACCCTTGAAGAGCAAAACAAATTACGAATCAATATTGTGGGTATAGCTAACAGTCGTAAAGCCTTGTTTAACCGGGGAGGCATATCTCTCGACGATTACCAAAAAGAACTGGCAACAAGCGGCATAAAAAGTTCGCCTGCTATTATTCGGGACGAAATACTAAATATGAACATCTTTAATGCCGTTTTTGTGGACTGTACCGCAAGCAAAGAAATTGCTGATCTGTACGAAGAACTAATGTCGAAAAATATATCTGTAGTCACAGCAAACAAAATTGCCACTTCATCTTCCTACGAAACATATCGCCGTTTGAAAGAAACTGCCCGAAAGTCGGGTGTTAAATTTCTTTTCGAAACAAATGTCGGAGCCGGACTCCCCATAATTAATACAATGAATTCACTCATTAATTCGGGTGATAAAATCATAAAACTTGAAGCTGTGCTTTCGGGTACATTGAATTTTATCTTCAACACACTAAGCAAAGATATTCCTTTTAGTAAAGCCGTCCGTATGGCTGTTGATGCCCATTATGCCGAACCCGATCCACGGATTGATTTGAGTGGACTCGATGTAATTCGCAAATTGGTAATCCTCTCTCGCGAAGCAGGAGCCAAAGTGGAACAAAGTGATGTGAAAAAGAAATTATTTATCCCTGAAAAATATTTTGAAGGGACCTTGGATGAATTTTGGGAAACAATACCCGAAATAGACGAAGCATTTGAAATTCGGCGAAAAAAGCTCGAAGAGGAAGGGAAAAAACTTCGTTTCGTAGCTATTTACGAGAATGGACAATGTGAAGTTGGGTTACACGAAGTTGGACAAGGACATCCTTTTTACGACTTGGAAGGGAGCAATAATATCATCATGATCACAACAGAACGTTACAACGAATACCCAATGGTGATAAAAGGATACGGCGCCGGTGCCAACGTTACGGCAGCAGGCGTTTTTTCGGATATCATTTCCATTGCAAACATCCGATAATTATTTTTTGGTTATGAAATATATCATTATACTTGGCGATGGCATGGCTGATGAGCCCATTGAACAATTGGGAAATAAAACGCCATTACAAGTTGCGCACACCCCTTATATGGATTTATTGGCTGCCAAAGGCCGAAACGGATTACTTGATACGGTTCCCGATGGTTTCCCCCCAGGAAGCGAGATCGCAAATTTATCGGTACTAGGATATGATATCCCTCATGTCTACGAGGGACGTGGCGTTTTGGAAGCGGCCAGCATGGGTGTCGATATTCTGCCGGGAGAAATGGCTATGCGCTGTAATCTGGTATGTATAGAAGGAGAACTTTTAAAAAACCATTCCGCCGGACACATTTCAACCGCTGAAGCAAAGGAACTCATCGCTTTCCTTAACGAGAAACTGGGAGACGAAACCATCAGTTTTTATCCCGGAGTATCTTATCGACATTTATTAAAGATGAAAGGAGGCAACAAAAACATCCTATGTACACCTCCACACGACATTCCTGAAAAGCCGTTCCGACCTTCGTTAATAAAACCGATAGACGAACCTTCAAAAGCAACCGCTGATCGACTTAACGATCTCATTTTTGCTTCTCAGCGTTTTTTGGCAGACCATCCCATTAACCATAAACGCAAAGCTGAAGGGAAAGATCCTGCCAATAGTATCTGGCTATGGTCTCCCGGATACAGACCCGCCATGAAAGCTTTGAAAGATATGTTCCCGATAAAAAACGGAGCAGTTATCTCAGCAGTAGATTTGATTCGCGGAATCGGCGTTTATGCCGGATTGGAAGTGATAATGGTGGAAGGTGCCACAGGATTATATGATACGAATTATGAAGGGAAGGCTCAAGCTGCAATAAAAGCACTAAAAGAAAAAGATTTCGTTTATCTTCATATTGAAGCCAGTGATGAAGCCGGGCACGAAGGTAACGTGCCGCTGAAAATAAAAACCATCGAAAACCTTGATTCACGAATCGTAAAACCCATTTATGAAGAGATCGAGAAAATGAACGAGCCGGTTACCATTGCCGTTTTGCCTGATCACCCAACTCCTTGTGCTATCCGCACTCACACTCGAGGAGCTGTTCCCTTTGTAATCTATCACCGATATATAAAGCCGGATGATGTGATGACATATGACGAATTTGCAGCCCGAAAGGGAAGCTACGGACTTTTGCATGGCAACGAATTTATAAAAACATTATTTTCAGAACAACCAGAATAAAATGAAATACTACAGTACAAGACATATTGCCCCAATTGCTTCTTTGCAAGAAGCCGTAATAAAAGGACTTGCACCTGATAAAGGATTATATATGCCTGAAAAAATAAACCGGTTGCCTGCCGATTTTTTCAATAAAATCGGGAATCTCAGCTTAACAGATATTGCAAAAATAGTTGCCGAAAAATTCTTCGGAGAAGATATTGATAAAGAAAAATTGAATGCTATCGTAATCGAATCACTCAATTTCGACATCCCGCTCAAAAAAGTGGAAGAAGGTATATATGTACTGGAACTCTTTCACGGACCGACATTTGCTTTTAAAGACGTTGGAGCGCGTTTCATGTCTCGCATGTTATCCTATTTTGTAAAAGAACAACATCACGAAAACCTGAAAGTATTGGTTGCAACATCAGGAGACACAGGAAGTGCGGTTGCTAACGGTTTTTTAGGCGTAGAAGGCATTCAAGTGTTTATTTTGTATCCATCAGGTAAAGTAAGCGAGATTCAAGAAGCGCAATTCACAACCCTTGGACAAAATATTGTTGCATTGGAAATCAATGGCACATTCGACGATTGTCAGGCATTGGTAAAATCGGCTTTCGTGGACGAAGAACTCAACAAAAAAATGTACCTCACCTCAGCCAATTCTATTAATATTGCCCGCTTTCTGCCTCAATCCATTTACTATTTTTATGCCTATTCCCAATTAGCAAAACAACAGCTCGAAGATAATGCAGTTGTCGCTGTACCGAGTGGCAATTTGGGGAATCTGGCTGCCGGTTTATTTGCAAAAAGAATGGGATTGCCCATCAAACGGTTTATTGCTGCCAACAATCGGAACGATGTTTTTTATCAATACCTCAATAGTGGTAATTACAACCCAAGGGCTTCAATTCAAACCATTGCTAACGCAATGGATGTGGGTAATCCCAGCAATTTTGAGCGTATTCTCGATCTTTACAATCATTCACACAAAGCTATACAAAACGATATTTCGGCAAGTACATACACCGATGAAGAAATCAAAAATACTATCCGAATCGTTTACGAGAAAACCGGTTATCTGCTGGATCCTCACGGAGCATGTGCATATCAGGCCTTGAAAGATGGGAAAAAAACCGACGAAACCGGTGTTTTCCTTGCTACTGCACATCCGGCAAAATTTAAAGAAACCGTAGAAAAATGCATAGGTCAAGATGTCGAGGTTCCCGATAGATTATCCGCTTTTATGCAACGCAAAAAACAAGCTTTCCAACTTTCGAATGATTATAATGCATTTAAAAAAACCTTATTCAATCTCACTTAAATTTTATTTTTATACTTTTGTTCCATATTAAATGATCAATTATTCATGCTGTCGGGCTATTTTTGAATGAAACATCTCGAAATAAGCATATTTTTTTTCTTAGTATTCACTTTTTTTTCTCAATCTCCTTTTGCTCAAATAAAAGAGGAGAGTAATAATTTGTTATCCCAAAACGACTCCATCTCAGCAACCCCTGCCGATACTACAAAAACAGACTCCCTAAAAGCAAAAAAAGAAACACTTGAAGCGCCGGTTGATTATTCCGCTGCAGATTCCCTTGTTTTTACAAAAGATAATATCGTCCATTTATATGGCGATGCCAATGTAAAATATGGCAATATCAGCATCAAAGGCGAATATATTACGTTGGACCTGGATAGCAGTATTATTTCTGCCACTTTTGGTATTGATTCTGTCGGTAAAGAATTTGGATATCCTGTTTTTGAAGAAAATGGCACTCAGTACGAAATGAAAAAAGTAAGTTATAACTTTAAAACCGGGAAAGCTTTCATTAATCATGTGGTAACCCAACAAGGGGAAGGATATATAGTAGCCAATGAAGCGAAAAAAAATCCCGATAATTCGTTTTATATGCTAAACGCAAAATATACAACCTGCGATAATCATGAACACCCCCATTTCTACCTGAATTTATCGAAAGCAAAAGTTCGTCCCGAAAAAGATGTAGTAACGGGACCGGCATGGCTGGTTGTGGCAGATGTCCCCCTGTTTCCGATCGTCTTGCCTTTCGCTTTTTTCCCTTTCACCAAAACCTATTCTTCCGGTATAATCATGCCCTCCTACGGAGATGAAATGGAACGGGGTTTTTATCTTCACAACGGCGGATATTATTTTGCTATAAACGATTATGTCGATTTGGCTGTCACGGGAGAAATATATACCAAAGGAACTTGGGGAATCGGCGCACAATCGAATTACCGAAAACGGTACAAATTCTCCGGAAATTTCAATGCCTACTATCTTAATACTGTTCTTGGTGATAAAGGGTTACCTGATTATTCGGTATCCAAAGACTTCCGTATCAGCTGGACACATTCGCAAGATCCAAAAGCAAACATGTATCGCACGTTGTCGGCAAGTGTGAATTTTTCTACCAGTAAATACGAGAAAAACGATATGACCCAATTGTATTCACGGGAATCGACAAACAATACCAAAAGTTCAAGTGTAAATCTCACCCAACGCTTCCCTAATTCGCCTTGGAGCTTGTCTGCTTCAATGAATATCAATCAAATATCGCGAGATTCCACGGTTTCGGTAACCTTACCTAACTTTTCGGTAAACATGAGTCGTATCTTCCCGCTTAAACGCAAAAAGGCTGTAGGAGCCGAACGTTGGTACGAAAAAATATCGATGAGCTACTCGGGAGAATTCAGGAATTCTATCACGACCAAAGAAAATAAATTTCTCCAATCAAATATTATCAAAGATTGGACAAACGGCATGCGTCACAGTATTCCCGTTAGTGCCACATTTACAGCCTTCGATTACATTCAGATATCCCCTTCAATTAATTATAACGAAAGATGGTACACTTCACGCTTCGTAGAAGCATGGGATTCCATTCAAAAAAAGAATGTGAGAGTCGATACGGTTTACGGATTCAATCGCGTATACGACTATAGCACTTCCCTTAGTTTTAACACCAAACTTTACGGAATGTATACACCATGGAAAATATTCGGAAATAAAATACAAGCCATACGCCATGTTTTTACTCCATCCATCAGTTTAAGCTATTCTCCCGATTTCAGCTCATCCCGTTATAATTTTTACGAAAAATATACCTACAAAAATGAATATGGTGAAGATATAGAATACACTTATTCGCCCTATTCCGGCATGATGTTCGGAACAGCTCCAATGGGAGAGAACGGAAGCATCGGATTTAGTTTTAAAAATAACCTCGAGATGAAAATTCGCGACGAAAACGACTCCACAGGTTACCGGAAAATCAGTCTTATTGATGACTTGGATATTGGATTTAGTTACAACATGATGGCCGATTCCATGAAATGGAGTAATATCAACACCGCTTTACGTCTCAAACTAAGTAAATCGTATACACTTAGCTTAAGTGCTACTTGGGATCCTTATTTATATGAACTGGATTCGAACGGAAGGCCGGTGCATGTTGACAAACTTCGTGCATTCAACGGGAAAGGAATCGGAAAACTCATGAGTACAGGCACCTCTTTTTCTTACTCTCTCAATCAGGACACTTTCAAAAAATGGTTTGGGAAAAAGGATGAACAAGAAAATGAGAAGGAAAGAGAAAACCAATCCGCTGATAATCTTACCGATGATAGAACGTTGAGCGAAAACCCCACTGAAGAAACCCCTCCAAAAAGCTTGTTCGATGAATCCAATCAAGATACCGGAGAATATGATGCTGACGGTTACCTGAAAAATGGAATAAATTGGAATCTTTCTTTTAATTATTCCCTGCGTTATGGATATGGAGAATTTGATAAAAACAAGATGGATTATAAAGGAAAATTGACACACAGTTTTGGATTAAGCGGTTCGCTTCAACCTACGAAAAACTGGAATTTCACTTTCAATACCGACTATAATTTCGAAACTAAACGTTTTTCTTACGTGAACTGTACCTTAACACGCAACTTGCACTGCTGGAGCATGTCGGCTAGTTTTATTCCTGTAGGCCCCTATAGATCATATAATTTCATTATCCGTGCCAATTCCTCTTTATTACAAGACCTGAAATATCAGCAACATAGTTCACCATACGATTCATTGAAGTGGTATTAAAAGATCAGAACTGTTTATTTTTTGTTTCCCCATAATTTTTTCATCCATTCGCTTAATTTTGCTTCAGAAGAATTGTTCTGTGGTTCCCAAAAACGATAATTTTTAATTTCAGGAGGCAAATAATCCTGTTCCACAAAATGATTTTCAAAATCGTGCGCATATTTGTAATCTTTGCCATAATCAAGTTCTTTCATCAACGCTGTTGGTGCATTGCGCAAATGAAGAGGAACAGGGAGATCGCCACTTTGCCCGACTTCGCCCAGCGCTTTATCTATAGCAAGGTAAGCCGAATTGCTCTTGGGTGAGGCGGCTAAATAAATCGTTGTTTCGGCCAACACAATACGCCCTTCGGGCCAGCCGATTTTCTGTAAAGTATCAAAACAGGCATTCGCCAATAACAAGGCATTGGGATTAGCTAATCCAATGTCTTCGGCTGCCAAAATAACCAACCGACGTGCAATAAAAGCAGGGTCCTCACCCCCCGCAACCATTCGTGCCAGCCAATAAATCGCTGCATCAGGATCGCTCCCACGGATAGATTTAATAAATGCTGAAATAATATCATAGTGCATTTCTCCACCTTTATCATAGGCTGCCGGATTTTCTTGCAATCGTTCGGTAACACTTTTATCGGTAATCACGATTTTATCGCTATTTTCAGCCGTAACAACCAGCTCTATAATATTCAACAGCTTACGTGCATCACCACCTGCGAAACGAAATAAAGCATTCGTTTCTTTAACTTCTATCTGTTTATCCTTCAAAAAAACATCTTGCGCCAAAGTGCGATGAAGCAAAATTTCGAGATCCTTTTTTTCAAGCGGCTTCAACACATAGACTTGACAGCGAGACAATAAGGGACGAATTACCTCGAATGAAGGATTCTCGGTTGTTGCGCCAATGAGCGTGATTGCTCCTGTTTCAACCGCATTCAACAGCGAATCTTGCTGCGATTTACTAAATCGATGAATCTCATCGATAAATAAAATAGGGCTTATCGTGTCAAAAAAACGTTCGCTTTTCGCTTTTTCAATTACATCACGCACATCTTTTACTCCTGAATTAATTGCACTCAACTTATAAAAGGGAGCATGAAGGGTATTTGCAATAATATTTGCTAGCGTGGTTTTCCCCACCCCCGGAGGTCCCCAAAAAATAAGCGAAGGCACTCTTCCCGAATCGATCATTTTTCGCAAAACAGCCCCTTTACCGACCAAATGCCTTTGCCCGATAAAATCGTCCAGATTTTGAGGACGCATCCGTTCTGCCAACGGTGGATTCATATAACTATCTCCAATTGTTATTTACAAATGTACGGGTTAATTTTTAATTTACACACACAGATAAAAAATCATCCTCCTGAATTTTCTATTCTCACGATGATTCAAATAATTCACATTATTCCTCCCGATTTCTACTCGCAGACTACTAAAAAGAGACCACCTTGCTCAAGATGGTCTCTTTTGTCACGGTTTATATGGACTAGTAATTAAGGTAAAAAGATTGTTTTAGGTTATCGGTTACAAATTTATATGAGTCTTATAAAAAAAGCAAATAAAAAAGCATATTATAAAACATACTTTTACAATATGTTTTTAAGGGTTTATAGTAATCCCTATAGGTTATTTATTTAAAAATCAATCTATTTCGATGCTCCAAATTGACATGGATCAAAAACAAAAACGAGCAAATAATAATTAATTATTTACTCGTTTTTTGACTTTTTCTTGAAAATTTATTTCCTTATACCCAATTCTTTGATAATTGCTCTATACCTTTCGATATCGGTTTCAATCAGGTAATCAAGTAAACGACGACGTTTACCTACTAAAATTTTCAAAGCTCTTTCGGTGTTATAATCTTTTTTATTTGACTTTAAATGTTCAGTCAAATGCGCAATACGGTACGAAAACAATGCTATCTGCGCTTCCGGTGAGCCGGTATCAGTGTTAGACTTCCCGTATCGAGCAAAGATTTCCTTCTTTTTCTCTGCGTCTAAATACATATACTTAATAATTAAATAACTTAGGGCTGCAAAGGTAACGGTTATTTTTTTAATCGCCAAGCATTTCCAAATTATTATTGCTGACGACGACGAAGTTTGCCACTAAGCTTTTTAATTGCAGTAGATATTTCTTCATCGGGTTCAATAACATTATATTCGCCCCAAAAATCGGAATTTTGAAAATCTTCTACTTTTTCAGCAATAACATCAGTTGAACGAATCCGCTCATTTCGCGGAAATTTAACCACATCATCTGTATAACGATCGGTAATGGCAATTTCAGAACTGATCGTATACATAGGGGCAAAAAGGCCAAAGAATCGGTTTGACCAATTTACTTTAAAAGCAACATCCGTTCTGCTATGATTGAAATACCATTTATCGTCTTTCTCGATATAATCCACAATATATTTTGCGTAATTCATATCCACTTTCATCTTGAGCGGTTTCTTTTTAATAAAAATGTTCGCCGCATCTTTTCGATTTTCAACATTCATATTAAATTCCATTCGGGTGAAAGCCAAACTTTT
This sequence comes from Anaerorudis cellulosivorans, assembly GCF_025943985.1. GTDB lineage: Bacteria > Bacteroidota > Bacteroidia > Bacteroidales > Dysgonomonadaceae > Anaerorudis > Anaerorudis cellulosivorans. The sequence goes on along the minus strand of NZ_JAPCWE010000004.1, from coordinate 50,337 downwards.
TGCATCCAAATAGATTTTCCCCCGGAAAAGAATATCCTCAATACCGGGACGTGGTAAAAAAGAGATTACATAATTGGGTTTATCGTTAAAACTAACGATATTTTCGATAGTAAAAAGGTATTCTTCACCCTCTTTCCCAAAAACAACCTCCGGATTCTTAGCAATATCAAGCAATAGAGCATCAGTAAGTCCTCCCTGAAATTTAAGCAAAATCGTATCGCGGGGACTGATATCGGTTGCTTTACGTCCCATGTAAATACGAGCCTGATCGTTTTCGAAGGAGCGATACGATGCCTTGTAAATATCTACCACGGCTTCAACAAGTGATATATAAGTATTCCTTTTTTTGATCGATTCCCGATAAAAAGCGATCATCATGTTCGGAACATCAGGATAATTATCCGGAATGCGAAGCAATGCTTCACGTACCAATGGTCCTCCATCTCCTGAAACTACTTCAACCTCTTCCAGCAAGATAGAAGATGGCTGCATCATTATATAATCGTTTAGTCTATCAATCAACGTTATAACGGGGATGACTTTATTTCGGTATCCTAAATGTCGAATAATGAGCTGTGAATTCTTTGCCGATTCCGGAACCTTGATCGAAAAATATCCATCTTGGTTGGTAATGGTGGAAATATTTGAATTTATCACAGAAACACCTGCATAAACCAATGGTTCGCGCGTATCTTCTCCCAACACTCGTCCACGCAACAAGTAATAGGTAGAATCATTTTTTTGCTGCAAAGCGGCTGCATTCAGAATTGTAACCGTTGCACATAACAAAAATAATAAGGTTAATGAAAATGCTTTCATATGGGTATATAACAAATTAAAAATAAATGTCGTAATGAACAGTATCTTATAACAAAGAAAATATTTTATTGCGAATATAGCAATAGAATTCCAATATTTAACCAAATAAATAACTGTACTTTTTAATGAAACAAATTCCACGTTCTAAAACAAAGCATAACTCATTGTTTATCTGCAAGAATAAACAATGAATTAAAAAAGATTTTCGCTGTGAATGGACTATTTTGAATTTAAAATGACCATGATTAAAGTTTAATTTATAAATTTGTAAGATAGAAGGAGCAAATATACCTATATGACTTATAAATATGACTTTTTAGTAATAGGTTCAGGCATAGCAGGAATGAGCTTTGCATTAAAAGTTGCCAATTATGGCAAAGTGGCTATCATTGCAAAAAACTCGTTGGAAGATGCCAATACCTACTATGCACAAGGAGGAATAGCTTCCGTAACCAATCCTTGGGATAATTTCGATAAGCATATTGCAGACACCTTAGATGCAGGTGCGGGATTGTGCGATGTGGCAGTAGTAGAAAAAGTAGTGCGAGAAGCACCTGCACAAATTAAAGAACTGATCAGTTGGGGTGTTGATTTCGATAAAGATGAACAAGGAAATTTCGATCTCCATAAAGAGGGCGGCCATTCCGAATTTCGCATTCTTCATCACAAAGACAATACCGGCGCGGAAATCCAACTTAGGTTGATTAATGCAATTAAAAACCACCCCAATATCGATGTGTTCGACAACCATTTTGCAATTGAAATTCTCACTCAACACCATCTAGGGCAAATAATTACATCTGAAACCCAAGGGATCGAATGCTATGGCGCTTACATCCTGGATCAGAAAACGAACCAAATCGATACGTTTCTATCCCGAATAACCATGATGGCTACAGGTGGAATCGGCTGTATTTATCAGACGACCACCAATCCGTTGGTTGCGACCGGAGACGGTATCGCTATGGTATCCCGTGCAAAAGGCGAAATTAAAGGAATGGAATTTGTACAATTTCATCCTACCGCCCTGTATCATCCCGGTGACCGCCCTTCATTTCTGATTAGTGAAGCGGTGCGAGGATATGGAGCCATCCTGAGGACAAAAGACGGCAAAGAATTCATGAATAAATACGACAAACGAGAATCGTTGGCGCCGCGAGATATTGTTGCAAGAGCCATCGATACGGAAATGAAAAATCGTGGTGACGATTATGTATATTTGGATGTTACACACAAAGATCCGGAAGAAACAAAAAAACATTTTCCCAACATTTACGAAAAATGCAAGTCGTATGGCATCGACATCACCAAAGATTACATTCCCGTAGCACCTGCTGCCCACTATTTGTGTGGTGGAATACGGGTAAACATTAACGGGGAAACCAGCATTAAACGATTGTATGCAAATGGAGAATGTGCTTGTACCGGTTTGCACGGAGCAAACCGATTGGCCTCCAATTCACTTATCGAAGCCGTTGTTTTTGCCGATGCAGCGGCCAAACATTCCATTTCCCGATTCAAAGATTACTCTTTTCAGGAGAATATCCCCCCATGGAATGCAGAAGGTACTACACTACCTGAAGAAATGGTATTGATAACCCAGAGCTATAAAGAGGTAAATGAAATCATGTCGTCGTATGTCGGCATTGTCCGCTCCGATCTTCGCTTACAGCGTGCAATGGCAAGATTGAATATTTTATTTCGCGAAACAGAAAGCTTATTTCAACGCTCGGTAGTTTCTCGGGAAATTTGTGAGTTACGTAATATCATAAAAGTGGGATACTTGGTAATCAAACAGGCAATGGCACGAAAAGAAAGTCGCGGATTGCATTACAATATAGATTATCCGTATCAGTTGCCAACTTCCACATTATAAGAAATGAAAAAATTTCTCAACATAAAAGGATCACTAATGGATCTCTCAACTCCATTAGTAATGGGTATCATTAATATTACTCCCGATTCTTTTTACTCAGAAAGCCGTAAAAACTCGGAAAAAGAAATTCTCGAAAGAGCAAACCAAATTCTGGAAGAAGGTGGAACTATTATCGATATAGGAGGGCAATCCACTTCACCATCATCCGTTTTACTTTCTGAGAAAGAGGAACTTAATCGGTTGGAACCTGCTCTTAAAATTATCAGAAAAGAATTTCCCGATGCCATTTTATCGGTAGACACTTTTTACGCAGAGGTAGCCAAAAGCGCTGTCGAAAAATATGGAGTTGACATGATAAACGACATTTCAGGCGGGCAAATCGATAAAAACATGTTTGCAACAGTAGCTCAACTAAACGTTCCCTATATTCTTATGCATATGCGTGGCACTCCTCAAACCATGCAGCAATTGACAAATTACGATAACTTTATTCAAGATATTTTCTACTATTTTTCCGAAAAAACAGCCCAACTCAATCTATTGGGAGTAAATGATATTATTATTGATCCCGGTTTCGGCTTCAGCAAGACATTATCGCAAAACTATCAACTGATGGCTTATCTCAGGTATTTCGATATTATTGATTTCCCTCTGCTGGTGGGAATTTCACGAAAATCGATGATTTATCGGCTTCTCGATTCCGATCCATCAAAATGCCTGAATGGCAGCACTATTTTAAATACCTATGCATTAATTTATGGTAGTGATATTCTCCGTGTACACGACGTGAAAGAAGCGGTAGAATGCATACGGATTATATCGGAACTCAAAAAATTCGAAATTCCCTTAACCCGACAAAACGAAACAAGTTGACCATGTTTGAACATTTCGGCATAAAAGATTTTATTGATATCTTTCTTGTAGCTCTTCTGCTCTATTATCTTTATAACATAGTAAAGATATCCGGCATACGTCCTTTGTTCATGGGAATACTGGTCTTCTTAATTATTTGGGTGCTGGTTTCTCAAGTATTTAACATGGTTTTATTAGGAGCCATCCTGGATCAATTTGTAAGCGTAGGTCTATTCCTGCTGGTAATTTTATTCCAAGATGAAATCCGACGATTTCTCATGTCATTAGGATCAAAAAAAGGATGGAAATTCATATCGAAGCTTTTCTTTCCAAATAATAAACAAAAGAAAGACAATTCACATCTAACTGCAGTAGTATTAGCTTGTATGAATATGGCAAAATCCAACACCGGAGCACTCATTGTCATTCAGGGTGATATTCAGTTAGGATTATATGAACAAACAGGGGAAATTATCAATGCCGATATTTCATCACGATTAATTGAAAGCATCTTTTTCAAAAACAGTCCTTTGCACGATGGGGCCATGATTATTGTTGGGAAAAAAATCAGAGCTGCCGGATGCATTTTACCCCTGTCGCAAAACCCGAATATTCCCAAATATCTCGGATTAAGACATCGGGCAGGACTTGGGATTTCACAAGAAACCGATGCTAAAACAATTATTGTTTCGGAAGAAAGAGGAAAAATTTCATATGCATGGAAAGGACGACTTAAAATGAACGTTACGCCTGAAGAATTGCAGCAGTTGTTAATTGAAGAATAAAAGAGATTTACTTAATGTTTTTACGACAATTGTCCATTATTAATTACAAAAATCTGTCGCAGATAGAACTTGATCTATCTCCCAAACTTAATTGTTTTATTGGCAACAACGGTATGGGAAAAACAAATCTGTTGGATGCCATTTACTATTTATCTTTTTGTAAAAGTCATACAAATCCTGTCGATTCCCAAATTATCTGTCACCATTCCGATTTCTGCATGCTTCAAGGGAAATACGAATTTCCCGATCATTCTATAGAAGAAGTATATTGCGCTATCCGGCGACGACAAAAAAAACAATTCAAGCGCAACAAAAAAGAGTATGAACGACTTTCAGACCATATAGGATTTATTCCATTAGTTATGATCTCGCCCGCCGATAATGAACTGATAATTGGAGGTAGCGATGAACGACGCAGATTCATGGATATGGTTATTTCCCAATTCGACAAAAATTACATGCACTCCCTGATCCGCTACAACAGAGCTTTACAACAACGAAATATCATATTAAAAAACGAAGAGGAAAACATTGATCTCAACTTACTCGAAATATGGGAAGAACAAATAACAGATGAAGGAACGCTTATTTTTGAAAAACGCAAAGCTTTCATCGACCGATTTATTCCTATTTTCAATCGTTTCTATAACTTGATTAGCCGATCAAATGAAACAGTTTCGCTTAATTACATTTCTCAACTCAAAGAGAGTGATCTTCATCACCTGTTAAAAAGAAACAGAAAGAAGGACATGATGCTGGGGTTTACTACGGTTGGCATCCACAAAGACGATCTGGAAATGCTACTGAACGATTTCCCTATTAAGAAGACGGGATCACAGGGTCAGAATAAAACTTTTTTTGTGTCAATGAAATTAGCTCAATTTCATTTTTTACTCGAAACGACAAAAACCAAACCCCTTCTATTGTTGGACGATATTTTTGACCGCTTGGATAGCTCACGGGTGGAGGAAATCATCAAACTTGTTTTAGAAAACGAATTTGGACAAATATTTATTTCCGATACTAATCGTAAATCACTTGACAAGATGCTGGAAAAAACAGCGCATACCGATTATCACCTCTATTCGGTGAAAAATGGCTACATTAACCGAATAACCGATTAATTTTTTATGCTTAAACACGAATCTAAATCCATTGGCGACATTTTGTCGGAATATTTTGAAGAAAACACTTTTCTTAGAACCAAAATAGCCGAGCACCGGGCAGTTGCTGCCTGGCGTGAATTGCTTGGTTCAGGAGTAAGCAAGTACACAAAAAATGTTTATTTAAAACGAAACACCCTTTATGTTCAGCTTTCATCATCAGTATTAAGGGCAGAATTACAAATGAATAAAGAAAGCCTCATCGAGAAACTCAATGAGGCTGCAGGAATGCCTATTGTATACGATATTATACTTCGATAAATTCGCCTACTCAATTTCAACGTAAAACCGGAATGTATTACTCCGCTTTTTCTATTGGCTGCGTATCCGTTTGACTTTGATCCTGCTGTTGAGTGCCCTGATTGGGTAGCGTTTGCGAAGGCATTGGCATGGCAGGTGTCACATCGGGGGCTGCACTAGGACTAAGAGGAGCAGGTTGCTGCACTTCAACTTGAGATTGAGGTCCTTGAGAATGCGATGCTGTATATTTTGCAGTAAAAATGCTTAAAATAATGATAACGGCGGCAAGCGTCCACGTAGTTTTTTCCAGAAAATCCGTAGTCTTTCGTACACCCATAATTTGATTGGATGATGAGAATCCGGCAGCTAATCCTCCCCCTTTAGATTTTTGAACCAGTACAATAAGGATCAACAAAATAGCTGCAATTAAAATAAGAATAGTAAGGAAAATATACATATCGAGATTATTTTTTATTTTTTTCGTTTATAATCAAATACTCCAAAAAATGAATTTGGTCGGCAAAGTAAGCACTTTTTTTTGGAAAATTCAAACTTAAACGCTTAATAATTGTAAGCGCTTGTTCATATTTTTTTTGTTTAATATAAATTCTTGCCAGGGTTTCGGTTAAAAATTTATCATCATCGATTTCATTATCTGATATATAAGCATTTTGTTCTTTATTAATAGACACCTCATTATCAGATAATGAAAAGGGAGCATTCAAATCGGCATTTTCAATAAATTGATCAATAATATCGTGATGTTGCAATAGATTCTTTCCTGAACTGTCCTCTGCTGTTCCCGTGTTTTTTTGTTCAACCGATTCCAGATACAATAAATAATCAGATGAAATTATATCTATCCCCAAATTGGTGAAAGCAGCGTTATCGGCCTTCGTTTCTTCTCCGATGGTATTAAAAAAAGAGTCGATCAATGCTTGCGTTCGATCTTCTTGAACGTTTTTTTCTACCTCATCATCTTTTAAAAAAACAGCATAATCCCCTCTGTTAATCAAATAAAATAGTTTTTTTCTATCGACACAAAAAAGAGCCGTTTTAGCCAATTTAGCCGAATATAGAGGATGTTGTACCAGTTGCAGATTCTTTTGATAAAGCAAAAGAAGGGTCTGAAAATAAGGATATTCATCCAATGTTTCCTCCAATTTGCCAAGTGTGGCATTGTTCAATACTTCGGGATTTTCAATCCAACTATATAATTCAGAACTGATCATCAGAAAAATACAATTTACCAATTTGACATCGTGGCATTGAATATCTGATCAATTATATCTTTACAAAGTTCCTCAATCAATTGATCTTGCACATCGGTTAACAAGCGATCACTAGGAAAATTTCGATAAGCCGATATTGTTTCCTCTTTATCCTGACCTTCATCTTTATTATTACGATAACGCATCTTCACTGTCATGGTTAACCGGGTTTCCGAAGCAAAAGCATCTTCTTGCACGGCCATTGGAGTAAGTTCGTACCCAACAATTTCCCCCTCAATTTCCAGATCTCCGTTTTGATTTACAAGTCGAAGCTGGGTATTCCTGATAAACATATCTTTCAGCTCCTCGTTAAATCGCTGTTCAAGAGGAGGATATATTAAAGCAGCTTGATTGGGAAAGTTAGCTAAATATAAGGTCTTTGTTGTATTATAATCGACTGAGGCTCCATTGAATCGATAAGAAATGGAACAAGAAGCCAATAAAACACTAATCCCTGCAAGAACAAAAAAAGGGATACGTTTCATAAATTTTCCAGCTTATATTCTTTAATTTTCCGATATAATGTTCGTTCTGATATTTTCAAATCATGAGCAGCCGGTTTTCGTTTGCCGTTATGACGTTCCAATGCTTTCACAATCATATCTTTCTCTACATCTTCCAACGAAAGCGTTCGTTCTTCATATTCCGTAGCTTCCTGAATTTCTTCCTCATGCTTTGATACATCCTCTTTAAAAGAAGCATCAGAAACCTCTCTGCCATATTTAAATGGCAAATTCAATGAAGCAGGGTCGTGTGAAACAAAAGAAGAATCACTATGAGCTCGTTCTGGCGTAAAAGTGGATTTCATTTTGTCACCTGAAGCAGTTAAAATAGTGGCAACAACTTGTTTCAAATCCATGATATCCTTTTTCATATCAAACAAAACCTGATATAAAATTTCACGTTCATTTGCAAACGTTTTTTGTTCGGTCTCTTTCACATCGAATAAACGTACAGGTACCATGCCTACTTCTTCGGTTGGCAAGTATCGTTTCAATATTTCGGGGGTTATGATCCTTTCTTGTTCAATAATAGAAATCTGTTCCGTTATATTTTTTAATTGCCGTATATTGCCCGGCCACCGATAATCCATGAGCATTTCTTTTGCAGCATTCGTTAAGCTAATAGGTGGTATCATATATTTTTCGGCAAAATCGGTAGCAAATTTATGAAAAAGCAAAGGAATGTCTTCTTTCCGCTGGCGAAGAGGAGGAATGCGGATAGGAACCGAATTTAAGCGATAATATAAATCTTCTCTAAATCTCCCTTTTTCCACAGCTTGCACCATATTCATATTGGTAGCAGCAACCACCCGCACATCACTTTTTTCTACTTTTGACGAACCCACTTTGATGAATTCTCCTGTTTCGAGTACCCTTAATAACCTCGCCTGAGTAGGAAGGGGTAGTTCAGCCACTTCGTCAAGGAAAAGAGTCCCGCCATCTGCCACTTCGAAATAACCCTTACGGGTAGCCGTTGCGCCCGTAAACGATCCTTTTTCGTGACCAAAAAGCTCAGAATCAATTGTCCCCTCAGGAATAGATCCACAATTTACTGCAAAATAAGGGCCGTGTTTCCTCCCACTGTACTGATGTATTATTTGAGGAAAAATTTCTTTACCCACTCCGCTTTCACCGGTAATGAGAACAGACAAATCTGTGGGAGCTACTTGCAAAGCGATATCGATAGCGCGATCCAACTCAGGTGAAGTACCTATGATGCCGAATCGTTGTTTTACTTGTTGAATATTTTGTTTTGCCATAAATGAATCTCTAAACCGCAAAAAATAAAATCCATAACAGGATAGGATATCAAAAATACTAAATTTATTTGACATTCCCTAAAGCATACGTTCTCGATTTTAAAAATTCTCCAAGTTCTTCAATGTCTTTATATTTCGATATTTCTCCCGGCATAATGGGGTCTCCGATGGTAATTACCATTTTTTTCCCTTTTTTATTGTTTAATTCATGACATAGGCCTAATGTACGTACCTGCCATCCCAAAAGGCGTAAAGCATAAAAACGCGGTGAATTTCCACCAGAAAAATGCATGGGAATCACCGGGACTCGGGCTTTTTTAATCAATTTTACAACAGAAGGCTGCCATTTCCTGTCGGCAATCGTTATTTTATATCCTTTTCTTGCAAAATCCGAAATAGCACCGGCAGGGAAAAAACCAAGATGATGTCCTTGACGAATATGATCGATGCATTCTTTTATGCCGTTTAGGGTAACGTCTCGATTTTTTTCCGATTTAAAAGGATTAACCACAATAAAATTTTCAGACATGGTATCAATCATTCCCAACACAAAGTTAACCATCATTTTATAATCATTTACGCGACTTCCTACCAATTCAATTGCAGCAATGCCGTCTATGTGTCCATATGCGTGGTTAGACACAGTAATAAAGGGTTTGTCTTTATATCTATCCAAGACTTCAATATTCTGCCAGATGCGTATTATTTCCAGTTTATCCAACACATCTTTACAAAATGCAGGACCGGTAAGGTGTTTTGATCTATCGTAGATTTCATTTACGTAATTCAATCCCGACACCTTCATTATCAAGTTGATGAAATTATCTCCATGTTTTCCTCTGAAAATCGGATGAATTTTTCTTATATCATCATAGCTGATTAACTTATCTTTCATTATGTAATACAGTTATCCTCGTCTTAAAAATATTGCCTGAATCCGCTGCAAACCAATATTAAAAAACCTCTCAAATTAGAGCTAATCATTTGAATTTATTTATCATTTCTATAATCTGTTTTCCGATATTTTCGGCTTCTTCGGGAGATCGTGCTTCAGAATAAATCCGAATGATCGGTTCTGTGTTCGATTTTCTTAAATGTACCCATTTATCGGGAAAATCGATTTTCACCCCATCGATATCGGTAATTTCATGATCTTTAAATTCTTCCTTGATAGCATTCAAAACCAAATTTATATCAATATCGGGCGTCAGCTCTATTTTTTGTTTTGCCATATAGTAGGCAGGATAAGAAGCACGCAAATCGGAACCCTTTTTACCCGATTTTGCCAGATAAGTCAAAAACAAGCCTATTCCTACCAAAGCATCACGTCCATAATGCGATGAAGGATAAATAACTCCACCGTTTCCTTCACCTCCAATCACTGCATTTACTTCTTTCATTTTAGCGACGACATTAACTTCACCCACGGCTGCAGCATAATATTTACCACCCCGAGCTTCGGTAATATCACGCAAAGCACGACTTGAACTCAAATTCGACACTGTATTTCCGGGTTTATGCTGTAATACATAGTCAGCCACAGCAACAAGGGTATATTCTTCACCAAACGGTTCCCCGTTTTCGCAATAAACAACCAGTCTGTCCACATCGGGATCAACAGCAAACCCAATATCGGCATGTGAACTTTTCATCAGAGAAGCAAGTTCGGTCAAATGTTGTGGCAGCGGCTCGGGATTGTGCGAAAAAATGCCATGGGGAGAACAATGCAATTTGAATACTTCTTTTATTCCCAATGCGTAAAGTAACTCAGGCACAGCTATTCCTCCTATGGAGTTTACAGCATCGACCGCCACTCTCAACTTAGCCGACTTAATCGCTTCAACATCCACCAAATCAAGCGACAATATATGTTGAATATGCTGCTGAAGATAAGATTTACTTATGGTTTTACCTAATTCCTCCACCGGTGAAAAAACAAAATCTTCGGATCCGGCAATATCCAAAATTTGTTGACCTTCCTTTGCATTCAGAAATTCCCCATTGAAATTCAGCAATTTCAATGCATTCCAATGCTTGGGATTATGACTTGCAGTCAGAATAATACCACCTGCAGCATTTTCTTTAACTACGGCAATTTCGGTGGTGGGAGTTGTAGCCATACCGATATCCACCACATTAAAGCCCATTCCGTTGAGTGTTGCTACAACAAGTCGGTGAATCATTTCACCTGAAAGGCGTGCATCACGTCCAACAACAATTTTTTTCTCTTTCCCATGCAGATTTTTTTCGATAAACGTAGCATATGCAGCCGTAAATTTTACGACATCAAGCGGTGTCAGGTTATCTCCTGCTTTTCCCCCTATTGTACCACGAATCCCCGAAATAGATTTAATAAGTGTCATGTCTTTTTTATTGATTTCAGTTTATCGGATTAGGATTTTCTATACGATACTGTAGATTTCCATAGTAGGCTGTACGATAATATGATTTATCATATGCAAGTCCTTGATTAAACGGAACTATCAATTTTACTCTACCCAAATGTCCTACATGGACCAATGGCACGACCCAGGCATTGCATGAGTATGTAGTGGGGTTTCCGTAGACCAAAATTTCCGGATCGGGACTAAGAATATTAGCGTATTGTGTAGTATCGCCATCCAAAAAGTATGTCAACCCCTTAAAACGAATGTAAACTTCCTCACCAAAAGTTGCTTTTCGCCCCCCCGAATCAATCACATTATAATATACCCCTGTAGCCGGATCACGGTAAAACTCGTTTGGTTCAAATACATGATCTTCGGGATATTCATCGAGAACGACGAGTTCGTTTTCCGCGATGAATTGCTTAATACCTTTGGATTCATCTTTCAAATATTCCGCATATGTTTTCTGATTGTCGCAGGAATTCCCTATAAACAAAAAAACAGCAATGGCTACTATTACAAAACTTATTTTTCTCATTCTTAGCAATAAAATTCGAATTTGGTACAAAAATAAATAATTCAACTTCAAAAAATATTTATTTATGAAAAATAAACGATTCTTCTGACCTAAAAACATTCGTTGAATAAATTTCAGCGAGATGCACTTTTCAACTTCAATTCATATTTTTTGAGTCCTGTTTCAAATAAAACAATAGCTTCTTCCAGGGTTCCATAAAATTCACCTCCCGCAGCATTCAAATGTCCTCCACCTTGAAAAAATTCTGCAGCGAATTCATTACAAGCAAAGTTCCCTTGGGAACGAAAAGATAATTTGATGTAATTATCGTCCTCATAAATGAAAGCGGAAAAAACGATACCCCGTATGCTAAGCGGATAATTTACAAAACCTTCCGTATCTCCCTTTTTAGACTTATACCTTTGTTGATCTTCTTTCGACAGATAAATAAGGGCAGAATGAATGTCAATGTAAATTTTCATCCGCTTCAACAACGTAAATCCCAATAACCGAAAACGTTCTTCTGTATAATTGTGGTAAACATTCGAATAAATCGCATCTTTGTCGATTTGCTTTCTCAGCAGCAGGCTGATAATCTCGAATATTTCAGGATCATTGGAATTGTATGTAAACCCTCCGGTATCCGTCATCATACCGCAATAGATACATTCTGCAATATCTTTATCTATATACTCATACTCACCCGCTTGATAAAGCAAACGAAAAATCAACTCACTGGTGGAAGAAATTTCAGGATAAGAAATCACTACGTCACAGGAGTTTTCAGGATATGGATGATGGTCTATCAATATCTTTTTCGCGTTAGAAGCCGTTACAAAAGAAGCCATTTTACCAATCCGCTTGGGAACATTGAAATCAAGGCAAAAAATTAATTCTGCATTCATTATAAGATGTTGTCCGACTTCAGGATTATACTCATAAACCAAAACATTTTCCGTCCCTTTCATCCATTTCAAAAAATAGGGGAACGAATTAGGAACAATAAGTTTCACATCCTTTCCTCTACGAAAAAGATAATGATACAATGCCAAAGACGCCCCTAAAGCATCACCGTCAGGAGAAAGGTGAGTAGTGATGAGTATTTTATTGTAATTATTAATGAAAGAACGAATTTCGTCGATTAGTTCTTTGGGGATGATATCTGTAATTGTGGCTGCTCTCATTCAATCTTTTAAGCTATCCGATCTACATCGTCTTTTGCTGCAAATATACTACAAATTTATAGAAAATGCGCCCATTTGCGATACATCATGCACTTTTATATGTAATTGCCGGCACTCCTCTATTATACGCATGACCGTATGTTTCGAAAGAGAACTATCAAGAATGACCGTTTCAGGTAAAAAATAACTGTTCAACGTATACATAGAGAAAGAATTGTCTGCCGATAGGATTAAAAAATCGACCGAAAACGTTTTTTCAGCTATTTTCGATTGGTAGATATTTTCCGATAATTTAACAATTCTCTTGGCAGAATAAGGCAATATGCCATTTCCTTCTCTTATAACAGTCGTTGACCTGTTATCCACAACAATTCCCAGCTCGCTCATTCCCGGTCGGTTATAAACAATAAATCTAGGCAGAGTTCTGTTAATAATCGTATGGGTATCTGTAAGCAAAAATACGAGAATGGATCCCAATACAACAAAAAGATAGTTAAACCGCTTTTTCGTCATATATCCACCAAAAGCAAATAAAACAATAAAAAGGAGTACCACCTGAAAAAAAGAAAGATAGTGATTGGAAATCTGTGCATAAGGCAACGATTCAAACACATAAACAATATGAATAACTATCCGGATCAACACATTGAGCAACCAACTCATTGTTTGAAATAATGAATAAAAAATGATGAAACCCGCTTGACTCAGTCCCGAGAAAAGGATAACCGGCAATACTGCATAGATTACTAAACTAACAAGAGGAACGACCAATAAATTCGTAACAAAAAAATAGGTTGGAAATGTTCCAAAATAGTACAAGACAAGGGGAAAAACTCCCAACTGTGCCGATAAGGACAGAGTAAAAAGATCCCGAATTTTCAGAAAAAATCGATGAGAAGGAGTGCATAACTTATCGAGTTTTGGTTTAAAAAACAAAATAGCAAAGACCGACAAAAAACTCATTTGAAAGCCCACTTCGAAAAAGCTCAACGGATTAAAAACAAGAATTAAAAAAGCTGCTGCCGCAAGAATATTATAAGAAAATCTCTCTCTGTTAAAAATCTTACCCAAACAAAAAAAAGAAAGCATAATTGCCGCACGAATAACGGAAACAGACAATCCCGTAAGGAAAACATAACCCCAAAGAAAAAGGATGATCAGTAACTGTTTCAAAACTATTTTTTTGCCGGAATTCTTAAGAAAAGAAAAAAGCACGCTAAGGATAAGATAAACAACTCCGACATGCAATCCACTTACAGCCAACACATGTGCTGTACCCGATGCACGAAAAGCATCTTGCAGATCGTTGGAAAGATTGGCCTTGTATCCTAAGGTAAGAGCCGCAATGAAAGCATATTCATCGGAATTTAAACCGAAAGATTCATAAAGATGAAGCACTTTAGCCCGTAAATTCTGCGATAAAGTATAAACCGATTGAATGTTATTTCCCGTTTTACTCCATTGTTGAGATGGAACATACGCCGATCCTGCAAAACCCTTTATTCTCATAAACCGGACATAGTTGAAATCATCAGGATTGCCAAAATTTTTGAAAGGCTCCATCTTGGCATGAAATACAATCTCATCACCAGGCCGAAGATCGATACTCTTTGCATCTTTTTCAAAATAAAGGATCACTTTTTTCTGTTCAGGACCTATCAATTTGATATTGCATTGAACAGAACGATGTTTTTGCTGCGGAATATCAAGAACAATCCCTTTACAAGTGACATTTTCGTTTAAATAGCCTAATGAAGTGTCTGCGACCTTCTGCCGGTATTGCAATGTAATCACAGAAAAAACGAACAAGAACAATCCGAAACCAAATACCCATCGATATTGAAATTCTCTGTTTTCCGGAATAAAAAAGGAAAGCAACATGATAAAAAAACCTGCAAAACCGAAAACAAGAGCTGAAGGGACGGGGTGAACAAATTCATTGGCAACAATCCCCGTCACAACGGGAATGAGCAAACGCAGAAAAGGTGTTTTCCCTATTATATGAGTCATCACATTCTCATTGCTAACGCAAAAAGTTCGTATTGATAAAAAAATTGATAAAAAAGACTTTTATAAACTTTTTAATCGATGAATAGTTTCTATGGGATTTTCAGAAGAAAAAACAAAATTCCCGGCAACAAGTACATCAGCTCCGGCATTAATCAGTCGTTTGCCTGTTTCCAGATTAATGCCCCCGTCAACCTCAATGAGGGTAGAAAGATTTTTTTTTACAATCATTTCCTTTAAAGCCGAAACTTTCTTTATAGAATGATCGATAAAATGCTGACCTCCGAATCCGGGATTTACCGACATCAACAAAACCATATCCAACTCATGCAAAATATCTTCAAGTAAAGCGATTGGCGTATGCGGATTTAATGTAACTGCTGCCTTCATCCCGGCTTTTTTGATTTCTTCAATAACTCTATGCAGATGAACACATGCCTCATAATGCACATTCATCACATAGGCACCCACGCGGGCTACTTCCAAAACAAATTTTTCGGGCTGAACAATCATTAAATGAACATCCAGGGGTTTATCGGTTATGTATTGAAGCGAATTAATCACCGGGAAGCCGAAAGAGATATTTGGAACAAAAACTCCATCCATAATATCTAAATGTATCCAATCCGCTTCGCTGTTGTCCAACATTTCCACATCTTTGCGAAGATCCAAAAAGTTAGCGGAGAGAATAGAAGGTGCTATTAAATGATGATTCATAAGCGTTTAATTAATTTTTCAAAGGTAGTGAAAATTTCGAAATGAGAAAAGTCATTAAACCTTAATATCCTTTATTCAGTCAGTAAAATGATTATTTGGAAATATTTAATCCGATTTTTATCACTATTTTTGCAAAAAGAAAAGGCATGTCTCGATATTTCGAAGTATTGTTTTTACTTATTTTCGCAGGATTGCTTTTTCCCGTATTCCCTGTGGCAAGTCAGCAAAAGGAATTTACGGTAGTGATTGATGCGGGCCATGGTGGCAAAGATCCCGGAGCACTCGGATCCTCATCGCGCGAAAAAGATATCACACTTTCGGTAGCAAAAAAGCTGGGCGCATTGATTGAAAAAAAACACCCCGATGTGAAAGTAGTTTATACGCGCAAGGACGACAGTTTTGTTGCGTTGGATCGAAGAGCTGATATTGCCAATAGCGCAAAGGCTGATCTTTTTATCTCCATTCATTGCAATGCATTATCCAAACGACAACAATCGCCTCAAGGCGTAGAAACCTTTATTTTGGGATTACATAGAAGCAAAGACAATCTTGAAGTGGCCAAAAAAGAAAACTCCGTTATTTTACTCGAAGAAGATTATTCACAAAAGTATGAAGGTTTTAATCCTCAAGAACCGGAATCATACATTATCTTTGAATTCATGTCCGATCAATATCTCAAACAAAGCCTTCGTCTTGCCTCGCTGGTTCAACACCAATTAGTTCATAATTCCAACAGAATAAACCGTGATGTCAGACAAGCCGGCTTCCTTGTGCTACGCGAAGTTGCCATGCCGAGTATCCTTGTCGAATTAGGATATATCAGCAATCCGAACGATGAGAAATACTTAAAAAGTACTGCCGGGCAAAATTCCATGGCAAATTCAATTTACATGGCATTCAAGGAATACAAAAGAGATTACGATAAAAAAAACCGGATTTTTTCGAATGAAACGACTAATCAACACCAAAAGACAATTTCATCGGAAACCGCAATCGAATATCGGGTTCAATTTCTGACTTCGCCCAAAAAATACGAAGCCGGTTCTCCTGCTTTTAAAGGATTATCCCCTGTGAGTTTTTATAAAGACGGAACAGTCTATAAATATACTTACGGCAGTGCAACCGATCTATCAGAGATCATAAAAATTTTAAACGAGGTACAACCAAAATTTAAAGACGCCTTCATCGTTAAATTTCAAAATGGTATTCGAATTCAATAATTAACTAACATAATTATTTATGAAATTGAAATTAAGCAAAAACGCAAGCATCGGATTATCCTTCCTTATCAGTCTTGCAATAATTTACTTTGGCATTAATTTTTTGAAAGGAATAAATATTTTTCAAAAACAGAATAATTATATTGCTGTTTTTGACGATGTCTCCGGATTAAATATCTCATCTCCGGTATTGGTAAACGGTTATCAGATCGGATTAGTTAGTTCTATTAGGATAATCAGTACCGATCCACTGAAGTTTGCAGTAGAAATAAGATTGAATAACGACTTTAAAATAAAAGAAGGGAGTACGCTTGAGTTCGGCACTGACCTGCTTGGCGGATCACCGGTTAAACTGAAAATCAATAATAAGGCTACCCGTTATTTGAATCCCGGCGATACCCTGCTCGGAGGGCGATCAGCGGGGATGATGGATAGTGCCGAAAAAATTGTCCCAAAAGCCGATTCTCTCCTCTTACACATTGATTCTACCGTCATAGCATTGAACCAATTACTCACCAATCCTGCATGGCAGCAATCCATCAGCGGAATTAATAGAACTGTAGATGAATTACAAGCTTCTGCACATAATATCAACAATATCATTTATAATATAGGGAAAGAGATTCCTGAAATTACACAAGATCTGACTGTAGTGATCGATAATCTGAAAAAAGTTAGCGATGAATTATACGCAGCTGATCTCAACCATACATTAGTGTCGCTTGACGAAACAATTACAAATTTGAATTTACTATCTCAAAAAATAAACACACCCGACAATTCGTTGGGAAAACTTACAAACGGTTCAGAACTCCACGACAGTTTAATCGTTACCATCAACACTGCAACAAAATTGCTGGAAGATGTAAGAAAAAATCCGAAAAAATATTTAAGTGTAAAATTGCGCCTATTCTAGAATTGAAGCCTATTTGTGCTTTATACTAGAAACATTTAAATAGAATTGCTCTAAATAAATACATTTCTTATAAAAATCATAAAAGTATTTGTATTATTGCATTTAAGGGACAAAAATGAAGTGATTTTCTCATTTTCAAGGACTTTTTCACACTTAATAGAAATGCTGATTTACAATAGTTTCCCAAAAGAGCGTATTTATATATAATTGATATTTAATTATTTATTATTATCAGGTTGATTATTAATCCTGTGTTTTGTTGGCTGTTTTTAAAATAGAAACCCATTTTTTTTTCTGAAAAATATTTCCAAAATTTGTACTCGAGAAGCAACAAGAAAACAAGTTCAAATAAACTAATGAAAGGAGATTTCAAGATTTTATGGAATAACTGTCTAAATGTCATTCGGGATAATATTACCGAAGCTGCGTTTAATACCTGGTTTGCACCCATCATACCCTTAAACTATAAAGATAATGTGCTGACAGTGCAGGTGCCAAGCCAGTTTTTTTATGAATATCTTGAAGAAAAATACCTTGATCTTATTCAACAGACACTTTATCGCGAAATTGGAGAGGGAACAATCTTGAATTACCGCGTGTTGATTGAAACAGAAACCAATACGACAGTAGAGCTTCGTGGAGAAACCAAGGCGCAGTCAGGAGACAAAAATTTTACAAAAAAAATAGCCGTCAAAGTTCCCAACCCTTTTGAACGCGTAGAAACACCCGAATTCGATTCTCAAATAAACTCCAAATATACCTTTAACAATTTTTTTGAAGGTGAGAGTAACCGATTAGCCCGCACAGCTGCAGAAGCAGTGGCCGAGAATCCTGCAAAAACCGCTTTTAATCCCTTATTCGTCTATGGCAATTCGGGAGTAGGGAAAACTCATCTTTGCCACGCCATTGGTTCAAAAATTCTGGATCGATATCCGGAAAAGAAAGTGCTCTATATCTCTGCACACCTTTTTAAGGTGCAATTTACAGATGCCCGACGTTTCAATACCATAAACGACTTTATTAATTTCTATCAGGGAATCGATGTGTTAATTATCGACGATATTCAAGAACTATCGGGATTGGAAAAGACACAAAATACCTTCTTCCACATCTTCAACCACTTGCATCAAAACAACAAACAGCTGGTAATGACTTCCGATTGCGCTCCCATGGATATGCTGGGAATGGAAGAACGATTACTGACTCGTTTCCGCTGGGGATTGACCACAAGTCTGGAACGTCCCGACAAAGAATTGCGCAAGAAAATATTGAAACACAAAGTACTTTCCGATGGGTTGTCCATCTCAAATGAAGTCATCGACTACATTGCTGAAAATGTGACCGATAACGTACGCGACCTCGAAGGTGTTATTGTTTCGCTGATGGCACATTCCATCATCAACGACCGCGATATTGACATGAACCTTGCCCGCAGGGTAATGGAACAAACCATCAAATTCGAGAAAAAACGCATTACCGTACAAAAAATTCAAGATACTGTTTGTAATTTTTTCAACATCAAGAAAGAACTTGTTCACTCTGCATCGCGAAAAAGAGAAATTGTTCAAGCTCGCCAGGTAATCATGTATTTTACTAAAAAACACACCGAACTGTCACTTTCTCAAATTGGTGCACAAGTAGGCAACAGAAATCACTCCACTGTTCTTCATGCCTGCAACGCCGTCAAAGATCTTGTGGAAGTCGATAAAGGATTTCGTGCCAATATTGAAGAAATTGAGCGATTGCTTAATTCATAAAAACATCAACCGTTGCTGCCATTAGCCTAACTCGCTATTATCGGCACATTTTTTTATCTATTTCCCCGATAAAGCCATTTTATTTAGAATCCCCTGTAATGAAACGATTTTTATATATCCTGTTTTTCCTAACCTCCCAACTATCGCTTTGGGCAGCAAAACCAATAAAAATAGCAGTCATCAGCGATGTACATTATCTTTCGTCTCAACTTGCAGGGAAAGGCGCTGCATTAGAAAAATACGAAACAGCGACGGGGAGGAATACGGAAGATCTTCATGCGGTACTAGATAAAGTAGTGACCGATTTGCGCGATGAATCTCCCGATATTTTACTCATACCAGGCGATATAACCAAAGACGGGGAAAAGCAGAGCCATCTGGATTTTAAGGAGAAACTGCTGCCGTTAACAAAAAACGGAACACAAATCTTTGTTGTTCCGGGTAATCATGACATCAATGTTCCCACAGCAAAAAAATACACGGGAGACAAAACCGAACCTGCAGAGAATGTTACAGCCGAAGAATTTGCGCAGATCTATGCGGATTTCGGCTACGGAAAAGCCTTGAAACGCGATACCGCATCGCTGAGCTACCTTGCATTTATAAACGATTCCCTATGGCTGCTGTGTTTCGATACCAATCGATACAACGAATACCGCACCTCTACACTTTCATCCGGAAGAATTCTCCCACAAACGCTGCAATGGGCATTGGAAATTTTCTCCCAAGCAAAAGAAAAAAATATCAACATAATTGGAATGATGCATCACGGCTTAGTGGAACATATGCCGTATCAAAGCACCTTCTTCCCGGAATATCTGGTTGATGACCGGAAGAAAAATGCGGAAATTCTTGCAGACAGCGGATTAAAAATTGTTTTTACCGGACACTTTCATTCCAATGACATCACATCTTACACCTCGACCGCCGGAAATACGATTACCGATGTGGAAACCGGAAGTCTGGCTCAATACCCATTTCCCTATCGCTTGATTCTCCTTGAAAATGATACATTGAAAATAAACACCCATGTTGTAAATTCGATCCCTCCAAAACCTCAATTGGCAGAAGAATACAAAGAGAAACTCAGCCAACAAACAGAAGCTTTGGCTTCATCGAAAATCAACAGCCTCAACATACCGTTACCCAAAGAAATCCGACAGGCGCTAGCTCATGTTATTGTTCAGATGAACCTATTGCATGTTTGCGGCGATGAACAACTTACAGAAGAAATGGCACACGCAATAAAAAATTTCAGTAAAATAATGGGGCAGGAAAATTTCGATTCGTCAACATTTCAATTGGATTATCCGCCTGCCGACAACAAGGTGGAACTTGCCTTATGAAACCAAAACCGTCTCCGCATCTGGCATGTTACATGCATAGCAATTGCTTGGAAGCAGGTTGCGACGAAGCAGGACGTGGATGTCTTGCAGGGCCTGTCTTTGCCGCCGCCGTTATCCTCCCTCCCGGTTTTGAATGTGCCAAGCTGAACGACTCTAAACAACTTTCGGAAAAAGATCGCAACGAACTGCGAAACCTTATAGAAAACCAGGCTTTGTGCTATGGCGTGGCTTGGTGCTCTGTTCGGGAAATCGACGAAATAAACATTCTTCAATCATCCATAAAAGCCATGCACAAAGCATTGGACAAGCTCTCCATACGACCGCAACATATTCTGGTGGACGGAAACCGCTTTAATCCATACGAAGATATCCCTCATATGTGTATTGTAAAAGGTGACGGAAAATACATGTCGATAGCAGCCGCTTCCATTTTGGCGAAAACTTATCGGGACGAATACATGAAAAATCTTCACAACGAATTTCCGGATTACGGGTGGGCGCAAAACAAAGGATATCCTACCCTTTCGCATCGCGAGGCAATCAAAAAAAATGGAATCACTCCTCACCATCGCAAAAGTTTTACGTTGTTTGAAAAACAATTAAAAATCGAATTCTAAAACACTCCGTCACTCACTTTTTATTGTTCTAATTATAAACGAATATGGAAAAAATGAATCCCCTATCGGTTTCGAATTAAAATTATTTCATGATAATTTGTAGATTTTTACGGTAAAACAAGAGGATATACCCACATTTTAATCGTTTGACTTGCAAATAATGGCTAACTTTGCGAAGAAAGAACGATGGCAAAACTCAAATCGGTTTATTTTTGCAGCAATTGCGGCAATGAATCACCCAAATGGATGGGGCGTTGTCCGGCTTGTGGCGAATGGGGAACATTCGTAGAAGAACTCGTTGGCAAAAACGATTCCTCAAACGAGGAAGATACGCGTTCTTTTTCGGGCATAAAAAGTCAGCCATTGTCTCTTGGCGAAATAAAAGCCGATGAAGAACCGCGCATTAACCTTATCGATACCGAATTGAACCGTGTGCTTGGTGGAGGACTTGTTCCTGCATCGGTGGTGTTGATAGGAGGGGAACCGGGTATCGGAAAATCTACCTTGGTACTGCAAACTCTATTAAAACTACCGCACATTCGGTCGCTCTATGTGTCGGGAGAAGAAAGTGCCAGACAAATAAAACTACGTGCGGACAGAATCGGGATACAAAACGAGAACTGCCTGGTTGTTTGCGAAACCAATCTCGATCAGATTTTTACCCATATCAAAAACACATTACCCCAATTGGTTGTCATCGACTCCATTCAAACGGTTTACAGCGATGCGCTGGAATCGTCGCCGGGAAGCATTTCTCAGGTGCGCGAATGCGCTGTTTCGATTTTGAAGTTTGCGAAACAATCGGGTATACCCGTGATGCTTATCGGACATATCACCAAAGAAGGCAACATTGCAGGACCTAAAATTCTGGAACATATTGTGGATACGGTTTTGCAGTTCGAAGGCGATCAACATTACATGTATCGCATTCTACGAAGCATAAAAAATCGCTTCGGCAGTACATCCGAAGTCGGCATATACGAAATGAACTCGTCGGGGTTGCGTGAAGTAATCAATCCATCGGAGCTACTGCTCACCCAAAACCATGAAGGATTGAGCGGCGTGAGCATCGCCGCCGCAATCGAAGGTATCCGACCTTTTTTGATCGAAACTCAGGCACTGGTAAGCACGGCGGCCTATGGTACACCCCAACGTTCATCCACCGGTTTCGATATCCGAAGAATGAACATGCTGCTGGCCGTATTGGAAAAAAGAGCGGGATTCAAACTTTCGCAAAAGGATGTTTTTCTCAATATAGCAGGCGGTCTGCGCGTAAGCGATCCCGGATTGGATTTATCGATAATCAGCGCCATTCTATCGTCAAGTCTCGATATCTCCATAGACAGAAACATTTGTTTGACAGGAGAAGTAGGGCTTTCGGGAGAAATCCGCCCCGTTAACCGCATTGAACAACGCATCCTTGAAGCGGAGAAACTCGGCTTTTCCTCCATCCTCATCCCGGCACATAATCTGAAAGGTTTTACTGCAATAACAGCGATAAAGATTGAAACGGTACGAAAAGTTGAAGAAGCTTTCAAACGTCTCTTTGCATAAAATATATCCGTTGTTTTATTAAATCGGGAAAATGTATTATCTTTGTAGCCACTTTACTCGGTACCTTGACCGAGTGGCTAGGTAGCGGTCTGCAAAACCGTTTACGGCGGTTCGAATCCGCCAGGTACCTCTCGAACAAGAAAAAAACGGCACTCAAAAGTGCCGTTTTTATTTATCAAACAACAAAATCGCCATTGTTTCAATCGTTATTCACCAAAAAAAAAGAAACGAATGACGTATATTTGTGATGAAAGAAATATAAACATACTAATTAAAAAGCAAACTATGTTGAACATTGTTATTTTTGGAGCACCCGGTTCGGGAAAAGGCACACAAAGCAATTATTTGAAAGAAAAATACGGACTGAAACACATCTCGACGGGAGATTTGTTAAGAGCTGAGATAGCAGAAAAGAGCGAATTAGGAAAAATGGCCGAAAATTATATCGTTAAAGGCCAATTAGTTCCCGACGAAGTAGTCATTGGCATGTTGGAAGAGACCATCAAAAAAAATCCGGATGCTAAAGGGTTTATTTTTGACGGATTCCCTCGAACGCTGGCTCAGGGAGAGGCTCTTGATAAAATACTGAAAAAATACGGACAAGAAATATCCATTGTCATCAGCCTTGAGGTTGACGATGAAGAGCTCATTGACCGACTTCTCAAACGAGGAGAACTAATGGGCCGTTCTGACGATAACCGCGAAACCATTGAATCGCGATTGAAAGTTTATTATAACCAAACTGCTCCTTTAAAGGAATTCTACGCCAAACAAGGAAAGCTGGTAGAGATTAAAGGGAAAGGCTCTATTGAAGAGATTTTTGCTTCCATTGTACAAGCAGTCGACAATATTATTGCAAAGAAAAAAGAATGACGGAATCCAATTTTGTTGATTATGTGAAAATATTTTGTCGCTCAGGGAAAGGTGGCAGTGGGTCTGTCCATTTCCACAGGGCAAAATATTTGCCAAAAGGTGGACCTGACGGGGGCGATGGCGGGGATGGTGGAAATATTATCCTGCGCGGAAACCGCAATTGTCGCACCCTGTTGCATTTACGCTATCAACGCCATTTTTTTGCCGAAAACGGCCACAGCGGATCACGTAACCAATCATCGGGTAAAAAAGGAGAAAGCAAAATCATTGAAGTGCCTTGCGGAACGGTAGTATATGATGCCGATACAGGGGAATTTTTATGCGATATATCGGAACATGGCCAAGAAGTTATTTTATTAAAAGGCGGCAGGGGCGGACAAGGAAATGCCCGATTCAAATCGGCAACCAATCAAACTCCGCGTTATGCACAACCCGGAGAACCTTCAGAGGAACGATGGGTGATCATGGAACTGAAGCTTTTGGCCGACGTAGGTTTGGTAGGTTTTCCAAACGCTGGAAAATCGACCTTGCTGTCGGTAGTTTCTGCTGCAAAACCCAAAATTGCAGATTACCCTTTCACCACGTTAGAACCAAATTTGGGAATGGTGGAATATCGAGATGGAAAATCGTTTGTAATGGCAGACATCCCCGGTATCATCGAAGGGGCAAGTAAGGGAAAAGGTCTCGGTTTGCGCTTTTTGAGACACATTGAACGCAATGCCCTGCTGCTCTTTGTTATTCCGGCCGATGCTGAAGATATACGCAAAGAATACGACACGCTGGTAAACGAACTGATCCAATACAATCCCCAATTGGCAGATAAGCGTCGTGTTTTGGCCATCTCTAAATCGGATATAGTGGACGAGGAGAAAATGAAAAAGATAGCACAAGATTTACCCGATATTCCCTATGTATTTATTTCCTCCATTACGCGTTTTGGCATCGATAAACTAAAAGATATTCTTTGGGAAACACTCGACTTCGAAGATTTTGATCCTCATGTTCTGTTAAAAGACACATTGGTTCACCGAAATTTGGATATAACATCCACCTCCCTCGATGAAGCCGAGGATACCGCAAACAACGAAAATGAAAATGATAGTAACGACAATGATTCGGGAAACACGATCAATTACTACGAAGAAGATTTTTAAATAAAGAGATACAATACAACTAAAAATAGAGACGTCGGTTTTTCGACGTCTCTATCCCCCACACATGTCCATTCTACCGGATATAAACTGCCTTCAATTAATAACGCTGACTGACAACGTCCCAGTCTATAATCTCCCATAATTCTTTCAGGTGATCTGCCCGGCGATTCTGATAGTCGAGATAATAAGCATGTTCCCAAACATCGAATCCCAAGATTGGAGTCAATCCTTTTCTTATCGGATTACCGGCATTACTTTCCTTTTCGATAGAAAGTTTGCCATTCTCGTCTTTAGCCAGCCAAACCCATCCCGAACCGAACAATGAGACTCCGGCATCATTGAATAATCCCTGAAATTTCTCGAATGATCCAAATTGTTCATCTATCGCTTCTGCCAATTTGCCTTTTGGCTTACCTCCTCCGTTTGGAGAAAACGAAGTGAAATAAAGATTATGATTCAGTACTTGACCTGCATTATTGAATATAGCCCCCTCACTCATTTTTACGATCGTTTCCAAATCGGCATTCTCAAACTCTGTTCCGACGATAAGTTTATTTAAATTATCCACATAAGCCTGATGATGTTTACCGTAATGGAATTCAATTGTTGTTTTGCTGATGACCGGCTCAAGAGCATCAGGAGCATAAGGAAGCGGTACTTTTTCGAATTTCATACTTTTACTGTTTTTAGAGTTAATATTATTACTACTTTGAGCATTTGAATTGTTGCATAAAACCATGCTCATCGCAACTAATCCTGCAAAATAGGCATATAATTTTTTCATTTTATTTGTCATTAGTCACATCCAAATATATAACGAAAAAGAGAGGCATTTTGTTCGAGCTAATTTAGATTGATTCTTATTAATAAAATCTAAAATCAATAAAAAGAAAAAATTGTCATAAAGCAACGAGGGCACCTAACGTTATATTGAGTGCCCTCGTTATTAATTTAAAAGGAATTAATTTTCATCATTAGGTGGCATATGGACTTCTTTTTTGTCATCGGATAACTCATACTCTTTTATTTCGTCTTCTTTTTTAATAGAAGAAGCTTTAGAAGCAACATCATCGTCCATTTCACTAACAGCGTTTACTTTCTGAGGTTTCGAACGGATGGTGCTATCGTCTGTTTTCGTATTCTTATTGCTTTCCAAAATCTCTTGTGAGCGCGATATCCACGGACGTTTACCAAAAATCGCTTCCAAATCTTCTGCATAGATAATCTCTCTTTCCAAAAGAATTGCAGCCAATTTGCCATGACCTTCCTTATGCTCCAAAAGAATGGCTTTAGCACGCTCATATTGTTCCGATATCAGGGCTTTTACTTCGCTATCGATCACTTTCGCCGTTTCCTCACTGTATGGTTTAGAAAAAGAATATTCCTGACCGGTAGAATCATAATAGCACAAGTTGGCTAATTTTTCACTCATACCCATATACATAATCATGGCATATGCTTGTTTTGTAACCCTCTCCAGATCATTCATTGCCCCCGATGAAATAGTTCCTGTAAACAATTCTTCTGCAGCACGACCACCCAATAATGCACACATCTCGTCGAGCATTTGTTCTTTGGTGGTAATTTGCCGTTCTTCAGGTAAATACCAAGCAGCGCCCAAGGCTTTCCCGCGCGGAACAATGGTGACTTTGACTAAGGGATTAGCATACTTTAAAAACCAGCTCAGCGTTGCATGACCGGCTTCATGAAGTGCAATGGAGCGTTTTTCATCCTGCGTGATAATTTTATTTTTCTTTTCCAATCCACCGATTATGCGATCTACCGCACTCAAAAAATCATCTTTCTGTACAAACTTTTTTTTCCTGCGTGCAGCAATCAATGCTGCTTCATTGCACACATTGGCTATATCGGCACCCGAAAAGCCGGGCGTTTGACGAGCCAAAAAATCAACATCTACCGTTTCATCAATTTTAATCGGACGAAGATGAACATTGAATATTTCCTTCCGGTCATTTAAATCGGGCAATTCAACATAGATCTGGCGATCGAAACGACCGGCACGCAACAAAGCTTTATCCAGAATATCGGCACGATTGGTTGCTGCAAGAATGATGACTCCGCTGTTAGAACTGAATCCATCCATCTCGGTTAGCAGTTGATTCAACGTATTTTCACGTTCGTCGTTTGCTCCGAAATTGACATTTTTGCCCCTAGCACGTCCTACCGCATCAATCTCGTCAATAAAAACAATGCACGGGGCTTTTTCTTTTGCCTGACGAAAGAGATCGCGCACACGCGAAGCGCCTACTCCAACAAACATTTCAACAAAATCGGACCCCGAAATGGAGAAAAAAGGAACATTAGCTTCACCGGCAACAGCCTTTGCCAACAGGGTTTTACCTGTTCCCGGAGGGCCTATCAACAATGCTCCTTTAGGGATTTTTCCACCTAAATTGGTGTAATTGTCGGGATGTTTTAGAAATTCCACTATTTCCTGAACCTCTTCCTTGGCTTCCGAAAGTCCGGCAACATCTTTGAACGTAACTTTTACTCCCGAATCTTTATCAAAAAGCTGTGCTTTAGATTTTCCTACACTGAAGATATTCCCGCCTCCACCACCTGCACCGCTTTGCATTCTTCGCATCATCCAAATCCAAAAAACGATCAATAAAATAAAAGGTAAAGCCGTAAGCAGAATTCCCCATATTTCGGATGTCGTATCAAAACGTACCTCAATATTATATCCTTTTTCCGATTTCACTTTATCGACAAATTCCGAAGCACCTTCTGCAGATGGGATGCGGACGGCAATCACCGGATTCCCTGTGGCGGCATTGGCTTTATCCCCAAAGATATAGTTTACAGATTCTTTTCTGACTTTAGCTTCCGCCATTTCTTTATTGCTGTAGATGACAATGCTTTCAATGCGATTTTCATTTATATACTGCTGAAAATCAGACCATGATACTTCTTTTACTGTAGCATTGCCCCCAAAAAAATACAATGCCAACAATGCCACAAAAACAAGGGTATAAATCCAATAAGCATTAAAAGATGATTTTGGAGGTTTATTGCCTTTATTGGGGTTTGAGGGTGATTGTCTGTTTAAATTTTTATTGCTGTTATCCATTTAAAAATTCCCAAAAAAATTAATAATGTACGAATGTAACAATTTTGAAAGAAATAAGTTTTTATTCTAAACCAGGAATATTTTTGAGAAAAGCGTCAGCCCACAAGTGATCGATATTGTAGAAAGAACGAAGCTCAGGCAAAAAAATATGCACTATAACTGTGCCGTAATCCATACCGATCCATTCTGCCCGTTGTTGTCCATGAATTCGGAGTGGCTTTTCTTTTGTATTCTTTCTTACAATTTCTTCTATAGATTCGGCAACAGCCGAAACTTGTGTAGGAGTGTTTCCTTCACAAATAACAAAATAATCGCAGATGGAACCCGCAATTCCGCTCAATTCTATAGTGGTAATGTTTTTCCCTTTTTTTCCCTGTATCCCTTCTATTATGCTTTCTAATAACCTGTTTTTTTCTTTCATTCGCTGCTTTAGTGAGTTAATAAGACAAAGATAGGTTGTTTTTTCGTAAAAAACTATCCTCTAAAAAAATAACGTTCATCGTTTTATTTTTTTAGTACAAAAAAGATGCCAAAAAAACCCGCTGAACATTTCCAGGTTAGTTCAACGGGTTTGTCAAATGAAAATTATATTGTTATAGGGTCTTCAGTTTCAAGTTTTTCCAGCGGACTTTAATACCGCCGCCATCATGTATTTGCAATGCAATACGACCTTGTCCCTTACCTATTTTTTCGTCACTCAGATCTACCATTTCTTCTCCGTTCAACCATGTTTTTACGTTGTCCCCTTGTACGCGTATGCGCAATGTATTCCATTCTCCTTCTTTCAAGATATTTTCTTTTTCGTCTGGGATCTGAACGAGCCATCCTCTCCCATACGATTCATAAATGCCACCTGTATCGTTCCCCTTGGGTGCTACTTCCACTTGCCATCCATTGATAATCTCACCTGGTTCAATAAAAGAGCGGAAAAATACACCCGAATTTCCATTGGCTTCTTGCTTGAAATCGAGCGTAAGATCAAAATCATCGTAATATTCGCGTGTTGCAAGGTAACCATATTTTTTGTCCGGGCCGCTTTCACATACCAAAACACTATCTTCAACATACCATTTCTCGGTTCCATATATCTCCCAACCATGTAAATCGACACCATTGAAAAGCACTACTTCCTTTGTTTTTCTAGGCAATTCTTTAATTTTAAGATTGCGAAACCATGCGGCCGAGCCATGATCTTGAAGGCAAATTACCCCTTTGTGGGCTAATCCGTATTCAGGAGCATCTTTCCATTTCCCACTGTTTTTCAGTTCAAACCACTTGTCTGTCCATGCTTCGAATTCCAGCACTTTTTCGCCATTGAGCCAATGTTCAACATGTCCGTTATCGAACACGATTTTCGAAGTATTCCATTCTCCGGCAGGTTTCAAATGCTTCTTTGCGGGATCGGGGATATGCATGGCATAATCGGCCGCCGTTTTTTGCCACTCTTCAAGAGGTTGGGGAAAATTTTCTTCATCGATCAACTGATATTCGGGACCTGTGATGTAGGGTACCTTAAATTTGGGATGTTCCACAACGTGATACAACATACCACTGTTCCCGCCTTGGGCTATTTTCCAATCCCATACCAACTCAAAATTTTCATAAATATCATCGGTCACGATATATCCACTTGCATCACTCCCTTTACCCAATGCCTTAATCGTTCCGTTTTCAACTGTCCAGGGAACAGTTAATGAATCGCCATTGTAATCGCGCCAACCATTCAATGTTTTGCCATCAAACAACAATTTCCATCCTTCGGCTTCTTCTGCTTTAGTCAACACATTATTTTTTTCTCCTTTTTGGCAAGAAACAAAAAATATTCCCGCCACCATTACGCAAACAAATAAAATTTTTGTTTTCATGATTCCTTCTTTTTTATATTATTTAATTAAATACGGGCAATTCATTTCATGTTTTGCAAAGATAAGGAAATATTGAATTATTCATTTATATTCCCGAAAAAATATTCCAAAAGGTTTTTCCACCTTATTTTTTAAACCAAAAAGGGGGTTCATGTGTTTATTTGAAGACAAACAAAAAGATCACTTGTTTTGGAACTTATCGATTTATCAAAAACAGAGCACATCAAACACAAGCCATTGGTTGCCACTCTCGGGTTCTTCGACGGAGTACACATAGGGCACCGACATTTAATCAATCAGGTAAAAGCGAAGGCAAAGCAATTGAATTTGCCGGCAGCAGTAATTACTTTTCCTGAACATCCACGTAAAGTTTTACAACAAGACTATCAACCGAAACTTTTGTGTGGATATGAGGAAAAACTGGAACAACTGGAAACCACAGGAATCGATTATTGTGTGAGTATGCCTTTCACTGTTGAACTTTCAGCGTTGACAGCAAAAGAATTTATGGGAAAGACACTGAAGGAAAAAATCGATGTACACACCTTGATTGTGGGGCACGATCATCGTTTTGGGCATAACAGGGAAGAAGGATTTCCAGAGTATGTGCAATATGGCAACGAATTGGGAATTAATGTTATGCAGGCAACCGAACTGCGTTTTGAAGACCATCATGTAAGCTCATCCCAGATACGTCGTTTACTGGCCGAAGGAAAAATCAAATTGGCGAATAAATTACTATCGTACAATTACAAATTTTCGGGAAAAATTATCGAAGGGTATAAGGTGGGCCGCACCATCGGTTTTCCAACAGCCAATATTCAGGCATGGGAAAAATATAAGGTAATTCCGGCATTAGGCGTTTATGCCGTTTTTGTCCGACTCGAAAATGAAATTTACAAAGGAATGTTATACATCGGTACACGGCCGACATTACAAAACGATAACGAGATCAGCATGGAGGTAAATATATTTGACTTCGAAGGAGATCTGTACAATCAATCATTGACCGTTGAATTTATCGATTTTATCCGCCCCGATCTGAAATTTGAGAACATAAAATCTCTAGTCGAACAAATAAGACACGACAAAATTACAGTAATGGAAAGACTTAACAACTAAAAAGAGAAAATTATGGAATACGCGACATTAAACAACGGAATTAAAATTCCTTATATAGGATTAGGTGTTTTTCGATTAACCGATGATAAAATTGCATACGATACAGTACGAATGGCTCTCGATGTGGGATACCGACATATTGATACAGCAATGATATACGAAAACGAAGAAGCTGTGGGAAGAGCTATCAGAGATAGTGGCGTGCCGCGTGAAGAAATTTTTTTGACTACCAAACTATGGAACGACGATATCCGGAAAAACAATGTGCAAGGTGCTTTTGAAAGCAGCCTGCAACGCCTTGGAACAGAATACGTGGACTTGTATCTTGTACATTGGCCGGTGAAAGGAAAATATGTATCGGTTTGGAAAGAAATGGAAAAAATTTATGCCGGTGGGAAAACGAGGGCTATAGGAGTCAGCAATTATCTTGAACATCATCTGGAAGAACTGCTTAAAACAGCATCGATTGTCCCGGCTGTAGATCAAATAGAGCTTCACCCTTATCTGAATCAGGAAAAATTGGTAAATTACCTACACAAAAAAAATATCGTTCCTGAAGCTTGGAGTCCTTTCTGTGCCAAGAAAAATAACTTGCTTGAAGAACCCATTCTCAAAAAAATAGCCGATAAATACAGTAAAACACCAGCACAAGTAGTACTGCGATGGGATATACAACGCGGGATCGTAGTTATCCCCAAATCATCAAATTTATTACGTCAAAAAGAAAACCTGGATATTTTTGATTTTAAACTATCGGAAGAGGATATGAAACGAATTAATTCGTTGAATAGAGATCAACGGGTGGGATCTCATCCCGACGAAATTACTTTTTAATAGATTTTTCGTTCATTTAGTGCCCGCTGATAGCGTAACGCATTGCGTACATGTTCAGAATGGGTAGATGCAAAATTATGCCTGCCCGAAAGATCCTCTTTTGCACACATAAACAGGTAACTGTGCTGCTGAGGTGAAAGAACAGCATCGATAGCTTCAATAGAAGGTATGCGAATGGGTCCCGGCGGCAATCCGGCATATTTATATGTATTATAAGGTGAATCAACCTCTAAATGTTTAAACAAAATACGCCTTAACGAAAAATCCCCAACGGCAAATTTCACCGTCGGATCGGCCTCAAGTTTCATCCCTCTTCGCAAACGATTCAAATAAAGCCCGGCTATAATAGGATATTCATCGGGATAGGTAGCTTCTTCTTCAACAATGGAAGCCAAGATGGAAACTTCTACCGGCGTCAAGCCAATCTTTTGAGCTTTAGTCTTCCGCACATCATTCCAGAAAGTGTCGTATTCGCGTTTCATTCGCAAAAGCAGTTTATCGAGACCAATATCCCAATATACTTCATACGTATTGGGAATAAACATGCATACAACCGTACCGGTATCAAAACCCAACTCTCCGACTTTTTCGGGATCATTCAAAGCAGTCATCAAAGAAATGCTATCTACCATGAGTTGTTGTGAAAGGCGGGAAGCAAGATCGGCTTTGGTGCGTATATTATTGAAAGTAACGTTTATGGGAGTTTGCATTCCTGCACGCAGAATACGGATTAACTCCATCATGGTCATGCCATTTTTAACGGCATAACAACCGGTTTTGATGTTGGACAAATACTTCATCCGCTTGGCCAACATGGTAAAAATTTTTTCAGACGGCAAATTGGCTTTTTCCTTCAATTGATAAACGATGTCTTCGAAATCTTTTCTTTCATCAATATAGATGTAAACGGTTGTATCCGGTGTAAAAGGTTTAAGAACAGTATTTCTTAAATAAAAAATAGCGCCAGCCATCAACAATACAGCAAAAGAAAAAATCCACCACGCCTTTTTGTACCGCTTTCTTTTTGAGTTCTTTTTCATTAGACCGATTTTACCATAAAAAAGGAATGCAAATGTAGGAATATTTTCATGAAAAATTTAAATATTCTTTGATAAGCTGAAAACAAACTCGTATATTTGCAAGCGATTTTGCAAATACTTCATCCGGAAGTTTGGGTGAGTGGCTGAAACCAGCAGTTTGCTAAACTGCCGTACGAGTAATCGTACCGGGGGTTCGAATCCCCCAGCTTCCGCAAATAACCGCTTTTTTGAGCGGTTATTTTGTTGATTGATATTGACAAACCTTTTTTTCTTACAAAATTCCGCAAAAAAACACACAGAAAATGAATTTTCATTATATTTGCGCAGATTATTGTTCAAAAAGTCAAAAAATACAGTTTATGAATGATTCCTTATCTTCTCGAATAACGATGCTTTCTCCGTCGGAAACATTTGCCATGTCGCAAAAAAGTAATGAGCTGAAAGCTCAGGGAATTGACGTGATCAATCTCAGTGTTGGGGAACCCGATTTCAATACCCCTGAACACATAAAAGAAGCTGCCAAAAAAGCCATCGACGATAATTTCACTTTTTATTCTCCTGTACCGGGCTACCTTGATTTGCGAAAAGCAATATGCGAAAAGCTGAAAAAAGAAAATCAGCTGGACTTCGCACCCGACCAAATCGTCTGCTCCAATGGAGCAAAACAATCCATTTGCAATGTCATATTGGCATTGATAGACAAAAATGATGAGGTAATCATTCCCGCGCCTTATTGGGTGAGCTATCCCGAAATGGTTAAACTGGCTGAAGGAAAATCGGTTTTTATTGCAGCTGACATCGAACAAAATTTTAAAATTACTCCGGAACAACTGGAAAAAGCCATTACCCCCAAGACAAAAGCGCTTATCCTGTGTTCTCCTTCAAATCCGACAGGAAGTGTTTACACTAAAAAAGAAGTCGAGAAATTGGCTGAGGTCCTAGCTGCTCATCCCCGGGTATTCATAATCTCGGACGAGATTTACGAGCATATCAATTATGTTGGGAGACACGAAAGCATCGCACAATTTGATAAAATTCGCCAACGTGTAATCATAGCAAACGGAGTATCGAAGGCTTACGCCATGACAGGGTGGCGCATCGGATGGATCGCCGCTCCCAAATGGCTGGCATCGGCTTGCAGTACATTGCAGGGGCAATATACGTCGGGACCGTCATCGATTTCCCAAAAAGCGGCCTTAAGCGCGTATACCGGTGATCAGACGTGTGTGGAAATCATGCGGCAGGCTTTTGAAAGAAGAAAAAATCTTATCGTGAACCTTCTCAATAAAATTCCGGGTTTGAAGGTTAACGATCCGATGGGTGCTTTTTATATTTTCCCGCAATGTGACAGCTATTTCGGAAAATCATATAACGGACGAATCATTGAAAATGCCTCCGATCTGGCCATGTATTTACTGGAAGAAGGGCATGTAGCCTGTGTAGGTGGTGCAGCATTTGGTGCACCCAAATGCATCCGATTATCCTATGCAACATCCGATGAAAATATAGCTAAGGCAATCGCCCGCATAAAAGAAGCATTGGCAAAACTGGCATAAAATATTCTTATCAGATTAAATCAATCGAATAGGAGGAGACTTTATTTTATTTTCCTCCTATTTCTATTTTCCGGGCTCCACGTTAATCACCTTGTATGGTTCACTGACCGGAATCACTGTTTTTTAAAAAACAGCCTTGATTAACACAGGAAAATGATCCGAAGGGAATCGCCCATGTTGTTGTTCATTGAGTGTGCCATATTTAATAACCGTTATGTTTTTTGTTACCCAAATATAGTCGATCCTGTCTTTCATGGGTGAGTTCAGATTAAAAGAATTAAAAGTGCCCTCCGTTCCGTAAGGCGGTTGCCGGGTAATCCGGTAAGAATCCATGAGTTTACCGTCATCGTAAATGATCTGAATGGGTTCATCGTCGGGTGTCGCATTGAAATCGCCTGTACAGAATACGGGCAGATTCCCCGCAATTTTGCTTATCCTTTTTAATAACAGCAACGATGAATTCTTGCGAGCAATCCTTCCCTCATGATCATAATGCGAATTAAAAACATAAAACTCTTTCCCCGATTTTTTATCTTTAAACTTGGCCCAAGAACAGATGCGGTTGCAACACGTTGCATCCCAACCTTTCCCCGGAACATCAGGCGTTTCGGAATACCAGAAATTGCCTTTCTCGAGCACATCTAAACGATCTTTCTTATACAGAATTGCCGAATGCTCACCGGCATTCTTGCCATCATCGCGCCCTACTCCCACATAAGCATAATTACCCAATTCCAATATATCGTCTAACTGATGTTTGAAACCCTCTTGTGTGCCACAGATATCGAAATCGTGAAAACGGATCAACCCTTTCACCTTTTCTTTTCTGTGAGGCCATGCATTTTCGCCATCACTTGGCGTATCCATACGCAAATTGAACGTTGCCACATTTAATGTGCACGTTTTTTTCTCTTGGGTAAAAGCTGTCGTCAATATAGCAGCTAACGTAAAACAAAATAAAAAAGTCACTGTTTTTTTCATTCCCTAATTGTTTTTTACATTTTACAAAGCTACTCAATTTTCTCACTAATTGACGATTTTTGATTGCTAATTTTCAATTTATCACTACCTTTGCAACTTAAATTTTATACGAGGTGTAATTTTAATATGAAAAAGAAATTTTCGGAATATAATCAATTGGATCTTTCAGAGGTGAACAAAGAAATGTTGAAGGAATGGGATGAAAAGGAAATATTCCAAAAAAGTCTGGAAATTCGCCAAGGACATCCTGCATTTGTGTTTTATGAAGGACCTCCTTCTGCAAACGGAATGCCGGGCATTCATCACGTAATAGCCCGTTCCATTAAAGACATCTTTTGCCGCTATAAAACCATGAAAGGATTCCTCGTAAACCGAAAAGCCGGATGGGATACTCATGGTCTGCCCGTGGAACTCGGAGTGGAAAAAATGTTGGGTATTACTAAAGAAGATATCGGAAAGAAAATTTCTGTAGAAGAATTCAATGCTACCTGCAAAAGGGAAGTAATGAAATACACCAAAGAGTGGGAAGACCTTACCCGAAAAATGGGTTACTGGGTAGATATGAAAAATCCGTACATCACGTATGATAACCGGTACATCGAAACCCTGTGGTACTTACTCAACGACCTGTACAAAAAAGGGTACCTATACAAAGGGTATACCATTCAACCCTATTCTCCTGCTGCCGGAACCGGACTGAGCACACATGAACTGAATCAACCCGGCTGTTATCGCGACGTAAAAGATACAACATGCACGGCACAATTCAAGATTAAAGATCCATTGCCTGAAATGCAGCAATTTGGCGAGGCCTTTTTCTTGGCATGGACCACCACTCCATGGACGCTGCCTTCGAACGTATTACTGGCCGTAAATCCCGATATAGAGTATGCAGCGGTTCAAACCTATAATCCCTATACAGGGAACCCCATGACTGCCATACTCGCAAAGGATCGGATACCTGTATATTTCCCCGAGAAAAACAAAAATTTATCACTGGAAGATTACAAACCCGGCGATAAAAATATCCCTTTCAATATATTGGAGAAAACATGGAAAGGAGCAGAGCTGGCAGGAATGCATTACGAACAGCTTATACCCTGGGTAAAAGCTTCCGATAATGCCTTTCAGGTTGTTGCTGCCGATTTCGTTACTACGGAAGAAGGTACAGGCATCGTACATATTGCCCCCACCTTTGGAGCAGACGATGCCAAAGTGGGAAAAGAGTACAATGTGCCGGGATTAATGCTGAAGGATAAAGACGGCAATCTCCGGCCAATGGTCGATTTAACAGGAAAATATTTCATATTGGAAGATCTCGATCCTGATTTTGTAAAAGACAACGTGAATGTCGATTTATATGCCGAATATGCAGGTCGTTATGTGAAAAACGAATACGACGAAACACTTACAGAGGATGATCCTACACTTGATATTGATCTTTGTGTAATGATGAAACAGCAAAACAAAGCATTCCGAATCGAGAAACAAGTGCACACTTATCCACACTGCTGGCGTACCGATAAACCCATTTTGTATTATCCGTTGGATAGTTGGTTTATCCGCACCACGGCTTGCAAAGAACGAATGATAGCGCTCAACCAAACAATCAATTGGAAGCCGGCTTCTACCGGTACGGGACGTTTTGGCAAATGGCTCGAGAACCTGCAGGATTGGAATTTAAGCCGCAGTCGTTATTGGGGTACTCCTTTACCTATCTGGCGTACAGAAGACGGAAAAGAAGAAAAATGCATCGGATCGGTGGAGGAATTGTTTAATGAAATGCAAAAAGCATTGAATGCCGGCGTAATGAAAGAAATCCCATGGAAAAATATCGATCTGAATAATTGCCGCGATATCCCTTATGAAAAAATAGACCTGCATCGTCCATATGTAGATAATGTGATATTGGTTTCAGACAGCGGAAAACCAATGAAACGCGAAACCGATCTTATCGATGTATGGTTCGATTCGGGAGCAATGCCGTTTGGACAGGTGTTCTATCCTCATATTTCGGAAGAAGAATTTCGGAAGGTTTATCCGGCCGATTTCATTGCAGAAGGGGTCGATCAAACACGGGGGTGGTTTTTTACGCTTCATGCCATTTCTACAATGGTAAAAGACAGCGTTGCGTTTCGAAATGTAATTTCCAACGGACTGGTGCTCGACAAAAATGGGAACAAGATGTCGAAACGGCTGGGTAATGTCGTAGATCCTTTCGAAACGATAGAGAAATACGGATCCGACCCATTGCGGTGGTATATGATTACCAATGCATCTCCTTGGGAAAATCTGAAATTCGATATTGAAGGGGTTGAAGAAGCACGTCGCAAATTCTTTGGGACTCTCTACAATACCTATTCATTTTTTGCCTTGTATGCCAATGTGGACGATTTTTACAACCAATACCCGCAAATTCCCATTGAAGAACGTCCTGAAATTGATCGATGGATCATTTCCGAGCTAAATACGCTCATTAAAGTTGTAGATGAAGATTTCGCATCATACGAACCGACAAAAGCCGGGCGTGCAATTACCGATTTCGTAATCGACAACCTTAGCAATTGGTATGTTCGTCTCAACCGGAAACGTTTTTGGGGCGGAAAAATGACTAACGATAAACTTTCTGCTTACCAAACACTCTATGAATGTTTGATTACCGTGGCTAAACTCATGGCTCCTATCGCGCCTTTTTATGCCGACAAGCTCTATCTTGATTTGACATCGGTAACAGAAAGTGAAAAGTTTGAATCGGTTCATTTGGCCGACTTCCCCAAAGCTGACGAGAACAATATCGATAAACAGCTTGAAGAACAAATGTATCTGGCAAAAATAACTTCGTCAATCGTTCTTTCTTTGCGTCGAAAAGTGAACATCAAGGTAAGACAACCCCTGTCTCAAATCATGATTTCCACAGCGGATGAAACCCAAAAGCATAACATCAGCACCGTAAAATCGCTCATCTTAAATGAAGTAAACGTAAAAGAGCTGAATTTTGCAAATTCTGCCAACGCCATGTTGGTAAAGAGAGTGAAACCCGATTTCAAAAAACTGGGACCCCGCTACGGAAAAATCATGAAACAACTTGTTCCTCTTCTGCAAGAAATATCACAAGAAGAGATCGAAACACTTGAAAAAAACGGCATACTGATTTTCAATATAAATGGTCAGGAAGTTGAAATTCAACGGGATGATGTAGAGATCATTTCGGAAGACATTCCCGGTTGGCTGGTTGGTAATGCAGACAAAATCACAGTTGGATTGGATATTACCATTACTGATGAATTACGGAAAGAAGGCATTGCGCGCGAATTAATAAATCGGGTTCAAAATCTTCGTAAAGCAAAGGATTTCGAGATCACAGACAGAATATCCCTCGAAATATCGACAAATCCTATATTTGAAGAAGCCATTCGTGAAAACGCAGAATATATTAAATCGCAAGTATTGGCAAACAACATTATATTATCATCAAAAAAATTAGAAGACGAAATCGAAATAGACGAACAACCGTTAACTATTACTATCAAAAAAATCAATTGAAAATTGATAGTTTATTTGTATATTTGGAACAAAAAATAGAAAAAAACAATAAAGACTAAAAGATATGAGTGAAAAAACAAGATATTCAGAAGAGGAACTGGAAGAATTTCGGATTCTGATAAACGAAAAACTCGAACAGGCAAAACATGAATACGAAATATTGCGAGCAGCAGTTATGAATGCTGACGGCAATGATACTATCGACACTTCTCCAACATTTAAAATTCTGGAAGAAGGGGCATCCACATTGTCAAAAGAAGAGGCTGGCAGATTGGCACAACGTCAATTAAAATTCATCCAAAATCTTCAGGCAGCTCTTATACGTATTGAAAACGGTACTTACGGAATTTGCCGTGAAACAGGTAAACTTATTCCCAAAGAACGTCTTCGTGCCGTACCTCACGCCACACTGAGTATTGAAGCAAAAAAAGCAGCTAATAAAAAATAATAGGCATCTTGTATGTTAATCCGGATAATCGCGGTGGAAATAAAATATTTTTCCTTTCCGTAAAAGGGATGAATATATAAGATAAAGGTTTCTCTATGAAAAGAAATATACCCAAAAGCCTTATTGCCATACTGGTTGTTTTTCTGGTTCTTCTTATCGACCAGCTTACAAAAATATGGGTAAAGACACACATGGGGCTTTATGAATCTATCGATATAGCCCCGGGATTCAAGATTTACTTTGTGGAAAATAACGGTATGGCTTTCGGAATAGAAGCTGTGGGGAAATTATTCCTTTCAGCCTTTCGGATTATTGCTGTCATCGCCATCATTATTTATTTGAATAAACTGATAAAACAAAATTATAAAACAGGATTTATCGTTTGCATATCCCTTATATTGGCAGGTGCTTCAGGAAACATTATCGACAGTGTGTTCTATGGCACTATTTTCGAAGCCAGCTATCCCGGCCATGTTGCTTCATTTGTTCCTTTTGGAGAAGGGTATGCACCACTGTTACATGGTAAGGTAGTAGATATGCTCTATTTCCCAATTATCGAAACCTCAATACCCGAGTGGGTACCGCTGGTGGGAGGGAAAGAGGTGCTGTTTTTTCGTTTTATTTTTAACATTGCTGATGCTTCCATTACAATTGGAGTGATTATATTGTTGTTGTTTTACCGTAAAACAT
The DNA here is from genome assembly GCF_025943985.1 of Anaerorudis cellulosivorans. GTDB lineage: Bacteria > Bacteroidota > Bacteroidia > Bacteroidales > Dysgonomonadaceae > Anaerorudis > Anaerorudis cellulosivorans. Next base: position 10,150 of record NZ_JAPCWE010000004.1, on the reverse strand, counting down.
TATCTTACTCTCTTTTATCTAAAAAAGAAAGGGAAATCCTTGCCCAAAAGAAACTTGCCAAAGAAAAAGGTTTAAACAATGAAATATAAGGTTATTGCATATGTTCTATTCATTGCAACATCAGGAATACTTGTTTTTTCATGCAACCGTCCAAAAGAAGTACTGAGCAAAAAAGAGATGGAAAAGCTGATGTATGATATCTATATTGCTGAAGCCATGATTGAGAACGATTATGCGACCTTCGATACTCCCGAAAAAAAAGAGGCATTCATGCAACAGGTTTTCCGCAAGCATGGTGTTACCGAAGCACAATGGGATACATCACTCTCTTGGTATGCCGACCATATTGATATTTATCTTAAAATTAACGATTCGATAAAAGCACGTATTTTACGCGAACAAAAAAATATTGAACAGCAAATAATGCAACAGTATTCCCGCGATCAGGAAAAGCAAAGAAAAAATCAGTCCCCATCCTATATTCCACCAATATACAATTTCGACATGATGGGATCTAAAAGCGGCTTCTCTTTCGCGCTGAATGAAGCAGATATTTCAAAGCTAATTGATCAAAATGATTTTGATTTTCGTTTTGATGTCATCGGACTATCTAAACAAATCGTACCGAAGCTTACTTCCATGCTTATTCTTGAATATCGCGACACAATCCTATATAAAAATAATCCGGTGACTTCAAATCAATCCTATTCGATCAGTGCATCAAAATATATAACAAATGACACGTTACAGAAACTGTCCGGATTTATTCATTTACAAGATAGAATGAATTTTCATCATAATATTCAGATTTATAACATCTCATTAAGTAAAAGACAAAATTTCGAACCACCGAATCAAACATCAACCCTCAAGGAATCTAATAAAAAACAACGCCTGAAACCGGATGCAAACAAATGATAGTTTTGTATCTTTTTTTACTATTTTTGCCGAAAGATAATACATTATAAATAAAATCGACCAATATGTTAAATGCTCAAAATCCAACAAAAAAGAGAGTTTACACCTTTGGCAACGGAGCTGCTGAAGGTCGTGCCGATATGAAGGACCTGCTCGGAGGAAAAGGTGCTAATTTAGCCGAAATGAATTTAATCGGACTTCCTGTTCCTCCCGGTTTCACCATTACCACCGAAGTATGTACCGAATATAACAAATTGGGGAAAGAGCGCGTCTTAGAACTCCTGAAACCGGAAGTTAAAAAAGGCATAAAACATATTGAATCCATCATGGGTACAACGTTTGGCGACAAAATAAATCCGTGTTTGGTATCCGTACGTTCAGGTGCCCGTATTTCTATGCCGGGAATGATGGACACCGTATTAAATCTGGGGATAAATGATGAAGTTGTGGAAGGTATCGTAAAAAAATGGAACAACGAACGTTTCGCATGGGATTCATACCGCCGTTTTGTGCAAATGTACGGCGACGTGGTACTTGGCATGAAACCACAAAATAAAGAAGACATGGATCCTTTTGAAGAGATTATAGAAAAGCTAAAAACTTCAAAAGGAATTAAACAAGATGCAGACTTAACAGTAGAAGATCTGAAAACATTAGTCACTCAATTTAAGGAAGCTGTAAAAAAGAATACCGGAAAGGATTTTCCGGAAGATCCATGGGAACAGCTCTGGGGTGCTATTATTGCTGTTTTTGACAGTTGGAAAAACGAACGTGCCATTATCTACCGAAAAATAAACAAGATACCCGACGACTGGGGCACAGCAGTCAATGTGCAAGCGATGGTCTTTGGAAACATGGGTAACACTTCAGCCACAGGCGTTGCTTTTACCCGCGATGCAGCTACAGGTGAAGATATCTTCAATGGAGAATATCTGATCAATGCTCAAGGCGAAGATGTGGTAGCCGGCATCCGTACACCGTTACAGATTACCCTCGAAGGTTCTCGCCGATGGGCAAAATTACAAGGAATTTCAGAAGAAGAAAGGGCATTAAAATATCCCTCTCTTGAAGAAACAATGCCAAAGTGTGCCAAAGAGCTTTTCGAGATACAACAGAAGCTTGAAGAATATTTCAAAGACATGCAGGATATTGAATTTACTATTCAGGAAGGTAAATTATGGTTATTACAAACCCGTTCGGGAAAACGAACAGGTACCGCTATGGTGAGAATTGCCATCGATATGCACCATCAGGGATACATTGATGAAAAAACGGTACTCAAACGTTGTCAACCCGAAAAGCTCGATGAATTGCTTCATCCGGTCTTCGATAAAGAAGCACTAAAAAAAGCTACCGTGCTCACTCGTGGTTTGCCTGCCTCACCCGGCGCTGCAACAGGACAAATTGTTTTCCATGCCGACGAAGCAGAAGCATGGCGCAAAGAAGGGAAAAAAGTAATTCTTTGCCGCATAGAAACATCCCCTGAAGACCTTCGAGGCATGAATATTGCCGAAGGAATCCTCACTGCACGAGGTGGCATGACTTCACATGCTGCAGTTGTTGCACGAGGAATGGGAAAATGTTGCGTTTCGGCAGCCAACGATTTGGTGATCGACTACAAAAAGAAAACGCTTTCGGTAAAAGGTCATACACTAAAAGAAGGAGACTGGATTTCGCTGGATGGCTCTACCGGTTATGTTTATATAGGAAAAATACAAACGCAGGAAGCCGAGATCAGCGGATATTTTGCCGAACTGATGGACCTTACCGATAAATATGCTCGACTAAAAGTTCGCCAAAATGCCGACACCCCACGCGACGCAGCTATCGGACGCCGTTTTGGCGCACAAGGTATCGGCCTTTGCCGTACAGAACACATGTTTTTTGAAGGAGGAAAAATCCAAAGCATGCGCGAAATGATTCTGGCAAAAGACGAATCCGGCAGGCGGAAAGCGCTATCCAAACTGTTGCCTCTTCAACGCAATGATTTCATTGAAATTTTTAAGGTTATGGACGGATTTCCGGTTACCATTCGTCTGCTGGACCCCCCATTGCACGAATTTGTTCCTCACGATGAAGCGGGGCAACGTGAAATGGCCGATGTCATGAATCTTTCATACGAAGAGGTGCGCGATCGGGTCAACAGCCTCATAGAAGCAAATCCGATGTTGGGCTTGCGCGGCTGCCGCCTGGGCAATCTTTATCCCGAAATAACTGAAATGCAAACACGTGCCATTCTGGAAGCTGCATTGGAAGTAAAGAAAAAAGGCAACGAGGTAATCCCTGAAATCATGGTCCCACTCACCAGTATCGTCAGTGAATTTGATGCTCAAAAAGAAGTTATTGACCGTACAGCAAAAACCGTCTTTGAAGAAAAAGGCGAATCTATCGATTACAAAGTAGGTACAATGATCGAAGTTCCTCGCGCAGCTCTTACGGCATTCAAAATAGCGAGAAGTGCCGAATTTTTCTCTTTTGGAACTAACGACCTCACACAAATGACCTTCGGGTATAGTCGCGACGATGTAGCTAAATTTCTGCCCATGTACCTCGATAAAGGTATACTGAAAGAAGATCCTTTTGTGTCACTCGATCAGATTGGTGTAGGTCAACTCATTGAAATAGCGGTTAAACGTGGACGAGAAGTACGCCCTGACCTCAAATGCGGTATTTGTGGCGAACACGGCGGGGAACCTTCTTCAGTTAAATTTTGCCACAAAGTAGGATTAGATTATGTTTCCTGCTCACCTTATCGTGTACCCATCGCCCGATTAGCAGCAGCACAAGCCGCCATTGAAGAAGAATAACCTATTACTCGTCATCCCCATAAAGAAATCTGCAGCGCTTCACGCGATAGCTTTATCACTGTATTTTATTTTGGAAACGCATTTTCGTTCCCGGCAGCTATACTCATGATCATATTCCTTATTAAAAGGAGGAAAATGCCCAACACAATCGAATCATAAAAAAATTTTAGACTTTGCATTACTTTATAAATTACTTTAACCCTAGAACGATTTGGTTATTAATGATTTTATCTCTATTTTTACATTGATTTTAAAGGGAGAAATTTTTTATGAAACAACGGATAAAGATATTTTTTTTATTTATTACATTATTAAATACCCAACATATCATTTCTCAAAATAACATTATCGACGAAATTGTATGGGTAGTAGGTGACGAGGCTATCCTAAAATCGGAAGTTGAAGAATATCGCAAAGAAATGTTGATGCAAAATCAACGAATCGAAGGCGATCCGTATTGTTTTATTCCGGAACAATTAGCCGTAAACAAATTGTTTCTCGACCAAGCCAAACTAGACAGTATTAAAATAGAAGAGGGCGAAGTTAATCGGATAGCCGAGCTCTATATAAATGAATACATAGCCAATATTGGTTCAGCAGAGAAGGTCGAGGAATATTTTCAGAAAGACATGAGTTCCCTTCGTGAAGATACAAGAAGAATGGTACGAGAGGGGCAACTCATACAGGGTGTTCAGCAAAAGCGATTTGGCGAAATCACGTTAACTCCATCGGAAATAAGGAAATACTACAATAAACTTCCACAAGATAGTGTACCCTTCATTCCCACTACGGTAGAAGTGCAAATTATTACAGCAAATCCAATAATTCCGCTGAGTGAAATTGATGCAGTAAAAGCCCGACTCCGCGATTTCACCGAACAAATATCCAGTGGAAAAGCCAGCTTTTCGACATTGGCACTACTTTATTCCGAAGATCCTGCATCTGCCGTACGAGGTGGTGAATTAGGCTTTTCGGATCGAACATCGTTTGTTCCTGAATTTGCAAATGTGGCATTCGCATTAAATGATCCCAATAAAGTTTCAAACATTGTGGAAACAGAATACGGATTTCATATTATTCAACTCATTGAACGAAGGGGAGATAGAGCCAATTTTCGGCATATTTTGTTAAAACCTAAAGTTCCAAAAGAAGAATTAGATAAAGCACTTGCTCAGCTCGACTCGGTTAAAACAGCAATAGAAGAAAAGAAATTCACGTTTGAAGAAGCGGCAACATTTTTATCAGCGGATAAAGACACCCGAAACAACAAGGGTATTATGGTAAATTCCAACCGTCAGAGCAGTTATTACGGCACTCCCCGTTTTCAATTAAATGAGCTCAATCAGGATATTGCCAATGTAATTGGCAATATGAAGGTTGGCGAAATATCAGAACCCTTTATCATGCTCGATAAAAACGGCAAACAAGTTGCAGCAATGGTAAAATTAACTAACCGTATCGAAGGACATAAAGCCAATCTTAACAACGACTATCAGATTATAAAAACAATGGCCGAAAATGCCCGAAGACAAGAAATGATAGACCAATGGCTGCGTGAAAAAATAAAAAATACCTATGTAAGGATTGACCCTGCGTGGAAAAATTGTGATTTCAAATACCCGGGATGGATAAAATAATAAGGTTTCAGCTCTTTCATTAAAAAATGAAACAACACAAAAAACATTCGAATAACTACTCCGGGAATCTGTTTTTTGCAGCAATAGGTGTGCTTTTTGCCCTTGTCGCAGGTATTTATGCTCAACAGCCACCACCTGCGTCGTTTGCCAATCAAAATATAAAAATCATCGAACTCAAACAGGCTGACCTACTGTACAAAAGGCAAAATTTCGATGCACAAATTCTTAAAGACAGCGTTGTGCTGTATCATGAGGGTGCATACATGTATTGCGACAGTGCTTATTGGTATGAGCGGGAGAATATTTTTGAAGCATTCAGCAACGTCCGGATGGAACAAGGCGATACTATTTTTGTCTATGGAGATTATCTTCATTATGATGGCAATCGAAAACTTGCTCGCCTGCGTTATAATGTGCGTATGGAGGACCGGCGAGCAACACTTTTTACCGATAGCCTGGATTATGATCGCATGGAAAATCTCGGCTATTATTTTGATGGCGGAATGCTCGTTGACGACAAAAACGAATTGACATCCACATGGGGGCAATACAATCCTACAAGCAAAGAGGCATTGTTTAGCGAGAACGTAAAGCTGGTAAATGAAAAATATACCTTGTATGCGGATACACTCAAATATAATACGGAAACTAAAATTGCCGATATTTTGGGACCATCAACACTTGTTTCGGATAGTGGATATATTTATACTACACGGGGCTGGTATAACACTGAAACTGATGATTGTCTACTGTTGGATCATTCTCAGGTAATCAGCAAAGACAGCACCCAAATCCTTATAGGAGATACTATTTATTATAACAGAATTACCGGGATCGGAAAAGTTTACGGTCATATGTTTCTTCAAGATACGGTTAAAAAAGTCATTCTCAAGGGCAATTACGGATATTATAATGAAAAAACGGAATTTGCATTGGCTACCGACTCTGCATGTGCTATAGAATATTCACAAAAAGACAGCCTTTACATCCATGCCGATACCTTGAAAATGACAACCGATTCGCTGGGAAGAGAAATGAAAGCATATCCAAACGCACGATTCTACCGGATTGATTTACAGGGAATCTGCGATACAATGCATTATGTTTCGAAAGATTCCACCATATACCTGAAAAAAGATCCGGTAATCTGGAACGAAGATAATCAGGTACTGGGCGATCGAATCGATATACTTTTAAATGACAGCACAATCGAAAAAGCATTTGTAAGATATTATGCATTCACCATTCAAAAAAGACCAATAGAAGATCAATATAATCAGTTAAAAGGACGCAATATGACCGTTTCGTTCATCGACGGTGAAATACGTCATGTATTAGTAGAAGGGAGTGCCGAATCGTTATATTACTTAATGGAAAAAGACAGTACCCTTATCGGAGTCAACAAAACGGAAAGTCCCTTCTTATCAATGGATATCGAAAACAATAAACTCGAAAAACTAAAATTATGGTCAGCCACAAAAGGTGTAACTATTCCACTAAGCAAAACTGCTCCTGAAGATAAAGTTCTAAAAGGATTTGTTTGGATGGATTACTTACGACCTATGGATAAAAACGATATATTCAGAAAAACCGAACGAAGAGCTTCAGAAATTGTTCAACCTCCGCGACGATTCGTGAGAGAAGAAAATCTTTGATAAACGGCAAATAATAGTCGGTATAATGTTCATTTTATAAATTCACACAAATACAAAACAAACACACAGCATATGGGAACGTTCTTTTTTTACAATAACCGAAAACCTCGTCAATATAAATATAAACCCATCCTTTACGATCCCGATGAAGAAGAGCGAAAGGAAAAACTGAATCGACGCATTCACGAGATAAAGAAAGAGATGAACGCATTAACTCCTGAAGAAGACACCAATAAAGCTGAAGAAATCCGAGGAGAATTTCTCGCTCAGACTAAACACCTGAAGCGCCGTAAAGAGCGCGAAGAAGCAGGAAAAAGTTCGTTTCTTACCAATAACGGATTACTCATCGTTATACTCCTGTTTTTATTGGCAATTTTATTTTTTTGGATTTTGAGCTAAAAACTGCAGATTATCTTAAATTATGCCCGATATCATTCATCTCCTACCCGATTCCATTGCTAATCAGATTGCGGCAGGGGAAGTAATTCAACGACCGGCATCAGTCGTTAAAGAACTCATTGAAAATTCTATTGATGCAGGAGCCACCCAAATTCAAGTTATTATTAAAGATGCAGGAAGAACACTTATTCAGGTGATCGACAACGGGAAAGGCATGTCGGCTACCGATGCCAGGATAGCCTTTGAACGCCATGCAACTTCTAAAATTCAGAAAGTTGATGATCTGTTTTCGCTCACCACAATGGGTTTTCGTGGTGAAGCGTTACCATCTATTGCCGCTATTTCTCAAGTAGAGGTTAAAACCCGGAGAGAAGAAGATGAAATAGGCACGCTTCTATCCATTTCCGGATCAAAAGTTGAAAAGCAGGAAGCTGTTTCGTGCACAAAAGGCACAATCATCTCGGTTAAAAACATTTTCTTCAACGTCCCTGCTCGCCGCAAGTTCCTTAAATCCAACGAATCGGAACGAAGAAATATTCTCATGGAAATCGAGCGCATAGTCCTGGCACATCCCGATATCGAATTTTTGCTTTTCGAAAACGAAATGCAGACACTTCAACTTCCTCCATCAGTACTGCGTAAGCGAATTGTACAACTGGAAGGGAAAAACATCAATCAACAATTGATTAAAATTAACGAAGAAACTACGTTGGGGAAAATTTACGGCTATGTTACTAAGCCTGAAAGCGCAAAAAAAAGTCGTGCAAGCCAATTTTTCTTCGTCAACGGACGTTTTATTCGCCATCCTTATTTTCACAGGGCAGTGATGACAGCATTTGAACACCTATTGCAACCGAATGAAAACCCGGCATATTTCATCTATTTTGAAGTAGATCCGGCATCAATCGACGTCAACATACATCCGACAAAAACCGAAGTAAAATTCGAAAATGAGCAGGCGCTTTGGCAAATCCTTATGGTAACGATAAAAGAAGCTTTAGGCAAATTCAATGCCTTGCCTCCTATCGATTTCGACAGGGAAGATGCAGTGGAAATCCCTATTTATGACAAATCGAAAAAAACAACGATGCCGAAGGTAAATATTGATCCCAATTATAACCCCTTTTATACTACACAACGAAATTCATATCATCATTCCCCACCTCGCTTCGATTGGGAAACCCTTTTTCAACGATTCGAAAAAGATAAACCAACGGAAGACAAAATCAAGTCATCGTCGCAAACAAATTCGGATTTATTCGATTCCACCGACAAAAAAAATGCTCACTCCGAAAATTTACCCGGACATTACCAATACAAACAAAAATATATTCTTACTTCGGTTAAATCGGGATTAATGATTATTGATCAGCATCGGGCACATATTCGCATTCTTTTCGATACTTTTTTAGAACAAATTAAAAATAAAAAAGGTGTTTCACAACGCGTACTTTTCCCCGAAATTATCGAACTAACGCCTTCTGAAGCGGCTACTTTATCCTCAATTATGGAAGATCTTCAGGCTGTGGGATTCGAATTAAACAATTTAGGTAATCACACATTTGTCATTCAAGGGATTCCTTCTGAAATAGGAACTTCCAATCCGATCCCGCTGATTCAATCCCTAATTGAAAAAAGGACAGAAACCGCGCTCGATGTAAAATCAGAAATTCAGGAATCTATCGCACTTTCACTTGCTCGTCTAACCGCTATTCCTTATGGGAAAACCTTATCGCCCGAAGAAATGACGCATCTCATCGATCAGCTTTTTGCCTGCCACTTGCCTAACTACACTCCGGATGGAAATACCATTATCTCGGTGATAAGTGATGATGAGATTGAAAAGAGAATGAAATTGCTATGAATAAAATACGGGTATCCAATGAGGTTAACAGCATTTTAATGTAGTAAAATTTGTTCGCTTTTAATAGCTATAAAACATTGTGATTTAGCGGAAAGCGAGGGATTCGAACCCCCGGTACGGTAACCCGTACACTTGATTTCGAGTCAAGCCCGATCGACCACTCCGGCAGCTTTCCTTCAAAAACGATGTAAAGTTACATAATTGCGAGTTAATTACAAGCAAAAACCCACAAAATAGAGGAAATTTATTTTCCCATTAATAGCTGATGAAACTATCCTGAAACGATGTGAGCAAATGACATGAATTTAGTTTCTTCACTTACAGGATTCAATGGCAAAAATCCCGAAACGATACGATTATCCTTGACAATAAGAGGATCCTCTGCCACCATTTTTGTTTTATACTGCAATGATTCACCATTTTGTTTAAAAAAGACAGTTTTAAATATCCCTTCTGAAGCTTCATGCACAAAACGATCATAAAAAGCCCGTGCGACCAATCCCATATTCATCCGCATATTAATCTCCACACAAGGATGAATGCGATAATCATGTTCTTTATTTCGACATATCATCATGTCAACCCCCAAGAAACCGTTATAAGCAGGGAAATAGCTAACAAGTTTGTGTTCGAGTTCGATAATTAAATCGCGTAGATACGTTATAGGAACATAAGTCGAAAGGTGTTGTTCGATGAATAAATCAGACAAAAGACGGTTCCCCGCATACATACCCGAAGATGTATTGATATTCCGGTGATATCCACCCAGTGATTCCGGTGATACCCACCCACTGGCTGAACTATCAATTTGGCAAAGTTATCTTTTTTTTCTTAAACTATCTCCTTTTAATTCGATTCTATGTGAAGGAA
>NZ_JAPCWE010000003.1 GCF_025943985.1 Anaerorudis cellulosivorans | reverse complement strand
GAAATATAGATTAATATGCAAGCAAATAGGATACTGATTTTAGTGCATTTTTGAAAAATTTAAACCGTCCCTTCCGGGTGTCACTGAATTGAAAATAAAAAGTCAGAGACTTTTCGGAGTGGACTCAAAATTCAAATTTTCCGCAAAATTAGCATCTTACTTTTGAAGAGAATTTTTCAATATGCACGAACGAATTATTCCATACGAAGAAAACTTGTTTTTCTTGATAAACGGCAATCATTCCTATTTTATGGACTGTATAATGTGGCTGTTCTCCGGTGGTATTATATGGATTCCTGCGGCTTTGTTTTTACTCATTGCTATGTATAAAAAGCAGTGGCAGGAATGGATTCCGATATTAGCTGCAATTATCCTTCTTTTTGTGTGCTGCGACCAATTCTCGTCATCGATTTGCAAACCTCTTTTCGCACGTTTGCGACCTACGCACTATCCGGGCATCGAAGAGTCTGTCAGGACATTGTATGGATATACCGGAGGAAAATATGGATTTATATCGGGTCATGCGACAAATGCTTTTGGTTTCGCTACTCTAACCGCACTTTTGTTCAGAAACAGATATTATACGGTTGTTATTTATCTCTGGGCATTGACCATGGCTTATTCACGGGTTTATTTGGGCGTCCATTTTGTATCAGATGTAGTTGCGGGAGCAATAGCCGGTAGTGCGATTGGATTCGGAGTATTTTGCTTATATCGATACTTTTCACGTGTATTCAACACAGAATATAAATGCAAACGAACATATTCAACCAATCGAATTAACATCATAACACTCACATTGGCATTTTACATTCTTTCAATTATCTTATTTAGTGAATTACTGATTAATATTTTTAAACCAACATTATTTTCTTAACGATGATATAATCTGTTTTATCACCTGTGATCTTTTTATGTCTGCAACATAATTATTCTCTCAATCGGGAGATAATTGATATATCGTTTTTTATCCAACGATAGACAAAACAATATTTCAACTACTCTAAAGTGACATTTTGATTGCCTGCTATACGTCGAAAACGGCGGACAGGCTTTTTGTATATAGTCTTTTCTTAAGTAATATTAAAGCCAGAAAGAATCGGTATATTCATTGTAAATAATGTTTTTTGGTGTGTTCAGTTAAATTTATTCTGGTTTGAACACTGTATGAATACCTGCCCCATTACCGGGAGAAGAAAAGCAAGTTGTTTTAATCTTGCTTTTATAATAGTTACTTTCAATAACAATAGTCGCATTTCCCTTTTTATCTTCGGGAATGAAAAATACAGAACCGTTTTTTCCAATCATAAATTGTTCATCAGGCTGGATAGCTGACAAATCATCTTTAACAAACCTACCGTTTCCTTGATAAGTATATCCAGACAGATCGTCTATACATATTCTGCAGTAATAATAAACCTTTGCTCCTGTATCAGGCTTTTTAAGATCAGGTTCATCAATAGTCTCATAAAACGCATATATTCTTATATCAGGTTATAGTTATAATCATCTTCTTCACAACTATACGTACTATAACTAAAAGTGTAAGAAAAGCCAATTTGGATATTATATTATATATTCATACAATCTCTTTTTTTTATTATATCTCAAATAAATATTGTATAAATGTAAAGGTGGAATTTTGTAGATATTTTGAATTTTATCTTTCTCTTATTTTTTTATCAGTTATCAAGTGGATTTTTTTGTCTACTGTTCAATACAACATAGATGAAACCTATCTTCAACTTGGGATCAATATGGATGAATATCGTAGAAGACTATATAAGTCATTTGCTCAGGGTGCAAGCAGGTTATTAATGATACCCAATTGAGTATTTTTGCTTTTACAACACCCAATAACCGATTTTCCACTTTTAACGGACATTTTTGTCACTTCTGAATTTTCTGTCGAAAAGAGGTTAAATATACAATCCGAGAACACACTGAATATCAACTGTTTTACTGCAACAAAAGAGAAATAATACCCAATTTCCCATTGGAATATCATGTAGAAAAACAAATTTTTCTAATACAATAAAGCCCTGTAATCACGGTAAAAGAAAATAGTCTAAAAATAGTTTACCCAAGTTGTCAATACAGGTGATTTATACTCCCGACCTTTGCAAAGTATCAATAAAACAAAGAATTATGGACGTAATAATTATGAAATCGGGAGCTTTCCGGGAGCTTATGGACAAGATAGAGGCCATAGAGAAACATATCTGCCGTATGGAACCTGAAAAATCTCCTTTGCAGGAAATATGGCTGGACAATGAGGTTGTCTGTGCTTATCTTAAAATCAGTAAACGTACTTTGCAACGTTATCGAAGCAATGGAGTGATTATCTATTCACTAATAGGTAGGAAAACCTATTATACCATTTCGGAGATAAAGCGACTGTTGGAAGAAAAACGCATCCAGCGCAGTAGCGGTTCGCTGGACGAATTGGACGCCAAAGGATTGATGACTTTGCCTAAAGATTGATTATGTTTATAGACAAGGAACATTTTGACAGTTGGATGTGGCGTATTATGGAGCGTTTCGACAGGCTCGAAAAGATGCAGTCGCCCGCATCTGTGCAAAGCAGAACACTGCTTCCCGATGGCGATATGCTGCTGGACAATTTCGACCTTTGCCAAATGCTGAACGTCAGCAAACGCACCCTGCAACGCTATCGTTCTTCCGGCGAGTTGCCCTTTCAGATGATATACCACAAAACCTATTATAAGGAATCCGATGTCATACGGTTTATTGAAAAACATTTCAGCAGTTTTCGGAATATGAATAAGAAAGGCAACAAATAAAACATGTTCAGCCGGAGTGAGAAAAGCCGTCGATTTTTTGTTTCGACGGCTTTCTCTTTAGATTTTCATGCTGCTTTTGGAAGGATTATCCGTATCGGCATGAGAGCGTGGAACGCTGCCAAGAACAATGCGTCCGCCGGAACTGTCAGCTATTTTCCTGAGCCGTGCCGGAATGTAAGGCTGTCCGTTGCCCAGAGAAGGTTGGCGGTTATCTTCCTGGGATTGTTTTTTGTTCTCTTCAACCTCGTTTACAGGCTGTCCCTCGCTTTCTTCTATCGGTTTGAGGGAAAGCTGTATCTTCCGGTCTAAATCCGTCAGTTCAGCCCTGAGAGAAGCCAGCTCCGGTTCTTTGCGCCATGTTCCGTCCACCACGTCTTTGAGTGTGGGAATATCTTTCGACAGTTTCTCATTCTCCTTTTGGAATTTTTCAAGCGTCGGTTCAATGGTTCCGAGTGCATTGATAAAATTCTGTGCTGCCAAACGTGGATCAGAGGCAAGATTACCATAGTTGTACTGATACAGGTAATCACCTTCGCCACGAACATAGAAACGGTTCTGCACAGCATCAAATCCTTCTTTTTGAGAAGTTTCACTTTTTACAAGCAGGTCGAAACCATACAAGCTACCAATCTTATCAAACTCATTTCCGGTGCGGGCGGTATCGGCAATATGATTCAGGTGTTTGCCGATAAACTTAATATCGCCGCCCTGAACACCATCCAGTTGGATAGGATTTTTATACGAGCCGTCCTCATTTAATTGTACCTGGCTTTTGAAATGTTCCAGGTCTTTACCGATGCGTTCAATCAAACCACTATTTTTCTCCACTTTTTGCAGAATCTCATCCAACTTGTAACGGCTGGATGATTTACCCCGCACGAATGCCTGCCGTTCGCTTTCCAATGTGGTGATTTTCTTTTCCAGACGGGCTTTCTCCAATAATTCCGTATTACCGGAAAGGATAGCCACATATTCGGAGAAGTTCATACCTGTCTTCTCATCCATTGCGCCCTCGTCAATGGTGCGTGCGCCCATATTGTTGGTTTTTAGTTGCTGAATAAAAAGTTCTTTGTTATGGAGTAACCCGAATTTATAGGCATCCAATGATTTTTCGACAGCATAGAGAACAACATCCACCTTATTATCGGCATAGTATTTGGCGACCTCGTTGCCTGTGCGGATGCCCCGCCCGTCGCGCTGGGTCAGGTCTGACGGTCGCCACGGGCAATCGAGATGATGAATGGCAACACACTTTTTCTGTGCATTTACGCCTGTTCCAAGCATTTCAGTCGAGCCGAACATGATACGGATTCTGCCTTCTTTCATTTCCTCTATCATGCGCTTGCGCATACTTTCGCTACTGGCGCCTTCCTGAATAAAGCGTACCTCATGGGCTGGTATGCCGTGATCTTCTACCAATTTACGCTTTACTTCACTATATACGTTCCACTCCCCAGCTTTGTAAGTGCCGAGGTCGGAGAATACGAACTGTGTACCCTTGTGTTGGTCGTACTTATAATAGTAATCGGCAATCATCCGTGCGCAATGGCTGGCTTTATTGTCCACATGGTCGCCGAAGCGTATCGGATCGACCATACGCATATCGAGCGACATTTTACGGGCGTAATCCGTAGCAATCAACATCTTTGCTTTATCTTCCCTGTCGGTCAGTTTACCACGATAGAGCAGTTCTCCATCGCCTGTTTTGGCAAACTCCACCAAACGGTCAATAAATGCCGTTTGGTCGGGTGTGGGCGGTATATTATGCAATATCTCATTCTTCTCTGGGCGGTCTATGCCGATATCGGCGGCTGTACGGAAGTCGGTGATCTCGGAATAAAAAGCCGCCAGTTCCGGCACTTTGATAAAATATCGGAAACGCTCTTTCTGCACAATCTCATTGGTTACCGAAAACTCGTAATCAATGGACTTTTTAGCAAAAACGGCTGCCCACGCATCAAAGGTTTTGAGGTTCTGGCGTTCCATTTCCTGCGGACGGAGGTATTTGAACAGCAAATAGAGTTCCGTCAGTGAATTGGAAATGGTCGTTCCCGAAAGGAAAGTTGCGCCTAAATCCCTGCCCGTGCGTTCCTGAATGGTACGGATGGCAAAAAGCATATTCAGCGCACGTTGGGAGCCTTCGGGGTTTCCCAATCCTGCTACCCGGTCGTGGCGGGTATTGAACGTAAGGTTCTTGAATTTGTGAGATTCATCGACGTAAAGGTGGTCTATACCCATGTGTTTGAAATCGACTGTATCATCCTTACGGTTTTCGATGGTGTGCATAACCGTTTGCAGCTTGGCTTCCAGATTGAGTTTACGCCTTATGCAACCTTTCAGCATGGCACGGGAAACTTCTTTGCCCTGGTCTTTGAGTACCTGCAAATTTTCCTCCACGCTGTCGAGTTCGGTCTGTAATATCTCCCGTTGCAGTTCCGGGGATTGCGGTATCTTGGCAAACTGTTCGTGTGTCAGGATAACAGCATCCCAATCGTTGTTCTTTATCTCGCGGAAGATCCTCTCCCTGTTTTTGGGAGTAAAATCTTCCTTGCCGGGATAAAGAACCTTTGCGTTCGGATAGGCGGTGCAAAACGTCTTGGCTATCTCATGTATATTGGCTTTTAAGCCTGTGATCATGGGTTTGTTGGCCAGTCCAAGCCGTTTTTTCTCCATTGCACCGCAACACATAATCAGGGTTTTACCACCGCCAACCTCATGGTCGCAAATATTTCCGCCCAATAATTTATCCATCCAAACGGCATCTTTTTGACTTTTATAGAGGTCTTTTATGCCTAATCCTTTCAGGTCAAGCCCCGGAAAGGTTTGGTGCGAACCGTCATAGTTGGGACGCACAAAACAGTTGAAGGTGCGGTTGTAGCGATCAGCCAGCCTGTCCTTAAATTCCGGTGACTGGTCGCGCAACCAATCGGAAAAACCGTTCCGCATTTCATCTATCTTGGAGTTGGCGAGTTGTATCGCTTCCGGGTCACGCACTTTTACCTCCTGCATTTTACCATCAATCAGCTTATTCACTTTCTTGGTGATGTCGGGCGAAGTGTTTTGCAGGGCGTGTTTCATTAGGTGTATGCCGTTAAATGTACGGCTCTGTGATTTCACGGCATACTGATCGGTTATTTTTACGTTCGTCCTGTCAACCTTTACGCTGTACTCGTCGATATTGGGTGCGAAGTTTATCGAAACATCCGCATCAAACAGATGCGATGCATATTTTTCATAAATACCTTTGGGTATCCAGCGTTCGCCAAAATTAAAATCAAGATCATCAAAGGCAATGGGTTTCGGGGTGGCTTCTTGAAGCGCCCGCAGAGAATCCGCTGCGGGAATGTGGTTAGGATTATCATTTAAAAAGCGCTCTACCCGTTCTGCTTTCTCTATGACATTTCCGGCTATGTATTTATCGGCAATTTCATAGCCGTTAATTTCCGGGTTGAAATAGATACTGCCGTGCAGTTCTTCCAGAATATTATCCTTTGTTCCTCTGGTAAGCCCCGCCATATATTCCAGATTCACCCCGGCGTATCTGTTTAAACTGGCGACCAACGCTTCACGGGCATCGGCAGCTTCGGTAATTTCATTAGGATTGAACGCTACCGGATGATGGAAAATATCGGCTTTCTGCGCTACCCCGTCAATATAGCGTTCGAGGGAAAGGATTTCCGTTCCCCTCGCGTCCATTTTAATCAGGTCGAGGTTTTTCTTCTCGTTCAACCTGCCGAAACGGTCTGTAAAGTTGTCGTACAGGCGATTTAGCATTTCCCTGAGGGCGGGATTGGCTTCCAACCGTTCGGCTTCATTCTGATAGAGGTGGTAATAAGTATCTCTTATTTCGACGTAGATAGAGGCTTTCTTCCCCTGTGTTTCGGTTAGTTCCAGTGGGTGGAATATAGGTTGTAAGCCGTCCATATCCCGCAGATAGCCGATACGGTTGTGTTCATCCGAAACGAGTGAACCCTCACGGTAATGCGGCAGTATTTCCGCTTTGAACGGGATCGGTTTCAGGTATTCTTCCCGTTCCTGTTCCCGCCGTAAGGCTTCCTGTTGTTCCACTCTGCGGGCATCTTCAACCGGATAAACAAGTGGTGTATTGTCTGCCGATGCTCGTTCCGGTTGCTGATCTTTCTGTTGCCGCTCTTTTTCTTCACGCTCACGATGGGCGTTAATTTGCATTTCCTCACGCCAGTCGATAAAACGCTCTTCTTCCTGTTTCTTTTTAGGTTTGACAGTCTTTTTTCGCTTGCGGGGACGGCTTTGATTGCGTTCTTCTTCGGAAAAACCGAACAGATCATAGAGGGTAATTAGCGGTTCTTTCTGTACGTTTACCTGCGGGGCGGCCTCCGTAGTCGGCTTTGCGAGAATAGGGGGATCATCCATATCGAACAGCGTTCCGCTAAAATTACCTACCGGGGCATTCTCTACGTTTTGTTTAGGCTCCATAGTCGCCTGAACAGGTGTTTCCGGGGCAGGCTCAATAATCCCGTAATCATCCGGTGTTGGCGGGTATTCTTCTATAAAGCGACGATCACTCTCATTAGCCCATGCCCCGAACTCCGCAAGGTCATCCGGTGTAGGGTCATTATCTTGTTCAACAGGTGAAATAATCTCCCCTGTACTCTCTATTGGAGTCAGTTCCCCGGTGCTTGTATTAAAATTATATCCTTCCGCCCGTGCTTTTGCGATAGCATCCTGTTCCAGTGTAATCGTTTGGGTATTACCTCGATTGTCTAAATCTTCAAAGTGTTCCTCTACGGCTTGCCAAAACGGATCAAGGTCATCCGTCTGCCAAAGGGGATTAAGGTCGTTTGGCAGTCGTTCTTTCCCCTGTGGTCTTTGAAGGTGCGAGGTGGAAACGTCGGCTTCCACTTTGTTTGAAGCATCTGCAATGTCCACTGTTATACTTTGCTCCGATTTAACTTGCGGAGCAGTTTCATTTCTTACTTGCGTTTGCTCCGCAATTTTAGGAGCAAAAGAAAGGTAGCGATCAAGGTCGAGGTGTTTGGAAAAGTCCTCGACCAGCATCCGGCGCAAGTCTCCGGCGATACCTGTTTCGCCACCGGAATGGGTAAATTCCATTGCGGGTTTGCCATAAGGGTCTGTTCCGACTTTGGCATCGGTTTGGATAACCCTGTCTAACTGTTGGAACAGGTTATTTATGGAAATACCGTTTGACAGCTTGCGGGATTCGATAAAATCCGTCTGTCGCTGTGTTACGGGATATTCGCCCGGCGGTCGTTTCTGCAATACAATGAGGTCGCTACCGACTTCCGTTCCGGCATGGTCGGTAAACAAATTATTTGGTAACCGTATAGCAGAAACCACATCGCACCTGTCCGCAAGCCATTCACGAACAGGTCGGTTTTGTTCGGAGTTGAGAACGCCTTGTGAAGTAATAAAGGCGATGATACCGCCATCACGGACGGTATCAACCGATTTCATAAAGAAATAGTTGTGCAGTGTCTGTGTACCCTGCCGACGGGACGGGTCGGTACTTGTTGAGAAAGACGGGTCGAAAAGGGCTACATCACCGAAAGGGATATTACTGGCCGCCACATCGTAATAGCCGGAATACTTCGGCTCGATGGCTTCATATCCCTGTACCCTTACATTATCCTCCGGGCGCAGGTGTTTAAGTATCATGCCTGTCATCGGGTCTTTTTCAAAACATGTCATTTCTGCATCAGGAGCGGATTCCCTTAGACTGTCGGCAAAAACGCCCGTTCCGGCGCTGGGGTCTATTACCCGAAGGGGCGTAACACCGCTTTGCGCCAACGATACAATCAGGGTGTCGGCAATGACGGGCGGAGTATAAAAAGCTGACAGAATGGAATCTTTGATGCCATTCAAATACAGCCTATACTCTTTTTCGTTAGTGGTATTTTCTTTGAGGACAATGTGCAGTTCTTCTATAAGAGGGGTTAAGGGTGTGGTTTTCCCACCGTCTTTCGGCAGTGGGTCTATCACTTCCTTAATTGCTCCAAAACCGCTGTATGCCTGCAAAACTTTTTTTTCCTCCGGGGTGGCTTCCCGTTTTTCCCGGTCGAGCGTAAAGGCTGCCTTTATCGCGTCGATATTCTGGCGAAGGTGCGCCGTTTTATTAAACCGCGCCATCTTCCAGAAGTATTTGAATGGTTCCCGTTAGTTCCGTGTATAAGAGGTCGTATGCAGGAGTGTCGGCAAAATCATCCGTCAGGGTGTATTTTGCCAGCACGTTACCGCATAGCGGTAAAACCTGCAGGGCGACCTTACGGGCGGAATTTTCGGGTATTTCCACCGGAAACTCATCCCAGAGTATATTTACAAGGGTGTTGTAAGCGGAAAAATGCAAGTCCCGGTATAGTTCGGCGCTTGCCAGTTCTTCCGCTTCAATATGGGTAAGTCCGTTTTGGATTGCCTCGCTGTAAACCCCTGCGGCGAGGTCAGAACGCTTTGTTATAAATGCCTTATCCCCGGTTTTGTCGGGATGACTGTCGTGTAGATACGATAAGAGGGATAGGCCGTAATAGGATAGTTCGCCCTGTGGCGATGAATTATTCTTTGCCATAACATTGGAATTTTAGTGGTTGAAAATATGGAGAGGGGGAAAGCGAAAAGGCGCTCCGGATTCCCACCCGAAGCGCCAACCACTAAAATTCCTTTCAAAACACGTCTTAAAAAACAATGCTATGATTAGAATCTTAGTGGCAAATATACTATTATTTCCGCTTTTTCCCTTTCCCTGCATTACCCGGTTTGTTTTTCGGAAATTCAAAAACGGTTTTATATTCACTGTCGAAAGCAATAATAGCATCGAAAGTTCCTCCGGCTTTTTTCTTGAAGCCTTTTATCAATCCGGTTTTCCCTTTACCGAAAAGTTCGGATAATTGTGCATCCGTCAGATCCTTTCCTGCAATGGAGCGGAATATCTTCAGTCCGCAATCGGGATTCTGGCATTTAGCAACTTTGGGATAGAAAACCACCTGCCCGCTGCACTTAGGGCATTTACATCTGGTGCGATTGCTCGCTCCCTCGATAGAAATAGTGAGCAGCTCCGTTGTAATCTGTGCGGCATATACTTCTATACCCTTGTGAAAAGTATCCGCATCCATTCCTCCCAAAGCGATTTTATTCAGTGCGCTTTCCCACTCTCCAGTCATCGAAACATCTGCAATTTTCTTATCCTTAACGGCCAGATACACGGTCAATCCTTTATTGGTGGGTACAAGTGATTTTTTTTCGCGTACAATATATTCGCGGGAGAATAGCGTTTCGATAATGGCTGCACGAGTGGCAGGCGTTCCGATCCCCGATTCTTTGAGAGCTTCACGTTCGGCTTCGTCCTCAACTTCTTTGGAACAGGTTTCCATTGCGGATAACAGGCTGCTCTCCGTATGCAATGGACGGGGTTTGGTCTGCTTTTCCAATATATCGCAACCTTTCACAGGCAGGCTGTCGCCTTGAACAATGTCGGGCAGTACGGTGGCATCTTCCTCTTTTTCTTCTTCCTGTGTGCCAAATACGCCACGCCATCCGGCAGAAAGGATAATACTTCCCCGTGCCGTAAATGTTACTCCGTCACATTCAAGGGAAACAACTGTATTTTCTTTCTTACACTTTTTAGAAAATGCTTCCAGCATACGTCCGGCAACCATTTCGTAGATGATGCGTTCATCGGGTGAAAGTTCGCCGGGCTTGTTCTCGGTAATGATGATCGCATGGTGGTCGGTAATTTTCTTGTCGTCCACACTGCGGATATTAAGTGGGGCATTCTCCATTGAAGCGGCGTAAGCGGAAAAGCGGGAATAGCTTTTCATACTGGCAAGTAGCTGCGGTATTTCATCGAATACGTCGGTAGAGATATAGCGGCTTCCGGTACGGGGATAGGAAAGTACGGTCTTTTCATAGAGCGCTTGCGCTATCGTCAGCGTTTTATCTGCTGAAAAACCGTGTTTGCTGTTGGCTTCTTTTTGCAAAGTAGTCAAGTCATATAATAATGGTGGTTCCTGATTGGCTTCCTTGCGTTCCACACTTACCACATTTGCCGTACCGCCGGAATTTACAAGGGCGTAAAATTCATCCGCTTTTGTCCGGATATCATACTTCTCCAAAGACAGGGCTGAAAAAGAGGTGGCATCTTTGGCTGTATGCAGTTTGAGTTGGAAATAGGTCTGCGGTTTGAAATCCTTATTTTCCAGATAGCGGCTGCATATCATCGCCAATGTAGGTGTTTGAACCCGTCCGAGAGAGAATACACCGCTTCCGGCGGCAATACTTAATGCCTGGCTGGCATTAATTCCCACAACGTAATCTGCATGACTTCGAGCACGGGCAGACAGGTACAGGTTATCGTAATCGCTGCCCGGACGGAGGTTTTGAAGTCCCTCACGAATGGCACGGTCGGTCAGACTGCTGATCCAAAGGCGGTCGAACGGCTTTTTACAATCGAGGTAATTGTATATAAAACGGAAGATAAGTTCTCCCTCCCGTCCGGCATCGGTCATAACGATAATCCGGTCGGCACGGGAGAATAACTCCTTAATTACGTTTAGCTGTTTCAGTGCACCGGGGTCATTCTTATATTCCTTGCCCTCTTTAATCTGTCGGGGTTGGAGGATAAACTCTTTGGGGAGTATCGGCAGATTCTCCGCCTTAAACCCTGTGAAACCGTAGGCTTCGGGCATCGCAAGTCCGACCAGATGGCCGAACGCCCATGTAACGGCATAACCGTTGCCTTCTAAATATCCGTCTTTCTTTGTTGTTGCTCCCACGATAGCCGCTATCTCACGTGCTACGCTGGGTTTTTCTGCAATACATACTTTCATTGTTTTCTATTTTTTATTATTGTGAATAAATGGATTAGGAAATTTTGGGGCTTCTCTTTGCTTTTCGTGCAGACTGCCGTTTTGAGGGATTTTGCCGCTGCTTGTTCTCATCTTGCTTCTTTTGCTGGCCTTCGGTCGGTTTCTGCTGCCCCTGTTGAAGTGGCTTGTCCACTTTCTTGGTTGCTTCGTTGGTCTTACCCTCGGAATTGACGGCGACCTGTGTTTTGCTCTCGGCAGTGGGTTTTACTGTTGCACCCTGTTTCTTGGCGTAGTCGGGATTCCATTTGAAAAAGTCCAATTTGCCTTTTTCGTAGTTCGGTTTAACCCACGCATTGAAAGGCTGATCCTGACCGTCTTTCATCATGGCTTTCACATAGGTGGCTTTACCCGCCTCCAATGATTTAATCTGCTTTTCGTCAAGCTCAACCCCCAATAGTTTTTTAGGGATAAAAATTTCTTTTTTATCCTCGCCCTGTGAAACCTCTTTTTTTGTTTCCTGATCTTCCGCCTTTTTCTGTTGGCGGATTTCTTTATTCTCCTGAGAGTAGCGGTTACGGTCTAAGCCGTCATAGGTAAAGTCGAATTTCTTGTCCGCAGCATTGACCTGAACATAGCCGTCGAATTTTGTTCCACTGCGGGAAGTCATGCCCTCGACTAACACTTTCCGTCCTGCGGCAAAGTCCAACTTCTGCCCTTCGGTAAGTTCGACACCTTTGATTTTGTCAATCGGGCCGATCCGACTGACGGGCAAGACTTCCAATCCGTTCGTCATTTTGTCGAGGGTAACATAACAAGGTTCTTTTTTGCCGGGGGCAAGTTCCAGTTCAATTACTTTTCCGGCATTGCCCGTAGCCAGTAGATTGGCTTTTGCTTCATCATCGAGCTTTGTGCCATGCAGGGGTGCATCCAGATTCGGCTTTTCTTGGTGGTAATGTGGAATAGCCTTGATTGAGCCGTCCGCCTGTTCTTCCAGCGAGATACGCCCTTTTGTGGGGACGCGCATACCGCCGGGTTCCATTTCGGGATTCATTTCAACCATCTTGTTGGACTTATGGCCGTAGGACATCGCTTTCAGGTGGGGCTCCACATCTTCCCACTTAATCCCTTTGCGTTCCAAATCTGCCCGGTCGATTTTGCTTACGTCCATCGGTTGGAAAGTCGATTGGGAAGTGGTATCGCCGCCACCCTGCTGTACTTTGGGGTTCAGTCCTTGTCGGGCTGCCAGTTCTACTGCCGGATCGACACGGTACTTTTCCAGTTCTTCGGGTGGAAAGTTCATCTTGACGAGCTTGTTAAAAACGCTCTCGATCATGATAAAAACTTTGTTGATGGGATTGGATAACCCTGAATGTGCCGGATTATCCGCCTGCTCCATCATCTTTTTGAAAAAGGCTTCAATGAAAGAATCGTTCGTGTTCACATTCAACAGGGAAGCCAGATTTGCTTTAGTGGGTTCGACGGTCTGAATGTTTCCGTCCTTATCCACATCGGTAACGGCTTTCAGTTGGCCGCTGCTTGCATCTTGAACGAGCATTACTTTTTTGGCATCGTTCTTTAATTTTTCGTCCATATTTACGAATGTTTTTAGTTCGCACCAATAGCGGTGCGTAGGCGAAATTAGACTTAATGACTTGTATGTAAAAGGGTTGAAATCTGTACTGTTGCTTGCGGAAAACAACTGGCAACTTGTGGCATCAAAGTATTAGTACCGAGAGGAAATTATGCAATGGCTTTTCCCTTACCCGGTTATATTGCCTACCTTTGGGGAGAGATATTTTTAAGGTATGATTGAGCAATTTTATTCTATCAGGCATTTGTCCACAGAGCAGTTAAGGGAACTGTTCTCATCTTTCCGCAGTCAGGGATGGGTGGATTACGATTATTATAAGTTGATGATTGAAGGGGTTACTCCACCGGAGTTGTCGGATGAGGAAATAATGTTCAATATGGACGGAGCCAATCCGCACAATTACTTTGTATTCATGCAGGGTATGGAAGATGAAAAAGACGGGATAATGATTGGTTTCGGACTGACGGATTACCCGTTATTCGGGGCATTTCTGCACTTGGATGAAGGATTGTTGGACGAGATAATGGAGAAATACGGATTAAAACCGACCAATACGGGTGTAGGGTTTCCATTTGGAGATAGAGAAAATAAAAGATTACTGAATTAAATTTCAAAAATATAGTTTGTAATCAGACTTCTAATCCCTGATTTTTATGTAATTTTGTTTTTTAATTCTGATAAGTATGCCAACAATAATAGACTTAGGGGTTGAACATGACCATATAGAATCTCTTACCAAAGCAAGTGGGATAACTGCTCTTTGTGAATTAATTTGGAATGCTATTGATGCTGATTCCTCAGAAATTCACATTAACTATAAGAAGAATGGTTTGGGTGGATATAATGAAATAGAGATAATTGACAATGGGCATGGATTATCATATGAAAAAGCCAAAAACGTATTTGGCAAATTAGGTGGTTCTGAGAAGAAATATACAACGCAAAGCCCTGGAGGTAGATCATATCATGGTAAAGAGGGAAAGGGTCGATTTAAAAGTTTAGCCTTAGGAGATTTAGTTACTTTTTTCAGTATTTATAAGGATGATGATAGTTATAAGACTTTTACAGTAAAGGTCAGTAATAGCCAGTTATCTCATTCAGAAATAAGTGATTTAAAGCAATTACCGAAAGGGGAAGGTTCTCAAGGGTTCAGGGTTTTAATTCAAAATGTCAATGATGTTAATGCAGAACAAGGACTTAACCTAAAAAATAGAAGAGAAATAGAGGAAAAATTCGCTTCATTTTGGATTAATTATCAAAACTTTAAGATATTCTTTAATGGCAATGAGCTGAATTTTGATTCCCTGATTAAGAATACATATGAAGAAACTTTGAAATATGAAATAAATAACCTCACTTATTCATTTGTTGTAAAGATTATTGAGTGGCAATTTGACAATAAGAAAAAAACATATTTTTGCAACACTAAGGGCATACCTTTTCTTGAATATAATTTAGGTATTAGGTCTTCTCTTCCTATCTCAATCTTCATTCAATCTGTCTATATAGAGCAACTCCACAGGGAAAACACCTTGAATATGGGGGAAATGAATGAGGATTTGAATGTAGCATATAATGATGCTAAAAAGATAGCCCGACAATATTTGAAAGACAGACTGCATCTTTATTCTAAAGAATTTATAGAGGAATTAAAGAGAGAGAAAATCTATCCATACGAGAATAAGCCAGAGAATATCGTTGAAGAATCTACAAGGCAGGTTTTTGATATAGTTGCATTACAGGTAAATGAATATCTTCCCTCTTTTGGCGATCAGGATAATAAAGGGAAAAAGCTCACATTATCTCTTATTAAAGAGGCATTGGAGTCAGGGTCTGTTAATCTAAAAAGAATTTTAAGCGAAGTTATTGAACTCCCAAAGGATAAGCAGAATGAGCTTGCAGATATTCTGGAAGACACATCATTATCCTGCATAATTGATACCATGACTGAAATCAAGAACAGGTTAAACTTCTTGCAGGGATTAGAACAACTCGTATATGATAAAGAACTCAATAAAGATGTAAAAGAAAGAAAACACCTTCATAAAATTATTGTCAGAGAAACTTGGATTTTTGGAGATGAATATACTTATGGGGTTGATGACATTTCTTTAAAAAATGTCTTGAAAGCATATATCAAAGACCACTTGGAGCGAGAGGATTTTGAAGAAGTTGTGGAGTCTGAAGATAATGGGGATTTACAAACAATACCAGATGTTTGCCTCTGGCAGCAATACAGTTTAGGTAAAAGAGGTAAAGAAAACTTGGTCATTGAGTTGAAGAAACCCACTGTAGATGCAGGGATTAAAGAAAAAGGACAGATAGAGGGTTACGCAGCAAGAGTAGCTAATGATGCCAGATTTCCTAAAGACAAAACCAGATGGAAGTTCTATCTGATTACTAAAGAAATAAAGCCGGAATTAGAGCCTTTGATAAATCAGAAACATAGGAAATATGGTCATGTTTCAGAAGGAGATAATTTTGATGTATATGTTTTGAGGTGGGGAGATATCATCACAGATGCAAAATTGAGGCATGAGTTTATAAAAGAAAAACTTAATATCTCTTTACAGGATAATAATGAAGGACTTGAATATCTGAGAGCAAAATACAAGGAATACCTGCCTGAGAATTTTGGAGAAGAAAAACAACCTCAAGAGGCGGAAGAAATAGGAAAATAATGGTAGTGTCCTTTACTAAGAAAACCCTACAACTATTTAAAATGTAGGAGTTAATTTTATACTGCACATTTATTCCTGCTCTGGTAAGGGTTTACATAGTGTTGGGTCGTTCTTAATTCTTTCCAATTCTTTATCGACTATTTGGCGTGTTTCTTCTTTGATGCGGTCGTAATTTTCTTTAATCATATCCTTCATCCTGTCCACTCCGTCCTCATCGACAAAGTTGGCAATAACGGGTATCTGCTGGTATTTGGCGGTTTCCCGCTTTGCCCGTTCGTTGTCTACTACTATTTCTGCATGGAAAATTTTCTGTTCTATTCTCTCGTCGAAATTATCGGCGATTGCACCCACAAACATACCTTGTGTTAGATTGGCTATCTTACTGGCGGGAATCAAACTGTCAAGCTGCGTAGATATGGATGTGGACTTGTCGTTTCTGTTTATTGTCATAGACTGTCGTTTCTGTAACACTTTTCCGAAACGCTCCGAAAGGTTTTTGGCAGTGTCGCCTACGACTTGACCGCTGAAAATATTGCCCACCGTGTTCATCACGACAGCGGCCTCTTTATCTCCATAGTCGCGTTTTAGCTGTGAAAAGTCCTGAAAACCGAGCAATACGGCTACTTTATTGCTTCGGGCGGTCGCTATCAGGTTGTCCAAGCCTTTGAAGTAAATTGTCGGCAACTCGTCAATTACCACGCTGCTTTTCAGTTGTCCCTTTTTGTTGATTAACTTCACAATACGACTGTTATACAGTCCTAATGCCGCTCCGTAAATGTTTTGTCTATCGGGGTTGTTGCCTACGCATAATACTTTCGGTTCTTCGGGGTTATTTATATCCAATGAAAATTCATCGCCCGACATGACCCAATAAAGTTGTGGCGAAATCATACGGGAAAGCGGTATTTTAGCCGATGAAATCTGTCCCTGCAACTGCTCCATTGCACCACCGAGCCACGCATCCATGAAAGGAGAAAGGTAGTTTTCCAACTCCGGATAAGAGGTTAGGATAGGGAAAATATCTTCGTATCGTTTATTCAAAAATTCAATGGCGTGAGGAAAGGTGCAATACTTTCCGTCCTTATAAATGCGTAAATACCAAATAATAGCAGCAAAAAGAATAATCGAGGATTCGACAAAAAAATCGCCCTGCTTTTGCACCCACGTCCGGTTCAAATTGAGCATTATAGTATAAGCCGACTCGTAAGCATCAGCAATATCATTCATAAATGACGGATTAAGCGGGTTACAACGGTGCGAGCGGGACGGATCATCGAAGTTAATCACGTAAAATGTAGGAACTTTCTTATAACCGCCCTGATTGTTTAATAGGTGGTTATAGGCTATTGTTGAGAGGTCGGGGTACTTGAAATCATAGCAATAGAGTGAGTATCCCTTTTTAATCTGCTGTTTTATGTATTGATTAACAACGGCATAACTCTTGCCCGATCCGGGCGTACCCAATACGATTGAAGCCCTGAACGGGTTCACGACATTAATCCAGCCGTTATTCCATTTCTTCCGGTAATAAAAACGTGTAGGCAGGTTTACCGAATACTCGTTTTCCATCAGGCGAGTTTCTTGTTGAAAGGATTCGTTCTCGACATTGAACACGTCGTCCATCATGTTGTTTTTGAGTAGGCGCGACATCCATGTTCCACCCATCAATAGGAAAATGTACCCTACGGACATCGTCAACATATAAAAGCCGGCATTGGCTTCCAGTGGCAAGGGTAAATCCAGAAGCCACCAGTTAAAAAAGAATAGCACGAATCCGGCTGACAGGAACACTATGATTTTGTTCCATGTGATTTTTTCTTCCTTAACTCCCTTTGTTCCCAAACAGGAAAGGGCGAGGAATACTATGGTAAAGAGTTTAGTCCAAAGGATATTATGGAATAAACCCGCCGTGCGGTCAAAATTAACGAGTATCTTATCGACCACACCGATATTGATACCCCAATTTACCATCTGCTGGTAACAAAACCAATAGATGTTGATTACTACAAATAAAGTACTGAGGGCACGCATAAAGTCCATGACTTTTGCCAATCCCCGGAGATCATCTTCTTGTTGCATAATAAAATCGCTTTTATGAGTTTGAAAAGCGAAAGTAAATAGGTTTCCACTGTAACTATCTGATTGTTGGCAGTGTGGGTTGTTAAGGAATTGAATTGGCGACTTGTGGCATTGAAGTCAATACGAATCGTATGAAAACTAATGATTGCTAAAGTTATAAGGAATTATTCTTTCTGAATTTCAGTTATTTGCTAACTTTGTGGGTCTTCAATTTATCTAAAGTAAAGTTTATGACGAAACAAATACGGTTAATAGGTGAGCATCCTGATAATACGCATCCATTTGGTAAATGGCTTGCTGCAAAAGACATTCCTGATTCCGATACAAAATGTCATAGAGAATTGACGGAATCTATTGAAGTGGATGATGAGTTAATTGAATGGATGGCAAGAAAGATAATTGATCATCATTATACTCAATTTAGAATAGATAGATTGAAAGAAAAATATGGAAGTTTAGGTTTTCCTCAATACGCAGAACAACATAGAAAATTACCAATTGCAGATAAGGTAAAAAAAGGTAATGCGACCGAAGTTCTTCTAACAGACTATCTTCAAACAACACAAAGAAAAGAATTTATAAAAGTTTTCAAATTAAAATATAATCCAAATGTAGATCAAGCAATCAAGGGAGATGATACTTTGATGGTCGATTTATTTGAAGAAAATGGTAATGAAAAAATAAAAATTTATTTAGGAGAATCCAAATTTCGGAAAACCCCGTCAAAAGCCGTTATTGGTGATATAACTGATTCTTTAAGTAAGGACATGCTTCCTTTATCATATACTTTTTTAGTAGAAGAAATTGCTAAAACAGATGAGCCCCTTGCGAGAAAGTTAGATGATTATATAGTACAAGACATAAAGGATAGAGGTGACTTGATTTATGCAGGCCTGTTATTAAGCAATACAGATACCTCTGAAAAAGTAGAAACGCATTTGAGTAGTGATAACCCTAACTTGGTTTTTATTTCTGTTGGTATTGATGACCCAGAAGGATTTATTGAATCCGTATTTGTAAAGGCAGAAGAATTAATTGCTAATCCCGATTTATTATGAATATAGAACATATTGAAGAAAGCTATCAGGTGTTAGAATCGGATTCTACTTTACAGAACTTAATCGCCCAAGCTAATGCAAGATATATCCTTTATAATACAGGAGAGTCTCAACAAAATTTTCCTCGCTATACAATTAAAGATGAACAACTAAATACTCTTGCTTTTAAATATCTGAATGTCGGATGTAATTATTTTGAAAAACATAATTACACAAAAGCGGCTCATTCTTTAGAAAAAGGTGCTGCGATTCTTGAATACATACACGGTTCACTTAATACACAGACAAAAAATAAAAATTTGTTTTGTCTGATTTCTGCTTTAGCCTATTATGTTTCTTTTCAATACTCTAAATCCTTTATACTTATAAGTAAAATTCAAAGTGACACTACAATATCTTCGTTAATATCTCTATTTCTTAGTAGACACTTCGATCAACTATTAAGCGAGATCGACCAACTTCTTACAGATTCCAGTTATGATGATGAGTATTTGGCTGAACATTTTGATGAGGATGATACTACGAAAATTTATGAGATAATAATAGCAAAAGCCTTAAATCATTATGTACAATTCTATCATACGGGGAATAATGAGTTTTTAGAAATTGCAAAAAGGAATCTTATAGACCTTCAAGATATAGCAGGAATAAAGGGCGAACCGGATATTTGGTGGGTAATTCGACTATTACTTCTCATCATAGAGGGATTTAAAGAATCTTCGTTATGGCATGTATTAGGACATTATTTCAATATCAAAGATAAATTTCCTTTAAAGTATATACAATCATTAGTATATAAAAATGGTAGTATCACAGAGTTATTCCTTACTCAAAGGAACTCCTTACCTAAAGTTTTAAACAATGAGCAAAACGGAAGTATTGTCAGTATTCCAACAAGTAGTGGCAAAACAAGAATTGGAGAAATCGCAATTTTAAACTGTTTGGTAAATGAACCTGATGCAAAAATTCTTTTCATAGCCCCTTTCAGATCGTTAGCCTATGAAATAGAAAATTCACTTGATGAAATTTTTAGCAATCTTGATATTTCAGTGTCACATTTATACGGAGGTAGTCTGTTTAGTAAACTTGACGAAAAAATCATAAATGAATCTTCTGTAATTGTTGCAACACCAGAAAAGGCTAAAGCTCTTTTAAGAAGTAGTAAAGAAATTCTTTCATGCATCAAATTAGTAATTGTGGATGAGGGGCATTTGTTTGGAGCTAACAAAAGGCTTATTGTCAATGAAATGTTTTATGAAGAACTAAGATACCATATTGGTCTTAATGGTGGTAAATTTCTGCTTTTGTCCGCAGTATTACCAAATGCCGAAGATTTATCTGAATGGCTGACAGGTTCTTCTAATAATGTATATAAAGAGAACTGGAGACCTTCAGATGAAAGGATTGGAATAATGGAATGGAATGGTGTTTCTGTTAATATAAATTGGAGAAGTACAGATACAGAAAGAAATTCATTTAATCCCAATTTCATTGTGCGACAAGAGTTACCCAAAAAGCCACGCCAAAGAAAAATCCGTTATTTCCCAGCGGATAAGAATCAAGCTATTGCAACTACTGCATATAAATTAAGAAATTTCGGCCCTGTTTTAATATTCGTTGGTGTTAAACGGTCTGTATTTACTCTCGCAAGAGAGTATGAAAAATGTATTCAACCCGAAGATGGTAGATTTAGATTTAAGAACAAAGCCAATTGGAAAGCCTTCAAATTAGCCTGTATTGAATCTTATGGAGAAGATTCTGAATGGCTTAGATTTGCTAAACTGGGAATATTTTGCCATAATGCAGATTTACTTTCCGATGTTCGACTTCCACTGGAAAGATTAATGAGAAGTGAAAAACCAAGAGTGATAATTGCAACTTCAACATTAGGACAAGGTGTAAATCTTGGAGTTTCAACTGTTATATTTTCTACATTATATCAGGCAAGAGAGCCGATCACTAAAAGGGATTTTTGGAATATCGCTGGTAGAGCAGGTCGTGCATTTGTAGATCATGAAGGGAAAATTTTAGTCGCACACGATGTGTCAGGAAAAGATAAAAAGACAATTGATAGGGAAAGAGGCAATATTACGAGTTATTTAGATAAGGATAACATTGACAAAGCTAAAAGCGGGTGCTTAGCTTTAATTAGAGGATTGAAAATAATAGCCTTAAGAAATGGAGTGCCATTTGATGTATTGCTAAACTTGCTTGCAGAGAATCGAATTGCTGAAATTCACGAGCAGTCTGATGAAATTAATGATCTCCTTGACTGGATTGATGATGGCCTATTGTCGCTTCATAATTCTAATAATATTGAAGGTAATAAATTAGAGTGGGTTGATGAGTACTTCCCCCAATCTTTAGCTTACCTGCAAACTCAATATTACGATGATATTACAGGAGATGAGGTTCTTGAGTTTGTTAAGGCAAGAATTAAGGGTATAACAAGAAAGGTTGGTGAAGAAAAAGAAAATTGGGAAAATGTTGTATCCTCTGGCATTCCCATAAATTCTGATTTACAAATTGAAGATAGAATGGATGAGGTTATCAGGTTTGTTCAAGATTATGTAATCGGCGGTCAAACGTTGGAAGACCTAATTTTACTACTTGAAAACATTGAAAATACAATTAATGACATAAACGTATTAGAAGGGGAATCTATAGAAAGTGTTGACTCAAAAGAAATACGGAGGAAGTGGTTAAGCGGAATAGCTATGTCGGATATCTCTCAGCATGAAAATGCCATAAAAATAATAACCAATCATTATTCTTTCAATTTACCTTGGATTCTTAATGGGATTTCAAAGAAATTAAAGAAGCGAGATTTAACCGACGAAGCTGATGTGATCGAAGAATTAGCTATTCTTGTAGAGTTGGGGTTACCCAATATAAAATCAATAAAAGTATATCAAGCAGGTATTCGTTCAAGATCTTCTGCTCTTGAAATTGCGAATTTATATGAAGATGAACTTTGGGAAAAGAGCATCAAAACATATAAGCAAGATTTAATAAATCATGCTGATTTTTATAAGGAGCAAGTGTCTGAAAATGCAGCATCGTGGATTGATTTATTAGTGAAATTTTCAAAAAGAGAGATTATAAAGATTGAGAGAGTGCCTAATTTTAAGTACGGGAAAGTACATAAACGGACTAAGAGATTAATTGCCCGATTGATTAACGATGAGCAATTTCTATTGAGTACGGATTTTAGCGTTATAAATAAAATCGGAGAAGATTCAAATGTCGATTTCTCTAATGTTAATGATCTAAATGGAATCTATTTTGATTATGACGAAAAAGATAACCTTTGGAAAATGAAATGTATAAACCCATATATAAAGTTTGAATAATCTGAATGGATTATTTTAAGTATTTCAAGGCTAAGTCTATCAAGGCATAGCACCGATGAAAAAGGTAGTCGTAATAGTTATTGTCGATTATATCTGTCTTATTTGTTTCATGATGCCTGATACGAAAATCATTCCCGATTTTGGTCAGTCTCAGAAATTCTTCATTAAACAACTCCTTATAATTGTCGTTCTGATTAGACATATCATCGACTATCTTCTCGGATGACTTCTTTTTATCCAAGTCTGAATAATAAGTTTTTAATCGTTCCAGCGCATCCCATATTTTCTCAACGGCAAGCTGTTTGTCGGATATGGATTTGTTATTATACAGAGTCGTTGCTTGTCCGACCAATTCCTTGAGCCCTGGCTCCGTAATAACTTCTCTGCTTTTAAGGCTCATTTCGGTCAGTTCCATTTTACCACCGGCGAGCTTGTATATGATGCCATTGTTTTTAAGTAGCAGATTTATCTCATCAGTGAAAGAATCGTTACTCTGTCTTGGGAATAACTCTATTGCGTCAAAAACGCAGTATGGATAGTTATTCATAATGAAATAGTCGAGATTATCTGTTACCGTATATTTCCGGCTATTGTCGAACGCATGAGGAAGGTAGTGTTCTCCAATATTTCTAAAAGCAACCTCTTTAGCTTTGATGGTATAATTCAAGCCCGTTTCACCTGTTTCATAAAGGTCTTCATCAAACCTGTTGAATAACTGTATAATCTCTGATCTTATTTTTTTTGATATAGTCGGTAAGTTAATGCTTTTGGAATCAATGGCTTTTTTATTCCTAATAGAAAAAGGAATGAACCTCCCGCTTACCGATTCTGCCTGACTTATCTTTCTCCATGAATAGACCGAACGTTGGGAAATTTTGTCGCTTTCATACAATTCGTATCCGTCCGCACGAAGGGTCGCGTTTATTTTTCTAAGATAAGCCTGCCAATATCCTGCTTCATATCTATTTTCAGGATGAAATACAGCACATAAAAAATCTAATAACACGCCATCATTGCCATTCAACAGCTCAAACCTATCGTCGGTAAATACCCAGTCGGAATCCCAATCATCATTATTGATAGTATGTTGCCAGATATCTCCTTCTGCGTTTTCATATCTTTCATCGTAACTTGGCATTTTATCCAGCGCATACAGTTTCTTTAGAAAATCTATTTCGGATAAACGTCCATGATAAGGATAAGAAATACGCTGCTCTTCAGTGAGCCAGCTATATTCAACATAACCTTTTTGAAACAGGTCAAAAATATCACGCCTTGTTATTTCAGTTATGTTACGCATTGTTTCTTAGATAAATATAGCTAATTGATTAATGTACAAAGGTAGCTAATTACTGACAATCGACAAAGAACAGTAAACGGTATATTAGGTTACATCTTATGTTTCTTTGACTTAGCAACCGTACGAATCCGCTTTTTAGGTTTAACCTCTGAAATCCTGTGCAGATTTGCTCTGTCTTTTGGCACTTCCGAATAGCATTCATTCAGGGCGTTAGCGGAATATTCTTTCCCCAGACGGGAGCCGTTCAACACGCATCTGTTCTCATGGTCGATGAATGTTACCCCCGTGATGCGCCCCGTATCGTTGCGCCGGATAAAGAGGTCGATGTGGTATGCCCTGAGCCGTTCGCGCAAAGCGTTTTCGGTTGGTGCATCCAGAAAGGCTTCGGCCACTCGGTAGCGGGTATATTCCCGGCTATTTTCTTTTGTGATTTTATCGCCAGATTGTTCCATGTGCCGCTCCAATGCATCCAAACCTGCGGTCTTTCCAAAGAGGGATGATTTCAGCAGAGTAACCTCTGCCTTTTTTCCGTCTGCGTTCAATGCCGTATAGAGCAATCCCTTATAAGTGTGTCCGCCCCTTTCGCCCCGGACTTCTTCTATACCTATATTATATAAGGAAAGCAAGGCTCGGAACTCGCCTAATGTCTGGAAACGGTACATAGATAATGTAGGTTTGATAACTGCTTCTATCTGCCGTTTCAGTTCGCCTTTAGTGGAATCAACGGGTTTAAGTTGCCATTTTTCGGAACGCTTTTGCCCTTTGGCCGGATGCAGGTTGTATTCTTTTTCTAGTTCTTCAGTAATGGCTACACTACGTTCATTACGTTTACTGTCCTTTATCTTTTTCCCGTCCTGACCTACCTGTACCGAAACGATATGTATGTGCTCCCTATCGATGTCGGAATGCTTGAAAACAATGTAAGGCTGGCCGCCCCAACCCATACGATCCATATAATGTCCAGCTATTTCGGACAGCTGTTCGTCCGAAAGATTGTCTTTCGGGTCGGGATTGAGTGAGATATGAATAACAGGTTTTTCGGTTCTAAAATGGTCGGGCATCCACCGCAAAATATCTTCTGCTGTTTCTCCTACATTGAAATTACCGTCCACCGGTTCCCGAAGAATGTGCGTTGTCAATACCGTTCCCACTCCCTTATCCACCTTCTCCTGATTGTAAAAGAGCGAACCGTAAAGATTACTTCCGGTTGTAATATTGGCTACCATCGCTGTTTGAAATCTTCGGAAAGTGCGATGATCTGTTGCCCGATAGCCGCTAGTTCCGCCGTTATTTTTTCCAGTTTGTAGAGCAGGGCAAGCACTTTTTTCTCTGAAAAATGTGTGTGAAGTTCTTTCACTACCTGATTGTAATTCGTTCCCACTGCCCGGAATTGCGCGTGGAATTGTGTGAGTTTAGCCACATATTCCAGCGTTCCCCTGTCGGTTTTTATCACTCGGAACGTGTCGTTAAAAATCCTCGCTTTGATAAATATGGCTTTCGCCGTAACGCCCGACTGTTCAAACAGTGTCATGAAACGGGCATATTCTACATCTGTGAATCGCACCATGACCGGATGGGATACTGTATCTATTTTGGTAGGCCGCCCGCCTTTACCCCGTCTGCGGGGTTCATTATTATTTTCCATACATCGATTTTTTAGGAGTAGCACTTGCTACGCTGGTTTATAAAAAATCCGATCCCTTTCTCTGGTGGTGTCAGCCGCCACTATTAAAAGCACCGACTTCGGAGGTGCTTTTCCTCCCCTTGTGGGCAAGCTGTTTTTAGTTACGGAATTTATTACGAGTAACTAAAAACACAGCTTGCTCTTTGCCCCGTTGCAAAGAAATTCTGTCCGTGAGGACAGACCATTAAAACAGCCGCCCGATCAAACGTCGAAGGGAGGCTTATTAACCACCGGGATCGTCATGGGTACAAAGTTACCGGACATTATAATCAGTTGCACTATAGCTGATTATGCCTATATCTACCAGTTGGCTGCCACTCTGTTCCATAGCCAGAAAATCACATACAACCGAGTAAAATAAGGGGTTTATTTGCACTCGGAACAAATAAATATTGGATTGTTCCAAGAGTTCTTTATTTCCATTTTGAAGTAGTGAAATGCACCCGGAAATCAACAGGTATTGACAGTCTATCCATGTATCCATATTGATAGATATATGGATTATCAATACTGATTTATTGATTGACGTGTAGATAGGCAATACTGATATACTGATATGTGTATTGACAGCCAATACACATATCAATAGTTATCCGGGGAATTAATGATATGAGCCAATAAGGAAGCATTGAATCATAACGATATGGAAATACAGAAAAATAGAAAAACAGCAATGTATCAACAGTGAAATAAATAAGAAGTTAAACACTTAAAAATTGAAATGATGAACAAAGAGCCTATTTATCTGGCATTTTCCACCCAGAAGGGCGGAGCCGGAAAAACAACCCTTACGGTGCTGGTAGCATCCTATCTGCACTACGTGAAAGGCTACGATGTAGCCGTTATTGATTGCGACTACCCGCAACACTCCATTGCTGAGATGCGGGAACGTGACCTGAAACAAGCGTTGGGAGACGACCACTACAAGCGGATGGCCTATGAGCAGTTTACACGCCTGAACAAAAAAGGTTATCCGGTTATCGAGAGCAGTACCGAAAAAGCGATTGACGATGCCGACCGTATCACGGGGCAGGCAGACTTCGATTTCGTGTTTTTTGATCTGCCAGGAACGGTAAACAACCCATCCGTTATCAAAGCCCTGTCAAACATGGATTACATCATCGCACCCATTAGTGCTGACCGTGTCGTATTGGAAAGTACCTTGCGCTATATGGTTGTGATAAACGACGTGATAAAAAAGACGGGGGTATCCACTATCAAAGGAACGTACCTCGTCTGGAACATGGTCGATGGACGTGAGAAATCCGAACTGTACGAAGTTTACGAGCAGGTGATCGCCGACCTCGGCTTTGATTTATTGAAAACCTTTCTGCCGGACAGCAAGCGTTTTCGCCGGGAACAATCGGCATTACACAAGCCTGTTTTCCGTTCCACGCTGTTTCCCGCAGACCGGTCGCTTATTAAGGGCAGTAATATCGAAGAACTGACTGATGAAATTCTTTCACTCTTAAAACGACCGAACAATGGCTAAACGGGCAAAGGCAGGGGAACTGGATGAATCACTGATTATCCAGTCCTTCAAAGATACGGAACTGTTGGCCAACCCTGCCGATGCTATCGCCGGGAAACCGGATGAGGAGATACCGGCAGAAGAAACCAAAGAGAAAGTGGTACAGGTGGAAGATAATGCCGATGAAACAGGAATTCCGGTAACCGATACTGCACCAAAGGGAAAATCCCGCCGCCGCAAGGGTAGTTATGATGAGGTCTTTCTGAAAAACAAAGACCTCAAAGCCCGGCAACCTGTATATATCAGCCAGGAGATTCATCAGGAAATTAAAAAGGTAGTACACCTGCTTGCCCTGTCGAATCAGGAGATGAGTGTCGGAGGCTATATTAATAATGTGCTGGCAGATCATCTGGAACAGCATAAAGAGGACATAGCCGAACTTAGACGCAGACAGATAGAAAATTTATAAATTCATAAATAAGATATAAAATGAAAAAGAAAAACAAGAAACAGCAGAGTTACGAAACGCTGTTCGTCAAAAAATCGACTCTCATCGCACGGGAGGGCAAGATGGTCTATATACGGCGTGAATTTCACAATACGATCCAAGCCGTGTGTCAGGTAATTGGGAATAATGAGGTATCGCTGTTGAGCTTTATTGACAACGTACTGGCACATCATTTTGAAACTTACGGAGATGAGATTTCCCGGCTGTATGATGAAAAACATAATGGAATAAACATTATAAAAAATACGGAAAAATGAAAAAAAGAGAAAGAAAAGAGCCGGAGGAAACAATGGCTGAAATGGCTTCCTACGAAGAACAGTATTTGAAGCCGGTTGAAATCGACCGCCGGCAGTGCGTGTACATCAGTAAACGTAATCACGAGGTGCTGAACTCGCTTATACATTCCATCAGCCAAAAAGGGCTGACCATCGGCGGTTACATCGACAATGTAATCACCGAACATCTGGAAAAACATAAAGCGGAGATCAACCATATCTACCGCCGGGAACGGAACGACTTACTATAAACCACTAAAAATTCCAGTCATGTCAGACAAAATAATCATGTTATGTATCGTGCTGGTGGCTGTCGCAGTAATAGCCGCCGTGTTTATCCGCCGTGCTATCAGCTACCGACGGAGAGTAAAAGAAACAATCGGAGAAGGTATTCCACCGGAAGAAATAAGCATCGGAGTTACAAGAGAAGATATGCCCCGTGAAAAGGACAACTATTACCGTAGCTATTTCTTCCACCCGGTGGATTCTTCTACCCGCAATGGCAGAGACGTACTGATCCAACCTAAGCACCATGCCCGCATAAAGGCAATCGTAGGAAGTGCCCGAAAAAAGGGCATACCCGTAACCATATACAGCTATATGGATAATGTACTGGAACATCACTTCCAGTCTTTCGGGGAAGATATAACCGATTTACACCTGAATCGAGATGATAGTCATTAATGCCCATACCATACTCGTTTTGCTGATCGTATTTGCCGTCATCTATGCTGTTTGGACAATGGTTTACCTGAATCGTTTGGGAAAAACGGAAAAGAAAAAAGACGAAGCGAAAGAACAAAATACAGTAAAACGCAAGAAAGGAGATATCGTCGGCAAAAGCCGGTTCGTGTTGCCACTTTCCGGTCAGTCCAAGCCAGAAGCTACCGTAGTTTCTGAAACTGAATCAGATACGAAAAAAGAGAATATATTTGCTCCCGCAAGTGTACCCGAACACCCCCGGCAAATAGCGCCGGAAGAACTGGACGACGTTTTCGGTGCTGTCCCGGAAGGCGAAACAAATGAACCTCTGGACATCGACTATCCGCTACAAGTTAAACCATTCCCGGAAGAAGAAGCGGAAGAAACCGAAGACGAGGACGAAAGTGAGGATTTGCCAATCAAAGGCAAACCTGCCGCCCAAGGGGTCAGTTTTGAACAAATGGGCGAAGCCTACCGCCATGTGGTACATAATCCGACAATTACAGATGAGCAAAAAGAGGAAACCGGACGTGTCCTCTTAAACCTGAAAGGAACCGATATGTTTGAAGCTATCGTTTCAGGTCAACCCGGACGGGGCGATAAGGTGGATATCCTTATTAACACTTACCTCACGGCATTCCAGAAAAAGGTCGCCGAAAGGTCAGCGGAAAGCCTACCTCCGCAGGGTGAAGTCCTAACGGGTTTTGACGTCCGAGATTTTATGTAACGTAAAAAATGAGAACAGATGAAAAAATATGATTACGGATAGCGCGGTAAACCTATCCTTTAGACCACTAAAATTTCAAGTAAAAACAAGTTTCACCCGGTGCGGGGCCTATCCAACCCCGCACCATCTTAAAAAATCAAGTTATGACAAAGAAAAAAATTGAATTTCATTCTTCCTTTTTCACGCCCGGCAAAAAGTACAAGCACTCTCTGCCCTCGCTTAAGAAAAAGGTTCTTATGTCGGCGGCGTTTGTCTTTGCCGCTGTTTCATCCGCCTTTGCACAAGGCAACGGAATCGGTGGCATCACCGAAGCTACTAACATGGTAACCAGTTATTTTGACCCCGGAACTAAGCTGATCTACGCGATTGGGGCCGTCGTCGGCTTGATTGGGGGTATCAAGGTATATAACAAGTTCAGCTCAGGCGATCCGGACACCTCGAAAACCGCCGCCAGTTGGTTCGGAGCCTGTATATTCCTTATCGTGGCGGCGACCATCCTGCGCTCTTTCTTCCTTTAATCACTACTCCCAGAATTGGCAATATGGAGTACAATATAAATAAAGGGATAGGCAAGAGCGTGGAATTTAAGGGTTTAAAGGCGCAATACCTGTTTATTTTTGCCGGTGGCCTGTTGTCTGTTTTCGTGCTGTTCGTGATTCTTTACATGATCGGCATAGACCAATGGATATGTATAGGCTTCGGCGTAATAGCCGCATCGGTACTGGTATGGCTGACTTTCGACCTGAACCGGAAATACGGTGAGAACGGGTTAATGAAAATCATGGCCAAACGCCAGCATCCCCGCTACCTGATAAACCGCAAAATTCCATACCGCTTATTCCGCAAAAAGAAAAAAGCGCTATGAGGAATATAATGAAAGCATCCACGATAGAGAGCAAATTTCCGCTACTGGCTGTCGAACACGGATGTATAATAAGTAAAGACGCGGATATAACGGTAGCCTTTCGTGTCGATCTGCCGGAGCTTTTTACCGTAACCTCGGCTGAGTATGAAGCCATACACGCCGCATGGGTAAAGGCCGTAAAGGTACTGCCGGATTACAGTATCGTACATAAGGCCGACTGGTTCGTCAGCGAAAAATATCGTCCCGATACGGGCGACGGGGATATGAGTTTCCTCTCACGCAGCTATGAACGGCACTTTAACGAACGTCCATTCTTAAACCACTCCTGCTACCTGTTCCTTACCAAAACGACAAAGGAGCGGATGCGGATGCAGAGTAACTTTTCCTCCCTCTGCCGGGGCAACATTATCCCTAAAGAGGTAGATAAAGAAACGGCTGTGAAATTCTTGGAATCTGTCGGCCAGTTTGAAAGGATTGTAAACGATTCGGGATTTATCACCCTGACCCGTCTTACGGACGATGAGATAACGGGGACGGCAGATAGCGCGGGGCTGATTGAAAAGTATTTTACCCTGTCGCCGGAAGATACCACGACACTGGAAGATTTGGAATTGGGAGCGGATGGCTTGCGCATCGGCGATAAACGGGTATGCCTGCATACCTTGTCCGATGCGGAAGATTTGCCGGGACGGGTGGGAACAAGCATCCGCTACGAAAAATTATCCACCGACCGGAGCGATTGCCTTTTGTCTTTCGCTTCTCCCGTCGGGCTGTTGCTCTCCTGCGACCACATTTATAATCAGTATTTATTTCTGGACGATAGTGCCGAAAACCTGCGGAAGTTTGAAAAACAAGCCCGCAATATGCAGTCGCTATCCCGCTATTCACGCGAAAATCAGATAAACAAAGAGTGGGTCGATCATTACCTGAACGAAGCCCATTCTTACGGGCTGACCTCTATCCGGGCACATTTTAACGTGGTTGCATGGAGTGAAGATACGGACAAGTTGCAACACATCCGCAACGATGTCGGCTCACAGCTTGCGCTTATGGAGTGCCGCCCACGCCATAACACAGTGGATGCCGCAACGCTTTATTGGGCGGGTATGCCCGGCAACGCGGGGGATTTTCCGGCAGAGGAATCGTTCTACACGTTTATCGAACCTGCGCTCTGTCTCTTCACAGAGGAAACCAATTATAAAGATTCGCCAAGTCCTTTCGGTATCAAGATGTGTGACCGGGTGAGTGGTAAGCCGCTGCACCTGGATATATCCGACCTGCCGATGAAAAAGGGAATTATCACGAACCGAAATAAATTCGTGTTAGGCCCCAGCGGAAGCGGCAAGAGCTTCTTTATGAACCACATGGTGCGCCAATATTACGAACAAGGCTCCCATGTCGTATTGGTCGATACGGGAAACAGCTATCAGGGATTGTGCGAACTGATCCGGCGTAAGACCAAAGGACAGGACGGTATCTATTTTACATATACCGAAAAATCCCCGATTTCTTTTAATCCGTTTTTCACGGACGATTACGTGTTTGAAACGGAAAAAATGGACAGTATTGTTACGCTGCTTATGACCTTGTGGAAAAGTGCGGATGAAAAAGCGGGCAAGACCGAGAGCGGGGAATTAGGAAATGCCGTTTCGGGTTATATCCACCGTATTCAGGAAGACCGTTCCATAACGCCCTGTTTCAACACATTCTATGAGTATCTGAAAAACGATTTCAGGGAAGAACTCAACAACAGGGAAATTCCGGTTGAAAAAGAAGATTTCAACATTTCCAATCTTCTGACCACACTGCGCCCCTACTATAAAGGTGGGCGGTACGATTTCCTGTTGAACTCCGCAGATGAGTTGGACTTGCTTTCTAAACGGTTCATTGTCTTTGAAATAGACGCGATAAAGGATAATAAAGAACTCTTTCCGGTGGTCACAATCATCATCATGGAATCCTTCATAAATAAGATGCGCAGACTGAAAGGTGTCCGAAAACAACTGATTGTGGAAGAAGCGTGGAAAGCTCTTTCGTCGGCAAATATGGCTGAATATCTGCGCTATATGTACAAGACGGTGCGTAAATATTTCGGTGAGGCCATCGTGGTCACGCAGGAGGTCGATGATATTATTTCTTCGCCTGTGGTGAAAGAGAGTATCATCAATAACTCGGACTGTAAGATCCTGCTCGACCAGCGTAAATTCATGAACCGCTTCGATGCTATCCAATCACTGCTCGGACTGACCGACAAAGAGCGTTCACAGATACTTTCTATCAATATGTCCAACCATCCCGGTAGGCTTTATAAAGAGGTCTGGATTGGCCTGGGCGGTGTAAAAAGTGCTGTTTATGCCACCGAAGTTTCGATGTCGGAGTACCTGACCTATACGACCGAGGAATCGGAGAAAATGGAAGTGATGGCGCTGGCTGAAAAGTTGGGCGGCGATATTGAACTGGCTATCAAACAGCTTGCTGAAAGTAAAACTGAAAAATAGCTGAAGCCATGTACAAAAGAAACAGGAGTACGTCCGATCCGTTGAAATGCCAACAGTATTTTCTGTTGGAAGATATAAGGGGGAAATGGGTAAGCTGTGGCGGGGACAGTAGCCGGATGCCGGAGGTGCATATTTATCGCACAGGAGTTTATCATCACCGAATCAAATTCTCTTATGATCCCAATACGGTTTTCAACTGTCCCTTATGGCATCGGTGGGGCGTTACCTTTTTCTACCTGTACGGACGCATCCAGCTAAGATACGATGCTGAAAGAGACTTACTGAGCCTTTCGGACTATGGCGACTATTACAGGGTAGAGGATTCGTTGCTTTAGGGCTATTCCTCTCCCTTTCAAAGAAGTATTAAACAAATAAAAAAGTAAAGAAATGAAACGATTGATTTTAATAATGTGTGTTGCCGTTTTCGGCTTCACATTTCAGGCGAAAGCGCAATGGGCGGTTCTTGACCCGTCCAATCTGGTGCAGAACATTCAGCAGGTGGTAAAATCATCTTCCACTGTCAGTAACCTTGTCAGCAATGTCAAAGAAACTGTAAAAATCTATGAGCAGGGTAAGCAGTACTATGATGCGCTTAAATCGGTCAATAACCTGATTAAAGATGCCCGCAAAGTAAAGTTGACTATCGAAATGATCAGCGAGATCACTAATATGTATTCAGGCGGGTTCAACAGAATGGTGTCCGATCCCAATTTCAGTGTGAGCGAACTGGAAGCTATCGCCCTGGGTTATGCCAAACTGCTGGAAGAAGGCGGGGCTTTGGTTACGGAACTGAAAACGATAGTTACTCCCGGTAACGGACTTTCACTATCGGATAAGGAACGAATGGATGCGATAGACCAGATTTACACCAAGATGGTCGATTATCGTAACCTGACCAAGTATTATACCAATAAGAATATCTCCATTTCATTTATCCGAAGCCAACAAAAGGGTGATATGGAGAGGGTGCGTTCGCTTTATGGTAAACCATCCGAAAGATATTGGTAAGCCATGATGTTGTTAGCAGTAGATTTTGAAAACCTGCATCAGATTCTCCGGAATCTGTATCAGGATATGATGCCCCTTTGTGCCGACATGATCGGTGTCGCCAAAGGGGTGGCCGGACTCGGCGCATTGTTCTACGTGGCTTACCGTGTATGGAAATCGCTGGCGAGCGCCGAACCTATCGACGTGTTTCCGCTCTTGCGGCCTTTTGCGATTGGACTGTGTATTATGTTCTTTCCGACTATCGTGCTGGGTACAATCAATGCCGTTATGTCGCCCGTAGTAACGGGAGCGCACGGTATTTTGGAAAGCCAGATAGAAAACGTGGAAGGATTGCAGCAACAACGGGATGCGTTG
Organism: Anaerorudis cellulosivorans; assembly: GCF_025943985.1. Lineage (GTDB taxonomy): Bacteria > Bacteroidota > Bacteroidia > Bacteroidales > Dysgonomonadaceae > Anaerorudis > Anaerorudis cellulosivorans. The sequence continues at coordinate 185,201 of NZ_JAPCWE010000003.1, read as the reverse complement.
GAATATGAAGCACGGGTACGTGAGGGAAAAGAATGGCTTGTCAATGATGAAGTGTATGAGGAAAAATTCAGCGATCTGGGCATTACGCAGATTGGCACAATGGTGTCGATGTGGTGGGAACACACATGGTACAATATAAAGATGTGGTTTCGCCAGCTTGTAAGTGATTTCTTTGAGTTGCTTTATAACGCCGCCGGACTGACCATTGATACCTTGCGTACCTTCTTTCTGGTCGTCCTCGCCATATTGGGGCCACTCTCTTTTGCCCTCTCCATTTACGATGGTTTCCAATCCACACTGACCAACTGGATTTCCCGGTATATCAGTGTATACCTGTGGCTACCCGTGGCGGACATCTTTTCGGCGGTACTCTCCAAAATTCAGACTTTGATGCTTCAGGCGGATATTGTAGCCCTGCAAGACCCGTCCTATATACCGGACGGAAGTAATGGCGTGTATATCATATTTCTCATCATCGGTATTATAGGCTATTTCAGTGTACCGACCGTAGCCGAATGGATTATCCAGTCGGGTGGCGGAGCAAGCGGAGCGATGGGCGGTATTGCCCGTGCCGGAGCATTTACAGCAGGTGTAGGCGGTGCAGTTGCCGGAAACCTGATGGGTAGAGCTACAGGCGGAGGCAGCAAATCGTCCGGCGGTTCATCCGGTGGAGGAAGCGGTGGTAGTGGCGGCGACTCACCCAACGGACAGAATTTAGCAACACAGGGAGGCAACGGCCCTACGCCGTAAACCGTTTGATTTATCAATTTAATCATTAAAAATATGGAGTTTAAATCATTAAAAAATATAGAAAGCAGTTTCAAGCAGATACGGATGTTCGGTATCGTCTTTCTCTGCTTATGTGCGATAGTGGCGGTTTTCAGCGTAATCAAGTCTTATCAGTTCGCAGAAGCCCAGCGGCAGAAAATTTACATTCTTGATGAGGGTAAATCTCTTATGCTGGCGCTCTCGCAAGACCTTTCGCAGAACCGTCCCGTTGAGGCAAAAGAACATATAAAAAGGTTTCATGAACTCTTTTTTACGCTCTCGCCCGATCGTTCGGCTATCGAATCCAATATCAATAGAGCACTCTTTCTGGTTGATAAGAGCGCTTTCCGCTACTATCAGGATATGCAGGAGAAGGGGTATTATAACCGCATTGTGTCGGGCAATATTAACCAGACCATTCAGGTGGATAGCGTGACGATTGATTTTAATGCTTATCCCTACCGTGCCATGACTTATGCCCGGCAAATGATTATCCGGGAGAGTAACATCACGGAACGCTCTCTGGTTACCCGGTGCAACCTTATCAACTCGGTAAGGAGTGATAACAACCCTCACGGTTTCGCGATGGAGAAATTTGAAATAATCGAAAACCGCGACCTGCGGACATTAGCACGGTAATATCATGGCAAAGAAAAAGGAACGGATAACCCCCTTTGAATGGCTTGGAGATCGCCTCCGCTATGCGTGCGGATCGCTCAGTAAGGATGCCCGGATATTGATAACCATTTTCATGGTTCTGGCACTTAGCGGGCTGTCGATCTACTTTACCATTTCCTCCATTTACCATATCGGTAAGGGAAACGGCGAAAGGATGCAGATTCAGCATATCGAGAGCTTGGAACTGGAACTCCGGCAAAAGCAATCGCAGTTGGACAGTGTAAAACAAATAAACGAATTTAATTATGAGTACAGAGAATTTGAATCAGAATAAAGAAAAGCCTGTTGAGGGGAAAGGGAAAGAGAAAAAAGAACTCACTCCACAGGAATTGCAGAAGCGTAAGAAGATGATCATCTTCCCGCTGCTGTTCCTGCTGTTTGCCGGGTCGATGTGGCTCATCTTTGCCCCGTCAGGGGAGAAAGGCGAAGAACAAAAGGACGGTTTCAACACCGACCTGCCTACACCTAAAGAGAGTGGTATCATATCGGATAAACGCGAAGCCTACGTACAGGATGCGATGCAGAGTAAACAACAGGAAAAGATGCGTTCCTTACAGGATTTCGCCTTTAGCCTGGGCGAAGAAAACGATACCGAAAGAGAGCAGGTGAAAATAACGCCCCAATCGCCGGATTATTACGAAGAACCGCAGTCAGGTAATAGGTCGTCTTCCCGGAGCGGTAATGCTTTTCAGAGTTCAAACAACGCCTATCAGGATGCGAACCGGAGCCTCGACAGTTTCTATGAAGAACCTGCCACGAAACCGGACGAACAGGCGCAGCTTGCTTTGGAATCACGCATACAGGAATTGGAACAGAGGCTGATAAATGAACAGGTACGTAAGTCCGAAGAAGAAGAACAACTGGCGATGATCGAAAAATCTTACGCTATTGCCGCCCGCTACATGGGTGGAGGTGAACAATCTTCTACAGAGAAAGTCCCTGCGGTGAATAGGACAAATGGTAAGGTAGCCGTACAACCCGTTACACAGATACGCCACAATGTGGTATCGCTACTGACCGCACCGATGCCGGATTCCGTTTTTCTGGAAGAATTTGTCAAACCCCGGAATTGGGGATTTAATACGGTGGCAGGTGCCGAAGAAGTGAAAGACAAAAACAGCATCCGGGCATGTGTATATCAGACGGTAACGATTACCGACGGGCAGGAAGTGGGCTTGCGACTGTTGGAACCGATGATGGCAGGCAATTACTTTATCCCTAAAAATACGGTGGTAACAGGCTCGGCACGTATCACAGGCGAAAGGATGGGTATTACCATTAATGCTATCCAACACGCCGAAAATGTTATCCCCGTTGAACTTCTTGTCTATGATTTGGACGGCGGGCAGGGTATTTCCGTGCCAGGGTCAGAGGAAATAAACGCAGTCAAGGAGATAGCCGCCAATATGGGGTCAGGCATGGGCAGCAGTATCACGATAACGGATGATGCCGGATCGCAACTGCTGGCCGACTTGGGACGGAGCGCTATTCAGGGAGCATCGCAGTATGTCAGCAAAAAGATGCGGACAGTAAAAATAACGCTCAAAGCGGGTTATCAAGTACTGCTGCTTCCCCCAATGAAATAGCATAAATAACAAAACAGCCTGCGGCTGCCACTAAAATTCCATTTTATAAACACTAAAAAAAACAAGTAATGAAAAAGATTTTTTTGATGTTCGCTTTCGTAGCGACAGTCTTTGCGGCTAACGCTCAGGAAACCGTAGTTCCCACCAACCCCTCGACGGGTGATTATTTCGACGGACTTACCCTTCCACTTACATTCAATAGAATGATACCGCCCCATGCACTGGAGGTGACGTTCTCCAAGACGGTGCATATCATCTTCCCATCCGCAATCCGCTATGTAGATTTGGGATCGGCAGATATTCTCGCGGCAAAAGCCGACGGTACGGAGAACGTCCTGCGCGTGAAAGCCGCCTTGCGTGATTTCAGCCGGGAGAGCAATCTGGCTGTCATTACTGAAGACGGAGCGTACTATACTTTTAATGTGAAGTATGCAGACGAACCGGTCAAACTCTCTGTTGAGATGACCGATTTTATCCATGACGGCGAAGCAACGAACAGGCCGAATAATGCACTGGATATCTATATGCACGAACTTGGTCAGGAATCGCCACTCCTTGTCAAACTGATAATGAAGTCTATCTATAAGAACAACGATAGGGAAATCAAACACATCGGCAGTAAGCGTTTCGGTATCCAGTACCTACTCAAAGGAATTTACTCGCACAATGGGTTACTGTATTTTCATCTGCAACTGAAAAACTCGTCCAACGTGCCTTTTGATGTGGACTACATTACGTTCAAAATTGTGGATAAAAAGGTGGCGAAGCGCACCGCCATTCAGGAGCAGGTTATCTGGCCGCTCAGGGCACACAACAATGTAACGTTTATCGGCGGTAAAAAGAGTGAACGCACCATATTTACCCTGCCGAAATTCACTATCCCGGACGACAAGCACCTCGTTATCGAGCTTCATGAGAAAGAAGGCGGACGGCATCAGACCTTTACGGTAGAGAATGCCGATTTGGTACGGGCGAAGGTTATTAACGAACTAAAAACGAAGTAATATGAAAAATGCAAGTAAGAGAGAGCAGAAGCAAAACTTGTTTTGTATTCTGCCGAACGTGAGTATTTTATCCAAAAGGGCTGTGTTTTTTATCGTAGCGGCGCTGTGTCTTGTCATGGGTGGCGAGGCACACGCCCAACGCGCCCTGAAGGGGATGCGTGGTTTGGAACTTCGGGGTGGTATGGTGGATGGTTTTCATTCATCGGACAATCGCAACGAATTAGGGTACTACTTCGGGATTGCCATGACGACATACGCTAAGAATGCCAATAAATGGGTATTCGGGGCGGAGTACCTGAACCGCTACTATCCTTATAAGGACGGGCGTATCCCTATGGCACAGTTTACCGGAGAGGGCGGTTATTATTACAAGTTTCTCTCCGATGGTTCAAAGACCTTCTTTTTCTCTATCGGTGCATCGGCACTGGCTGGGTACGAAACAGTAAATTGGGGCGATAAACTACTCCATGACGGTTCTACCATTCAAAATAAAGACGCTTTCCTGTATGGTGGAGCAATTACGTTGGAAGTGGAAGCCTACCTGACGGATAGGGTTATTCTACTCCTGACGGGGCGTGAGCGCATCCTCTGGGACACTTCCAGCGGGCACTTCCACACGCAGTTTGGTATCGGACTGAAATTCATGATTAATTAACCATGAATACAGACGAGTGGTACACTCCACCGGAAATAATTCGTTCCCTCGGCGATTTTGATTTAGATCCGGCGACCTCTCTGACGGCGCTTAATCTAAATCATTCGGCGGAACGGTTTTATACAGAGAAAGAAAATGGTTTGCAGCAAGCATGGGCAGGTCGTATATGGCTCAACCCTCCGTATTCTAACCCTCTTATAGTAAAATTTCTTGCGAAAATGGCAGTGCATAACAACGGTATGGCACTCGTTTTCGCAAAGATAGAAGCAAAATGGTTTCACGATACGGTACTGTATAATGCGGGTGCAGCTAAATTTCTGTACGACAGGATTCGGTTTTTACGACCTGATGGAACACCGGGGACACAACCACGAAATGGTTCTATGCTTCTGGCATACGGTAGGGAAAACATAGAAATCCTGTATAATAATCCCCTCAAAGGGAAATTTGTATTACTATAAAATGAAATAAAAATGAAAAAGACAACATTCAAAAGGGCGCTTGCGCTCACGGCATGGATGGCAGCTATTATATTAATATTAGTCGCCTGTGATGATAAATTGGACGTAAAACAGGTGTATAGTTTCGATTTGGCAACGATGCCCGTTCAGAAACGGATTACCGAAGGTGAAACTGTTGAAATAAGATGTCAGATAGTCAGGGAAGGCAATTACAGCGAAACAACGTTCAAAATTCGCTATTTCCAACCTGACGGGAATGGTGAATTAAGGTTGGATGACGGCACGGTATTTCTGCCGAATGACCTGTATCCATTGGACAGGACGACTTTCCGGCTTTATTATACCTCACAAAGCACGGATCAGCAGGTTATTGACGTGTATATCGAAGATTCATTCGGGCAGATGGTTCAAAAAACATTCAGTTGGCAAAACGCCAAAGGGGATGATGAACCGGAGGAAGAATAGTCCGGCTAAATAGAACAAGTAAAGTACCCGGAGCAATTCGGGTACTTACTTTAAATTACAGATTGACTATGAAATACCTAACAATGTTCTTTGCCGTTTTGCTGTATTTACCTGCATCGGGACAAGCGTTTGATTCTCTAAACAGAAAAACGGAAATAAAAAAATGTATGAAACCCGTCTATTCTATAAATGAGTTCTGCCGGATAGCAGATTCTTTGCAAATGTCGATTGACGAATTATGCGACTATCCCGTCATCTTCCCAATTAAAGAACCAGAGCGTATTTCATCGGGGTTTGAGATGCGTTATCACCCCATTTATAGGATAAGGAAATTTCATACAGGGATTGATATTCCAAAAACTAAAGGTACTCCTGTGTATGCCACCGGAAACGGTATTGTAACCAGCAAAGGCTACAATTCAGGTTACGGATATTATATAGAGATTGAACACGCAGGTAGTTTCCGGTCATTCTATGCACATTTAAGCAAAACGATGGTGACCGTAAGTGATTCGGTAAGTATTACCCAACAAATAGCTTGTGTGGGTAATACTGGGGCAACAACAGGTAGCCACTTACATTATGAAATTAGGAAAGGTAAACGCTTTCTGAACCCAATTGGGTGGTGTGGTTGCTTATTTGGTATGTTGAATAATAAACAGAATTTATTTCGGTTCAAGCAAGCTATTAATGAGTAGTAGCCAAATTCCAAATGCAAATAAGCAACTTTAGGCAACTTGTTGAAAAACACCTGTCAAGCGATTTTGTCAGGTGCTTTTTTCTGGGTATCTTTGCGTGTTGAGTTTTAATATATAGTCAATGATAGGAATGTACAACAGATACATAAGTGATTATCCAAATCAAGTTCATCAACTGAACTTCTCCATCCTGCAAAACTATCATATTTTAAAGAATGGAGATATTAAATATCAGGCGAAAAAATTTGATGTAAACTGGAAAAACTACGAAAAAACGGGAAAAAGACATATTGTCAATTTCTTAATTAGAGATCATTTCAGTGGTTGCTTCTATGCTGAAATATTTCCAATAGATGAAGTTCCAACTATTGTTGATTTTCTCTATAATGCATGGAGAGAAAAAACAAATTTCGAGTTTTGTGGTATCCCTAAAACTCTGATTCTTGGAAGACATGTGGTAGAACGCTTTCCTATGATTTATAATTTGGAACCAAATGCAGGTGTCAATATCGAATTAGCTACAAATGGATTTGCAACAGGCATTCGTTCCTTAAAAGATTGGGAGAACAATATCGCATATTATTCATATTATGAGAACTACAAAAACATTAGTGGCTTCCAAGCTAATGTCGAAATAATTTGCCGGGACTTAAATCTCCGAAATAGCGGCAAGTCCGAACCTAATCTATTGAAATGGGTTAATAATCAGCCTAAAGGAAAGTTGGTAAATGACCAAGCTGAGTTTGAAAGACTCTTTGAATCACAAAAATAGCAACAAAATTATGTCTCAAGCAAATTCAAAATCATATCTACAAGGTTCCTTGTTTGAAGAAGATTATCTGATAAGGACTTTAGGCGCTTTAGTTCATTTCCCTGAGATTGCATTAACAGAACTCGTTGCCAATGCATGGGATGCAGGAGCAACAATGGTTGATATATTTATCCCTGAAGATTATGACCAAAAATTGACGGTTGAAGACAACGGAACCGGATTGACTAAAGAGCAGTTTGAACAACGATGGATGAAACTTGGGTATAATCGAATAAAGCATCAAGGTAAAAATGTTCTGTTTCCTCCAAATGTTGAGGGTAAAAGGTTGGCCTATGGTAGAAACGGAGTTGGTCGTCATGGGTTACTTTGTTTTGATAAAGAATATACTGTAATTACTAACTCAGGCGGAAATAAATCAACTTTTGTTATTACCACGCAAGATGAGAATCAGCCTTTCGTTATTAAAGAGGCCTCGTATGATAAATCCACCACTTACGGGACAAGATTAGAGGTAATTGTTACTAAAAATCTACCCAAACCAGATAAAATTTTAGAGATTATTTCTGCAAGATTTTTGCACGACCCTAAATTCAAAGTATCAATAAACAAGCAAACCGTCCAACTGGAGCAACATTCAGGACTAATAGATACGACAGAACTGAAAATAGATAATATAACGTTGGTCGCCCATTTTATAGATTCACAAAAATCCGCAAGGTCAACAATTTATCAAGGCATTGCGTTCTGGCAGAGTAATAGACTTGTAGGAGAACCTTCCTGGATTTTAGGAAATGAAGTTGTTATTGATGGAAGAACAAAATTCGCCAAACGCTATACTGTGGTTATCCAAACGGATGATTTAGCCGATTATATTTTTGAGGATTGGACTGGGTTTAAAAGAGTTGAGATGATGGATAAGGTTTACAAAGAAGTTATTTCTTATGTAAACAAGATGTTTTCTGAGATTGCAAAAGAGACAATAGAAGAAACTAAAGAGCAAATTAAAAGCGATTTTCGTTCAGAATTTTCTCAATTAACACCTTTGGCTAAATATGAAATCAACGAAGCGATTGAAAGCATGACAATAGCACACCCAACAGCAAAACCGGAATCTATTTCTTTAGCTGTAGAAACAATTATCAATCTTGAAAAAACGAGGTCTGGGCAAGAGTTGTTACTCAAACTTTCCACTCTATCGGAAGATGATATTGTTGGGTTGAATACATTGCTTGAAAAATGGTCTGTAAGAGATGCTTTAAGTGTATTGGATGAAATAGATAGGAGAATCACAGTAATTGAAGCTATACGCAAACTATCCAAAGATAAAGATGTTGATGAGTTACATGTATTGCATCCTTTAGTTACCGGAGCAAGGTGGTTATTCGGGCCGGAATATGAATCTGCGGAATATTCATCTAACAGACAATTACAAACAGCAGTTGAAGTTGTATTTAAAAAGAAAATAAGCAAAGAGGTTTTTAGAAACCACAAAAAACGCCCTGACATTGTTCTGTTGAACGATTCTACCGCTTCAATAACCGGGATAGAAACCTTTGACAAAGAGTCTAATTTAGCGACAGTCAATAAAATACTTGTTATTGAGCTCAAACGAGGTGGGTTTAAGTTATCAAGAGAAGAAAGGAATCAAGCGCAAGGATATGTAGAGGATTTTATGAACTGTGGGCAATTAATAGGAACCCCATACATTGAAGCATTTGTTGTCGGAGAATCTTTTCAAGAAAAAGTTCAACCTATTTCGACCGTCAAGAATGACAATAACGTAGAACTTGGCAAAATCCGTATAACTACTTTCAGCCAATTAGTGGATACCGCTGAAAAAAGACTGTTTGGTCTTAGGAAAAAATTAAGTGATAGATATGATGATATGCCGGGAATGGATTTGTATCGGCAACATGGACAACAGCAATTGAACTTCATTGCCGAGTAATAATAAATATTTATTTATTCTATCCCGTTCGTTTAGCTTATCACAGAAAGAGCGACAGGCAATTTTTCGCCTGTCGCTCTTTCTATAATCTGTAATCCGTCTGGATAAGTATTTTTTGTCAGCAAATCTTTTGATTTTAAGGGGGCTATAAATACCCAGACCGGATGAGATACAAAGACCGGAATATGATATATTTAGGAAAAAGATGTATCTTTGTAGTATGGCATGGGACAATATGACAATATAACTCCTGTGTCTGGAGTGTAGGAAAGAACAACATATAAGGGGCTTTAGAAAACAGCCAATTTACAGAAGTCCACCCGAATATGATAGTTTCTCTTTCTGCCTGATTGTGTATATGTGTAAAATCATATATCGAAAGGGCGTAAGGTTATGAACTATCAGTGGGCGGGCGCTTGGCTGTGCCTCTAAAGCCGATGTGTTTGTAATTCTTGCGCCTGTTTTCGTTTAATGATTTTAAGATTACGAACATGAGTACATCCGAAGAAGTTTCAAAAAAGAGTTGTGGCGGGCTAACCCGCTCGGAAGTAGCAAACTTGTTGCAACCTATCATTAAGTTGCATAACATTGAGGTAAAAGATGATCGCTTTGAATTTCCATGCGTTTATGCTTCTGCCGGAGTACCTGAATCCGAATTGTCGAATGATACGGAAACGACGGTTATACTTTTTGAGCATATTACTTCCATATCGCCTTTTAAGGTTCGTTTTGAAGTCTTATTGCAATGTGGCGAACTCTATGTCTTTTCCACAACGGACAGCACCAGAACACATATAAACACATATGGCGGGGATGAAAATATAAAATTAGAAAAACCGACCACAGCACAGGATATAGCTGGGAATATTTGGGACGGATTGGAGAAAACACTGGCTTCCGGAAAGAAATAGAGCTGAATAAGCATAGTCTGATAACTTATTGAAAAACATCTGTCAAGCAATTTTGTCAGGTGTTTTTTTATGGGTATTTTTGCAAGCAGAAAAATATATCAATATGTCAACAGGAGCTAAATTTTTACGAGCAGATTTACATATTCACTCTTATGGTGAATTTGGGTCTTATGATGTGACCGATACAAATATGACCCCACAAGCAATTGTGGATACAGCAATAGAAAAAGGATTAGGGATAATAAGTATAACTGATCATAATGAGATATTTAACTCGAATACTGCAATAACTTATGCAGAGGGGAAAAACATATTTGTTATTCCTGGAATAGAAGTTAGCACAACACAAGGGCACTTATTGCTTTATTTTCCCACATTCAATGATTTAAGAAACTTTCATGGAAAACTAACGATAAATCAAGATAAGAAAACTTGCCAAAATGGCATTGTGCAGTGTCTTGATTTTGCTCAACAGCATAATGGTATAGGTGTTCTTGCCCATATAGAACTCGAATCAGGTTTTGAAAAAACAATTGGACGATTTGGCCCTCCGATGGAGGAAATTTTCAAACATAAGAATTTATTGGGATTAGAAATATGTACAAAAGAGAATATTGACCTATATACTGATTCGGATGATGATTCAAGGAAAAGACTTATTGGATTACATAGGGAAGCCTGCGATTATAACGAATCATATAATCTTGCCAAATTACTATCATCTGACGCACATGACCTTAATAGACTTGGTATTAACGCCGAGGGAGGAAAGAAATTGACAAGAATAAAAATAGATGAACTAAACTTTCATTCTTTCAAAATTGCACTTATTAGTAATGAGTCAAGAATTAGGCTTGAAGATTTTATCCCAGAACAAAGACCTGTTATCAAATCTATTAGTATAGAAGGTGGGTTATTGGACAAAGTGAGAATAGACCTAAGTTCGAACTTAACCTGTATTATTGGAGGTAGAGGTGCTGGAAAATCTACACTATTAGAGGCTATTAGAGAATGTTCTGGAAACAAATCAAATGCAAGAGTAGTAGACTCTGACGTGTGGCCGCAAGATATTTCTTTGACGTATGAAGATGAAGCGGGACAGGTGTTAGAGTTCAAACGAGAAAAGTCTGCGGAGAATCTAAATGTAACAGATCCGATTAATGGCATTTCAAAAATTGATGTTGAAAGTTATGGACAAGGTGATACCGCCGAAACATTACAACATAGTGATGCTAATCCTATTATTTTGGTTAATTTTTTAGATTCATTCTTGGATTTAGACTCACTAAAGAGCCAAGATGATGAAATCGTCGTAAATTTACGTGAAAATCAAAGTGAAGCAAGAAAATTGAGACTTGAATTACTAAGTCTTCCTGACACAAAAAAGGCATTATTAAACGAACAAAAAAAATTAGCAAATCTTGAAAAAGAGAAAGCTGGGGAACTGGTAAAATACCAAACAGCATTAATACGAGAAAGGCAATTACGAAAAGGTTTAGTTGATGACTTGAACGCCCTTATTAAAACGTATCGAGAGATATTCAAAGATGACACTACATTTAAAAATTTTGAAAAATTATCTGACGACGAAATCGTTGTAGGGAAGAATTACTTCAAAAAGGTAAAAGAAATTGTTTCGGATTTCTCGAAGATAGTCTCAGAAAAGTCAGGAGAATTGAATATTTCTCTAAATCAGAAAATAGAAGAACTGAAAATTGAACTTGCTAATTGGCAAAAGGAAGAAAAAACAATACAGGACGAAATTGACAAGAAGAAATCTGCTCTTGAAGCACAAGGGATTCCATTTGACTTAGGCAAGATAAATCAAATTTCAAAAGACATCATAGACTTAACAACAAGGGTTCAGAAATTAGAAAATAGCCAGAAGTTATTGAAAGAATTGGAGGCTGCTCGCAAATCACTAATAACAGAAAGAACCGATGTTAAAAATAAAATATATTATCATAGACGAGAGTTCGCAAATACAATAAATGATAATCTTAAAAATACGATTGACGGTCTGTTTATCACCGTTAAATATTCAGAGGGGAAATATTCAGATGAATTTGAAAAACTACTAAAAAATGTTATGGACTGGAGAACCTCTCAGGTTCCCAGAGCATTCATCATTTCGCTCAACTTATCCCCTTTAGAGTTTGTTGGTATATGCAAAAGAAATGATGAAGCAAGATTAAAATTAATTACTGATACCAATGGCAATCGACTTCTTTCCGATCTGGAAATATGCAGCATAATTGAAAAAGTGATGAAAGATTATGTCTATGAAGAATTTGAAGCTCTTGAGTTTGAAGATAGACCGAGTATAACTGTGACTAAAATGTATGCAGATGAACATGGGACTCAACAAAGGCAAACAAAATCAATCTCACAATTATCATTGGGACAACAGCAGTCTATATTGCTGGGTATTTTGCTGTTATCAAAAAGTGATAAACCTCTAATTATCGACCAGCCTGAAGATAACTTAGATAGCGAGTTCATTTTCAAAACAATCGTAATGAATTTGCGAAAAATTAAAGAAGCCAGGCAAGTGATAATTGTTACTCATAATCCAAACATTGCTGTATTAGGAGATGCCGAACTAATAATCCCATTAAAAAGCACAAGCATAAAGTCCCACGTGATGAGTGCGGGGTCAATTGATAGAAAAGAAACAAGGGAAATGTGTTGTGATATTTTAGAAGGTGGCAAAAATGCGTTTAAACAAAGACAAACCATTTATGGCATTTAATGTGGCTTTTTGTTACTTTTTCTCCCGCTCACTCTCTGGCTCATGGAAAAACCTTAGGTTTGCATTGTAATTATTTTATAAACTATAATGAGTGAACCATATGGAAAAAGAGAAATGTAAAGTCTATGTTACTATTTGGAACTCATTTTATTCATTTAATTTCAAGAACATTTAATGATTTACGTTATTAATTAAAAAGAAAGGAAAATAACAAGTAAATCAACATGGAAAGTAGGAATAACTTATGTTACTATTACGAACTTGTTATTTGTCTTGGATTAGACCTATATAAGAATTTAATCTGAAAGATATTTAAGGTTTTTAGGATATATTCAAGTGCCTTTCCAAATTATAAATCATTAAATCACTTTATCATGAAAGACTCTTATTTTATTGGAATTGATGTGAGTAAGAAAAACTTGGATTGTTGTGTGTTGAAGAATGGCTCTGTGGTCAAACAAGATGTTATTCCAAATCATCAAAAGAGTATCGAAAACTATTTATCTATAATTTGTGTGGAACAAAATATAGATGCGGAACAAATAGTAATATGTGCTGAATTTACAGGATTATATATTTATCCTTTAGCAATCTCTTGTCAAGTTGGAAACTATAAACTTTGGTTAGAAGACCCTACCCAAATAAAATACAGTTCCGGATTACAACGAGGGAAAAATGATCCGGTAGATGCTAAACGAATCGCTTTGTATGCGTATCGTTATGTAGATAAACTTAAAATATATAATCACCCGACAATAAGTATAGAATCAATAAAGCTATTATCAACAGAATTAAATATGCTATGTGTTGATAGAGCCAAATACCAAGCTCAATTATCAGATCAAAAGGAATATATGCCTGATTATGTCTATAAGTTGAAGTTAAAGAGATTATCCCTGCTTATTAAAGAATTGGATAAAGCAATATCTAATATTGAAGCGGAAATTGAGAGTATTGCAGCAAAAGATGCTTTGTTGTCTCATCAGATGAAATTATTATTGAGTATTGAAGGAATAGGAAAAAAGACTTCTTTAAAAATGATATTGGAAACACAAGCCTTTACGCGATTTACCGATAGTCGCAAATTTTGTTGTCATGCGGGTGTTGCGCCATTTAGTTACTCATCAGGAAGTAGTCAGTTCTCTAAAAATCGGGTTTCCCAAAGAGCAAATAAGAGTATAAAATCTCTACTTCATTTAGCTGCCTTATCTGCTATTCAAAATAAAAATAGTGGATTAAGGGCGTACTACGATAGAAAAGTTGGCGAAGGCAAAAATAAAATGTCGGTATTAAATGCTATCAGAGCTAAGCTTGTAGCTCGGATGTTTGCTGTAATAAAGAATGACAATCATTACATATTTAATTATAATAATCAATATTCCAATCAGTAACGTGGTGTCTGATTATAAAAATATTAAATTCCTGACTATTTGTTAATATGATTTTCTTACCTTTGCCACATGAAATATTTATCCCTCATATTATCCATATATGTATTACTGCTATCAGTAATGCCTTGTTGTTTAGAGGATAAATGTTTATCTATATATGCTGAAATAAGCAATGATATAGGCAATAGTTGTGATGATTGCACCGATAATAGTTGCTGTTCTCCTTTTCTACATTGTAATACTTGTTACGGATTCCCGGAAGCTCGTTTTTATAATCCAATAGTTATAACTTTAGGCTCAACATCTGATTGCGAATCAGAATATATATTAAGAAATAATCTTCCTGATTTTAAATCTTCAATCTGGCAACCGCCAAAAGCATAAATCAACTTTTAATTTTACAGGACATTTAGAATATGCCCTGCGTTTTTTGCGATAATACATTATTTGTAGTATCGTAACTCCTATATCATTTCAAATTGAAGATTAAAAAGAAGAATAAAAATGAAAACAAAAATTATACTGATGTTATTTTTAGCATTCAGCTTTTCCAATATTTTCGCACAAAACACACTTAGAGTCAAATTAATAGATTGTGATAGCAAAGAGATATTAATAGGTGCTAATATTGTGCTACAAAACACAACGAACGGTACATCTTCCGATACCGAAGGTTTGGCGGTTCTCTCCAATATTCCTGATGGAAAACATAAGTTTGAAATTACTTATGTGGGATATGAAAAAACCATCAAAGAGTTTACATTCCCTTTGGCTTCGGATGAAGTTATTGTTATCAGGGTTGAAGCGGACGAAGAAACATTGCAGGAAATAGTTGTTTCTTCGACAAGGGGAACACGTACTTTTAAAGATATTCCTACACGCATTGAATTTATAAATGCCGAAGAATTAGGCGAAAAAGGGGTTATGAAACCCGGAGATATCCGTATGCTTCTGAATGAAAGCACGGGTATTATGACGCAACAAACATCTGCCATATCGGGTAATTCATCTATCCGTATTCAGGGCTTGGACGGTAGATACACCCAAATATTAAAAGACGGTTTTCCTGTATTTTCGGGTGCAGCAAGCGGATTAGGCTTATTACAGACACCGCCTCTCGATTTAAAGCAGGTTGAAATTATAAAAGGTTCTTCTTCTACCTTATACGGTGGCGGTGCGATTGCGGGTTTGGTAAACCTTATATCGAAAACACCTGAAAAAGAAAGGGATTTTTCAATACACCTGAACGGGACAACAGGCAAAGGACTTGATGTAAACAGCTTTTTCGGTCAGAAATTCAATAAAGTAGGTACTACCGTATTTGCATCGTATAACCGTAACTGGGCTTATGACCCGTCAGATGTAGGCTTTACAGCAATACCAAAATTCGATAGGTTTGTATTGAATCCAAAACTATTCTTATACCTGTCTGAAAATACAGACTTAAATTTCGGTATAAACTCCATGATAGAAACCCGTTTAGGTGGTGATATGGGATATTTAAAAGATAAAGGGGATGAAGAACATTCTTATTTTGAAAGAAACAAGACACAGAGGCATTCAAGCCAACTTACATTTGAACACCGTTTTGATAAACAAAACAGATTGAATGTAAAAAACAGTGTAACCTATTTCAGCCGTAAGATTGAGATTCCCGATTTTAAATTTGACGGAGAGCAGCTATCGTCTTTCTCGGAAGTATCCTATATACATACGAAAGAAAAGACAGAATGGGTAGCCGGTGCAAATATATGGACGGATAAATTTACCGAAAGGAAACTGACCGATTTTCCTTTGCGAGACTACAATATGACTACTTTAGGCTTATTTGTACAAAACAATACGAAAATAACGGACTGGATGAACCTTGAAACCGGATTGCGTACCGACTATGTTACCGATTACGGTTTTGCAGTACTGCCCCGTATATCGTCACATTTCAAAATAACGGATAAATTTTCATCCCGTGTAGGTGGCGGATTCGGATATAAAGCACCTACCATTTTTTCGGAAGATAGCGAACGCATACAGTTTCAGAATGTCTTGCCGATAGATGATGATAATAACAAACTGGAAAGAAGCTACGGGGCAAATGTGGATTTCACTTATAAAACAGGTTTGTTTGACGACCAAGTATATTTAAGTATAAACCAGTTATTCTTTTATACTTGCCTGAAAAATCCGCTTGAACTGCAAGCTGCGGATAATAACCGTTGGCAGTTTAACAACATAGACGGTCATGTGGACAGCAAAGGGGCTGAAACCAATATGAAAATAAAATATAAGGACTTTGGTTTATTTCTCGGATATACCTATACGGATGCTAAAGTTAAGGAAGACGGCAGAAGCTATCAGAAAACCCTTACACCGAAACATAAAATCAATTCTGTATTAATGTATGAGGTGGAAGATAAATGGAAAATCGGATTAGAAGCCTACTATACAGGAAAACAAAACTTGAATGACGGAAAAAAGGGAAAAGATTACCTTATCTGCGGATTAATGATGCAACGGATTTGGGAAAGATTCTCAATATATGCTAACTTTGAGAACTTTACCGACAGACGGCAGACAAGGTTCGACACCATTCATACAGGTTCGATGACTAAGCCCGAATTCCGGGATATTTACGCACCATTGGACGGTTTTGTTCTGAATGCCGGGATAATATTTAAATTGTAAAATGAATAAATCAATTTTTAAAATTGAACAAATGGATTGTCCGAGTGAGGAAAACCTCATTCGGATGAAACTTCAAAACGTAGAGGGTATTGCCAAACAGGAATTTGACCTGAAAGGCAGGGTATTGACTGTTTACCATACAGGCGACTATCAAATAATCGAACAACAGCTTGCTACCTTGAATCTCGGTTCACGCTTTATTGAAAGTGCTGAAATGACAGGCGAATTTAAGGCAGAGGAAGATAGTAAACAGCGTAAAGTCCTTTGGATTGTGTTGGCTATTAACTTCGGTTTTTTCCTGATTGAAATGTCAACGGGTATCATATCCAAATCAATGGGATTGGTTGCGGATAGTCTTGATATGCTTGCCGATGCTTTTGTATATGGATTAAGCTTGTTTGCGGTAGGTGCAGCCGTAAGCCGTAAAAAGCGGGTTGCCATGATTTGCGGATATTTCCAGATATTTTTGGCTGCAATCGGTTTTATAGAGGTAATCAGGCGGTTTACAGGTGCAGAAGAAATGCCTGTCTTTCAAACGATGATAGGTGTATCCATACTTGCTTTGATTGCCAATGTCATTTGTTTGCTTTTACTTCAAAGGACAAAAAGCAAAGATGCCCATATACAGGCAAGTATCATTTTTTCATCTAATGATGTGATTATAAATGCAGGGGTAATTCTTGCAGGATTCTTGGTATGGCAATTAAATAATCAGATACCAGACCTTATTATCGGTAGTATCGTCTTTCTTATTGTTATCAGAGGGGCAATAAGGATATTAAAACTTGCGAAGAATTAATTCTTCGCAAGTTTTAATATTTTCTTCAAAATAATTTGGAAATCTCATAAGAATAGTAACGGGCGGAAAAACCGCCCGCTTGTGTCATTTCAGATTTATGTCTGATTCGGAAATATACCAACTATCCCTGTAATATCCGTTACCCAGCAGGGTGAAAACCCCTGCTTCTTTCATATCATGGGCGTATTGCTTGGCTTCTGCAATGGTCGGAAATTCGCCCAGTTTCCGAAAGCCGACAAATAGTTTATACATAGTTCAAATGGTATTTTCTATGGATAAAATCGGAGTGTTTTGGCGTAGCCATTCTTCGATATGCTCCGTATTATATTCGGAGGTAATAACCGCCATATCATAGGCAATTTGCGTAAAACGGCTACTTTCATAGCTATCTATCCACTCTTTCAGATTAACAACGCCCCACGTTTTGTAGTCGACTGTAAACATTCGGTCAATCTCGGATATGCTTTTTTGAAACTGCACCCGAATAGTCTGGTATGTGTCGTCGATAATTTCAAGGTGTCGGAGTGATCCGAACTCATCGGACAACCGTCCGAAACTCCAATCGCTTTCGTAGGATACATTACCCCATTGGTGTGGTTGGTCATAACGTACTTTCACTTCGGCTGTATGTTCGCCTATCTTTATTTCCTCGATTACTCCCATAACCATCAATCCCGTAAAGATGCTTTTGCACCGCTTACCGATTAATTCCTCTGTAACGTCTTTTGTTTTCATATCATTATTTTTTGTGATTAATATTCTGTTATGCTGCCAATCGTTGTTCTATGAGTAATATATTCCTGTTTACAAGGTTGATAATCTGACTGTGGTACTGGGTTTGCTTGTTCTGTAACCCCCTGCATTGGATAACCCGTAATTGTGATATGGATAATTCAATGGTTTCAATGCGTTCGCCGTCAATGGTTGCCGAGAGAATAAGGGAATCTTCCTTAGTCGAATAACTACCTACGCAATGGTGCATTGCTTGTCCCTCTGCTATTATCTCTTGTACGCTTTCAAGTACACGGACATTAATTTTACCATCGGAAAATATAAGTCCGAAAAACTTGGCTTTAATCGCCTTAAATTCCGCTTCTTTTTCAAGTTGCTTTTCCAACTCTGCCTGTGCATCGGCTTTAGCTTTCTTCTGCATATAGCGGTCATGTTCGGCTTTGAGGTCTGTCGGGCATACATATTTGGCATTGTAGAGGTCTTTGCCGAAGAAGCGGAGAAAGTCTATATAGTCGCACCAAAGCGTTGCATCTTTGATTTTATAGCCGTTTCGGATGCAGATGCGGACGGACTGCCAATACTTGTCGATGTTTTTCCAACCGCTATCTATGATACGCTTTAGTAGCTTTGTATAGCCTGTTTTCATCAGTGTCTCGGCACGACTGTCGGCAAGTAGGGTACGGAACAGGTCTAAGGGTTTTTGCCCGTAAAAAGCCTTTTTGTAGCCTGTCCTTTTAAGTTCGGGAATGAGTCTCATTCGGGGGTAAATTACTCCCGTAAAGATTTTGTCATATACATTGATATAAAACTTGTTATTGCTGTTCTCGCTACGCAGTTCTAAATCGGTGTGGAATATCCACGCATCATAATAGCAAGTACCCATTGTCTGACGGAGTTTTGCGAACGTACAATGTTTCCCGTTTGGAGCAATCCACCGTTGCATAACTTCTGAATAATCGTATTTGGGCGTTTCTCCAACTTTAACCGAACAGAACAGCATTACAGAGCGCAATACCTGATACCCTTTATGGGCGGTTACGACTGTCATATAGTAACGAGTGTTGAATGTTCGTTTCTTGGTGGTTTCTACCGTTAGCTTGGTATTACAATTCGGACAATGACAATCGGTAAGGGTTTCCACCAAATACCCTGCACCCTGCCATGAATGACCGCATTTTGTACAGGTCATCACCCCTTTTTCGGTGCGGTGTCCGATATGGTCAATAGCATTCTCATAACCCCATTGGGTTTGCTCTTTCGTAAGTTTCGGCAGGGTCTTACTTGCTTCTACTACCTGTGCTTGGAATTTATTTTGCGGTTTCATGGCTTAGAAATTGAATAGGTTGGGTATAGTATTGACTTCAGGTTGCTTGGCTTTCGGCTTGGCATTGCCTTGTTTCATCTTGGCATAGGCTTCGTCCTGTACTTTCTGAATGGCTTTTTGCCGTGCTTGTGCCTTTTCTTCATCGGTCAGAATAATGGTATGGTTTACCACTACATTACAGTTGATTGGCTTGCCGACCTCGATACTATCCTCATCGTAATAATGCAGGGCAAGGGAGTAGATTTCATCATCCGCAAATCCACATATTCCGCTTTGTTGCACGTAATTGAGTATGTAGGTTATACAATCGTCAATGTTCTTGTTTGGCTTGGCATAGATGGGGGCAAACAGTTCATCGGTTTGCGCTCTCTGTTCCAAATAACTCTGTATTGTTATCTTGAAATAATCGGTTGCTTTATTTTCTGCTTTCATTTTCTTGGGTTTTGTGGGGCGGACTGCTCCGCCCCGTGTGAATACTTAGTCCAATCCGAAATAATAAGCTAACTGCCGTTCCTGTGATTTGGAGAATATCCAACCTGCTAACCTCTTTCCGTTGAATGTCAGGTGGCTGTTGAACCGTCCGCCCATTGCTTTGAGTTCGTCTTTGATTGCTTTCGTATCTCCGAAAACGGCTACCGCTTTGGCTGAATACTCGACCAATGTGCAAGCGTTCTTGCCTGTTCCGTTTTCGCTATTCGGTGGCGTTGTGTCGGTCTTTTTGAGGTGTATATTGTCTTCGCTTCCTGCGATGTAGGCAAAGTTCTCTATAGTGCGGTTGCGGTCATATACAGGCTCTTTTTCGATTATCCAACCGCTGTACTTGCTTTCTCCCAAATAGTAGCCGTCGCCCATGCTGTATTTTTCCCTGTGTTCGTAGTCCTCGTTAGGCTCGGCTAAATAGGCTGTTTCCTCAAAGTTGGATGCGTGTTTGCGCATTTCGGAAAAGATGTCCCTTTTGTGTTTTGAAAAGCCGATAATAACCGTTCGCTGTGTACTGTATCCGTAGTAGTCGGTTTGGCTGTCGCTCTCATTTTGCCTTAAACGTGCCACGATTACCGCTTGTGCATCTTCGGGGAGTATCTCGGCAAAGCGTTTGCGCCCGATTTCCTTAACCTGTTCTACTCTGATTTTTTCCTGTTCGGCTTTCTCGTCTTCGGCTTTCTTCTGTCCGTGTGCCTGCTGAAGAAGTATTGCGACCTCAAAAGCGTCCATGAATTGAGGGTTCTCGCTGTCATAGTAATAACCGATACCGAATTTTTCATTCAATGGTCGGATGATGTCGGCAGTATAAAACTCCTTTGTCCGCAGGTTAATCAACTTGTATGCAATGCCCCAATCGTTTGTACGGATTTCATAGACTACATACCTGTCATAGCTGTAACCCTCCATTTGGATAATCTGATTGACCTTTACCACTTGTTTGGCTCTGTCTATCTCCTTGTTTGCTCCTAATAAAAATACTTTGCTCATAACTGTCGGAATTAAAAAATGTGAGTGAATAAAAACCAGAAAAAGCCTATCAGAGCGATAAGAGAGAATAGGCAGGATGCGATACCCTTTAGGATATTCCAACAGAAAACCACGCCCAAAACCACCCAAATAAAGTCCATACCCCACACATAGAAACCTACTGCGGTCGCTACTATCTTTACCACCAATTTTATGCTGGATGGAAGGTTGATAGATTCCTGTTTCCTTTGTATTTTTTCTATTGTTCCCATAACGTCTGACTTTTTTTTTATGCCGTGACGGAGCCGGTATGATGAGTTCTGTTTCAGAAGCCTTAAAAAGGTAGGCGTTAGCACACATCAAGATTTTTGCGGGAAATACGCAACGTCTGAAAGATGTCGGAAGATTTTTTGCAAAACCGCTTGCGGCTCGATCTTGTGGGGGCGTGAACGCCGGAAATACCTTTGCTTCTGCAACAGAACTATCATAATTAGACCGACTCTTGCCAGGCATACATAAAATGAGGAAGACGTTATATCGGGAGAACGGTAGAAAAACTATACGAGTGGTTGGTTATTATGGAAAACAATCACTACAATCGCCGAATTTATTGGCGATTGACCTGCTCTGGCTGCCAGTCTGTTTTAGTTGGTAGCCACTCTATGCCATAGAAAAATAGAGCGGTACATGGATAAATGGGAATATCTATTTTTGTCTTTCCGGGAATACAAGACGTAATAATATGGAGATAATCAGCATAAGTGTAAAGGTCTTCGACACGTTAGCAAAGCGTGTAGAAGATATTGAGGAAAAGGCGGAAAGATTATACCGCCGTCAAGAAGATTTAGGTCTGAAAAAATGGCTGGACAATCAGGACGTTTGCGAGATATTGGATATAACCAAACGTACCTTGCAAAGCTATCGGGAAAAGGGGTTATTACCTTATAGCCGCATAGAGCATAAGATACGTTATAAGCAGGAAGATGTGCAGAAACTATTGCAATCTTCGGCTCATCAATCAAAAAAAATGTAGGCTATGAACAATTTGATTGAAAAAAGCGATCCGCGTGTGGCCAACCTTTTCCGTCGGTTAGAAAAGGCAAATAGCCTGATTGATAAACTGGAAGTACCTTCACGCCGTTCTTTTTACGGGCAACGGTTCATTACCGACCCGGAGCTTTCCGAGAGATTGAGAGTAAGCCGCAGGACATTGCAGGAATACCGTTCCGCCGGGACTATTCCTTATTATCTGATCTGTGGTAAAATCCTTTATAAAGAATCGGAGATTCAGCAATTTTTGGAAGATGCGAGAAAACAGAGCATCAACCAACAGAAATTGATTTAAACAAGAGACGACCCAAAATAGGGTCGTTTCTTGTTTCCAGCATATCGTTATCAATTCAGCATGGCATTCATGCCTGGAATTTTCCAGAGTATTATAGGACTTAATACCTGTGAGGTAATCCATTCACGAAAATATTGTGCTTGCCGGGATTTTAGCTGGAAAGCCAACGCTGTTATCATTTCCAGATTATAGAATGTCAATATTTTACCGTTGCCGTTATCCTTATGACGGCAAACCTTATCTTCCTGTAATATTTCTTTTTTCAATATGGAGCGGATATTACTGTTTATAGCTGATATGAACACACCGAAAGTATCGGCGATTTCGTGCTGGGTAAGCCAAACACCACCTGCTGCCGGGCGGATAGTTACCTGTCCCTTTTCTATTTTGATTGATATTGTATTCATTTTATTGGTTGTTTGATTGTTGAACATTCTTGTTTTTATTCCTTTTTTGGGGATAACGGATAGCCGAACGGAGCGATTCATCTTCATACAAAGTAACTTTATTCGATTTGGATGCCACACGTGTTCTGAGCCGTTTCATATCTTCATCTACTTTCTTGTCGGTTACTTTGGCATATATCTGCGTGGTAGCGATATTTTTATGTCCCATCATCCGGCTTACGGTTTCAATAGGGACACCCTGTGAGAGTGTAATATGCGTCCCGAAATTATGGCGGGCTGTATGGAACGAGATATGCCCGATAGCGCATTTCTTCGCAATCTCACGGAGAAGTTTTCCCATATAACCACGTCCGTAAACCTGAAATATATGTTTATCTTTTTTCTCCGGGCGGTATTTCTCCATAATTTTCAGGGGTATTTCCAACAGTCGCACATTAAATTCCGTCCCGGTTTTCTGTCTTTTCATATGAATCCATAGGCTACCGTCTTCGGTCTGTTCTATATGTTCGTCGGATAGCTTTGTTAGGTCGGCATGACACAATCCGGTGAAAGTAGAAAAAACGAACAGGTCACGGGCACGACACAAATTAGGTTTGTCGAGCTGGCACTGCATCAACTTCTCCAAATCTTCCAGTTTCAAATGGCGGCTCTTTAGCGGCGGCAATTCTGGGAACAGTTTCATATAAGGGTCGCGCCGGAGCGTTCCCTGATTGAATGCCCGTTTGGTTATTTTCTTGAAATTATACAGATGTTGATGTACCGTTTTTTGCTGTAACCCTTTGTCTGTCCTTAAAAAGAGGTCGAAATCTTCGTAGAAACGAAGGTCAAGACTGCGGAGCGTTACGTCATCGGTATCATACTTTTTACGGATAAACGCCAGAAGATGATTGTAAGTTACCCCATACTGAGCGTGCGCCTCTTTTTTGCGGTCTATACCAACCCGTTTTTCAAACTCGTCATTGTGTTCCTTAAAAAGTTGCATCAACGTAAGAGGCTTTTGTGCGATGCCTTTCAGGGCATTCTTTACGAGTTCAGCCGTAACAAAACCCAGACTTTCCTTTATTTCCTTATGATGCTTCTTGATGCGTACTGTAAGCAGGTCAATCGCCTGGTTTACCTGAAAGGCGTTCCGGCTACGTCCTGCGGCACGTCCTGTCGATGAATCCCAAAGGGACGGATCAACAGAAACTTTCGTTCCCACCTGCTGGGATTCGGCATCAATACTGATATTGCACAATAGCTGGCACATACCGTCTTTGCGGATTTTAGTGCGGTTGATATAAAACAGAATAGCAAATGTGCTGCGTCGTTTTTCTTTCTTGTCGTCTTTATTTTTTGTTTCCATAACTGAAATGTATTAACGTGATTAAATAGCAAATTTGAATTTCCCTGCGATACGTTTTTCCAACGCTTTCATATCCTCATCAATCTTATCGTTGGTGATTTTCGCATAAATTTGTGTCGTCGCAATCTGGCTGTGTCCGAGCATCCGGCTTACCGTTTCGATGGGAACACCCTGTGAGAGCGTAATTTCGGTCGCATAGGTATGGCGGCCGCAATGCCAGGTCAGTCGCCGGGTGATACCACAAATGCGGGCGATCTTTTTTAATTCCCTGTTCAACTCTCCGTTTGGATACATCGGCAAGAGCCGTTCATCAGATACCGTTCCCCGATAGCGTTCAAGAATTTGCAAAGGGAGTTCAAGCATGGGTATCTCGTAGTCTATTCCAGTTTTCTCACGGAATGTTTTTATCCAGACTACATCATCTTCGGCAACAGAAACATCTTCATTCGTTAATTTGCACATATCGCAGTACGGGATGCCGGTATAACAGGAAAAGAGGAATAAATCGCGGATAAGGTATTGCTTTGAGGTATTAAGCGGAGTTGTCATTAACTTATTCAGTTCCTTTCGGGTAAGATACTTTTGATACCGCTCAGGGCGTTCCGGCTCATAACCGACAAAAGGATTTTTGGTTATGATTCCCTCGGTTATGGCATCCCCGATAATAGTACCCAATCGGGTGGTATATAATACAATCGTACCCGGTGCAAGCCGGCGGTCAATCTTTAGATAAAGGTCGAATTTATCAATAAACGACCTGTCCAGCGCTGAGAAAGGAATATCTGAAAGTTTATACTTTTCTTTCAGGAACTTCGTGAGGTGATTAAGTGCAAGCCAGTATCCTTTTTCCGAGCCTTCTTTGCGGTTTACACCGATACGCTTGTCGAAATTTTCGTTATGGGTGCGGAAATAGGATAATAGTGTTTCCTGCCCGGATGCCATGCCCAGCAAGAGATTCTTTACATCTTCGGCTGTTACATTCTCCCTTACCGCTGACAACTCACGGTAATGCGACAGGGCAGATGCCCTGATTTCGTCCAGCTGTCGGTTAATCTCGTTTGCCGTATGGCTTTTCCCTGTGGCGCGACCGGATGCCCATAAGTCTGCCGGAACAGCCATTTTTGCACTAAAGATGGTTTCGGAGAATTTTCCAATCGAAAGCCTTGCCATTACAGGGCTTTTGCCGTCCTTTTTTGTTTCATTTCTTTTGAGGTAGAATGACACCTTTACTTCCTTTGTCATAACTCTGTTATTTAAGTGTAAAATTACTTGTAACAGAGTTATTTTAAGTGATATAAAATATGGAGCCAACAGGAAACAAACTCCAATTTTGTATTCAAAACCCGTATTTTCACCGTTAGTGTAAAAAAAGGGTTATTTTTGAAAGACGTTTTAAGAAAAACAAGCGCTCTTTGAGATGATTATCTTTATTCAGGCTGTTTCTGTTCCCTAATCCGACCAATCAAAAAGGCAGTATTTAGGTAGCAAATCTTTCACTTAATTACTCTATATTCTTCCATTTAGCTTATCAGAAGAATATAGAGAAACAACGCTGAATGAACCTTCCTATCAAACACTTACTGTATTCTTCCGAATTTTGCCTATCTTTGCGAGATTCTTAGTATCTTTGCAAAAAAATAGGAAGACGGTCTTTGGTTATCCTTTCATGAGTAAAAAAATCCACATAAAGCGGTTAGATAGCTATCTTCTGCAAATATTCCTGCCCTTGTTTCTGATGACTTTTGCTATATGTCTTTTCCTGGTACTCATGCAGTTTCTTTGGAAATACATTTCAGATATGGTGGGTAAAGGACTGGAATTAAAGATTATTGCCGAAATGTTTTGGTATGCGGCTCTCAATCTTATTCCATTGGCACTCCCTTTGTCTATTTTGTTGGCTTCGCTTATGGTTTTTGGCAATCTTGGTGAAGATCTGGAACTTTTGGCAATAAAAACTTCCGGGATATCTTTGCTGAGAACCATGAGTCCGCTTATTGTTCTCACCGTTTTTATCAGCATCGGTGCCTTTTTTTTTCAAAACAATGCTATGCCTCACATACAGACCAAATTTTACTCGTTGTTGATTTCTATCCGTCAAAAATCTCCCGAGTTGGATATCCCTTCAGGAGTTTTTTACCGTGGGATAGAGGGTTATAATCTTTTTGTGCAGAAGAAAGACCGTAAAACCGGCATGCTGTATGATGTTCTTATTTACGATATATCCAAGAACAATGTCGATGAGATGGCGGTGATTGTTTGCGATTCGGCAAAAATGAGCATGTCGAAAGACAAGCTCTCCATTGTTCTTACCTTGTATCATGGTCAGCAGTTTCAAAATTTCGAAGGAGGAACATCGAGCGATAATCGCGAATTTGTACCCTATTCACGCGAAAACTTCGAAGAAAAGCAAATCCTCATTCCTTTCGATGCCAATTTTAACCGCATAGACGATTCCGCACTCGAAGAAAATGCTGCCAGCAATTATATGGCAAAGAATATTAAGCAGTTAAAAAGTTCGATTGACTCTATGCAATGCGAGATGGACAGCATGAATATCATCGACCGTAAAACGATGAAAAACTATTCTTTTTTTACGTTTAGAAACAGCTATCCGCCTCAACAGAAAGATTCCGTTATACTAAAAGCAAAGAAAGAGATAATCAACATCGTTAGTCCCGACTCGTTGTTCGCTTCAAAAGATCTACAAACCAAATCTTCTATCTTGCAGAGTGCCTACGCAAAAGCCGAAAACAACAGCAACGAATTTTTGTTTCGTTCCATGTCGAAGATATCTACCCAGCGCATCATTAACAGACATTGGATAGAGTGGCATCGAAAATTTACGTTGCCGTTTGCCTGTATCGTGTTCTTTTTTATTGGAGCTCCATTGGGTTCTATTGTTCGAAAAGGCGGATTGGGTATGCCCATTGTTATTTCGGTAATTTTGTTCATTATTTACTATATTTTCGATAATGTAGGCTATAAAATGGTGCGCGACGGTGTATGGGTGCACTGGGTGGGTATGTGGTTCAGCTCCATGATACTGTTGCCAATGGGTGTGTTTTTAACGTATAAAGCCATGAACGATTCTGCCATTTTGAACGGAGATACCTATGCAGCTTTTTTCAGAAAAATATTTTTTATTCGTGAAAAGCGGAATTATCCCGTTAAAGAAGTCGTCATGGATAAACCCGATTATCGAGAAATTGCTCGTTATATTACTCAATTATCGGCCGATATCGATACCTATCTTTCTAAGTATCGTAAGCTGGGATATAAGACTTATTGGACAGACAATCAATATGAAGAAGAGTTGATTGCAATTAAAAATAAAATGGAATTCATGCTCAATATGGTTTCAAATTCAAAAAACTCCTTTATTCTGCAGAAAGCAGAAGCATATCCGGTCCTGATTCAGCATCAACGTCCGTTTAGAGCTAATTCCGTTATGGCACGAATTCTTATGTATCTTTTCCCTATAGGGATAATTTTCAAATTGATCTCTTTTCTTTTTGAAAGAAGAATCGCAAATGATTTAGAGAAGATAAAAAAATTAAATGCAGAGCTTCTTCATTTGGTTGATGAAGCGCTAAAGGCTGAAAACATAGCTGTGTAAATAAAAAATTCAAAAGTATATGGAAGAATATAAACTCAATACAATAGAGGAAGCGATCGAAGAAATAAAAAAAGGAAATTTTGTCATTGTGGTCGATGATGAAGATCGCGAGAACGAAGGTGATTTGGTGATCGCTGCTGAACATATCACTCCCGAAAAAATTAATTTTATGGAAACCCATGCACGTGGGCTCATCTGCGTGCCGCTTACTATAGAACGGTGCGAAGAACTGGATCTGCCCATGATGGTAACTAACAATACTTCCATTCATTCCACACCGTTTACGGTTTCCGTAGATTTGCTCACGAACGGTTGTACCACAGGAATATCGGCATACGATCGTGCTCAAACCATTTTGGCGTTGACACGCGAAGGTACCCGACCGGAAGACTTAGGCCGTCCGGGACATATTTTCCCTCTTCGCGCGCAATCGAAAGGAGTACTTCGCCGTTCCGGTCACACCGAAGCAACTATTGATTTGGCACGTTTGGCCGGATTATATCCTGCCGGAGTATTAGCAGAAATCAAAAAAGAAGATGGTTCAATGGCACGTCTGCCCGAATTGATGGAAATGGCTAAGAAATTCAATCTCAAAATCATTTCGGTAGCCGACCTCATAAAATATCGTCTTCAGACCGAATCGCTTATCGAGCGAGGAGAAGAAGTTCATCTCCCTACGCAGTATGGCGATTTCATGCTGATTCCTTTCCTCCAAAAAGCAACTAAACAAGAACATGTGGCGCTGATAAAAGGTTCATGGAAAAAAGATGAACCCATATTGGTACGTGTTCATTCATCGTGTATCACCGGAGACATTTTCGGTTCGTTGCGTTGCGAATGCGGTGAGCAACTTCACAAGGCTTTGCAGATGATTGAGGAAGAAGGGAAAGGAGTTCTTGTCTATCTCAATCAAGAAGGACGTGGTATTGGGCTAATGGCAAAAGTATCAGCATACAAACTTCAGGAGAAAGGTATGGATACAGTTGATGCCAATTTGCATCTCGGGTATAGAGCCGATGAACGTGATTATGGGGTAGGGGCACAGATTCTGCGCAATCTCGGTGTAACCAAAATGCGTTTGATGACTAATAATCCCGTCAAACGCATAGGATTAGAGTCCTATGGATTGGAGGTTGTGGAAAATGTACCTTTAGAAATTATGCCCAATAAATACAATAAATTTTACATGGAAACCAAAAAGAACAAGATGGGACACAAACTCCGGAACCTCTAATCCGGGGTTTGCTATCATTTACCTTAATAAAAGCTGATGGATTTTTTATTGCTGTCAGCATTCAAGTATATTTCACTCCTTACCGGTACGAGTAAATGTGTTGCTACGAAGGAGTAAAATATCGTTACATTTAAAGGAGCTTTCAGCTCCTTTTCTTTATCGTTGGTTGTTAAAATCCTTCAGTAAAAGGGGCTTCTCAAATGTAAGATCGGCTTGATGTCAGGCATTAAGCTGATATTAGGGTTGCTTGTCGGCTTGGTTTTCTTTTGCAAGGTGAACCGTCAGTTGAGGGAAAGGAATATTTAGGCCATTAAGGGTAAGTTGACGGTAAATTTCTTCGTTCAGATCGAACGTTACCGGCCAGAAATCTTCCGATTTTACCCAAACCCGGAGGACAAAATCGAGAGAACTCTCGTTTATTTTTGTCAGGCGGGCAAAAGGTTCGGGATCGGGCAGAATTTTTGGATGATTGTGGGCAATATCAAGAAGAATTTTTTTCACCATTTCGATATCCGATCCGTAATCTACCGCGGCCGTGATTTCGATTCTTCGGGTTTCTTGTGCACTGTAATTGGTTATGTTACCTGTAGAGAGCGGACCGTTGGGGATATAAACGGTTTTGTTGTCAGCAGTGGTTAGCGTGGTATATAGAATGCCTACGCTTTTTACAGTTCCGGAAAGGTTTTGTGCTTCGATGTAGTCGCCTCCCTTAAACGGTTTGTTCAAGAGGAGCATTACTCCACCGGCAAAGTTGGCTAAGTTGTCTTTCACTGCCAAACCTACGGCTAATCCAACCGATCCGATTAATGCGGCCAACGAAACGGTTTGTTTTCCTACGACATTGACAATGATGATGAACAGGAAGGTATAGAAAAAAATATCGAATACACTTTTCAGAAAACTTCTTAATGCGATATCCATTCCCCGTCGAGTCATGAGTCGGTTGATAGCGAGGCTCATTTTTTTGATCAGCCACCTGCCCACAAAAAAGATGATAAGTGCAAGCAGAATTTTTCCGGCAAAGTCGATACTCCCGGTTACTATCTTATTGAGGAGTTCTTCAAAACGACCCTCCTTGATGAGCTGGGCTGCCGTAGTAAACTCTTCTGCAGGGTTTATCAGCAATGTTTTAATAGAATCGGGCTGGGTAACAGCAGCGTTAATGTCCATTTTTTTGCTTTTTTAAAGGGTTAGGTTGGCAAATGTAGACAAAATTGTGCTAAATTTGTTGCGAATGAAGGTTTAATTCGTAGAATGATGACGAAGTTGTTGGGATATTTTCTTCTTTTTTTTGCCGTTTTTGTGTCGGCTGAGGCTCAGACTTACGAGCAGTGGATAGATAAATCGGCAGATCATCTTGAAAAAAATCGCCTCGACAGCGCCGAGTATACCCTCAAAAAAGCCATGCAGCTTGAGCCGTCGAATAAAAACAATGCTATGCTGCTCATGAGTATGGGGGTTATTCAGCGTGAGCTCGGCCGCTTAAATGATGCTTATATCTCGTTTACGGCGGCATTACCGGGTTATCCTCAACCCAATGTGGTTTTGCATAACCGGGCATCGCTTTTATGCGATATGGATAAGTTTGATGAAGCCATGGCCGATTATAATACCATCTTGAATCGAGATTCTACCGATATAGAAGCTTATTATCGGCGAGGTGTGCTCTATCTGGAACAAAAAAACAGAGAAAAAGCGGAGTCCGATTTCCGGAGGGCTCAACAACTCGATCCTGACAATATGTATTCTCTTCTGAGCAAAGCATTGATTTATAAACTCGACGATAATTGGGAGGCAGCCGAAAAAGTATATACCCGGCTCATCGATGGCGAAGGAAATGCTTCCTCGGCGTTGTATATGAATCGTGCCGAGTGTTACGTGAATACGGAACAGCTTTTTAAAGCGTCGGCCGATTTGCGGATTGCCGAACCTAACGAGAAGCAAAATCCTTATTTTTATTTCCTGCGCGGCAGGGTGAGACTGATGCAATACGATAAAGTAGCTGCCAAAGCCGATTTTTTAAAAGCTAAGGAATTGGGCTACGATGCCCTAATAGCCGATGAGTGGATAAGAAAATCGGAGAAACGTTAAAAAACAAATTTAGCTCGAAAATTTCGATCAAAAAATTTGTTTTTTCAACTATTATCTATTAATTTTACATGCGTATTACAGAAGTAATATTTCGTTTGCTAGAGAGCAGAGAAAGTAATCGAACTTAAAATGATCGTATTTTTTGTCGGGAAGATAAAATAGCGATATAGAATAAAAAACAGGTTCCCTTCTTTTCCGCCTAAAAGCGGAAAGGGGGAACGAGGGTGTTCAACGGAAGATGAAGAGCGTTACCAAAGTGGCCACAAATCACAAATTTGTGTTGCTTGGAAAAAAGACGATAAGTCTTGCGATTCATGATAACTTCTAATGAACACCCTTTCTTTTTTTGAGTATTTTGGCAGGGCGCATTTTCCTACATATATCTCCTCCTTAGTTAGGTAGGCTCTGTTTGACGTGTATGTCGGTTAACGTTGTGTGAATGTAGAGCCGTTGTTTTTTATAAATGCTGCCTTGTTTCGGTTAAAAACAACATGAACCATGAAATAGCCTTGTTTAATTTTATTTGATAGGAGGTAAAAAAAATGAAAAGAAATTTATTAGTTATCGTTGTATCGGTAATCATGTTGGTTACGGTACCGTTTTCTTTGTTGTATGCGCAAGGACAAGTGAGCGACATGAGACTTCGTTTTACGCCTGAAGTGGCAAGAGTTGGAGAAATCATGAAAATTAGTGCGGCATTTACGGTAACGGGTGGTGATGTGAACCTGTCTGCGACAATAGAACAAACCGTTCCCCGGTATAGTGGTCCTCCACCACCACTTATCATTTTGGGCACATTCAACCCGGGAAGTCATGTGGTTGATGTTTACCGATATGATGTTCCAACTAATCCTCCGGAAAGATTGTGCTTCAATATACAATTAACGGGAGGAGAGTTTAGGAACGTTTGTTTGAAGCGTGTGAGAGCCGTCGACGGAGGATGGAATATGCAGGTAGCAAGCAGTGGCCAATGGGTGAGTAGTACGGTGGTTTCTTCACCGGTTCCCTCTACAGAGAAACCCGACCTGAGAATTGTAGGAAATTTGGCTGTTGATGAGGTGGTACGAATCGAAAACATAGGAAGAGGTACGGCCTATGACGTTCGCGCACGTAAAGAATGTTTTGTGGAAGGAAATTGGGTGCGTACCGGTGGCGACTTTGGAGAAACCCGTTCCTTAGGCCCCGGTCAATCTGTTCCTGTGAAGATTGGAAAACTGGGGAGGTCATTAGGGCAATGCCCTTCGGGTACTTCAAAAGTGCGGGTAGTTGTTGACCCGGGAAATTGGATTGCCGAGACAAATGAAAATAATAATGTGTTGGAAGCA
The DNA here is from genome assembly GCF_025943985.1 of Anaerorudis cellulosivorans. Lineage (GTDB taxonomy): Bacteria > Bacteroidota > Bacteroidia > Bacteroidales > Dysgonomonadaceae > Anaerorudis > Anaerorudis cellulosivorans. Next base: position 152,763 of record NZ_JAPCWE010000003.1, on the reverse strand, counting down.
AGTACGTTGTCCGATTTGAGAATCGTTCGTTTCGTGGCTACGGCTCGCCGTAATCGTCGTCCGGGACCAATGTATACACCCCAAGTGAAATTTACAATTTCAAATACCGGTGTGGGCGATGCGGGCCCGTTTGCTTGGGAAATAAGCATTCTGAGCGCTGGGGAATGGCGAAGCTTTATGGGAGAACGAATATCCGGATTAGCTTCGGGAAAACAAGTAACTATAGAAAGAGATGCACCAAGTTTGGGCTCCAGACAACAGATTCGATTGCAGATAGATCCTTTCAATACTGTTCCTGAGTCTAATGAGGCGGATAATAGGAGAGAAGCAACCGTCCCGCAGCTGTAATGGAAACATTACATTTATACGTTATTATTTTCCTTTTTCACGAATTTCAACGCGGCGTATTTTACCGCTGATGGTTTTGGGTAATTCATCCACAAATTCGATAATTCGAGGATATTTGTAGGGTGCAGTTACCCTTTTTACATGATCCTGAATCTCTTTAATCAATTCGGGACTTTCTTTCCCTTTATATTCATTTGCCAGAACAATCGTTGCTTTTATTACTTGTCCACGTATTTCGTCGGGAACTCCGGTGACGGCACATTCCACAACGGCCGGATGGGTCATCAGTGCGCTTTCTACCTCAAAGGGACCGATGCGGTATCCCGAACTTTTGATGATATCGTCGGTACGGCCTACAAACCAGTAATAACCGTCTTCGTCGCGCCAGGCTATGTCGCCCGTGTGATAGAGTTGTCCGGAATAGGCTTTGCGAGTGAGTTCTTCGTCGCGGTAATAGCCCATAAACAAGCTCAGGGGGTGCCCCTTGTGTGTGTCGATGCAAATTTCGCCTTCCTCTCCCTCTTCAGCGAGAAGCCCGTCGGGCTTAATCAGTTTCATGTCGTAAAGCGGATTGGGAACTCCCATTGAGCCGGGTTTGGGTTCAATCCAGGGAAAGGTAATAATGATAGGTGCCGTTTCGGTTTGTCCGAAGGCTTCTTTAATCTGAATGCCGGTTTGCCTGTAAAAGATTTCAAAGATCGACGGATTGAGTGCTTCGCCCGCCGTGGTGCAGTATTCCAGTGCCGAAAGATCGTATTTTGTGAGGTCTTCGCGTACCAGGAAACGATAGATGGTGGGAGGTGCACAAAACGAGGTGACGTTGTATTTCGAAATCATCCGGAGCATGTCGGTCGGGATAAACTTGCCATCGTAGTCGTAAATAAACACGCATGCTCCCACTATCCATTGTCCGTAGAGTTTTCCCCAAGTGGCTTTCGCCCATCCGGTTTCGGCAACGGTGAGGTGTATGCTGTTTTCGTGCAGATTGTGCCAATATTTGGCAGTGGTGATATGCCCCAACGGATAGGTGAAATTGTGAATCACCATTTTAGGTTGTCCTGTGGTTCCCGAGGTGAAATACAACAGCATCATGTCGTTGTTTTCGTTGACTTTCTCAGGTTTCACAAAGGGTGCTGCTTTCTCTATCTCCTCGTGCAAACTAAGCCACCCGTCGTAATGATTACTGCTGTTTATGATGAGATGTTTAACGGAGGGCGATTTGGGGAGGGCTTTGTTGATATGGTCGATGAGCTCCGGATCTTCGGATGCTACTATCGCTTTGATGCTCGCTGCATTGGCGCGATAAACGATATCTTTATCGGTAAGCAGATGAGTGGCCGGGATGGCTACCGCTCCTATCTTGTGTAGTGCCAGAATGGTATACCAAAATTCGATGTTTCGTTTAAGGATGAGCATCACCATGTCTCCTTTTTCAATACCCAACGATTGAAAAAAAGAAGCTGTCTTATCAGATAGCTCCTTCAACTCTGCGAATGTCATGTCGCGGTGTTCGCCTCGATCGTTTGTCCAGCAAATGGCTCGTTTGTCGGGATGGGTTTTTGCCCATTCGTCCGTTACATCGTAGGCAAAATTAAAGTTCTCGGGAACTTCGATTTGATAGTTTTCTACAAAATCTTGATGAGATATAAATTCCGTTCGTTTTAAAAATTTTTCGAGCATGATAAATTTTTAATTGTATTTATGTTTATTTTCCAAAAGAGTTTGATGTTTTTCTCACGGGTGGAGAATCACGGCCAGAAATTTGACGGGTTTGTCGTTCAATGCTTTCATACCATGAGGAAGGGTAGAATCGAAATATATACTGTCGCCTTCGTTAAGGATATGGTTTTTCCCGTTGATGTGAATCATCATACTCCCTTCGAGAACCATATTGAACTCCTGTCCGGGATGAGTATTTTTGAAGAAATCTTCATCCATGGGTTTAGGTTCAACCGTGACGATGAATACTTCGGCTATATTGTTGGTAAAACCGGCTGTGAGTGATTGGTATTTATAGGCTGATACCCTTTCAACGCTTAATCCTTTGTCCTTTCTGGTAATGAAATAAGAGCTCATTTTGGGCTCTGTTCCGAACAAGAGAGTGGAAAGATCGATGTTGAATTCCTTCTCAATACGTTGAAGTACCGATATCGAAATGTCTTTAGTTCCTTCTTCGTATGCCAGGTAATCGTCCACTTTCAGTTCCAGAATACTCGCCATTTTTTCAGGGGAATAACCCAGGGCTTCGCGTAACCCTTTTATGCGTTCGCCGATTTGTTTGAGGTCTGTTGTCATAGTTGTTTGCGAAATATTTTTAGCCGCGTAAAGATAATCAATTTATTTTTAGATTCGAATGATATTGTCCATTATTTCTTTGTTGATTCTGCCATTACCTGCTACCAGTTCTTTGCCGAAAAGGTAGTTTCTGCCGCCGGAGAAATCGGTGCATTTGCCGCCTGCGCATTCCAGTATAAATGTACCGGCTGCCACATCCCAAGGCGAGAGTGACGAGTGAAAGTAGGCGTCGCTTCTGCCACAGGCAACATAGCATATTTCCACCGCTGCCGAGCCTTTGATGCGAAAACTGCATTTGCGGAATTGAGCCAGTGTGTTTTGCAGTATTTTTTCGCCTTCCGGTGTGAGGTTGTAGGGTATGCCAAAGGCAATGTATCCGTTTTGGAGTTCTGCGTGAGAACTCACATGAATGGGTTGGCCGTTGAGTTGGGCTTTCCCTGGTTCGATGGCAGAATAGAGCTCGTTGGCTACAGGGTCGTAGACCACACCAAGCACGATTTTTCCTTTCCGCATGAGGGCAATGCTCACCGAAAATGGGTTGTCGCCATGTATATAATTGGTAGTTCCATCCAACGGATCTATAATCCACGTGTATTCTTTTTGTTCGTATTCAACGGTAGCTTCTTCGGTTAAAAATCCTGCTTCGGGAATCCGGTTTTGCAACGCTTCTACAAGTCGGCGTTCGGCTTCCTTATCGATATAGGTTACGTAATTTCTCGGACCCTTTAATTCAATGTCGTCAGGACTGAGTTTTATTTGTTCTTCTTTCAGGTATTTTCCTGTTGCAATAGCGATATTGCATACGGCATTGCATAAAGCTTCTATACTATACTCCATTTTTTGTTATTTTGATGGTTCGTACAAAAGTAGTGAATTAACTTCAATTTTGCTTCCACATTTCGGTCGAAGTATTTGGTTACTATGCTTTCGGCCGGTTTGGTTGCTTATTATTGGTGCTTTCGGATGGTTATATACTGTATTTAACATTAATTATATCGTATTATTAGTTTCATCCTGAAAAAGGGTATAAATTTGCGCCTTGAATTTTCGAACAATTGAACAATTTATTCGAATAGTCAAATATGAATAATTTAAATCCCAGGAAAGATGAATACAGTAAGTGACGAAATGCGAAATACGATTATTCGTAAAGCGGGCGAACTTTTTAGTCGCTATGGGTACAGAAAAACCACAATGGATGATATTGCAGATGCCTTGCAAAAAGGGAAAAGTTCCATCTATTACTATTTTCAAAACAAAGAAGACATTTTTAGAGCGGTTATCGAAAAGGAGGCTATGGAAGCAAAAAGTGCTCTTCAAAAATCCATGGAAAGAGAGCCTACTCCTAAAGATAAGCTAAGGGTGTATTTATTGGAACGGACGAAAGAATTTATGCAAAAAGCAAATTATTACCAAGCTCTGCATTCCGATTATTTAACCAACTTGCCTTTTGTGGAGCATCTTCGCGAAAAGTACGACAAGGATGAGGTCCAAGTGATTCGACAAATTTTGGATGAAGGAGTAAAATTCGAACAATTTGATGTTGATGATACGTATTCCACAGCTTTAATCATCGTTAATACGCTAAAAGGGCTCGAAATCTTTTTCATCCTGGATAAACTGGATATAGCAGAATATTCGGTTCATCTGAATCGGTTGACCGATATCTTGCTTTACGGAATAACAAAACGTTAAATAATCAGTGAATATGAAAGAAATCAATTTTAGAAAGGGTTTAATCAACTTGTTGAGTCTGGTTTTTATTCTTTTTGCTCAAGGAATTGTTGCTCAGGAAGTTTACACATTGGAACAATGTCGGAAATTAGCATTGGAGCAAAACAAAAAAGTTAAGATAGCACAAGAAAAGGCGCAGGCATCCACTGCACTACGGAAATCGGCCTTTACGAAATATTTGCCCGATTTCAAGTTGAATGCGGGTTACCTGCATACCAATAAAGCAATTGAGCTTTTGCAGCACGATATGTTTCTTCCCATTGTTCCCTATAATGCCATAGATCAACAAACGGGAAAATTCAATCCGGGAATTTTTCAGGAAGATCCGGCAACGGCTCTTAAAACATGGGTGATCAATCCCGAAACCGGCAAACCCTTGATCGATGCTTCGGGAAATCCTGTTTTTCAGCAATATGCACTTATTCCGGCCGATCAGATGAAATTGGATTACAAGAATACGTATTATGCGGGTTTATCGGTGATGCAGCCTTTGTTTACAGGATTTAAAATAACGGAAACCTATCGTATTGCGCAATATGCAGAAATTATTGAGAACAGCAACATTACTCTTACCAAAGCCGAATTGGTGAATAAGACGGATGAGGCTTATTGGCGGGTGGTATCGATGAATGAAAAAGTTAAGTTGGCTCAATCTTATTTGGAATTGTTGAATCGGCTGGTGTTCGATTTGGAGAATTTATATGACGAGGGACTAATCATTCGAAACGATTTGTTGAAGGCGCAGGTGAAACAAAATGATGCCAAATTGAAATTGCTGAAAGCCGAAAACGGATTGACTTTATCGAAAATGGTATTGGCTCAGATTATGGGCGTAGAATCGGATAATCTTGTGGTGGCAGATGGAGTGGAATCGGGCCTTGAAAAGGAGTCCTTGCCTTATTTGGCAAGCTCTGAAATGGTTGACAACAGAGTGGAAATAGCGATGCTGAAACAAAAAGTTTCGATTGCCGAATCGGCACAAAAAATTGCGACATCGCGTTTTATGCCCGATATTTTTCTTTCCGGCGGATATACGTACTTAAATCCCAATCCCTATAAAGGTTTTGAAAAGAAATTTGGTGGCGACTGGAATATCGGTGTGGTTTTGTCGATGCCCATTTTTCATTGGGGCGATAGGGTGCATACGTTAAATGCTGCAAAAAAGGATCGTCAAGCCGTGCAATATGAGTTGGATGAAGCAAGAGAATTGATCGATTTGCAGATCCGGCAATCGATAAATGCATATACCGAGTCGTTGGATAAAGTAGCAATTTCCAAATTATCGAAAGAGCAAGCGAAAGAAAGTATGGATATATCGCAAAATCATTTTAATGAAGGGTTGATAAAACTGACGGATCTATTGGAATCGCAATTGGATTGGGAGCAGGCAAGCAACAATTATATCGATGCCGTAATTGAAATGAAAATTGCACGAACGGAATTGGATAAGGCCACCGGTGCCATTTATGATTACCCCGAGATGTATAATCAAGAAAATAATTAATCGATAATGAATATGAAAAAGAATGTATTGTTTGCAGTTTGTCTTGTATTGATGACCACTGCATGCTCAACGCAAAACAAATCCGAAGAAAATGAGGTGAAAGCCGTAAGAGTGACCGTTGCCGAATCGGTTGAAACGGAATATCATCCTATTCTCAATTATTCCGGTACTGCGGAAGCAAACAGAAAAGTCAATTTGGCTTCATCCTTACCCGGAAGAATAGAAAAAATATATTACAAAAAAGGAGATTTTGTGGCTCAAGGTGCAAAAATCGTGGAATTGTCGGACGAAATGCTTATTCAAGCACAAGTGGAAAACGAGACAATCAAAAAAGACTACGAACGATTGAACCGGTTGAAAGAAAAAGGGAGTATCAGTTTGATCGATTTTGATCATATAAAAGCAAAATACGAAGCCTCGGAAGCCAAAGTGAAAATGTTGAAAAAAAATACGACCATTACTGCACCGTTTTCGGGCATTTTGGTGGATATTTATGTAGAAGAAGGCGAAAATTATTCGTTTGTACCTTCCATGAGCGCCGATTTAAAAATTGAAAACGGCATCGTGTCTTTGATGCAATTGAACCCTTTGAAGGTTAAAATAGAAGTGAACGAAAAAGAATTGCCTCTCATACATAAAGGAAATGAGGTGAAGGTGGTTTTTGATGCGTATCCCGAAGAAAAAGTCATCGGAAAAATCCATTACATTTCTCCCGTGTTATCTTCCGTTACACGCACCTCTTCGGTTGAGGTGGAAATTCCCAATACGTCGTTGAAATTCAAACCGGGCATGTTTTGCAGGGCATCGCTTGAATTGCCTGCGGAAAAAGGTGTTTTTGTGCCCGTTAATGCCATTTACAGGCAACCGGGTACCGGTGAAGAATTTATATTTGTTGTAAATGACGACAATACGGTTTCACGCATTCCTGTGAAACGTGGCGAAATGGTAAAAGATCAAGTGCACATTTCCGAAATTGCGGCAGGCGTACGCGTGGTTATCGATGGGAAAAGCAAATTGGATGAAGGTACTCTTGTGGAAATTGTTGAGGAATAAATTAAAAATCAGAATAAAATGAAATTACCTGAAATAGGCGTAAAAAGACCTGTAGCTACGGCGATGTTGTTTGTTGCCATTATCCTTCTTGGTTTAGTGGCAATGAAAATGCTTCCCCTTGATGTGATGCCCGAATTGGAATATCCCTCAATTACCATTATTACGATATATCCGGGTGCATCGGCAAACGAAGTGGAAGAACAAGTGAGCAAACCTCTTGAGGCTGTGCTTTCAGGTGCCGAATATTTGAAAGATATAAAATCGATATCGAAAGAAAATGTATCGTTTATTCAATTGAGTTACAACTGGAATACCGATGTTACGGCTGCGGCAAACAATGCCAGGGACTTAATGGAATTGGTTAAAAGTAGACTTCCGAAAGCTGCCGAAAGTCCGATTATTTTCAAAATCAATTCCTCCATGATGCCTATTCTCGGCTATTCGATCAATGCGACAAGCAATTATAACGGTATCGAAAAAATCATCGAGGACAAAATTGCCACACCGTTGCGCAAAGTGGATGGTGTGGGAACAGTGATTTATTTGGGGCAGCCCGAACGCGAGATTTCAATAAGTGTAGACCCCCGTCAATTAAAGGCCTATAATTTGTCGGTAAGCGAAATATCGACCATTTTGCAGGCCGAGAACATCAATATACCGGCCGGAAACATAAAAGTGGGGGTGTTCGATTTTTCGGTACGTGTACCGGGAAAATTCGAAACGGTGGAGCATATCGAGAACATTGCCTTGAAGGCTTTCAACGGGAAAGTAGTACGATTGAAAGACGTAGCTATCGTGCAAGATACTTTTGCCGAAAAGGAGGCTTATGCGCGTAATCATCTAGGAGAAGGCGTGGCTCTTCTGGTGCAAAAGCAAACGAGTGAAAATACGTTGGAAGTGGTTCAAGCGGTGAGAAAAGAAATGGAAAAAATTGAAAAGACACTTCCCCATGATGTGCAGATCAATGAAATGATCAGTACCGACGAGATGGTGACAGAATCGGTAAAAAATCTTACTTCATCTATCTTTTATGCGTTGATTTTTGTGACGTTGGTGGTGTTGATTTTCTTGAGAGAATGGCGCTCGAGCCTTATCATTTTTGTTACGATGCCGGTATCGTTGATTAGTGCATTTATCGTGATGTACATTATGGATTACACGATCAATATTTTTTCTCTTATGTCGTTGATCATAGCCATCGGTATGGTGGTGGACAATGCCATTGTGGTGCTGGAAAATGTTACACAGCATATAGAAAGAGGCACCAACCCCAAGCAAGCCGCCATTTTCGGAACCTCCGAAATGGGAATGGCCATTGCTGCTTCGGCCGCTACAACATTGGTCGTGTTTCTTCCAATGGTTTTTATGGGGGGTATCGTGGGAATTATGTTCAAACAATTGGCCATCCTGACGTGTGTGTGCATGATTATGTCGTTGTTTACGGCGCTTACGTTAACACCGATGCTTTCGTCGCAGCTATTGAAAAGGGAAGGGGAAGATGGGAATGAAGCGAAACGAAGCAAGTTTTATCGATGGAGCGAAAACGTGTTTAATAAAATCGAATACGGGTATAAAAAATTGCTTGCGTGGACGGTGGTTCATAAGGGGGTGGTTATTGTTTCTGCTGTTGTTGTATTTATAGGAGTAATGCTATTGGGGAAGAAAATAGGTACGGATTATATTCCCGATTTCGACGCCGGGAGTTTTGCCCTTTCGTTTGAAACCGAGGTGGGAACAAGTGTTGAACAAACCGATAGTATAGGGCAACAAATACTGAAAATATTGCACGAAGAAATTCATGAAATGGTTCCGGGTTCTTCCGGAGCTATTGCCGGACAAACGCGCGATGGAGCGCTAACGACGGTAGGGTTTAAAGAAGGGAAAAATATTGGTAGTGTATTGTGCCACCTTACTCTTCCCGATAAACGAAAAAGAACGGCAGAAGAGATCGCCGATGCGGTTCGTAAACGATTGGACGAAATTCCTCAAATAGAAAAATATCAAATTCAGGCGGGGAGTATTTTGTCTGCAGCCGTAACAGGGAACAAACGTCCGGTAGAAATTCATGTGTCGGGCGATGATTTGGATGTCATCAATAAAATGGCCCTCTCTTTTGAAGAAAAATTGAAAGCGAGAGAAGAGTTCAAGGATGTGGAAACTTCGGTCGACAACGGAAAAATCGAGGTGCAAATTGTCATCGATAAAGAAAAAGCATCTCAAATGGCCTTGAATACCGCGCTTATCGGCATGCAGATTCGGCAAAATTTATTTGGCGCCGAATCGGGAGAATTTACCGAGGGCGGAGACGATTATGATATCAAAATACGATATGCTCCGGAATTTCGTAACGACATCGATAAATTGAAGGAGATGCAGTTGACCAATTTATTGGGCAAGCAGGTATCCCTTTCGTCTGTTGCCGAAATCAAGCAGGATGTCGGTTTGTTGGAAATACAGCGCGAATCGCAACAGCGTTTTGTGTTGGCTACGGCCAATCTGAATGATGTTTCGTTGGGAAAAGGTGCCAAGATAGCACAAGCAATCATAGACGATACGGAAATACCCGACGGGGTCAGCGTGTCGCTTGGAGGTCAGGTTGTTGATCAAGGCGAATCATTTGGCGATCTGTATTTGATACTTTTCCTTGGTATTGCATTGGTATATATGGTTATGGCGGCTCAGTTCGAATCGTTTAAAGATCCGTTTATCATTATATTTGCCGTGCCGTTTACGTTGGTAGGTGTTGTTTTGGCGTTCCTCGCAACAGGTCTGACGTTGAGCGTTACTACGTTTATCGGCGTGATTATGTTGATGGGGATTGTGGTGAACAACGGAATCGTATTGGTCGATTATACCAACATGCTTCGCAAACGTGGATATACGCTTTACGATGCAGTAGCAGAAGCCGGTCGCTCGCGTTTGCGTCCCATATTGATGACCACATTGACTACGATATTGGGAATGTTGCCAATGGCATTGAGTAAAGGAATGGGTAAAGAAATGTATTCGCCGCTGGGTGTTACCATCATTGGAGGGTTACTGGTTTCGGCATTGGTTTCTTTGATTCTGATTCCGGCCATTTATACATCCATTAACGAAAAAAGTGAGCTGAAGAGCGCGAATAAATAATATATAAAACAAAAAGATACTATTCAGATATGAAACTAATCTATTGTACTTGCAATGTGAGTATGCTCGAAACACTGGTTGAAGTAATCGAAGAGGAAAAAATTTCGGAATATCAGATCGTCGAACAGGTGTTGGCAAAAAGCAGGCGCAGCGAACCCCGATTGAATACTGCTGTATGGCCGGGATATAATTCTGCGGTTTTTATGCAGGTGAACGATGAAGAGAAAGTAATCAATTTTGTCAACCGTATTAAAAAGGTAAACGGTTCGATATTCAATCCGGCCGAACTGATTACGGTATGTGTATGGAAACTTGATGATTATATTTTCGAATAATGTAGCGGATGAGCTCGCATTCGCCAAATTCCATCATTGCGTTGAATAATCGCAGGGATGAAAAGTTTGCGAGTTCATCTGCTTTTATATCTTTTTCGATGATTTTTCCTTCTGCCAATAATTGGGCTCTGTTCACACCATAAATTAAAGGAATGCGCGGGGTAATCCAAGTATGACCGTCAAAAAGAGCAATATTGCAGAAAGACGTATCGGTCAATAAACCGTTTTTGATCAACAAAACATCGTCGCAGTGTTCTCGTTTTGCAAAGGCATTGTTCAGGTTGCTCCGATCTTCTTTTTTATAAGGCAATGTTTCTATGTCGGTTTCCAACAGACGTAAAGAGCGAATTTTTCGCACTTCGTACGGAATGTATTCAAGCTTACGGATAGCAGAGTCGAAAACGATACGGCATTTATATAATCCTTTTTTCGGGAAAGGCGAAGCATAAATATATTCATTTAGACAGATTTTTTTGTCTTTCTTGAAATGGTCATCGAAAACTTTGTTTATACGATTTTGATGCAGTTCAAGACGATAAAATTTGCCGTTGAGAAGTTTTATGCTTTCAATAAATCGGGGCATATACTTTTTCGATAAGTTCTCGATATTCTTTTTTGTTGTTGCTTTGAGAAGTGATTCCGCCGCCACTTTTAAAAATGAATCGACTCCCTTTTTGTTCGATATAGCGTATCATCACGGCCGAGTCGAGGTTATTGCCATCGAACCAGCCGCAAATGCCGGTATAGAAGCCGCGTTCATAATCTTCTGCCCGACGAATGATTTCCAATGTTTTGTTTTTGGGAGCTCCGCTGATTGAACCTGCCGGAAGCATCGAGAAAACAATATCTCCCAGCCTGTTGTGATAATTTCTGGGTAATATGCCCGTAATCTCTGAACTTACTTGCAACAATTCGTTTTTGTTCGTGCAAAGTTTATCGATGTATCGGTAGCGTTTTACTTCGACATGGGTGGCCATGATGCTCAAATCGTTTCGCAATAAATCGACGATGGTGGCATGCTCGGCTTTTTCTTTTGGGTCATTCAGGATGATGTTTTCGGCATTGGCTACAGTAGCGTCGATGGTACCTTTCATGGGAAAAGTGGAAATTGTGCCGTTGTTTATTTTGATAAAGATCTCGGGAGAAAATACCGTGAACCTGTCCTTCAACCAAAGTTTATATTTGGAATTGCCCAATCGGTATAGATCGAGCAATGATGCATTTGTTTGTATCTCTGTTGGTTGTGTCAGATTAACCAGATATGAGTTTCCTTTGTGGATTTGATCCATTACGAATTGAAATTTCGAATCGTATTCTTCAAAACTTATCGGCATGATTTTCCATTCGATTTTTTCTCCGGTGTGGCGGTCGGTTTTCTTTTTCAACCCTGTTTCTTCCGAAAAATCGAATCTTACATAACGATCGTCCAGCTCATCCGATTTGATGACATAGCCATTTTGTCCTTCAAAATCGATAATAAACAAAAAAGGTATCCGCGATTTGCCCAACGCATTTAAACGGGATATAAGTTCGTTTCGATGAAGAAGTTTATATGGGATTGATGGCGTCATTTTTTTAATTTATAATTTTTCCGATTATTCTGTACCATACATCGATTCCCACCAACGCGAATCGTTTTTCAGCCATTTGGCAAACCAGGCATAGATGGTGTTGTTCCATGCGATGCGTTTGTCGTAATCGTAAATGCCATGATTTTCGCCTTCCACTTGGACAAACTCCACCGTTTTTCCCAATAGTTTCAAGGCCGTGAACATTTGGATACTTTCGCCGATGGGCACATTGGTATCGGCCGTCCCATGCAGCAACAGCAGTGGAGTGTCGATTTTGTCGGCATGAAAGAGCGGACTTTGCTCCACATAGAGTTGGGGATTGTTCCACGGATAGCTTCCTGCACTGGCTCCCGAGCTGTAGGTATATCCCCAATAGCCTTGCCCCCAGTAGCTGGTGATGTTGCTGATACCTGCATGTGAAACAGCTGCCGTAAAGAGGTTGGTGCGGGTAAGCAGGTATTGCGTCATGAAGCCGCCGTAGGAAGCGCCGATGTTCCCGATTTTTGTTCCGTCGACAAACGGGTGGGCGTTCACGAATTTTTCTACCCCTTCGATGATTTCGTCGGCGGTTTGTTTTCCCCATGCATTAACGTGGCGAGCCGAAAATTCCTGACCGTAGCCGGTTGTTCCGCTAGGTTGCAGCGTATAAACCACATAATCTTGAGCAGCATAGACGTGTAGCGGATATGTGCTCTCGAAAATGCGTTGTGTGGGACTTGTGCCACCATAATAATATACGATGAGTGGATATTTCTTGTCGGGATCGAAGTGGGGCGGAAGGTAATACCTGCCTTCGATGGTGTCACCGAAAGTGCTTTTGAAGTTCCATTGCTTCACTTCTCCGAGTTCCGGTTTGGCGAGCCTTTCGGCATAGGGATCGGCAATGAGCGTCGATTTCAACGTTTTTAGATCGAGCAAATAGCTTCGTGTGGAATTGGATGCACTCACGCCGGTGTAGGTTGCACGTCGGGCATCGACGGCAATATCGAACGAACGGATGACTTCTTCGTTGAGTGGGAGTTTCTCGAATTTTTTTGAAGTTGGGGAGAAACGGTACACGTTTTCGCAATCGCCTTCCTGCACTCGGTAATAGATGAAATTGTCGCTGCTACTCCATACCTGAGAATCGATGGTGGGATTGAAATATTTGGTGACCGGTTCGATTTTTTTTGTTGCCAAATCCATGATAAACGATTGGGTGTCGTAGCTGTTGGCTGTCTGCCCTTCTTTAATGTTGAGGCCGATACCGTTGAATGCTTCGGGAGCACCGTGGATGACGATTTGTTTGCCGTCGGGCGAAAAACGTGCCGAATAGGCAAAAGGTTCGTTTTGCCAGAGGGTGTCGATGTGCATGGTTTCCAAATCGATCATGTACATCGAAGTTTTGCTGAAAGGACGTTCGGAAAGGTCTTCTTTGGAAACCGAAAAAAGCAATCGCTTTACGTCGGCTGTCACATCATTCAGCGTGGCAGTTTGTTTTCCGAAGGTGAGTTGTTGCGACAAACCGGTATCGAAAAAATAGCGATAGATGTAATATTTATCTCGGTAGCCCGGTTGTCGGTCTTCGGGTGAAAGCAGGCGTTTCAGTCCTGCCGGATTGTTGAGGGTTTGGGTCTCTTTAACGGAGTAAAACATCGATTTTTCGTCGGGAGCAATAAAGAATCGTTCTTTTGGAAGATTTTCGGCAAGGATGTTAGTTTCGGTTTTTAACGGGTCGAGGGTGAATAGCGTTCTTCCGTTTTCACTGTCGGCAACATAATAGAGGCATTCCGATTTTGGCATCCAACCAAGTTGCATGCGGCTGTCGGGTTCGGAAAGAACAATTTGTTTCTGTTTGCTGTCGTAAACTTCCACATATCGTTTCCTTTCGCCACCCGGTAATGTTTCGGAATAGCGGAGCAACACAAAACGTCCTTGAGGCGAGATTTCGGAAGAGGTTACCCGCTTCCCGTCCAGGATATCGTTTATGGTAATTCTTCGGATAGCGGTATCGGAAAATGCGTATTGGGTAAGGGAGTCTTTTTCGTCGGGCTTAAGCTCTATTTTCACTGCCGGGTCAACGGAATAATCGGATGAAGTGAGCATTTTGATCACAATGCGCGACTTGTTGACAAATCCATTGAGTGTGGCATCGACCGATCCGGAGAGGTGAAGGCTGTCGTTCACTTGTGTTTTAGTGGCTCTTTTCACATCATTGATCCATAGTTCGAGTGGATGGGGTGAGGTAACGGTGAGTTTTGCTTTTCCGTATCGATCGGCGTCGATAAAAAATGAAATCAACTGAAACGCATATCCTTTTTCCGGCTTTTGCAAATGAAAAAAACCGGCTGTGTCGGGCGTGAGTGTGTTTGAAAATTTTTCGTGAGGAGGAGCCGATACGGAATACGAAAGCAGTGTTTCGTCCGAAAAGGGGGTGTTCTTAAGGTCGGTACTGTCTAGGAATACCGGTTTTTGCACAGCAACCGGACCGAATGAGCGAATCCGTTCGGGCAATAGGATTTGTTGACTTACGGCATTGAGCGCAATAAAAAAAAAGGCGATTAAAAACGCATATTTTCTGTACATGATTAGAGAATTATTGATTTCAACAATCGGCATTTGTCCATACAAAACAATCCGGGAAAATATTTTCGAGTCGGGGTGGCTTTTCAAATAAACCGAATATGGTGGATCCCGAGCCCGACATGGAGGCATACACTGCCCCTTGTTCGTATAATTTTTCTTTGATGGTACAAAGTTGGGGATATTTTTTAAAAATCGGAACTTCAAAATCGTTTTTCATTCTGTTTTTCCACACCGAAACGGGCTTTTTGGCAATTTCTTTCAGCGACATTTCGGGTTGACGAGGCGTAATCATCGCATACGCTTCTTTGGTGGATACGTTGAAAGGCGGTTTTACCAGCGCCCAATAGTAGGTATCCAAACAAAGATCGATTTCTTCCAATTTGTTTCCTATACCGAAAGCATAGGCAGGTTTGTTTTTGATGAAAAAAGCACAATCGGCTCCCAATCGGGCTGCGAAATTGCACAGCTGCTCTTCGGAATACCCCAATGTAAAGGCCTCATTCAACAGTTTGAGCATGAAAGCCGCATCAGACGAACCGCCGCCTAAACCTGCGCCGAAAGGGATTTTTTTCAGCAGATAAATAGCGATGGGTGGGATTTGTTTTTCTGTTGCGAGTAGGTTGAATGCTTTGATTACCATGTTGTCGTCGATATCCCCTTCTATTGGCATACCGGAAGGAAAAAATCGAAATCCCCGTTCATTCGAAGAAAGGGTGAAGGGATGAAGGCCATTGAATCCTTTATTGCAGACATGAGACAACCTTTCATTCGAAGAAGGATTAAAGGAACCGGGATCGATGGGAATAATTTCAAGCGCATCTTTTAACCCCATAGGGTAAAAAATGGTCTCGATATCGTGATATCCATCCGATCGTTTAGACACGATATGAAGTCCTAAATTGATTTTCGCGTTCGGGAAGCAAATCATACCCGTTACTTTTTGCTTGCTTTATTTTGAATGAGACACAAATGTACAGGATATTTTTCAATCGGCACACAGCCGAATATAAATTCTATTATTGCTTATTCGGGCTGTTTGATGAAAGTTTATCTATATTTACAGATGAACGACACACAATAAAGATAACTGTTTTCTTCGTATCAAAGCTGTACCTTCCTCGCTCTTTGTTCGCTTATCCTTCGCTTTAAGGTACTTTTTAGCGAAGGATAAGCATCGGCTTAGCATCGTTGAAGCAGCCTTGACCTTATCACAAACACTAACTTTCGGCAATTTCCGCCAAAAAATGATATAAATCGGCCAATTGTGTAAAATCATCGATCAGCAAAAGTGCCAATGCTTCAGAATAAATTCTTTCATCGTCGAGCGGCAGTGTTTTTATTACATAAAAGTTTTTGCGTTGTATCCATTGTTGATACCTCTCTGAAAGTTTACCGGGAAGAGGTCGTTTATATTTTTCTCCTTCGATAATGAAGCCTCGTTGCAATACCTTTTTTTCTATCATTTCTCTGAACGTTTCGGGCTGAAACTCTACCTCTTCTCTAAAACGATCCATTACCTTGCGTTTTGGCATAAAGAGTCCCAATCCGTAACAGCATTCTTCGGTATTGAGCTCCATGAAGTATCCCGGAAAATATTCCCATTGGGTACCCGTACGCTGAAAACTCATCCACATGGAGCTTTTGTACGGATCTTTGTTTTGTGAAAATCGGATATCGCGGTAGATGCGTGAAAGAATTCGGTTGGGACGCATTTCAAAGCGTGGATCGATGGAGTACATGGCAGGCGAAATCATACCGATGAGCGCCCTGAACGGGTGAAGCAGTTCGTTCTCGTATATCGTTCGGTGCTCTTCAAACCATTGTTTGTTATTGTTTTCTTTGAGTTCACGAAGAAAACTGATCGTTTGAGGAGTGAATCCTGCAAATGGTGTTATTCTTTTTTCTTCCATATAAAACGGATCTTACAAACAGCAAAATAAGGTGCTAAAAATAGCTAAAGTTTCCGAATCATGAAAACAAACATCTTTACTAAAGTGTTAAATAATAGATTATCGATTGATTTTCATCAAAAAATGTGCTTCAAAACTTCTTCCTTATTTCTTCCTTAATCCTTTATAGATTGCGATTACAGCGAATTTTGTGTAAAGATTGTTAAACTTGGAAAACTGTTTTTATTTTTTGAGTTTTAATTTCTAATTTTGCCCTGTTTTTTTGAGATAGCAATGAATATAAAAGATCGAATAATTCAGCAAGCCGGCCGTTTGTTTTTTCAATATGGCGTAAAAAGCATATCGATGGACGAAGTGGCTTCGTCGTTGGGTATTTCAAAACGAACCATCTACGAAAATTTCAAAGACAAGGAAGATTTGCTTTTGAGTTATTTGAAACACGAGTTTGAGCAACGCAACCAATTGGTACGTGAATTTATGGAACAATGCGATAATGTGATCGAAGTTTTTTTACATATCATGGAAATACACAAAACCGCATCGTTTGTCAATGTAAAGTTTTACGAAGATATTTATAAGTATTATCCCCGAGTAAATGCTTTCTTGAAAAACGAGCACAATAAAGCCAACGATTTTTTGATCAAGTTTTTGCAAAAAGGGATAGAACAAGGGGTTATTCGTGAGAATTTGAATGTAAAAGTCGTGGCATTTCTTGTGGAGGAAAGCACTTCTGTTTATATCCGTGCATCGTATCTCGAGAAACCTCCTTTTTCATTTTCAGAATTAACATCCACCATGATGATCAATTTCATACGGGGCATTTCTACGGAAAAAGGCATTAAAATAGTGGATGAATATTTAATGAAACACCAAATCGAACAATAATAATGTTTAAAATGATGAAACCGAAATCGATTTTATTTGTAACTGTTGTTTGCGGATTATTTAGGTTATCCACAGCAACAGCACAGCAAAAAGACAGTTTGGCAATTGATTTGAATACGGCGCTGGAAATAGCATTAAACGAAAATCCTACGGTGAAAGTTGCCGATATGGAAATTACCAAAATGCAATATGCCAAAAAGAGCGCTTATGGGGCTTTGTTGCCCGAGATTAATTTGATTGGGCAGTATCAACGAACTATCAAAAAACAGACCATGTATATGGATAATGGGTTCGGACTGGGAGGTGATGTTAACCCCGAAGATTTCGAGCCCGAAGAGTTGGAAATTATCGAGGTGTTGGGTAAATTGATGACCCCATCGGGGGGAGATGGTAACGGTGGATTCCAAGTTGGCAGGTGGAATATGTACACGGGAGGTGTGAACGTAAGTATGCCGTTAGTTGTGCCATCCTTATGGAAAAACATTCAGATGAGCGAAGTGGATATTCAATTAGCTATGGAACAAGCCCGCTCGTCGAAAATCAATTTGGTTAATCAGGTAACCAAATCGTTTTACAGCTTTATGCTGGCGCACGACAGTTATCTGCTTTTTAAACAAACGTATGCTACGGATTCGATCAATTTGGAAAATATTAAAAACAAATATGAACAGGGAATCGCACCGGAGTATGATGTGATCACTGCTGAAGTGCGATTGAAAAGTCTTATTCCGAGCATCCTTCAGGCAGAGAATATGATGAAAATTGCCGAATTGCAGTTGAAAATGCTTATGGGAATTGACGATGATGTACCGTTGAAAGTGGTTGGGACGCTTAGCGATTATGACGAGGTGATGTTTGATGCCATTATTCCTGCAGATACCTCTCTGATGAGCAACAGCGATTTGAAAAAATTTGATCTCCAAACCAATAAAGTTCAGAAGTTGTATGAAATGCAGAAATTGCAATATGCTCCTTCGCTGGTATCGTCATTTCAGTATACGTACATCAGTCAGAACAACGATTTCAAATTCAGCAATTACAAATGGGACCCGTATTCCACGATTGGGGTTACCTTGTCGATACCCATTTTCAACGGAGGACAGCGTCATCATAACCTGAAACAGACCGAAGTTCAACTTTCCCAACTCCGTTATCAACGGGTTGATCTGGAAAGGAACCTCAAATTGGCGGTAAAAAACAACATCGATTTGATCAATAAAAGTGTTAAGCAGATTATGGCTACTCAATCGTCGGTAGAGCAAGCAAAAAAAGGGTACGAAATTACCTTGAAGCGCTATGAAACCGGTCTGGGAACAATTGTGGAACTCAATGCTGCAGCATTGGCGGTTACGAATGCAGAGCTGCAATACAAAAATGCCATTTACGATTATTTGGCTGCTAAAGCCGATTTGGAGAAAGTACTCGGATATAAAATTACCCCTATCGATTCAAAAAATTAATAAGTATAAAAATAAAAAGATTGTCTTATGAAAACCTATAACTTATTTAAGTTTACACCTTTGGTTGCCTTGCTGCTGCTTTCTTCTTGTGGAGGAAAAGGTACTTCACGTGATAGCGAAGAAACTTCGCAGAAAAGAAAAGTTCGTGTAGAAGAAGTACGATTTGTTCCGGTAGATCAGTTGGCGAGCTTTACGGCAACCGTTGAAGCCGATGTTAGAAACAATATTGCTCCGGCTATGGGAGGCCGCATCAGGAATATTTATGTGGATGTGGGTTCATCGGTACGTAAAGGACAAAAGTTGGTCGTGATGGACGAAACCAATTTATCGCAGCAGCAAACTCAGCTTGCTACCTTGAAAAGAGATTATGAGCGTTATCAGGAACTTTACAAGGTGGGAGGTATCTCTAAACAGCAACTCGATCAGCTGGAAAGCCAGATTCAGGTAATGGAAACGTTGATAAACAACCTGATCGAAAACACCACTCTCATAAGTCCCATTGACGGCGTGGTGTCTGCCAGGAATTATGATCCGGGAGATGTTGCGCTTCAATTACCCATACTCGTTGTGGAAAACATTAATCCGGTTAAAGTGTTGATAAACGTTTCGGAATCGTATTTCACCCGGGTGACAAAGAATATGCCGGCCGAAATAAAGGCGGATGCGTTGGGTGATGAGGTTTTTAATGGAAAAGTTTCCGTAATATATCCGACAATCGATCCGATTTCGCATACTTTCCCTGTTGAGATTAAGGTTGGCAACCCCAATCAACTGCTCCGTCCGGGAATGTTTGCTCGTGTCACCCTGAATTTCGGTACTGAAGATCACCCTGTTGTTTCCGATATGGCCGTATTGAAACAGACCGGTACCGACGATCGCTACGTTTTCGTGGAAAAAGACGGAAAAGCCGTATATACAAAAGTAGAACTCGGAGTACGAATTAACGATAAATACGAAATTGTTTCGGGATTAAAAGAAGGTGACAGAGTGATTGTAGAAGGAAGTGCAGGATTGATTGATGGTGCCGAAGTTGAAGTTGAAAGTGTACGATAATATATTGTGTAGTTATTTATCATAAAATCATCAAAAATGAAACCATACGAAACCGCTGTCAAAAAACCTGTTGGAACGTCATTAATATTTATCGGGCTTGTTCTCATTGGGCTTATTTTTTATTTTCAATTACCCATCGACTTGCTTCCTGATATCGAACTGAATGTTGTTTCGGTAATGACATATTATCCGGGAGCAGGAGCCGAAGATGTGGAAACAAACGTAACGCGCCCGTTGGAAGATATTCTTAACTCCACAGAAAATTTAAAACATATCAATTCTCGATCGCGAGACGGAATATCGGTTATTATACTCGAATTCGAATACGGGACCAATACTGACAATGCAATGAATGATGTGAGGGATAAACTGGAATTGTCCTCACAATTGCTCCCCGACGGTTCTACCGATCCGATGCTTTTGAAATTCAGTGCAGATATGATGCCTGTGATGACCCTTTCGGCCACTGCCGATGAAAGTGCGGAGGCGATGTATAAAATATTGGATGATCAGATTGTTAATCCGTTGAACCGTATTTCGGGTGTGGGTACAGTTTCTGTCAGCGGAGCACCTCAACGCGAGATCCAAGTAAATGTTGCTCCGCAAAAGCTGGAAGCCTATCATCTCTCTCTTGAACAAATTGCTCAGATAATTGCTGCTGAAAATGTAAATGTGCCGGCAGGTAATTTCGATATCGGAACGCAAACGTATATGTTGCGTCTGGAAGGAGAAATGGCCGAAAGTCGCGATTTGAACGCTCTTATTGTCGGCAATAGTCAAGGAAAGCCTATTTATCTTCGCGATGTGGCAACTGTAAACGATACGGTAAAAAGTCGTGTTCTCGAAAATTACACGAACGGTCGACGCAGTGCTTCTATCATAGTACAAAAACAAACGGGAGCTAACTCGGTGGCCATTGCCGAAGCGGTGAAAGAGCAACTTCCCCAACTGCAAAGAAATTTGCCTCCCGATATTCAAATCGAAGTGGTGACTGATACGTCTGATTATATTCAAGTCGCCATCAACAGTTTGCTGGAAACCATTTTGCTTGCCCTTATTATAGTGGGAGTTGTTGTATTGTTTTTCTTGGGAAGATGGAGGGCAACGATCATTGTTTTAACGACGATTCCCATATCGTTGATCGGATCGTTTATTTATCTTTATATTACAGGCAACACCATCAATATTATATCGCTTTCGTCGTTGTCTATAGCCATCGGTATGGTGGTGGACGATGCCATTGTGGTATTGGAAAATATAACGACGCATCTCGAAAAAGGAAGTCGTCCGCGACAGGCTGCTGTTTATGGTACGGAAGAAGTTTCGTTGTCTATTGTAGCAGCTACCCTTACCATTGTGGCCGTATTCCTTCCTATGACCATGACAACCGGATTGGCCGGCATTTTGTTTGAGCAATTAGGTTGGATGGTAACCATCATCATCTTGCTGTCATTGATCATTGCCATGACGTTGACACCTATGATGAGTTCTTACATGTTGCGTGCTACGAAAGATATGAATAAGAATAAATTCGATATCTGGTACAGCCAAAAAATCCTTCCTTTGCTGGACAACCTCGACAAGAATTATGCCAAGCTTGTTAATTGGGCAGCCCGCAAAAGATGGCATACCGTAGGTATTATCGCAACTATTTTTATAGGCGGCGTTATTATTTGCGCTCTTACCCTGAAAACGGAGTTCCTCCCGTCATCGGATAATAACCAAATCGGCATGACCATCGAAATGCCAACAGGTACGCGTGTGGAAATAGCTCGGGAAGTAGGATTGAAAATCCAAAAAATGCTTAGCGAGAAGTACCCCGAGATCCAGATTATTTCTTTTTCGGTAGGACAGGCCGATGAAGATAATTTAATTGCATCCATGATGGATAACGGCACCCATTTGATGTCTTTTACCCTTCGACTGGTTGATGCGGCAGAGAGAAAAAGGACTATTTATGAAATTGCCGACGAAATTCGTAAGGATCTTTCCCAATATCCGGAATTGTATCGCTATCAAGTACAACCCGGAGGAGGTAGGATGTCGACGATGGGTGGAAGTTATGTGAATGTGGATATATATGGTTACGACTTGGCTACTACCGATCGTATTGCTGCCGATTTAAAAGCAAAACTTTCCGATATTAAGGGATTGCGTGACGTAACCATATCGCGTAAGGATTACCGTACAGAATATCAGGTTGAATTCGACCGTGAAAAATTGGCATTAAACGGTTTAACGATGAGTACTGCTGCCGGTGCCATCAGAAACCGAATCAATGGTCTCGTTATGACCCAATATCGCGAAGAAGGAGATGAATATGATATAACGGTGCGTTTCGAAGAAAAATACCGTCAATCTCTCGAGGATGTCGAAAACATTCTCGTATATACTCCCACGGGAGTAGGCGTCAGGATACGCGACTTAGGAACCGTAGTAGAAAGTTCCTCGCTTCCGCAGATCGATCGTAAAGACCGTCAGCGTATTGTAACGGTTCAGGCAACTATTTATCGTCGTGCATTGAACGAAGTAGTGCTCGATGTTCAGCAAGCTATCAATACTACCCAAATTCCATCCGAAATCGGCGTGGATATTACCGGTTCGCTCGAAGATCAGCAAGAGTCTTTTGGCGATCTCACCGTCTTACTCATCATCGCTGTGCTATTGGTATATATTGTGATGGCTTCGCAGTTCGAATCGCTTACCTACCCGTTTATCATTATTTTGTCTGTACCTTTTGCTTTTATCGGATCGCTTCTGTTATTGACCATTACGAACATTCCGTTGGGTATTATGGCTTTTATCGGGCTCATTATGTTGATTGGTATGGTGGTGAAGAACGGTATTGTGCTTATCGATTATATCAACTTGAATCGTGAACGAGGCATGTCTATTATCACAGCAGTGGTTCATGGTGGGCGATCGAGACTCCGTCCGGTATTGATGACGGCTTTAACTACTATTTTGGGTATGGTTCCGTTGGCTATCGGCACAGGGCAAGGTTCCGAAATATGGAGGTCGTTGGGTGTATCCATCGTAGGTGGTATGACCTTCTCCACTATTGTTACCCTAGTGCTTGTTCCTGCATTGTATTCCATTTTCGGTAGTTATGGCGTTAATCGCAAACGCAGAATACATCGAAAAAAATTGATCGAAACTGCCGAAGAAAACAACAGTGCGACGGGCGATACGAATACAACAATTTAAAAACAACAGCAATTATGAAAGCAGTAATGATAGTAATAGACCAGGCGCATTATAATGTAATCGTCGATAATCTTTCGAGATTGAATATCCGAGGGTTCACTTCGTGGAAGGAAGTGTACGGGAGAGGAAGCAAGGCAGGAGAACCGCATTATGGAACACATGCTTGGCCATCGATAAACAACGCTATTTTAACCGTTGTTGAAGATAATCGCGTAGCTCCTTTATTGAAATATCTCAAAGAGCTGGATGAGGAAGCCGAAAATTTGGGATTACGTGCTTTTGTGTGGAATATCGAAGAAATGATTTGAGCACCTTGCATTTTTCAATAATTCAGTCGACAAGCCGGACATTACGTTCGGCTTGTTAGTTTTCCCTCCTTCTGTTTTATGTTTCCCATTTTCTTGCTACTTTTGTTATTCTTGTTTTTCTTTTTCAACATTCGGATAATTTAGGTTTTTTTTCTATTTTATTCGTTTTCCATTCGTTTACGTTATATTTACGGAATAAATGCATTGTTCGAATTATTTTTTGTGAAATATGATTGATTATATCCGAGGTGAAATTATTGAGCTTACCCCTGCTTCCATTACGTTGGAATGCAATGGTATGGGGTATCAGGCAAATATCTCGTTGAACACGTATACTGCGCTCAATAGCCGAAAATCGGCAAAAATCTATATTTATGAATCCATTCGCGAAGATGCTTATGTGCTTTATGGTTTTGCAGAACGACACGAACGTGATATTTTTTTGCTTCTCATCAGTGTTTCGGGCGTTGGACCTTCTACAGCTCGAGTCATGCTGTCTTCCCTTAATTCCAAAGAATTGGAAGCGGCAATTGTTACTGAAAATGTAGGCCTGCTTCAATCTGTGAAAGGTATTGGTGTCAAAACGGCACAACGCATCATTGTCGATTTAAAGGACAAAATCCAAACGGCTGAAGATGCCGATATGATATCATTACCAAGGATCTCGACACTCTCGGCTGTGGCAAGAGAAGCTGTATCGGCGTTGGTTATGCTAGGGTTTTCACAGAATAATTCCCAAAAAATTGTTGCAAAGATTGTCAAAGAGTCGCCTGCTTTATCGGTTGAGGCCGTCATTAAGGAAGCATTGAAAAGGTTGTAATGCCGATTTCACTTGAACTTGTTATCTGTTTAAATCAGGATGGAATAATTTCCTATGTAAGGATAAACATATAAAATAATTTACTACTTTTACACTAATAAAGCGGAGATTCAGGATGAAAGTTTTCTATTTTTACCTTATGGTTTTAGCAGGTTTTTTTTTCTGCAGTTTGGGGATGCAAGCTCAAAACGTTGCCACGGGAAAAGATACCGTTAAAGTGGAATCTTCGGGTGAAACACCCATACAGATATTCGATTCCATGAGGATGATGCGTGATATGCCGTTGTCGCCTATTCATATATCGTCAAGTACATTAAATCCGTGGGAATCGTTCAAAATTGATCGGATTTATCCTCCACTCTCTGCTGTTTTTCAGCCCCCCGCTTCTTCACCCATGAGTTTTTTCGGTTGGAGCTCTGAGTTCCGGTATTCCCGGAACACTCTTGCCGGGGTTCTATTCACCCTCACTCCACGTTGGAGTTTATCTTCTTCAACGGCTATTGGATTAACCGATGCACCTTTAACCGGGGGTAAACAAAATTTCTACTGGATCAATGTAGGAGCCTTGTATAGTTTAAATCCAACTACTACATTTTCATCTAATCTCTATTACCATTCCAACTATGGAATCGTACCTTTTTGGAATGTATTATTCGGCATGAATTATTCTCCCGACAAGAGTTTTCTCATCGAAAGCGGGATAAATTATACGACTACGTCTAAAAATACTCTAGGGATCAACCAATCGTCCGTTATATTTAACGTACACAGTCGTTTCATGTTTGACGAGGGACTCTACATGAATCTGTTCGGAGGCGCTCCTCTTTATTGGAATGAGCAGGCACGTAATAAGCCCATGCCCATGATGCCACAGCCGTATGTAGGGGTAACTTCAGAATACTGGTTAATGCCGAAATCGGCAATTGAAGCGGGTGTGGTCTGGTATCGGAGTGTGTTTTCCAAAAAGCTGATTCCCAGGCCTGTTATCAGCATCAAGATTGATACATCTATCGAGTAAGTGCTATAAATTAATAAAATTTAACTATATCTTTTTTTGTAACATTTTCGTAATATCAAATTATTCGGTTACATTTGCACTTAATGCAACCGGGAATATGTGGTTTCTTTTTAAGAAATAGAACAAAAAAGTTCAGAGTTTAAATTTTTCTAACGACGCCTAGTTATACGATTGAGATCTTGTAGCCTGTGGCGTGTGTCAAAAGTTTTTTGTTTTAGGAATATCGTTATTAAGAATGGTAAAGAAAAAGTTTAAATGTTAGGGAAATGGAAGAGAATAATGAAAATATGGCGAAAACGCTGAAGCTGATTGCCAAAGATCGGGAAAGGACCAATATTTTACGCGAGGTGGAGCAAAAAACCATTGCTTACTTGGTACAGCGAATGCCATCGTGGATAAGTTCCGACGGATTAACGGCCATTGGTTTCTTCGGAAACATCTTGGTTGCCTGCAGCTTTATATTGGGCGCTTTTGTGAGCCGCTATTGGTTATTACTTTCGTTAGCCGGATTCCTTATTAATTGGTTTGGCGATTCGTTAGACGGACGGTTGGCATATTATCGAAATAAACCCCGTAAATGGTATGGTTTTTCATTGGATATAACGGTTGATTGGATTGGTACTATCCTTATCGGGTTAGGATATATGATTTATGCTCAGGGGCCTTGGAAATATGTGGGCTTTCTTTTCGTAGTGATGTATGGTTGGGAGATGATTACGGCTCAGCTTCGTTACAAAGTCGGAGGACAATATTCGATCGATTCGGGTATTTTTGGACCAACGGAAGTTCGATTGCTATTGGCAACCATTATTACTTTAGAGGTATTTATTCCCGGTTCCATTAATTATCTTGCAAGTGCAGCTTGTGTATTTTTACTTATTTCTAACCTTACAGAATGTCGCAAATTGCTTCGACTCGCCAATCAACGCGATGCTGAAGAGCGTATAGCAAAAGAAAAAGAATTGCAAAGCAGAAAAAAAGAAAATGCTTAAGCACATTATTGTTTTTACTAAAGCACAATTTTCCGCATTAATTGGGGGAATGGTGGACTATGGAATAATGATCTTCGTTGTTGAGGTGTTTCATATTCACTATACTTTGGGTATTGTTATTGGAGGAATTGTGGGGGCGTTTATTAATTTTATGCTCAATAAGCAATGGACCTTTAACTCCGATGGTGCGGTGTATCACAATTCGTTGTTCAAGCAGTTGTTGAAATTTTCTATCACTGTGATTAACAGTATTATGCTAAAATCTTCAGGAACTTATTTTGTGTCAACATTTTTCTCTATCGATTACAAGATTACTCGTATCATGGTCGATATCGTTGTTTCCACTTGTTTCAATTTCACGCTGCAAAAGGAATGGGTTTTCAAAAAAGTTCAAAAAGATAAGAAGGTTACCACCGGCCAAAGTTTTCAGCCGAATCCCATAAATACATTTATTCGCCAAGACAAAATGAGATAAGGGAAAATTCGAAAAACAGTCTGTTTTTATTGAAACAAATATAAAAAACAAAGCCAAAAAGAGTATTCGTCGTGTAAATATTATTAAATAATATTATACGACGTTAATTTTTTAATTTTAAGATGAAATGTTAAACAAAAAAGTCGTTTATTTGTTAAATAGAAAAGAAAAAGACGATCTTTAAAATAGGAATGTATGAAAAAATCAACCATGTGGTTACTTGCCGTGGTGATGTTTGTTGCTTTTTTTGCACTGCTTTTCTTACAGGTTCATTATATGAAAATAACGATCAGTGCACGAAATGCACAGTTTGACGAAGCAGTGAGAAAGAGTTTGAATAATGTAGTTAAACAGCTCGAAATCGATCAGACCTACCGTTATTTGCAGGAAGATATGATTGAGTCGGAAAACCGATATTATCAATATAGACAACCTCAATACGGTGGTTCGAGCACAATGGGCAAGACGTCGGAATCAACGATTGCCACACCTTCTGAAAGCGGTTCGGATCTGAAGCAAGGTATATCGGGCAGCAACACTCCGATGGATCAATCGACGGGAGTCTTTATTTCTCCCCATCATGGTGCCGGTTCTATTCCGAAGACCTCATACGATATGCAGCAATCGTTATCGAAACGTTATTTACACGAACAGGCGCTCCTGGATGAAGTGATTCTTAAAATTATGTACCGAGCAAGCGAAGAGCCTATTGAAAAACGTATCGATTTCAGACAATTGGATGCGTATATTCGTTCAGAATTGTTGTCAAACGGTATGAATGTACCTTACAGTTTCCAGGTAATCGATTATAACAACAGGGTAGTGTATGTTTCGCCGGGTTTCAATCCTAAAGATGAAAAGGCTATCTATACACAAACTCTTTTTCCAAACGATCCACCGGCAAAATTGAATACGTTGAGGGTGTATTTTCCTTCGAAGCAGGATTATATATCGGCAGAAATGAAGTTTTTTATTCCGTCTCTGCTATTTACGTTTCTTCTGCTGATTACCTTTATATACACCATCGTGACCTTGTTCAGACAAAAGCGTTTGTCTGAAATGAAGAATGATTTTATCAACAACATGACACATGAGTTGAAAACCCCTGTATCAACCATTTCGTTGGCTGCTCAAATGTTGAAAGACCCATCCATCACCAAATCGCCTGAGGTTTTTAAACATGTAACCGGTGTGATAAACGATGAAACCAAGCGCTTGAGCTTTCTGGTGGAAAAGGTGCTTCAAATGTCGCTTTTCGACAAACAACATACCACGCTGAAGATGAAAGAAGTGGATGTCAACGATTTGGTTGTGAATGTGGCGAATACCCATGTGCTGAAAGTGGAGAAATTTGGAGGGAGTCTCGATATTGATCTGCAAGCCGAAGATTCGCTTGTGATGGCCGATGAAATGCATCTTACCAATGTGCTTTTCAATCTGCTCGACAATGCGTTGAAATATCGGCGTGAAGATGTCCCTCTCAAATTGATGATACGAACGTGGAATGAAGGGAACAAACTCTTAATTTCCATCGAGGATAATGGGATTGGTATAAAAAAAGAATACCTGAAAAAGATATTCGACAGGTTTTATCGTATACCCACAGGCAATCTTCACGATGTAAAAGGTTTTGGCCTTGGCTTGGCGTATGTGTATAAAATCGTTACCGATCATAAAGGAACAATACGTGCCGAAAGCGAAGTCGGCAAAGGCACTAAATTTATAATTAGTTTACCCGTAATAACAAGAAAATGATATGGAAGAGAAATTAAAAATTTTTTTATGCGAAGATGATGAGAATCTTGGCATGTTGCTTAGAGAATATCTCCAGGCAAAAGGATATGAAACTGATCTTTTCCCGGATGGGGAAGCCGGTTTTAAAGGATTTGTGAAAACGAAATACGATTTGTGTATTGTGGATATCATGATGCCCAAGAAAGACGGAATAACCCTCGTTAAGGAAATCCGATCTATCAATAGTGAAATTCCCGTTATCTTTTTAACGGCGAAGAATATGAAAGAGGATGTGGTAGAGGGATTCAAAGTTGGAGCAGATGATTACATTACCAAACCGTTCAGTATGGAAGAACTGGTACTTCGTATCGAAGCCATCATTCGTCGTGTGCGAGGCAAAAAGGCCAAAGAACAGCAAGTGTATAAATTCGGCAACATGGTTTTCGATACGCAGAAGCAACTGCTTACCATTGGTGATCAGCAGACCAAGTTGACAACCAAGGAATCGGAATTGCTTGCCCTGCTTTGCGCTCACGCCAACGATATATTGGAACGCAATCACGCGCTGAAGCAGATTTGGGAAGAAGATACCTACTTCAATGCCCGAAGTATGGATGTGTATATTACCAAGTTGCGTAAATTGTTGAAAGCAGATCCGAATATCGAGATAATCAATATTCACGGTAAAGGATACAAGCTTATTGTTCCTACCGAAGAAGAAAGCAGTGAAGCACAGTTGCAACAGCAATAACGGTGATTTTTTTCGGAACATGAAAAAGCTGCCCAGCAGAGGCAGCTTTTTTTACGGTTCGTCTTTCAACAACAGTTTTTTCAATTCTTTTACTCCCTCCGATGCCCCTTTACGAATGTGATGGATATCGCGTCGGTGCATTGCCACGTCTTTGGGATCGATAAGGTAGATCGGCACTGCGTTGGGTACATAATTCAACAAACCTGCGGCAGGATATACTACCATCGATGTGCCGATAATTACAAAAATATCAGCCTGCCGCGTTATTCTTATCGCTTCTTCAATCATGGGTACAGGCTCTCCAAACCACACCACATCCGGACGCAGTTGATAGCCTTTTTCGCATACATCACCCACTTTTATATCGGGATTATCTTCCGAAAGCCGGTAAACCAACGACGGATCGCCTGTGGATCTGGCATTCATCAGTTCGCCATGCAAATGGATTACATGGCTGCTTCCTGCCCGTTCATGCAGGTTGTCGATGTTTTGCGTAATAATGCTCACATCGAAATATTTTTCGAGATCTGCCAAGCCTTTGTGTCCCTCGTTGGGTTTGGCTTTCAGCAATTCCCTTCTCCGGGCATTGTAGAAATTGAGCATTAGTTCAGGATTTCGAGCAAACGCTTCTGGAGTGGCTACTTCTTCAACCGGATATTGTTCCCATAAACCACCCGAATCGCGGAAAGTGGAAATGCCGCTTTCTGCACTCATCCCCGCACCTGTCAGGACTACTAGTTTCTTTTTCATTATCACTTAATCTGTTAAAAATACTTTAGAATACAGCAAATGTAGTTTTTTATTCGTGAAAAAGCGAATTATTTATATTAAAATCGTATTTTTGTCATCAAAGATTTTGAATCTTCATAATACATCGTGTAAATAAATTCATTAACACCAAAAAAGAGAACAATGAAAAGAAAAAGTTTTTATGTGCTTGCTGCTTTCGCTGCATGCAGTATGATGTTTGCTTCCTGTAATGGAAGTTCTACGCCGAAAGCTTCGCTGAAAGACCCCGTTGATACGCTTTCGTATGCTTATGGCGTTAGTTTAGCCGATCAAGGACTTATGCAATTTTTGGAACAAAGTGGAGTAATCGAAAACACATCCAACATCGAGTATGAATACCAGATGAAGATTTCTGCTGCCAAAGATTCGCTTGAAAAACAGAATCTTGAGAAAGAAATGAAAGCAAAAATCGATTCGTTGAATAAGATAAATGCTCCTAAACTGAACGATTTTATCAAAGGATTGAAAGAAGCTCTCACTGCCGGAAAAGAAAAGTCGGCATATATTCAGGGATTGAGCATCGGACATCAGATTTCGCAGCAAATGTTGCCCGAGTTCAACAAGTTTGTATTTGGTGATGATTCCACCAAGCGAATCAAAACGGATCCCTTGTTGGCCGGTTTGGCCGGAGTGATCAAGAATGAAGATTTGGCACTCGGTAAGATGGATGCCAATATGTATATTCAGAAAGAAATTCAAGAAGCCCAAAATCGTCAAATGGCGAAACAGGAAGAACAATTGAAAGAACAATACAAGGATTCTATTGCAGCCGGAGAGAAATTTTTGGCCGAAAATGCCAAGAAAGAAGGCGTGATAACGCTTCCCAGCGGTTTGCAATACGAAATCATTAAACGCGGATCGGGTCCCATTCCCACCGATACCGATCGGGTACGTGTTCTTTATCAGGGAACATTGCTTAACGGAACCGTTTTCGATAGCAGTCTGAATCGCAACGATCCCGCTATTTTTGGAGTAACCCAAGTTATTCCCGGATGGACCGAAGCATTAAAAATGATGCCTGTAGGATCGAAGTGGAGAATTTACGTACCTTATGACCTTGCTTATGGTTCGCAAGACAGAGGAACCATTAAACCGTTCTCTACGCTTGTTTTCGAAGTAGAATTGCTTGGAATAGAGAATAAATAAGATAATCGGTTCGTTTTTAGTTTGACGACAAATAGGGAATTTGCTTGCGGGCAGGTTCCCTTTTCTTGTTTATTTTGTCTTTTTGTTGATCTTTCCTAATAATATAAATTTTAAATATAATATAGGGTATATCTATATCATTCGTTATCTGCTTAGTTTTTAGTCGTTTTTATATAGCCGAGCGGTATTATTATGCCTTTTGTTATTATATCCCGCTTTTTTTCTCATTATGTAAAAATAAATGCTATATCTTTGTCATTGTTTTAGGTATCAAAAGGCTTTGATTGTTTTCGACAAGGAATAAAAATAAAAAATAAGAGAATAGGTATACGATAAATGAAATTATAAAAAAATAGTCCCTTACACTTATAGAATAATAGAAAATTTAGAAAAAAACTTATCAAAATAGTATTTATTTGAAAAATTCGTATATATTTGCCTATTATAATTAAATGTGTAATTGTGTTAATCGGGATTATGAATAAAAATAAGAAAAAGTCATATTTATCATATTTATAATTTAAAAGTAGCGTTTTATGAAAAGAAAACTGATGATGTTTTTAACCCTGTTCATATTGGGAATAGGGTGGGTTTCTGCCCAGGTAAGTTCTATAAGCGGGAAAGTTATATCCGCTGAAGATGGACTACCTGTAATAGGTGCGACAATAATTGTAAAAGGGACCTCAATTGGTACTGTTACCGATATTGATGGTAATTTTACATTGAATTTGCCTTCTGATGCAAATACGCTTGTTATTTCGTATGTAGGAAAAGAAACTGTAGAAGTTACAGCAAAAAATGGAATGATTGTTGAATTATTTGACAGTGTATCTCAGTTGGATGAAGTAATCATCACTGCTTTTGGAACCACAACAAAAAAATCCTTTACAGGATCAGCATCTGTAATTAAAGAAGATGATATTATTAAACGTCAAACTTCCAATATTACCAATGCTTTGGTTGGACAGGTTGCCGGGATACAAGGTTTGTCTTCAAATGGACAACCCGGTACAGGAGCCTCTATTCGAATTCGAGGAATCGGTTCAATTAATGCCAGTAATGCCCCACTTTATATTGTTGATGGGATTCCTTATGATTCGGATATTTCTGCTCTTAATAATGCCGATATCGAGTCGATAACGATTTTAAAAGATGCGGCTTCTAATGCCTTATACGGAGCAAGAGGTGCAAATGGGGTTATTATTATTACAACAAAACGCGGGAAATCAAGGGAAGCTCTTGTTACAGTGGATGCAAAATGGGGAAATAATTCTCGTGCAGTGCCTTCGTATGATGTGATGACTGATGCCGGAATGTATTATGAAACATTTTACCGAGCATTGTATAATAGCAAAATTTCGTCAGGCGTAACAGCTGCTCATGAATATGCCAACAAAAATCTTTTGGATGTTTCACAGGGAGGATTAGGCTATTTGGTTTACACAGTTCCGAAAAATGAACGACTCGTCGGAACAAACTTTAAATTAAATCCTAATGCTAGTTTAGGATATTCTGATGGAAAGTTTACTTATTTACCTGATGATTGGTATGATGAATTGTTTAAAGCCAATAATCTTCGTCAGGAGTATAACGTTAACGTTAGTGGCGCACTTGATAAATTATCTTATTATGCTTCCATAGGAAAGCTCGATGATACCGGAATTATTGAAAATTCCAATTTCTCCAGATTTTCTACAAGAGCAAACATCGATTATCAAATTAAGAATTGGTTGAAAATCGGTTCTAATTTATCATTTGTTCAAACTAAAAGCAAATACCCAAGTGAACAAACAACAACTAATTCTTCCGGAAATTTGTTTTTTTTGAGTTCAAATATTGCTCCAATATATCCGTTGTATATTAGAGATGCAAGTGGGAATATCATGCGTGATAATAATGGCTTTATTATGTATGATTACGGAGATGGGAAGGTGATACCTAGTAAACGTCCTTTTATGAGCCAATCAAATCCGGCTTCAGCAATTGCTTTGAATAAAGAATTTTATTTAACGGATTATTTTATTGGGAAATGGTATGCCATAGCCGATTTGTATGAAGGTTTAAAATTTACAATTAATTACGGATTGACCAATTCGAATCAAAAATATCAATATACATTAAATCCGTTTTATGGGCAATTTGCTGCTATGGGAGGAGCAGCGGGTGTCTCTCAATCTCGCTTTACGAGTACAAATCAGCAATATTTGTTGACTTATCAAAATCGATTTGATTTGAATAATGTCGATTTGCTTTTGGGCTATGAATCTTATGAATTAAAAGACAGTCATTTATCCGGTTACAAACAAAAACTTTTTCAGCCCTTCATTCCTGAAATCAGTAATGCAATTCTTCAACCTAGTACTTCATCTGACACAGATACTTATGCTACTATGGGTGTCCTTTTTCAAGCAAAATATGATTATGATTCAAAATATTTTGGTTCTGCATCATATCGAAGAGATGCATCTTCTTGTTTTGCTCCAGAAAATCGGTGGGGTAATTTTTGGTCGTTAGGGGCAGCATGGGATATAAATAGAGAAGATTTTATGTCTGCTGATTTTATTGATCTGTTAAAATTGAAAGTGAGTTATGGAGCACAGGGTAATGATAAACTCTATTATCCGGATACTGAGGATATAAATTATTATCCTTATATCGATCAATATGACGTAACTGAGACTAATGGAGAATTTGCTACGGCAAGAAGTTACAAAGGGAATAATAATATTACATGGGAAACTTCTTATAATTTCAATATGGGGGTAGATTTTTCAATGTTCAATCAACGTTTCAACGGTACCCTAGAAGCTTTCTCACGTCGTACAGATGATATGTTGTATTATAAACCTATGCCGGGTTCTTCAGGATATACCGAATCCCCCATGAATATTGGATCTGTAAAGAATTCAGGCTTCGAGACCGATTTACATATGGATGTGATTAAATCGCATTCATTGATTTGGAATGTTTATGTAAATGCAACTTTTTTAAGAAACAGAATCATTTCTTTAGATGAATCTTTAAAAGGGCAATGGATAGATGGCAATTATATATACAAAGAGGGATCTTCTATGTACAATTTTTATCTTAGGGAATTTGCCGGAGTAGATCCTGAAACTGGAGCTTCTTTGTGGTATAAAGATATCAAAGATGAAAATGGTAATGTTACGGGTCAGGAAAAAGTAACTAATTGGTCTACGGCTACACAATATGAATTAGGAGACATTCTTCCGGATGTTTATGGAGGATTTGGAACTTCTTTAAATTATTCTGGTTTTGATTTTTCGGTTGCTTTTGCTTATCAATTAGGTGGAAAAATTTATGACGACACCTATGCTAACATAATGCACTCGGGTTATAGTTCAGATGCAGGGAGAAATTGGCATAAAGACATTTTGAAAGCATGGACTCCTGAAAATCCGGATACTGATGTTCCTCGGGTAAATTCCAATGATCAATATACGAATTATATGTCGGATAGATTTATTATTAGTTCGGATTTTTTAAGTTTGCAAAATATTACTTTGGGGTATACTTTTCCGAGTAAGCTATTGAACCATTTCAATATTAATAAGCTTCGAATTTATTGTGTTGCTGACAATGTAGCACTTTTATCTGCGCGCAAAGGATTGGATCCTCGTCAAAGTTTTACTACTTCGAACGCAGAATTGTATACTCCGATCAGATCTATATCCGGAGGAATAAATATAACATTTTGATAAATAATCTGATATAATAAATTTACAATATGAAAATGATTAATAAAATTTTAATTTTCCTTTTGGGTGCAGTAGTCTTAATCAGTTGTGAAGATATACTAGAAACAGCACCAGAAGGAGGAACATTAACTCAAGAACAGAAGAAAGATGCTTTTGAAGCCAATCCGGCTTTATTGGCTTCCGATGTTGCAGCTATGTATGCTAACATGATTGCTTTCGGGGCCATTCTAGGGGAAGATTATCATAACGATTTCGGGTATGCTGCCGCTTGCTTAATGATGGAATCTAATGGTGCAGACATGACTTGCGCCAATGTTGGTTATAATTGGTTCGCTCCTAATGCAAGTTACGCAGATAGGGTTTATACAAACACTCGAACCCTCTTTATGTGGAATCTTTTTTACAAGCAAATTGCTTCGGCTAATTTGGTCATTTCTTCAGTAGATTCTGCAACAACCGATCCTACTTTAAAAGCTTTTAGAGGGCAAGCTTTAGCCGTGCGTGCGTTTGATTATTTGAACTTAGCTCAAACTCATCAGTTTACTTTCATTGGCCACGAAGAAAAGCTTTGTGTTCCGATTGTTACCGAAAAAACAACTGCAGAACAATTGGTAAATAATCCTCGAGCTTCTGTGAAAGCGGTTTATCAATTGATCAAAGATGATTTAGATGAAGCCATTACTTTATTGGAAGGCTACAAAAGGCCCGATAAGGGCTACATAGATCAAGCCGTAGCTTATGGATTAAGAGCACGCGCAAATCTTATAATGGGAGAATATTCAAAAGCAGCGGATGATGCTGAAATGGCTTTAAATTTATCCGGAGCAGGACCATACTCTCGTGATGAAGTATCAGTTCCTGCTTTTTGGAATGCAAATGATAATACTGTGATTTGGGCAAATATTATTACGGAAAATAATGATATTGTCACAAGCGGTATTATAAATATGCCTTCGCATTTATGTTCTTTCTATACCGATGGCTATGTAGGTGTCGGTGCATGGAAAAAAATCAATAAACCTTTATATGATTTAATTTCAAAAACGGATGTTCGTAAAGGATGGTGGTTAAACGAAAATTTAGAATCTCCACTTGTTGCAGATGCTTCTTATGACAAATGGTTTGGAATAGCGTCATCTGATGGAGATTTTGGTCCTTATACCAATGTTAAATTTGGTGCTGATAATAATGATTTAAATACTTTGATACCAGCACAAGATTGGTTTTTGATGCGCGCAGAAGAGATGCTATTTATCAAGGCAGAAGGATTAGCCATGAGTGGACGAGTTGGCGATGCAAAAAATTTACTTGAAAATTTCGTAAAAACGAATAGGGATTCGAATTATAAATGTAATGCGTCTACACTGGAAACACTTAGAGACGAAATATGGTTTCAAAGAAGAATCGAATTATGGGGAGAAGGTTTTTATTACTTTGATATTATGAGATTGAAGAAACCTGTTACCAGAGTTGAAAACGGGGTAACTTCATTCCCTGATGCTTGGCAATTTAATATTCCTTCAGAAGATCCGATATTGTTATGGCTTGTACCAAAGAGTGAAATTGAAGCGAATGAAGGAATATCGGAAGAAGATAATAATCGGAAAGTTGATCCTCCGGTTGCTCAGTAGGAGATCTCGTTTCATTTTTAAATATATGAATCATAAAATTGGATAATATGAAAATTAACAAGATATTTCTTTGCGTTCTAAGTGTTGGATTGCTATCTTTTTTGTCTTGCGAAGACAGCATA
The DNA here is from genome assembly GCF_025943985.1 of Anaerorudis cellulosivorans. Taxonomy (GTDB): domain Bacteria; phylum Bacteroidota; class Bacteroidia; order Bacteroidales; family Dysgonomonadaceae; genus Anaerorudis; species Anaerorudis cellulosivorans. The sequence continues at coordinate 116,209 of NZ_JAPCWE010000003.1, read as the reverse complement.
GAAAGGGAGCCTTCGCCAATTGTTCCTCCAAATTGTCAAAATGTATTCTTTCCTAATTCAAACACAACTGACATCGAATTGGAGCCTACAGAACTAGCTCAGGTAATAGTAGCGATATCAAGAGAAGATTCGAAAACGGCTGCAACTGTTCCAATCAAGGTCTTCAGCGCAGATGATGTTTTTAATATTCCGGAAACTGTTACTTTTGATGCCGGAGAAGAAACAACGAGTTTTGTAGTGACTTTTCCTGAAGCAGAAGAAGGAATAAAATATAGTTTTGAAATAGGAATTTCAGGTGATGAATATTTTAATCCATACATAAACAATAAAACTTCTATAAAAATTTCCGTAATTCGTATTAAATGGGAAAACATTGGAAAGGGTGTAATGATTGAGGGGCTTATTCCAACTTTCTTTGCAGTACCTGCATTATATCCTTTTTATGTGGATATTCAAAAAGCAACTTTACCCGGTGGAATTACTCGTTACCGTTTGGTTAACCCATTTAAACCGATGGAGTCGGAAGATTTTGATGAGTATGGTATAGCTGATGGTTACCCTTATAATACTCCTGAAGATATGTTGGAGGGAGATTTTTATTTAGTAATTAATGTTGATAGCAAAAATAATGCATCTATCTTGCCTCAACAAATAGGATTTGACTGGGGATATGGTTATTTTTTGACCGGGTCTGCATACATGAATATTTCTGATGATATAAATGAATATCCATTAGGAAGATATGATGAAGAAAATGATGTGATTATTTTTCCGGAAAATTCGTTGTTTATAAGTATGTCGGATTATAATAACGGTGAAAAATATTCATGTGAAACTCCTACTTTTATTTATTTAAATCTCGAAGCTTATTTAAATGCACAACAAAATGATAATGAAGAGGAATAAAATTATTTATTTCTCTTCAAAAGATATCGGACTAATAAAAAAGCATCCTCTTGGGGTGCTTTTTTTATGAACATATTCTTTCAATGGTTGTTTTAATTAGTAGATAATTAAAGCAAAACGAAAGGATTTTTTTCTTACATTTGGAATGAATTTCTTAGCCAAATAAAGAATTGACTTACGAAATATTTACAACAAACAGCTTGTTAAACTAAAAAATTCATTGATTATGAGCGAGGAAGACAAGGTATTGGAATATGATGAACAGGATTCCGTAAGATTTATACAAGAGCATTTGCCCGATGAAATGAGAGGCGAGTTTACCGACGATGAGATAAACTATATTGTGGATCTCGTCTATGAGTATTATGAAGAAAAAGGCTTTTTGGATGAGGAGGAAGATGCGGAAGTGATAATTGATGAGGAAGAATTGTTGGCATACGTCATCAAAAACGCACAAAAAGATGCGATAAGGGATTTCTCAGAAGATGAAATTGAAGCCATCGTAGCGGGAGAATTGGCTTATTGCGATTCATTGAATCTTTTCTATTAAAAAACAAAAGTTATGAAACAGGTATCATTGGTTTTAACTGCACTTTTCTTGGTTGCAACGTTAACATTATCGAGTTGTGGAGCAAGCAAGACAGTTCAGGGTGCAGGAATTGGAGCTGCAAGCGGTGCTGCATTGGGTGCAGGCATCGGGGCCATTGCCGGAGGAGGCAAAGGAGCAGCATGGGGAGCAGGAATTGGTTCGGTAGTAGGAGGAACAGCAGGTGCCATCATCGGCAATAAAATGGATAAGCAAGCCAAAGAATTGGCCGAGATTGAGGGTGCACAAGTGGAGAAAATTAACGAAGGACAGGCCATTAAGGTTACTTTTGAATCGGGTATTTTGTTTGCAACCAATTCCAGTACATTGAACGAGGCTTCGCGCGAGTCGCTGGATAAATTTGCCGAATCGCTGAAAAGCAATCCCGACACCGATATCAAAATTTATGGGCATACCGACAGTACCGGCAATGACGCCATTAACAATCCTTTATCGGAACGTCGTGCCGAAGCAGTTTACAATTATCTTCTCTCAAAAGGGATAACGGGAACCCGTATGGAGGCAAAAGGATTTGGATCTACGCAACCTATTGCCGACAACAGTACTGTTGAAGGAAGAGCTCAGAATCGCAGGGTTGAAGTTTACATTCTTCCCAACGCCAAAATGATTGAGGAGGCTCAACAACAGGCAAATTAGATCGAGAGAGAGAATCGGTTGACGAGGGTTGTTGCTTCCTCTGTAATTGAAAAACAAAACGTATTGCCGGATAAAAAACGACAATGCGTTTTGTTATTTTTGCTACATTTGCTTCCAAAGGAAGAATATTTGAAAGAGAAAGAAAAATGCCGGACAAGAAAGAAAAATACGTGCAATTGATTTCCGCCATAAGGTCTCTTACCGAGTCGGAAAACGATATTGTTGCCAATATGGCCAATGTGGCGGCTGCAATAAAAGAAACCTTTGGGTTTTTTTGGGTTGGATTTTATATCGTGAAAGGGAATCGATTGGTGTTGGGACCTTTCCAGGGACCTGTGGCCTGTACCCGTATCGCTTATGGAAAGGGTGTTTGCGGAACGGCTTGGAAAGAACGGAAAACCCTTATCGTGCCCGATGTGGAAGCTTTCCCCGGGCACATTGCATGCAGCCGTTTTTCGCGTTCCGAAATTGTCGTTCCCGTGATGAACGAGAATGAGGTAGGGGCAGTGCTGGATATCGACAGCGAACGTTTGGCTGCTTTTGACGAAACAGATGCTTACTATCTCGAAAAAATTGTTGAGTTGATACGTCCTTCACTTTTTGGCCTGACCAATTTCGATTCCTGAGGAAGTTTCTTCGATTTTTCATGCATTGGCTTTTTTTTCTTACCTTTGCAACTTTGAAAAATCTGAAATATAAACACTTCAATTATCGTGGCTGATACAAAGTACATTTTCGTTACGGGCGGTGTAGTTTCTTCGTTGGGGAAGGGTATTATAGCATCGTCTATGGGTAAACTGTTGCAAGAAAGAGGCTACAAGGTTACCATTCAGAAATTCGATCCCTATATTAATGTGGATTCGGGAACGCTGAATCCGTATGAACACGGCGAATGTTTTGTGACGGTGGATGGACATGAAGCCGATTTGGATTTGGGACACTATGAACGTTTTCTCAATATTCAAACCACCCGCGACAATATCATCACCACCGGACGTATTTATCAGAATGTGATTATGAAAGAGCGTCGCGGCGATTATTTGGGTAAAACGGTACAGGTTATCCCCCATATTACCGACGAAATCAAACGAAACATCAAACAGCTGGGCATTAAACATAAATTCGATTTTGTGATTACCGAAATCGGCGGAACAGTGGGTGACATTGAGTCCACACCGTTTTTGGAAGCGGTTCGTCAGTTGCGGTGGGAGTTGGGCAAAAATTGTTTTTGCGTGCATCTCACCTATGTGCCTTATCTGAAAGCAGCGGGAGAGGTGAAAACTAAACCGACTCAACACTCGGTGAAAGAGCTGCAATCGTTGGGTATTCAACCCGATATGCTGGTTCTTCGTACCGAACAAAAGTTAGACGAAGATATTCTGCATAAAGTAGCTCTGTTTTGCAATGTCGAAAAGCAGGCTGTAATACAGTCGGTTGATGTTTCTTCCATCTACGAAGTCCCCATTATGATGCGCGACCAGGGAATGGACGAGGTGGTGTTACGCAAAATGAATATGCCGGTGGGAGAAAAACCGGCCATGAAGGCGTGGATTGCTTTTCTTGATAAACGCAAAAATGCCACCGAGGAAGTTCGCATTAAACTGATAGGAAAATATGCCGAATTGCCCGATGCGTACAAGTCCATCAGAGAAGCTCTTTCTCAGGCCGCCATTTATCACGACCGCAGGTTGGTCTTGCAGATATGCCATTCCGAAAAAATAAACGAAAAAAATATGGCCGATATTTTGAAGGATGCCGATGGTATTGTGGTTGCTCCGGGATTCGGACAGCGGGGTGTCGACGGCAAGTTGACGGTATTGAAATATGCTCGCGAAAACGATATCCCCACTTTCGGCATTTGCTTGGGTATGCAGTGCATGGTTATCGAGTTTGCCCGCAATGTGTTGGGCTATGCCGATGCCGATTCTACCGAAATGGATCCTGAAACCAAACACAATGTCATCGATTTGATGGATGAGCAGAAACATATTACCAATATGGGCGCCACGATGCGCTTGGGTGCTTATGATTGTGTGCTGAAAAAAGGGTCTCTTGCCTACAAGGCTTACGGAAAAGAGCTCATACAGGAAAGACATCGCCATCGCTATGAGTTTAATAATAAATATAGAGAAGAATTTGAAGCAGCAGGGATGCTGTGTACAGGGATAAATCCCGATTCGGATTTGGTGGAGGTGGTTGAAATGCCTTCGAAACGATGGTATTTGGGCACCCAGTATCATCCCGAATACAATAGTACGGTGGTTTCGCCCAATCCCTTGTTTATGAGTTTCATGGATGCTGCCATCAAAATGAGCGAAGAACATAAAGAAATAAAAGTTCAACATAAAAAAAAGTAATTTGGTATAAAGAATAAGAATGGATAAAAATACAACAATAGGCCTGTTGCTGATCGGTGCTATTATTATTGCGTTTTCAATTTATAATCGTCCAAGCCAAGAAAAACTGGCTGAAGAGCGAAGGATTCGCGATTCGTTGGTGATGGTGGAGACCGAGAAAGCAAAAGTGGCAGGAGAAAAGCAAGTTGCCGACAGTGTGGCGCCGATCAGTCAGGCAAAGAATGAAGTAGCCGATTTTTTCGATTCTCCTTCAGCAATAACAGAAAGCGACTCGTTGGTATCCCCCACACAGTCTGAAAGAAAATTGGTAGCTCTCGAAAACGAGAAGGTGAAACTTTTGCTCGACACCAAAGGTGGTGGCATTTACTCGGTGCAGTTAAAAGGATATTTGCGTTACAATAAAGACAGCCTTTATCTCTTTGAAGGAGACGAAGGACAGTTTAATCTCGATTTGTATAATCGCAAAAGCGTGAAACTGTCGAGTGCAGAACAAACCTTTGTGCCGATAGTTTCAGACGATGGCCGTACGGTAACAATGCGCTTGAAGAATTCCGACAGCCAATATCTCGATTTTGTGTACACCTTGCCCAAGAACGAGTATATGATGAAATTCGACATCCGACTCGTGGGAATGAACAACGGACTTCATCCCGAGAGTCTGACAAATTTTAAAATTAACTGGTCGCAGAAGCTGCGTCGTCAGGAAAAGGGAGACGCCTTTGAGAAACGCTATTCGCGAATTTATTACCGGTATCATAATCAGGGTACAAAAAAAATGAGTGAGAGCCGAAAGGAAACAAAAGAAATTACCGAACCCATTCAATGGTTTGCTTTTAAAGATCAGTTTTTTACTTCGGTGATTATCCCCGATAAACCTTTTGAAAGTGTAATTCTTTCATCTACACCTCTTGTTTCGGAGAACTATTTGAAAGATTATAAAGCCGATGCATGGGTGCCTATTGTGGCTGATCACGAAAAAAACGAGTACGCTACAGGATTCAGGTATTATTTTGGCCCTGTACATTATACCACACTGAAAGCTTATGACAAGGGGGTGGAAAATCCGGAAGACAAATTGTATCTGCAGGAATTGGTAGAATTGGGTTACCGTTGGCTGAACTGGGTAAATAAGGGGTTGGTAATACCTGTGTTCAATTTTTTTCTTTCGCTCAATTGGAATATGGGATTGATCATTTTTATTCTCACATTGATGGTTAAGTTGATCATTTTGCCTCTTACTTTCCATTCCTATAGGTCGTCTGCAAAGATGCGGGTGTTGAAACCGGAAATCATGGAGATCGAAAAAAAATATCCAGGAAAGGATCAGGAGCAAATGATGAAGCGCCAGCAAGCAACAATGGATTTGTACCGAAGAGCAGGGGTGAATCCCATGAGCGGATGTCTGCCCATGTTGTTGCAGATGCCTGTTCTATTGGCTTTGTTCTTTTTCTTTCCGTCGGCTATCGAATTGCGTCAGCAAGGATTTTTGTGGGCTGATGATCTCTCGACCTACGATTCCATTATTTCGTGGAGTGCCAATATTCCGTTTATCACACGGTTTATGGGAAATCACATCAGCCTGTTCTGTTTGTTGATGACCACCGTGAACGTGATTTACGGACTTTACAACATGAACCTGACGGATACAGGGCAGCAACAGATGAAAGCGATGAAGTATATGCCTGTATTTATGTCTCTTTTCATGTTCTTTTTCCTGAATTCTTACCCCGCAGGTTTGAACTACTATTATTTCCTTTCCACATTGATTACTATCGTTAGTACCTTTATGTTCAAACAGTTTGTGAACGAAGAGAAACTGTTGGCTCAATTGCAGGAAAATAAAAAGAAACCGGTGAAAAAATCGGGATTTATGGCTCGATTGGAAGAAGCACAAAAAATGCAGGAAAAACAGGCCAGAGAAAGGGCTAAAGAAAATGCTAAAAGGAATTACCGGCGCAGATAATAAACCGGGAATAATACGATAAGAATGAAAAACCCGAAAACGCACTGTTTTCGGGTTTTTCATTCTCAAGCGTAAACCGCTATAACAAACGAAGTATGCAGCTTATTTGCTTTTTTCTCTTGACACATCGCCCAGATATCCGCCGTGATGACGTTTGGCATATTCGTTTGCCGTGAAACCGATTCGTTTCATGGTTTCAACCACCAGAATGTCTCCCATTACCGTCATGACGGTTGTAGAAGTGGTAGGAGTAAGTTCCAGCGGACATACTTCTGCCGGGCTTCCTGTAAGAAGAAGAACATTGGCTTCTTTGGCCAGTACACTGTCTTTGTTGCCGGTGATTACGATAATGGGGATATCGGCATACATGCCACGGGCAAGATCGATGAGTTCGATAATCTCGCGGGTTTTACCCGAATTGGTAATCAAAAGAAGCAGGTCGTTATCCTGAAGAATGCCAAGATCGCCGTGCTGGGCTTCACTGGGATGCAAAAAAATAGCCGGCGTGCCGGTAGAACAAAAGGTGGTGGCTATATTCTGACCGATTTGGCCGGCTTTTCCCATGCCGCTAATAACGAGTTTGCCTTTTTTTGTGTGTACCTGTTCAATGATTAAATCTACGGCCTTGTTGTATTGTTCGGTGACGGGAATATTCAAAATAGCATTGGCTTCGCGGTTGATAATTGATTGTATTTCCTCGAGATCCATAATTGACGTTGCTATGAGATTAGTTGGTTTTGAATTTATATTTAACGGCAGCCAGTTCTTCGTTTGCTTTGGTAATTTTGTTTTTCAATCCTTCTTTGTAGCTGACGAGTTTTTGCTGCAGCTGTTCATCGTTTGTGGAAATGATTTGCAAAGCAAGGATTGCTGCATTCAAAGCTCCATTTATGCCGACTGTTGCCACAGGAATTCCCGGAGGCATTTGTACGATGGCAAGCAGGGCATCTATTCCTTCGAGCGACGAATTGATGGGTACTCCGATGACCGGAAGGGGAGTCATCGAAGCGATTACTCCGGGCAGATGGGCTGCCATTCCGGCTGCAGCAATGATCACTTTTATGCCGCGATCTCGTGCATTTTTGGCAAATTGCTCTACAGCTTCAGGAGTGCGGTGTGCCGACAAGGCATTAATTTCGAACGGAATCTCCATTTCGTCGAAAAATTTGGCGGCTTTTTCCATGATAGGCAGATCGGATGTACTGCCCATGATGATACTTACTACCGGTTTCATATTTTTGATATGTTTATTATTTGCCGATGAAGCTTTTGTATTGTTCGGCTGACAAAAGGTTGTCGAGCTCTTCGGGTTTTTGAATGGAGATTTTGATAATCCATCCCTTGCCGTAAGGATCTTTGTTCACCAATTCGGGTGCATCGTCCAGGTCGGCATTCATTTCCTGTACTTTCCCCGATACAGGCATCAAAAGATCGGATACGGTTTTTACGGCTTCGATGCTGCCGAATATTTCTCCGCTTTCGAGGGTATCGCCTACGGTGGGTATATCGACATACACAATTTCGCCCAATTCGTTTTGTGCAAAATCGGTGATGCCTATATAAGCTTCTTGGCCTTCTACTCTGATCCATTCGTGATCTTGAGAGTATTTTACATTTTCAGGAAAATTCATATGTTCTATTTTTAAAGGTTTTTAAAATGTGGTGTAAAAATAGTGCTTATTTCGTTATCGACAAAATACTTTTAATGACTGCTCCCGGGTTTTATGCTCCAATCCATACACAGATAAACGTAACCATAAAACCGAGCAAAAATCCGGTATATACCTGAGCGGGTGTATGTTTTTTTAAGAGCAATCGCGATGATCCCACCAACCCTGAAATCAGCAACAATGCCATAATGAGGTAATGAGGATTGATGTGTTCCACAAAATAGCTGACAGCCACTACACCACCCATCAATCCTCCTACGCCGAACATGTGGGCGCTGATTTTCCACCATAGGGTAACAACAATGGCAAGTGCCATTACGATGAGCGATGATACATTGAGCATGATAAACCAAAAAGGCATGCCCATTTTATGGTAGAAATAAATCATAAACCCATAAGAAATTAAGGTAAAAATATAAGGAATAAACCGTTCGTGGCGAATGTCGAGCGATAAATTGGAAATGAGATGCAGGCGATACATCACCAAAATAATAAGAGATGGGACGGCAAACGCGAATACGAAGACGGGTAGAAGAATTTCGACGAAATGACCGGCATAGGTCATGCGAAATTGATCAGTATAAATAAATAACAACAAAACGTTGTAGACCGGCATTAATAGGGGTTGAAAAACTATGGATATAAGTTTTGCCAATGATTTCATCGGATAGTTTTTTGTTATGAGTTAAAAAATGAGACTAAATTTTTTTCCTTAAACGTGCAACAGGAATATTCATTTGTTCGCGATATTTGGCCACGGTACGGCGGGCAATCATGTATCCTTTTTGGTTGAGTATCTGCGTGAGTTGATCGTCGGTTAAGGGTTTAGACGGATTTTCGTTTTCTATGCTTTCTTTCAGGATATATTTGATTTCGTGTGACGACACATCTTCTCCTGCTTCGTTTTGCATAGCTTCGGAAAAGAAAAATTTGAGGGGATAAATACCGGTATTGGTTTGTACGTATTTGCTGTTGCTCACACGCGAAATAGTAGAGATGTCGAATCCGGTTTTTTCGGCCACGTCTTTCAAAATCATCGGTTTGAGTTTGGTTTCATCGCCGGTGAGAAAGAAGTCGTACTGGATGCCTACGATGGCTTCCATGGTTCGTTGCAAGGTGTTTTGACGTTGTTTGACGGCATCGATAAACCATTTGGCCGAATCCATTTTCTGCTTCATGAACAGCATGGCCTGTTTGTCTTGGTTCGACATGCTTTCTTTGTTTTGATTATATCCTTGTACCATTTCGTAAAAATCGCGGTTTACTTTCAGGTCGGGAATATTTTGGTTGTTGAGATACATGATTACTTCGCCGTTGTCAGATTCCACAATAAAGTCGGGGGTGATATTGCTCATGGCGATTTCCAGCGAATTGGTCCATGAGTTTCCCGGCTTAGGATTCAGTGATACAATTTCGTCGATGGCTTTGCGCAGTTCTTCTTCGGAAATGTTGAGCTGACGCAGGATTTTTTCGTAGTGTTTGTGCGAAAACTCTTCGAAATAGTTGGTCAGAATCTCCTCGGCAATTTTTACTTCGGGCGAATGTTTTTTGCGTTGCAGTTGCAGCAACAAGCATTCCTGCAAATCGCGCGCGCCCACTCCTGCCGGATCGAGATCTTGTATCTCATATAAGATGTCTTCCATTTCGAGCGATGAGGCATCGATATGTTGTTGAAGGAGCAAATCGTTGGAAATGGATTTCAGGTCGCGTTGCAGGTATCCGTTCTCATCGAGATTGCCGATGATGTATTCGGCTATGGTTTTTTGCCGTTCGTTAAGATGAAGGAGGCTGATTTGCTCCAGGAGAGATTCGTTGAGCGTTTTTTCATCGGAATAGACAGATTCTCTCTGTCGCGATTCGTTGTATGATGAATAATTCAGTTGATAATCGGGTATATCGTCTTCCGAAAAATAATCTCCCAATGCCATCTCTTCTTGCGAAAGCGGGCTCTCTTCTTCTTTATCTCTATTGTCATCTTGAATGTCGTATTCGTCGTCGGCGTGCGTCTCGGCAGGGTCAACCGTTTCCAATGCCGGATTATCTTCCACTTCCTGCTTGATTCGGTCTTCCAATTCAACAGAGTTTAGTTCCACCAGTTTAATTACCTGCATTTGCAGAGGGGAAAGTTTTTGGACCTGTTTAAGTTGTTGTTCCTGTTTGAGAGCCATTTATTATGTAGATTATTTATAATGTTAATCGGAAAACAAAGATAACGATTTTTGAACTAAAGTTGCGAAAGTTGATGCATTATCTCTGCCATTACGTCTGTTTTTTCGTCCGAAAGATTAATCCAGTGTATTTCTTTGTCCCTTTTAAACCAACTGAGTTGCTTGCGTGCATAGTTGCGTGAGTGTTGCTTTATTTTATCGATGGCTGTGTTTAAATCGCAATTGCCGTCGAAGTAATCGAAAAGTTCTTTATAACCTACCGTATTTAATGAATTGAGGTGGCGGAGAGGGTAAAGACGTTGTGCCTCTTCGATGAGGCCGTTGCTGATCATATTGTCGACGCGTGCGTCGATCCGATGGTATAACTGTTGGCGTTCGCGTGTGAAGCCGATTTTTACGATGTGGAATGGTCGTTTTTTGCAACAATTTGTGCGCAAAGAAGAATAAGGCTTTCCTGTCATCAAGCAAATTTCCAGTGCATGGATTACCCGCTTTGGGTTTTTGAGATCGACCTGATGATAAAAAACGGGATCGAACAGCTTCAATTGTTGGCGAATGGGGTCGAGCCCTTCTTTCCGATACAGTTGCTGAATCTCTTTTCGTAAATCTTCGTCTATGGTGGGAATTTCGTCGATGCCCCGGCATACGGCATCGATGTATAACATCGATCCACCCGTCATTACGACAACCGGGTGTTCTTTATGGAGTTTTTGTATGAGAGGGATGACTTCTTCTTCGTATCGGCTGGCACTGTAGTATTCATCAGGTGAGAGGATACCTACAAAATAGTGTTTTACCCGGCTCAATTGATCGGACGTTGGCGCAGCTGTACCGATAGGCATTCCTGTGTATAATTGGCGTGAGTCGGCCGACAAGATAGGACTGTTCAGCTTTTCGGCAATGCGGATGCTCCATTCCGTTTTCCCGACACCGGTCGGGCCGAGCAAGACAAGCAACGTATTCATTTAATACAAATCGTCCTCGCTTGTTTCGGTTGGAAAATCGTCAAGTCCTTCAAACCCTTCGCGATCGAGTTCATCGATGTCGAAACTTTCATCGCCATAGAACGATTCATCCATATCGATGGATATATCACCGGCTTTCATCTCTTCGAGATTCAGTACCTGAGGTGGCGCTTCACCTTCGGAAAGGGTGCAGAGGGGTTGTTTTAAATTTTTCCCCGGGATGATTTCCGATAATTCCATATACAGTGCTCTCTCCGAAAAATAGTCGAAGACGAACATCAGTTTTTGTTTTTCATCTTCCAGATAATCGCTCAAGACACATTCTTCCATCGAGTACGAATCTTCGTCGGACGATGTGTCCATTTTTACCAGCGTAATTTCCATTTCTTTTCGCCAATCATCATCGCAAAGTACAAACGAAGCCATTTCTTTGTCACTGTATCCTGTACTGTCGATAATGGCTTTGTATAGATCGTAAAATGTGGCATCGGCGTCTATTTTGATCTCTCTTTTGAAGTTCTCAACTTCATCGGATAAAATTAAAAATCTGAATATCACAATATTTAAATTTTATTATGGTTGTTTGTCATTCAAAGGTAAGAAAAAAGTTTGGAAATAATAGCGTCCTTTTTTCATAAAATATGATATTTGCATTGGCTTAACTTTTTTATCGTGAGATGTTGTATTATTCCTAGAAATATATTACTTTTGCCATGCCTTTTCAGAAAGGGAAAAAATTCTTCAGTAGCTCAGTCGGTTAGAGCATCTGACTGTTAATCAGAGGGTCGTTGGTTCAAGTCCAACCTGAAGAGCGGGAACATGGTTTTTACTATCTAAATAATTAGATTCTTCAGTAGCTCAGTCGGTTAGAGCATCTGACTGTTAATCAGAGGGTCGTTGGTTCAAGTCCAACCTGAAGAGCGAAAGAGGATGTCACGTAAAGGCGTCCTCTTTGTTTTTATAAACCTTTTTGTAATTGTCTCGTTTTAATAGCTGTGTAATGGCTGATTTTTTCATGCATTCCTAATTTTAAAATCTACAATGAAAAGAATTTTATCTGCATATCGTTTAAGACCCGAAGGGTTAAAGGAATTGGAAGGGAGATACGAAATCGTGCTCCCTAAAGAAAAGTCGCATTTTTCTAAAGAAGAAGTGTTGGAACTAATTTCTGACGTTGAAGTGTTTATTCCTGCTTTCAACTTTTACACCGACAAAGAGATTATGGACAAGGGAACAAAGTTGGAGCTTATAGCCAATTATGGGGTGGGATACAACAATATCGATGTGGATTATGCCACAAAGAAAGGGATTGTGGTAACCAATATTCCCCACAGCGTGACAGAACCTACTGCCGAATTTGCTTTCGGATTGTTGTTGGCAACAGCAAGACGTATAGCCTATTACGACCGTAAAATTCGTACCCCCGAAGGGGTGAGCTGGGGTATGTATGGCGAAGCGGGGCTGCCTGTCTTCGGCAAAACCCTCGGGATTATCGGCATGGGACGTATCGGACAGGCTTTGGCGCGAAGAGCGGTGGCTTCGGGTATGAAAATCATTTACCATAACCGCCATCGTCTCGATGAAGCTATCGAAAAATTATATGATGCTGCGTACGTTTCGCTCGAAACATTGCTGAAGGAGGCTGATTTTGTTTCGCTTAACGCCCCGTCTACACCCGAAACGATTCACCTGATTGGCGAGAGGGAGCTAAACATGATGAAACCGACGGCGGTGTTTATCAATACGGCACGTGGAAACATGGTGGACGAGAAAGCGTTGGCTGAAGCGCTGAAAGAAGGGAAAATATGGGGAGCAGGGATTGACGTTTTCGAAAACGAGCCGCATGTGCTGCCCGAACTGTCGGAATTGGATAATGTGGTTCTTACGCCTCATGCTGCTTCCAAAACATTGGAATATCGGCATAATATGGCTGTTGAAATGGTGCGGAATATCATCGGATTTTATGAAGGGACTTATCCCGTTTCACGGGTCAATTGATAACAACGAGAAATAATGCTATTAAAAGATTATTCGCTTCAACAAAGAAATAATTACCTGCAAAAGAAGAGAAAAGGATAATTTATGAAATATCAAACCCATATGTTGGACAATGGCTTGCGCATTATACATTATCCGTATCTTTCGGAAATATCGTATTGTGGATTTGCCGTGAATACCGGAACGCGTGATGAAATGCCGGACGAAGAGGGGATGGCGCATTTTGTGGAACATATGCTGTTTAAAGGAACGAAACGGAGAAAATCTTTACATATTGCCAATCGGATGGAGAATGTGGGAGGGGAGATAAATGCTTACACGACCAAAGAAGAAACCTTTGTTTATTCCATTTTTCCCGAAGAATATTTGCCTCGTGCTGTTGATCTGTTGAGCGATATGGTTTTTCATTCGACGTTTGATCAGATACAGATTGAGCGGGAGCAGGGAGTTGTTTTGGATGAGATCAATTCTTACCTCGATACTCCTGCGGATTTGATTTATGATGATTTTGAAAATCTTTTGTTTTCGGGGCACGATTTGGGACATTATATCCTTGGAAATCCTCAATCGTTGAAAACATTCGATACACAACGCTTAAAAAATTTTGTGGAGCGGCAATATAATCCGGCGTTAATGGTGTTTTTTTCCTTTGGCAAGTCACCTTTTTCTAAAGTGGTCAAACAGGTAGAGAAGCATCTGGCCGGTATTCCGGCAAACGGGATTTTGTCCAAAAAGAGAGAAATCCCAACCGATAGTTCAATACGAAAAGAGAGGGTTGCCAAAGGGATCATGCAGGCACACGTGATGATGGGGCGAAAAACGTATGATATGTATCATCCCGATAGATATGCTTTATATCTTTTGAACAATATTTTGGGAGGCAATGGTATGAACAGTCGGCTTAATGTGGCTCTTCGCGAAAAAAATGGTTTAGTATATAATGTGGAATCGAGTGTCTCATTTTATACCGATACAGGAGTTTTCGCCTTGTATTTTGCTTGTGATCCTCGCCATATGGAGCGTTGTGTGCAGTTGGTCGAAAATGAATTGCAGCGATTAAAAGAAACCCGGCTCACACCCGGTCAATTGGCAACTGCTAAAAAACAGCTGAAAGGACAAATGATGATTTCGGCCGAAAATCACGAAAATGTAGCGTTGGATATGGCGAAAAATTTTTTGCATTATCATGAATATCGTTCTCCTGAAGAAACGTTGAAAATAATCGATTCCGTTACCTCGGTTCAGCTACAGCAGGTCGCGACAGAGGTTTTTGATCTTTCTATGCTGTCCCAATTGTGCTATGTGTAATCTCACTTTTTTCTAATGTATCTTCAAATTCCTGTTCATTTTGCCTACAAACAGGATGTTACGCCGGGAACACGCATTGTTTTTCATGCAGGTCCTTATGTGGCTTATGGAGTAGGAGGTAAGTCGAAAGTAACTGCAGGAACTGTTACATTGGAAAGCGATAAGGTTTTTGGAGAGGGAATACTCCAATACAAATCGTTTGATGCTGGTTTAGGTTTGGGGGTAGGTGCGGAATTCGGCCCTATCATTCTTGATCTTGGTTGGGATATGGGATTGCTCGATATTTCCAATATTGACGATGGGAGTATAAAAAATCAGAACGCTTATCTTTCTGCAGGCTTTCGGTTCAATTGATGTAAGTTGTAAGCCACATCATTAAATCATTTTGAAAATCTATATAGGGGGTGTTCAAAAAGTTATTAAACAAGTTCAACACCCCCTTTTCATTTTCTCTCTCTTTGCTGCTATATTTTCTACTTGATTCGGCCTTTATTTCTAATATATTGTCCATCCGCCATCTACTACAACTGTTTGTCCGGTTATGTAATCACTATCGTCACTTACCAGAAAAGCCGCTGCATTCGCTATATCTTTAGGAATGCCGTATCTGCCGTATGGTATTTTACTCAGGAGGACATCGGCAATTCCCTTATCTGATCTTAAATTCTCCGTCATAGGAGTCTCGATAACACCCGGAGCAACTGCATTTACATTGATCCTGTATTTACTAAGCTCCATAGCTAATTCTCTCGTCAGGTTAACGATGGCGCCTTTAGTGGCGCAATATACACCGGATAAGTCAAAACTGACAAAGCCTGCTATACTGGCAATATTGATAATTTTTCCATAGTTTTGTTGTTTCATCTCCGGAATAACGTATTTTGTACATAAGAGCACACCTCTCAAGTTTACATTGAGCATTTTGTCGATGGTACTCACTTCCATTTTGTCTAATTCTTCTTGTATAAAGATGCCTGCATTGTTAACTAGAATATCTATTCTTCCGTATTCACTCACTACTCTTTTTACGACTTTCTGAATATTTTTTTCGTTTGTTACATCGAGTTCTAATGCAAGCCCTTTTCCTCCTTCTTTAGCGATTTTGTCAACCACTCTTTGGCAATCTTTTTCATCTATGTCTGTTACAACTACTTTTGCACCATTTGCAGCAAACATCAAAGCTATTCCTTCACCAATGCCTCTGCGAGCACCGGTTATAATAGCTACCTTGTCTTTTAAATCGTATTGGTTCATAATTTTTTCGTTTTAAAGGGTCAAATAAAAATAATTTTCATCGATTAATAAAATCACAACATTTAAAGGGTCAAATTCAAGTAGAAAATATGCATGCTTAAACTATCTAAGGTTGTTTCCAAATTATTCTGTTTTACAAATATAAAAAAATAAATGGATATAAAAACCTATTTAGATATATTTAAGGAAATATTTCTTTAATGATTTTTGTGTTGTCCTATCTCCGCACCTTCGCCGTACCAAGTCCGCACCTTCCTCGCTCCATGCTTGCATCAGGCTTGTATCATCTTTGCATAAAGTCCACTCCGACTTCGCCGCTGTATCCCGCTCCACATGCGGCAAAGAGATAGGTTCGTTTTACACAGGTTTCGCGGAATCCGATGTTGTTTTCCCTGCCTTAGAGCGAACAAGGAGCGAAGGAAGAGCGAAGAAGAAGCGATAAAAAGTCGGCAAAACCCATCTATCGAATAAAAACTGTGTTAAACCAAACACCGAAAATTGTTCCCGTATGCCGTCGTATTTGTTGAAACGGACATAACCGTTGTTAAGTCAATACCCCAATATCCAAAAACAGCCATCTGTATGTTGCATATTACAGGGCTAAATCGAAAACTCGGCGCTAAATCGGAACGTATTTTTTTCCAAAATGAAGTTTGGGTGAATTCGCACTTGCTGGTTGATTCTACGTAATGTTAAATTTATTCTGTTTTGCAAAAAGTTTGAAAAATATTTATATATTTGTGGTGTTCAAATTATAAAAAATATGAAACAACTTACAGAGTTTATTAATCTTTTTGGTGATGACAGTGTACAAAGTAATTGAATTTCAATGATTAACAAAAAAACATGCAAGTATGAAAAGAAAAATCAATTTTTTGTTATTCCTGTTCTGTTTAAGTATAGGAGTAGCATTTTCACAAATCCGAATTACGGGTAGCGTGGTTGACGAGAATGGAGAACCCGTCATTGGGGCTTCTATTTTGGTTAAAGGTACAACTGTAGGAACCGTGACGGATGTCGACGGAAATTTCACGTTGAATGTACCTGACGATGGAAAAACATTGGTTGTATCTTATGTGGGCATGAGAACACAGGAAGTACCCGTAAAGCCTCAATTGAAGATCATAATGTTTGAAGATGCAACTATGCTTGGTGAAGTCGAAATTACTGCTGAATTTGGTATGAAACGTGTTTCGAGAGCTGTAGGATCATCAGTTCAGAATGTAAAGGCATCCGATATTATTGAATCGGGCAGAGATAATTTTATTACAGCTTTACAGGGTCGTGTGTCTGGTATGAATGTGATTTCTACGGGTGGCGCTCCCGGTTCGTCTACAACTGTTGTGTTGCGAAATGTTACATCTATATCTGGGAACAATCAGCCGTTATACGTTGTGGATGGGGTTCCAATGAATAACTCGACATTTGATCCTATTGACTTATGGATAGGTCCAACAGAAACTTATTCGGTAAGAAATTTAGATTTTGCATCAAGAGGAAATGATTTCAATCCTGAAGATATAGAATCGATGACGGTTCTGAAAGGTGCTGCCGCAGCTGCCCTTTATGGATCAGATGCTTCTAATGGTGCAATAATTATTACTACTAAAAAAGGACGCGCAGGGAGAGGTAGGGTCACTTATAGCAATTCTTTTCGGTGGGATAATTCTTACGGATTTCCTGAGATGCAGACAAAATATGCAAATGGAGCTTATGGGACGACAAACTATTATTATACAAGTAGATTTGGCGGCTTGTATCCTGAAGGGATGAAACTATATGATAATTTAAGAGCCGTAATGCAAACTGGTTTTTCAAATCGTCACAATATTTCGGTTGACGGTGGAACAGAGAAAGCCACTATAAGAGTTGCTGCTTCAATTTTAGACCAATCAGGTGTGATTAAAACTACATCTTACTCTCGTATCAATTTGACTTTGTCAGGACAAGCTGAAATAACCAATTGGTTAAAATTTGAAGGCTCAATGCAATATACAAACACAGGTAATTCAAAAGCTTTGATGGGAACGGATGGTCCTCTCTATAGGTCAATGTTGTGGCCATTGGTTGATGATATGTCAGAGTATTTAGATGCCGATGGTTCACATATGCGTTACCCTAATTATTATATTGATCAGGATCTGTTGAATCCATTGTTTGGTTTATATAAAAACAAATATTACGATAAATCAGATAGATTTCTATCCAATATTGCAATTACTGTGACTCCTTTTAAGAATGCCTTTGTTCGGGGACAGATTGGCTGGGATGTAGGTATGCAAATTTTTGAAACATCAATGCATCCCTATTATGCTGCCAGAAATGCTGGGAATGGCGAATATTATTTGACACATTCAAATTTTTCGGATCCCACCTTAAATGTTATTGCAGGATATAATACGAATTTTCTAGGTGACAAATTAAGTTTTGCTACCCAAGTCGGATATCATCAACTTGAAAATGGTGTTACAAGATTAGTAACAAGTGGATCTAAATATATAATTCCGGATTTTCAATCAATAAATAATACCGAGCCTTCTACTATTATTTCGTCACAACGAAATACAAAAAGAAGGATTCAGGCTATTTCAGGACAATTTGAGTTTGGTTTTAACAATATGGCTTTCTTGACCTTTAGAGGACGAAATGATTGGTCATCAACGTTGCCTAAAGCAAATAATTCGTATTTTTACCCTGCAATTGAAGGTTCATTTATTTTAACAGATTTGCCTTTTTTAAAAAATAATGAATATCTTAATTATTTAAAAATAAGAGGGTCGGTAGCTAAAGTAGGTAAAGATGCCGGTCCTTTGGAAATTGATCCGGAATTAGAGCCTACTTATTTAACAGGAGGAGGATTCAAATATGGTTTTACAGGACCTAACAGAAAATTAAAACCTGAAATGACAACCTCACATGAGATTGGTTTTGAAGGTCGTTTTTTGAAAGATCGAATATCTGCGGATTTTACTTATTTTAATACCCGTTGTTCTGATCAGATTGTTAAAGGATTTAGATTAAGCTATGCTACAGGTTTCGTATTAAATAACATGAATGTGGGTACTTTTGATACATGGGGATGGGAAGGACACATTGATGGGGATATATTACGTGGTGCAAATGGATTGCGATGGAATGTTGGTTTTAATCTTTCACATGTAAATTCGGAGGTTGTTTATTTACCTGAAAATGTAACAGAGTATTATAATCCTTATACTTGGAATTCGGGAAATATTCGAAATGGTATTATGGTAGGTTATCCTATAACGACATTAACAGGACGAGCCTATGAACGTAATGAGGCAGGACAAATATTAATAAACCCCACCACTGGTTTACCTATTATTAGTCCGAAATGGAGTGTCATTGGTGATAGGGAGCCAAAATTTAGATTTGGTATTACCACAAGCCTGAATTATAAGGATTTTCGTCTTTCCGCAATGTTTGCAGGACGATATAAAGCTACTGTGGTAAATGGAACCAAAAGATCAATGATGACAAGAGGTACGAGCTGGGAATCCGTAAAATTACGTGAAAGTAAGCCGGTAATATTTAATGGTGTATTAAAAGATGGGAATGAAAATACGGCAAATCCTACAATTAATACTATTGCTGTTGATTACAGCACATATGGGACTTCAATTTATGAAGGAGGGGATGAGGATTGGTTGGAAAAAGACGTTAATTATTTACGTTTACAGGAAATGAGATTAAGTTATCGAGTTCCGACACAGGTATTAAATAAGACAAAAATAATTTCTTCTGCGGATGTTTATATTTGTGGGAATGATTTGTTTACGTGGACTAATTATTCCGGAATTGATGCAGTGGGTAATACTGTTTCTGCTGCTGCAGGTGGTACCGGAGGGGAAGGTTATGATGTGTGGTCTTTGCCAAGTCCTCGTGGGATATCTTTTGGTTTTAGTCTTACTTTTAATTGATTTAATAATATAATGACATGAAAAAAATATCATCAGTTATAATAGCCTTGCTTTTGTTATTTGCCGGATGTGAAGATTATTTGGATGTAAATAAAAATATTGATGCTCCCGATTATGTAGAAGGATATCTTTATTTGGCAGGGATCATTCAGCAATATCAAGGAATTTATTGGGATATAAGGGCACTTGGACCTTTAACTCAAATGATGGGTACGACTTCATACACTTCTTTTGCGAATCATTACTATTCAGAAGGCAGTGATGCGGGAGGAGAAGTTTGGCGTATGGTTTATTGGAATCAAGGTATGAATCTTGAAAATATGATAAATCAGTCATTAGAAGCAGAGGATTGGACTCTTGCGGGTATAGGTTATGCGATTAAAGCCTATTCATGGGATTTAATGACAAAGATTCATGGTGAGCTTCCCATGAAGGATGCTTTTGTTGAGGATTTGTTATCTCATAGATATGATTATCAAAATGAAATATATCCAAAAGTAAGGGAGTGGGCTTATAAAGCAATAGAGTTATTGGAAAAGCAAGATGATCATAATTATGGTACCAAAATTACAGCTAACGATTACATTTACGAAGGTAATAAAGATAAATGGATAAAATTTGCATATGGAGTTATTGTTCGAAATTTATCGTCTCTTTCCAATAAAACTAATTTTGTATCGGATTATGCTCAGGAATTGATAACATGTGCCGAAAGATCTCTCCAATCATCTGACGATGATGCCACAGTCAAAATTGCGGGGGGATCTCAAGATGCTCCTTATTCCGGCTATAATAATTTTTGGGGGACTGCGCGTTCAAATCTTTCCTATTCTTATTTTCAGCACGAATATGCTGTACAAGTGTTTACCGGAACGGTACCGGAATATAATGAAGATACAGGAGAAAAAATACAGGTAATAGGGAATGATTATTATCCATATGAATTGATGTCGAAACAAATTATATGCGATACTTTAATGGATGGCGTAGGGCATTACGATCCTCGTGTAGCCGTAAAATTAGCCACGACATCCGATCCTAATTATGAATATATAGACAATCCGGATAGTGTTAAAGCCCACAAATATTACGGAAGTTCTTTTACCAGTGCAAGTGGGCCTATAGGAACAGCTCCTTCATTTTATGGAAGAAATGAAGCTTCTAGATATAGCGGTAATATTCATGATGGAATAGGAAGATGGATTTACAGGGATGATGCCCCTTACATATTAATGACTTGTGCCGAAATTAAATTTTGCTTGGCAGAAGCGTATTGGAAAATGAACCAAAAAGACGAAGCTTTTGCAGCTTTTAAAGAAGGCGTAAAAGCAGACATGGATTTTACTTCCAAGTATATTTATCCGGGAACTAAAGGGAAACCACAGGGTGGCGATAAAATTACGAAAAATTTGTTTAATGCTTTTGCGCAAGAATATTTAAATGGTCCGTATGTGAATGGTTTGTCTTTATCTGATTTTTCTTTATCTCATATTATGATGCAAAAATGGATTGCATTATACCCATGGGGAGCTCCGGAGGCATGGGTCGATATGAGGAAATATCATTATGATATTGAATATACCGGAGAATATCCATCGAAAGGGAATGGTTGGGATGTTACTTCTCTTGATCAGAAATGGGATACAAATATAACTAAGGTATTCAAAGGATTGTATTTGCTTCCAGCCCAAGTTCAGAGTCGAAAAGGATCTTATAATATTAAAAATGAAGGTTCTCCGGCTTATCGCATCAGACCCAGATATAATTCTGAATATATGTGGAATTTAAAATCTTTAGAATCATTAAAGCCCATACCTGGTACGGCCGATAATTATCATACTTCCATACCTTGGTTTGCATATCCTGGTGAAATGCCAATTAATTAATTAATTAATCAATCAAATGTAATCATGAAAATTATGAAACTGTTTAGAAATATTTCATTAATAGCATTTGTTTTGTTTGCTTTTTCATGTGAAAAACATGAAATAATATATAACGCAGACCCGATTTCAGATGTTGCTGAATTTCAACTTCATTATGTTGTTCCTGTGTCAGCAGTTGCTTCAAACAATATTTACAAAGTTGAAATCAATGATCAGTTATATGCAAACAATACTGCTCCCTTGAATACCTATAACGCAATTCCGAGTGGATCTGTTGGGCGTTTTTATACAACACGGATTGGGGAGAACAATATCAAATTATATATGGGATTGAATGAAAATCAAAGATTAATTTACGATCAAAATTGTGTTCTAAGACAAGGGAAACAAAATATTTTTGTTTACGATTTTAATAAACCTCCTATTGTCTTTGATAATGGCCATCCATATCAAACAAATATAACGGAATATTCAGATTCGACGGCATGGATAAAATTCTATAATTTTTTATACGAAAAACAAGGGGAACCAACAAGTTTGAAATTACAGTATCAGTATCAATACACGATGAATTATGAGACTCGTAAGAAGAGTGATTGGCTTAATATAGGTCAACCTGTTGGTTTTGGAGAAACAACCGGATGGCAGCCTGTAATTGTAATAAAAAGTGTTGAGCTATCATCTGGTTATGCCAGATTGGATTACAGGATAAAAGTTATTGATGCAAATGGGGAAGATGTTGGAAATTTGCAGATTCTTTCCGGAAATAAATATGTTGATTATTCTGATTATTGGAATGCTTATATAGGAAGACGTTACCATCATATATTGGCAGGCTTAAGAACGGCATCTCCAACATCTTCTGTAAGACAGTTTACGGCATTATAAAGGATTTTTCACCGGGAAGAGTGGTTTTTGAATTTTTTTAAGATCCTTTCTTCCCGGTTTTTATATCAATAACATTGCGATTTATATTGATAAAGGTAAGAGCTATATTTTTACTGTTGTTTATTTTTTTATTTCATTCATGTCGAATGTCAGATAACAGCTTGTCGAACGTTTCAATGCCAAAACGTTCGACTGTTGCTTTGTCCGGGAGTGAATTCTTTGATAGGATTTCTTCATGTGATCCTGAAAAGAGAGAATATTTTATAGAAAAAGAAATAGTTGATGGAAATTTTCCACAATTCATGCGTCAGTTTGTTCGAATAGATGTTTCTACCACAACATTTAATGGAAAAAAAATTAAAGGATTTTATTATGTAACTCCTGACTATTTGATGATAGGCAGTGATCAAGATTTTTTTCGTATTCCTATGCAACCGAAAACGGCACAAAAAATTGCCGATAAATTTGGTTGTTTTTTACCAACGCGAAAAATTTGTGATGATGTATATAAAGCAGCAAAAATAAAGTTAGAACCATTTCCAGTTGCAAAAGATAGGGATTCTTTAAAAACTTTTTATTATCATAATCAAATTATTGAGAAACAAAGAAATGGCAAAAGAGGCTTAATTTCAGGTATTAAAAAAGATGTGATAATTTCATCTTCGATAAATAAAGACAAACGACCTCACAGAATGGCAATATATGGTTGGCATAGACTTGATGGGCTGCCGATTCAACCTCTATACACGGGTCATGTATCATGGTACGTAGATTATAGTCATGGTATTCGATTAGTGAGTCGTTTAATTTATATCGAAGGAAAGAAAATGGATTATTTGGACGTTTTAAAAAATCCCGATACTCGTTTTTTACTTACCGATGAACCTGAGGAGGGGTTGGATTTTTACTCCTATTTATATTGTAATGATAAATAATTTGACAATTTATTAGTTTGGTTAAAAAACTTAAATTGTTTGATTATAAACATAACAAATTCATAATATTAAACCGATTGATTTTCACTGATGAGGAAGATATTATCAATTTTCTCGTTGATTTTTTTATTTCGAGTATCTCATGCTCAAACTACATGGATTCGGGTGAATCAGGTGGGGTATCTACAAAATGATAGTAAGGTGGCAGTATGGGTGAGTAAGGAGAAAAAAAATGTCTCACGTTTTGAAGTCATTGATGTTCAAAGCGGGAAAGTGGTCTATTCGGGCAATAAAATCAGGAATATGGGCAAACAACCGGCTTTTGAATCATCGGCACGTTTGGATTTTTCCGATTTTTCAGCTCCCGGAACCTATTTAATAAAAATAGGTGAAACAAAATCAGTCCCTTTTAAAATTGGCAACGATATTTATGCCGGAGCATCGGAGATTCCATTGAAGTATATGCGCCGGCAACGTTGCGGTTATAATCCGTTTTTGAGGGATTCCTGTCATGTATATGACGGAATTACGATTGGTGATCCTGACGGCAAACGTGATGGAAGATATTATGACGTAGTTGGCGGATGGCACGATGCTTCGGATTACTTGCAGTATGTCACCACTTCGGCAAATGCTGTTTATCAGTTATTGTTCGCCTACGGTCAATATCCCGATGTATTTGCCGATCACTATCAGGCAAACGGAGACGAGGGGGCAAATGGTATTCCCGATATTTTGGACGAAGCAAAATGGGGACTCGATTGGCTGGTGAAAATGAATCCCGATAAAGATACTTACTTCAATCAGGTGGCCGATGATCGGGATCATGCGGGAATGGTTTTGCCTACCCGGCAAAAGGTGGATTATGGCTGGGGCGCAGGAAAAGAGCGTCCGGTGTATTTTTGCAGTCCGAAACCGCAAGGGCTCTTCAACTATAAAAACCGCAGTACAGGATAGGCTTCTACGCTGGGTAAATATGCTTCCTCGTTTACCTTGGGAGCTAAACTTTTAGCACCCTATTATCCCGAATTTTCTGAAATGTTGCTCCAAAAGGCTCAGGATGCTTATCGCAAAGGAGCGGAAAATCCGGGAGTTTGTCAGACAGCGCCCGGTGGCGCACCTTATTTTTACGAAGAGGATAACTGGGCTGACGATATGCAGTTGGCTGCTGCCGAAATGTATAACGTTTTCCGGAATGGTGAATACCTGTATCACGCTGTGCATTACGGACGTCCGGAACCTGTAACGCCATGGATGGGTGCCGATTCTGCCCGTCATTATCAATGGTATCCGTTCGTTAACCTTGGAAATTATCACCTGGCACTGCAAAACGATCATCCGGCAGCAAAAGCAGAATTTATCCGCAATATGCGAACCGGCTTGCAGCGAGTAAAAGATCGAGCCAGGGATCTTGGCGATGCTTTTCTGAATGGCATTCCATTTATCTGGTGCTCAAATAATCTTACTGTGGGATTTATTACTCAGTGTCGCCTTTATCATGAACTTACCGGCGACAATACATTTCTTGAAATAGAAACGGCCATGCGCGACTGGCTTTTGGGTTGCAATCCGTGGGGGACTTCCATGATTGTCGGTTATCCCGATGGTGCGGATACCCCTGAAGACCCTCATTCTGCTTTTACGCATTTGCATGGAATGCCGATTACAGGCGGATTGGTTGACGGTCCTATTTACACTTCGATTTTTAATCGTCTTATCGGAATTTATTTGGCCAATGAGGATGAATATGCGCCTTTTCAGTCGGATTATGTGGTTTATCATGATGATTTTGCCGATTATTCTACGAATGAACCGACAATGGATGGCACGGCTTCCCTTTGTTTCTATCTGGGGTACTTAAACTCGCAAGCAAATAAAGCTGAAAAAAGTTGGCGCAACCACAAAGAGTAAAGAAAGTTGGGTTAAAAAACGGAATTCATATATCAAAAGTATTATGCAGTAACGTTTAATTTATTACTTTTGTAACAAATAAACTAGGGGTGCCAATTTTATGGCTGAGATTATACCCTTTCACCTGAACAGGATAATACCTGCGGAGGGAAGTAAAGTATACATAGAATTTTTATCGGTTTTCAGTTTAGCTCCCCCTGTTTATTTTACTAATCATAATTTTAAAAAACAGAACTATGGAGCAAATTGTATCGATGGGAATTATTGATTCCTACTTCAAAAAACTTAAAGAAAGCCTTAATGTTGATGTAGCTATTGTGGGTGGAGGCCCATCGGGTCTGGTTGCAGCCTACTACTTGGCAAAAATGGGGAAAAAAGTATCGCTCTACGAGCGCAAACTTGCACCGGGCGGCGGTATGTGGGGTGGCGCCATGATGTTTAATGAGATAATGGTGCAACGTGATGCTATCCATATCTTGGACGAGTTAAAGGTTGATTACAAACCTTACGTGGATAACTACTACACTATTGACTCGGTGCATGCCACTTCGTCTCTAATTTACCAGGCTACTAAAGCCGGTGCAAAAATATTCAACTGCACTTCGGTGGAAGATGTCGTATTCCTAAACAACAAGGTTAGTGGGCTTGTTATTAATTGGACCCCTGTTGAACTTCAAAAAATGCATGTTGATCCATTGGTAGTAATGGCTAAATCCGTTATAGACGCAACGGGTCACGACTGCGAAGTCGCACGTACATTGGAGCGCAAAAATAACATCCGATTATTAACTGAAACCGGCTCAGTGATGGGTGAACGCTCGCTTTCGGTTGATGAAGCAGAACGTACCACGATTGAGAATACCAAGGAGATTTTCCCCGGTCTTTATGTCGCGGGCATGGCTTCCAATGGTGTCAGCGGCAGCTACCGAATGGGACCAATCTTTGGCGGAATGTTACTATCGGGTGAGAAAGTTGCCAAGCTTATTGACATATCGCTTAGCGTGTCGGTGCAATGATGGATTTTGGTATCTACATCATAATTACCAAGCCGCAACTTCCCTACACCACAATTGCCGAGAAATGCGTAAAAAATGGCATTAAGATGCTTCAACTACGTGAAAAAGATCTATCGGACAAAGAGTTGGTGAGAATTGGGAGGGAAATTAAAAGCATTACAAAAGGCTCCGAAACAAAATTTGTGGTTAACGATCGTCCTGACATTGCAGTCCTCTGCGATGCCGATTTTCTTCATCTTGGACAAGACGATATTGCGATGGAGGATGCCCGACGAGTTGTAGGCGATATGCGTATTGGACTATCTACCCACTCTATTGAACAAGCTATGGCAGCTCTTGCGAAGAATCCTGATTATATTGGGTTCGGTCCTATTTATCCAACCAATGCAAAAGCTATTCCTGATAAGCCTGTGGGAACAACCTTATTAAAGCAGGTATTAGCGATAGCAAAAATTCCTGTAGTAGCAATAGGTGGAATTTTTCCCGATAATATTGAGGAGGTAATCGATGCCGGAGCCAGAAATATCGCTATGGTAAGGCACTTTATGCAAACCAACGAGTTTGATTCTCGTGTGTTAGAAATCAACAATTTATTAAACAGAGTAAAATGAGTACCCAAATATTAAAAGCCAAAAGTGGAGTAATTACATCCGAAATGGAATTTGTTGCCAAATCTGAAAGGGTTACTCCCGAATGGTTACGTAATGAAATTGCCATGGGCCGGGTTGTAATTCCCAAAAATATAAATCACAAATTCTCTCCTCGTGCAATTGGCAATGGTCTTAGCATTAAAGTTAATGCTAATATTGGCACTTCGGAAAAGCATTGCAATCTAACTGAAGAACTTGAGAAGATGAAAATTGCTATCCGATATGGAGCCGATTCCATCATGGATTTATCAACCGGAGGAAATCTACGGGTAATACTGCAACAAATAATAAAGCAGTCGTCGGTAATGGTTGGCACTGTTCCAATTTACAGTATAGCAACTCGGTTGTTGGCTAAAGGTATGAAAATTTCACAACTCGACCCTGAGGAACTTTTCGATGAGATTGAATTACAGGCTCAAATTGGTGTCGATTTTATGACACTGCATTGTGGAGTAACCCGTTCATCCTTGTCATTTCTGGAGAATGATCCGCGTGTATGCGGAATAGTAAGCCGGGGCGGAGCACTGCTTAAACGATGGATGACCGATAATAACAAAGAAAACCCGCTCTACGAGCAGTACGATCGTGTGCTGAAAATTTGTAAAAAGTATGATGTAACTATTAGTTTGGGAGATGGGCTGCGTCCGGGTGCCGGTGCCGATGCCACTGATCGTGGTCAAATTGCCGAATTGCTTACCCTTGGCGAACTGGTGGATAGAGCGCGCAAGTACGGTGTACAAGTTATGGTAGAAGGGCCGGGACATATGCCTTTAGATCAAATTGAAATGAACATGAGGGTTATGAAGCGGATTTGCCACGATGCTCCGTTTTACGTTCTTGGACCTCTGACAACTGACTCTGCACCGGGCTACGATCATATTGTCGGTGCAATAGGGGGAACAGTGGCAGCAATTAATGGAGCCGATTTTCTTTGCTATGTAACACCTGCGGAACATTTATGCTTACCAACTCTTGACGATGTACGCGAGGGTGTTATGGCTAGCAAAATTGCAGCTCATAGTGCCGACGTGGTTAGAAACGTTGGCGCGGCGCGTGAACGCGATTACAACATGTCCAGAGCCCGTCGCAACCTCGATTGGGAACAAATGTACACCTATGCACTTGATCCTGAAATTGCACGTCGAAGAAAATCGGAATCTGAAAGTGGTAATGAGGATCATTGTACCATGTGTGGCAACCTCTGTGCCGTTAAGAACGATAGAAATCTGTGATGGAATACTTCTTAACCATTGCCGCATCAGACAATAGCGGGGGTGCCGGAATGCAGCAGGACATGAAGGTGGCCCATGCGTTGGGTTATTGGGCACTGTCTGCTGTTACAGGCATTACAGTTCAGAACTTTAATTCTGTAAGCAGAGTTGATGCCCTGGACTCGCATTTGCTCCAATCGCAAATTGAGGAATGCTTAACATCGTTTCCTGTAAAGGCTGTTAAAATTGGAGCAATTTGCAGTGCCGATAATATATTGGCAATTGCTGAGAGTCTTCAGAGATATCCTGTTAGCAATATTGTGCTCGATCCTGTTCTGTCATCTACAAGCGGTAAAGATTTTCTTAATCCCTCTGCACTGAATGTGCTTACTGAACAATTATTCCCGTTAACCGATTTGATTACTCCAAATCGACCGGAATTTGAAATTTTAACCGGGAAAAATATTGATGATATCGATACTGCCATCGCTATTGCGAAGGATAAGTGTTGCGAATGGAACACTTCGATTTTAGTGAAGGGAGGGCATTTCAACAGCACAAATATCACAGAAGCAATTGTTACCAATACTGAAGTATTCCGTTTAGAACGTGAACGCAAACAATTTCGCTATCAACATGGAACGGGTTGTGCACTATCTTCCGCTCTTGCATGCTACATGGGGAAGTGTTTATCGTTAATTGAGGCGTATTTCAAAGCATCAAACTATGTTGTGGATTTTTACGACCGCATTCAGAATGAAATATGAACAATATAAGTCCGACTAAAAACAATCCGGAATGATGAAACGAAAGATTCTTTTATTCTTTTTTGTTGCTTTTTTGACGACTTCGTCTTTTGCTCAACTCCCGTTGCAGCAATTTCTTAATACGCCTGCATTGAAACATGCTTCGGTGGGAGTGTGTGTAAAAGATTTGGAAACAGGAAAGACCTTGATTGAGCATAATGCCGATAAATCGTTTACACCGGCTTCGACGTTGAAACTCATCACCACTGCCACTGCGTTGGAGCTGTTGGGTCCCGATTACCGATATGCAACCACCCTTGCGTTGGATGCCGATAATCCTTCCCGGATTCTGGTGCTCGGTTCAGGTGATCCGACTTTAGGAAGTGACGCTTTTGATGAGAATCCTTATGCTTTTCTTTCGGAATGGGCGGATGCATTAAAAACTTCGCTTCCCAAAAAAGAGGCGTGGGAATTATATATCGTGGATGATCTGTTTGGTTATGAGGGCGTTTCGCCTCAATGGACATGGGAAGATTTGGGTAACTATTACGCTGCCGGAGCTTATGGTATCAGCGTTTTTGATAATACGTACCGGCTCTATTTTGATACGACGGATCGGAATTCTTGTCCAAAAATTCTTCGTACCGATCCGACAATAAAAGGCCTTTCGTTTACCAATTACCTTACCTTAAATACCTCAGGGAAAGATAATGGTTATATTTATGGCGCGCCATTTTCGTTTGAGCGGACCATTCGTGGCAATATTCCTGCCGGAAGAGTCGGCTTCAGTATTAAAGGGGATATTCCCGATCCGGGCTTGTTGTTGGGCGAAAAATTGGCAGAGCATCTTCAAAAATCAGGGGTAAACATTCGGACCGTTGAAACGGCAAGGAACAATTATATTTTGCGCGTTTGCAATCCTATGCCTCAATCCTATAGGGTGGGAGAGGTGGTGTATGTTCATCGGTCGCGGCCCTTAAGCGACATCATTCGCGAAATAAATGTGGAAAGCAACAATCATTACGCCGAACATTTGATTCGCACCCTTGGCAGGATGAAAAACGCCAATATTTACAGCGATCCATTGAAAGAAGGGATCGATTTTATGAATACATTTTGGAAATCGAAGGGTATTTCAACCTCATCTCTTTTTATGTATGATGGCTGTGGCCTCGCTCCACAGAATGCGGTTAGTCCTGTTTTTTTGTGCGATTTGCTTTCTTATATGAATAAGAAAAGCCTCTACTCTAAAGTGTTTTTCAATTCTTTGCCGAAGGCCGGTGAAGAAGGGACGTTGAAATATTTTATGAACAAGACGAAATATGCAGGGAAAATTAGTGCTAAAAGCGGTAGTATAAATGGTGTGCAATGTTATGCCGGATATTTGATGGACGAGAATAAAAAATTTGCTTTTGTGGTGATGGCGAATAAATTTACCGGCGACAATGTACAAATTCGCCGTGCCATTGAGAAATTCCTGTTAAGTCTTTGATTAATTTTTAATTACCTCTAATAGTTTAATTTCGAAAACCAGCGTGGTGTAAGCAGGAATGCTGCCATAAGTTGTTTCCCCATAACCCAATTTCCAAGGGATCCATACTTCCCATTTATCGCCTTCCTGCATGTTTTGCAGGGCTGTTGCAAAGCCGTCGATTAACTCGGAAACTTTCAAACGGGTGGGACGTTCTCCGTTGCGCGGACTTGAATCGAAAATAATTTTGTTGGTTATTCTATTTCCTTTGCTATCGGTATATGTATCGGCTTTTGTCCAATCTTTTTTATACCATCCTACATAAGAAATTTCTACCGAATCGGTAAAAATAGGCATTTCTCCATAGCCCGACTCAAGCTCTTTATACATGATATAGCCGTTTTTTGACTGTGAAAAGATTTTCGAGTAATCCGAGTTGCGTGATATTTCGGCAAAAATGGTTTCGTTGGCTTCCTTCCATACAGTGTCGATTTTTTCCGAGTCATCGCATGAAACAAAAAAAACGGCTGCCATACCTGTCAGAATGATAATGAAAAAGGCGGTTTTTGTTTTCATAGGTTTATCAAAAATTTTTTCTGTTGTCTATTTATTCGGCTAGCATTTTTAACAGATTTTTCATATCTGTTTTTGCTATGATTTCTTTTTCTACGTCAGGAATAAGAACGCGTTCCTGTTTCATCGTATCGCGTTCGCGAATGGTTACTGTATTGTCTTCCAGTGTTTGGTGATCTACTGTTACGCAATAAGGCGTTCCGATAGCATCCTGCCTGCGGTAGCGTCTTCCGATGCTGTCTTTTTCGTCGTATTGGCAGGTGAAATTAAATTTCGATATCTTCATTATTTCCTGTGCCTTTTCGGGTAAGCCGTCTTTTCTGACCAAAGGGAGAACAGCCAGTTTCACCGGAGCCAGAGCAGGAGGAATTTTTAGTACTACACGCATTTCGCCCCCTTCAAGTATCTCTTCGCAATATGCAGCAGAAATAACGGAGAGGAACATTCTGTCTAATCCGATGGATGTTTCTATTACATAGGGGGTGTATGATTGATTTAATTCGGGATCGAAATATTGCATTTTTTTGCCGGAGTATTTTTCGTGCTGACTTAAATCGAAATCGGTGCGCGAATGAATACCTTCTACTTCTTTGAACCCAAACGGCATGTTAAATTCAATATCGGTTGCCGCATTGGCATAATGGGCAAGTTTGTCGTGATCGTGAAAACGATAGTTTTCTTTATTGAATCCTAATGCCAAGTGCCATTTCATGCGCAGGTTTTTCCAGTAATTGAACCATTTCATTTCATCACCGGGCGTTACAAAAAACTGCATTTCCATTTGTTCGAATTCCCGCATACGGAAAATAAATTGACGAGCTACAATTTCGTTTCGGAAAGCTTTTCCGATTTGGGCAATCCCGAAAGGAATTTTCATCCGACCGGTTTTTTGTACGTTGAGAAAATTCACAAAAATACCTTGTGCTGTTTCGGGACGGAGATATACTTTCATTGCTCCGTCAGAAGTCGATCCCATTTCAGTGGCAAACATCAGGTTGAACTGGCGGATTTCCGTCCAATTGCACGTACCGCTAACAGGGCATACAATATTGCAATCGATAATGAGTTGCCGTAATTCGGTAAAATCGTTCTCGTTCATTGCTTTTTTGTATCGCTCATGCACTTCGTCACGATGTTTCTGGTGCTCGATTACACGGGGATTGGTTTCGCGGAATTTTTTCTCGTCGAAATTGTCACCAAAACGTTTGGCTGCTTTCTTTATTTCTTTGTCTATTTTTTCATCCAGCTTTGCAAGGTAATCTTCGATTAACGTGTCGGCACGATAGCGTTTTTTGCTGTCTTTATTATCGATTAATGGGTCATTGAAGGCATCTACATGCCCGGATGCCTTCCATACGGTAGGGTGCATGAAGATGGCAGCATCGATGCCGACAATATTTTCGTGTAATAAGGTCATGCTGTCCCACCAGTATTTTTTGATGTTGTTTTTCAGCTCAACGCCCATTTGTCCATAGTCGTACACTGCACTTAACCCATCATAAATTTCACTTGAAGGAAATACAAAACCATATTCTTTGCAGTGTGATACAATTTTTTTGAAAACGTCTTCTTGTGCCATTTTTTTTATAAATATCGGGGATCTGAGAGTAACGATCCGGCTTTTATTGAATTTATTCTTATGCGTTATTATTTGAAAGTACAAAGTAAACGGTTTTTTTCGAGATTTTAATAACCTATCAACTTAAAGATAATAAATGAAGTTGATTTTAGAAGAAGACTACTCGTTGAAATCGGAAGAATAATGTTACTTTTGCAGCTATATGCAGAAACGATTTAACAGTTGAACATGAGTTGAAAATATGGCAGGGGAATTAAAAACGTTGGCAAAAGAAACCGCAATTTATGGCATAAGCAGTATCGTGGGCAAATTCCTGAATTGGCTGCTTACGCCGCTATGGTCATATGTATTGGTGAGTCAGGCACAGATGGGGGTGATTTCTAATTTGTATGGCTGGACGGCACTGATTATTGTCATTTTGACCTATGGCATGGAAACCGGATTGTTTCGATTTGCCAATAAGAATGAGGAAAATCCTCATACGGTTTATTCAACAGCGTTGATAAGTATCGGTACGACAACGTTTGTTTTTCTTTCGTTGGTGATTCTTTTTTTGAAACCCATTACAGGTATTACCGGGAGCTCTGATATCAAGTCCCATTATGTACTGATAATGGCTATTATTTTGTCAATGGATGCCTTCTGTTCCATCCCTTTTGCATGGCTGCGTTATCAGAAGCGTCCGTTACGTTTTGCCTTTATTAAGATCCTGTTTGTTGTGCTGAATATAACCTTCAATTTGTTTTTCTTCGTATTATGTCCTTGGCTGGCTAAAAGATATCCCGATTCTTTCGCTTGGTTCAATCTCGAAAACGGGGTGGATTATGTCTTGATTTCTAATTTGCTTGCGACCTTTATTCAATCGATGTTTCTTATTCCCCAACTTCGAGTAAAGTATGTGTTCGATAAAGCATTATTAAAACGAATGCTCCAATATTCACTTCCACTGCTTATCTTGGGCATTGCCGGTATATTGAATCAGACAATCGATAAAATTGTTTTTCCATGGCTTTATCCTGACAAAGTGAATGCGATGACGCAATTGGGAATCTATTCGGCATGTTTCAAAATTGGAGTAATCATGGTTATGTTTACACAGGCTTTTCGATACGCATTCGAACCGTTTATTTTTGCAAAGAATAAAGAGGCTGCGAATAATAAGGTTGCGTATGCCGATGCTACCAAATATTTTATATTGTTTGGGTTACTGATTTTTTTGGGGGTTATGGGGTATCTCGATGTGATCAAGTATTTGATAAAATCTACTTATCACGAAGGGTTGATTGTAGTGCCCATTGTTATGATGGGGGAACTTTTCTTCGGAATTTATTTCAACCTGTCGTTGTGGTATAAACTTACCGATCAAACAAAATGGGGCGCATATCTTTCGTTAATCGGTTTGGCAGTGACGATTGTCATCAATGTCGCATTTATCCCGCGTTTTGGATATTTGGCATGTGCATGGGCTTCTTTCTTTGCCAATTTGTTAATGATGTCGATATCCTATTATCTTGGGCAGAAGAATTATCCTATCGGTTATAATTTGAAAGCCATTGGTTCGTTTTTTGGATTAGCCTTGGCGCTATTTGCCGTTATGATATTTAACCGTTTTGTTATACCCGCGATGGGACTTCGACTGATTATTAACACCCTGCTAATCGGTATTTATCTATGGGAGGTAATAAAAAAGGAATTACCTTTGCGAGAAATACCGGTTATCGGGAAATATTTTCAACATAAATAAATATTGTAGATACAGTAAAAATTGCTTTAATGAAAAAAACATTTTTATCGATTGTACTTTTGTTTGTGGTATTCGTTGCTTTTGCCGACGAAGGTATGTGGATTTTGAAGGAACTCAACAAACAGAGTATTGCCCGTATGCAGGAGCTTGGTTTTGTTTTTCCGATCGATCAATTGTACGATGAGAACAACCCGTCTTTGAAGGATGCCGTGGTTATTTTTGGCGGAGGATGCAGTGGCGTGGCTGTGTCGGATCAGGGGTTGATTTTTACCAATCATCATTGTGGTTATGATGCCATTCAGAAATTAAGTTCTATAGAACAGGATTACCTGAAAAACGGTTTTATGGCCGATTCTTATGAAAACGAACTGCAGGCAGATGGATTAACGGTTTCTTTCCTTCAGTCAATGCAGGATGTTACCGATGAAATTTTACCGAAAATTCCTTCGGTTTTGAACGAAGTTCAACGCGAGTTAGCTATTGATTCTATTTCCGATTTGTTGCTAACAGAATACGATGGAAATCCTTTTATAGATGCACAAGTGATCCCTTTTTATGCAGGGAATAAATATTATAGGGTTGTTTATGATGTATTTCGTGATGTACGCTTGGTTATAGCGCCTCCTCAGTCTATCGGGAAGTTTGGAGGTGAAACCGATAACTGGATGTGGCCCCGCCATACGGGCGATTTTTCTGTGTTTCGGGTTTATGCTGACAAGGACAATAAACCGGCTGAATACAGCAAAGATAATGTGCCTTACAAGCCCAAATATGTAGTTCCCGTTTCGTTGAAAGGAATGGCGGAAGGTGATTATGCCATGACGATAGGTTATCCCGGGCGCACGCAGCGTTACCTTTCATCGTGGGGAATCAAACAAATGATGGAGTCTGAAAATAAACCCCGAATCGAAGTTCGAGGTGTGAAACAGCAAATTTGGTGGGATGCGATGACAAAAAGCGATGTGACGCGTATAAAGTATGCTTCGAAATATGCGGGCAGTTCTAATTACTGGAAAAACGCCAAAGGGATGAATGTGGCTTTGGTAAAAATGAATGTGGTTTCCGAAAAGGAATCATTGGAAAGTCGGATGGAGGAATGGATTAACAGTGATCAGCAAAGGAAAGAAAAATACGGTGATGTGTTGAGTATATTGAAGGAGGCATATACCGAGACAAACGATTTGGCCAAGTACACTACCTATTTTCTGGAAACATTTCATAACGGAATAGAAATCATACGTTTTGCAAATACTATTCTTCAATTCGATGCCAATGGTTCACAGCAAGAAAAACAGGAATTTATTTCTGACCGTATCATTAATGCTTATAAAAATTACAATCCCGACCTCGATAAAAAAGTACTGGCCGAATTGATGAAATTGTATGCAGAACGTGTCCCGGAACAATATCATCCGGATATTTATAAAACCATACAAAAAAAGTTTAAAGGGAATTATGATAAGTATGCCGATTGGCTGTTTAAACATTCCAAATTTACCAATCTCGACGATTTGCTCGAATTTCTGAAAACGGCCGATATCAAAAAATTGATAAAAGATCCGGCTATGGAATTGGCTCTTTCCGTAAAAGATATGGGATATGAATTATCCTCGCAAATGATCCCCGCTTATGAAAAAATTATGCAAGGCGAACGCAAATTCATGTCAGCGTTAATGGAAATGAATCCCGATAAAGAATTTTATCCTGATGCTAATTTTACGCAACGGTTGAGCTATGGCACGATTAAAGGGTATCAACCGCGGGATGCGGTTTGGTATCACTATTTCAGCACGACGCAAGGGGTATTGGAAAAAGAAATACCCGATGATCCCGAATTCGAAGTTCAACCTTTTATTCTGGATATATTGAAAATGGCCGATTTCGATCGATATGCCGACAAGGATGGGAAAATGCACGTGTGTTTCTTGTCCGATAACGACATAACCGGCGGAAATTCTGGGAGTCCTGTTTTTAACGGGAATGCAGAATTGTTAGGTCTTGCATTCGACGGAAATTGGGAGGCTTTAAGTGGTGACGTTATTTTTGAACCGGAAATGCAGCGTACGATCAGCGTGGATATTCGCTACATACTTTTCGTAATCGATAAAATTATGAAAGCTCCTCATATTGTAAATGAATTAAATCTGGTCCAATAGCTTGTCATTTTATTCAAAAAGAAAACGCCGATTTTTTTTGATCGGCGTTTTCTGCATTATGAAGAAAAAGAAATTCAGAGATTAAATTTATCTCTGTCAAATTTTTCGTAACGGGGTGGGGTGGGAACATAGGTTTCGTCATCCCACAAGGTGCTGGTAATCATCAGATCGGCACTGTACCGATTGCATGCAATTGGGACGTTGTGAACCCGACATTGACGTAACAACATCATGATATCGGCTTCGTGTGGTTGCGGATTAAGATCATCGATAAGGAAAACTGCTAAATTGATTTTTTTCTCTACTACCATAGCAGCAATTTCGACATCGCCACCCATAGGACCCGAATTCTTACATTCCACTTCAGGTTGAAATCCTTTGTTGATAAGGGCTCGTTTTACTAATGCACCAGTGGTACCTGTACATACCAGGTGATGTTGCGATAAAAACTCTGCATTATAAATTACCCAATCAACCATGTCGGCTTTGCGCTGATCATGGGCTACAAGTGCAATTGTTAATTTTTTTTTCATTGTTCTATGTTTAAATGTTTAACTCGTTGCGGATCGCATTAATTTTGTCGATAGCCTTTTTCTCGGCTTCGGCGATTTCGTCTCTTGAATTTGCCGTTCCGTGTACTTCAATATAGTATTTTATTTTCGGTTCAGTTCCCGATGGGCGGATCGATAATTTTGTATTGTCTTCAGTAAAAAACTGAAGTACGTTTGAGGTGGTCGGCATCTCAAGTGCTATATGTTCGTTATTAATGAAGTCAATGGCTTCAAGAGCTACGAAATCTTTCATCAAGATTACGGGCGATCCTGCCAATGTTTTGAATGGATTACATCGATATTCTTTCATCATTGCTTCAATTTCATCGGCTCCTTCTTTACCCTTCTTGACGAGTGAGATGTTAACCTCTTTTGAGTATCCGTATTCGATGTATATATCCTGTAAAAGCTCATACATGGTTTTACCGTTGTCTTTTGCCCATGCTGCAATCTCGGCAAACAAAGCACATGCCGATACGGAGTCTTTGTCGCGTACGAAATCGCCGGCCAAAAAACCATAACTTTCTTCTCCGCCGCCAATGAATTGTTTCAACCCTTCGTTTTTTCGGATAATGCTGGCAATCCATTTGAATCCGGTATAGCAATCAAACATTTCTACACCGTAGCGTTTTGCAATGGGGCTTACCAGTTCGGTAGAAACGATGGTTTTGACCACGTAATCTTTTCCTGTGAGCTTGTTCAGTTCTTTTCTTCGGGTAATAAGATAATAAAGAAAGATGAGCATGGCCTGATTGCCGTTTAAAAGCATGAAATCACCTTCAGCATCACGGATAGCCGTTCCGATGCGGTCGCCATCGGGATCGGTTGCCATTACGATTTCTGCGTCGGTTTCGATGGCTTTTTTTATGGCCAGATCCAATGCGGCCTGATCCTCGGGGTTGGGAGAAGCAACGGTGGGGAAGTCCCCACTGATCACATCTTGCTCAGGCACATGGATGACATTTGTAAAGCCGATAGCCTCCAGCGTAGGAGGAACAAGGGTAATTCCTGTCCCGTGGAGAGGGGTATAAACCATTTTCAGGTCTTTATGGCGTGCTATGGCTTCGGGTGAAAGAACGAGCTTTTTAACCTCTTCAATGAATGCCATGTCCATCTCTTTCCCTATGATTTTGATCAAATCTTTATTTCCCTCGAATTTGATTTCTTCAATTCCTTTAATCCGGTTTACTTCGGCAATAATATTTCTGTCGTGAGGGGCCAATACTTGGGCACCGTCTTCCCAGTAAACTTTATAGCCGTTATACTCTTTCGGATTATGTGATGCGGTAATCATTACGCCACTTTTGCATCCCAATTTTCGGATGGCATACGACACTTCAGGTGTTGGGCGCAGGCTTTCAAAGAGATAAACTTTTATGCCGTTGGCACTAAGGATGTTGGCCGTCATTTCGGCAAATTTGCGACTATTGTTGCGGCAGTCATGTCCTACTACAACTTTGATTCCGTTTCTTCCCGCATATTCTTTCAGCAAATAATTCGAAAGTCCCTGTGTAGCTGCTCCAACCGTATAAATGTTCATGCGGTTGGTCCCTGCACCCATGATGCCGCGAAGGCCACCTGTTCCAAATTCCAGGTCTTTATAGAAAGCATCGATGAGTTGTGTTTTGTCTTCACTTTCGAGCATTTTTTGCACTTCTGCCTTTGTCTCGGCATCATAATTGCCTTTAAGCCATTCTTCGGCTTTGGCAGTTACAAGTGATAATAATGTTTTGTCGTCCATAATTATTTCAAAATCTATTTGATATCCTATTTATTTATTTGGAGAACTTTATAACGATCTCCCGTTTCTTTTATGATTCGGCGATAATGCTCGTCGGAATAACCCGGTCGGTCGGGAAATGCCGGTTTCCCGTATGGATTTCGTTTAAATATGCCGTTTTCTTCTTTCTTTATTACGCCGTCCATGTATTTGACGAGTAAATATTCTCCGAGTTTTTTCCATTGAGCGACACCGTCTTTTACTACAGAATTTGTGTAATTCGTTAAGTAATTTACAGCAATGGCTTTCTTCTTTTTGTATAAATTCCCGGCTTCTTTTTCCACTTCCGATTGATGATCCCTAAAACCGGTTTCGAGCGTTGTTTGAAGTTTTTTTACATCTTTAATCATGTCCTTGTAGCGGCTGTATACCATGTTCGAAACCCAATTGTGTATCCAGAAAGCCGATGTCCATGAAAATGTGACAAAATCGCCATTGCCAACCGCCATCTCTTCGGGTACTTGGGTATTTCCGCAATATACAGGGTAGTAAACATTTTGTGCAGCATCATCTACGCCAAACCAAAGTATCCCACCAATTTCGTTGGGTAACCAAGAACGCATTTGTGCAACAAAAGAAAATCCGGTTTGTTGTGTTGCGACAGGGCGTTCATTAAAATATTCTACTGAATCGACTTTCCATGTTAAAGGCGACCATCGGTAAGGACAGTTGAATGGGCCTGCTCCCACATCGAATCGCCAGTCGAGTTCGGTGTTTTCGTAATGGTCGCGCATGTATGCCTGTACATCTTCAATCGCTATTTTTCGGTCAGGTTTAATGTAAAGAGGCATCGGGCTTGTAGTCTCTCCTTTTGCATAAGTAACGTATTTGGCCATGTCTTTGTTTACATGATTAAAAAATGACCAAACACGGGCTTCACAAAAACGTAGTGCTCCAAAATCAAGGGGAGCATATGCTTTTGAAAAACTGAAGTTATTGTCTTCCCCATCAAAGTATCCTTTCTCGCGTGCAAAGGAAATGACATCGGGTGCATAAAGGCAATTTTCGGGATCGTTTAAAGGGAATTGATGGATTCTGGCGTGATTGGCATGGGCACTGACACAATCGTCGGGGATTCGTATGGCAACCCAAACGGCACCTTTGTTTCCCGTTCCCTTACCAATCATTTCCATGATCCATATTTCATTGGGATCGGCAATTGAGAATGATTCACCTTCGCTGTAATAACCATATTCAAAGACCAGGTCAGTCATTATTTTTATGGCTTCGCGAGCAGTTTTTGACCGTTGTAAAGCGATATATATGAGGCTTCCATAATCGATAATTCCTGTGGTGTCAACTAATTCGGTTCTTCCGCCAAAGGTGGTTTCTCCAATGGAAACCTGATATTCGTTCATGTTGCCGATAACATTGAAGGTTTGAGAAGCTTGGGGTATTTTTCCAAGATATTTTCCTGTATCCCATTCGTATACTTCGAGCATTTCGCCGGATTTATATATTTTTGCCGGCCAGTGATAGAGTTCTCCATATAAACCAAAAGAATCGGCAGCATATGAAATCAGGGTAGATCCATCTTTGGATGCTTTTTTGCCGACAAGAAAATTTGTGCACGCAAACGTGCAATTAATCGTTAAAAAGAGAGCAAGTGTAGCCAGAAGATTTTTCTTTGTCATAAGGAAGTAAAAAAATTTATCAACAGGGTTGTAAAGATAACCTATTTTGTTGAAATTTCACTGAAAAATTCGAGAATATCTTTTTTTATTCGAGTAAAAATCGTATTAATGCTTGAAAATATTGTTATTTTTGCAAGAGAAAACAATGGCTCGATATATAATGGACAACGAAAGAAATAAGCATAAGACAATAGCGGGATTAAATCGTTATCAACTTTTTATTGTTGTGGTGTTAATCACTATGCTTTTTTTCTTTAGTGACAGTAGTTTCTTAAAAAGAATGAAGTATGACAGGCAAATAAGGGATTTAAAAAAACAGATTGAATTTTATCAGGCACAAATCGATACCAATAAAACGAAATTGAATGAACTTCAATCGAGCAGAGAAGACCTTGAAAAATTTGCACGTGAAAATTATTTGATGAAAAAGGAAAACGAAGAAGTTTTCATTATCGAGTGATTTAAAGATATA
Organism: Anaerorudis cellulosivorans; assembly: GCF_025943985.1. Classification (GTDB taxonomy): domain Bacteria; phylum Bacteroidota; class Bacteroidia; order Bacteroidales; family Dysgonomonadaceae; genus Anaerorudis; species Anaerorudis cellulosivorans. The sequence continues at coordinate 75,233 of NZ_JAPCWE010000003.1, read as the reverse complement.
ATGGAGAATTTATGAGCAAAGCAAAAGACACTGTTTTTCGAATTTCCGGAGTTATCATTTTATTGGCTGCAGCAGGTTATTTTCTAATGCCTACGATTGTTCCTTGGATAATGGCGGTGGGTGTTGTAACCTTTACTGTGATTACTATAATTACTCCTTATCCGGGTAAAAGTATTCGAGGGAAACGGTTATACAATTTTCAGCTGTTATCTTGTATATTAATGGGTTTCTCGACTTATTTGATGTTTCGCCAGCGAAATGAGTGGGCATTGGTTATGCTCATTGCGATGGTTTTTTTGCTGTATTCAGCATTGACGTTGCCAAAAGAATTTGAAAAAGAAAAAAGAGAAGAGCAACAAAAATAAAATGACACACAATTCTCTTATTGATAGGTATAAACGGTATTTATTGCTGGAGAAAAATTTGTCGAAAAATACCATAAATGCCTATTTGACCGATCTGCAGAAGTTTAACGCTTTTGTTGAGGCACGTCAACTTACTTATCAAAATATAACCTATAATCATTTGGAGGAATTTGTTGCCGAATTGCATGATCTGAATATCGTTCCTCGATCGGTAGCACGCATCATATCAGGGGTAAAATCTTTTTTTAGGTTTCTTGTATTGAATGAGTATATATCGGATGATCCGGCAGAATTGTTGGAAATTCCTAAAATCGGATTAAAATTGCCGGTGGTACTTTCTCTTGAGGAGATCGATGCTATTCTGGGTGCAATCGATGTTTCAACGGCAGAAGGTACACGAAATTATGCCATTATTGAAACGCTTTATAGTTGTGGTTTGCGGATTTCGGAACTTACTCATTTGAAGTTTTCGGATCTTTTTTTTGATGAAGGTTTTATCCGTATTGAAGGGAAAGGCAGCAAGCAGCGCCTGGTTCCTATTTCGGATATAGCAATTCAAAAAATAAACGATTATCTTCTTTACCGAAAACAGAAGAAAGTAAAAAAAGGGAATGAGGATATTGTTTTTTTAAGTTCAAGAGGGTCGGCTATTTCACGAATAACCGTGTATTATTATATTCAGCAATATGCCGATGCTGTAAACCTGAAGAAAAAAATCAGCCCGCATGTTTTCAGGCATTCTTTTGCTACCCATCTTTTAGAAAGAGGAGCTAATATTCGCGTTATTCAGGAAATGCTTGGACATGAGAAGATTACTACTACCGAAATTTATACCCATATCGATCGAAATTTTCTAAGACAAGAGATTATCGAACATCATCCAAGAAATAAAAAATGGGATGACCCTACTCCTACTCAAAGATAATTTTATATATTTGCTCAATTAAATTTAAAAAGTAAATCATTATAAAAATCATATTCTATGAAATTTGTAGTATCAAGTGCGGCTTTGTTCAATCCTCTGCAGGCAATAAGCAGAGTTATTAATCCCAAAAGCAATCTTCCTATATTGGAGTGTTTTTTGCTTTCTTTGGAGGGAAATAAATTGATGCTTACCGCGGCAGATAACGAAGTGCGGTTGGAAACTTTTGTGGAAGTAAGTGATGCGGAAGGTAATGGGATGGTTGCTATCAATGCCAAAAATTTGCTTGATCCGTTGAGAGAATTGCCCGATCAGCCGTTAACGATTGATGTTAACGATGAAACGTTGGAAGTATATATTTATTATCACAACGGTAAATACAATTTTGTGGGATTAAAAGGTGACGAATATCCTCAGCCAAAGCCTCTCAGCGAATCGGCTTCTGCTCTTGTCCTGGATGCACAAGTGTTGTTCGAGGGAATTAACCGTAGCTTGTTTGCTACAGCAGATGACGATTTTCGACCCGTAATGAGCGGTATTTATTTTGACATTACCCCTGATGATCTTACTTTTGTTGCATCTGACGGACACAAATTGGCGCGTATTATTACTAAGGAAGCAAAAGGAGAGGCTCAATCTTCGTTTATCCTGCCTAAAAAACCGGCAAATTTGCTTAAATCGTTACTTCCAAGGGAATCGGGTGAAGTACAAATCAAGTTCGATGATAATAATGCCTACATAACTACACCCAAATATACAATGGTGTGTCGATTTGTAGAAGGACGCTATCCAAACTATAATTCCGTTATCCCGCAAAATAATCCCAATCATGTTGTTCTTGACCGACTTGCTTTTCTCAGTGCACTGAAAAGGGTATCCGTTTTTTCCGATCCATCAAGCAGTCTGGTTAAATTGCAATTTTCACAAGATAAAATAGTGGCTTCTGCACAAAATATCGATTATCTTACATCAGCAGAAGAAATTATTCCTTGCAATTATGAGGGAAATGCCATGAATATTGGTTTTAAAGCGGTTTTTTTAATCGATATTCTTAATAATATTCCTTCTGCAGATGTTCGTCTTGAACTTTCAGACCCTTCCCGTGCATGTCTTATCCTTCCGGAAGAAAAAGAGGAAAATGAAGATATGTTGGTTTTGTTAATGCCGATGATGTTGAACGAGTAAATACTATGAAATTAAATTTAAAAAATCCGCTGGTTTTTTTCGATTTGGAAACTACGGGAATCAATATCAGTAAGGATAGAATTGTGGAGATATCCCTATTAAAGGTTTATCCTAACGGCAAAGAGGAAATACGATCGTATCGCATCAATCCTGAAATGCATATCCCCGAGGAATCCACTGCCATTCATGGGATTACTGATGAAGATGTGAAAGATTGCCCAACTTTTAAACAACTTGCAAAAACACTCGCCGACCAGTTGGAAGGTTGCGATATGGCAGGTTTTAATTCGAGTCGATTTGATGTTCCTATGCTTGCTGAGGAATTTCTTCGTGCCGGAGTAGATTTCGATATGAGTAAGCGAAAATTTGTGGATGTGCAAATTATTTTCCACAAGAAAGAACAACGTACACTGGAGGCTGCATACCGATTTTATTGCGATAAAGAATTGGAAAATGCACATTCGGCCGAAGCAGATGCTGTCGCAACGTATGAAGTATTGAAATCGCAACTCGAAAAATATCCGGATTTAGAGAATGATATCAATGTATTATCGAAGGAATTTTCGAGTTTTAACAATAATGTGGATTTTGCGGGGAGAATTGTGTTTAACGAAAAGGGGGTGGAAGTTTTTAATTTTGGAAAACATAGAGGGAAATCCGTTGCAGAAGTTTTTAAAAATGAACCGAGCTATTATGCTTGGATGATGGAAGGCGATTTTCCTTTAAACACCAAGCAGGTAATCACAAAAATCCGGTTAAGGGAAATGAACAAATGATAATTGGAGTGCGATAAGTGTATATCCATGAAGTATGTTAAAGGGATAATAGGTTGCGTAGGTATTGCATTACTTTTCATCGCTTGTAGTAGGGGAAAAGCGGAATCCGGGGAAAAAGGGGATAAAATTGTGCCTGTAATGCGGGAGAAAAAAGCTCGATTTACGGGGAATTACAATAGAGAATTCAATGACCTTCCCGACATTCATTTGGCTTCGGCTCTCAAGAACGGCATAAAACCGATGCAGAACCGTGACGATACGTTGTTACTGAAAGATAAACTGGTACGTTTACCCGATGAACTGGAACTCTATAAAACATACCCTCTTTCTCATTCCGTTCCTTTTTTGGTCCCTTCGGCTGCGAAATTGCTTGTAGATATTGCTCAAAACTTCAGAGACTCGCTTTACAGCAAAGAATTGCCACTTTACAAACTTTATCTTACCAGCGTTACGCGTACCGATGATGATGTATCGGATTTGTCCGGACGAAATATCAATGTCATTGATAATTCGGCACACCGATATGGTACTACTTTCGATGTTTCATGGAAACGTTTCGACCCTGTTGATGCCGATTCGGTGAATCAGGTGTTGCCGGAGCGACTGAAATTAGTGTTGGCACAAGTTTTATTTGATTTGAAAAATCAAAAGCGATGTTATGTAAAACACGAACGCAAACAAGCTTGTTTTCATATTACGGTAAGGGTCGATGAATGAAACGTTTTTTTATTACTCTTGCATATAACGGAAAAAATTATGTCGGTTGGCAGGTCCAACCGAATGGGATAAGTGTACAGCAAAAGGTTCAGGAAGCGTTGAGTATTCTATTGCGAAAACCCACCGGAATTGTTGGTGCAGGGCGTACCGACGCCGGAGTGCATGCTAGAAAAATGGTTGCCCATTTCAACTGGGATGGTGATCCCTTTAATCGTTTAGATCTTATCAGGAAACTGAACGGTTTTTTACCTAAGGATATTGCTGTTAACGACATTTACGAAGTAAGGCCTGATGCTCATGCACGTTTCAGTGCAATTTCCCGCACCTATACCTATTATATTACAACTCAAAAAGATCCTTTTCTTTATGAGTTAAAATACAGGGTTTCCTTTGATCCTGATATTGTACTGATGAACAAATTGTGTGGAATCCTGACGGAATACGAAGATTTCACTAGTTTCAGCAAACGCCATTCCGATGTAAAAACCAATAATTGCCGGATAGAAACGGCTTTTTGGGAAAAAATCGGAAACGATTATGTGTTTACCATCACTGCCAATCGTTTTCTCCGCAATATGGTGAGAGCTATTGTGGGAACATTACTTGAAACTGGTCGCGGACGAATGGATGAAGAGGGTTTCCGCCATATTATTGAAGCAAAAAATCGAAATTTAGCAGGGACGTCTGCCCCTGCTTATGCACTTTTTTTGGACGATATTGTTTATCCTGTCGATATTCGGGTAGAAGAAAAGTGATGCATTTAATCATTCATTGAGAGAAGAAATTCTTCGTTGTTTTTGGTGCGTTTCAACCTCGTCAGTAAAAATTCCATGGCTTCAATCGAATTCATATCAGCCAAGAAATTACGCAATATCCACATTCTGTTCAACGTATCCTCAGATAAGAGAAGATCGTCGCGGCGAGTGCTGGATGCATTGATATCTACAGCAGGGAAGATGCGTTTATTGGAAAGTTTCCGGTCGAGTTGGAGCTCCATATTGCCGGTACCTTTAAATTCTTCAAAAATCACATCATCCATTTTAGAACCTGTTTCGATCAAAGCGGTAGCTATGATGGTTAATGAACCTCCGTTTTCGATATTGCGTGCTGCACCGAAAAATCGTTTGGGTTTATGCAGGGCATTCGCGTCGACACCACCCGACAACACTTTACCTGATGCCGGCTGAACCGTATTGTAGGCGCGGGCGAGGCGTGTAATCGAATCGAGTAGAATAACTACATCGTGTCCGCACTCTACCATGCGTTGAGCTTTATTGAGAACGATTTCGGCAATTTTTACATGTCGATCGGCCGGTTCATCAAATGTCGAGGCAATAACCTCTGCATTTACGCTACGTTCCATATCGGTTACTTCTTCGGGACGTTCGTCTATTAACAGAATAATCATATATACTTCGGGATGATTATCGGCAATAGCATTGGCTATATCTTTCAGCAGCATGGTTTTCCCCGTTTTGGGTTGTGCTACGATTAATCCGCGCTGCCCTTTTCCTATGGGGGTAAAAAGATCGACAACACGGCATGAAAGGTTGTCGTTGTGGCCTTTTGTAAGGTTGAATTTTTCAGTAGGGAATAAGGGCTTGAGGTGATTAAAAGGAACGCGGTCACGCACTTCTTCGGGATTGCGCCCATTGATTTTATCCACTTTTACCAACGGGAAATATTTTTCGCCTTCTTTTGGTGGTCGAATGGGACCTTCTACCACATCACCTGTTTTTAGTCCGAATAAGCGTATCTGCGATTGCGAAACATAAATATCATCAGGTGAAGACATGTAATTGTAGTCCGATGAACGCAGAAATCCGTAACCCTCGGGCATGATTTCCAGCACGCCTGATGACACTAGAATCCCATCGAAATCAAAAACGGGTTCTTTCTCTTTTTGAATCTGTTCTTTCGGCTGTGCAGCAGATTGATTTTTAGGCTGTGGCTGTTGACGTGGTTGGAGTGGCGAAGGGGTTATTAATTCTTCCAGAGAAGGTTTTTCGGTTATTGCAGAGGCTTCGGCATCTGTGCTTGTGGGTTTTTTTTCTACAATATCTTCCGCTACTACAGGAGGAAGCTTAACTTCGGGTATGGAGGGTTTTTCTTCGCTGCGGCGTTTAGTTGATCTAAAAATTAATTGGGAGGGTTTAGATGTCGTTTTCTCTATATTTTCTTTTGGATTTTTTTCTGACTCGGCAGTCGTTTTATTTGGTGAAATCGATGCCGGATTTGTATTTTGCATTGAATTTTTAGGATCTCTATCATTTTGTTTATCAAGAACCTTTTCATGTGTTGCCGATGTTGGGGATTCCGGTTTTTTTACTTCTTTTCCGGCAGCAGGTTGGATTGGTTTTTTCCCTTCAACTTCTTTTTGAGTAGTTTCTTCCGTTTTTTTTCTTTTGTTACGGGTTGAAGGTTTAACTTGTGGTTTCGTATCTGCTTTATTTTGCTCTTGGTTCGATGGTTTGGCCGGAAAATTTGTTTTCATTTTTTGGGTTTCGGCAATTGCTTGTTCATCAAGAATTTTATAGATGAGTTCTTCTTTTTTGTATGCATCGGGGCGCCGAATGCCCATTTCTTTGGCAAGAGCACGTAATTCTGTGATAAGCTTTTCGTTAAGCTCAATAATATTATAAGCCATCTAAATTGTATTGATTTTTTAGGGTTTAATTAATAAAAGAATAGTGTATAATTATTTTATTTTATTGATAATGCGTTGGTTTTTGAGCGTAACTCAATTCAACAATGCACAATAAGATAATTGGATATAAAAAGTAAAATGTAAATTAAAAATAAATTCAGATTGAAAAATGGAACTTAATTGATTTCAATGAGAACAGTAGAATGTTCTCATTCTTTCCTTGAAGATTCTGATGCAAAGGTAATATATTTTTTTCTAAACACGAGCGAATGAATTATTTTTTTTTGATAAAAATGGCGATAAAAAGGTAGTCATTGTTTTATTTATTTATCTGCATATTAATTTTAGCTGAATTATCTTTTCTCCTTTTTATTTCATTTTTGTATAATTCGGCTCTTTTTTTATCGAGTGAATTTGGCGAGACAGATTCTTCAAACAACTGCACTGATAGTGTTATCCAATCGTATGCTTTGTCCATCTCTCCCAACATTTCGTAAGCGAGGGCAATGTTGCTCGCAGCTTTGGCTTTTTTTACCTTGTTTTTTTCGTTATCGTAGAATGTTTGCCATTTCCAGATGGCTTTTGTCCATTCAGCCGATTTGGCATAAGATTCGCCCTCGCGCATTAAGGGATTGTACAGGGTGTAGTACCATCTGTTTTGCATTTCCCAGTGAGGTGCGAATACATTAACCATTTTTTCTGCGGCATACACTGCCAATTGTTTCATTGCTTCTTCCGGCGTAGGTATAATCAAATTGGCATAAGCCATGTCATCCCGTATATCAAAACCTTCCCAGCGCAAACTGTCGGTAAAGTAGACAGCAGGAATTTTACCTTCCATTGTAGGCATGTAAACCCGTAGTATGGAATGTATTTTACCCTTCATTGTGGCAAAGTTATACCCTTCTTGCATGAATAGATCGATCCACTCGGTTTGTAATATTAATTTATCGAGAGAAACAATGGCATCTGTTTCGGTCTCTTTTCGCAATTCATTCATTTTTTCGGGCATGATGGGCTTTTCTTCCCAAAAGTTAGTGTCGGTACGTAACGGTTTATTGTAAAGAATTACTGTATCAAAGTATTGCTCCTCCGATAGAAATTGAGTAAAAGCTTCGGTATAATAAGTCGATATACTGTCGGCACTTACTTTTGTCGGTTCGAATTCTTTTTTTTCCAAGGGCTTTTTTTTGTGACCCACCTCATCGGGCTGTTGTACTACGTTATCTACAATCAGAAGTGAATGCACATTTGCCGGTAAGGTAAGTTGGGCAGGTTCTTCTGTCTCTATCGTCATATATTGAATTCCTGCACAACTATTCATAAAAAGAAGAAACAGGAAAATACAGAAAGAGAGAAAGACGTGTCTTTTATTCATTGGTCGTTTTGTTTTGCGCGTAATTCTTTACATTTTAGTATCAAAAGTAAGAAAAATATCGTAGCAAAGAAATTGATATTTTTATGAATGCAAAAATAAATACAATTTTGGGATTGTCTATTAAAAAAGAACACAAAAAACAATCCGATGAAACGCTATTCTTCAGCAACTTCTTATATAAAATGTTGGCTAACGTGAATTCTTTCCTTATCTTTGTCGCTCCCAAAATACTAAAAAAATACATCAAAAATGACTTTTAATATTATTGTGTTGGCTAAGCAGGTTCCCGATACAAGAAATGTAGGGAAAGATGCGATGAAAGCCGATGGAACAGTGAATAGGGCTGCCTTACCTGCTATTTTCAATCCCGAAGATTTGAATGCGTTGGAGCAGGCATTAGGAATCAAAGATCAGTATCCGGGTTCAAAAATTACGGTATTGACAATGGGACCTGTACGTGCAGCCGAAATTCTTCGTGAAGGATTGTTTCGTGGTGCTGACGATGGGGTTCTACTTACGGACAGGGCATTTGCCGGAGCCGATACGTTGGCCACTTCGTATGCGCTTTCTATGGCAATTCGAAAAATCGGCAGTTTCGATATTATTCTTGCAGGGCGTCAAGCCATTGATGGGGATACAGCGCAAGTTGGACCTCAGGTTGCCGAAAAACTGGGAATACCCCAGATTACTTATACCGAAGAGATTCAGAAAATCGATTTGCAAAAGGTACGGGTAAAGCGTCGCTTGGAAAATGGGGTTGAAATAGTTGAATGTCCACTTCCTGCGCTAATAACGGTAAACAATTCTGCACGGGCATGTCGACCACGCAATGCAAAATTGCTGCAGAAATACAAACATGCCCGGACCATTACGGAGCGACAGGCCGAAAGCATCGATTACATCGATCTGTATAGCAGTCGACCTTATCTTAATCTTAATGAGTGGAGTGTTGTGGATGTCGATGCCGATCCCAAATTGTGCGGTTTATCCGGTTCACCGACAAAAGTAAAAAAAATTGAGAATGTCGTTTTTCAGGCAAAGGAAAGCAAGCGCTTGACCGAAAGTGACGAAGAGATTGACGAACTGATGAAGGAATTAATAAGAAATCATACAATAGGTTAAATTAATACTACAGAAATGGATAATTTATTTGTATATCTGGAAATAGAAGACGGCGTGGTCGCTGATGTAAGCCTTGAATTGCTTACCAAGGGACGTTCGCTTGCCAATCAACTTGGATGCAAACTTGAAGCTGTAGCTATCGGTGATAATTTGGGAACGGTTGGAAAACAGGTCTTTCCGTATGGAGCAGATGTTTTGCATATTTTTGATGATAAACGTTTATCCCCTTATACTACATTGCCTCATGCTTCTATTCTCGTAAAACTTTTTAAAGAGGAAAAACCCCAGATTTGTCTTTTGGGAGCCACGGTGATCGGACGCGATTTAGGACCGCGTGTATCATCTGCATTGGGAAGTGGACTGACAGCCGATTGTACTTCATTGGAAATCGGCGATCACGAAGATGTGAAGACAAAAAAAGTTTATAAAAACCTGTTGTATCAAATTCGTCCTGCATTCGGAGGAAATATCGTAGCATGGATTGTAAATCCCGATCATCGTCCGCAAATGGCTACCGTGAGGGAAGGAGTGATGAAAAAGGAAATTTATTCGCCAATTTATGCAGGTGAAATTGTGGAACACAACGTTGATGAATATGTTTCCGATGAAGATTTTGTTGTATCCATTATCGACCGCCATGTTGAAAAGTCGAAAGTGAATATTAAAAATGCTTCCATTATTGTTTCGGGGGGATATGGTGTGGGTTCCAAAGAAAATTTTCAATTGCTTTATGAACTTGCCGACGTTCTTGGGGCGGAAGTGGGTGCATCACGCGCGGCAGTTGATGCCGGTTTCGCCGAACACGAGCGCCAAATCGGACAAACAGGAGTTACTGTACACCCTAAATTGTATATCGCCTGTGGAATTTCGGGTCAGATTCAGCATATTGCAGGAATGCAGGATAGCTCAATCATTATTTCCATCAATAATGATCCCAATGCACCTATAAATAACATTGCCGATTATGTGATTATAGGCGACGTAGAGAGGGTAATCCCCAAAATGATTAAATATTATAAGAAAAATACAAAATAACTTTTCTGAAGATAAAAAACAGAATACAATGGCTAATTTTTTTACCGATACACCGCAATTCAAACATTACCTTCATCATCCCCTGATGAAGCGTATTGTTGAATTGAGAGAGAGAAATTATATCGACAAGGATAGATACGATTACGCACCGCTTGATTTTGAAGATGCGCTGGATAGCTATGAAAAAGTACTCGAAGTGGTGGGCGAGATTTGTGGCGAAATTATCGAACCGAATGCCGAAGAAGTAGATAAAACCGGGCCTACACTCCATAACGGCCACGTACAATATGCTCCTCAAACGCAAGAAAATCTGGATGCACTTATTAAGGCTGAATTGATGGGGATGACGCTTCCACGTCGATATAGTGGTCTTAATTTTTCGATGGTTCCCTACATGATGTCAGCCGACATTGTAAGCCGTGCCGATGCTAGTTTTCAGAATATCTGGATGTTGCAGGACTGCGGTGAAACCATTTACGAATTTGCAAGTGAGGAACAAAAAAATAAGTATTTGCCACGTATCGTAAAGGGTGAAACAATGTCGATGGACCTTACCGAACCTGATGCGGGATCCGATTTGCAGTCGGTTATGCTTAAAGCAACCTATAATGAGGCGGAGAATCAGTGGTATCTAAACGGTGTAAAACGATTCATTACCAATGGCGATTCCCATATTCATCTTGTGCTGGCACGTTCGGAGGAAGGCACAAAGGATGCACGTGGCTTGTCGATGTTTATTTACGATAAAAATAACGGTGGAGTTACCGTACGCCGCATTGAAAATAAAATGGGTATCAAGGGAGCACCTACTTGTGAATTGGTTTTTAAAAATGCTAAAGCAGAATTGGTGGGGTCTCGTCGTCTGGGATTGATCAAATATGTAATGTCCTTGATGAATGGAGCTCGTTTGGGTATTATGGCGCAGTCGGTGGGTATTTCAGAAGCAGCTTATCGCGAAGCTTACAATTATGCCATTGAAAGGCGTCAGTTCGGGAAAGTAATTATTGAGTTTCCCGCCGTTTACGAAATGATTGCCAATATTCGTGCCAAAACCGATGCTTCCCGCTCATTTTTATACGAAACTTGCCGTTTTGTGGATATGTATAAAACGTTGGAAGATATTTCAAGGGAACGAAAATTGACCCCTGAAGAGCGAGACGAATTGAAATATTATTCCCGATTGGCTGATGCATTTACACCGCTCGGAAAAGCCATGTCCAGTGAATTTGCCAATCAGAATACCTATGATGCTGTTCAGGTACATGGTGGATCAGGCTATATGAAAGATTATAAGTGCGAACGGTTATATCGCGATGCCCGTATTACCAATATTTACGAAGGCACCACACAATTGCAGGTTGTTGCGGCTATTCGCCACGTTACTACCGGCACGTATCTGCAGCGAATTAAAGAATATGAAGCCATGCCGGTTATTCCCGAATTGGAACCTTTGAAACGTTCCCTTTCGAGAATGACACAAATGTACGAAAAACTGGTTGAGTTGGTTACTTCACCGAAAGACGAAGAATATCTCGATTTTCATGCTCGCCGCTTGGTAGAAAGTGCGGGACACATTATCATGGGGTATCTTTTACTTCAAGATACCAACAAAAATCCTCAATTGTTTCGCCATTCGGCCGAAGTTTATATTCATTACGGACAGGTTGAAGTAATCAAGAATTACAATTTTGTAACCAAATCGCGTATTGAAGATATTGGATATTACAAACCGGTGATTCCTGCCGAATAACAGAAGAAAATATATTGTTTTGCTTTCAGACGGTTCAGTTAAAAATGGATCGTCTGTTTTTTTATTCGAATTGAATGGATTTGGCAGGAGTAATTTTGGCAACCAGATATGAGGGACCTATCATCATAAACAGTGATACAATCAGTGTTCCCAGGTTGAGCAGGATAAGATAGAGCACATTCATATCGATAGGAACAGCTGAAAGGTAATATATGGAAGGATTTAATTTAATGATATGAAATGTCTTCTGAATAAAACAAAGAAGCAGACCGATAACATTTCCCCATACCATTCCCTGTCCAATGAGAAAAGCCGATAAATAGAGAAAAACTTTTCTAATGCTGAAATCGCGTGCCCCCATCGCTTTTAGAATGCCAATCATATTGGTGCGCTCCAGAATAATAATGAGTAACCCCGAAATCATGGTAAATCCCGATACGACAATCATCAGAATAATAATAACCCATACGTTCATATCCAATAGGCTCAGCCAGTTAAATATCATAGGGTTGATGTCTTTTATGGAGCGAACATATAAAGCGTTTCCCAATCGGTCTTTGTAATGCGACATTTCGAAAAAGAGGTCTTGTGCAACTTCATCGAGTTTATTGAAATCATTTACCAAAACCTCGATTCCGCTTACCATGTCTTCATCCCAATCATTCAGTTTTGCCGGAATATCTTTTTTGGTAATTACATATAATTTGTCGTAGTCTTCGAAATTGGTTTGATAAATGCCTGTAATTATGAATCGACGTGCGCGAACGGGATCTTGTACAAAGAAGGTGGTAAAACTATCGCCCAACTTCAACCGAAGCTTATTGGCAATGGTTTTCGATATAATGGCAGGATTTGATGTTGAAGTGTCATTCGCAGTAAATACTTCACCCTCGATGAGATTCTTTTTGAAAAAACTCCAATCGTAATCGTCTCCTATCCCTTTAAGAACGATACCCTGAAAATCGGTATCTGTTTTTATGATGCCGGCTTTACTGATGAAGCCTTGAATATGCCGGATTTCGGGATGGCTTAAAAGTTTTCGGGCAAGGGTATCGCTGAAAGCAATGGGGTTATATTCGTAGGAAACATTGTTGTCGAACGCGGTAATCTGAATATGAGCTTCAAAGCCGACTACTTTTTCGCGGATCTCCTTTTTGAACCCGATAATAATGCATACCGCCACAATCATCACTGCCAATCCCAATGCTATGCCGGCAATAGCAATTTTGATAGCAGGAGAAGAGACACGTTTTTCGTTTTTTTTGTCGCCTTTATAAATCCGTTTTGCTATAAACAGCTCTGTGTTCATTTTTTACGTAAAAGGCATTATTTTTTCGAGGGTAAGCCTCCAATGCTTTTTCTAAAATAGTTAGTGCTTTGTCGAGATCGGTTTTATTCAGTACATAAGCAATGCGTACTTCGTTTTTACCTAATCCCGGTGTAACGTAGAATCCTGATGCCGGAGCCATGAAAATGGTTTCGCCTTCGTATTGAAAATCCGACAGACACCATGCACAGAATTCATCAGCATCGTCCACCGGCAGGCTAGCCAAGGTATAAAATGCTCCCATTGGCATGGGCGAATATACCCCCGGAATCCTATTGAGACGTTCAATCAAAAAATCTCTTCTGCTTCGATATTCTTCAAAATTTTGGCGCAGGTATGCTTCACTTTCATCGAGCGATGCATTGGCGGCAATTTGTCCGATAAGGGGAGGACTCAGGCGTGCCTGACAAAATTTCATTACCGTATCGTGCACTTTTTTGTTCTTCGTGATGAGAGCGCCAATACGAATACCGCATTCACTGTATCTTTTGGAAACCGAATCGATCAGAATCACATTTTCTTCTATTCCTTTCAGATGGCATGCCGAAACATACGGTATGTCGGTATAGATAAATTCACGATACACCTCGTCGGAAAACAGGTATAAATTGTATTTTTTTACCATTTCCTTAATCTGTTCCATTTCTTCGGGTGAATATACATACCCTGTGGGATTATTCGGATTACAGATTAATATTCCTTTGGTGCGTGAATTAATCAGCTTCTCGAATTCTTTTATAGGAGGCAGAGCAAATCCCGTTTCCATGAAGGAAGGAATTGTCTTAATGATGGCTCCGGTCGATACGGCAAAAGCCATATAGTTTGCATATGCAGGTTCGGGAATAATGATTTCGTCGCCAGGATTCAAGCATGCCAGAAATGCAAATAAAACGGCTTCGGAGCCTCCTGAAGTAATGATAATCTCGTCGGCTGAAAGGTTGATATTGTATTTTGCGTAATAGTTGATCAAGTTCTCCCTGTAATACCGATATCCGTCGCTCGGACTGTATTCCAGTATTTTATTTTCGATATTTCGTATAGCATTAAGCGCGCTTTCCAGAGTTGGCAAATCGGGTTGACCGATGTTAAGATGATATACTTTTATCCCTCGTGCTTTAGCTGCATCGGATAGCGGGGCTAATTTTCGGATAGGTGAAGCGGGCATCTGCATCCCTCTTTCGGAAATTTCAGGCATACGTTTTTTATATTATAACTTTGTATTAATTGGATAGATATGAGCTATTTTTAGCTTTATAATTTTAATTCGATAACAAAGGTAATAAAAAAATGCGCTTTTTCTATGCCTTATTGTTTTATTTCCTATATTTGCCAAGTTGTTAAAATTGAAATTGATGAAAAAAGGTAACCTTTTGTTTATTATTCTTCTTGTGTTGTCTTTTGGGGCATGTTCGGAGAAGAAAGAGTCCGGCAAGTGGACGTTGGTATGGGAAGATAATTTCAATCGGGCAGGGTGGTTGGATACTGCTTCTTGGACTAAAATTCCACGTGGAAATAGCGATTGGAATAAATACATGAGCGATCATGAGGCTGTTTGTGAAGTTCGTGACGGAAATTTGATTTTGCGGGGAATACAAAATACGATCTTGCCGAATGATCCCTCGCCTTATCTTACGGGTGGAGTTTATACCAAAGGAAAAAGGACATTCGATTTTGGCCGAATCGAAATAAGAGCAAAATTAACCGGTGCCCAGGGTGCTCATCCCGGCATTTGGATGTTTCCCGTAGATGATAGCGGAATAAAGGGAGGAGAAATCGACATTATGGAGAGATTGAATTTCGATAAATATATTTATCAAACCGTTCATTCCTATTATACCGATTTCCTCGGAATTAAGGATAAACCGGTAGCAAATAGTGTCATTGTTACGATTGCTCCCGAAGATTATAATGTATATGCACTTGAAAAATATCCCGATAGTTTGGCATTTTTTGTAAATGATGTGCATACAAAAACATATCCGCGTGTTCAAACTCCGGAAGAAGGCCAATTCCCTTTCAGCGATCAGAAATTCTATTTGCTCATGGCTATGCAATTGGGTGGGAGTTGGGCAGGATCGGTCGATCCTACTTCATTGCCTGCCGAAATGTATATCGATTGGGTTCGGTATTATAAACCTAAATCGGAAAAGAAATCAGACGAATAGATCTTTTTTACGGCGTGTGCTTATTTGAGAGGGAAAGAATGATTGAACAAGCGTTCTTGAGCTAACTTTTCGTATGGTGTTCCTTTGCGCCCATAGTTGGTGTAGGGATAAATGCTGATTCCGCCGCGGGGTGAAAAAATGCCCGTCACCTCAATATATTTCGGATCCATCAGATGAATAAGATCTTTCATTATGATATTCACGCAATCTTCATGAAACGCTCCGTGGTTGCGAAAACTGAACAAATACAATTTTAAACTTTTGCTTTCAACCATTTTGGCATCGGGGATATAATCGATGCGGATGGTAGCAAAGTCGGGTTGACCGGTGATGGGGCAAAGCGCGGTAAATTCGGGGCAGTTGAAGGTTACCCAATAATCATGATCCGGATGTTTATTTGTAAATGTTTCCAGAATTTCGGGAGCATATGTTGTTTTATATTCCGTTTTTTTGCCAAGAAGGTTTAGCTTGTCTTGTTCCATTTTTTCCAATTTAGAACGTTGTTGTTTTCTTCAGTCTGTTTTTTCTATCGCTTTTTGTTATTCATTTCTTTAAAAGAAAGATATTCTTCCAAGCCTTTATTCCGCAGCTTACAGGCCGGACAGTGACCACAACCCTCGGCTTTTATGCCATTGTAACAGGTAAGTGTTTCGTTTCGAACTACATCGAAGACACCCAATTCATCGGCCAGTTGCCAAACCTGTGCTTTAGTGCGCCACATAAGGGGTGTGTGAATGATAAACGGTTTGTCGAAAGCCAGATTAAGCGATACATTTAATGAGCGAATGAACGTATCCCTGCAATCGGGATACCCGCTGTAATCGGCCTGAGAAACGCCCGTTACCAGATGTCGAATATTTTTTGCATAAGCAATAGCCGCGGCAAAAGTAAGAAACAGCATATTGCGTCCGGGAACAAACGTATTGGGATAGGAATCCATCGGTTTTTCTTCGTCCATTTCAAGGGAAAGATCGGTAAGCGAGTTGGGTGCCAGTTGGGAAATAACATCGGCATTAAGTACCTGAAAAGAAACTTGAGCTAATTCGGCAATATGCCGCGCATTTTCTACTTCCAACGAATGACGTTGGCCGTAAAAAAAACAGAGGGTATATACGTTTCTGAAATTTTTTTTAGCCCAATAAAGACAAGTTGTGGAGTCTTGCCCACCGGAAAACAGCACTAATGCATCTTCGTTTGCAAAATCGTTCATTTTTTCTTTGTTTTTTATGTGGTTACCTAAGATACACAGAAAAGAATTTCTTTTCAATGCAAAGATAAGCCATTTCTTTGAATTTAAACAAAAGAAGATGCGCCACCACTGAAATGAATATTTTTGATCAATTATGTTCTTGGATCAAAAAACGGATAATCTTTTACTAACTGAAATTCGTTGTCGAGTAACTTTTTTTCTTCCTTTGAAAGGGATTTGTCCACTACCTCTTCAATATGATCTACGGCAAAAGAAAAATGCCGAAAATCACCCGGTGGTATTATTATATCTGCTCCGGTCTTAAAGGCATATTTCAATGCAGCGATAGCAAGTTTTGCATTTTCAATATCGATGGGTTTGCACCACGATTTCTGATAACGGGAATTCCGTTTTTCATTTTCGTTGAGCCAACGGCGATGGATAAGACTTTTTAGAGCAATAACGCCCATGCCCTGGCGTTTGGCTTCATTAGCAACCCCTGATCCCCATTTGTCGCGCATATCCATTTGCCAGTTTATCGGAAACATAGCGGTATCGAAATCGTACATCGACATGGCTCTAATGGCTTGTGATTGGGAGTGAGCCGAAAAACCCACCTTACGGATTCGTCCGCGTTGCTTTTCTTTCTCAATCATTTCCATTACTCCTCCGGGGCCAAAAGCTTTGTCGACATCTTCAGGTGTGGTTATGCTATGTAATTGGTATAAATCAAAATAATCGGTATGCAACAACCGTAATGATTCTTCGAATTCTTTTTGAGCTCCATCACGCATGCGTTGTGTGGTTTTGCATGCAAGATAGCAGTTTTTGCGAAAAGGTCGCAACGAATTTCCAAGTTTTTCTTGAGCATCACCATAAGAAGGAGCCACATCAAAGTAGTTAATCCCTCTATCGATAGCCCAAGCCACATAATTATCCGACGCACTTTGGCCATCGTTCATCGAAACAATTCCCCCGTAGGCGACCGGAAAAACTTCATATCCCGTTTTTCCGAGCTTCCTTTTCGTGACGTTTCCTTTTTTGGGAGAAATTGGCATCATCTCGGCAGGCGTAAGGGAAATTTTTGTTGAAGCTCCAAGAACAATTGCTCCTGCCATACTTCGTTTAATGAATTCTCGCTTATCCATAGCTGTTTATTTATCATTTTTATTTATATAACAATATATATAAAAAATGGTTTATAAGGGTATTGTTATATTGTGTAGAAATATTTTACACAAGAGCGAATTTATACCCCTTTTGTTTTTAACGTTTGTTTAATTGCCCTTTCGCTTATTGTTACGTACTTTTGCATTCAAAAAACTTTAAAACAGAAGAATGTTAAAACCCGACAGTTTGATTTTTGATATGGACGGTACCCTGTGGGATAACGTCGATACGTATGTTAAGGCCTGGAACAAGGGACTGGAAACCAAAGGGTATGAATTACGCATTCGTCGGGAGGACTTGGCGGGATTGATGGGAAAAGAAATCGGAATGATGCTTAATAAAATCGTTCCGGAAGGTTCGCCTGAAGAACAAAAAGAACTGTTCGATGCTATTGTAAAAGCATATCATGCGTTGCGAAAAACCATGACCCCCAAAGTATTTCCCGGTGTGCGAGAAGGATTGGAGAAATTAGCGACCAAATACAAGCTTTTTATGCTGAGCAATTGTGAAAAGGACGGCATATTGAATTTCATGAATTTTACCGGAACTCGCCACCTTTTTACCGACTATATGGAGCATGGGCAGAATTTTCAACCTAAAAGCTTCAATATGAAATTATTGATAGAGAGGAATCACCTTCAATCTCCGGTATATATTGGGGATACCGATTCCGATAGTCGTGAAGCGGCGAAGGCGGGCGTTCCTTTTGTATATGTGACTTATGGTTTCGGGAAAACCGATAATTATGTCTTAAAATTTGACTCTTTTGCCGAATTGACTGACTATTTTATGAACCTGTAAGATTAGGATTTCAAAAGGAAGTTACACTGAAGTCAAGTTAAGTAATCTATTTTTTATGAACATAAGGGATTAGGATTTTATGCAGGGAATTTTCGTACTGATTGTGATTGCCCTCTATTTGGGGTTATTGATGCTGATTTCGTACCTAACGAGCAGGAAAAGTGCCGATAACGACGCTTTTTTTCGCGCCAACAAGCAATCCAAATGGTATGTGGTGGCGTTTGCAATGATTGGCACTTCCATTTCGGGGGTTACTTTCATATCGGTGCCCGGTATGGTTAGGAATCTGGATATGACGTATATGCAGATGGTTTTCGGCTTTTTCTTCGGATACCTGGTTATTGCGTATGTGTTGCTCCCTTTGTATTACAAACTCAATCTGACCACCATTTACGGCTATCTCGATCAACGTTATGGACCCCAATCCTATAAAACCGGTGCGTGGTTTTTTCTGATATCAAAGATAGTGGGAGCTGCTGCCCGTCTCTATCTGGTGGCATTTATCCTTCAGTCGTTGGTTTTTGATGCCTGGGGTGTTCCCTTTGTGGTTACCGTTATCGGCATCATTTTGGTCATATGGATGTACAGTCATAAAAGTGGTGTTAAAACCATTATATGGACCGATTGGTTACAGACATTGCTTTTCCTTACCGCGTTGATCCTTATTATTTTCGAAGTCACATCCCGACTCAATTTTAATTTGGGCGATACCGTTGTTGCCATTAAAAACAGTCCGCATTCACGTATTTTCGTTTTCGACGATTGGGGCAGTACGCAAAACTTTTTCAAACAGTTTTTCAGCGGTATGTTCATCACCATTGTGATGACCGGCTTGGATCAGGATCAGATGCAGAAAAACCTCACCATCAAAAGTTTGAAAGATGCACAAAAAAATGTGGTTTCGTATGGTTTGGCTTTTGCTCCTGTCAATTTTCTCTTTTTGTGCCTGGGTGTGCTTCTGCTTGTTTTTGCAGAGCAAAACGGAGTCGTTCTTCCCGAAGTTTCCGATAATATATTGCCCCATATTGCCAGTCAATATCTCGGGAATACAGTCCTGGGTATTTTTATCGTTGGTATCGTGGCCGCTGCTTTTTCAAGTGCCGATTCGGCTTTGACAGCTCTCACCACCTCCTTCTGTGTGGATATTCTGGGAATGAAGAATAAGGAGAACGATCCGGAGGCAGAAAAACGAAATATCAGCATCCGTCGCCGGGTGCATTTGGGAATGAGTGCGCTATTTGTGGTTATTATTCTGATTATAGAAGCCATTGGTTCCGACAGTATTATCACGGCTATCTATAAGTTGGCATCCTATACCTACGGCCCGTTGTTGGGATTGTATTTCTGCGGCTTATATACCAAAGTAAAACCTGCCGACAACTATGTTCCCTATGTGGCGTTTGCCGCTCCCGTTTTGTGTTTCGTTATCGAAATCGGTATGAAAGCGGTTTTCCAATACACCGTAGGGTATGAGTTATTGTTAATTAACGGTGCTCTCACGGCTTTCGGGTTATGGATTATCTCGTCAAAAAATCGTCAATCACAATCTATCCAAAAACTTTGATCTATGGTTATTCATGATGCTCAATTTATAGTCAGCAATATCGATTATCGGCAATGTCCGCAAGATGACAAGCCCGAATATGCTTTTATAGGACGTTCCAATGTGGGAAAATCTTCGTTGATTAATCTGCTCACGAATCGCAAATCACTTGCCATGACCTCTTCAACTCCGGGAAAAACATTGCTCATCAATCATTTCCTCATTAATAACGAATGGTATTTGGTGGATTTGCCTGGTTATGGTTATGCACGAAGAGGAAAAAAAGAGCGTGATCGGTTAAAAAAAAGAATCGAGGAATATGTGCTGTGTCGTACTCAAATGACGCTTCTTTTCGTATTAGTGGACAGCAGGCATGAACCTCAAAAAATCGATTTGGCATTCATTGAGTGGTTGGGCGAAAACGGCATCCCGTTTGCTCTTGTTTTTACCAAATCCGATAAATTGAGTGCGACTAAACTGCAACATCAAATCGAACAGTACAAGCAGACGCTTTATGAATCGTGGGAAGAGTTGCCACCCATTTTTGTTACTTCTTCAGCAAAAGGAACAGGTCGCGATGAGTTGTTGGATTATATTGAACAGATCAACAGGAGTTTGAAATAACAAAATTTCATAAACCTACCGAATCGCGATAAAAATCGAGCGCTTCGTAAATCAGTTTTTTGTCGGGAGTCTGATTGATTTTTACATTGCCGATATCCGACAGGAGGGTAAAATTAATGACCTCTCCTTCGTTTTTCTTGTCGTGGGTCATAATTTCATAGAGCGTTTCGTAGTCGTCGCACGTGATCGGGAAAGCTCCGTAATTTTTTTCGATAAAATGAATGGTTTTTAGCAATTTGTCTTTTGGAAAATCGCAAAGACGATGTGAAAGATAAAGTTCTGCTATCAGTCCCCACGCAACGGCATAGCCGTGTAGTACCGGTTTTTTATTGTCGATGGCAAAGCTTTCAAAAGCATGACCAATGGTATGTCCAAGATTCAGCGCTTTGCGGATATCTTTTTCGTAAGGATCTTTTTCAACGATATGTTCCTTGATGGAAACCGAGCGGAAAACCAGTTCGTTTAGTTCTTCAAAATCAACGGGATCGAAAGGAAATGACAATAGTTTTTCCCAATCCGTTTGTGAGTGGATGAGAGAATGCTTGAGCATCTCTGCAAAGCCGGAAAGGAGGTCTTCTTTGTCGAGAGTTCGGAAAAATTCTGACGAGATAAGGACATATTCCGCCGGATAGAATGCACCAATTTCGTTTTTATACCCTTCAAAATTGATTCCCGTTTTTCCTCCCACCGCAGCATCTACGGCACCCAAAAGCGTGGTGGGGATGTTGATATATTTGATCCCTCGCTTGAATGTTGCTGCAGCGAAACCGCCCAAATCGGTAACCATTCCTCCTCCCAGGTTAATAAGCAGTGAGTGGCGTGTGGCGCTGTTTTCGGTGAGATTTCTCCACACCCACGAAAGATTTTCAATATTTTTATTGGTGTCGTCGGCCGGAATCACGATATGTTTGGCTGTCCGGATCAATTCCGAAGAAGCTATCAGCGGAAAACAATACGTTGAGGTGTGGTCATCGGTGAGAACAAAACGTTTGTCGTGATGAATGTTATGCACCACTTTTTCCAAGTCGTTTCTAATATGGTTGCTTTTTATGATCTCTTGCATATGAGTACGTGTAAATGATAGATTTGGTAGTTATTTTGTAAATGCATTATAGATTTCATCTTGAATGCGCTCTCGTATTTCCATTGATGAAAGTTTGTTTGGAGTGCGCGAGGGGTAAACTCTGTTCGATAAAAAGATATAAATCAACTGATTTTCAGGGTCAACCCAAAAACAGGTACCCGTGAAACCGGTATGCCCGTAAACCGAAGATGGCGTTTTTTTACCACACGGACTTGCTTTGGGATTTTGAGGGTCGGGTTTATCGAATCCCAACCCACGACGACTGACGTTGCTTTTTGTCGTGGTAAACAACCGGACGGTTTCTTTGCTGAGGAAGCGTTCTCCGCCATATTTCCCTTCGTTTAGCCACATTTGATATATTTTGGCCATATCGTTGGCATTCGAAAAAAGTCCGGCGTTTCCCGAAATGCCGCCAAAAAGTGCAGCTCCCTCATCATGAACATAACCGCGTACCAGCTGTTTGCGGAAAAAAGGATCGTTCTCGGTGGGAGGTATATCGTTTATCGATAAATAGCGTATGGGTTGAAAGGTAGTTGTCGAGGCGCCAAGTTTACGATAGAAATTTTCTTGGACAAAGGTATTCAGGTCTTCCCCCGAAATGTTTTCTATCGCTTCTTTCAGCAGCATGAAGTTGAGACAACTGTACGTATATTTTCCTCTGCTTCCCAACTGGGTATCGATGATGTCTTTCAACAATACATCATGCATTTTTTTGCTTGCGTACATATCTTTCGCCACCGGCATATCAAAAGTATCCGATAATTGATTCGAAATCAAATCGGAACGAAATCGATAATCGGTGCGCCCCCATGCGCCTGCATAGTAGGCAGGATAGGTTTCCGATTTGCTGCCGAACAAGGGTCCGACGTAACTGTTTTTGTCGATGGCCGACGTATAATAGGGGATGAAGGGCGCGATTCCCGATTCGTGAAACAACAATTCCCGTATCGTAATGTTGGCTTTGTTGCTTCCTCTTGTTTCGGGTACAAATTTACGGAGAGGATCCTGCAATTGTATCTTTTTTTGGTCGTACAATTTCATCACTGCCGGAAGGGTGGCAGTGGCTTTGGTAACCGATGCCAAATCGTAAACCGTTTCGTCGGTAACAACTGAACTTATGCCGTATTCAAATTTTCCGAACGATTTTTCGTAAATCACCACACCCTCCTTGGCGATCAGAATTTGGCAACCGGGGTATGCCCGGTTTGTTATCCCTTCCCTTGCAATTTCCTCAATGCCGGCCAATGTTTCCGACCTGATTCCTACTTCTTCGGGCAGATTATAGGCCAGTCTCGTTTTGGTGGTTTCGATCCCTGTATTGAGGGGAAAATTCGCTGCCGATACTTGTAATTTCCCTTTCAGGGGGATCCCTCCAAAAATTCCCTGAGCTGCACTTTTAGCGGCAGCAGGGTTATTGTCTTGTGCCAGAACAACGGCTTGCGCATTTTCGATGGAGGTTTTGTATCCCTCTAATTCGTAAGGGGAAGTAAAAAAAACGAGAATGGTATTTTTGCTTTTTATCAGCTTTTGTAATGTTTCATCTTCTGTGTTTTGGGCTCCGTGAATAGAAAGGATCAGCAGATTACAATCGGACACTTGCTTTTCGATTTCCTCCAGTCCTTTTGTGTCCGAAAGCTGAAAAGTTCGTATATTGTCGTATTTTTTCAACATCCGTTGAAACTCATTTGGTGTTGTTTCACCAATGACTATCGAGGCAATGATTTTGGCATCTAACTCGTTGATGGGAATGAGGTCGGATTTGTTTTTCAGCAGTGTCACCGCATTATCATAAAGTTTGCGTTTTAGCCACTCGGCACCGGGGGTGTTTACCTTTTCGTACACTTTTGCCGTATCGATGGGTTTGAAATTATGCACTCCCAATATGTATTTGTAGGAGAGAATTTTACGCACTTTTTCCTCCACCAGCTGTTCAGAGATAATTCCTTTGGCTATGGCTGCCTTAACCGATTCCAATTCATTTGCCTGATGGGGTACACCCAGAATGATATCATTGCCGGCCAGAATGGCTTTCACACTCAAATCAGATTGTTTGGCTACTCCACGCATTGCCATTCCGTCAGTGAATATCAGTCCGCCGAATCCCATTTCTTGTTTCAGCAATTTTTCTCCGATGTTGGGCGACAGGGAAGCGGGCGTGCCGTTTGTGTTTAATGCCGGAACATTTAGATGCCCGATCATGATGCCCGATAAACCGCCTTCGATGTATTTACGGAACGGTATAAGTTCCACCTCATTCAACCGTTCGGATGAATGCCTGATGGTAGGCAGGGTTTTATGGGAATCTTCCGAAGTATCGCCATGACCCGGAAAATGTTTAGCTA
Source organism: Anaerorudis cellulosivorans (assembly GCF_025943985.1). Taxonomy (GTDB): domain Bacteria; phylum Bacteroidota; class Bacteroidia; order Bacteroidales; family Dysgonomonadaceae; genus Anaerorudis; species Anaerorudis cellulosivorans. The sequence continues at coordinate 51,091 of NZ_JAPCWE010000003.1, read as the reverse complement.
CAGCCATCACGCCGTTGTCTTCCAATCCTTTGGCGTAGGCAATCCCTTTGCGGGCTACATTTTCGGGATCGGAACCAAAGGCACGTATGCCGATGACAGGATTTTGCGGATTGCTGTTAACATCAATGGTTGGCGCAAAATTGATATGGATGCCCATTTCGTGACATTGTCGGGCTACTTCTTTTCCGTAAAGATAAAGCAAGGTATCGTTTGTAATAGCACCCAACACCATGTTCTTGGGAAAATCGGGGGCATCGCTTAACCGCATCGAAAGTCCCCATTCGGCATCTGCAGCAATAAAAAGAGGTATTTTGGTTACGCTTTGTGCATAATTGATGAGTTCGGCTTGTTGCGATAGCGTTCCTTTACTGAGCAAAAGTCCCCCTACTTTCTGATTGCAAATGTAATCGTTTAATTTGGGTTTATTTCCGTTATTGGTTTCCACGACCGGCATAAACAGTTGCCCTATTTTTTCGTCGAAACTCATGCTTTTATAAACCGAATCTACCCACGCTTGCATTTTTTCTTTATCGGCTCTCTCCTGCAGATGAGTTTGGTGCTGGCCGTATAACGATCCGTACAAAGAAACGAAAGTAAATAACGCTGAAATCAGGAAAAGAATGTTGTTCATTTTTACGTTTATTCCGAAGTCTCCGGTGATGTTTTTATGATCGTGTCAAAAGTACACATTTTTCCGTAAGCTGCCAAAGGAAGAAAATCGAAAAATAATATAAAAAGACTTGATTTTTGAAGGAATGAATAATTATTACTATCTTTGCAACCGCTTTGCGCAATCTCTGTCGGGAAAAAACGCCGTTATATTGCGTTCTTATTCGTTAAATATTAACATAAAGCTTTATCAGTTATGGATTTAATTAAAGTAGTGGAAGAATCTTTTGCAAGAGAGAAGAAAGAATTTCCTAAATTTAAGAGTGGGGATACCGTTACGGTGGCCTATCGTATTGTAGAAGGGAACAAGGAACGTATTCAGCAGTATCGCGGCGTTGTGATCCGTATTTCCGGACATGGCGACAACAAGCGTTTCACTGTTCGCAAGGTTTCCGATAATATTGGTGTCGAACGTATTTTCCCATTGAATTCTCCTTTCATTGAAAATATAATTTTGAACAGCGAAGGTAAAGTTCGCAGGGCAAAACTGTATTATCTACGATCGCTTCGCGGAAAGAAAGCCCGCATCAAAAAGAAAGCTTTTTAATTTGGCTTTTAAAAGAAATAACAAACGCTCTGAAGTTTTCAGGGCGTTTTTTGTATTTTTGCTTTGCGTTTGTATGTTATTCTGTTAAAGTTGACGATTGAAAACGGTTCTATGCAATACAAAACACAAGGTCTTGTTCTCTATACGTCGCGTTACAGCGATATGTTTTCCGTAGCCCATGTTTTCACACGTGATTTTGGCCGCATGGCTTATCTCTTGCCGAAAAACGGCGGGAAAAAGTCAAAAGTAAAAGCTTCACATTTTTTCCCTCTCTCGCTGTTGAATATGGAGGTAGAGCATCTGCCCTTGCGTGAAATTCAGCGGCTGAAAGAAGTAGAAAGGGAGTTCCCTTTATATGAAATATGCACGGACGAGGCCAAGATGTCGATTTCGTTTTTTTTGTCGGAATTCCTTTCGAAAGTGTTGCGCGAAACCCATGAAAGCAACCTGCTTTTCGATTACCTCAAACAGTCGGTGCATGTTCTGGAAGAATCGCACCGGGGGCTCGGCAATTTTCACCTGGCGTTTATGTTCGGACTAACTCGTTTTTTGGGAATTTCCCCCAATCCGGACGATTACCGCCCGGGGGCTTATTTTGACTTGCTGAACGGCATATTTGTGCAACAAATGCCCTCTCACCCTCATTACCTTACTCAAGCACAAAGCACTTATCTCAGTGTCTTTCGCCGAATCAACTATAGCAATATGCATCTTTTTCGCATGTCGCGTGCCGAGCGTAATGCCCTTATCGATTATCTGTTGGTGTATTACCGTCTGCATATATACGATTTTCCCCCATTGAAATCGCTGGAAGTGTTACGAGAACTGTTTTGAGTACGTATCCGCAGCGTAGATACGTAATAATTACAGCATAACAATGAGCGTTGTCAATTATGCTTGATACTTACCTCGAAAGAGAGGGGATGGATAATGCATTGGGATGCCTTGTTAAGGAAGAAATACATTTGGATGCATTTTGGAAGCGAAGGGACGACTATAGTAATCAGACATAAAAACATAAGAATGGAAGAACAAAGAAAACGAAAAGTTGAGGAAGGGTTAGTAGAAGGAAAACTCTCCGGCTCCATTTGGAAACTTGCTGCTCCAATGATGATTGGAGGAGCTCTGCAAGATCTTTTCTCCCTCGTGGATTTGTTTTTCGTGGGGAAACTCGGACATGTTGAAGTTGCAGCGCTCGCTATTGCGGGAACCACAATGGCAATATTGACCATGCTGGTGCAGGGTATCGGTGTAGGAACAATGGCGCTTATTTCTCATTTTACGGGAGAAAAAAATTATGAAATGTCGGACAAGGCTTTAGGTCAAACGTTTGCCCTCGGTGTTATGGGGTCGATCCTGATGTTGATCGTTTCTTTTTTTCTGGTAGAACCCCTCTTGAAACTTTTTGGCGGCACGGGCAATGTCTTGGTATATGCAGCTGATTACCTTCAAATCAATTTTGCTTTTTCTATTGTTATTTTTCTTTTTTCAGGCATGACCAATGCATTGCAAGGTTCAGGCGATGCCAAGACTCCTCTTTATGCCTTAATCGTTGCCAACATTCTTAATATTATTCTTGACCCACTGCTTATTATGGGGTATGGGCCTTTCCCTTCCATGGGTGTTGCCGGTTCTGCCGTGGCAACGGTAATTACACGGGGATTTGGCGTTTTGTACCTTTTTTTTCATCTTTTATTTGGCCATTCTACACTTCATTTCAAGTGGAAATACCTCAAGCCGTTGCCATCTTTGATGGGAAGAATTGTAAACATCGGTTTTTTTGCTTCGCTTCAAGTATTTATTCGCGAAATATCGTTTCTGTTTTTGATGCGTTTGGTGACATCTTTTGGCGATGCAACCCTTGCTGCCTATGGCATTGGTTCTCGACTCCGTACTTTCATTATGGTGCCCGGTTTTGGGTTTGCTAGTGCTGCCGCAGTGTTGGTGGGTCAAAATTTAGGCGCAGGAAAGCCCGAACGAGCAAAAAAATCGGCGTGGCGAGCCGTGATCTATTACGAGTTAATTGCCATTCCGTTGGCTATTCTTTTTCTGATTTTTGCGCAGCCTATTGTTGGAATTTTTAATGATCATCCTGAAGTAATTACAGTAGGGAGCTCTTTTTTGCGCTATCTTGCCGTTACTTTCCCTTTCCTTGCTTTTTCGCTGGTGTTTTCGCAGGCCTTAAACGGTGCCGGCGATACCAAAACGGCTACCCTTATCAATGCTATCGGTCAACTTGTTTTCCGTATACCCTTTGCATACCTTTGTGCGTTAACGCTCGGATTGGGCTACCAAGGCATATGGTTGGGTATTAATGCTTCCGATATTGTTCAAGGTCTCGGGATGATAGTTGTTTTTAATTCGGGACATTGGCAAAAGGTATTTATCGAACACAAAAAGAAATTGAGCCGTCATAGCGATGCGGATGCAGGTGAAGCGGGAGCAGGGTAATGGCCACAAAAAACAAGTGTTCGGCCCCACGTCTCAATGGAAAAGGCATCGCCAAGCGATTCGTTGAGTGTGCCTTGCCACCAATTGGTGAGTACGGCTTTATCCAGTGGATACCGCAAACCGTGTAGGGTTACCTCAGTGCGATCGATGCAGAAAAACGAAATGCGCTGCCCTCGAAAACTGGGGAAAGTAGTAGGCGAATGAATGGGGAATATAATGCCGTAATCGGTTATCATGGCCACGTTGGAATAATACATATATTCGGCCAGGAGGGAGATGTTTCCCAATGCGTGATCTTCGCTTTTGCCGGTTGCAGCAACAATAATCAGGTTTTCCATTCCTTGTTGTACACAAAACTGAACCGACTTGGTGAGGTCGTTTGTAAACTGGTCGGGGTCGGGATGAATGATATCGGCAAAGCGGATTTTGTTTTCTTCCGAAATGGAATCGCAATCGCCCACAATGGCGTTGGGATGCCCTCCTCGGGCGATAAAACCGTTGGCAGCCCCGTCGCAACAAACAATGTAGGTTGCTTTTTCAATGTATGACAGGGGTATCTCATGCGTGGGGTAGTTGCCGTTTGCAATGATCACCGCATCGGGATTGCCTATGAGAGAGGTAAAAAAATCGGACATGAGAATCCTTCTTTTTTGTATGAAAATCACAAATAAAGCATTCAAGTTCGAATAAAAAGCTTGATGCGCATATTTAATCTTTTAAATAATAACTTACCGTGCTCACTACCCGTACGTTTTTGATGTAAGGAGTATTGGCATCGCGATCGGTAATGGAAAACTGCCCTTGATTGGCGCTTTGTATTTTACCGAGTTTACTGCCGGAATCTTTGGCAAATTTTTCGGCAGTTGCACGTGCATTTTTGGTAGCCTCTTCAATCATTTTGGGTTTGATATCGTTGAGTTTAGTGAAGAGAAACTGCACTTGATGTTGATAATCTTCACCCATTACGGCAATGCCCTGATTTAGCAGTTCGCCCTGTTCGCTCATCAGTTTGCGCACCAAATCCACATTATCCGACATTACCGTTACTACCGAAGTAATGTTGTAGCGGTAGGGAGATTTGGACACATTGTATCGTTCTGCTTGCATATCCACTACCTGAGGGGCAGAGATGCTTATTTCTTCGTCTTTTATGCCTTTGCTCTTCAGGAACGACAGAATGGTTTGATTTTTCATTTTCAGGTTGTTATAGAGGGAGGGCAAATCATTGCCCACCTCTTTATAAGGGAGAGGCCAGATGACTTTGTCGGCCGGCATTTCTATTTCTGCAAGCCCTTTTACCGTAACGGTGCGGTTGCGTTGCGAAAATGCGTTGATGCCGCTCCTGATGGACAGTCCCAACAAAAGCAATCCCAACGCGACGATGGACGATTCAACGATTCTATTCTTCATTCTATTCCGTATTTTAAGTTAAGTAGTGTTTTTACGTTGAAAAACAAAGATAAACATTTATTTGTCTATATGTTGCATTTGTGGAATTTTATATTCGGAGTCCATCATCATTTTTTTCCACCGGAAATAGCCGAATACCGAAATGACGGAATAAATCATGAATAAAACGGAAGTGGGGTATAATCCTTTCCATAAATAAAGCGCACTCGACACCACATTCACCACAAACCACAACCACCATTGTTCCAGGTATTTGTGTGCAAGCATCCACATACCGATGATACTGACGGCAGTGGTAAAGCTGTCGCCATAGGGAACCGGACTATCTGTGAAACGGATAAGAATAAAAGCAATGAGGGCGAAAAGCAAGGCACACACGATGCCCAACGGGACGACGTATGCAGTCGGCGTGTGGCTGATGCGGTTTTCTGTTGGCATGTTCTCGATTTTTGTCCATCTGATCCAGCCGTAAATACTGGCGAAAAAATAGTAAATGTTGATGGCCATGTCGGCGTAAAATTTGCCTTCGTAAAAGATGATGATGTAGATAAGCGGCATGAGTATGCCCACCGGCCACAGCCATTTGTCGGCCTTGTATTCGAGATAAAGATACACAAGGCCGACAATTGCGCCGATGATTTCGAATCCTGTGGATTGAAAGAAGTCTGTCATTTCGTTAAAAGTTTACGGTCAGGTTTGCCAGTATATTGGTTCCGGCTTGGGGAAAATAGCGTTTTTTGTTCACGCGTTTGTCGTCCACATAGTATGTCTCCGAGTTGTACCCGTTGGTTTCGTATTCCACGTTAAAGAGGTTATTGATTTCCAAACCTGCTGTTACCGATTTCGTGTGAGGCAGTGAAAAGGTATATCCCAGGCGGAGGTTGTTAACGAAATACGGATCGATAGAACGGTCTTTGCATGACGTGTTGTCGATGTATTGACGACTCACATAATTGCTGTGTAGCACGGCTTCGAATCGATTGTACGTGAAGGTGAGCATACTGTTGGCAATGACGTTGGGAGAATAGGCAATGTCGGTGGTGCCCAAATAGGTCGAGCGCGATTCGAGCCAGTTACCTTCGACATCATACACGTTGATATCTTCTTCAGTGAAGTTTTTGATTTTGTTTCGGCTGAGGGTGAGGTTTCCATCCCAGCGCAACAAAGGATTGAACCGGATGGCCGAGGTAAGTTCCCATCCCATCCGGTAGCTGTTCGGAATATTTGTGGTGAGCATTTCGCCGATTTCGCTGATTTTTCCGGTGAGGATGAGCTGGTCTTTATACTTCATGTAATATACATTGCTTTCGAAACTAAACGACGGTGATTGATAACGATAACCGATTTCCGTATCGTACAGCTTTTCATCGGTAGGTTTTTCGTTGGGGCCGGCTTCGGTGTAATTGTCGCGATTCGGCTCGCGGTGGGCAACCGAAAAGGAGGCGTACACACTGTTATTGGCATTTGCGCGGTATGTAAATCCTACTTTGGGATTGAAGAACGGAAAGGTGTGTTCTTGCGTAATATCGCGCATGGCACCGGTTTCTTCGTCGTATTTGTCGTCTGTGCCTTTCATCGTATATTTAATGTAACGAAACTGCACATCGCCGTACATCCAAAAATTTCGGGCAATTTCCACATTAGCCTTCAGGTAGGTGTTTACATCGGTTTTTTTCGAAGTATTTCGATACCAGTCTTTATCGGGATCGAAATTGTTTGGAATGCGCACCCACCGTATTTTGCCGAAATGATCGCCTTCAAAATTGCTGCCTGCCCCGCCAAACACAACATTCCAACTGCTTTTTTGGTAATGAAGAGCAAACGTGGCACCGTAAAAATCGTTATCGAGCCATTTTTGGCGGATAAGATCGGTCTTTTTCAGCGGAACACCGTCAATGACAGGTGGCGTGAGCAGATATTCCGTGTATTTACGGTCGGTTTTGTATTCTTCGTAAAAGCCTTCGCCTGCCGTATAATGCAGGGCGGCATTCAGATACAGGTTTGGGGAAAATTCCTGCGTCAGGTGAAGCTGATAGTGCGTTTGCGTATAGTTGTCGGTCTGATTATCATAAAACTGTACTTTTCCATCGTCGTCGATATACCTCCCCAAGTCGTTGTAGTGACGCGTATAGTTCAAAGGGTCCCTTTGCACCAAATCCAAATCGACCCCGTTCCATGCCTGATATGTTTTTTCTTTTCCTCCGAAAGTAAGGAATTTAACCAGCGTTTGGTCGGCCGAGTAGGCCAGAGAAAGGTGATACGACTGCATATCTACCCATGCCCGGTCGATGTAGCCGTCGGAGTTGACCACAGAATAACGTCCGTCAACGACAAAATGATTGCCGATAAGTCCCGAACCTGCTTTAATCGAAGTTTTAACGGTGTTGAAAGAACCTACACTCGAACCTATTTCGGCATAAGGCTCCGTGTCAATATTATCTGTTTGCATGTTAACACTTGCTCCAAATGCAGCGGCACCATTGGTAGAAGTGCCCACACCCCGTTGTATCTGCATGGACGAAAGCGATGAGGCAAAGTCGGGGAGATCCACAAAAAATGCCCCGTGCGACTCCGGATCGTTATACGGAATGCCATTGATAGTGACGTTAATACGGTTCACATCCGTTCCGCGCACGCGAAAAGCGGTGTATCCGATGCCTGTTCCTGCGTCGGAAGTGATGGTTACCGAGGGGGTCAGTGCAATAATGTAAGGGATATCCCTACCGAAATTGTTTTTCTTGATGACGTCTTCCGGGATATCCGAAAAGGATATCGGTGTAGTTTGTTTGGCACGTGTGGCGGAAATCACCACTTCTTCCAGTTGAATGTTTCTTAACGTATCGGGTTGTATTTCTTCTGCAACCAAAGGACATAACGTGGTTAGTCCTGAAAGCACAATAAAAACCTTTTTCATTTTACAATCAATTTTTGGCATCCGACGTTTATTCCTTGCCGGATAGTAGTTGTGAAACAAAAAAGGGGATTGATTAAGAGAAAAATACCGAAGAAAAATGAAGCCGCGAAGGCACGTTTTTCTCTTTTCCCTACGCCGGCATTATCCGGATCAGGTGATTGGGTATGATCTCAGCCCGTTATTATAAGGCACCCCTTGTGAATTATTAGAATGCAAAGATAGGAATATTTTTTAAATTTCCGTCATTTTTTATTTGCAGATTCAACATTGTAGAGTCAACAGAAATGTGAAAAAACGAATTACACCTTCTCCGTACCAAGTCCGTACCAAGGCTGCACCATCCTCGCTCCAACTCCGCTCCCGGATTTTGCTTTTTTTGCTGTAAAAACGCAGGTGGGTCTTATCACAAATCAACAACATCCGATGTTTTTCTCCTTGCCTTGATGCAAGCATGAAGCGAACCTAATACTTACTTAGTGGCTACTTTTGTTTAAAAACTTTTTCTATTGTCTATTTCACAAAATACCGTATCTTTGTGGGTGTCGATGCGGCTGCTATCATGCGACCTTTGCATTTGCTTTCATTGTTAGATATTCATTCATTAAGATTAATAAAAATGGTATATTCGATGACCGGATACGGCAAGTCGACAGCCGAAATCCCGAACAAAAAAATAACCGTCGAAATTCGCTCGCTTAACAGTAAACAATTCGACTTGTCTGCGCGCATACCGATGGCATATAAAGATAGAGAAATTGCTTTGCGCAACGATTTATCTCGTCGACTTGAACGGGGAAAAATTGATCTTACCATTACGGTTGAACTATTGACGAAAGATGTTTCTTCAAAAATCGATCATCATGTGGTGGCTCAATATTACGAAGAAATAAAGGATATTGCCGACGAACTGCAGATTGAAGAACCCAAGGAATGGTTTGCCGTGTTGTTTCGTTTACCCGACGTGATGAAGCAAGATGTCGAAGAAATCAGCGAGGAAGAATGGCAAGCCATCGAAAAGGCTGTGGAAGATGCAGTGAACGAAGTCATTGCTTTTCGTCAGCAGGAAGGAGAGATGTTGGGTAATGTGTTGCGGGAAAAAATCGAAAATATTCGCAGTTTGCTGGGTATGATAGACCCTTACGAAGCGGAACGCATCGAAAAGGTGAAGCTTCGCCTTTATGAAGGGTTGAAAAGTTTGGAAGGCATTGAGTACGATAAAAACCGTTTCGAACAGGAGTTGATCTATTACATCGAGAAACTCGATATCAGCGAAGAAAAAGAACGGCTTGCCAATCATTTGGACTATTTCATCGAAACGCTCGATAAGGAACAATCGCAAGGCAGGAAGTTGGGATTTATTGCTCAGGAGATCGGTCGCGAAATCAATACGATGGGCTCAAAATCCAATCACAGTGAAATGCAACGTCTTGTAGTGCAAATGAAAGACGAATTGGAGCAAATTAAGGAACAGGTACTCAACGTGCTGTAAAAAATACGAAACTATGGGGAAACTAATCATTGTGTCGGCTCCGTCCGGAACAGGAAAATCCACATTGGTACGCTATCTGCTTTCAAAAGATCTGAATCTGGAATTTTCTATTTCGGCTACGAGTCGGCCTCCGCGCGATGGGGAGCAAAACGGGGTAGATTATTACTTTCTTACGCCGGAGGAATTTAAGCGGCGTATAGCTAACGGCGAATTTCTGGAGTATGAAGAAGTTTACGAGAATACCTTTTACGGTACATTGAAAAGTGAGGTCGATCGGCTGCTTGCCAAAGATAAAAATGTGATTTTCGATGTGGATGTGAAAGGCGGATTGAACATAAAAAAAATCTATGGCGATCAGGCGTTGAGCGTTTTTGTGATGCCTCCTTCGATTGAAGAGTTGCGCAATCGTCTCGAAAAACGCGGCACGGAGACACCGGAAGCAATCGAAAAGCGTTTGGCTAAAGCCAAATATGAAATGAGTTTCGCACCGCAGTTTGATGTGGTGATACTCAACGATGACTTCGATCGGGCTAAAGAAGAAGCCTATGAAGTCGTAAAAAAATTCTTGGAAAAGTAACGGATGACAAGGTACAAAAGATTATTGGTATTTTTTTCGGTTGTCTTGCTCCCGATGTTGCTTTTTGCGGCAAAACCAGCGAAAGATACACGAGTATATGCCGTGAAAGACGGACAGGAACTGAAAATGGATATTTATACTTTTCCGTTTGAAACGAAAATGGAACAACCCTGCCTCATGTTTGTTTTTGGAGGTGGATTTAAGGAGGGATCGCGTGACGCCGCAGACTATGCCGATTATTTTACGTATTTTGCCGAAAGAGGCTTTGTTGTTGTTTCCATCGATTATCGGCTTGGAATGAAGGATGCACCTGCACCGGGAATTTTCAATACCCAACCGCTTCGCAATGCCATCGCTATGGCTGTGTCCGACTTGTGTAGCGCAACCGATTATGTGTTGCGAAATGCGCAGGAGCTGAATGTCGATTCTACCCGCATCATCATCAGTGGTTCGAGTGCCGGTGCCATCACGGTGTTGCAGGCCGATTATGAAGAACGCGATCATAAACCTTCGGCCGATGTGTTGCCCGAAAAATTTCATTATGCCGGCGTTGTTTCGTTTGCCGGCGGAATTTTTAGCACCGAAGGCGTTCCTTCATATACCCGGGCTCCTGCACCAACGCTTTTCTTTCACGGAAGTGCCGATAAATTGGTACCTTATGACAAGACGCGTTTTTTTCGTCTCGGTATGTTCGGTTCTTTTTCGTTGGCAGCGCGTTTCAGAGAAAAAGGCTACCCCTACCTGTTTTACAGTATGGAAGGCATGGGGCACGAAGTGGCCGGTTATCCGATGAAGGAGTTTTTGCCTGAGATCGAACAATTTATCGTCGATTTTGTGTTCAATCGCAAACAGTGGTTGGTCGATGTCCGTTTTAAAGATAAGTTGCGACGTTCGGACAAAACGGTTACTCCTAAAAACTACTACAATTAATGTGTTGGCTATTTCGGCAACGAATTATTTTCTTTAGGTATTTAAAGCTCATTACACCTTTAAGCTCTTCACGCATTAAAACCCATTACGTATTTTAAAGCTTTCAGTTCACATTTTAAAACGAATCTGTTGTGAAACGGTTTTTGGATAAATATCTTCTTCTTATCGCTATGGTTATCGGGATAGGGTTCTACCGGCCTCTGTCCGTTTTGTCGTTCCTCACACCGTTCTTGCTCTCGACAATGTTGTTCATTACTTATACGCGCGTGTCGTGGCATGATATACGGTTGACCAAATTTCATTACATTTTGTTGGGTATTCAATATGTCGGCAGTGCTGCCGTGTATCTGGTACTTCGTCCGTTGAACGAAATACTGGCACAGTCGGCCATGATTTGCGTATTGGCTCCCACTGCTACGTCGGCTCCGGTGGTTGCCGGCTTGTTGGGCGGAAGTATCTCTGCCGTAGCTGCTTATTCCATGATCAGCAATTTGTTGGTGGCATTTATTGCCCCTTTGTTTTTGTCGGTAGTGGGCCAAACCGGCAGTGAAGTGTCGTTTGCGGTCTCTTTCTGGTATATTTTTAAAAAAGTGATGCCGGTGCTTATTTTGCCATTCGTTTGTGCGTTGCTTCTTCGGAAGGTGTCCTACAAGGCATATAAAAAAGTGCAGTCGGCACAGATTGTTTCGTTTTATTTGTGGGCCATAGCCATTACCATTGTCATAGCCGGCGTTACACGGTTTGTGGTGGAACAGAACACCGGAAGCTATACCCTGGAGATTTTTATTGCACTTGCTTCTCTGATGATCTGCATCCTGCAATTTGTTTCGGGAAGGAAAATCGGTGCTGCTTTCGGACGAGCCGTTGCCGGAGGACAAAGTCTGGGGCAGAAAAATACCATTCTGGCCATATGGCTTACCCAGACTTATCTCCATCCGTTGGCTTCGTTGGGACCGGGCTTGTATGTGTTATGGCAGAATTTGGTAAATTCATACCAGATCTGGCTCAAAAAACATCAAGAAGAAAAAGCAGCTTCGTCGTCTTAGTAGGTTTCCCTGATATGCTTAACCGTGATCGGTGTTCTTTCCGATGCTTTCAGTTGAGGTGAGGTGATGACTACGGTCTTTTTTTCTCCCGGCAGAAGGTCGAAAAAGTTGTCGGTGAATTTGGCCCCTTGAATGGGTATTTCCACGAACACATCCTTTGCCAGATAGTTGCTCCACAGTGTGACCGTGTATTTACCATCGGCATATGCGACCTTTTGTTTGATGGCGGTTTCGGGGAGATTCAGTTTGTTTGGCCAGTAGAAATAATTATTTTTCTCTGAAATCACTTTGCCGGTTTTATCGCTCAACCAAGCATGAATCACACAGTTGTGTTTTTGCTCTTCCGTTACCAGGTCGGAAACAAGGTAGCTTTTTACCTTGCTCGATGTGTTGGCTTTTGCCGATACCGTTTCTTTGAACGTTTTCAGTTTTTTACCCGTAAAATCGATAACCTGCACATGAAGGTGCAGTGGGTTTACCTCTTCGAGTTTATCCGACATAACGAAATAACTCAACTGGTTGTCTTTTATTTCTGAACCCAATGCAATGGGAGCAAAAACATCGCGGACTCTGTAGTGTTGCGCCTTCCAATTGTTGTAGTAATCGATACTCGACCACGAAACTACAGGCCAATCGTCGTTCAATTGCCAGTAAAGCGTTCCCATGCAATAGGGTTGATTGCGCCGATGTGCCTCTATCCCTTCCCGCATGCCGTTTCCCTGCATGACGAGGCCTATGTACACGAAATCTTCGAAATTTTTCGGCGTATGGTAGTACATGTCCATATAGGTTTTGATGACCTCGTTGCCGATACCGCTTTTCTGGTGGATTTTCATTACCTCGGAATTGATGTCCAAATCGTTTTCGGAAGCAAAAGTTCGAATGGTTTTCATTTCGGGAAATGCCTGGAACCCGAATTCGCTCATGAAGCGCGGGATGCGTTCGTTCAATATTTCGAAAGGTTCACGCCCATGCCACAACCCCCAGTAGTGAGCGTCGCCGTATTTCAAGGTTTCGGGATTTCCCCAGTTTGATGTGTCGGGCGAACTTTGAATGTATCCGCGTGTGCCGTCGTATTGGCTTACCAGTCGGGGAATCATCCTGCGGAACGTTTTGTCGTATCCTTTGCGCCAGTTTTTCATGATTGCCGGAGGGTATTTTTTATCCCATCCCCAGTGATCGAGCCCTTCGTCAACTTCGTTGTTCCCGCACCACAAGGCCAGTGAGGCATGATTGCGCAGTCGCTTGATGTTGTAGATTACTTCATCTTTCACGTTAGCCAGGAAAGCGTCGTCCGACGGATAGGGGGTACAACCGAAAATAAAATCCTGCCAGATTAAGATGCCCTTTTCGTCGGCTAGGCGGTAGAAATAGTCGTTCTCGTAGATGCCGCCACCCCATACACGAAGAAAGTTCATGTTGGCAGCAGTAACATTTTCGAAAAGGCGATTGTAAAAAGCTTCGTCTTGTTGCGAAATCATGATTTCCCCCGGAATGTAATTTGCTCCTTTGGCAAACAGGGGAATGTCGTTCACTTCGAAATGAAATTTCTTACCGTATTCGTCGGGTTCGTAAACCAGTCGTATTTTGCGCAAACCGATTTGTTCCGTTTTTTCGGCGATGGTTTGATCGTTATGGGTAATTTTTGCCGTGAAATCGTAAAGGTGTTGTGGTCCCCAACCGGCAGGCATCCACAATGCAGGATTTGCAATCTCCAGCGGTATACTGATGCGGTTTTTGCCCGGTACGAGGTTGATTTCTTTGCTGATGGTTTTTTTCTCCCTTCCTTTCAGTCCGTATTCAATCACTACTCGTGCTTTGAGGGGTTCTTTCTTTGCAGAAAAAACTTCAATCTGATTGTCAATGTTGGCCTTTTGTGCCGTGACGGAGGTTTGTTTCACGTAGTAGTCGTCTATCCTAGCTTTGTTGTAGAATGTGAGTGAAACCGGTTTCCAGATACCCATCTGCACTAACCGCATACCCCAGTCCCACCCGAAATGGTAGGGAGCTTTGCGCGAGTAAACACTCATTTTTTTATCGCTGTGGTCGTTGTCGGCAGGATAATCGTATCCGTTGGTCAAACGGGCAGGCTCCATATGGGTGATGGGGGAGTAAAAGCGGATGTAAAGTTGATTTTCCCCCTTGCGCAGGCTGTTTTTCACGGGCACACGGTATCCGATAAACATGTTTTGTGCATGCAGTATTTTCGCACCATTGAGAAAAACATCGGCATGGGTGTCCAACCCTTCGAAAAACAACACGGCATCGTCGTGTTTCAGTTGCTCGTCGGTAACCGTGAACGTTTTTTTGAAATCCCAGTCTTCGTTTTCAGGCCATTGCACCCGGGTTTCGTTTGTCCCGTAATAAGGATCGGGGAGCACGTTGTGGCGAATCAAATCTCGTTGCACCGATCCCGGTATTTCGGCATCGCGCCATTCGTTTTTGCCGGTTTGCGTAAATTGCCACCCTGTGTTAAGTTCAATTACAACAGGTTGTTGAGCAAATGTTAAAACCGATAAGAGCAGACTAAAAAGAAGAGCAATTTTTCTCATAAGACTGTTTTTTGTGAATTTATCCTGTTAACTTTTACAAAGGTGCAAAAAATCTTTGTAATTTGGCTTTTCGGAATTCATTTTTCTGATCGGTTTTTCGAAATCGGCTTGGCTGATGCTTCGTTGTTTGATCGAAATTTTTGTGTGACAGTGTGTAAATTGAAAATTATCATGTAAATTTGTAATGAATTAAATTTGATTTTAATCTTATTTAGAAAAACGTAATAAAGAAATAATGAGTAAGAAAACATCCTCCTCCGAATCAAAACCAAGACTTGGCAAGAAAGCGCTGACACAAGCTGCTGTTGATTTTTTAAGTCAAAACAAGGGGAAAGAATATAACTATAAACAAATTGCTGCCGCTATCCATGTGAATAGCGAAGAAGGACGCCGCTTGTTGATAAAAGTCCTTGATAATTTACGTGACGAAGACCAGGTTTTGGAAACGTCGCGGGGAAGATACCGCATCAACGATCGCGGGTTGATGCTCGAAGGTCGTTTTGAACGTCGCAGCAATGGCAAAAATTTCTTTGTGCCGGATGACGGCGGGAATATCGTTTTCGTCAGTGAGCGCAATTCCAAACATGCTATGAATGGCGATCGGGTGCGTGTTCAATTGTTGGCAAAGCGCAAACATGCCGACACTGAAGGAGTGGTTGTCGATATTTTGAAACGTTCCGATACCCGTTACATCGGAACACTTGAAGTGAAAAAGCATTATGCTTTTTTGGTTATGGACAGTAAGATATTGGCCAACGATATTTTTATTCCTTTTGAATTTCTTGGCGAAGGTAAAGATGGCGACAAAGTGGTGGTGGAAATTGTGGAATGGCCCGAACGTGCCAACAATCCCATCGGAAAAGTGGTCGATATTTTGGGTAAACCCGGCGAAAATACGGCAGAAATGCACGCCATTTTGGCTCAATATAATTTGCCTTACACGTATCCGCGTGAGGTGGAGATATTTGCCGAATCTCTTCCCGACGAAATACCGGAAGAGGAGTATGCCAAACGTGAAGATTTTCGCGATGCAGTAACCATAACTATTGATCCGGCCGATGCGAAGGATTTTGATGATGCGCTTTCGTTGCGTAAGCTTTCCGAAAATCGATGGGAGGTGGGGGTGCATATTGCCGATGTGACGTATTATGTGAAACCGGGAGACCTTATTGACTATGAAGCCGAACAACGGGCAACTTCCATCTATCTGGTTGACCGTACGGTTCCGATGCTTCCGGAGAGGTTGAGCAACTATATCTGTTCGCTTCGTCCGAATGAAGAGAAGCTTTGTCATTCGGTGATTTTCGAAATGAATGATAAGGCCGAAGTATTGAAATACCACATTGCTCATACGATTATCAAGTCCGACAGCCGACTGACATATGAGGATGCTCAAGCAATAATCGAAACGGGGAAGGGCGATTTCAGTTCCGAAATTCTCATGCTGAACAACCTGGCCAAGCAGCTTCGCGAACGCCGTTTTGCCAATGGTGCAATCAATTTCGAACGGTATGAAGTAAAATTCAATCTCGATGAAAACGGTAAACCGTTGGGAGTATATTTCAAAGAATCGAAGGAAGCTAATCATCTGATTGAGGAATTTATGTTGTTGGCCAACCGTACTGTTGCCGAACATATCGGGAAAGTGCCGAAAGGGAAAAAAGCCAAAACGTTTGTTTATCGTGTGCACGAGGTTCCCGATATCGATAAGCTGGAAGATTTCAATGCATTTATTTTGCGTTTCGGTCATAAAATAAAAACTTCCGGAACCAAAACGGAAATAGCCAAAAGCATCAACTCGCTGCTCGATAAAGTGCAGGGACGCCCCGAAGAAGATTTGGTGGAAACCCTTGCCATACGCAGCATGTCAAAAGCTATATATTCTACTAAAAATGTAGGGCATTATGGTTTGGCGTTCGATTATTATACCCATTTTACTTCTCCTATAAGGCGTTGCCCCGACATGATGGTACATCGCCTGCTCGATAGGTATAGCGAAGGAGCTCCTAGTGTTGATGAAGAACAAACGGAGGGGAAATGTAAGTATTGTTCAGAGATGGAACAAGTGGCTGAAAATGCCGAGCGCGATTCGATAAAATACAAGCAAGTGGAATTCATGTCGGATAAGGTTGGGAAAGTATATGATGGGGTAATATCCGGTGTAACAGAGTGGGGGCTTTATGTGGAAATCAACGAGAATAAGTGCGAAGGAATGATTCCCATCCGCGAATTGGATGACGACTTTTACGAGTTGGATGAGAGAAATTATCGGCTGATCGGGCGTCGTACCAAGCGCGAATACCGATTAGGGCAGCAGATTTCCATTAAAGTAGTTCGCGCCAATTTGGAACGCAAACAGCTGGATTTTACACTGGCGTAGTGAAAAACAATTCCTTTTGTTAACTTTTTTGTGAATAGCAACACCCTGCTCTACATACCCGGTTCCATTGTGAATAACGGTTTCTCATGACACATACCCGGCAGCTCTAGTACAAATAATGGGCTCCCGGCGTTAAGGTTTCTTTGCGGGTGCGGCAAATGGCGGGTGTTTGGATAATCAAACGGCAAGCAATGTTCATATATTTTGCGAAGATGTAGATTTTTCCCTTGAAGAGGGATACAAACGCTTTTTTGACGGCAGCAAGAATACTGTAAGCAAATGCTTTGAAGTAGGAATAGAAGGGATTGACGGCTTCGGTTAAAAAATAGATGTACTCCGAGTAAAAATAGGCGTTGGGTGAAACTTTCCTTTGTTGTCGGTGGTGATAACCGATGGCCGACTTTACAAAACCCACGCGGTAGCCGTTTTTGCGTACCCGTTGGGCATAATTGCGGTCTTCGCCGTAATGGGGAAAAATAGGGGCAAAACCGCCAATTTCTTTTATTACCGATGTTGGAATAAGCCACATGGCCGCATTGATAAAGAGACATTCCGTTATTTCGTTGGGCAACTGTTCGATTTCTTCTTTGCTTGTTAATCGGGTGTATTCGGCAAAACCGAAATCGAGCCGGTCGCCGGTTCCATTGAGATGAACAGGAGAAAGGATACCGTAGTCTGTGTTGCCCGTTGCTGCAAGAATCAGCGTTTCCAGTGCTCGGGGATGTAGTCGTGCATCCTGATTGAGAAGAAAAACATAGTCGAAACCGTTTTCCAATGCATACTTCATTCCTTGGTTGTTTGCTTTTCCGAAGCCGAGATTTTGGCTGTTTTTCATCAGCACCACGTCGGGATATTGGTAACGGATGATCTCGCAGGTGTGGTCTTGCGAAGCATTGTCGATCACCACAATCGTGGCGGGTAAGGTGGAGGCTTTTACCGATGGCAGACAAAGCGGTATCCATGGTTCAAAATTATAGGATACGATGATGACACAAACTTTTATTTTTTCTTCCATGCTTTAATTAAACCTTTACGGAAATAGGGCGGCTGCATGTTATCTATATCGTTTTGATAGATCATTACACCGTTAGTAGGGCGATACGTGAAATCGTTTTCTTTCAACAACCGACTAAACTTCTCAAAATCTTCTGCATGATGATATGTGCATAAAGCGATTTTTAGTAGCGGTTGTTTCAGTATACTTTTCATTCCGTTGAGAACCGCTGTTTCCGCACCTTCAACATCAATTTTGTAAAACGTGGGTTTGTCTTTTTTCCCATGAAAATAATCGTCCAGTCGTATTTCAGAATCGGTAGTCTTGTCAGACACAAATTGGGGAATGAGGATTATTTTTTCTTTCCAGGGTGCGAAAGTTGCTTTCAGTGCTTCAATCCAACAGCGATCTTGTTCAAAAAGATACACTTTTTCTACTTTCTCTATATTAAGCAAAGAAAAAAAGCCTTCTGCACAACCGATATCAGCTAAAATATCCCCCTTTTCGACATTAAAATTTTTGTCGGTGTAACAATGAGGAGAATTTTGATCTTGCTCAATGCGTAGGCCGTTGAATACCAATTGGACAGTGTATTTATTATATGAGCGTTTGAAATATAATCTTTTGTCGTTGATCGTTACATAAGGTAATTCGTTTGACGGATCACGGTAAACCCTCACTTCTTCTGCGCGATATTGTTCTTGAAAAGCACCGAAGAAACTTGTCAACGAATGGCTTGAAAGGTAGTCGACCGCAAAATTTATTTCTTCGTTGGTGGTAGGATGATGGCGATAATACGTTAAAATGGTTTTTCTGAGTTTATTTAGCTTATGGGCATGAATCCTGCTTTTACAAAAAGAGCATATTTTATAATCAATTTGTTGTATATAATTTTTCATTGTTATCTTTCTTTTTTTGATGAAAACCATTCGCCGAGTTCTTTGGTCATTTCGAGTTTCAGCAATCTACACATCAGCCAGTAGCTTCCTCCTGCAATTGTGGCGCTGACCAACAGGTAGAGAAAGCTATTGTGTATTGCCCGACTTGCTGCATAGCCGATAGCCACGCTCACAAGAGCTGTAGGCATGTAGGGTAGCACATCTTTCAGAAAATCAACAAGAGAATAGCGAATGAGCTTTCGAGATAAGGTGAGCGAAATGAGGAGTGTGATTGCCATATAGATTACCCAGCTTACGGCCAGTCCCATAATGCCTTGTCTGAAAAACAGAAAAATGAGCAACACCAGGATGATTCGTTTGGCGATTTCCACTCCCAGAAAAAAATCGGCCTTCTCGCGTGCGATAAACAGTTCGTTCAGGATGTACGAAAAAGGAGAAAGCATTCCTCCCAGACAGAGAACTTTGAAATAGGGAACAGCGGCATCCCATTTGTTTCCGAAAAGAAAGGCAAAGGCGGGTTCGGCTGCAATAATCATATACAGGCCGAGAGGAAAAACCAAAAAAGCAAGCGATTTCATCATTTTACTAACCACCCGTTTCAATCGCTCGATTTGTTGATTGATTTCGGAGAGGATGAGCATGGAAACGGAACGAAACGTATTGGACAGGATACTGAAGGGGATATCCTGATATTTGTTGGCCTGGGCATAATAGCCTACCTGATTCATGGAATTGGGATAGAAAAAGGCAATGATCGAGGGATAAATGTTGTTAAACACAGCGCCGATTAATCCGCTAAGCAACAATTTGTTGCTTAATCCCAGGAACGAGCTCAGCACTTTTATGCTGAAACGGGCGATGGGGCGCCATTTCGAATAGATCCACAAGAAAACGGTACGAAAAAATCCGTAAACAACGTTTTGCGTCACGAGCGACCATACGCCGTATCCTTTGACTGCCATTGCAATGGCAATACTTGCTGCGATGAGCAAGGCGGCAATATTCACTTTTGTCAGGCCTTTAAAGTCGGCCTTTTTTATCAGCAGTGTTTGCTGAATAAGGCCGGGTGCCGTGAAAACGAACGAAAGAAAGAGGACTTTCGATACCGGTTCGATGCGGGGTTCATGAAAAATATCGGCAAGAAAAGGCGAGGCAAGAAACAAGATGAGATACAAGACGAGACTGAGGGCAATATTGAAATAAAAAACCGAACTGTATTCCGTTTCTGTGAGGTTTTTGCGGTTGAGCAACGCACGGGCAAAACCACTGTCGATGAGTAGCCCGGAGAAGGCAATGAAAACATTGAGAGCGCCAATCAAGCCGTATTCGGCGGGAGGCACAATGTTCATCAACACAATACTGCTTGCAAGATAAATGAGTTGTTGCCCGAATTTGTCGAGAAAACTCCAAAAAAGAGAGGAGACCGTTTTCGTTTTCAGTGTCGATTTTCCCATTGAACCGTTTCAAACCGATTTGTTTGCAAAAATACGTAACTTTTTTAATGTTATGGAATTTATCGCTATTTTTGAATTCGATTAAAAGATTTCATGCGTTTTTCGGAAGAAATAAAGGCGTATGCCTTATCGTTGGGTTTTGATGCCTGCGGAATTTGTCCTGCCGGCGATACGGGAGAGGAGGAGCATTATGTGCAGTGGCTCTCGGAAAAATGTCATGCCGGCATGGATTATTTGGAACGCCATATCGAAAAACGACTCAATCCTGTTCTGTTAGTCGAAGGTGCCCAATCCATTATTTCGGTTGCGTTGAATTATTATCCTCACCGGAAATTGCCATCCCACGTGCCGCAGTTTGCCTACTATGCTTATGGCAAGGATTATCACGATGTGATGAAAAACAAGCTGGAAGTACTCTTCCGATTCATTCGCCTTCGTTACCCGGAAGTTCGGGGTCGCTATTTTGTGGATTCCGCACCTGTATTGGAACGTTTTTGGGCTGAGCGTGCGGGTTTGGGTTTTATCGGGAAAAACACGTTGCTCATCATTCCGAAAAAAGGATCGTATTTCTTTTTGGGCGAGCTTATTATCGATAAGAAACTCGATTACGACGAGCCGCTGGAACTTTCATGCGGCAATTGCCGCAGGTGTTTGGATGCCTGCCCGACGGGTGCTCTCGAAAAACCGTATTGGCTGAATGCCGGTAAGTGTATTTCCTACCAAACCATCGAAAATAAGGGAGAGATCGATCCGACACTTATTCCCTGTTTGCAGAATAACGTGTATGGATGCGACATCTGTCAACAGGTTTGCCCGTGGAATCGTTTTGCCGTTCCCCACCGCACGCCCGAATTTTTCCCTTCGGACGAATTTTTATCGCTCAATCAGGATAACCTAGAGGAAATGGATGAGGAAACTTTTCGGCGGATATTTCGGGGTTCGGCGGTGAAGAGAGCAAAATTTCAAGGGTTGAAACGGAATATACAAGCACTGCGCAGGTTGGCACAAAAATAGCGATCGTTTCCTGAAATTGGGATAAATCGTTATCTTTGTAAACGCTAAAAATGATGGAAGATACTTTTGATATACGAAATAACCGGGATCTTCAGGAAACGGAACGCGAGTTCGAAAACGCTTTACGACCCTTGTCGTTTAGCAGTTTCAGCGGGCAAGACAAGATTGTTGAAAATCTGAAAATTTTTGTCAGTGCAGCCCGTATGCGTGGCGAACCATTGGATCATGTGCTTTTGCACGGACCTCCGGGATTGGGGAAAACCACCCTTTCCAATATTATTGCCAATGAGTTGGGAGTGGGGTTTAAGATTACTTCCGGTCCCGTTCTCGACAAGCCGGGCGATTTGGCGGGGATACTCACTTCGCTTGAACCCAACGATGTGTTGTTTATCGACGAAATCCATCGTCTCTCGCCGGTAGTGGAAGAATATTTGTACAGTGCAATGGAGGATTACAGAATCGATATTCTTATCGATAAGGGTCCCAGTGCGCGATCCATCCAAATCGAACTCAATCCGTTTACCCTAGTGGGTGCCACTACCCGAAGCGGCTTGCTCACCAGTCCGCTTCGCGCACGTTTTGGCATCAACTTGCATTTAGAGTATTACGATGCCGAAACGCTTGCGAGCATTGTGTTGCGGTCGGCAACTATTTTACAGATTGCATGTGCCCATGATGCAGCAGAAGAAATTGCTTCGCGAAGTCGCGGCACACCGCGTATTGCCAATGCACTTTTGCGCCGCGTACGCGATTTTGCTCAGGTTAAAGGTTCCGGTGAAATCGATAAAGACATTGCCATTTATGCGTTGGAAGCATTAAATATCGATCGATATGGACTGGACGAAGTCGACAATAAAATTTTATTGACCATTATCGATAAGTTCAAAGGCGGACCCGTTGGCATTACCACCATTGCTACTGCCGTGGGTGACGATGCCGGAACCATTGAAGAAGTATACGAACCTTTTCTTATCAAGGAGGGTTTCATCAAACGCACACCACGCGGACGTGAAGCAACTGAGTTAGCCTATACCCATTTGGGACGAAAACGAACAGAAAAACAAAGCTCCCTATTCTCCGATATATAGATATTCATTTTATGGACTACCGTTTCAACTAAAAAAAGCTGCTCGATAGGCAGCTTTTTTATGTATGGGGTAATTGTACTGTTCAGAATTTGCTGAATATCAATTTCAAATTTAAATCTTTACTGGTTTTGCTCAATGTTACGGCCGAAGGGGTCATCAAATTATAGAAATTGGTAGGAATCTGATATGTTTGGCTGTAATAATCGGATTGCGACGTAAAGGTAATGTCTACAGGGATCAAATAATACGTTAAATCGGGAATTTCTCCCTTGTTTACTTCCTTGTAATGATTTATCAATGCCGAGATATTGGAAAAATCATAGGAATATTCTGTTTTATTGAAGCTCGTATAGAAAGAGGTGATATTATCAGGCATTTTTCGTTTTTCGAAGAAACCCTGCAACGAGTCTTTGTTGATCAGCAATAGATAATTGGGCGGACTTAGCTTGAATTTCAGGTTGGTTTGATCGTCCGGAATGGCATATATTTTCAGGTTGGCCTGATTTAACGCTTGCGCTTGGAGTTTATCCGAGATCTGAGAGAACGGGAAAACGATTTCCGTATTCACTCCGGCAGGACTTTTTATATGGGTTTCCGTATCATCCGGAATCAACAGCTGATTGTTCTTGTTTTGTATGGAATTAATCTGGGTTACTTCAGGAGAAAAATTTAACCGTATATAATCGGTAAACGTGGTATCCACACCGGTAGTCGAACTTTTACCGGGATAGTGGTAATGTACTACAAAATAGGTATAGGCAACTTTAATTATGGTTCCTGTTCCAAATGTAGTGGTTACATATAATCCCTTAAAGAATTCCTTGAATGTTTCCGTGTCGATGAGTCTATCGGGGTTGTCCAACATGCGTTGTCCGAGCGAGTCGGGCAGATTCACTACAGCCATTCGATAATCGGTTTGGGTTTTTTCGTCTTCCGACAGTTCCAGATTGGCTGCAGTAAACAGTGTCTTACCCAATGGGGTAGGAGAAACATAGTTTTGGGGGTTAAAATCGGTATAATAATAAGATGGCAATGTTTTGGTTACCTCATATACCGATACTTCCATCGGTGCGAGCGAATCGCCTACCCAGGAATCAAAAAAAAGTGATAGTCTTACCGAGTCGATGACTGCTCCCGACTGAAACGATTCCCCTTCGGGATAGTAAAATTCGCCTACATAGTCTGATTTTATGGTTCCAAAAAGAGGATCGATATATTCGCCAAGTATGGGATTTTTTGTTTTTGCAAATATTTTGTCGACCTGTACTGTGGAGGCTTGTAGAGCAAGGGTATCGGTACCCACCGTTATCCGGTCTTTTCCGGGTTGAATGGTAAATCCTATTTCTTTGAGCGTGTCGTCGCACGATGTCGCTATTGCCATTATCATGCTCGAGATAAAAAACAGTTTATACAAGGGTTGGAGCTTCATCCGTTTCAAAAATTTGTTTTTTAACTGCGCAAATATCCGAAAAAATAACGGGATAAAAAAATGGCAGACGCGAAAACTTTTATTCGAGTTCTTCGTAGAAATTTTCGATTGCCTCGACACTTTTGTTAAAATCTTTTTCGTAATCCAAGAAATTAACTTTCTTATCGGCAATATAATTTTTTATTTCATGCGGTATTTCTTCACTTCCTTGCACCACTCCATCCGAATAGTCAATTGCCAATTTGGTCAATGTGTTAAAATCGAATATGCCACGTTTGGTTAATTCTTCAATTTCTTTGTCGCCGAGTGTATCAAATT
The DNA here is from genome assembly GCF_025943985.1 of Anaerorudis cellulosivorans. Lineage (GTDB taxonomy): Bacteria > Bacteroidota > Bacteroidia > Bacteroidales > Dysgonomonadaceae > Anaerorudis > Anaerorudis cellulosivorans. The sequence goes on along the minus strand of NZ_JAPCWE010000003.1, from coordinate 26,930 downwards.
TCAATTTTTTTGGGAAATCGGGTTGAAACTCTTTTTTAAAACCGTTATCATAAACCGAATAAATTACTTTTGAGTTAGTAAAACAGGGATCGTCGGCATATCCCTTTTTAATATAAAGAGGTGCTATCGCTGTCATCCATCCGTGGCAATGAATGATATCGGGTATCCATCGGAGTTTCTTGATGGTTTCCATTACACCGCGGATAAAGAAAATGCTGCGCTCGGCATTATCGTCATATTCTTCACCATTTTTGTTTACTACGGTTCCTTTTCTTTGAAAGAAATCGTCGTTATCAATAAAATAAACCTGCATTCTCGCCGGTTGAATAGATGCCACTTTGATGATGAGTGAGTGATCGGTATCGTCTATAATAAGATTCATTCCCGAAAGACGAATCACTTCATGCAATTGATTGCGTCGTTCATTGATATTGCCGTATTTAGGCATAAAAGTGCGTATTTCATGCCCCCGTTCCTGTATGGCTTGCGGTAAATTTCTGGCAGTAAGTGAAATTTGTGTTTCCGGTAAGTATGGGTAAATCTCCTGTGAAATAAATAAAACTTTTTTCTGACTCATTTTGGCTATATATCTAAAATTCAGTACAAAGATAATAAAAAAAATCCGCATAATAACAAAATAAATCGAGATTGTTTTTCTTATTACCTTATTTTCAGGGATTTATCATTTTTATTAAAAAATGATAGTCGACAGAAAGACAAGATAATGGGGAAGAGGTTTCGTTATGTGACAAAAATTTTGTTGCTTTGCATGTTTTTCTGACAATGTATAAAAATGGAAATTATAAAGACTGTTGCTGATCTCGATCGGTTTCTCCAACCTTTAAGGGATAAGGGAAAATCGATAGGTTTGGTGCCGACGATGGGCGCATTGCATCAAGGGCATGCTGCATTGGTGAAACAATGTGTCGGAGAGAATGAAGTGGCAGTGGTCAGCGTTTTTGTCAATCCCACCCAATTTAACGATAAAGAAGATTTTCGTCTTTATCCCCGCAATTCGGATGCCGATTGTGCGTTGCTCGAGAGTATAGGGGTTACCGTTGCTTTTGTTCCTTCGGTAGAAGAAATGTATCCCGAGCCGGATACGCGCGTTTTCGATTTCGGGATGCTGGATAAAGTCATGGAAGGCCGTTTTCGTCCCGGGCATTTCAATGGCGTTGCACAGATTGTGAGCAAATTGTTTTATGCCGTAAAGCCCACCAGAGCTTATTTTGGAGAGAAAGATTTCCAACAACTGGCTATTGTGCGTGAAATGGTGCGACAATTGGCCATACCGGTTGAAATTGTGGGTGTTCCTATCGTTCGCGAAACGAGCGGTTTGGCCATGAGTAGTCGCAATTTGCGATTATCGGAAGAGCAACGCCAAGAGGCGGCCGAAATCTATCGAAGTTTGCGCCTAAGTACCGATTTCGTTAACGAAAAAAGCATACAGGAAACTCTTGATTTTGTGACTAACCGAATCAATCAAATCGACGGCTTGCGCGTCGAGTATTTTGATATAGTAGATGGAAACACATTGCAGGCTGTTTCGGATTGGAACGATTCGGCTTACGTGGTAGGGTGCATTGCCGTATTTTGTGGTGATGTGCGATTGATTGATAACATTTCATATAAAAAAATTGAAAACCAATGATGTATATTGAAGTATTGAAATCGAAAATTCACCGGGCAACCGTTACCGATGCTGATCTTAATTATGAAGGCAGCATTACCATCGATGAAGATCTTATTGATGCAGCCAACATGTTGGTTAACGAAAAGGTTTCCGTAATGAACAACAATAATGGCGAACGTTTCGAAACCTATGTGATACCCGGAGAAAGAGGATCGGGAATAATTTGTTTGAACGGTGCTGCTGCTCGCAAAGTACAAAAGGGCGATATCGTGATTATTATGAGTTATGCCATAATGACGCTTGAAGAAGCCAAAGCCTTTAAACCTACCATTGTTAAGGTAGAGGAAAAAACGAACAAAATAAAAAGGTAATATTTTTGCTTGTGCAACGATTGTTCTTGTCTGCCGCGTTGATGCTTTTTTCGCTATTTCTTGTTAATGCTCAAGAATATCGTTGGAAAGCGGGATTCGAATATTTTTTCGACAATACCGAATATTCCGGATCGTCTTTCGTTGGTTCACAAACAATGAACGGCATATGGCTCAATCCCATCGGAAGTGTGAAGTGGGATTCTGTTCACGCTCTTTACGGAGGAGTGAATTTGCTGAAAATCCCCGGAATGAAAAAAGCAATCGATAAGGTCGACGTTACGCTTTATTACCAATATCAAACACCGAAAATTCTTTTCCGTGCAGGCGCCTTTCCACGAAAAGATGTCCTCTCTAATTACAATACTTTTTTTTTCAACGATTCCGTCAATCATTTTCTCCCGCTTATTCAGGGTGTATTTTTTCGGATAGGCAGCAGGGATAATTTTTTTGACGCATGGATGGATTGGACCGGATATGCCACACCCACCACACGTGAGAATTTTTTTATCGGTTTTTCGGGAAAAGCTGCCCATGAATTATTTTTTGCCGATTTTCAATCGTATATGTTTCATTATGCGAATACCCGTCCTTCGACACCTGATTGGGGCGTAAGTGAAAATATGCAGTTGCAGGCATCTGTGGGATTGCAGTATGACAATCCCGGAACAGTTGGAGGAATGGTTTCGGCAGGAATATTGATGGGATACGAGAGAGATCGTCACATTGAAGGCAGATTGTTTAAACCGGTAGGGTTTATAGCCCGCCTCAATGCCGAATATCATGGCATAGGTACACAAAATACATTCTATGTGGGCGATCCGCGGATGCGGTTGTTCGAAACTTTCGGGGGCGATCTCTATTGGGGTACTCCGTTTTTGAGGGGAAAATCGTATGCTGAAAGCGAATGGTATATTCGGTTTGCGGAAACGCGGAGAACCAAAGTGCGATTAAATATCAACCTGCATTTTTCCGAAGGCAAGTTGTTTTTTCAACAAATGCTGAACGTTTCGGTTGATATCGGCAACGACGTTCCCTAACCATCTCTCGTCTCTCACTATTTAATTATAGCTTAAAATATAGCGATGAAAACTCCCAAAGAAGAAATCGAGGAATTACGCAGGCAAATCCGTGAACACGATTATTATTATTATGTTCTTGCACAACCCGTCATCTCCGATTACGAATACGATCGCCTCATGCATCGATTGATGGAACTGGAAGCCCAATATCCCGAATATTACGATCCTAATTCGCCGACCGTGAGGGTAGGCAGCGATATCAACAAGAACTTCGAACAAGTGGAACATCGCTATCCCATGTTATCGTTGCAAAATACTTATTCTCCGGGTGAGGTAACCGATTTTTATAATCGGGTAAAACGTTTGCTGAATGAAGAGGTTGGGATTGTGTGCGAGCTCAAATTCGACGGGGTATCCATCTCGTTGATTTATGAGGATAAACAATTGATACGGGCCGTGACGCGTGGCGACGGCAGAAGGGGCGACGATGTAACCGATAATGTGCGTACCATACGGAGCATCCCGCTGGTCCTTAGGGGCGACGATGCTCCTTCGTCCATCGAGGCACGGGGCGAAATCATCATGCCGTGGAAGGTGTTTGAGGAGTTGAACAAGGAGCGGGAAGAACAGGAAGAGCCGCTTTTTGCCAACCCGCGCAATGCTACTGCCGGCACTATTAAGTTGCAAGACTCGCGAGTGGTTGCTCAACGCAAGTTGGAATCGTTTATCTATTATCTGTTGGGCGACGAATTGCCTACCGACAGTCATTTCGAAAACCTGACTTCTGCCCGCAAATGGGGATTTCGTGTTTCCCACGAGATGAAAAGGTGCAGTACATTGGAAGAGATTTTTGACTACATCAAGTATTGGGATAAAGAGCGCAAAAATCTTCCTTTTGCCATCGATGGGGTAGTTTTGAAAGTCGATTCGTTGAAGCAACAGGAACGTTTGGGAGCTACTTCAAAATTTCCACGCTGGGCAATAGCCTACAAATTTAATCCTGAAAGAGCCCTGACAAAACTCTTGTCGGTTACTTTTCAGGTAGGACGAACGGGTGCTGTGACTCCTGTAGCCAATTTAGAGCCTGTGTTGTTGTCGGGTACTGTGGTAAAGCGCGCTTCCTTGTACAACGAAGATATGATCAATGCACTTGATCTGCATATCGGCGATATGGTATATGTGGAAAAGGGTGGCGAGATTATCCCCAAAATTACAGGAGTCGAGAAAGAGGCCCGTTCTGAGGATGGCGAAAAAGTGCAATTTATCAAATTTTGTCCCGAATGTGGTACACCTTTGGTACGCGACGAAGATGAGGCCATTTACTATTGTCCGAACATGGAAGGTTGCCCGGCACAGATTAAAGGACGCATCGAGCATTTTGTTTCGCGCAAGGCCATGAATATCGACATGGGACCCGAGACCATCGACTTGTTATATGAAAAAGGGTTGATAAAAGATGCTGCCGATTTGTATGAGTTGAAGTTCGAAGATCTGGTCAACCTTGAACGATGGGGCGAAACCAGTGCCCGCAACTTGCTGAATAGTATCGAAAAGTCGAAATCGGTTCCTTACGAACGGGTTTTGTTTGCTCTAGGTATTCGTTATGTGGGCGAAACGGTTGCGCAGAAACTTGCTCAAGCTTTTCCCTCCATTGATGCATTGGAACAGGCATCGTTGGAAGATCTTATGGCTGTTGACGGAATAGGCGAGCGTATTGCCCAAAGTGTGAAAGATTACTTTGCCAATCCTAAGTTTCGCGATTTTGTACAACGATTACGCTCACACGGATTGCAATTTTCTCTGAATCAGGAAAGCCTTACATCCAAAACCGATAAACTAAAAGACAAAACATTCGTTATCAGCGGCATATTTAAGTTTCATTCGCGAGACGAGTATAAAGCTCTTATTGCGCAAAACGGTGGTAAAGTAAGTAGTTCGGTATCAAAAAATACCGATTATATTCTTGCAGGAGAAAATATGGGGCCTGCCAAGCTGGAAAAAGCCAATCAACTTGGTATAAAAATCATCACCGAAGAAGAATTTCTTAAAATGATTGAATAAGGTTTTATCAATACCCTTTTAAATCTGAAAAAAATTAAATAGTTTTTGATGATTTTAAAAAAGAGTAATTAACTTTGGACGGCAATATAAATCATGAAATAAAGGGATGAAATAATGGCGTAACGAAAGATGGAAACAAGAAGACCGCCGGAAATGTATTATGACGACTCTTAAAAAAGTGTTTGAACATAAACCACACTAAAAATTGGAAACCGCAAACCAATGAAAAAAACAGGGCGAACCGAAAAGCCTTACGAGTAGGGTATAGATTTATAATCAAATAAATAAAATAAGATAAACATGAAAAGTCGTTATATTAAAACCGCGATCATTTTTATTGTCGGAACAATCCTTTTATCGAGTTGTGCAACCATTGTAAGCAAAAGTACATATCCTCTTTCTATCGAGAGTGAGCCCAATAATGCTAAAGTGAGCATTACCGACAAAAACGGTAAAGAAGTATTTTTAGGAAATACACCTGCAACAGTAAAATTAAAAGCAGGTTCAGGCTTTTTCACCAGAGCCGAATATCAAGTTAAGTTTTCGAGTCCGGGATGCGAAGATAAAGTTGTACCCGTAACATTTAAGATTGATGGTTGGTATTTTGGCAATATACTGTTTGGGGGACTTATAGGTATGCTTATTGTTGATCCGGCAACAGGAGCTATGTGGAAAATTGAAACCGATTATCTGAAAGAAACACTGGAAAAGTCGGCAAACATTGCTGATGCCGAAATGAAAATCGTTGATATTAACGATATTCAGGAAAGTTGGAAGTCGCATTTAGTCAGAGTAAATTAAAATCGGATAATTGATAGCGTGTAGGGGGCTATTTTGCTTCATACACGCTAAATTTTTTTTATTCACTCCATTGGCGATTTGAGAAGAAGAAGTGGTGACCCGTCTCATTTCATGAAAAACATTCGAGTACACTCGAAAAAGCAGTACATTTGTTACGAAAAAACAATTATATTTGCTGCATGAGTGAAGCGATAAATACCCAGATCATAGAGATTCTTCGTCCCGAAATATCGGAATTGAAAATTCCGTTTGTGGGAGATATTGCGGCCGGTTTTCCTTCGGCAGCCGAAGACTTCGTAACCGACAGCATCGACCTTAACGAATTGCTGATCGAGCATAAAGAATCTACATTTCTTGCACGCGTCAAGGGGTCGTCGATGGATAATGACTTTAAAGATAGAGACCTGCTTGTTATCGACCGAAGCCTCGAGTGGGAGGAGAACAAAATTGCCCTTTGCTACGTGGACGGAGCTTTCACCCTGAAGCGCATTAAAATAAACAACGGCAAATGTTTTCTGGTGCCTTCGAACAAAGATTTTCCCTTAATTGAGGTGAACTACGAACAAGGGGTTTTTGTTTGGGGAATTGTCCGCTATTCCATTCGCAAACACTGAAGTACTGTAATTTATGTCCGTCTGTTTTTTTGATAGTGATCAGCCGTTTTAATGCACTCTGTAGTCATCTTCAGCATTCATTCGAAATATTATTGCTATATTATATTGATTTGCAAACATAGATATGTACGCTCTTATCGATTGCAATAATTTTTACGCTTCCTGCGAACGGGTGTTCAACCCGTCGCTCATGGGCAAACCCGTTGTGGTGCTCAGCAACAACGACGGTTGTGTTATTGCCCGCAGCAACGAAGCCAAAAAGCTGGGTATCCCGATGGGCGCTCCTGCCTATCAATACGAGGCTGTCTTTGAAAGGCGAGGTGTGGGTGTTTTTTCGGCTAATTTTCCCTTGTATGGAGATATGAGCAGGCGGGTAATGTCGATATTGAGTAGCTACAGTCCGCAGCAGGAAATCTATTCCATCGACGAATGTTTTCTGGATTTTTCCGGCATGAGCATCGATTTTCGGGAGTACGGTCTGAAAATGAGAGCCCATGTAGAGAAATGGACGGGCATCCCCATCAGCATTGGCATTGCACCCACAAAGGCGTTGGCTAAGGCAGCCAACCGAATTGCCAAGAAGTTTCCTGGACGAACAGACGGTTGTCATGTGATTGACACCGAAGAAAAGCGCATCAAAGCCCTGAAATGGCTCGATATAGAAGATGTTTGGGGCATTGGCCGAAGAAATGCCGCCAAACTTCGTGCCATAGGTGTGCGCAAAGCGTGGGATTTTGTCAATCTGTCTCCATCGTGGGTACAGAAATACATGACTGTTACCGGATTGAGTCTCCAAAAAGAGTTGAACGGTATCCCTTCCATCCCGATGGAATTGCCCGAAAAAAGACAAAGTATTGCCATTACGCGAACCTTCGATGCCGACAAGGGCGATGTTGAAGAAATCAGGGAACGCATCGTAACTTTCACGAGCATGTGTGCCGAAAAGCTGCGCTTTCAGCAGTCGCTTTGCCGAAAAGTGATGGTTTTCCTCGAAACGAACCGTTTCAAGGGGAAGGAAATGCAATATAATCCAAGTATCCTGGTCAGGCTTCCTTTTGCTACCGATTCCACTCTTGAGTTGGCCAAATTTGCCGTCGGTGGTCTGAAACAAATCTATAAGGAACAATTTCTTTACAAGCGGGCAGGCGTTATACTGATGGATTTTGAGGATGCCGACCGTTATCAGCCTTCACTGTTCTTAAATTCGAATCCCAAGCACAAGTTACTGATGGAGAAAATGGATGCGATAAACCGCAAGTACCATAAAGACGTTGTTCGTCTGGGAGTGCAGGATTTCACCCGCCACCAGATGCGCCAGGAACACCTTTCCCGTCAATACACCACCAATATTCGCGATATTCTCGTCGTCGAAATATAAGATTTCCTCTATCCTGCAAATCCTATAAATCCTACGCTACTTCTATGCGTCTGCATCTCTCTCCAATCTTTCCAATCCTATGAATCCTATAATACTTAGGATAGAGAAAGCGCGATATTTATTCAACATAAACTACCAGATCCTTACCTTGAACGAGTTGATCATGAGAAATAAACCACCCATCTATTTTTTTATTGGCATACAGAATTTTATTAATCTTTTTGCCTTTCCCCTTTTTTATAATCGATATTGTTTTATTCTTGTCCATCGAAATTTTGATTTTATCGAATAACGGGACAGTAATAATATATTCAGGGTCGGCGGGTGAAAAGGTATATAACCCGATTGCATTGAATACATACCATGACGACATTTCTCCCGCATCATCCATGCCGGCATAAGCAAGTTTATCGGATCCCATGTCGTAGAAGCGGTTCATAATGCTGTCTAATATATGTTGAGCTTTTTCCTGTTTGCCAACAAAATAATACAGGTATGGTATACTATGATCCGGTTGATTCCCGTGACAATAATTTCCGATAAAGCCGGTCATGTTATGAGCTTCATATCCTCTCCACGGTTCTGAAAACAACGAATCGAGTTTTTGTTCAACGGCTGTTGGACTTGGATAAAGTGCAATCACTCCTTGAGGATCGTGAGGTGCATAAAATAAGGATTGCCAAGCGTTGGCTTCTCGATACATATAGGCATAATAAGGATAATAGGGATCAAAATCTTTTATCCATTGGCCATTGTCTATTCGTCCCCTCCAAAAACCGGTACTCGGATCGAATAAATTTTTATAATTAGATGAACGTTTCATCAATAAATCGTAATTGTCTTGGTCGCCGAGTTCCTTTGCTATTAATGCAGTTGCATAGTCGTCATAAGCATATTCGACAGTTTTGGTGACTGCAGCTTTATATTCCTCCCACGTACGAACATTCGTTGTATCTTTTTCTGCAATCCATCCTCTTTCCATATATTCATCCAGGTAAGGTCTTCCGCCTTTTCCGGGAACAGTTGCGTTTTTCAACAGGAGCTTATAGGCGCGTTTCAGGTCAAATCCTCTTAATCCTCGCAGATACGAACCGGCTACAAAAACTGAGGCATGATCGCCATGAAAAAATGTAGGCATATAACCGTTTTTCTTTTCTCCCCGATCGGTAATAGACTTGATGACGTCAACCGTAACGTCAGGAGATAATATTCCCAACAAAATCAATTTGTTTCTGTAGTCGTCCCAAAAGGAAGGATCGGTATAGTAGCGAAATCCTTCGTTTGCAATATTACCTTTGGCATCTCTAAAATCGCCATTGATATCGCTACGTAAGGCAGGCCATAGAAACGATCTATACAAGCAGGAATAGAATATTCCTCTTTGACGGTCGGTTCCACCCTCCACAATTATTTTTGAAAGCAGCTTATTCCATGTTTCATTGGCTTCATTTCTAACTTGATCAAAGTTTTTATGCATCATTTCTTTCTCGAGATTCATTTTGGCGTTTTCGATACTGACGAACGAAAAGCCAATCTTGAGTTCAAGAGGTAGTTTCATGTCGGCATTTCGAAAACTTACAAGTGAAATTTCGCGTACACTGTCTTTTAGCTGACGAATGTCCATTACCGGATAATTGCAGGATGCATAGAAATACATTTTTTCGTCCGCATCCTGATATCCTGCAAACGCACAATCGCCTATCTGATTAATATTCCAGTCTTTTACCCGATTATTGGCACGGCTCAAATCGGCCACAAGTTCCATTTCTTCCCCTTGCGGGAAAGTGTATTTGTGGTATGCACAACGGAGTGTGGAAGTCAATTCGGCATTGATGCCATATCGTTGCAAAAATACTTGATAATAACCGGGTTGAGCCGATTCATTTTTATGACTGAAAGTTGAGCAATAATTGCTTGGAGATATTGGTCCCGTTACCGGAAGCAAAGGGATATGAAGCAAGTTCCAGTGTCCCTTATTGGTATGGGTAAATCCATAAATTACCGTATCCTCATATTGATAACCTGCTCCACTGCGAAATTGGGTGACAGGGCTTACCTGAACCATCGCATTAGGTAATGAGGCTCCGGGAAAGACTTCTGCTCCCCAGGTACGCTCCTTTATTGATCTCACATATCCCAGATCTTCCGGATTCCACAGCGTAGCTGTTCCGAGAAACGGATTCACGTACTTGGTCAATTGTTTTTCTTGAGCGCAGACCGTTATCGATATTAGTGTTGAAATTAAAACGGATATGAATATCTTTTTCACGACTTTATCCCTTTCGATTTTTATAATAGACCTTTGTTGTTTAACATTGCTGCAGCTTCCATCAGCATGCATCCACTCAATTGTTCAGTTAATCCGGTAGTTGGGCCGGGCGATACTCTCCAATTCGGTCCAAAAAGTGTGGAGGGTTTGTATGTCCCTTCATTCCAAAGTGTTTCGGCATTGTGCTTTATGAATTGAAGATAACGTTTTTTAGCCGTTGGATCCAGTCTGTTTTGCTGAATTAATTGGGTAAAATATCGGATGAAAATTCCTTTGAATAAGCCACCATCGCCGGTACCTTCACTTTTTAGAATAGAATTATCCACCAACGTACTAATGGTATAGTCAGCTGCTAAAACAGCATCATTTAAATATGCTCTTTCATTGAATATTTTAAATAATTCGACGGCTGAACCAATGAAGGTTCCTTCGTTGTACGTAAATATCCATTCCTGAATCTTTCCGGTTTCACTGTTTATGTTATCATATACGATGCCGTTATTGGCATTGAATAAGGTCGATTTTTCCCAATTATATATTTTCAAAGCCCATTCCTTGTTGCTTTCGTCTCCAAATTTCTGATATAAACGCGCAGCAAGAATACAGGCAGGACCGTTTGAGCAGGCATTTTTGCTGTATTCCATTCCTTTTTTCCAGGTAATTCCACCTCCTGCATTGTCGTTCCAACCTACTTTAATATATTCCCATATTTGCAAGGCTGCATTTTTAAATTTTTCATCTTTGGTGGCATCATAGGCACGAAGAATAGCCAATGCATTCCACTCCATGTCATCGTAATAATCATTTTGGAATGTATTGCCATTTTTAATTTTCACTCCTTCAAACCATTGGTCGAAGTAGTTTCGATAAGTTTGATCGTTTGTTCTTTCATAGGCATCGATTAACACATCCAGGGCATGAGCTTGAGGCCAATATTGGAAGCTGTTGTCACCACTATTATTCGTATTGAAATACTTACCATTTACATTCCAAAATTGGTTTATTAGTGCCCGACTGCTGCTATTGGCTGCGAGTGTCCAATCAATTTGTGGATTGTCGCTATTATTGTTTGCTTGATCAGCTTCTTTTTGACATGAAAATGAAGTAAATAATAGAGAAGCGCTCAGTAAAAGAGAAAAAGTCTTTTTCATTGAATTGAAATTTATTTTTTGATATATCTAACGAAAAAAGTCGAGACAAAATTTTGTATTTAAGTTATGGGAATTAAGACAAATAATGTAATAAATAAATCGGTTTACATTTTTACCACTAATTATAAGCGAAGAATTAATACTCCCATTTTAAGGGAGCATTAATTCTTAATCATTCAATATTATTTGCAAATCGAATGCGTATAGGGTTTGTCGGCTTGCAAATAAACGGTATAATCAGCCGGTACACCGTCAAAATCACCCATCAATTTCCATTTATTATCCCATTGAGTTGGCGTGACCAGTTGCATGTGATAATATGATTCGGGACTTGTGGCTGTAGGGGGTGAATCGGTTTGGTTCAATGTTCCCCATTCCAGTTCTTCTGAATCGCCTTGACCTCCATTTTCTCTTACAAACATTCTAAATTTATACCTTTGGTCTCTTCCCCAACTTTCTTGTTTGAAAGTGACGGTTTGTTTGGTTGCTTTGAAAATGCCATTACCAATATAGGGGAGTTCAAAAAGGACTGCATTCGATGGACAGAAAAAGAATCCGATTTTTTCAACCAGGGTATACGTAGCCGCACCCGTATTGAAATCCAGTATGATTCGATAAACTCCGCCATTAGACAGTGTGGTTGTCCCATTTTCTTTAACCAAACCATTTGAAGTATAAAATTGTCTTGGGGTACCTGTAATTCCATCCGTAAAGTAGAAAGGCTTATTTGCCAATACTTGAGTATATACTTCAAAAGTTCCGTTGGAAACAACTTTCATCTTTTGAGCGTGAGCCAAATCAGTTCCACCCTCTGAAGCTTCCCCGGTGATATAGACATCGATAGGCAAATCGGCAAAACCGGAAAGCCGTGTGATTGTAAGGGAGTTAGACTGACTGGCTTTCATTATTTTTGTCCCTTTGATTGAAAAAACGGTCCATTTCAGCGTACCTGTTTCCGATGGCATGATGTCTGCCATTCCTGCAATCTTGTTTAGAAGTTTGTGCGTAATAGTAACATGATTGTAATATCCATTGTTATCGGCATACATCACATAAACAGGATTGGAAAAATCCCCCTCCTGTGTATCGAAAGCGATTTGGTATATGGCCGTGCCACTCTCTTCGGCTTTAACATAATCCCATTCAAAATATACGGAAGCAGATGCCGAAGGTTCAAGAGTAATTGTTTTTCCGTCTGCAGGTTCTATCAGCGTTTTCACTTCTGACAATCTGGTGTCAGGATCACCCATTGAGTCATTGCAAGACACAAATATCAACGATATAAGTGTGACAATAATTGATAAGTTAATATCTATTTTATTCATAATGAATGCGATTATTTGATTACTAAATTATGGGTATAGGGACGTTCCGGATTTAACGAGAATGTTACATCATATGTTTTGTCGCTCCAACCGGTTGTGGATGGGCTTTTCCATACTTGATTATTCGTCCATTGCTCCACATTCGTTTTCTCTACCATGTAATAGTACGACTCGTTTCCGGTAGGCTTGCTGTCGTTATTGATTGCTCGCCATTCTGTTTCACCGGTCGAGCTTTCCATCCTGAATTTATACCTATCGTCGGTATTGTCATTACCCGTAAGTCCGGTGATGGTGTAATTGGTTATTTCCCAAACACCAAACCCTTTGTAGGGTAATTCAATTTTTTTCTGCGACCAGTTTAAATACCAGTTTACTTTATAGACCTCTTTGGTAGAAAAGGAACCAATATTAAAATCCAGATAATATTTGTAGATTCCCGTTTTTGTTGCAGTTGTGGTTCCTCCTTCAACAATTTTTTCACCACTTAAAGAATATTCGGTTGGCGTTCCTGTATTGGCACTGACGAATTTAAAAGTTTTACCTTCGGTAAGCTTGGTGTAGATTTCGAACTCTCCGTCTGCTACTTTTTTCATAATTAATGCTTTTGCAAGATCGGCACCTCCTTCGGTTGCTTCGCCTGTAATATACAGCGAACCGGGGATATCTGCGAAACCGGGTAAACGAGTCAACGTCAACATGCGTTCTTCTTCTGCTTTAACAGGATTTATACCTTTCGATGAAAACACAGTCCATTTTATGGTGCCCTGCATTGCCGATTCTATACCGGCTAAAGCCGCAATCCGATTTAATTGCTTGTGTGTAAGTGTAGCGTGGGGTTGACCTCCATTATTATCGGCCGTTACGATTGCGATTGGATTTGAAAAATCTCCATCTGCCTTGTCAAAAGCAACTTCATAGAGTACATTACCGCTGTCTTCAGCTCTTGCCGGCTCCCATTCAAAATAGAGGATCGCCGAAGTAGAAGATTGCAATACGATGGCTTTGTTATTGCTCGGTTCATAAAGTTTGCTCACGGCAGTTACGCCGAAATCTCTTACTTCTCCATCGTTACTGCATGCTGCCCATGTTAAGATGAGAGCACTTATTATTGTTAATTTAATTGCTGATAGTTTCATTGTCTTTTTTTTAAAGATTCATCCATTGACATCATTTGATTAATAACCAGGATTTTGAGTGAGGTTTTTGTTGATGTCTCTTTGAGACTGAGGAATTGCAAATAAATAATCTCGATCTTTATTGAATTTTCGTTGATCAAGTTGAATGTATTGGGTATTATTTGCAGCAAATTTTGCCCCATGCGGATATCCATTCATAACGGTTTCGATGGTTTTCCAACGGCGTATATCGAAAAGTCGCAGACCTTCAATCGCTAGTTCGCATCTGCGTTCGCGACGGATAATATTTTCCAAATCGGTCAATCCGGGATAATTTAGTGCTGATGCATCTGTAAATCCGGCACGCACACGAATAGGCTTGATTGTCTTGTTCCAGACATCTTCGCTCATTTGATTCAATTCGTATTTTGATTCGGCATACATCAATAAAACATCGGCGTAACGCATCAAAATTAAATTCAATCCTGCTTCCATTCCGGCAGGTGCAGTCGGGTCGAAATATTTTCTGAGATAATATCCTGTTGCCGTAGAGTTTTGTCCCGGTCCTGCATATTCGTCCAGATTTGATGCTCCTGCTGCTTGAGAAGAACCGGGTTTTATGTAAATAGTCGATACCGTTCCGTCTCCTTTTTTCCATTTATATCCATGATAAACAATTGTAGCAGCAAAACGGGGATCCCGGTTGGAATAAGGATCATCTTCATTGTATCCTGATCCTTCTTCTTTGATTCCTTTGCCATTTTTCATAATATAATCATCTACCAGTTCCTGTGTAGGAGCAAAAGCATTGATTCGACCACCTACAGAAAGAGGTATCGCATCATAAAAGTCGCTCCATGTTCTATAAGTCAATGTGTAGCCCATATCGAGGATTACTTCATTGTTGTATTCGTTTTCAGGGAGGAAAAGTCCCGAATAACTGGGGAAAAGTTCATATTTTCCATACTCGCCATTCATAATTTTTTCGCATAGAGTAGCCACATTAGCCCAATCATTTTCATACAAATAGGTACGGGCAAGCAGCATTATTACAGCGCCCTTTGTTATTCTGCCATTGTCGGATGCCGAATACTCTTGTTTTGTAGGAAGAACAGATACAATTTCATTTAATTCGTTTCTCACAAAGTTAATCACATCCGATTTCGCTGAACGAACAATGCTATTAGCTTCTTCCACAGTTAAGTTATGGTCAAACAAGGGAACATCGCCGTATTGAGAAGCAAGACGGAAGAACAGAAAAGCCCTGATGAAACGAGCTTCGGCTTTCATCCTTGTTTTCAATGTTTCATCCATTTTGGGAACCCTATCTACATTTTCCAAAAAAGTATGGCACGTTTTGATTCCTGCATAACAGCTGCTCCATTCATTGGCAAAACGGCCCAACGCTGCATCAGCCTGCCCTGAGGTAATAATCTTTTCATCCGTATTTCCACGACCTTCGTATAAATTGTCGGATAACCTTTCATTTGCAAAAAAATAACCGGATCCAAACATTTGATTGTATGCCATACTTAAAACAGCAGAGGCTTTCGATTCAGAAGTCCAATAATTCAAATCCGTAAATTTGTTCGTTGGGGCCAGATCAAGATCGTTACAGGAGGGTAACGATATAATTATAAATAATATGATGCTAAAGCAGTATTTTAATTTATCCTTTTTCATGATGATACACTTTTTTTAAAATTCAACATCTATACCTATTCCATAATAAACCAAGGTAGGATAATTGCGGGCGCTGTTTGCTCCAACTCCTCCAATTCCACCCATATTATTACCGAATTCGGATGATTCGGGATCAATAAATGAATTTTTGGATAAAGTAAGGGGATTTTGAGCGTTGACATTTAACCGTAGTTTTTCAATTCCCATTTTTGAAGTTATTGTTTTTGGTAAGGTATATCCAATCCGGACATTTTTTACACGAAGATAAGCACCATTCAATAAATAGATGTCTGTTCCTGCTTTTCCCCAGTTATTTGCGCTGGATGCCGATCCAGGAGCAACTAAACGAGGCCATCTCGCATCGGGATTTGTAGGTGTCCAGAAATCCAATTGATGCTGGTATATAACGTAAGAATAATTGGAGTGAAACGGCTCGATCAGTTCGCCTCGCACGAACATCTCGCGTTTGCCGACTCCCTGAATAAGAATACCCAAATCGAATCCTTTATAAGTGACGTCATAAGTCAGTCCGAATGTCATTCTCGGAAAAGCATTTCCAAGAACAACCCTGTCTTTTTCGTCGATAACTCCGTCTTTGTACGAATCCACATATTTAACGTCTCCGGGTTGTACGGAAGCTCCAATCGGAAGTGCACTATTGGCTATTTCTTCATAACTTTGGAAATAACCATCCGTTTTGTATCCGAAATATGAACCCAATGCTTCTCCTTCACGGATGATCTTATACATTTGATCGCTTTGATCTATACGTTCATTTCCACCAAAATTGGTAACTTTATTTTTTGAATCTGCGATATTGAGGCTGATGTTGTGATCAAAATCACCCGATTTTAATTTGTAAGTAATAGTTGTCTCCCAACCCCTGTTTTGCATTTCTCCCAAATTTTCTTTTGCGGCAGAGCTACCATATACCGATGAAACTTCTCGGGATAAAAGAATATCCCATGTCCTTTTATTAAAATAATCCAACGATACGTATAAACTATTATTTAAAAACGTAGCATCGACACCGATATTGAAGTTGGCAGACTTTTCCCATGTTAAGAGAGGATTCCCAAAAGTATAGCCTGTCCCGGGTACCGATTGATTATTGAATACATAGATATTGCTATACATTTGATAAACTGTCTGATAAGAGTAGTTATCGACATTTTGATTACCTAAAATACCATAAGAAGTACGAAGTTTCAAATCGCCGAATTGTGATTTATAATTTTCCATAAAAGATTCTTCTGAAATTCTCCATGCAGCTGAAAATGATGGGAAGAACCCCCAGCGGTGATCCTTTGCAAATTTGGATGATCCATCGTATCTGAATGAAAAATCTCCATAATATTTATTTTGATAATCATAGCCGAACCGGCCAAATAGTGAGCTTATACTTGTTTGATCGGTATCGGCATTTGTGTTGTAATTGTCTTTGCTTTGGACTGAATTATCAGTGGTTGGAAGTCCCAAATCTTCGTCTGTATATTCCCATGCTATTCTACTTGCTTTTAAAGTATAAGATTCATTTGACACTCCCAGTAAACTCGTTACATGATGCAATGAATTAAATGTTCGATCGAAGTCGAGTAAAAATTGTGTACTTAATGTGTACCTCTTTTGGTTGTAATCTTCGGTCATTGTTTTTGGGTTCATATAGAGTACCGGTGTTTCTAAATCAGCAGCTGAATATAAAGGGACCTTTTTATCGCGACGGAAGCGGTGGTGTTGGGTAAGATCGAGTCCTACAAGACCTTTGGCTGATAATCCGGTAATTATCTTATAATCAAGATTCAAACTTCCTATAAAATTATCTTCGTCTTTTTTCTCATAACCTCCGTCTTTTAATTTTGCTAACGTATTGTCATCTCCGATCACGTCATTTACGAGGTATTTACCGTCTTGTTGAAATTTATAGTAATAATAGGGAGGAATTCGTGACGAATTGATTATTACATTCCCCGTTCCCCCGGCAATTGTACGTTCGTCCTTGCGATTGTAAGCCATTAAAGAAGTAAGTTTAAGCTTACCGTATTCGGTGGTCAGGTTGCTGCGAAAGTTATAGCGTTCAAGCCCAAAGTTTCCCACAAAATTGCTTTCCTGGTTAAGATAGCCTGCCGAAACCATGTAAGTTGTATTATCATTTCCTCCGGAAACATTTAAATTGTAGTTTTGTTGGAGCGCTTTTTCCATGATTTCATTAAAATACCAATATTCTTCGTTTCTATGATCATAAAGATCGCGTATTTGTGTAGGTGTAAATGATGGATCGCTACCCACATTCATGTTGGCTTCGTTTCGATACATCGCATTTTGCCATCCTTCGACGGGCTGGAAAAGAATATCCGGATTTTCATAGCCGAGCATGCCACTTAGTTTGACTACAGGTTTTTTCGATTTTGATCCCTTTTTTGTGGTAACTAAAATTACTCCATTTGCCGAACGCGATCCATAGATTGCCGCACTTCCGGCATCTTTGAGGACCGATATGTTTTCGATATCGCCGGGATTTAAATTATTGAGAGTGCTTGTGCTTGAAATTAACCCGTCGATTACGATCAGAGGATCGTTGTTTCCCATTGTGCTTACTCCACGAATATTTATGCTGAGGTTATTGTCATTGGGGTTCATATTTTTCTGCTGAACAATAAGATTAGCCGATGCACCTTGTAAAGCCTGCATAGCATTTGTTACCGGCCTGTTTTCGAAAGTCGCGGTATTGATTTGATCAACAGCTCCCGTTATACTTTTGCGTTGTCGTGTACCATATCCGATGACGACGAGTTCGTTCAATATTTCGGCTTGAGAAGCTAATACTACATTAATAGTGGTTCTGCTGTTAATGGGAACAATTTGAGTTTTCATGCCAACATAACTAATTCTCAGAGAAGCATTGGGAGAAACATTATTAATGACATAATTCCCATCCATATCGGTTACCGTTCCTTGACTTGGATTCTCGTCAACGACAATAGTCGCGCCTATTAATGGTTCTCCGGATTCATCGGTGATTTTTCCTTTTACTGTAATATTCCCCTGTTGAGCAGATTCTTTTGTTTCCGTTTTTCCGGCCTCTTTAGCGTCATTTTTCGAATGATCGGCATAAACCACTATCTGCTTGTCTAAAATTTTGTATTTCAGGCCGGTTGATGAAAAGACATTTTCCAATAGATCTTCGATATTTTCGGAATTTGAAGAAATATCTATTTTCTTATTCAGTTCATTTTCGGCATTATCCGAAAAAACGAAAATATAGTTGCTTTGTTTTTCTATTTGTTTACATACTTCCTTAACCGTCGTTGAACGTAAGTTAAGCGTAAGTTTGACACCTTGCGAATGACCGGTTTCGGCATGAGCGAAGAAGATGCCAAGAAATAAGAAAAATGCTGTAATCTTCATTATTTTTAGAATTCGATGATAATTATCAAGGGAAATTGCTCCCCTAATAGCATTTTTATTCATATCTTTGTGTTGATTTAATGATTGTTGTGATAAATAAGAATTAAATTAGCGGCCGGATGGTATGTGGGGTATCGTCCGGCTTTTTTTTGTTTGGTTTTCAAATTTTTTATGTTATCATAGGCGTTCCTGTTTTAAAAAAGGTTTATTTTTCGTTGAGAATGTAGATTTGTTCGTTTTGTTTGATGTAACGGGTTGATGAAAGCAAGGCAATAGTTGTCATCACATTGTCAATATCATCAGACAGGTATATTTTTCCTGAGCAGGTGCGTTTTTGCAGGTTTGTATCTTGATCGAAATTGAAGGAAAGGTTGTAATAACGTCCAATTTGCTTCAGCACTTCGGTCATCGGCGTTTTATCAAAAGAAAGATAGCCGTTTTTCCAGCTGACAAATTCAGTTGCATCTACTGCTCGTTTGTTGAACATACCATTTTCGCCATAAATAACCTGTTCATTCGGAGACAATTTTATTTCAGTCGATTTCGTTGTGGATTTCAGTCCCACGCTTCCTTCCACCAGCACAACATAATGAGGCGAATCATTATACATGGATACATTAAATTTTGTTCCATACACTTTTACGTTGAAGTCGGATGTGTGAACGATAAACGACTTATTTTTGTCGGGTGCAACTTCGAGGTAAATTTCACCCGACGACAACCGAATTTCTCGATTTTTTCCGGCAAATTGCGTCGGAAATTCCAATACCGATCCCGAATTTAACCAGATTTTAGTTCCGTCGGAAAGATTCAATTGCGTGCGTTTGCCGTAAGGTACGATCATTTTATTGACGGCGGTGGTTGATATATCGATCTGTTCTTGCTCGTTATTTTCCTTTTGCATCACCTTTGCTCTACCTTTTTCATCAATTTTAACTTCAATATCGTTTTGATATTCATGCGATTTTTCCCCCGAAATCAATTGGATATCTTCACTTTGCAGCAAATTGCCGACAATCAATTCCTGATTATCCGCTTTTTGGGGCTTTTCTCCGAAATTGAAATAATTCAAACCGATGATGAGGAGCGCTATGGCTGCACAAGCTGCTGTGCCGTATTGAAGGATACGCCTGAAGTTGTTTTTTCTTCTTTTTTCGTTGATGGTGGATTGAATTCGATGGAACAACTCGAGGCGATCGGAATCCGATAGTATATTCTTATTCAATACAGCAGCTTTTAAATCTGCAATCGCGTGCTGTATTTCTTTGTTCAATTCAGGATTTTCCCGGATGAAATCTTTCCAATATTCATCCAACGTCTCATCCGGTAACAATTGCCAACGAAGAAATTTTTCGTCTTTCAAAAAATCGGTATATCGGGAATAAAAATCGGACATCGTTTGCTTGTATGTTTTTATATAAAGACGATGAAGCTATTTTTTTATCCCCTTGTTTTCGTAAAAACTTCAAAATTTAACAATTGAACTTTAAGGTAAAAGCAGAAAAATGATCCATGAACCGTATTTCTCACGAAGTGTTTCCATGGCTTTCGACAGCAGTTTCCGGCAACCATGAATGCTGATATTCAATATGTCCGCTATTTGTGGGTAATCATATTCCTGAATATACCGAAGATACACAATCTCGCGTTGTCGGTCGGTCAGCGATTGAAGCATGGTTTCGATTTGTTTTTTGATGCCGGCTTGCTCTTCGGCATCGATAAAGTCGTCTTCGATGGATACATTGATATTGAATGGAAGTTCATCCGTATTTCCAATATCCGAAAGACTGAGATCGTGTTTTTGCATGCGGTAAATATCATATAGCCTGTTTTTCAGCGATTTAAAGAGATACGATTTTTTGTTGGAAACCCGTTTGATCAGTTGCTCATCTTCTGCCAGTTTGCAAAAAACATCGTGAATAGCGTCCATAATTGCTTCTTTCGGGAATCCAAAATACGATGCATACGTAAATAAATCGTTCACATAGCGATTATACATATCGGCGATATCATGCGTATTTTTCATCCCCTTCAAAAATTTTTTCTAAAAATGCAGGTTTTTATCGTTATTGTGCTGATTTTTCCTCAAAAATAGGGTACTTTCCGATAATTTCCAAAAAGTCAATTTGACCTTTTATAACAAATTAACGATGGTTAGTGGCAAGTGAGGTTAAATTCAGTTTCGTTTTTAACCTGTTTTTTCAATTGCCGACTTTTGTATCGTACTTTGTTTTAGGCGTTGGGTAATGAGTTCAACGAAATTTTGTTCGAAAAGACAGATTTTTGGGCCTTTTTGTCGCTTCTTCTTCGCTTCTTCTTCGCTCTTCCTTCGCTCTTTGTTCGCTTCAAGGCAGGTACGACAACATCGGATTCCATGGAATCGGTGTAAAACAAATCGATGTCTTTGCTGCATGTAGAGCGGGATACAGGAGTGGAGACAGTGCAAACTTTATGCGAGGATGACGCAAGCCTGATGCAAGCATGGAGCGGAGATGGTACGGACTTGGTACGGCGAAGGTGCGGAGAAGGTGTGTCTCGTCCTGAAATAGGTTTGTCTCGTCCTGAAATAGGTTTACACTCAATGTAAATTAAAAGCAGGACAATACATACAGTGAATGTAAACAAAAAAAGGACGATACAAACAAAAAAACGTTATATTTGTTGCATGAGTGAAGAGAGAAAGAACCGGACTAGAGTTAACGCATTATGAAAGTAGGTATAACAGCAGATTTACATTTAAAATCGAAAGATGAGACTCCAGAAAGATACAACGCCCTTAATTACATCATTTCCGATCTTCGCAGCAAAAATATAAACCGACTCATCGTAGCCGGAGATTTGTTCGACAGGGAACGATACAATTATAACGATTTTGATACCTTTTGCAATCAGCATCAGGATTTCGTTTTTTATATCACACCCGGAAATCACGATGTCGGAATAGAACGACGCTTTTTCAGTGCAAGCAATATCCGCCTGTTTACCACCCCCACGTTGGATGAAATCGATCACACCTCTTTTTTCTTTTTGCCCTATACCGCAGTCGGCTACGGCTCTATGGATGAGCTCCTAACTACATTTTTTGTCGATAAATCCTTGCCGGATAAATGGATACTGGTTGGCCACGGCGATTATCTGGAGATAAACAAATCGGCCGACGAATACGAAGGGAACTATTACATGCCGCTGTCAAATAAGCTCATCTGGGAAATGAGACCGCTGAGAGCGTTCCTCGGGCATATCCACAAACCAAGCGACGCCGGCATTGTTTCCTATCCCGGTTCTCCCTATCCGCTCAATATCAATGAGACGGGGAAACGCCGATTTTTGATTTACGATACCGATACCGATGGTATAGAAAACGGTCATCTCGACAGCGATGTCATTTATATGATTGAGAAATTATTGATTATCCCTACGGAAAATGAAATTGACGACACGTTAAAAAAAATAGACGCCACGATAGCAAAATGGGGATTCACCGAGGAAGAATTATCAAAAGTAAAGTTGCGATTGATTCTGAGAGGATTCACTAGCGATAAGGGGGCATTGATGGATGCCGTCACACGGCGAATTCGGCAAAGAGGGCTATCTTTTTACGATGCCGAAGGTCCGCAGAGCGAGGCGCTGAATATCGTCATCGACAAAGAAAGAGAAGCCATCATGAATCGTATTCTTGAAAATATCAACAGTTTGCCCGAATTCCGCTATGTCGACAAGGACGGGATCGTGGAACAAGCATTGCATTTAATTTATAAAGGTTGAACAGGTATGGCTATACGGATTGAGCAGATTAACATCGAAAATTTGGGACCTATTCAACGAACGTCTCTCGAGTTTGACGATATTAATCTGATTTACAGTAAAAATGAAGGGGGAAAATCGTTGTTGGTAGAATTTATCGTTCGTTCTCTGTTCAGTAAAAAAGCACAATGGGGTTATAACAGAGAATATGGGCAGGGCAAAATCATTGTTTCCGGCGTCGATGACAGTATCAAAAATTATTCACCCGGCAGCAGGGACAAGTTGGATAAATATTTCGAGAAAAACATTCAAGGCGTTCCGTCGTCTTTAGCCAAACTGTTAGTCATCAAAAGCGGAGAGTCAAATATTAGCGAAAAACCCGAAGGTATTGACACCGATACGCTTAAAGAGCTGCTATTTGCTAAAAATATGTTGGACGATATCGATAAAAACATTTCTGCCACAGTAAAAAGTGCCATCATTGACGAGGGAAGAATCACCATCAGAAAAACGGGAGAAGGCAGTGAATACCTTAATCTTCAGGAAGCCCTCGAGCACATCGATATGACGATAAAAAAATTGTCGGAGGAAAACAAGATAAGCGAAGAAAGAAAATTAAGAATCGAACTCGACAAACTCAAAGCGCAAAAAGAAACCCTGATCAGCGCTAAGCGCCATAAAGCCTATCTTTTGGAAAAGCGCAAAGAAGAACTGAAAAAAGAACGGGCAACCTATCCGGAGGAAGAACTGGATAAGATAAAAAGTCGGATCGACCGGTATAAGAAACTGACCGAAAAAAACGAGGAATATGCTAACAGGAACAGTGAGCTGGACAACGCCGTAGATCCGCTGGAAGGTGTGCGACAAGCCTATGATTGTCAACGAAAAGCTAAGCGGCACTTGGCCTGGAAGTTAGATCAAAAGATAAACCAAATTAATC
The DNA here is from genome assembly GCF_025943985.1 of Anaerorudis cellulosivorans. Taxonomy (GTDB): domain Bacteria; phylum Bacteroidota; class Bacteroidia; order Bacteroidales; family Dysgonomonadaceae; genus Anaerorudis; species Anaerorudis cellulosivorans. The sequence goes on along the minus strand of NZ_JAPCWE010000003.1, from coordinate 3,421 downwards.
GTGAGTTGAGCATCGTCACGGACGATGAGCTTGGCAAACTCGATAATAAAATCACCAATTACAACGAGAAAATTATTGAGCGCGATAAAAAATCAGACGAATTAGCAGCGTTAGCGAAAAAAGATCAAGCATACAGCCATGTGCAAAGCATGAAAAATGTGTATTCAACATTGGTGCAAAGTGCGCATAATCAGAAGGTAGGCTTCACAGTGTTGTTACTTGCTTTCCTTGTGTTTATTGTGGGATTGACTGTTTCGTTTGCCGCTCATAATCCTACTTTAGGCTCCGTTTTAATGTTGGTTGGCTTTGGATGCAGCGTGTTCTTTTCATTCAGGTTGCGAAAACAATTGAAATATAAAATCCACAGTGATGAATTGGAAAAGTTGGAGAGCGATTTCAGGGAAAAATTCAACGAAGAACTCAATTTGGCCACCCTGGACAATATCACCAAAACGCTTGAAAAAGAATTGGCCATCCAACAGCGGGTGCAGAACGATCAAAACGAGTTGGAAAATACTATCGGTAGATTAAGAGCGGAGATTGAGAGCGGACTGTTACAATTTTTTCCCAAACCCGTGGCTCAAGAAGAGTGGGGAAGGGCTTTGAGTGAATTAAAGCAGGGCAGAAACGCTCTAAAAACAGAGCTGGGAAAATTAGAAAAACAATTGGCCGGTCTCAATGTAGATCCTTCGGATTACGATTTGAATGATCCCGGCGAAGAATACAGTGCACAAAAACTATCGGAGCTGGAAGAGGAATTGCAGAAACTTAAAAATCTGGAAGAGGAAAAACAACGAATAGAGGCGCTGCTGAAGAGGAATGAAGAGGAGTTGGAAGAGGTGTCCGAACAAATTTCGGTAGATTTTTTTCATTTACTCCACAGCATGGTGGAGGAAGGCGATTGGGAAAACAGGCTAAACGAGTTGACAGAGCAAAATACACGTATTACGAATGAAATCAACAAGTTATCCGGCGAACTCACCGGACTGGGCGTGAACCCTGCTCATTATATTGAAAACGATCCCGGAATCGAATACGATGCCAACAGGCTTTCGGATATCGAAAAAGAAATTCAAGAGTTGGAAAACAACCTGAAAGCGCTGGAAGAAGAAAATAGGGCACTCAAAGGCGATGTTGCCAAACTTGTGGATGCTTCCGTCAACGACGATTGGAACACCATCATCGAAAAATTGTATGAAAAACAAAAAGATACGTTGGAGCAACTGAAACAAAAGGAAGCATCGATAGTGGCCGGTATTTTGGTTCATCAGGCTATCGACGAATTTCAAAGTAAGGAAGACGAACGCGTGCAAGCAACTATTAATTCGCCCGATTTTTCACGCACCTTATTGTATATTACCGGCCGATACGATAAGTTGATGCCGTATGGCGATCAGATTGCAATCAGCAGCGATATGGGCGATTTCGATATGCGGGATTTGAGTACGGGGACCAAAGAGCAAGTGCTTTTTGCATTGAGGGTATCGCTGGCTAAAAAAATAATGAACGACAGCGCCTTTTTTATTCTTGACGATGCTTTTCAGCACAGCGACTACGATAGAAGGCCCAAGCTCATCGATCAACTTTTCGATTTATCGGACGCGGGTTGGCAGATTATCTATTTGACGATGGATGATCATATTCGCGAGTTGTTTGCGGAAAAAGCTTCGCATCGGAATCGTTACAAAGAGATTGTTTTGGGGTGATTTCCCTGCGACAACATTTTCGACAGGTTTGTTGTTAAATAGCGAATTTGCCCTAAGTCGTGAAAAACGAACGGAAAACGAACAGAAAATGAGCAGAAAAAAGGATAGAGAAACTTCCTCTCGGAAAACCAATGCCTTGCGGTTCATCGTTCTAATGGGGGTAGTAAGTCTTTTTGGCGACATTGTTTATGAAGGTGCAAAAGGTGTGACCGGTCCTTACTTGGCTTTGCTGGGCGCAAGTGCCACAGTGGTTGGCCTCATTGGCGGACTGGGTGAGTTCATTGGCTACGCCCTTAGGCTTTTTTCGGGTTTCATGTCCGACCGCACCAAAGCATACTGGCTCTTTACCTTTATCGGGTATGGACTTCTTGTATCCATCCCTCTTCTTTCTTTTACCCAAAGTTGGCAGATTGCTGCGCTGCTTATCCTTCTGGAAAGAGTCGGCAAGGCTTTTCGTTCGCCCGCTCGCGATACCATCCTTTCGTATGCCACAAAAGAAGTAGGAAGAGGATTCGGCTTTGGCCTTCACGAAGCATTGGATCAAATCGGAGCCATCATTGGTCCCCTCATTTTTTCGACGATTCTTTTTGCAGGCGGCAACTACCGCTCGGGCTTTTCTGTTCTGTGGATACCGGCAATGATAGTGTTGGTTGTATTATGCATAGCCCGAAACCGGCTGCCTCACCCCGAAAAACTTGAAACTGCCCACGAATCCGGATCAGCGAGCAGCGGGCTGTTTTCAAAAACTTTCGTACTTTATTCTTTATTTACCTTTTTTGCCGTGGCGGGCTTTGCCAATTTTCCGCTTATCGGTTACCATCTTAAAATGAAGAATATTGCGGGCGATGCACAAATTCCCGCTCTCTTTGCGTTAGCCATGGGGGTTGATGCGTTAACGGCACTGATAATAGGAAAAGCCTATGACCGGGTGGGGCTGAAAACCCTGATGATTGTTCCCCTGCTTTCGCTCTTCATCCCTTTCCTCACTTTTTCCGACACGCTTGTTGCCGTGATTATCGGTACTGTTTTGTGGGGAATTGTACTTGGCGTTCATGAAACCATTATGAGAGCGGCAGTAGCCGACCTCACCGGTATACGTCGTCGTGGTTCGGCCTACGGCATTTTCAACACCCTTTACGGTCTCTCATGGCTGTTGGGTGGTGCCCTGATGGGAATGTTATACGAACGTTCGGTTTATACCCTGATGATATTGGCCGCTTTATTCGAAGCAGTCTCCATTCCCTTTTTCCTGATGCTGGCAAAATCGATCAAATCCCGCTGATTCTTTTATTGTTCATCCATCAAATCGCGGCGTTTTCATTATTGCTATTCTTCAAGAAAGATCTATACATGAAGCCCATCAAATAGCAGCGGACAAATCGGCTTTCGGTTGTACCCGACATGGAACAAGGGTTTCTCGATAAAATAAAGCATAAATTAAAAAATAGTTGTCTCTTAAATTATTTTAAATCATGTATATAGAATTAATGATCAACACGATGAACATAAAAAACACAAACACGATGAAAACAAATTTATTGCTGCTGATAGCCGGCCTTTTAATTTGCACGGTTCAGGCACAAGAAACGAAATGGGAGGGGAAATCTGTCGATTTTTCTCATGGCAGGCTGAAGGTATCCGACAACAGGCGGTTTTTGGTGTTTGAAGACGGTACGCCGTTTTTTTACTTGGGCGACACGGCATGGGAATTATTT
>NZ_JAPCWE010000002.1 GCF_025943985.1 Anaerorudis cellulosivorans | reverse complement strand
CCATTAAAAAATGGATATGTTTTGAAAATAATGTAAACTCTCTAATAAATAATTTTTTAAACAACTCTCGTCTGAAATATCTCAATTTTTCGTACTTTTGAAAAATGGGGTTATCAGAGGAGACTCATGATTTATATGGAGATAATACACCCGCGAAAATTAACCGATTGCGTACTTTTCAATTAAGTAAATTCGATGATCCAACGCGTGCTACGATGGATGAGGACAGGAGCACGCGCGATGCTTTTGTGTTCAGGATAGCAGAAATGTATTTAATAGCAGCTGAAGCTCTGATGGAATTAGATCCTCCTAAAGCGCTATACTACATGAATCAATTGAGAGAAAATAGAGCTCTTCCCGGCAAGAGTTCCCAAATGCGCATAAATAGCAATGATTTGACTGTGGATTTTATTCTCGACGAAAGAGCAAGAGAACTGGGAGGAGAACAACTTCGCTGGTTTGATTTGAAACGTTTTAATGAGGAAAAGTTTGTTGAACGAATAAAAGCGGGAAATCCTGATGCTGCAGGGAATGTGAAACCCTGGCATATCGTACGGCCGATACCTAGAACTCAATTGGATGCCGTATTTAATAAGGATGAGTTTAAACAAAATGAAGGCTATGCTCAATAGTAATCCGTTTGCTATCTATTTTTTATCTCCTTTTGGATTTTTCGACAACAACGAAACAAAATTTTATCTTGTGCCGCAAAAAGAAGTCAGAATGCACAAAAATATTATCTTTTTTCAAAATGCCGTCATTAACAATAACTAATTAGATACCTCCGTCGGATTTTCCGACGGAGGGTTAAAATAACTTTTCAGTGTTGTCGGCAGACAATTGAGTATTGATTCATTTATTGACATCCTATATCCTTTGGCAGTATCACAAATGGGAAAATAAAGTAAATAAAGTAAATAAAGTAAATAAAGTAAATAAAGTAAATAAAGTAAATAAAGTAAATATCAGGTATACTAAATATATGATCACAGAAATCGTTGAATTATGATACGCTTTTATAAAGATTTTTTGCATCTTTCTCCTGTAAATCTGGGCAACCCGCAAAAAGTTGGTAGGTTTTTTTGTAAACAGAAATTTTATGAGTCTGTGTGTAAGTTGAAAATTATCATATAAATTTGTGAAGTATGTTGCATTCAATAATTAAATTGATTTAAACGATTTTTTATGTGATAATGCGTATCATGAAATATGATTTATTTGATTAGATTTTTGTTGAAATTTAAATAATAAATCTCTTTAGATGAACAATACTATTGGCTATATTATAAGAGAGATCACTCCATTGTCTGAGAAAGATTGTTTTTATATTGCCGATCGACGGAAAACTGAATTTACTTATCCACTTCACCATCATTCCGAATATGAACTCAATTATATTGAAAACGCAGAAGGGGTGAGACGTATTGTGGGCGATTCCGTTGAAATTATCGGGAATTACGATTTAACCTTAATTACCGGAGAGGAATTGGAGCACGTTTGGGAACAATATCATTGTAACTCGGATAATATCAGGGAAATCACACTTCAATTTTCTTCGATCTTGCTTTCCGATAGTTTTATTAAAAAAAATCAGTTCGACAGCATTCGAAGGATGTTTGAAAAAGCAAAAAAAGGGATTAGCTTCCCGATGGAAGCCATTATGAAAGTTTATCCATTATTAGACACATTGTCTTCTGAAAAAGAAGGATTTTATGCGGTAATGAAATTTCTTTCCATTTTATACGAGCTTTCTCTTTTTGATAATGTTCATCCATTAGCCAGCTCTTCTTTTGCAAATACAGATGATAGTACAGACAGCAGACGGGTATTGAAGATTTATGAATATGTTAATGCACATTATAAAGAAATCATTCGATTAAAAGATTTGGCTGATTTAATAGGAATGACTCCTGTATCCTTAAGTCGTTTTTTTAAATTCCGTTCCGGAAAAACCGTTTCAGAATATATTATCGATATTCGGTTGGGGTGTGCTGCCAGACTATTAGTCGATACTACAAATTCAGTAACTGAAATTTGTTACGATTGCGGTTTTAACAATTTATCACATTTCAATCGAATTTTTAAAAAGAAAAAAGGATGCACTCCAAAAGAATTTAGAGAAAATTTCAGAAAAACAAAAGTTATAATTTAACATTTTAATCAAAATAGTATCATTTTTAGCTAAATTCTGCACAAGAAAGTATTATTTTTAATTCTAATTTTGCAAAGGAGTAAAATAAGGACTAATAGTACATTCTTGGGCAAGGCTTTCTTTTTCAATGAGAGCCATAATTTATAATTTAATAAACAAAATGCTTTATTTATGAGAAACATTGGTTTAAGAAACATTATGTTGGTTGTTGCAGCTTTTTTATTGAGTTTGCAGCTTATGGCCCAGCAACGTACCATAACAGGTACTGTTGTAGACAGCAGAGATAATTCTGCAATGGTTGGGGTTACTGTATTGGAAAAAGGCACCACAAACGGTACAGTAACCGATATTGACGGGAAATTTTCCCTAAAAATTACTACGAAGAATCCGGTTTTAGTATTTTCTTATGTCGGTTATAAAAGTATTGAAGTAAACGTTGGGAACCAATCAGTATTGAATGTTGTGATGCAAGAAGATGTGGAAACTTTGGAGGAAGTAGTAGTAATTGGATATGGAACCATGAAAAAAAGTGATATTTCCGGAGCTTCTGTTTCTTTAGGAGAAAGTGCGATAAAAAGTTCAATAATTACCAATATTGATCAAGCTTTGCAAGGCAGAGCAGCCGGAGTAACTGCAGTTATGACATCTGGTGCACCGGGTTCTTCTGTATCAATAAGAGTAAGAGGTCAATCAACTATTAATGCAAATGCTGAACCACTTTATGTAATAGATGGTGTTATTGTTCAAGGAGGGGGAAATAGTGGGGCTTCTTTTGGACTTGGGGATGCATTAGGTAATGGACCTATTTCAACAATTTCCCCACTTTCTACGATTAATCCTGCAGACATTTTATCTATGGAAATTTTGAAAGATGCCTCAGCAACAGCTATCTATGGAGCTCAAGGGGCAAATGGGGTTGTTTTGATAACAACTAAAAGAGGAAAAGCCGGTCAAGCAAGATTTAATTACGAGGGAATGTTTGGGGTTCAGCGTCAAGCAGCACGGATTGATATGATGAATCTAAGAGAATTTGCTGAATATAGCAATTCTGTTGCTCAGGAGAATAATACATTGGATAGCCGTCCGGAATTTTTGGATCCTAGCTTGTTGGGCGCAGGTACGAATTGGCAGGATGCTATTTTTAGACATGCTCCTATGTATCAGCATCAGTTATCTGCTCAAGGAGGAACCGAAGCGGTAAAATACTATGTTTCCGGATCATTTATGAATCAGGATGGTACTATTATAGGAACAACATTTGATCGATATTCGTTTCGAACAAATTTGGATGCTCAATTAAAAAAATGGCTAAAGCTGGGTGTTAATGCTATGTATTCTAATACTGATGAAAGGTTAGGGTTGGCAGACAGTGATGAAGGTATCATAAATTATTCACTTTTAACACCTCCGGATATTCCAATTTATGATTTGGATGGAAATTATGCCAGTGTAGTACGAGAAGGGTACACAAGAATAAATCCTATAGGCATGGCTCTCGATGAAGATATTCTATTGGGTAGAAGCAAATTAAATGGTAATATATTTGCGGATGTAACTCCTTTGGAGAATCTTATATGGCATACTGAAATTGGTTTCGATATCGGCAATTCGCGCGCAGAACGATTTGAACCTGCTGTAACTTATGGAAACTGGAGTCGCGATATTAATATGAGTTCTATCCAAAGGAATAATAATCTTTTTTGGCAATTAAAGAATTATTTGACGTACTCCGGAGAAAAAAACGAACATCGATATACATTGATGATTGGGCAAGATTTGTGGGAGTCAAGTTGGGAATATGAGGGGGTAACCGCATCAAGTCTTCCTTCGAATGATATCCATAATCCAAGTTTAGGATCTAACCCGCAGATAAGTTCAGGATTCGGCAGTAGCGCGATGGCTTCGTTTTTTGGTCGAGCCACATATAATTATGGTGATCGATATATGGGAACCTATACTTACCGAAAAGACGGGTCTTCTAATTTTGGCCCTAAAAATCGTTGGGCAGGATTTCATGCGTTTGCCGTTTCCTGGCGTTTTACAAATGAAGAGTTTTTCAAATCGTTGACTCATATTATGAGTAATGGGAAAATTCGTATAGGATGGGGTCAGACAGGAAATTCCAATATTGGAGGGTATAAATGGGGTGCTTCGATTTCAAAAATGCCTTCCGGGCTTGGATTGGGATATCGTCAATCGAATATTGCAAATCCTTACATTAAATGGGAAACACAAGAGCAATGGAATATAGGACTTGATCTATCTTTTCTTGATGGTAGAATCGATCTTGTTATCGATGGTTATGATAAAACTTCTTCCGATATGTTGATGCAATTGCAACTTCCTTCGTATTTAGGTACACGGGGAAATGCGTCTTCCGCTTTGGCTGCTCCTTATGGTAATTATGGAACGATTAATAATAAGGGTTTGGAATTTACTTTAACAACACATAATTTTAGAGGTAAATTCATGTGGGATACAGATTTCCAAATGTCTTTTAACCGAAACAAACTCGTGGCACTTGATGGAACAGAATCAGCTCATATTGAGGGTTATGGGCAGTGGAGTGACGTGGTGACCGTCACCAATGTAGGAGATCCTTTATATAATTTTTATGGCTATAAAGTCGCAGGAGTTTATAAGGATTTGGAAGATTTACAAAATTCTCCAAAACCGGAGAAATATCCTTCTGACGGTATTTTTAATCGGTATAATACTACATGGGTAGGAGATTTAAAATTTGAAGATATTAGTGGACCTGAAGGAAAACCGGATGGCGTTATTGATACTTATGATAGGACAAATATCGGATCCCCTTGGCCTAAGTTTACCTTTGGCTTTAATAATACCTTTCAATTTAAGAACATTGATTTGTCTATTTTTATAAATGGTTCTTATGGCAATAAAGTATTTAATTATCTGGATATGCATTTGTCGAGCATGACAAGTGTTTGGGATAACCAGCTGAAAAAAGTTACTCAGCGGGCGCGCTTGGAGCCGATAGATCCCGATAAAGCTTATCCGGCTGTAGTTAATGGTGTTACCGTTAATAATTGGTTTGACGATATAACTAATGTAAAAGTTTCTAATTCTGATGCAGCTATTCCACGAGCTATAGCAAACGATCCGAATGACAATAACCGCATCAGTGATAGGTATATTGAAGATGGTTCTTACATTCGCATTAAGAATATTGCTGTCGGTTATTCCTTACCTTCGTCAGTTGTACGAAAATGGAAAATTGAGAATCTTAGAATATATGCCAACATTCAGAATTTATACACCTTTACCGGTTATAGTGGCTACGATCCTGAAGTAGGTGCAAGTACGGCAAGTCCTAACGTTTTTGGTCTGGATAATGGGCGTTATCCTTCTCCTCAAGTCTATTCTTTTGGATTAAGCTTATCTTTTTAAAAATCAAAAATATGAAAGAATATAAAAGTACCATAAAAAATTTTTTGTATACCTTACTTATTATAGGTGGGTTAAATTCGTGTGATGATTTTCTTGATCGTCCTACCGAAGATACATATACTGTTGATAGTTTTTACAAGACCGATGAACAGTGCTTTCAGGCTGTAAATCCTGTTTATAATTCTCCTTGGTATGATTTTCAACGTGGTTTTTTTAAAGTAGGAGAGGTATTGGCAGGTAATTATTATTGGGGCCAATCACCTTATTTGACGTTTACTATTAATTCTACAGATGAAGATCTTGTAAACATGTCGGCTTCTTTATGGTCAGTGAATGCTTACTGTAATGGTATTTTAGAGAATATTGATATGAAAGCTGGATCGAATGTGAAAGAAGAAACAAAGAAGACAGTAAAGGGAGAAGCTCTTGTATGGAAAGCGATGGCTTATTTTTATCTGGTTCGTACTTTCGGCGCTGTGCCCATTATTCATAATAATTCTGCCACAATCGCAGAAGGTAATTATAATAACCTTTACAAAGCAACAATTCCCAATGTTTATGATTATATCACCATGACACTGGAGAAAGCAATTGAATGGTTACCCGAGAAAAATCAGGCAGGTCGTATTGATAAATATTCTGCTTACGGATTGCTTGCAAAAGTGTATCTCACTAAAGCGGGATACGGTATGAATGGTTCTCGGCGACAGGAAGATTTGGATAAAGCAGCCTTATATGCAGGAAAAGTGATTGAAGAAAGTGGACGATCATTATTGCCGGTCTATTCCGACATTTTTAGATTAAAGAACAATTTTAGTGAGGAAAGTTTAATAGCTTGGCATTGGGTAGTTTCTAACCAATGGACTTCGCAAAATTCTTTACAATCCGACTTGGGAATACAAGGGTTTGATGAATATGGTGCAACATGGGGAGGATGGAATGGGCCTTCAGTGGATTTGCAAGATGCTTTTAACGAAGATGCGCTTAGTCTGACTAGAAACAATATTGATGATCGTAGAAAAGCAACTATGATGATGTATGGCGACAAATATGAGTATTTCTGGGTAGACAAAGGAGGTTTCGACTATACCGAATTTGCTGTAAATAGTATGGAATACCAAAGTGCAGTTGGTGCAAATGAAGTAAAGCATTTGGTTGGAAACGATAACGATCATGTTATCGGAACCGGAACACATATGGCTCGCATGGCTACTAGTCTAAGTACGCATCTACTTCGTCTTGCAGATGTTTATTTAATTTATGCCGAGGCAGTTTTAGGAAATAGTTCTTCTACTTCAGACCCAAAGGCCTTAAAAGCCTTTAATGATGTCAGAAGTAGATCAATTAAAGGATATGAACCAAAAACATCCATTACTTGGGATGATATATGGCAAGAACGTCGCCTTGAGTTGGCTTGTGAAGGTGATAGATGGTATGATTATGTGCGTTGGCATTATTATGAACCGGCAAAAGCAATAGCTGAAATCAAAGCACAAAGAAGAGGTTCCTACAATGGGCTTGGTCAGTATTACAAATCAGGTACACTGGATCCTTCCGTAACATATTATAGTCCCAATAACATTCCAAATATAACGGATGCTCATTTTCAACTTCCATTTCCGGATACGGATTTGACCATGAATCCAAATCTGTTAAAAGATCCGGTTGAATTTGATTTAAGTTCAATAAGTTATTAATTTCAAATGAGAAAATTGATATGAAAAACATTAAGAAAAAAAGATACAGTCAAATACTGATAAGTAGCTTAATTTTGTTTATTGGAATCTTATCACAGGCGTGTGATGATAATCCGGATAAATATGTTATAACAGATGGTATCCCTGAAGTTTATTATATTAGAGTTCCAAATCCTGAGTCAGCCGATTCGCTTTTAGTAGCGGCTTATATGAATAATACCATTGCATTAATAGGGGAAAATCTTACCAGTATCAAAGAAATGTGGTTTAATGATAAAAAAGCGATATTAAATTCAAGTTTTATCACGTATAACACATTGCTTGTGAATGTTCCGAATGAAATTCCTTCTGTTGTATCAAACAAGATTTATATGATAACAAAGAATAACGATACTATTGCTTACGATTTTTCTGTTCTTGTTCCGGCACCCATTGTGTCGAGTATTTCGTGTGAATATGCACATGATGGTGATATTGCAACTCTTTATGGAGATTACTTTATTGACGATCCGAATGTTCCGTTAACCATAAGTATGGCCGGTAATATTTCTGTTACGGAAATTATAAGCATCGAAAAGACTAAAATTGTTTTCAAAATTCCCAATGGATCTCAAAAAGGGTACATCAACGTAAAGTCAATTTATGGAACCGGACGATCGAAATTCCAATTTAGAGATGACAGGGGTATTATTCTTGATTGGGATACGAAAGATGCCTCAGGTGGATGGCGCGCAGGTAAAATAGCCAACAGCAATCCCGAAGGAATAAGTGGAAATTATGTTTATTTTTCCGGTGCTTTAAAAGGCGATTTATCAACGTGGGATGAAGATAATTTTTCATTCAATTTGTGGGGAATAGCCAATGGCCGTCCTGAAGGAGATTTGTTTGCCATTCCTGTAGATCAGGCTCAGCTCAAATTTGAGGTAAATGTGACTCAACCTTGGTCTGCTTGCGCCTTGCAAATGATTTTTACTCCGTGGTCAACCAAAGACACCAATGGTTATATTGCAGATGGGGTCACGCCGAGGGGTTTGTGGAGACCTTGGGAATCAAGCGGATCTTATCAAACTGATGGATGGATAACTGTATCTTTCCCACTCAAAGACTTCAAATATGACCATACGGGGAAAGCGCTTCAAGTAGCTGGAACAGGGAATTATGGAGGCTTAACTTTCTTTGTTTATCACGGAGGAATTGCCGGTACAGACTGTACTCCATATATTTGTATTGACAACATTAGGGTGGTTCCGATTGAATAAATAATCCATAAATCTTAAAAAAATATGCAAACACATAAAAATAAATGGTATTCATGGCTGATAATTTTCACGTTAATTATCAGTGCAGGCGCATATACCGGATGTGACAAAGATGAAAAAATAGACACGTTGATAGTTTTAAAAGCGTTTGGTCCATCACCTGCCTTAAGAGGGGGTGAACTCAGGTTCATAGGCAGCAATTTGGATAAAGTTACAGCTGTAGTTTTTCAGGGGCTGACATCCGAAACAACAATAGAAGTTAGTGAAATTGAGGTTGTCAACGAAAGAGAAATTCGGGTTACCATTCCTCAGAATGCAGGTCCGGGTAAAGTGACCTTAAAAACGCCACAAGGGGATATTCAAACATTGACTTCTCTTACCTTTTTGGAACCTATATCCATTAGCACTGTTTCTCCTACTACTTTAAGAGCTGGTCAAATACTCACCGTGAAAGGAGAATACCTGAATTTGATTAAAAAAGTAATCTTTGTTGACAATGTTGAGGTGGAATCAAAAGATTTTGTATCTCAGTCCCGAGAACAATTGCAAGTAAGGGTTCCGGATGAAGCTCAAACAGGAAAAATCATTTTATCGAATGGAGAAGAAATGCCTATTGAAATCTACTCTAACGAAGTAATCAATATTATTTTACCTACATTCGTAGAATTTTCTCCTGTTACTGTAAAACCGGGAAATAACATTAATATTACAGGTACAAATCTGGACTTGGTAGCTGGCGTTAAGTTTGGCGGAGATATAATAGTGAATGAAGTTATTTTGAATGCTGATTCCACGCTAATTACAGTAACTGTACCATTTGAAGCCCAGGACGATACCGTAAAATTGATTACCAAATCAGGTCTTGAGGTGAAAGGAAACAAGAAACTGATTACCGTAATGCCTTCAAATCTTGCTGTCAGTCCAACAATAGTTAAAAATGGCAATACGTTGACTATTAAAGGTAAAGATTTGGATTTGGTTGCAAGCATAAAATTTGGTGATATAGAGGGGCAAATTAATGCCAAATCAGAAACAGAAATCTCGGTAATAGTGCCGGAGACAGCCAATTCAAAAGTGGCAACGCTTGTTACTTTCTCCACTAAAACGATCAATACGCCAGAATTTAGTTATGTAAAGCCCAAAATTACAGCGTTATCTCCGAATTCATTAATGGCAGGAAGTGAATTGACCGTTAGCGGAAGTGACTTGGATTTGATAAGGAAAGTGATATTCCCGTCTGCTGCTAAGAGCGTGAATGTTGAACCAAGTTCATCTATTTCGTTTGTAGTTAATGTTCCAACTGATGCAACAAGTGGAATCGTAAAGTTTGTTACTGTAAACGGGACTGAAATTTTATCTCCAAGTGAACTGACTGTAACGGAGGCTGATATACCTGTTATAACCAGCATCCCCGCAAGTGCAAAACCAGGACAATTGTTGGTTATTCAAGGAACAAAATTAAATTTGGTTGAATCGGTTATTTTTCAGAATAATGTGAAAGCAACTCAATTTGGAACTCGTTCGGTAACCTTGTTGGAAGTTTATGTGCCTGAAAATGCCGCAAAAGGTGTTGTAACTTTAAAATTGGTCACTTTTGCAGGAAAAGAAGTTGATGTTCCAATAACTATAAGCGGTACAGATCCTATAGCTGATCCAAGCTATGTGTTCTTTGATTTTGACGGGAAAAATTCATGGTGGGGAAGTTATGGCTCAGTAGAAAATGATCCTGCTCTGTCGTTGAGTGGCAACTATTTCCGTATCAATCAGAATTTGCCATCCGGTTGGGTTGATTTCTTCTGGAGAAATGGACAATACGACCTGAAAGTTGATGGTGTAACAGTTCAGGAATGGGCTGTAAAAATGGATGTCAATGTTTTGGGTGGAACGACGATGGCATTTAAATTTCGTCTCAAAGGTAGTGATGGCGATTTCTGGGCGATTATTCCCGGAATGGAAAATAGAGGTGGTTGGTACACTGTAACTATTCCTTTAACAGATTTCAAGGATGATAACGGATACGGAACAAACATCTTACCAAACGTTCAAAACATTACACAAGATTTTGGACTGGCTACTGCAGGAGATGCAGGATTTGTAAATATGTGCATCGATAATGTTCGTTTCGAAAAAATAAAATAAATAAATGGACTGTTGAAGAGGGTGTCAAAAAATTAGTCATCATTTATTTTTACGACATCCTCTTTTTATGGTTTTTTCTCATATTTTATTAAGCTTGGGATATTGCGCAACTTCGAAATTTGTGCTCATGAATCATCGATTTGTTATTTTGTTTTTATTTTTACTGTCATTGTTTTCCTGTAAGAAATCAGGGAGTGGCATTATTGAAACATTTTCTCCGGAATTAATTTCATCTGCCCCGACAAATAATGAGACGGATGTCTCAATTTATACAAAGGAAATTGTTCTGATTTTCAATGAGAATATTACATTGAAAAGAGGATACGAAATAACATTGAACGGTGTTACTTTAAGTGATGTGAATCCTGGTGTTAAAAATGATTTACGAATCATTTTACCTGAGTTGCAAGAAGGAACAATTTACACACTTATTATTCCTGCATATACAATTAAAGGGCCAACAGGAGCATTTATTCCTGCAGAAATTAAGTTGATTTTTACTACATACAAGTCACCTGCAAGGACTTTTTCTGTCGAAGCGCAAAAGGTTATGGATTTTTTAAAGCAAATCTATGGGATAGGAACTATTTCGGGTACAATGGCAAACATCAACTGGAATACCGATGAAGCCGATTGGGTTTATGCTCAAACCGGAAAATATCCTGCCTTGAATTGTTTCGATTTTATTCATCATGTTTTTTCACCTTCAAATTGGATTGACTATAGTAATATTTCAGCTGTTGAAAATTGGTGGCAATCAAATGGATTGGTAGCAGCTATGTGGCATTGGAATGTGCCGGCAAACAGTGGTATTTCAGATCAATATGCATTCTATTACGGGAGTAAATCCGATCAAACGCTTTTTGATGTCAGTAAAATTTCGGACGAAAATTCTGAAGAATATCGCTTAATGATAAAAGATATCGATATCATCTCCGGTTATCTTAACATTTTAAAATCAAAAGGCATTCCTGTAATTTGGCGACCCTTACATGAAGCTGCCGGTGCATGGTTTTGGTGGGGAGCAAAAGGAGCCGCTCCATTCAAATCGCTTTGGAGACTTATGTTCGAAAGAATGACCAATTATCATCGTCTGGATAATTTGATTTGGGTGTGGACTTCAGAAGGGAATGACCCTGATTGGTATCCCGGTGACGAATATGTGGATATCGTGGGACGCGATTTATATCAAAAAACCCATATTCACGATTCGCAATTGACGGAATTCAATAAAGTTAAAGCTATTGTTTTAGGCAGAAAAATGATTGCACTTACTGAATGTGGGGGAATTCCCGATCCTGATTTGATGTTTCAAAAAGGTGATACCTGGCTTTGGTTCATGCCTTGGTATGGCAGTTATACTAGAGATGATTCTCTAAATGGCGCTGACTATTGGCGAACGGTAATGAATAATTCTCACGTTATAACTCGTGATCAAATGCCCGACTTAAAATAATTTTCCAAAAAGGATTTATGTTTGGACATCAGGATGATCCATTATACGGAATTGGTTGGGAAGGCGATGACGGACGTTCTGACGTGAAAAGTGTTGTTGGCGACTATCCGGCCGTAATGGGTTTCGACTTAGGAAGAATAGAATTGGGAAATGAAAAGAACATAGATAATGTCTTTTTCAAAAGAATCCGAAAGGAAATTATTCGTCAATACCAACGTGGCGGAATGATAACGATAAGCTGGCATATTAACAATCCTCTTACTGATGGTGATTCGTGGGATGTAAAGACGGGAGGTGTGGTATCTTCTATTTTACTTGGTGGAAAGAATCATGAAAAATTTTTATGTTGGCTGCAAAGTGCTGCCAATTGTTGATAAATATCCAATAAGTTATGTGATGGTTTGGCGTAACGCAAGAGAAAGAGAAAATCATTATTATGCGCCTTTTCCCGGTCAAAAATCTGCAGCTGATTTTATAAGGTTTTATCATTATTCCAAAACGTTTTTTTGTAAAGATATTTCGAATTTATACAAATGAATTGAAATAAAAAGTTATGAATCCATTTCAAGAACAAGTGAAAAAATTGTTTGAAAACCAGGAAAAATTGATTACCACAAAAAATTTTCCTATCGACCAAAACAACGGATGGTTTCAGCGTTATAAAAATCCCATTCTTACTGCCGCTCATGTCCCTGTTGCGTGGCGATACGATTTGAATGAAAAGACGAATCCTTTTCTATTGGAAAGAATTGGGATGAATGCCGTAATGAATTCCGGCGCTATCAAATGGCACGATAAATATCTTTTGGTAGGAAGAGTTGAAGGTGTGGATAGGAAATCGTTTTTTGCCGTTGCCGAAAGTCCTAACGGAATTGATAATTTCAGATTTTGGGAAGAACCGATTACCATGCCCGAAACTGATGAACCGGCAACAAACATTTACGATATGCGCCTTACAGCCCACGAAGATGGTTGGATCTACGGCATTTTTTGTGCAGAGAGAAAAGACAAAAATAATCCCGATTTGTCTGCAGCTACTGCAAGTGCAGGAATTGCGCGTACAAAGGATTTGAAGAATTGGGAACGCTTACCCGATCTTCAATCAAGAAGTCAGCAACGAAATGTTGTATTGCATCCCGAATTTGTAAATGGGAAGTATGCATTTTACACCCGACCTCAGGATAGTTTCATTGAAGCTGGTGCAGAATGTGGCATTGGATGGGCTTTGATAGACGACATTGAAAATGCTATCGTAACACATGAAAAAACAATCGATCAACGTTATTATCATACTATCAAGGAGATGAAAAACGGCGAAGGGCCTGCACCCATCAAAACTCCTAAAGGATGGCTGCACTTAGCTCATGGAGTGAGGAGTTGTGCAGCCGGCTTGCGTTATGTTTTGTATTTATACATGACATCGCTGGACGACCCATCGGAGTTGATAGCTTCTCCGGCCGGGTATTTTCTCGCCCCCGAAGGAGAAGAAAGAGTTGGTGACGTTTCAAATGTCGTGTTCAGTAATGGCTGGATAACTGATGACGATGGCAAAGTTTTCATTTATTACGCATCTTCCGATACGCGGATGCATGTGGCAACTTCCACCATCGACAGGCTCGTGGATTATTGTCTCAACACGCCGTCTGACGGATTTTATTCGTATACTTCTGTCCTAAAGATCAAAGATTTAATTCTCAAAAACAAATCAATAAGTTATTAATCGAATAGTTTTGCTTAATTTAGCATTTAATATAGCAGACGAATTTTCGCCACTAATTTTTTTTAATATCATAATATATTCAATACAAATGAAAGCTAGCAAATCAATCTTATTGTTTATACTTGTTTTCTCTATTACAAGTTGTCAAAAATCGAATTCGGAGTCTTCTCACGAAAAACAGTGGGCAACAGCAAATGAAATGAATCAGCGGCTAGGACGTGGGATAAATATTGGCAATACTTTTGAAGCCGATCAATCGTGGCAATCGCCTTTTGATGCCGATGATTTCAGGAAAATTGCCGAATTAGGCTTTACGCATGTTCGTGTACCCATCAAATGGGAAAGAGACGACCGCAGCATGAGCAGTTCGCCATATACTATCGATCTCCAATTTTTCAAAACTGTAAAATCGGTTGTAGATGCTGCTTTGAACAATAAATTGCACATTATTATCAATATGCACCATCATAACGATTTAATGGCTGATCCGCAAGGACAAAAAGCTCGCTTCTTGTCGCAATGGAAACAGATTTCGGAATATTTCAAGGATTATCCCGACAGTTTAGTGTTTGAAATATTAAATGAACCACATGACAAACTTACCGCGGGCCTTTGGAACGACTATTACCGGGATGCTCTGAGAGTCATCCGTGAAACGAATCCGCAACGTTGCGTTCTGCTCGGTGTTGCTGAATGGGGCGGTACTTCGGCATTGAAGTCGCTTACCATTGTTCCCAATGATAATCATTTGATTCTCACCATACATTACTACAATCCTTTTCAGTTTACACATCAGGGAGCTGAATGGGTAGAAGGCTCCGATGCCTGGCTGGGGACAAAATGGAACGACACGCAAGCCGAACGGCAAGCGGTAATTGATGAATTTCAGGCAGCCATTGCTTTGTCAAAATCGAAAAATATCCCCATACATATCGGTGAGTTTGGAGCTTATTCAAAAGCCGATATGGATTCGCGAGTAAAATGGACACGTTTCCTTTCCCGATGGTTCGAACAGCAAGGATTTAGTTGGGCATACTGGGAATGGAATTCCGGATTTGGTATTTACGACCCGAACACAAAAACATATCGAACTCAATTGGTCAAAGCTCTTACAAAGGATGCTATGCCTGTTGTACAAAGTGTGAATTAGAGCAACAAAAACAATTGTTATTGATTGATTTATTTTTTTTAGCATTAAACAAAAGAATGACTACAGAAAAAATCGGGTTTAGGGAAAAGATTGGTTATGGTTTTGGTGATGCAGCCTCTTCCATGTTTTGGAAGATCTTTGGGATGTATTCATTGTTTTTCTACACTGATGTTTTTGGAATAACCGCTGCAGCTGCCGGAACAATGTTTTTGGTGGCACGTTTATGGGATTCTTTTTTTGATGTATTCGTGGGCATAATGAGCGACCGTACCAAAACCCGCTGGGGAAAATATCGCCCATACCTGCTTTGGTTTGCCATTCCCTTTGCTGTGATGGGCGTCATAACTTTTTACACTCCCGATTTCGGGCAAACCGGAAAACTGATTTACGCCTACGTTACCTATTCGCTGATGATGATTGTGTATTCGTTGATCAATGTGCCTTATGCTTCATTGTTGGGATCCATTACTTCAAATCCGATCGAACGCAACGCACTTTCATCCTACCGTATGTCGTTTGCATTTATCGGCAGTTTTGTAACTTTTATGCTATTGCAACCGTTGGTTGATTTTTATGCAGGACGTTTTGGAGGAGAAACCATTATAAAAACAGCAGAAAATTCAATTAGTACTGCCCCTATCGGTTGGGTTTTAGGCGTTGGAACAATCGGAATTGTTTGTGTTGTTTTGTTTTTACTGTGTTTTAGTTGGACTAAAGAACGTGTAACGCAAATAGAAACTGAAGAAAATGTTTCCGTCAAACAGGATTTGAAGAATCTTTTTCATAACACCCCTTGGTGGATTCTTATCGGAACAGGATTAGCCGCTTTGCTTTTCAATGCCATACGCGACAGCGTAGCGATTTACTATTTTCGCGATTATGTTCAGGTAAATTATAAAATGGAAGGTACCGGATGGGATATGACGACCATTTATTTCCTTGTCGGTCAGGCTGCCAATCTGATTGGAGTAATGGCAGCACCTACCATATCGGCAAAATACGGTAAAAAAAGGACGTATATGATTTCCATTCTTATGGCAGGAATCTTGAGCACGGGATTTTATTTTATTCCAAATAACGTTACGCTGATTCTTATTCTTCAATTCTTTACCTCTATTTTCGCTGGTTATGTGCTGCCGCTCCTCTGGTCAATGTTTGCCGATATTGTCGATCACCAGGAACTGACTACGGGACGACGTGCAACCGGATTGATTTTCTCGTCTTCTTCTATGTCCCAAAAATTGGGGTGGGCGGTGGGAGCAGCTTTAAGCGGTTGGATTTTGGCAATCTTCAATTATAATCCGCAGGCTGCACAACAGGCGGTAGAAACCATTTTCGGTGAGCGACTTATGATAAGTTTTTTTCCCGCATTTTGCTGTTTGTTGGCATTTATAGGTATGTTGTTTTATCCACTTTCCGACAAAAAAGTGAAGGGAATCATTGAACAACTCGACGAAAAAAGAGCAAAATCGGCTATTCAGTAGAAACTTGAAATTATCAGTCAAAACATTGTAAATCGTTGATTCAGGAATGACAGATCATTCAAAACAAACAGCAAACAAGGATATTTCTTTTAATCTAATAAAATTAAAGGAGGAAGTTTACGACGAATTAACGCAAGATATTCTTCCGTTTTGGGCAGAGAAAATGAAAGATTTGGAACGTGGTGGATATTTTGGGCAAATGACCGGTAAAAATCAGTTGATTAAAAACGCTCCAAGAGGTGGAATTTTGAATGCACGCATTTTGTGGACTTTTTCTTCAGCAGCTTTCTATTTAAAAAACAACGCTTATCTGAAAGAAGCAGAACACGCAAAGGAATATATTTTCAACCATTTTTTTGATGAAGAATTTGGAGGAACTTATTGGATGCTGAATGCAGACGGTTCACCTGCCGACACCAAAAAACAGATTTACAGTCAGGCATTTTTCATTTATGCATTGGTCGAATTTTATCGTACAAGCGGTGATGAAGTGGCTTTGAAAAAGGCAAAAGAACTTTTTTCGCTGATAGAAAAATACAGTTTTGATAAGGACAAAAATGGCTATTTCGAAGCATACAGTCGCGATTGGCTTTTGCTTGACGATGTACGTTTGAGCGATAAGGATGCCAACGAAAAAAAGACGATGAACACCCATTTGCACCTGCTTGAAGCCTACACTAATTTGTTTCGCGTCTGGAAAAACCCTTTATTGGAAATGCAGCTGAAAAATTTGATTGACCTGTTTCTCGACAAAATTATCAATTTCGAAACATATCATTTGAATCTGTTTTTCGATGAAAATTGGGCATGTAAGTCGTTCATTCAATCTTTCGGACACGATATAGAAGCGTCCTGGTTGTTGGATGAAGCAGCTACTGTTTTAGGAGACGTGGGAACACTGCAAAAAGTGCGAAATGTGGTTTTTCGCGTTGCGGATGCAGCTGTTGAAGGACTTCGTGAAGACGGAGGCTTGATGAACGAAAAAGACGTTGTAACCAACCACCTCGACACGAATAGCGATTGGTGGCCGCAGGCAGAAGCTGTTGTCGGTTTTTTTAATACGTTTCAACTTTCAAATAAAGAATCTTATCTCAAAAAAGTTTTCAATTCCTGGAATTTTATCAAAGAGAACCTGATTGACAAAGAAAATGGTGAATGGTACTGGGCGGTTTCTAAGGACGGACATAAAGACACACTGAACGACAAAACCGGATTTTGGAAATGTCCTTACCACAACAGCCGAATGTGTATCGAATTGATTAATCGAATTAAATAACAATTATATTCAACAGTAAAAAATAATCGTAATTAAATAATTAATAAATACCTACTAAAATGAAATTCAAGATTTTACCGTTAATGCTCCTGTTGATTTTTTCCAATTCAATTGGTGCAAAAGTTTCGTTACCTGAAATATTGAGCGATAACATGGTTCTGCAACAGAACACAAAAGTTAATCTCTGGGGAAAATCTGATCCCGGAAAAACAGTTGAAATTCGTCCTTCATGGACTTCCGAAATTACTAAAGTTAAGGTCGACACAAAAGGGAACTGGAAGGTATCCGTTGCCACACCTGCAGCAAGTTTTACTCCTTATTCCATTTCGATTTCCGACGGCGAAAAAGTAACGCTGAACAATGTGTTGATAGGAGAGGTTTGGCTTGCTTCAGGACAGAGCAACATGGAGATGCCGTTGAACGGCTTCTGGAACAACCCGGTTCTCAAAGCCAACGAAACCATTGCGATGGCAGGGCAAAACGAGGGAATCCGTTTCGTTACCATTCCCAAAACTGCAGCGATGGAACCTCAGGAAACCGTTAAGGGGAAGTGGCAAGCATGTACCCCTGAAAATGCGCCGGGTTTCAGTGCCACGGCTTATCATTTTGCGCAAACACTGTATCAAACATTAAATGTACCGATCGGGATTATTGTTTCCAGTTGGGGAGGTTCACGTGTGGAAGGTTGGACAAGCCGCGAAATTTTGGAAACTTATCCCGATGTCGATTTGAGCGAAAAAGCTATCAACAGTCTTAATCCGATGTATCGTCCTATGTTGATGTATAATGCGATGATATGTCCGTTGATTCACTATACCATTAAAGGTTTTATCTGGTATCAGGGCGAATCAAATGTCGGGCATCACCAAGTATATGCCGAGCGACTTGCCAACATGGTCAATCTTTGGAGGAAGGATTGGGGATTGGGCGATTTGCCTTTTTATTACGTTGAAATTGCTCCTTGGATTTATGGTGATGGTGAGACCGGTACCTCCGGTGCACTGCTGCGCGAAGCCCAATTCAAGGCACAATCACAGATTACCAATAGTGGCATGATTTCGACCAACGATTTGGTAGAAGATTACGAAAAGACCAATATTCATCCTCGCAATAAAATCGATGTAGGAAAGAGGCTTGCTTTTATGGCTCTTTCGCAAACTTATGGTCATACGGGTGTTGCTTGTCACGGACCGGAGTATAAATCGATGGAAATAAAAGACGGAAAAATTTACCTTTCTTTCAACCATGCCGAGAACGGTTTCAGCAGAACGGTGGGCATAAATGGTTTCGAGATTGCCGGAGATGATCGGATTTTTCGTCCGGCTAAGGTTGAGGTCGATTTGAACAACAGGATACTGATTGTTTCGAATGAAAATATTCCGAACCCCGTAGCGGTAAGATATTGCTTCAAGAATTTTCAAATCGGGAATCTTTACAATACACGCGAATTGCCTGTGGTGCCTTTCAGAACGGATAATTTCGAAAAGTAAAACCTGTAACTTTTGTGATTGTAACCTATAAACTTATGTTGGCGGGATTATTTGTGAAAAATTATCCTTATAATTGTTATTCTCTTGCAATTTTCTTTTATCTTTGCCGATAACGGATCATTTAATTGTGTTATTCTAAATTAAATTGAAAAACAATGAATGCGATGAAAAAAATTCCTTTTGTCCTTTTTTTATTGATAGGACTATCTTTTTGTGCATATGCTCAAAAAACAATGTTGAAAACGAATATTCCGTATTGGTTGACCGCATCGCCCAATCTTGGAGCAGAGGTTGCTGTGACTGATAATGTGAGTATTGAGTTATCTGCAGGATTCAATCCCTTCAAATTCGGTGATGACAAGCAGATTAAACATTGGGTTGTGTGGCCTGAAGCACGTTATTGGCTTAACGAAACGTATAACGGCCATTTTTTTGGATTGCACGGCGTAGGTGGACAATTCAACATGGGAGGAGTGGATATTCCCATATGGAAACTGAAAAATCTGAAAGATCGACGGTATGACGGATCTGCCATTGGCTTTGGTGTCAGTTACGGTTATCAGTGGGTATTAAGTTCTCGCTGGGGCTTGGAAGCAACATTGGGAGTAGGATATGCACGATTCGATTACGATATCTATTCATTGGGGGAAAACGGATCAAAAATCGGAGAAAACAAGAAAAACTATTTCGGTCCTACCAAAGGAGCAATATCCATTACATATGTTATCAATTAAAATAGGGGAAGATTAAGGTCTTTTCTTCTTTATGCAGTCCAAACGTACTTTTCTTGCTTTACCCCTTATTCCTGTTGAACCGGCTGCGAATAAGGCGAAAGAATTGAAGCATTTGCTGCGAAAATACCGCATCAAGTGGGTAAATCCCGAATCGTACCATTTGACGCTGTTCTTTTTTGGCGAAGTTCCTGTGGATCAATTAGCCGAATTGAAAGACGCAATTCGTTCAGCGGTGGAAGGAATGCCCGTTTTTTCTTTTAAATTGACGAATCCGGGTTTGTTTAAGAAAGGGCATGAGCCCCGAGTGCTTTGGTTGGGAATTGAGGCTCCCGAAATTTTATTCGAATTGAAAAAAAGGATAGACCGTGAGGTAGTTTCTCTGGGTTTTATTTCCAATGAAAAATTTTTCAATCCTCATCTAACGATAGGGCGATTTATTCCCGGTCAAACCATTGAACCTTCATTAAATCGAGCGTTGACGATTTCTCAATTTTCTCACCCTGTGCAGTATGAAGCCAATGAAATCGTGCTGTTCGAAAGCCGATTGTCTCCTCATGGAGCGTCTTACTATCCTATGGAAATTTTTTCGTTGAAGTCCGAAAATAACTAGGTCGTGGTGAGCGGTATATTTTATATGTATTGTTATGATTCGCAAGATAATCCATATCGATATGGATGCTTTTTATGCTTCTATTGAACAGCGCGATAATCCTGAATACCGCGGGAAACCTGTTGCCGTGGGTTATGGAGGGAAACGCGGTGTGGTTGCCGCTGCCAGCTATGAGGCTCGGCGTTATGGCATTCATTCGGCAATGGCATCGGTTATTGCTCTGCAAAAATGTCCTCATCTGATTTTTGTTATGCCTCGTTTTGACATTTATCGGGAGGTATCCCATCAGATCATGCAGATTTTTCTTGAATATACCGATAAGGTGGAGCCTTTGTCGCTCGACGAGGCTTTTTTGGATGTTACGGTTAATAAAAAAGGTATTCACTCGGCAACGGCAATAGCAAAAGAGATCAAACAGAAAATATACAATCGTACACGTTTAACGGCTTCTGCCGGTGTGTCGTACAATAAATTTTTGGCCAAAATCGCATCAGATTACCGCAAACCCAACGGTTTGTTTGTTATACCACCGGAAAAGGCTGAAGCTTTTATTGAACGATTGCCCGTAGAGCGTTTTTTCGGCGTGGGTAAAGTAACGGCTGCCAGAATGAACGAAATGGGTATAAAAACCGGGTATGATTTGAAACAATGGGCAGAAACGGATCTTGTAAAGCATTTCGGAAAAGTAGGAAGTGTTTACTATTGGTTTGCACGCGGAATCGATGATCGTGAAGTGGAATCGGAACATATCCGAAAATCGTTGGGAACCGAAGAAACTTTTCCTGAGGATATTTATGAAATGGTTGATGCATTAAGGGCTTTGGATGAGATTTCGGAAGAACTGTACAGAAGGGCCGAGAAACGTAAATTTTTTGCCAAAACACTTACGCTTAAAATAAAGTATGCCGATTTTACACTTATTACTCGAAGTAGAACGGTAGATTATCTTATCAAAACCTATCATCAGATTTTTGAGTTGGGAAAGGAATTGCTTTTATCGGTTGAAGATATTCAGGAAAAAAAAATCCGTCTGATGGGACTTTCGCTCCGAAATCCTGAGATGGAAATATCGCGGGAAGAGCAACCCCTTCAGTTGTCTTTCGATTTTAAAGAGTTTGATGATTCTTCATCAAAGTAAAAAGTTTTGGGGATGTTTTCCGGTAATGCCCTTATAATGCGCTTTTATTTTTTCTATATCTTTTTCATAATCGCCGGTGGGATAAAAGGTGTCGAGAAAGATTACCTCTTTCTTGGCGTAATCGATTCCCACTAAAACAATAGGCACATTGGCTTTTAGCGCAATGTAATAATCACCCTTTCTCCATTCTTTAACCGGTTTCCTAGTGCCTTCGGGAGTTACTGCAAGTTGAAATTTTTCGTGTTTGTTAAATTCCTCGGCTAATTTGTCGGTAAGCCAATTTTTCTTATCCCTTTCAACAGGAATTCCTCCTATACTCTTGAAAAGTAGATTGAAAGGAAAGAAAAACCATTCTTTTTTAATTAGAAATTTTGCATTTCTTCCCAACGAACTGTAAGCCAGCTTTCCTACTATGAAATCCCAATTGCTGGTATGTGGTGCAAGTGCAATTACGCATTTGGGAATATCCGGCAGAACATTTACCACTTTCCATCCGAATAGTTTCAGTATGAGTTTGCTGATTTTCATTGCATGTTCATTTGCACCTTCTCCATTTCCAACGTTAGTTGTTCCCAAATGTTCATTGTAATGGTAATTTTGTTTTTTAAGTCGATATATGATTGGAGCAAAGAAACATTTGATGCTTCTTCCGGAGTAATGAGTTCGGATTCGATGGAGGAAAGTTTTTCTTCCATTTTTGTGATTTTTTCTTCTATTTCTTGAATTTCTTTTTCAAGCCTTTTGATTTGCTTGTTCTGTTCTTTTTGTTCTTGGTAGGAAAGTTTATTTTCCGATTTCCGATTATCTTTTTTTTCTACCGGAGCAAGAGTTGAGCTATGTAAAGAAGTTTCCAGTTGTTGCAGATTTTCCAGTTTCTTTTTTGCCAGAAAATCGTAGATGCCGCCCAAATGCTCAATAACTTTTCCTCTGCCAAATTCATAAACCTTTGTAACAAGTTCATTGAGAAAATCCCGGTCGTGTGAAACGATGATGGCTGTGCCATCGAATTCGGAAATGGCTTTTTTCAGAACATCTTTCGACGCCATATCCAGATGGTTTGTCGGCTCATCGAGGATGAGCAGATTCACCGGTTCGAGAAGCAGACGTATCATTGCCAGTCGGCTACGCTCGCCGCCGGAAAGTGCTTTAACTTTTTTCTCCGATGCTTCTCCGCCAAACATGAAGGCACCCAAAATATCACGTATTTTGTTTCGAATATCTCCTGTGGCAACCTGATCGATGGTTTCGAAAACTGTCAGATTTTCATCGAGCAATTGTGCCTGATTCTGGGCAAAATAGCCGATCTTTACATTGTGCCCCAATTCAAGTTTGCCTTGAAAATCGATTTCGTTCATGATGCATTTGACGAGGGTCGATTTTCCTTCACCGTTTTTACCTACAAAGGCCACTTTATCGCCCCGATGGATGGTCATGTTTACATCAGAGAATACCACATGATCGCCATAACTTTTCGTTACATTTTCCATTATCACAGGGTATGATCCGGACCGTGGTGCAGGAGGGAATTTCAAATTCAGATGGGAATTATCCACCTCGTCAACTTCAATTACTTCAATTTTTTCCAGTTGTTTGATACGCGATTGTACTTGGTTGGATTTAGTCGGCTTATAGCGGAAACGTTCGATAAACTCTTCGGTTTTCTGAATTTGTTTTTGTTGGTTTTCATAAGCGCGGAGTTGCTGTTCACGCCGTTTTTTGTGCAGTTCCACATATTCGGAGTAACTCACTTTATAATCGTAAATTTTTCCGCATATAATCTCGATTGTGCGGTTGGTAACTGCATCGAGAAAGGCACGATCGTGCGATACCAGCATCAGTGCATTAGCATGGGTTGCCAAAAAATTTTCCAGCCATTGGATGGATTCGATATCGAGATGATTGGTGGGTTCGTCCAACAACAACACATCGGGTGTCTGCAACAAAATTTTTGCCAGTTCGATGCGCATGCGCCACCCTCCGCTGAATTCTTTTGTCGGGCGATCGAAATCTTCTCGCGAAAATCCTAACCCGATGAGTGTCTTTTCTATTTCGGCCTCAAAATTATTGATACCCGACATTAGTAACAATTCCTGCAGATCGGCTGAACGTTGAATGATTCGTTGATAATCTTCCGATTCGTAATCGGTTCGTTCGGCAAGCCGGCGGTGTAGCTTTTCGAGCTCGTTTTCCATTTCTTGCAGATGTTTGAATGCTTGGGCGGCTTCCTCTTTTACCGAGAATGTGTCGTTCAACTTCATTTGTTGCGGAAGATATCCGATGGAGATTTCTTTCGGATAGGAAACCCTCCCTCGAGTAGGATGTTGAATTCCTGCTAAGATTTTGAGTAAGGTAGATTTTCCTGCTCCGTTTTTGCCAACCAAAGCTGTACGTTCGTTTTTATTCAACACAAACGATATATCGTTCAGCAAAGTGAACCCGCCAAATTCAACGGAAAGATTTTCTATGGAAATCATAAGGGCTTACCGGTGTCGGTTTTTTTCAAGAACAAGGTTATGAGTTGTTCTCGAGTCAGTCTTGTTTGTTCTCCCGATTTCATGTTTTTGAGAGTGATTTCCCCTTTGGAAATTTCGTTTTCGCCTATAAGGGCAACAAAAGGGATATGATTCGTATCGGCATAAGAGAGTTGTTTTTTTATTTTTGCCGGTTCGGGATAAATTTCTGCCGAAATCCCTTTGCTGCGCAATAGCGTGAGGAGAGGAAGAATGAAGTTTTCTTCTTGTTCGCCGAAATTAACAAACAGAATGTCGGTTCCCCCGGTTAGGTTATCGGGATAGAGATTGAGTCGGTTCAGTACATCGTAGATGCGGTCGGCACCAAAAGAGATACCCACTCCCGATACATGGGGGAGACCGAAAATGCCGGTGAGATTGTCATACCGCCCACCGCCGGTAATACTCCCTATTTCAACATCAATAGCTTTAACCTCGATAATGCTTCCTGTGTAATAATTCAAACCACGTGCGAGGGTAAGATCGAGTTCGATTCGATTTTCAAATGACAGCAATCCGGTTTTGTTTAAAATAAATTCGATTTCTTCTATTCCTTTTAATCCGGTTTCAGATGAAGAAAGCGTTTTTTTTAGTGTGTCTATTTTTTTCTCGTTGCTACCGTTCAATAAAATAATGGGTTGCAGCTTGTCGATAGCTTCCCGAGAAATATTCTTCGAACGTAATTCTTCATTTACGTTTTCAAGTCCGATCTTTTCCAGTTTGTCGATAGCAACTGTAATATCCGTTATTTTGTCGGCTTCGCCAATAATTTCGGCAATGCCAGAAAGGATTTTCCGGTTGTTCAATTTTGTAATGATGCGGATATTCAGCCGTTTAAATACTTCATCGATCATTTGAAGGAGTTCCACTTCGTTTAATAACGAATCGGATCCGATAATATCGGCATCACATTGAAAAAATTCCCTGTAGCGCCCTTTTTGTGGCCTGTCGGCTCGCCATACCGGCTGAATCTGAAAACGTTTGAAAGGAAAAGTGATTTCCTGTCGATGCATGACCACATAGCGAGCAAAAGGAACAGTAAGATCATATCGTAATCCTTTTTCGGCAATTTTGATCGCTGTTTTTGTTGAATTTCCTTCTTGAAGGTCTTCCGGCGTTAAGGCTGAAAGAAAGTCGCCGGAATTGAGTATCTTGAACAACAATTTATCGCCTTCTTCACCGTACTTTCCCAAGAGTGTAGATAAATTTTCCATAGCCGGCGTTTCGATTTGACGGAAGCCGAACAATTGGAATACTTTCTTAATGGTGTCGAAAATATAGTTGCGCTTTGCCATCTCTTCGGGCGAAAAATCGCGCGTTCCTTTGGGAATGGAAGGTTTTTGCATCGTTACTTTTACCTTTGTTTTACCATGCAAAGGTAATGAATTATGGAGAAAACTAAAAATACCCCTTTCTTGTAGAAATATTGTATTTTTTGTTTGTATCTTAGCGTTTGAAATCGGATTGAGGAAAAACAATCTTAGCATATTTGCGTTTTTATTTAAAATAGTAAATACTTTTAACTCCAACGAAAAATGGGAAAAACAGATCAAATTGCTTCGGAAAAAGCAAAATCGGAAACCGCCAAATCAAAAAAATCCGCATCATCCACAAAAAAGAATTTTATTCTCGATACCAATGTTATTCTTCATGATTATAAATGCTTGGATAATTTTGAAGAAAACGATATCTATATTCCTTTTGTTGTATTGGAAGAACTGGATAAATTTAAGAAGGGAAACGATCAGATCAATTTCAATGCCCGTGCTTTTATTCGCGAACTCGATCTGATTACCGACGATGATTTGTTTATGAATGGAGCCGAATTGGGGGTAGGACGCGGGAAACTCTATATCGTAAATGTTCCGGATCACCCTAAAATTTTAGAGGCTTTTCCCGAAAAAAGCCCCGATAATCGCATTCTTTCTACACTGTTGACGCTCACGGAGAAATATCCCCACATGAAAACCATTCTCATATCCAAAGACATCAACTTACGCATGAAAGCGCGTTCGTTGGGATTGCTTGCCGAAGATTATATTACGGATAAAGTTACCGATATCGATATTTTCGAACAGGAAGAATTGGTTTTCGATGGAATTGATCCCGAACTGATCGATAGAATCTATGCAAACCCTGTCGGAGTCGATTTTGACGAATTCGATTTTCCTACTGCAATAGAACCGAATCAATGTTTTATACTCAAAAGCAATCGCAACAGTGTATTGGTGCGATACAATCCTTTCACGCAAAAAATCAAAAAAATCGAAAAAGAAACCAATTTCGGTATTCAGCCACGCAATGCCGAGCAAGCTTTTGCTTTTGAAGTATTGAATGATCCCCAGATAAAGTTGGTTGCCCTTACGGGAAAAGCGGGAACCGGGAAAACGTTGCTTGCCCTGGCGTCGGCATTGAAACAACATAAACTCTACAACCAGATTCTTCTTGCTCGTCCAATTGTATCGTTGTCAAATAAGGATCTTGGATATTTGCCCGGCGACGAGAAACAAAAAGTAGCACCCTATATGCAACCGCTGTTCGATAACCTTAATGTTATTAAATCGCACCTTGGGTCAAACAGTCCCGAACAGCGCCTTATTGATGAAATGGAACGATCGGGGCAGCTTGCAATTGAAGCATTGGCTTTTATTCGCGGACGCAGCCTCTCGGAGACTTTTTGTATTATCGATGAGGCCCAGAATCTCACTCCTCATGAAGTGAAGACCATTATTACCCGTGCAGGAGAAGGAACAAAAATGGTATTTACCGGCGATCTTCAGCAGATCGACTCTCCTTATCTCGATTCTCAATCCAACGGATTGGCTTATATGATCGATAAAATGAAAGGGCAACCTATTTTCGCTCATGTTAATCTGATTAAGGGCGAACGAAGCGAATTGTCGGAATTGGCAAGCAATTTACTGTAGTTGATGTCCATAAAAATTGATTAATTCAAAAATTATCCCTAATTTTGCGGCTTATTAATAGAAACAAAATAAAAAACCATACAAAATGAAAAGGACATATCAACCTTCCGTAAAAAAGAGAAAGAACAAACACGGGTTTCGTGCAAGAATGGCTACAAAAAACGGCAGAAAAGTATTGGCTGCACGTCGGGCTAAAGGCAGAGCCAAGCTAACCGTATCGGATGAATTTTAATTTCATTTTTTTCTCCGGAAAAGCAAGAATATGATACCCGTATTCCTGCTTTTTTGTTTTTAAAGGGTTAACAAACGAAAATATCTTTTATATTCGACAGCAGTCGTTTTTTTTGTACCTTTGCGGCGATAATCATTCTGTTTAAGAAGTATAAGAATATGACATTACGATACCTATGAATGCCAAACAACCTTCAAAACGCTTTTTTGAAAACAGCATCATCAAGAATCTTCTTTTGATTGTTCTTGTCTCCGTTGTTCTTCTGATATTAACCCTTCTTTTTTTGAAAGTGTACACCCGGCACGACCAAAACGTGAGTGTGCCAAAACTTGCAGGCTTGCAAGTTGAAGAAGCCAATGCGATATTGAAATCGAAAGGACTGCATATCGAAATAATCGATTCCGTTTATCAGAAAGATGCCGTTCCCGGTGCCATTATTGAACAGGTACCTGAAGAAAATAGCAAGGTAAAGAAAGGACGGGCTATCTATGTTGCTGTGTATGCGAAGACACCTCAACAGGTTACAATGCCTGAACTAGTCGATTATTCGTTGCGTCAAGCTCAAGCACTTTTGATTTCAATGGGTTTTACTCAACTATCTATTGAAGAAGTGCCTTCCGAATATTCCGGTTTGGTTTTGGGTGTGGAATATCGGGGAAGAAAGTTGATGCCTAATGAAAAAGTTCCGGCGGGATCACCACTGAAATTAATTGTCGGAAACGGACAGTTAACCGATTCTCTCGGAATGACTAATGAATATATTATGTCGCCTGATCAGATTTCTGCTCGGGATTCCGGCGATATCGAGATAAAAAATCGATCGGTTTCCAAGCAGCAGAAGAATACGAATATAGACGAATCATTTTTCTAAATTAATTTTTCGGAAATATAGTGTTGAAAAAAGATTTCGATCAAATAAACGATCTTTGGGAAGAAGGAGATGACGAAATAGTCGCATCGGAAGAGAGCAAAAAATACGAACATTATCGCTTTGTAGCCGATAAAGGGCAGAGCCTGCTGCGAATCGATAAATTTTTATCGGATCGTATTGAAGGAATTTCCCGAAACCGCATTCAGCAAGCGGCTGAAGCAGGGTGTATTCTGGTGAATGATATGCCGGTAAAGTCGAGTTACCGAGTAAAGCCGATGGACGTAATTTCTATCGTGATGGACAAACCACGTCACGAAGTGGAAATTATTCCCGAGGATATTCCCCTTAATATTGTTTATGAAGATAATGACCTGATGGTGGTGAATAAACCGGCAGGCATGGTAGTGCATCCCGGTCATGGCAATTATTCCGGTACCCTCATCAATGCCATTGCTTATTATCTGAATTATGAGGAGGGAATTCGTTTGGATGATCCACGTGTAGGAATGGTACATCGTATCGATAAGGATACGTCGGGCTTGCTGCTTATTGCCAAAACACCGGAAGCCAAAACCAACTTATCCCTTCAATTTTACAACAAAACAACCAAACGTCAGTATATTGCATTGGCATGGGGTGATTTGGAAAATGACGAGGGTCGTATTGAGGGAAATATAGGTCGCGATCCCAAGAACCGTATGCTCATGCGTGTTTTTCCCGAGGGTGAGATGGGGAAAACCGCCGTTACCCATTATCAAGTGATGGAGCGATTCGGGTACGTAACCCTTGTGCAGTGCAGATTGGAAACGGGACGCACCCACCAGATCCGTGTTCACATGAAACATATCGGTCATCCGCTTTTTAATGATGAACGTTATGGGGGAAACGAGATACTTTACGGTTTGCGTTCTGTCAGGTACAAACAATTTGTTTACAATTGTTTTGCCGCATGCCCCCGTCAATGTTTGCATGCTCAAACATTAGGATTTATACATCCTTCAACCGGTAAAGAAATGTTCTTCGAGAGCGAAATACCGGCCGACATGCAGGAAGTGATTCGTAAATGGCGTATTTACACTATTGCACAGCAATTAAAATCGTAACTATGAAAAAAAATATAGCCATTGTGTGGGGCGGCTATTCTTCAGAAAAAGAAGTGTCCGAAAAAAGTGCTGCCGGAATTTATTCCTTTATGGATAAGGAGAAATATGAGGTTTATAAAGTAAAAATCGATAAGGAATCGTGGTCGGCCGAGTATAGGAATAACGCATATCCAATTGATAAAAACGATTTTAGTTTTACGGCTGATGGCCGGAAAATAACGTTCGATTTTGCCTATATTACCATTCATGGAACGCCGGGAGAAGACGGCACGTTGCAAGGTTATTTCGATATGCTTCGTCTTCCTTATTCAAACAGTGGCGTATTGGCATCCGCTTTGACTTTTAACAAATTTATCTGCAACCATTTTTTGAAAAGTTTCGGTATAAAGGTGCCCCAATCGATTCTTTTGAAGAAAGATTCTTCTTTCAATCCGAATGAAATTGTTTCTCGTTTGGGATTGCCTGTTTTTGTGAAACCGAATGCCGGCGGCTCGAGTTTTGCGACCACCAAAGTAAAAGAAACATCTCAGCTGGAAAAAGCGGTTTTCGATGCTTTTCGCGAATCGTCGGAAGTTATCATCGAACGTTTTGTTGCGGGAACCGAAGTCACGTGTGGTTGCTATAAAACCCGGCAAGGGATACACGTTTTACCTCTCACCGAGGTGGTTACGCATAACGAATTTTTTGATTATGAAGCCAAGTATAATGGTCAGGTCGAAGAAATTACGCCTGCACGCATTTCCGATGAGATGACCACGAAAATTTGGGAAGAAACCATATCGATATACGATTGGGTTGGGGCAAAAGGAATTATTCGTGCCGATTACATTATTTCTAATGAAACACCTGTTTTGTTGGAAGTAAACACTACCCCCGGTATGACAGCTACCAGTTTCATACCGCAGCAAGTGGCAGCAGCAAATCTTTCCCTGACCCATATACTGAGTGAAATTATCGAATTTGAATTCAGTAAAGCCAATCCCCTTTAAAATAAAACCTATGGAATCCGTTCTATCTACCTCATTCGACGATATTCGTCCGGTTTACGACAGCGAAGTGCCTGAAACAATCGAAAAACTTCTTGCTGACGATAGATTCAGAATAGCTGCTGAATCGGTTATCAAACCGATGAGTTGGGAACAATTCTGTTCGCTCATGAGAAGTTGCAAAACCGTAAACGAATTTCAAATCAAGATTGTTTATCCTGTTCTTGAACAGTTTATAGCGAATACAACGAAGGAAGTGAAAGGGTTTAATTGGGATAATATAAAAGACGGGTTGAGTCATGTAATTATTTCAAATCATCGCGATATTGTATTGGATGCTGCTTTTCTGAATATACTTCTTTATTTTCAAGGAATGGATACAACGGAGGTTGCCATTGGCGATAATTTGCTTATATATCCTTGGATTACTCATCTGGTACGACTCAATAAAAGTTTTATCGTGAAACGAAATGTTCCTATCCGGAAAATGCTTGAGACATCCCGGCATTTGTCGGAATACATTCATTATACGGTAAGAGAGAGAAATCAATCGATTTGGATTGCCCAGCGCGAAGGGCGTGCTAAAGATTCCAATGATCATACACAAGTGAGCCTGCTGAAAATGATGACATTGAAAGATAGTTCACGTCCTATTGAAATGTTGAAAGCATTACGCATTGTTCCGCTTGCTATCTCTTATGAATTTGATCCTTGCGATTTCCTCAAAGCAAAGGAATTTCAATTAAAACGCGACAATCCTCACCATAAAAAAACGCCTGCCGATGATCTTGAAAATATGTTGACGGGAATTTACGGATATAAGGGCAGAGTGTACTTTAAATTTGGAGAAGGGATCAATTCGAAACTCGATCAACTGGATCTTTCTTTGCCAAAATCATCGTTACTCGAAGCCGCTGCATGTATTATCGATGAGGAAATTTACAGGAATTATATTTTTTACCCCTTCAATTATGTGGCTTACGATCTAATGACAAACTCTTCTTCATTTCAATCGGAATATACAGCTGAAGACAAGAAGGCTTTTATGGAATATGTCGATAAACAGATCGATAAGATTCAACTGAAGAATAGAGATGTGGCTTTTTTACGCCAAAAAATTGTCGAGATGTACGGCAATCCGGTAAAAAATTTTCTAAGTGTGCAGCCAATCCTGTAATTTGTTGAGGCGAAAATGAAAAGAAAATTATTCGTCACCCTGGTAATCGTTATTTCTTTTCTTGCTACCGGATGCGAGAAAGAAACAGAACGTATCGACGATTTTTTTGTGGATTTTGCTACTGTTGTCAATCTTGATAGACGTATTTCTTTTCAACTTGATAACCGGCGGGTGCTAATTCCGAAGGAGCCGATAAATTATTCAGGCAACACCGGTCAGCGTGTGATTCTTAACTATACACCACTTCGAGAGGATACCGTAAAAGTAAACCATGTGTCAGATATTTTCACCGGAGACATACAACCGTTGGCTTTTTCTCAGCAGCTTTCAACTGATCCGGTAAAGATACGGAGCGTGTGGGTAAGTGGCGGTTATCTCAATATGATTTTCGAAACAGAATATTACTCCCAATTGCATCGTATCGGACTATTCAGAGACATGACTTCTTCTACTATCAATTTGTATTTCAGTCATTCACGGAATAACGATCCTCCGGGATATCCACAGACCTTTTATGCTTCGTTTCTGATAACGAGTTTGCGTTCTCCGGGAAACCCGGATCCCGTTTCTTTTCGTTTGTTTGTCAATACCTATAAAGGTTTGCGCGAATTTCAATTAAAACTGGAATAAATCGATTTTTGTTTCAAACGATATAAAAAATGAGGAGGCTGCATCAAAATAAAAAACAAGCCGT
Source organism: Anaerorudis cellulosivorans (assembly GCF_025943985.1). GTDB lineage: Bacteria > Bacteroidota > Bacteroidia > Bacteroidales > Dysgonomonadaceae > Anaerorudis > Anaerorudis cellulosivorans. The sequence goes on along the minus strand of NZ_JAPCWE010000002.1, from coordinate 209,107 downwards.
TGAGGAAATTGAATAGTTGAAATTGTTCTCCAAAAAAGTACAAAATAGAAAGAGGGTGAAATCACATTGTGAGACACCCTCTTTGCATATAGATTAGAAAAAATTAATGTGTTGTTGTTGTAGTAGGTATAGGCGTTTCGTCTATTTTAAAATCGATAGGGAGAACGCATTTTACGTTAACTTTCTCGCCGTTGTTTATTCCCGGATTCCATTTTGGCATCAGACTCAATACCCGCACAGCTTCCTGACTTAGTTCATCATTGGGGCTTTGCAAAACTTCTATATTGGATATGCTGCCGTCTTTTGCCACAATAAATGTGCACAGAATACGTCCTTCAATACCGTTGTTGAGTGCCTGAGAAGGGTAAATGATTTTTTTCGATAAAAATTCAGTCAGCTTTTCTTCTCCGCCGGGATATTGGGGCATTTCGTCCACAATCGCAAGAATTTCTTCATTTGCCAATATGTTAGGATTGGTTTTTGCAATAGAACTACCCTGAGAAGACCCCTTTTTTGTAGCAGTTCGGGCATTTTTGTTTATCTTGAAATACATGGGCACGTATGTTTCTGCCCGTACAACTTCGCCTTTATATTTAGCGGGTCTCCACGGCGGCATTGCTTTCAGAATTCGCAGGGCTTCGGCATCCAACAATGAATCGGCATGATGAATAAGATTAAAGTTGGAAAGCGTTCCGTCTTTTTCAACTACAAATGTGTAAACGACCAATCCCTGAATATTTTTTTCGATGGCTTCTTTGGGATAATTTAATGTTGAGACAATGAATTGATGCATGGCAGCCGTACCTCCGGTAAACATCGGATCGATATCGGGTTGGCTTACAATTTTGTCACTCTCCAATGCCGGTGGCGCCTTTTTTTGTTGGGCTGCCGCAAGAGATAGTGTAAGGAAAAGAAATAGTATTCCTATTGGGCGGATTAATTTTTGGATGTTCATATTTTTTCTCTTTTTTAACGGATAAACTTCTTTCTTCATTATTCGACAAATATACAAAAAATCGTTTTTTCAGCCATCATAATGTCATTTTTTCGAAGGGTATATCTCCTATCAAGGCTGCGGTTTCGGCATACGAACTGTAAGGGGATCCTAAAACGGCATGGGTACGCGAAAGTATATAGAGTTCAACGAGAGCATCTTGCATACCTTCTATTGTAGAGCGGCTTGTGCTTTTATCCATTGTGATGATCCTGTTCGGAAAACATACGGAAAGCTGCTTCTTTTCTTCTAGCGAGTCTGAGGCAACATAGAATTTTACGTCGGGATGCTTGTCGATTTCCTCTTTCATTTTTTGTGTATAAAGCGAGGTGGGACTCTTCTCAATTGCTCTTGTGTTGTCTGTTCTCCTGATATGAATGCCAAGGGTATATGAGGAGAATGTTGCACATACGGCATCTATTTTTTCCTGCAAATGGGGAAGAGGATGAAAATGGGCGAATAATCTTTTATGGGGATTACGATAAAACAAAATACAGGATGATAAATAAACGTTGTTCCTTGTCCGTACCCATTCTTTAAAATCAAAATGGTCATAAACCCGCTGCGTAACCTCGTTTTCGTGAAGGCAGTCGCGATAAAAGAGTTGTTGAAAGAGAGAGGGGATGTAAAAATTCTTTAAACGGGGACGATCGTATAAAAAAAGATCGGTAAACGCTGCTTCTTTTTGAATCAATCCTTTTACCTGCAAGGGTTGAAACAATTGATCGAAACGGCAATTAAGCCCTTTATCTCTAAACCATACAAACATTCCTTCCGCTTCGGCATCACCTAGGAGATGAAGAAGCGATTCTATCGCTTTCATTCGATTAGCTAAACCACCGTAAGGAATTAACGTGACGTGTTTTTCAACCATTTTAATAGTTTAATATCCATGCATCGCGATGATGAGGATATTGAGAATGAACTTTTTTCAGGAAATCGTTGGCGGCTTCAGGATCGGTAAATGATGCAGCATAAACATCAATTCTGCCCGGACGTTCAAGCCATGAAGTTTGGGTGAAACCCTCCGATTCAAGCATAGCTTTCATTTCCTCTGCAACTTTGCGTACCTCATACACGCCCATCACTATATAAAATTTTTTTATAGCAACATCTGTCGACGTATTGTTGGAATTTTGTGAAGTTACGTTTCCCACAACAGGCTGAGCAAGCGTTTTTTCATTGACAGGTTGTTCAAGGGTAGTTGTCGGAGTCATCGCCTGGGTTAACCCTGTTGATTTATGGGAGGTGGGTTTTGCCTCATTATTTTTGAATAAACTACTTTCCCATGCCATTTCGGCATCTTGCCTCAGATAACTGTTTTTGTTCAGCGGAGAAAGCAGTAGGATAGTGGTGAGTGTGATTGCAACAGCTGCACCGATTCCCACATTCCGTACTGTCATTCGGTGGATTTTTTGCGTTTCTGCAAGAGGAGCAACGGGTTGCACATGGATCATCGGTTGAAGCGCAACCTTTTTAAGTCCGAAATATTCGGGTCTCACAAACGTATCGTCGGGTGTAAATAAATAGCGCCTTTCCTTATTCATGCTGAAAGTCCCCAGCTTTCCGAAAGCTACCGTTTCGTTTTCTTGAAGAGCACTTTTCAACTCCTTTACCCCTGCTTCTACACGTTTATGGGCCGTCTCAAAAGAAATCTTTTCGGTTTTCATAAACGATTCAACCAACAGACCATCGTTGTAGGTGAGATTTTGATTGAATATCAATTCGCATTCGGGAGCATCAAACGCTGCCCATCCGTCCTTTTTGACAGGGTAAACATTAAGCACGAATCCGCCCAGATTGGGAACGATTACACAATCATGGGTATGGAGCAAAAATTCGATGTGAGAAATGAGTTCGTTCATAGGGCAAAGATAAAAAATTATCGGGATGATTCCCTTTTTAAGGTTGTTTTTTTATTCTCTCCCGATTTTGTTTCGCAAAATCTTTCCAACTTTTGTATTTAACCTTTTCGACCCCTATGTCGGATTGGTAAAAGTGACATAGTGCAGCGGCCAACCCGTCGGTTGCGTCGAGTTGGGGCAGCATGTTTTCGTCGGGAATATGCAATATTTTCTGAAGCATGTAAGCCACTTGTTCTTTGGCTGCTCGGCCGTTTCCCGTTATGGACATCTTTATTTTTAACGGAGCATATTCAAAAATGGGAATATCACGCGAAATGGCGGCAGCAATGGCAACTCCTTGTGCACGACCCAGTTTAAGCATACTTTGCACGTTTTTCCCGAAAAAAGGCGATTCGATAGCTACTTCATCGGGCAGATATTCTTCAATAAGACCAATCACACGGGCATATATTTTTGCCAGTCTCAGGTATTGGTCTTCATACTTGTTGAGTTGTATCACACCCATCGTTTCCATTACAGGTTTGTTGTCGATAACACACAATACGCCGTATCCCATCACTTGCGTTCCGGGATCGATTCCCATAATGATACGTTCTTTCGGCTCTTTTGTCATTTTTTTCGTTGCCGTTATGATTGCAAATATAAACAAAATTTCTATCTTTGCAGAAAATTTTTGGGGGTTTAGCTCATCTGGCTAGAGCGCAACACTGGCAGTGTTGAGGTAACCGGTTCGATTCCGGTAATCTCCACTTCGTATACCGAATACCAAATTCAAATAAGAAATACGGTACTTTGAGCGATGTTTTCCTGCAAAGCCAGGGCGTTTAGCTCTTGGCTGCTGAATTTACACCCGGAAGAAATCTTTACCGTCTTTCGGGTTTTTTACTGTTTTCACGGCATATATTCAAACAATCGATGGTTCACGCTTGCTTCATGCTTGCTTCATGCTTGCTTCAAGGCAGGGAGAAAAAGAACGGATTTTGTGAATCGAGGGTAAAAACCACCTGCGTATTTGCCGCAAAAAAGGCAAAAACCGGGAGCGAGGATGGTGCAGCCTTGGTACGGACTTGGTGCGGAGAAGGTGGGGTTCGTTTTGCACTTGTCGGTTGACTCTGGATTTCCAAAAAATGAACGAAATGTTTTGCCGTTAAAAAAAAAGGCTCTATATTTGCACCCGCAAATTGAACGGAGATTTTTTACAAAATAAATATACCGATACCAATAAGGCCTATTCGTCTATCGGTTAGGACGCAAGATTTTCATTCTTGAAAGAGGGGTTCGACTCCCCTATAGGCTACCTAAGATTAATAGAGAAGTTAAAACGAAATTATGGCAAATCATAAATCGGCAGAAAAAAGAATCAGACAAACAAAAGCGCGTCGATTATCCAATCGCTTTGTCGCTCGCTCCACCAGAACTGCAGTTCGCAAGCTGCGTAATACAACTTCAAAAGAGGAGGCACAGCAGTTGTATCCTCAAGTATGCTCTATGTTGGATAAGCTGGCAAAGAAACATGTGATTCATCGCAATAAGGCTGATAATCTGAAGGCGAAAATGGCAGCTCATGTAAATAAGCTGGCCTGATTTCTTCGGATTGATTTCATATAGCTGAAGCCGTGCTCATGAGGGTTCGGCTTTTGTTGTTTTTATTTTTTACTTTCTGTTAAATTTCGATAAATAACCTTATACCTGCAGAACATTCATACGCCTTCAACACTGTTTTCTATGGGCAATGAAATTGAGGGAAAACCCGACAGAAAAGGGTGAAAAAACTTGCCTGTATGGCATTTTTTTTGTAAATTTGTACGATTTGTAAATTCATACAGCGAAAATTTAACGTACTAATATTTAAGCATATAAAATGACTGAGGAACAGAAACAATCAGCAAGTTCAGCCTATTCGGCGCAAAATATTCAGGTGCTCGAAGGTTTGGAGGCTGTTCGTAAACGGCCTGCGATGTATATTGGAGATGTAAACGAACGAGGATTGCATCATTTGGTTTATGAAGTGGTCGATAACTCCATAGATGAAGCACTTGCCGGCTATTGCAACGAGATACGTGTGATTATTAATGAAGATAATTCCATTACCGTAAAAGATAACGGACGGGGCATCCCGGTCGATTTTCACGAAAAAGAGAAAAAATCGGCACTCGAAGTCGTACTCACCGTACTGCATGCCGGGGGAAAATTCGATAAGGGAACCTATAAAGTTTCCGGCGGTCTTCACGGAGTAGGGGTTTCATGTGTAAACGCATTGTCGGTTTACCTGAAAGTGGAGGTGCATAGAAACGGGAAGATCTATATGCAGGAATATTCGCGAGGGAAACCCTATTCGGATGTGAAAGTCGTCGGAGAAACAGATAAAACCGGAACAATCATTACGTTTAAACCGGACGATACCATTTTTAAAGTATTGGAATTTCGTTACGATATTCTTGCAACGCGTTTGCGTGAGTTGGCTTTCCTGAATGCGGGGATAACACTCATGATTACCGACAAAAGGGTCAAGAAAGAAGATGGATCGTACAAAAGTGAACGTTTTTATTCCGAAATGGGATTAAAAGAATTTGTTCAATATATCGATCGTACCAAAGAGCCTTTGATTACCGAGCCAATTCATATCGTAACCGAAAAGCAGGGCATTCCCATAGAAATCGCCATGACCTATAATACCTCTTTCAACGAGAACGTATTTTCGTACGTGAACAATATCAATACGATAGAAGGAGGAACACACCTTACGGGTTTCCGTCGCGGACTGTCGCGTACGCTGAAAAAATATGCCGAAGACTCCAAAATGCTCGAAAAGGTAAAAGTGGAAATTACCGGTGACGATTTTCGTGAAGGATTAACCGCTGTTTTGTCGGTGAAAGTAGCCGAACCACAGTTTGAGGGTCAGACCAAAACCAAGTTGGGAAATAACGAAGTGATTGGAGCTGTCGATCAGGCAACGGCTGAAGCATTGGGGTATTATTTGGAAGAACATCCCAGAGAAGCCAAAATCATTGTAGAGAAAGTGGTGTTGGCTGCAACGGCACGTCACGCTGCACGAAAAGCTCGTGAAATGATACAACGCAAATCGCCCTTATCGGGAGGCGGATTGCCGGGCAAATTGGCCGACTGTTCGGAAAAAGATCCCGAGAAATGCGAAATTTTCCTTGTGGAGGGAGATTCTGCCGGCGGGACAGCCAAACAGGGGCGCGATCGCAACTTTCAGGCTATTCTTCCGCTTCGCGGTAAAATTCTAAACGTGGAAAAGGCCATGCCGCATAAGGTGCTGGAGAGTGAAGAAATTCGTAACATTTATACGGCACTTGGTGTAACCATCGGAACGGAGGAGGATCCGAAAGAATTGAATCTGGAGAAACTCCGTTATCATAAAATCATTATTATGACCGATGCCGATGTTGATGGAAGCCACATTGCGACGTTGATTCTTACTTTTTTCTTCCGTCATATGCGACCTTTGATCGAAAAGGGATATGTGTATATTGCTACTCCTCCTCTGTATCTTTGCAAGAAGGGGAAAATCGAAGAATATTGCTGGGATGAACGTCAGCGGCTGACTTTTATCGATAAGTATGCCGATGGAAACGAAAATGCCATCCATTCTCAACGTTATAAAGGGTTAGGTGAAATGAATGCCGAACAACTTTGGGATACTACGATGAATCCGGAACGCAGAACGTTACGTCAGGTAACCATCGAAAATGCGGCTGATGCCGATATGATTTTCTCCATGTTGATGGGGGAAGATGTGGGACCTCGACGCGAATTCATTGAAGAAAATGCCACTTATGCAAACATTGATGCATAAAATCTTTCTGTAAGTTATAGATAAATAGATGATTCGTCCTCCTCTACTGAAGTCTCGAGATAAGGCGGTTATTGTTTCCCCTGCGGGGAAAATAGATGCGGATATCGTTGATAAAGCCGCATCTATTCTGCGTGAATGGGGACTGAAGGTGGAGGTGGGCGAAAATGCTTTATGCCGTGTCGGCCGTTTTAGCGGATCGATAGAACAGCGACTGTCGGATTTGCAAAAAGCAATGGACGACGCCGAGGTCAACCTGATTTTTTGTTCACGTGGTGGCTATGGTATGGTGCATTTGCTTGACAGGCTCAATTTTGAGGGGATGATTCGAAATCCCAAATGGGTAGTGGGTTATAGCGATATAACCGCCCTCCATTTTGCGTTGCTAAGCAACGGTATTGTTTCCGTTCATGCTCCCATGGCTAAACATTTTGCCGAAGAGGGAGCATCGGACAAGGCTGTTGCCTACACCAAAACCGCTTTGACCGAAGGGAGAATCGATTATGAAATCGGCGTGACTGAATATAGCGCGCTGAACCGGAAAGGGGAGGCAAGCGGACAGCTTTTCGGAGGTAATCTGTCGGTTTTTTGCGGTATTTTAGGTTCAAAATTTGCAGTTGTTCCCCGAGATGGCATACTTTTCGTTGAAGATATCGGCGAAGAGTCTTATCGTGTGGACAGAATGATGTATCAGTTGAAGCTGGCCGGCGTTTTCGATAACATAAAAGGTCTTATTGTCGGTCGTTTCACCGATTATAGTGAAGACAATGAGATGTATAACCCACTTTACGAATCGATTTTGGATGTAGTCGGCTCCTATACGTTTCCCATCTGTTTTGGTTTTCCGGCAGGACACGTTAAAGACAATTATCCTTTGATGATGGGAGCTGAAACCGCATTAACGGTTACAAACGATCGGATTATTCTCAAACAAACATAAACACATCGGGGGAAATCAATGAAGAACTATCACAGCATTTTTTTTATTCCAATGATCGGTATGGGATTATCGCTGATCGTTTCGTGCAATTCGTGCAAAAGTCAAAAAGATACCTCCCTGCCGGAAGTTGTTGAGTCATACGTTAAGGTATCTCCCGAATTTAATCCCGATAGTGCTTATCGGTATGTCGAAAAACAGGTAAGTTATGGCCCGCGTGTACCCAATTCCGATGCTCATCGCGCTTGTGGAGATTATTTGGCTGCAAAACTTACGGAGTTCGGCGCAAAGGTTATCGAACAAAAAGCCGATATCAAGCATTACGACGGCAGTATTCTTCACATGCGAAACATTATCGGAAGTTATCAGCCCGAAAAGACGAAAAGGATTTTGCTTTTTGCTCATTGGGATTCGCGTCCATGGGCTGACAGAGAAACCGATCCCGACAAACAGAAACAGCCTATTCTCGGAGCCGATGACGGTGCAAGCGGTGTAGGGGTGTTGCTCGAAATTGCACGTCAGTTTCAACATAAACCTGCCGATGTGGGCATCGATATTATTTTCTTTGATTTGGAGGATGCAGGGCAACCTGCTTTCGATACGCGTACCCTGCCCGGTGAATGGTGGTGTCTTGGTTCCGAGTATTGGTCGAAAAATCCGCATGTTCCCGCTTATAAAGCTGCCTATGGCATTTTGCTGGACATGGTTGGAGCGCCCGATGCTACATTTATGAAAGAAGGGTATTCGGTGCAATATGCAGCCAACGTGGTGGAGAAAATTTGGCGCACGGCTGCAAATCTGGGTTACGGGCAGTTTTTCATTAACCGCAATAACGGCTATATTACCGACGATCATTTGCCGGTGAATAAAAATCATCGTGCACCTGCTGTCGATATCATCAATATCAAAGATAATACTCCAACCGGTTTTGCCGCCCACTGGCATACGCACGACGATAATATGAATACTATTCATCGTAGCACACTGAAAGCGGTAGGGCAAACCGTGATGGAGGTCATCTATTTGGAAAAAGCCGATTAAATAAACTCATTATCGGACAAGAAGGTTAATGTATGAAAACGATAGACGAAGTACAACAGGAAATTATTGACGAGTTCAATGCTTTTGATGACTGGCTGGATAAATATTCGCTCATTATTGAGCAGGGAAACGCATTGGAACCGTTGGACGAAAAATATAAAACCCCCGATAATCTTATCGAGGGATGCCAGAGCAGGGTGTGGCTGCAAACCGCATATCGCGATGGACGACTCTATTTTCAGGCCGATAGTGATGCCGTGATTGTTAAAGGATTATTGGCACTGGTGCTGCGGGTTTTTAACGGTCGCACTCCCGATGAGATTATCCATGCCGATTTGCATTTTATGGATGAAATCGGCCTTACCAAACATCTTTCGCCAACGCGTGCCAACGGACTCCTTGCCGTTATAAAGCAAATACGGTTTTATGCCATTGCATATAAAGCCAAGGAAGAAAGCACGCAAAGCGCTTCTTGAGAACCGGCGATTGGATCATTATCGAAACTTTGCTCGTCGGCTTGTTGACAATGATAATTTTAAGCGTTTAAAGGAAATTAAGCCGATACTTCATTCACCAGTGGTTTCCCGTCAAAGAAATCCTGAATATTTTGCAAGGTTGTCCGGGCAATTTCAGCAAGTGCTTCCTTTGTAAAAAATGCCTGATGTGAAGTCACGATAACATTGTTAAAGGTCAGAAGACGGGCCAGAATGTCGTCGTCGATAACAACATCGGAGTGATCTTCGTAGAAATAATCGCTTTCTTCTTCATAAACATCAAGACCCGCATAGCCCACTTTCTTATCTTTGAGTGCTTCAATCAAATCTTTCGTATTGATGAGTTTCCCTCTTCCGGTGTTGATGATCATTACTCCCTCTTTCATTTTATCGATCGAATCTTTATTGATGAGGTACTCCGTTTCTTTGGTTAAGGGACAGTGAAGCGAAATGATATCCGAATCCCGGTACAATTCGTCCAGCGTAGTATATCGGATGCCGTTTTTTTCTGCAAATTCCGTATCGGGGTGGAGATCGTATGCCAATATGTTCATTCCCATGCTTTTGAGGATTTGCATTACAATTTTCCCGATTTTCCCGGTACCAATGATTCCGGCCGTTTTTCCTTTCATTTCGAATCCCATCAGTCCCTCAAGCGAGAAATTGCCTTCACGTGTCCGGTTGTATGCCCTGTGAATTTTGCGGTTTAACGTAAGCATGAGTGCCAGCGTATGTTCGGCAATGGAATGGGGAGAATATGCCGGAACACGCACTACCTTGATTCGGTTTTTTGCTGCTTTCAAATCTACATTATTATATCCTGCACATCGTAAGGCGATGAGTTTTACACCATTTTCTACCAAAATATCGATTACTTCGGCATCCACCTCGGCATTGACGAAGATGCAAACCACATCGGCTCCTTTGGCCAATATGGCATTATCTTTACTCAAATGGCTTTTGTAAAATTTAATTTCAAAGCCATATTGTTGATTTTTTTCAAGGAATGATGCTTTATCATGCGATTTTGTATCAAAAAATGCAATTTTCGGTTTCATTATTGTTTTAAAGTTTTAAGTTGTGATTCTTTTAATAACGTATTCGCTGTAATGAAGGTTCAGTAAGAAGGGAATATTATTGTCGACCGGCCAAAAAAGTAAACTGTGTTTGAGGTAAATTAGGTCGTAAAATTGTATCTTTGTGTGATAAAAGGTGTAAAGACGATGAAAGTTCAAATCATTAATGGGCCAAACCTTAATTTGCTTGGCGTACGCGAACCGGATATATATGGCAACGATTCGTTCGCATCATATTTCATTCAACTCCAGGAGATTTTTCCCGATATCGAACTCGAATATTTTCAATCCAATATAGAAGGAGAAATCATTAGCAAAATTCAAGAGGCAGGTTTTGGGTGCGACGGTATTGTGCTTAATGCAGGCGGCTACACGCACACTTCTGTAGCCATTCGCGATGCGATTAAGGCAGTTCCTGCACCGGTGGTAGAGGTGCATGTTTCCAATGTTTTCGCCCGGGAAGAATTTCGTCACCGGTCGATGATTTCTGCCGTGTGCATGGGACTGATAGCCGGTTTTGGACTCGATTCGTATCGTTTGGCCATTGAAGCACTGAAAGGTAAAAACAAAAAATTCTGATAGGTGTTTCTAAACAATGTTTTTACTAGCCTATTTTACAGAAGAGAAAAAAATCAACAGGAAGAAAACTTGATTATGCATAAACATACAAAAATTATAGCCACCATTTCCGATAAACGGTGCGATACTTCTTTTATTCAACAACTTTTTAATGAAGGAATGGATGTGGTGCGCATGAATTCGGCGCATCTGAGTAAAGAAGGGTTTCTAACGATTGTTCATAATGTCAGAGCAGCATCCAATCGTATTGCGTTGTTGCTCGACACAAAAGGTCCCGAGATCAGGACAACGGTGGTGGAGGCCCCGATTGAACTGCATACGGGCGATCTTATCCGTATCGCCGGTAATCCCGACGGTATTTCTTCGCGTGAGTTAATTTATGTTTCCTATCCCGATATTGCCAAAGTGATGCAACCGGGCGAGGATATACTGATTGACGATGGCGAAATTGATTTGAAAGTGGAGGAGGTGCACCCCGATTATATCGTGTGCCGTGTCCAAAACGATGGCGTTGTCGGGAGCCGCAAGAGTGTGAATATTCCGGGTGTGCGCATCAATCTGCCTACCATCACCGAGCGTGATCGCGAATTTATCCGTTTGGCGGTTGAAAACGATATCGATTTCATAGCCCATTCGTTTGTGCGCAACAAAGAAGATGTTTTGGAGGTACAAAAAATACTCGATGAATATCGGAGCCCCATCAAAATTATTGCCAAGATCGAGAATCAGGAGGGGGTGGATAATGCCGACGAAATTTTGGATGTAGCTTACGGGATCATGATTGCTCGTGGCGATTTGGGTATCGAGGTACCTCAGGAAAAGATCCCCGGCATTCAACGCGTACTCATCCGTAAAGCCATCCATCATAAAAAACCCGTTATTGTGGCCACGCAGATGCTGCATTCAATGATTGAGAATCCGCGTCCCACGCGTGCTGAAATCACGGATATTGCAAATGCTATTTTTTATCGTACCGATGCCATGATGCTCAGCGGAGAAACCGCTTATGGAAAATATCCGGTGGAAGCGGTGCGCACGATGACGAAAGTGTCGTATGAAGCCGAGAAAACGAAGCTCGAAGAGAACGATATCCCGGTTCCCTATGATCCCACCGAAGATCATGACGTTACTTCTTTTCTCGCTAAACAGGCCGTGAAGTCGGCGGTTAAATTAAATACGAAAGCCATCATCACCGATAGTCATACCGGTCGCACGGCACGTGTATTGGCGGCATTTCGGGGCAGAAGTCCTGTTTTTGCCATAACCACAACCGAACGGTTGGCACGTGAACTTTCGTTGTCCTACGGGATATGGGCGGAGTTCCAACCGGGAAAAGGTCCCGAAAACCTGAAGGAGAGCAGAAGGGCTTATTACATCAATGCCATAAAGAAACTGATAGAGAGTGGCATGATCAAACCCGAAGACAGGGTAGCCTATTTGGGTGGCAGTTTTGGCGAAAAAGGAGGGACAACCTATATCGACATCAACGAGGCTTGGAAGATTCTTCAGGCGGCGGATAACTATTATTTGCCCGATTTCACAACCTGATGGAAGAACGGAAAATGAAGTCGCTTTGTCGGATCAACGCAATATAAGAGGTTGATATAAATGGATCTTATCGAAGAATACATCTGTACACATTCCGATGCCGAACCCGATTTGTTGAAAGAACTCAGTCGTGATGCTCATGTGCATCTGTTGCGACCGCGCATGATTGCCGGTCATTTGCAGGGTCGGTTGTTGAAGATGTTTGTGCGCATGATTTGCCCCAAACACGTGTTGGAAATCGGTACATATACCGGCTATTCCGCTATTTGTCTGGCAGAAGGATTGACCGAAGAAGGACATTTGGATACGATTGAAATCGATGACGAAATGGAGGAATTTATCCGCAAATACCTTAATCGGTCATCACAAAAAGAAAAAATATCCCTTCACATCGGCGATGCCCTGGATATAATTCCTACCTTTGAGGACGATTTTTTTGACTTGGTGTTTATCGATGCCGATAAACGAAAATATGAGGAATATTTTGAAGCGGTTTTTCCGAAGGTATGTACCGGAGGATTTATTATTGCCGATAATACACTTTGGAACGGCAAAGTACTGACGGATGCGCAGCATGCCGATCCTCAAACAAAAGGGATTTTGGCGTTTAACAATCGATTGGCCAAAGACGATCGGGTAGAAAAAGTGATCCTTCCCGTGCGTGATGGATTGACCCTCATTCGAAAAAAATAAAGCGTCTATGAAAACAAACAGAGAAGAAAAAATAAATCGCTTGGTGCAAAAAGAGTTGAGTGAGCTCTTTTTGACAGAGACCAAAAAAACAAAAGGCGTTATTGTTTCGGTTACTCATGTGCGGATATCGCCGGATTTGAGTGTGGCCCACGTTTATTTGAGTATTTTTCCATCGGAAAAAGCCCATGAGCTGTTGAAAAATATCACCGATAACGTCAAGACAATCCGTTACGATTTGGGTACCCGTATCGGGAAACAAGTACGGATTATTCCGGAGTTGATCTTTCATCTCGACGACTCGCTCGACTATATTGACCATATTGATGAATTGTTGAAGAACGCATAAAACAAGTCAGCTTTGAATCTTCCTTTTTTTGTAGCCCGACGGTATTTATTTTCAAAAAAATCGCATAATGCCATCAATGTCATCTCATCGATATCGGTGATCGGCATTGCTGTAGCAACAATGGCGATGGTGTGTGTATTGTCAGTCTTCAACGGTTTTGGCAGCATCGTCGAAGGGATGTTCAGTGCCTTTGATCCTGATCTGAAAATTACGGTAAAGGAAGGAAAAGTTTTTGATTATCATATGCCCGAATTCGAACGAATTCTATCGTTAGATGAAATCGGGCTGATTTCGGAATCGTTGGAAGAAAATGCATTGTTCATGTATGAAGATCGACAGGTGCCGGTTTTAGTGAAAGGTGTGTCGGAGGAATTCAACTATCTCACCGATATGGACAAGCTGATTATCGATGGAACGTTCCGGTTGCGTGAAGATTCGGTAAATTATGCTACTCTCGGGGCCGGGTTGGCTGTTACGTTGGGGGTACGTGCTGGCTTTGTTCATCCCATTCTGATTTATGCCCCCAAGCGTGATGTGCAGGTAAATTTGGCAAATCCTGCCGGTGCATTTACAACAGAAGCCGTTCAAATTGGTGGAATATTCAGTTTGAATCAGCCGGAATATGACGAAGATATGGCCATTATCCCCATTGAGTTGGCGAGAAGGCTTTTTCAATATGACACGGAGGTTTCTTCTCTCGATATTCAACTCAAATCGGGTGCTTCGGTAAAAGAGGTTAAAGAAAAAATGCGGAATGCGCTAGGCAGTCGATATGCGGTAGAAGACCGGTATGAGCAACAGAAAGAGTCGTACAATATGCTTCAGATCGAAAAATGGGTAACGTTTCTGATTCTTGCCTTTATTTTGCTCATAGCGGTTTTCAATGTAGCCGGATCGCTTTCCATGCTCATTGTGGAGAAGAGAGAAGATATTCGGAGTTTTCGGCATATGGGAGCATCCGATCAGCTGATCTCGCGTATTTTTCTCTATGAAGGGTGGCTCATTGCTTTTTGGGGAATCGTCGTCGGTATTGCGGTCGGTTTGATTTTGTGCCTGGCGCAACAGCATTTCGGTTTGTTGCGACTTGGCGATACGCCGGGAGCTTACATTGTTGAAGCCTATCCGGTTGTAGTGAAGGCAACGGATATCTTCATTGTTTTTGTTTCGGTGAGCGTCATCAGTTTTCTCACTATTCTTTATCCAATACGAAATTTGAAAAGATATTTAAAAAACGATAGTATACTATGAATATTGCAATTGTAGGTACCGGTTATGTTGGCCTGGTATCGGGCGCATGTTTCGCCGAAATGGGAGTCAACGTGTTTTGCGTAGATGTTAACGCAGAAAAGATTGAAGGGCTGAAAAACGGAATCATCCCTATTTACGAACCCGGCTTGACCACTATTGTTCAGCGCAACTACGAAGCAGATCGGCTGCATTTTACTACCGATTTGCCCTCTGTCCTGAATGATATGGATATGGTTTTTATTGCCGTTGGAACTCCTTCTGACGAAACGGGCAATGCAGATTTGTCTGCTGTTTTTGAAGTTGCAAAAACCATTGCCGACAACCTTTCCCGTTACATATTGATTGTAACGAAAAGTACAGTACCCGTAGGGACTACCTATAAGGTGAAGGAGCTGATTCGTAATCAGTTGAATGAGCGCGGCTTGTTCGATCTTGAATTTGATGTGGCTTCCAATCCCGAATTTCTGAAAGAAGGGGCAGCTGTGGACGATTTCATGAGCCCTGACAGGGTGGTGGTTGGTGTGGAAACCGAACGGGCAAAGGAACTGATGAGCAAACTCTATCGTCCGTTTCTTCTGAACAATTTTCGGGTGATATTCATGGATATATTGTCGTCGGAAATGACCAAATATGCTTCCAATGCCATGCTTGCCACACGTATCAGTTTTATGAACGATATAGCCAATTTGTGCGAACAGGTAGGCGCTGACGTCAATATGGTGCGTCGGGGGATGGGTAGCGATTCACGCATCGGAAAAAAATTCCTTTATCCCGGCTGCGGCTATGGGGGGAGTTGTTTCCCGAAAGACATCCGCGCCCTCATTAAGGTGGCCGAGAATGTGGGTTACGAAATGAATGTGCTCAAGGCTGTTGAAGAGGTAAACAACCGGCAGAAGACCATTCTTTTCCGTAAATTCAATGCGTATTTTCAAGGCAACATAAAAGGGAAAACGGCGGCAGTGTGGGGATTGTCGTTCAAGCCCGAAACAGACGACATGCGCGATGCACCTTCATTGACCCTTATTCGCAGTCTGCTCGATGCCGGCGTGAACGTACGGGCCTATGATCCGGCTGCAATGAAGGAGGCCAAACGTTATTTGGGTGACAGTATTTACTATGCAAGCGATATTTACGATGCGGCTAATGATGCCGATGCCTTGATAGTGCCTACGGAGTGGAAAGAGTTTCGTTTGCCCAATTGGGGTATTCTGCGCAAGATCATGAACAATTATCTTGTAGTGGACGGAAGAAACATTTACAATCGCGAAGAACTCGAATCTTACGGTTTCGAATATAGGGGAATAGGGCAAAAATAAATAAATTTCGGAGGGTGAAATCACATGGTGGTTCCACCCTCACGATTTTGGGTAATGTGTCTTTATTGCTGAAATTAACCTTTAATAAGCGCGGGCAAAGATAACGCGTTGAGCCGACGGTTTCCCCGTAACCATGCATTTGCCCGGTGTTTTATCTCCTTCCAAGGGAATGCATCGGATGGTGGCTTTGGTTTCGTTTTTCACGAGTTCCTCCGTTTCGGGGGTACCGTCCCAATGACAGAGCAGAAAACCGCCTTTTTCTATTTCTTCCTTAAATTCGTCGTACGAATTCACTTCGCGTATCTGCGAAGCCCTGAAATCGAACGCCTTTTGATAGATATTTTGCTGGATTTCGTCGAGAAGATTTTTTACGTGTTCTACAACTCCTTCGTATGGAACGGTTTCTTTGGTCAGCGTGTCGCGACGGGCAACTTCAATCGTGTTGTTCTCCAAATCGCGTGCCCCCATAGCCAATCGTACGGGAACTCCTTTCAGTTCATATTCGGAGAACTTCCATCCCGGTTTTTTGTTGTCGGCATTATCGTATTTCACGCTGATACCCAACGCTTTTAATTGTTGCATGATCTTATCGGCTTTTTCGTCGATCCGGCGGAGTTGTTCTTCGTTTTTGTAGATAGGCACCATCACCACTTGAATGGGGGCAAGGGCAGGAGGAAGCACCAGTCCGTTGTCGTCGGAGTGTGACATGATGAGCGCACCGATCAACCGTGTGGAAACCCCCCATGAGGTAGCCCATACGTAATCGCGATTGCCGTTTTGGTCGGTAAACTGGACGTCGAATGCTTTGGCAAAGTTCTGCCCCAGAAAGTGCGACGTACCTGCCTGTAATGCTTTTCCGTCCTGCATCAGAGCTTCGATGGTGTAGGTTTCTTCTGCACCGGCAAAACGTTCGGAGGCCGACTTGACCCCTTTGATAACCGGCATGGCCATGTATTTTTCGGCAAATTCGGTGTACACTTTCAGCATTTTTTTGGCTTCCGCTTCCGCTTCTTCACGGTTTGCATGGGCGGTATGACCTTCTTGCCACAAAAATTCGGCAGTACGCAGGAAAAGCCGCGTACGCATTTCCCAACGAACCACGTTTGCCCATTGATTGATCAGCAGCGGCAAATCGCGGTACGACTGTATCCAGTTTTTATATGTGCTCCAGATGATGGTTTCTGAGGTGGGGCGGACAATCAGCTCTTCTTCGAGTTTGGCTTCGGGATCAACCACTACGCCGTTTCCATTCGGATCGGTTTTCAACCGGTAATGGGTCACTACGGCACATTCTTTGGCAAAACCTTCCACATGCTCGGCTTCCCTGCTCATAAAGGATTTGGGAATAAAAAGCGGAAAATAGGCATTCACATGTCCGGTTTCTTTAAACATCCTGTCGAGATTTTGCTGCATTTTCTCCCAGATTGCATACCCATAGGGCTTAATCACCATACAACCCCTGACGGCAGAATTTTCGGCCAATTCGGCTTTAATAACCAAATCGTTATACCATTGTGCATAATTTTCGCTGCGAGGGGTGAGTTCTTTTAATTCCTTTGCCATACTGTTGTTTACTCGTTGATTTCTCTTTAAGGGTGCAAAATTACACAAAAAACTTCATATAGGGGAAGTTATCCCGCACAAATAAGCTTTTGTGAATTCAATTCGCTAATCGAAAATGTTTTTCGACTGCATTTATACATATTTACGCCGGTATAAACAGCAAACTGCTTTCTTTTTTCTTCACTTTCCGATACAAAAGTGGCTGAAGATATTGCCCAGGATTTCATCGGTGGTTATCTGACCGGTGATTTCGCCGAGATAGAACATGCATTCGCGGATGTCCTGCGAGAGAAAGTCGCCCGATAGGCCGTCGTTCAGCCCTTTTTTTACCCGACGAATGGCTTCCAGTGCCTTTTTCAATGCTTCGTAGTGGCGGAGATTGGTGACAATCACGTCGTTCTCGCCAATTTGCGGGATGTGTGCCATTTTCACCAAAAGCGACTGCAGTCGGTCGATGTTTTGATGGTTTTTTGCAGAAATAAACAGCCGTTCGGCTTTTAACCCGGCCATCAGGGATGGATTCGGAACCGTTTTTGGAGTGGAGTGGGGAGAAGACCCTTTTGTTGTTGCTTCTTGAAAAGGAGGAAGATGGGGTTGACTCGGGGTCGATTCCCGGGATGAAAGGAGATCGGCTTTGTTGAAAAGGAGAATGACCTGTTTTTTGTTGAGTTTGGGAATGAGGGCTTCAGCCGTTTGTTGCAGGTTTTCTTCCGGTGCCGTCAGATCGATAACCCATAAAACAATGGAAGCCTGTTCAATTTTTTTGAAGGTACGTTCAATTCCGATGTTTTCGAGGGTATCGCTGGTTTGGCGAATACCTGCCGTATCGATGAAGCGAAACAAGATTCCGCCAATGTTTACCGTATCTTCGATGGTGTCGCGTGTGGTGCCGTGAATATCGGACACAATGGCTTTTTCTTCGTTCAACAAGACATTGAGCAAAGTAGATTTTCCGGCATTCGTTTCACCGATAATGGCAACAGGGATACCGTTTTTAATGGCATTCCCCAATTTGAATGAATTGGCCAGTTTTTCGATGGAGGTTTCGATTTTTTCCGTCAGCTCATAAAGTTGGCGACGGTCGGCAAATTCCACATCTTCCTCCGAGAAATCGAGTTCGAGCTCGATCAGCGAAACAAACTGCAACAATGCTTCACGAAGTTCGTTCAGCTTTTGTGCAAATCCGCCGCGCATCTGGTTCATGGCCACACGATGCGAAACTTGTGATGTGGAGGCAATCAGATCGGCCACGGCTTCGGCCTGACTCAGATCGAATTTGCCATTTTGGAAGGCACGTCGGGTAAATTCTCCCGGTTGTGCCATTCGTGCACCGTGTGAGAGAAGTAATTCGATGATCTTTTGCTGAATATACAGTGATCCATGACACGAAATTTCCACACTTTCTTCACCTGTAAAGGAATGCGGTGCATGAAAGAGGGTAACCAGTACTTCATCGACAATCTCGTTTCCTTCGTAAATTCTTCCGAAGTGCACGGTGTTGGGTTGTTGCGAAGTTAGTTTCTTGCCCGAGGGCGATTTGAAGATGGTGTCGGTGAGGGCAATTGCTCCTTTACCCGACAGCCGCACAACGGCTATTGCCCCTATGCCGGGAGGGGTAGATATGGCACAGATCACATCTTCATTCATCTCTTTGTTCATTTTAATAACGGAAACTGCTCCCGCCGAGAAATTCACGCAGCAGCGATGTCGGCGGCATTTCGCGGTCGGTAAGGTAGTTGAAATAACTCAAGAATTTCAGCAAACGGTATGCTTCGGCGTATTCGGGTGCCGTTCGGGGCACTTTGGTAAGGATGGGCTCGGCATGACGACGAATAGCAGCCAGTTCGTAAATCATGGCCGAATTAAACATTACGTCGGCATATTCCTGAAAAGGGAATATCCATTTGTCTTCGCCTCTGCGTACGCTTTCCCAACGCGAAATGGTTTCCTGTGCAGAATAACCGCGGTAGCGGAAGTCGCGGATGATCCGTCGCAGCAAACGGTTGTCGGCGGTCGGAATCCAGTTGTGATCGTCAAGCGAAATGGAGGTGAGTGCCGATACGTAGACCTTAAATTTTTTGTTTTCGGGAATATGTGCAGTAAGTTTCGGATTCAGAGCGTGGATACCCTCGATGATAAGTACGCTGTTGGGATCTGTTTTGAGCCTATTGTTTCGGTATTCGCGTTTTCCCGTAATAAAATTGTAAGAAGGCACATTTACTTCCTTGCCCTGCATCAGGGCCAACAAATGATTTTCCAGCAGCTCAAGGTCAAGCGCATAGAGCGATTCGTAATCTTTTTCGCCGAATTCGTCTGAAGGAGTTTTGTCGCGCTCCACAAAGTAATTGTCGAGCGAAACCCCGACCGGTTTCAGTAAATTAACGAAAAGGAATATTTCCAATCGCTTGCGAAAGGTGGTTTTTCCCGAAGAGGAAGGGCCGGCAATCAGTACGAGACGAACACCTTCATCGAAACGTTGCTTGATTTGAGCAGCGATTTCGGCAATTTGTTTGGATTGATACGCTTCGGATATCTGAATAACCACCGATGCCTGTTTTTCTTGGATGGCTTTGTTTAAATCGCCCACGTTGTTCATTCCGATTATTTTCAAAAAATTGAGGTGTTCGCGGAAAACGTTCAGCAACTTTTCCTGTTTCACCAGGGGAGCCAGCCGGATCGGATTGTTTTTATCGGGAATGCGCAACAAATAGCCTCCATTATACTCCTGAATATCGAACAATTGAATATATCCTGTGGAGGGGGTCAGGCACCCATAGTAATAGTCGATATAATTGCCCAGTTTAAAATAATGAGCATATAAAAAATCGGATGTTTCCAATAGTACGGCTTTGTCGTTCATGCCTCTTTCGCGGAAAAGTTTCACCACCATCGGCGTTTCTTCCTCGATGGAGATAAACGGTAAGTCGGCATCTACGATTTCGCGCATTCGGGCAAGAATGAGTTGCAACTTCTCCGGCGTTACCTCTTCGTCGGCTTTTATCTGAAAATAATACCCGTTCGATATGGAATGTTCAATAAATATTTTGGCATTAGGAATGGTATCGTCCACCGCTTTTGCCAGAATAAAGCAGAGGGAGCGGGTATAGGTGCGCATTGCCGACGAATTGCTTAAATCTACATACTCAACTCGTTTAGGTCTATATACCCGGTATGCTAGCGATTCTGTCTTGTTATTTACTTTTGCATTGGCAATGAGATAAGGCATTTTTACTCCGAAAACATCAATGAGTTCTTCCAATGAAGATCCCATCGGCACTTCTTTGTATTCATTTGTATTTAAACAGTGAACTTTTACGGTCTCTATCATTATGGGCTTTTTATAGGATCATTTCAACTGCTAATATACAGCATTTTTTGCACATAAATACCATTTTCTTTAGTGTATGAGCAAAAAATCCTATCTTTGAAAAAACTTTTCATGCAAAATGAACGATTGGAAAAAACGATTGGGAATGGTGTATTCGACTAATCCCGATTATCATTATCGGGAAGAAGAGCAGGAAGCACAGGGTGAAGCGATTCCAAAAGGAAAGCAGTTGTTGCGTGTTTACCTCGACAAACGAAACCGAAAAGGGAAAGCAGTTACCCTTGTTACCGGTTTTCAGGGAACAGAAGAGGAACTGGAAGCATTGGGAAGATTGCTAAAAACCCGATGCGGTGTGGGTGGATCGGTCAAAAACGGAGAAATCATCATACAAGGCGATCATCGCGAAAAGGTGTTGAATATTCTCCGGGAGGAAGGATATGCCAAAGCGAACATTCTCTGAACGCCGGCAGCTTCAGCTCATTAAAGCCTCGGCAGGATCGGGAAAAACACACCGACTGACTGCGGAGTATCTTCGTTTGCTCTTTGCTTCGCCTTACCATTACCGGCATATCCTTGCCGTGACGTTCACCAACAAGGCCACCGACGAGATGAAGTCGCGCATTGTGGAAGAGCTTCACCAACTTTCAGCGGGTGGCGAATCGGATTACCGGTCTATACTGATGGAGGATTTTTCGTTGAGCGAAATGCAAGTCGACCGGCAGGCAAAAGAGATACTGGAGAGCATGTTGCATGATTATTCCGGATTTTCCGTCAGCACCATCGACCGTTTTTTTCAGCAGATCATGCGTGCTTTCACGCGCGAAATGGGGTTAAACGGCGGATACAACATCGAAGTGGATGAAGAGGTTTTTCTTTCGGAGATTATCGACATGATGATTTTCGAGTTGGATAAGCCCGAAAACAGCGAGTTGGCCGGATGGTTGCTGGCTTTCATGCAGGACAAGATTCAGCAAAACAAAAGCTGGTCCATAAAGAAAGATATTCAGGAGCTCGCTTCGCAGTTGTTCAACGAAAAATACCGATTGTTTTCGCAAAGCGACCGCGAACGGATTCACGACAAAAAATATCTCGATGCCTATCGTCTAAAACTGATCAAGATTGTGCGCGCATTCGAGAATGAACTGAAAGCGATAGGGGAGAGGGGGGTGAATCTGATGAGTCGTTCCGGTCTGCACCATTCCGACTTTAAAGGGGGAAAAAATTCGCCTTTTTTGCATTTTGTAAAATGGGCAAACGGTGAGGTGAAAGAACCTACTGCCACATTTATTAATCTTGCGGATAATCCGGAAAACTGGACGACAAAAAACACGTCTGCCGAAAAGAAATCGCGTATCGAGGCGGCTTATATCGAAGGATTGAATGCCTGTGTGAGAGAGGCGGTGCACCTTTTCGAAAATTCAATTTTTTACTTTTCTGCCAAAACCATTCTCACCTACTATTATACGTTGGGTATCCTTAACGATATCCGAAACCGGCTGACGAAACAGCAACGGGAAACCGGCACGTTGTTTCTTTCGGATGTTACCGAGTTGCTCAACAAAATTATTGAAGATAGCAATACACCTTTTATCTACGAAAAAACGGGGACACACCTTTTTCATTACATGATCGACGAATTTCAGGATACGTCTGCTATGCAGTGGGATAATTTTCGTCCGCTGATGCAAGAAAGTCTTGCAGGAGGCAATTTTAATCTCGTGGTGGGGGATGTGAAACAGAGCATTTATCGGTGGCGCAATTCCGACTGGCGCTTGATTGAAGAGCAGATTGTGCACGATTTCGGCTTGGAGAATGTTTGTACGCATTCGCTCGATACCAATTGGCGGAGTGATGCAAAAATTGTGTATTTCAACAATTCGCTTTTCCGTAGCAGTGCAGCACTTTTGCAAAACGATTTTAACCGTTCGTTGGAGGCCATGCCCAAAAGTGATTTTGTGCAGTATGCACAGACAAAAATAATGGAGGTCTATACGCACGTTTGTCAACGAATTCCTTCCAAAAAAAACGCCGATCAAGGATTTGTACGGGTTACTTTTCTGAATACCGAAGATGAGGACGACAATTGGAGATCGCAGGCATTGGTTCGGCTTCCGAAGGAGATTGAATCGTTGCAGGATCAAGGTTTTGCATTAAAAGATATCGCCATTCTGGTGCGTACGAATGAGGAAGCAGTGACGGTTGCAGAAACGTTGCTTGCCTATGCCGATGCGCATCCCGATTCGAAATACCGTTACGACATCATTTCCAACGAGGCGCTTCAGCTTGGTAATGCCCGTAGTGTAAAGGCTATACTGGCATTGCTGCGTTATTTTCAAAACAGGGAAGACCGCACTTGCCAATTTCTTGCCGTTTACGAATTTTACCGTTTTCATCGGAAATATTCTCCCGACAAGGCGTTGCAGGCTGTATTCATCAATGGTGATATAGGCTTTCCACACGAAATAAGTGAACGCATTGAACAGTTGAGTTCACTCCCTTTGTACGAGATGGTCGAGGCTTTTTTTGCTTTATCGGATGATGTTCTCGACGAAAAAGAGAATGCCTATGTGCAGGCATTTCTGGATATTGTGCTGAAATTCAGTGCCGATGCTTCGTCGGATGTGAACAGCTTCCTGGAATGGTGGGATGATAAGGGGTATAAGAAAGCCCTTTTTTCGCCCGATGACCAAGATGCCATCCGACTGCTTACCATTCATAAATCCAAAGGATTGGGCTTTGGCGTGGTTATTATGCCTTTTGTGGATTGGGAGGTGGATCATAATCCCAACCATACTACCATTATTTGGTGTCACCCCGACAGGCCGCCTTTCAACGAACTGAGCATTGTACCGTTGCGCTATTCGAGTGGCTTGCAAAATACCATTTTCCGCGAAGATTACCTGCAAGAAAAGCTCTTTGCCTATATCGATAATCTGAATTTGCTGTATGTGGCTTTTACCCGAGCAAAGCATCGTATGGTTATTTTTGCACCTAAACCGAAGAATAAGAAAAAAGAGGAGATAGCCGTAAAAAGTGTGGCCGATCTATTGTGGCTGAGTGTAGCTGAAAAGGATTTATTTGATGCTGGTGTTGAGAATAATGGATTGACGGTTGTGCTGAACGATTATTTCCGGGAGGACAAGGAAAACGGGATGGTTGAGTTTGGGAATCCCGACCAACTTGTTTCGTCTTCCGATAAAGCAATCCCAGCCGCCTATAAGGCGGGGAAGTGGCAGTCGGTCCCGTTTTCCGATCGGCTGAGGCTTCGCTTAAACAGTATCGGCTATTTTACCGACGATGGCAACCGCGATTACGGCATGTTGATGCATGAGATTATCAGCTGCATCAAAACATTGGACGATCTGGAAAAGGCTGTGGAGAAGAAATACTTGGCCGGCGAGATTACCGCTGAAAAGAAAAATCAACTTCTTGTTTCGCTTCGCGAATGGTTGTCGATTCAGGAGGTAAACGATTGGTATTCGGGTAAATATCAAATTCTAAACGAAACGCAAGTGTTGCATCCCGCTTTTGGTTTCAGTCGTCCCGACAGGGTGATGATTGGTGACAACGAGGTGATTGTGGTTGATTATAAGTTTGGCGATGCAGAAGAATCGGGATACCTTAGTCAAGTACGGCATTATGTTCACCATATTCGGGAAATGGGCTACGATAACGTTTCGGGCTACGTTTTTTATGTCGGGCTGAAAAAAGTCGTAAAAGTGTAGCGGTTAGTCTGTCCCTCTTCCCTCTCTTCACATTTGAATTTTCTTTGAACAGCACATCAGATAAACGATTCCTCTTTCAGTATTTAAAACGATTTTTTTACGGATGACCGGTAAGGACTTTGAGTTTGACCAGTTTGCCGTCCATTGCCGAAACATATATTTCGTTGTGGTTGGTGGGCAGAATCATGTTGATCAATGCGGAAGAAATTCGGTATTTCCACAAGAAGTGACCGTCGGATGCACGGTAGGCATAGATCAACCCTTTGTCTGTGGGTGCATATACGATGCCGTTTTTTTCGGGGATGGCCGTTGGTGCCAGTTCATAACCCATATCTTCTCCCGACGAAATCCATTTTACTTTCCGATCGGAAACCGAGGCGTCGATGGCTAGAATTTTTCCGTCCATCGTCTTGGCATAGATGGTATTTCCGTCTTCCGAAATACCGAGGGATTCGCGTACCCGGTTTTCGGGATCGTTATATCGCCACACCACAATACCGGTCTTTTCGTCGAGCACCGTCATATAGCGGTCAGGCGAAGCCAGATAGATGCGACCATGCGAGGCAACAGGCCACACTTGTGCCGGCGAAAACATGCGGTTGGTTTGTCCGTTTGTCCATTTCCACCTCAGTGTTCCGTTTCGAGTATCGATGGCATAAAATTCATTTCCCCAACTTCCGAAGAATACGGTATGGTCTTTTACGAGGGGGCGGGTAACGACGAAATTTTTTACTCTGTCGAAGTCCCACATCGTCTTACCGTTGGTTACTGACCATGCACGGCAATGACCATCACCTCCGGCAAGGATCACCTTGTTGTCTGTGCATACCGGAGAGGACACAACAGCGTTGTTGGTTTTCATTTTAAACCGTATTTTACCGTTTTTCAGGTTCAAACCGTAAAGGCAGGAATCGGTGGAAGCGCACCATACCGTGTTTTTATATACGGTAGGAGTAGAGTAAATTTTTCCGTTGGTTTTGTATGTCCATACGGTTTTCCCTGTCGACGAATCTGCGCCTTTTATTTCTCCGTTGGTGTTGGTGTAAATGAGCAATCCGGCAGTTAAACACATGCCGCTGCCCATATCGCTTGTTTCTTGAATGCTCCAAATTTCTTTCACATAGGGATGTTGATTATTTATTGTATAATCGGGACGCGGGGGATTGTCTATCCATTGAGGGCGGCCGGTGGTAGAATAACAAAGCCACGGTGAAAGGGTTTGTCCAGATACAATGCGTTCTTGAAGGCAAATGGAGTCTGCTGAAACAGTGATGATGGTATATCCTCCGAATTTGGCTTTCCCCCGAAGATTGGATCGGCACATGGCAGCATTCGCACCTTCGAAATTTAATGCTTTGTTGACATGACCGTGTCCACAAAGCATCAGCTTTACGTTGTAGGGTCGCAAGGCATCCAACACTTCGAACCAATTGTTCAGTGAAGAATCCATTGGATAATGATTCACGACAATGATCGGGGTGTTTTTGTCGGTTTTTTCGAGTTCTTCAAAAAAACAGGTAAGATTTTCGCGAGGAATTTGCCCGGGTCCCATGCGCATATTTGGTCCCGATGCCAGACCGATAAATTGGTAACCGTTATATTCGAATCCAAAAGTTTCTGCTCCAAAAATCTGTTTAAAGCTATTTGTCCCACTTTCCGACCAGTTGGAATCGTGATTGCCGGGAATCACATAATAGGACTTATTTAGCTTAGAGAGCAGTTCTTTTGCCGTTTGCAGTTCTTCATCCGAACCAAATTCGGTGACATCGCCCGACACAATGACAAATGCAATGTCGGGCAACGCATTGATGTCTTTTACTGTTCGATAGAGGTCTTCATTATTATTGGGATTTCCGACGTGTGTGTCGGTAACCAATGCAAATTTGAAAGAGGAACCGGTTGTTTGTGCAAAGAGGCCGATCCATATAATCCAAAAAGAAAGGAACGCGAGTCGTTTTTTCATTTTTTCATTTTATTTGTTTCGAAATACCGGTTAAAAAATAAGGCCTGATATTTGATGGCATTTCCCCAATAATCCCAATTGTGCACACCCGGACGGGAGATGAAGTCGTGAGGAATGTTGCGGTAAAGAAGCGCTTCGTGCAACTTTTTATTGACCTCATAAAAGAAGTCTTCTGTTCCGCAATCGATGATGAGTTGAAGCGAATTGGGAGTAAGCAGGTGTAACAGCCCTATCTCGGTGTTCTGTTCCCAACGTTCGGGATATTCGCTTTGTTTTCCCAATCGTTTTGCCAGATCCCAATTGTTGGGAAAGGGCCTGATATCCACTCCTCCGCTCATGCTACCGGCTGCGCCGAAGATATCCTGATGACGGAAGGCCAGGTATAATGCGCCATGACCTCCCATACTCAGGCCGGTAATGGCTCTGCCTGATCGGGATGGGATAGTTCGATAGTTCTGATCAATCCAATTGACCAGTTCGTCAGCGATGTAGGTTTCATATTGAAAATCGGGGTCGATCGGGCTGTCGAGATACCAACTTCCATAAGCACCGTCAGGACAAACGATGATCATATCGTAAAGGTCGGCAAGGTCTTTTATGGCAGGTACTTTGGTTACCCAGCCGTCGTACCGGTCACTATAGCCGTGAAGAAGATAAAGTACGGGAAATTTTGTTTGACGAGCATATGAGTCGGGTGTGATTACCACGGCTTTTATGTCTTTTTGCATTTTTTGGCTGTGCGTGACAACGGTATCCACTTTTGCTGCCTGAACGCAAAAAAATGCCGATAAGAACAGAGAAAAAAATAAGGTAACTATCGATTTCATATTTATGTTATTTGGTTTCCGTCGTAGCCCCATTTCAAATAAACGGCACCCCATGTGAATCCGGCGCCGAAAGCCGTAAGGATAATATTATCACCTTTACGTAGCTTATGTTCCCATTCCCATAGACACAAGGGGATGGTTACTGCGCTCGTATTGCCATATTTTTCGATATTGATCATCACTCTTTCACGCGGAATGCCCGTGCGTTGTATCACGGCATCGATGATGCGCATGTTGGCCTGATGAGGAACCAGCCAATCCACATTATCCTTAGTGAGGCTGTTTCTCTCCATGATTTTCAGTGAAACATCGGCCATATGGGATACGGCATATTTAAAAACTACTTTCCCATCCTGATGAAGGGTGTGCTCGTTTTTATCTATCCTTTCGTGCGTAGCAGGATATTTACTGCCTCCGGCTTTCACTTGAAGTGGTTCGTATCCCACTCCGTCGGTTCGTAGAATGGCATCGATGATACCGATATTTTCTTCGCAGGGCTCAATCATTACGGCAGCAGCAGCATCCCCAAATAGTGGACATGTATTGCGATCTTCATAGTTTACGATAGCCGACATTTTTTCACCTGCCGCCAGAATCACTTTTTTGTATCGCCCGGTTTTAATGAGTCCGTTGCAAACTTCAAGACCGAAAATGAAACCGCTGCACGCTGCCTCCATATCGAAGCAGAATGCGTTTTTGATGTGATTTTGTTCGGCAACAATGGAAGCAGTGGAAGGGAGAAGATGGTCGGGTGTGCTTGTGGCAAATACAATGGCATCAACTTCTTCGGATGTTGTGTTGGTTTTATCGAGCAACTCGGCTATGGCTTTTGATGCCAAAACCGATACGCCTTGGGCTTCGCCTTTCAGTATGCGTCGTTCTTTAATCCCAACTCGGGTTGTTATCCATTCGTCGCTTGTGTCGACCATTTGCGACAATTCCTTGTTAGTAAGAATATAGTCGGGAATGCTTGCCGCAATTCCGGTAATAACCGCATTCATCCTGATTTGCTGTTGATGTGATAAGAAAAAAAAGTCCCTCGAAAGCATACGTTTCTTGGGATTTTTTTTGTATTAAATTTTTTGTTTGAAAATTTATGCTGTAGTCCCTTTTTCAATAGCGAGTTTTCCTCTGTAGTAGCCACATTCGTTGCATACCATATGGTAAATGTGCCACGCACCACAATTGGGACAAATTGCCAAGGTCGGCATTTTTGCATGATCATGGGAACGTACTTTCCCTTGTTTTGCTGATGATCGTCTTCTTTTTGGATGTGCCATTTTTCTCTGTTTATTTAGTTAATTTATTATTCATCTAAATCTATCCCTTTCAGGACATCCCATCGGGGATCGGTTGTTTCCTGTTGATTATCTTCGAAATCCGTATCACCACCTTCGTCGAGTGGTTCGCCGGATTCTTCTCCTTCGTCAGTCACCACGGTGTGTCGATGAAGTTTTTTAGTCATATTTCGGTTACATTTTCCGGGTTCGTGTACATGTTTTATCGGGATGTTAAGCGCAATAAATTCGTACAGAAACCATGCAATGTTGATTTCCCCTTCTTCCTCAGGAATGATAACGATTTCGTCGCTTTCTTCCGCATATTCCCTTCCCATTTTTACAATGAGTCGGTTATGCGTATCGATTTTCTGATCCATTTCGTCAAGGCAACGATCGCAGGGAATTTGTATAATTCCATGGATATCGAAATCGAATTCATAGGTCGTCGCAACTTTTTTTACCTTTAGTTCAACTTGTAGTGTTCCTTTTCTAACTTCTTCTCCATCAATTGCTTCAAAAAATTTTTTATCCAATGCGAAAGAATAGGAATGAACTTCAGGCGAAAAGTTCTTAAGGGATATATTGTATGAGCTGAATTTTGCCACAATCGTATCAAAAAATAAGCGGTGCAAAGATACTATTTTTTCTTTACATAGGTTTTATTTTTAGCTTTTATTATTATGGTCTAGAGTCAACCGGCTATCTTTTGTGTTTCGCAGCCGTATCGAGGACCATTTGGTGCATTTGATCGAACTTTTCTTCCATGCTCAACAACAATTTGAATTGCGCAAGCGAACGTACCAGGTTGTGATTACCGTAGTTAATTTTGTAATAGGTATCGCCGTCAAGGTAATCGGTAAGAAAGCGCACAGTTTGCATGTACGTGAGCAGTTTGGCTCCAAAAGCAAGATTTTCGATTTCGGTATCGGTAAGAAAATCCGAAGCATTTTCCAAATAACCTTCAGAGTATGCTTTAAAGATATCTAAATCGAGGTTCACATTGTCGAGATTTTTGTCGTCTTCTGCACCGGTATTTGCACCCGTGCGGATGAAATCGCCAAAATCGGAGAGGACATATCCCGGCATCACCGTGTCTAAATCTACTACACACAGCACTTGGTCGTTATAGTCGAAAAGAATGTTATTTACTTTGGTATCGCAATGATTGATGCGCTTGGGCAGTTTTCCCTCGCGATGGAGCCGTTCTGCACGGCACATGTCGTTGGCACGGGCTTCTATTTCCTTGATCAGATCGGATACTTCCATTACCCGTCCAACCCGGTCTCTCTTTACAGCATCTCGAAACGATTCCAACCGGTATTCCATGTTGTGAAAGTTGGGAATGGTCTCATATAAAGGTTCTCCGGGGAGGTCGGATAGCATCCGTTGAAAATCACCGAAAGCCAGCCCCGCACGATAAGCCAAATCGGGGTTGATATCGTCGTAACTTTTGCTGTCTTTAATAAATAATGTCATTCGCCAGTAATTTCCATCGGCATCCCGGTAATAGAGGTTTTCGTCGTGGGTGGGGATCAACGTCAGCACTTTGCGATCGATATCCGTTTCGCCTGCTTCTTCAAGTTTTTTTCGAATGTGAGAGGTTACACGGAAGATATTTTTTTGCAACTGATCCACATTTTTGAAAATAGAGTGGTTGATACGTTGCAGAACATACTCATCGTTGCCGTTGACTACTTTAAACGAATCGTTAATGTGACCTGCTCCCAGTGGTTTTACTTCGATTATATCGGTGGGAGTAATAAAATGTGCTGCAATGTCTATTAATTTTTGATTGTCTTGCATGGAAATGTGTGTTTTATATTGTGAATTGTATTATTCCATTTCGAGTAAACCGAAAAAGGAAGGGACGTGAAAGTCGGGTTCCGGAGTGTCGATGGGACTCCAGCTCAGGAAGTGGGGTTCTTCGGTTTTGTCGCCACATTTATAAAAGTTGGCCTTGATCTTTTTTCCCGAGAGTGATTCTTCGGCTGAAAATCCCATCGTTTGCTTGGGAATTTCCAGATATAGAGTCCAATCGCTTACTTCTTTTTTCCCTTCGTAGTAGTGTTGTATAGATGCGTGTCTTGTGATGCTTGCCATTTCATCGGGTGACAATTTTTCTGCTTTTTCACGGCTTTCATGTATGGCAGCCAAGAGTACCCCGTTGGCATTGCATTCGAAATTTCGGTATGTTTTTTCGCCCTGACGTTGCATGAAAAATTCTACGCAACTGTCTTCCCATACCGACATAAAATCTTTGTTGTTGACCGTTCTCAAGATCTCTCCTTTTACCCGATAAAGCAGATAAAGACAATTATCGTCGTGTGCTGCGTGAACGCTAACAGGCAGGTATTTCGGGAATGTTTCTTTCCAATTGACTTGATCGATTGCGGCTTCGGCACCTGCTTCATTAAGATATTGAATTCGGTCGAAAAAGGTTTCGTAATGCGAAATGTTTTGCAAGGGTATCTTTAGCGTTTTCATTTATAAAAAATTTGACGATTATGGTGTTTGTTTTTTCAATTGCACAAAAATAAGCAATTTAAAATTAAAGATGAAACGATCTCTTCAAAAAGAGTCGGTCGCATGACAATTTTCACAAAGGGTCGGTTATTTTTCCCGCTGTGTCATTTCTTTTATTATGGCATTGAAACGATCTTCTTTCAGCAGACTATCCAAAGAAATATGCATACGGTATTGCCAGTAATGTTTCGGGTTTGCCGGAATGTTGATGCGTTCGGCATGTGGGTCGGGGTAACGGAGTTCGCCGTCGATAGCTATCCAGTCTTGCCACGGAATAATCACCCACAATGAGGAGGATTGGAGATGCAATTCCAAAATTTCGCGGCATAACTCCGGCGTACATTCATCGGGAGCCTCACCTTCATGTCCGAGAACATGGTTGTAATAGCGTTGTGTCACTTCTTTGTTTTCTTCCCACCATGCCCTTATGGGCGACATATCGTGAGTAGATGTGGTGCAGACCGAAAGATAGGGCAAATGCTTAAGGTCCGAGAAAAGGGTGTGAGCGGTTTTCGGCATGCGTTGAATTTCGAGGCTCAATATTTGCAATTCCTGCATCACAGAGGGTACGCATTGGGGAACCATGCCGAGGTCTTCTCCGCAAGCCATCATGGATGTGGCAGAAATAAGCGGGGGGAGTTTTTTCATGGCTTGCTCGCGCCAGAAGTCGTTGTGCTTGTAATAGAAAAAGTCGTCATAAAGCCGATTGTAAGCTTGTTTTACAGCATTGTCGAGATAACGATACGAGTACGTAAATTGAGCAGCAATGCGCGGATGGAATTTGTGGGTTTCCTGTCGGTCTCTCACAAACAGTACTTCGGCACACAATTCTGTCAGTCCGTTTCTGATTCTATTGGCTTTTGCATCGTAGTGGCCTCTAAACAGGTTTTTTATTTTCAGTTGAGTGTCGCAAAATGGTTTCAATCGAAACTGTTGTTTTCCTATAGGTTCTAAAAAAATGTGGATAACTTCTTCGGTATATTCGCCAAAGAATACCGACAGGAAATTTTCATGAATAAACGGTTTTGCCATTCTTTCTTCATCGAACGGGATTCCTGCCGCAACAAGTTCATCGGGAGTGTAAGGAAGGGCGGGGCTGAATTGCCCGAGTAATCCCTGAACGGCATCGGTAGGTATTTCCCATATGCGAAAAAAGCCCAAAATATGATCGATGCGATAGGCATCAAAATAGTCTGCCATTTTTTGAAAACGTCTTTTCCACCACGCATAATTTTCTTTTTCCATAGCAGGCCAATTGTAGGTAGGAAATCCCCAATTTTGTCCGAATACCGAAAAATCGTCGGGCGGAGCACCCATTTGGGTATCCCTGTTAAACAATTCGGGATTCGTCCATACATCCACACTGTGCCTATGAACGCCGATGGGGATATCGCCTTTAAGCGCTACCCCTTTTTTGTGCGCATATTCTTTAACTTCCGAAAGTTGACAATGAAGCAGGTATTGTATGAAGCTGTAGAAATCGATTTCGCGACGTGCTGTGTCGTCCTTTCTCAACATGCGCTTGAGTTGCGCATTATCATAGTGCGCAAATTCGTCCCAATTTTCGAAATCTACGGTATTGTATTTATCCCGCAAATAGCAATAGCAACAGTAGGGAAAAAGCCAGGACTCGTTTTCCTTGTAGAATGCACGATATGCTGTTGAGGCAAGAACGTTCTCGGCTTCCTGACGGAATAATTCGCGGCAATATTTCCATTTCAAGTGTAAGGCTTTTTCGTAATCGACCTTTTTTAACGCATTCAGTTTCTTTGCTTCCGCCTCATAAGCTGCCCGGTTTTGCGGATTCTTGAGCAGGAAATCGGCAAGACCAAGATAAATGGGATGCAGTGCAAAAACGGATATTGCCGAATAGGGATACGAGTCGCGCCAGGTTTTGGTTTTTGTGGTGTCGTTGATAGGTAGAAGTTGAACAATGTGCAGACCGGAAGTGGCTGCCCAGTCAACCATTTTTTTCAGATCGTTGAAATCGCCTATCCCGTAACTTTCTTCCGAACGAAGCGAAAAAACAGGTATGGCAACGCCGCACCCTTTCCACACATAATAAGCATATCGAAAAGGAATGGCCATTTCAACCTGCATGAAATCATCCTTCTTCTCTCCCTGAAAATATAATAGGCGGTTGTCGCCATCTTCCCACCGGATTGCTTTTTTTGTGGAAACGTCGATGATGACAAATTTATAGGCTGTTGGCGGTTTCATCTTTTCTGCATCCAGAACAATTTCCCATTCGCCGTCGCCAACATAAGCCAGCGGCAACGCTTTTGTCAAATTCCAATTGCCCAATCCGTCGCTTTCGCCACTGATAACCAATTGCATGTTTTTTTCTACATAAGGACAAAGCACATTGAGCAATAGATTGCCATTTTTGTATGTAGATGTTACCTCATTTTTTTCATGAGCAAACACACTTTCGGTAAAAACCTTAGAAAAGAGGTATTGGTGTGATGGCTTATCTTTCCAGTGATCTTCAATAGAGAATGTTTTTTTGCTTCCGGTTTTCAACAGGCGGCATGTTCCCCATTCGCGGCGAACAGTAGTTTCTCCTTCTTTGATGAAGTAGTAATAGGCTACAGCCTTTGTTTTCGTGGCTGTAATTTCTGTACTCCAATGATGACCGTCTGTCGTAGATAATTTCCGTGCTTTGTTTTCATCCCACATCCCCAACTCGGGAACGGATCCGCAAATACACACCTCTTGTCCCCACCGGGTATAGTAATCAATATTGAATTTTATATGGATAGTTGCCATAAATTTACCTATGAATCTAAAAAGAACAGCAACAAAACTACATTATTTTTAATTCGATAGGTACAAAATTCCCCGACTTTTTTCGAAACGGCATTGCAATCGATTGAAAAAAGAGAGGTCTTTTAAAGGAAAAGAAGAATCATGAGTTGTGCCGTGATTACGCGCAAAAACATGACTAACGGATAGACTGTAGCGTAACTGACCGCCGGCACATCGTTTCCTGCTGTTGCATTGGAATATGATAAGGCCGGAGGATCGGTCATGCTTCCCGAAATCAGTCCCATCAACGTAAAATAATTCAACTTGCAAGCTTTTCGCCCGATAATGCCAACGATGAGCAGCGGCACCATCGTGATGATTACACCGTAGCCGATCCATTTATAACCACCATTTATTACAGTTTCCACAAAACCTTCTCCTGCTCCAAGTCCTACACAAGCGAGAAATATGGCGATACCGATTTCGCGCAACATGAGGTTGGCACTCATGGTGGTGTAGGTAACGAGTTTAAAATTAGGGCCGAATTTGCTGAGAAGAATGGCTACAATCAACGGCCCTCCGGCAAGGCCGAGTTTAACGGGTTGAGGTATTCCGGGAATCCAGAAAGGAATGCTTCCCAAAAGA
This sequence comes from Anaerorudis cellulosivorans, assembly GCF_025943985.1. GTDB lineage: Bacteria > Bacteroidota > Bacteroidia > Bacteroidales > Dysgonomonadaceae > Anaerorudis > Anaerorudis cellulosivorans. Next base: position 174,551 of record NZ_JAPCWE010000002.1, on the reverse strand, counting down.
ACACCCAGAGCGATACCGATGAAAATGGAAACCAAATTGGGCTCCCTCAAGCGCTTAAGCGAATTTCCCAACAACTGCTCTACGTTGGCAATAGCAGCTTCCGACCCCACTACTGTCACCCGGTCTCCCAACTGCAACTGCAGCCTTGAATCGGCAACCAAATCCACTCCGGCTCGGTTGACCCGTGTGATGTTTACCCCATATAGTGTTCTAAGTTGAAGTTGTCCGATGGATTTCCCGTTGATTTGTGGTTTGGTAATGACAATTCGGCGCGAAACCAGCTGTGAATCCAGTTTATCCCAATCGCTTTTGTCCATATCGATTCGTTTTCCGATGAAAGCTTCGATGATGTCGATGTTTTTCAAATTGGAAACAACCAATACCTTATCGTTTTCGTAAAGGCGGGTATCGGGCCGTGGAATTTCCAGCGTTTCCGTATCGGCATGGAGCACACGGGAGATCACAAATTCGCGGTTGATGAACTGTTTGATTTCTTGAATTGTTTTTCCGAAAATGGCCGGATTCAGCACTTGCAGAGAAAACATACGAGCTTCGGTGAGTTTCGAAGCATTGAAGTTGTCGAGTTCTTTATTTTCTTTTTCAAAGTTGATGCGGAACAAATACCGTAGTATGATTAATGTTAAGATGATGCCCACCACTCCCAACGGATAAGCTACGGCATACCCCATGGCGATGGAAGGATCGCTTTGGTGCGTCATGTCGTAATAGGTTTGTTGTGCGGCTCCCAGTCCGGGAGTGTTCGTAACCGCTCCCGATAGGATCCCCACCATAGTAGGAATAGGCACACCGGTGATTAAATGAAGGACATAGGCAATGATCACACCCAAAAAAACGATAGCCGATGCAAGTAAATTAAGCGTTATTCCTCCTTGTTTGAAAGACGAAAAAAAGCTGGGTCCCACTTGCATCCCGATAGAGTAAATAAACAGGATTAATCCGAATTCTTTTAAAAAATGAAGAACGTTTTCGTCGATTCCCAAACCAAGATGGCCGAAGAAAATACCGACGAACAAAATCCATGTTGTTCCCAACGATATGCCGAAGATTTTTATTTTTCCCAGTAAAATACCTATCGAAATGACCAGTGCCAATATAAATATTGCATGTGCAACACCGGTTCCGAAAATCAGTTCATGTAACCATTCCATAAAAATATATAACCTAAATAAATTATTGAGTGATATTTTGCAGCTATACTTGTCGGCTTAGTTTTGTATTTAATTGCAAAGATAACATTTATTTCATGAATTTCTTTATCTTTGCAGGATTGGGGCAATCAATTTGTTGAAACAAAACATGGTTTTTAATTTTTTAATTTTTTCGATATGAGAAATTACAAAAGATTATTCGTCATTTTATTGAGCGTTTTACTTACTTATCCGCTTTGTGCTCAAACCAACGAAATGGTTATCAAAACCAATAAACCCGGCGCCGAGATTCAACCTACCATGTATGGTTTATTTTTCGAAGATATCAATTATGCGGCCGATGGAGGATTATATGCCGAGTTGGTGAAAAACCGTTCTTTTGAATTTCCCGACCGTTTAATGGGATGGAAGCCTTTTGGCAAAGTAATTGTCCGTAACGATGGCCCTTTTGAAAGGAATCCGCATTATGTGAGATTGGAATATGCCGGTCACCCGCATAAACATACGGGATTGGATAATGAGGGTTACTTCGGAATCGGTGTTAAAAAGGGTGAAGAATACCGTTTTTCGGTGTGGGCGCGAACAGCAGATGCTGCAAAAAATGCAAAAATCAAGATCGAACTGGTCGATGTATCTTCACAAGGCGAACGGCAGGCTTTCGCTTCGCAAGAGCTGATCATCAATTCTTCGGAGTGGAAAAAATATCGGGTCATCCTGAAACCCGATAAGACATTTGCCAAATCTGTTTTGCGAATTTTCCTGACTTCACGTGAGGGGGTCGATTTGGAACATGTTTCGCTCTTTCCTGTTGATACGTGGAAGGGACATGAAAATGGACTTCGTAAGGATTTGGCTCAGGCACTTTACGACATGCATCCCGGTGTTTTTCGTTTTCCCGGCGGGTGTATTGTGGAGGGAACCGATTTGGCAACCCGATACAACTGGAAAAACAGCGTAGGCCCTGTAGAAAACCGGCCGTTGAACGAAAACCGTTGGCAATATACCTTTACCCATCGTTTCTATCCCGATTACTATCAGAGTTACGGTCTCGGTTTTTATGAATATTTTCTTTTATGCGAGGAGATTGGAGCAGAACCGCTTCCGGTGGTCAGTTGTGGCCTCGCCTGCCAGTTTCAAAACGACGATCCCAAAGCCCATGTACCTGTGAGCGAGTTGGGAAGCTATATTCAGGATGCATTGGATCTGATTGAATTTGCCAATGGCGATGTTACGACTACATGGGGCAAATTGCGCGCAGAAATGGGTCATCCCGCTCCGTTTAATCTTAAATTTATCGGTATAGGCAACGAACAGTGGGGACCTGAGTATCCCGAACGTCTCGAGCCTTTTGTCAAGGCCATTCGCAAGGCTTATCCCGATATAAAAATCATCGGTAGTTCGGGTCCTTCATCCGAAGGGGAACAATTTGAGTACCTTTGGCCTGAGATGAAACGCATCAATGTGGATTTGGTGGATGAGCATTTTTATCGCCCCGAAAGTTGGTTTCTCAATCAGGGTTCGCGTTACGATAATTATGACCGCAAAGGACCAAAGGTTTTTGCAGGGGAATATGCCTGTCATGGTGAAGGCAAGAAATGGAACCATTTCTATACCTCACTGCTCGAAGCTGCTTTCATGACCGGCATGGAACGCAATGCCGATGTGGTACACATGGCAACGTATGCTCCTCTTTTTGCTCATGCAGAAGGTTGGCAATGGCGCCCTGATATGATCTGGTTCGATAATTTACGCTCGGTGAAGACGGTCAGCTATTACGTACAGCAGCTTTATTCGCGGAATAAGGGTACTCATGTGCTTCCGCTTACCAGGGATAACCGTCCTGTGGCAGGAGCCGAAGGACAAAACGGCTTGTTTGCGAGTGCCGTATGGGATAAAGCCCATCAGCAGGTGATTGTGAAAATCGTGAATACTTCAGATAAGACTCAGTCGGTTAAACTGAATTTCAGTGGATTGAAGAAATCCGAAAAATTGACCGGAGGAAAACTCATCACGTTGAAGTCGGACAAGTTGGATGCCGAAAATACCTTGGAAAATCCTTTTTTTATTGTTCCCGAAGAAAAAGAGGTTTTCGCCGAGGGTAATATACTGGAATCGCAAATTGAGCCCTATTCGTTCTACCTTTATAAATTCACATTAAGCCGATAGTATAGTTTTTCATGTAAAAGAGGGTGAAATCTCATTGAGATTTCACCCTCTTTTAGTGTTGGGTTGCCGGTATCGTTCAACTTTGTTGACATTGTATTATGCCCTTTGTTCGATATTCGGCTTGAGGTGTTTTTGTCGGGATGACTGGATTCGAACCAGCGACCACACGCCCCCCAGACGCGTACTCTAAACCGGACTGAGCTACATCCCGAAAAGCGAGTGCAAAATTAGCTTTTTATTTTTATTCCGGCAAATTTTGTGTGCTGTATTTTCCAACTGTTGATCCGACCGGCATGTGCAGCACATGCAAAACGATACCTATTATGCGGAAAAACATCAGCCGAAATGTTAAATCTGATTTCTACTGAAGCAAGAGATATTCTAAAAGACAGGATAAAAAAGATGGTAGAGAACTTTAAAATAAACACTTTTGTAGCCGATGGATATAAGTGCCGCATTTTTCATTTCCGACGACAGTTAAAAGTTTTACTTCAGACCGATTTTTGCGAAAAAGGAAATTTAATCTCTGAATCTTTTGGTGAGATCCCCGTAGGCGTCGATTCGGCGGTCGCGCAAAAATGGCCATATCCTGCGGGTGTGTTCGGTGCGGAGGGTGTCGATCTCAACAATTTCGGCTACTTCTTTATCTTCCGGTGCCCGGAAAAGCATCTCGCCCTGAGGTCCGCAAACAAAACTGTTTCCCCAAAACCGGATGCCGTGTGTCTGACCGGAAGGATCGGGTTCGTATCCGGTACGGTTTACCGAAATAACGGGAAGGGCATTGGCTACGGCATGCCCCCGCTGAACGGTTATCCACGCCTCGAGCTGGCGTTGTTGCTCTTCTTCGGTGTCGGTGAGTTCCATCCCGATGGCGGTGGGGTAAATCAGCAGATCGGCACCGGCCAGCGCCATCAATCGTGCTGCTTCGGGGAACCATTGATCCCAGCAAACCAACACGCCGAGTTTTCCAACGGAGGTAGGTATGGGGATAAAACCCAAATCGCCGGGGGTGAAATAGAATTTCTCGTAATATCCAGGATCGTCGGGAATGTGCATTTTGCGGTATTTTCCGGCAATAGTGCCGTCTTTTTCGATCACGACAGCAGTGTTGTGGTAAAGGCCGGCAGCACGTTTCTCAAAAAGCGAAAGCACAATGATCACACCCAGTTCTTTTGCAAGTTGACCGAACTTGAGTGTTGAGGGGCCGGGAATGGTTTCGGCCTGTTCGAAAACATGCGGATCTTCCGTTTGGCAAAAGTACAGACCGTTATGCAGCTCCTGCATCACAATAAGTTCTGCCCCTTGGCGGGCAAGTGTGCGGATGGCCATTTGCAGTCGCGAAACGTTTTCCTGTATATCGGCGGTGTTGGCTTGTTGTATGATTCCTACTTTCATTGTTTTAGTTGTTTTTTCTTCTCACTCGTTTCTTTTTATAGTTGAATGGTTGAGTCTGCTTTATAAAATTCAAAATACCGAAAATTAATTTTGTGGAAACCTGATTTTATGGTTGATTTTTTGCTCATCTTCAATAAATAAGACTTATTCAAGTAGACTCATGGTTTAAACAAAACTTGCGGATAGTGTATTGTACACCTGCTTGTCTCGTTTTACGGGTATCCTGTTTAAAGAAACCCTTGCGGATATTGCATGGCTGTGCAGTGCAGCGACCCGTGTTGTCGGATGAGCGGTCGGCAGTCGATGCCGACAATCGTTCTGTCGGTAAAAGCTTTCTGTAGCTGCTGTTTGGCCATTTCGTCTCTCGGCGTGCCATAACAGGGCATGAGCACGGCACCGTTGATGATGAGAAAATTGGCGTAAGTGGCAGGAAGTCGATAGCCTTCGGAATAGACGGCATCGGCCATGGGTAAAGGAATCAACGTGTAGTGTTTCCCTTCTGCCGTGACAAACGACCGTAGTTCCTTTTCCATCGCTTGCAGTTCGTCGAAATGTTCGTCGTCCCGGTTGGTACATTGTACGTAAGCGATGGTGTGTTCGTTGCAGAAACGGGCAAGTGTATCGATGTGGTGGTCGGTGTCGTCGCCTTCAAGATAGCCATGATTGAGCCAGAGCACGCGTTCTGCCCCCAAGGTTGTTTTCAGATACTGCTCGATATCGTCGAGCTCCATCGGTTGATTTCGGTTGGGCGAAGTGTGACATTCAGAGGTAGCAAGGAGCGTCCCCTTGCCGTCTGACTCTATTGAGCCTCCTTCCAAAATGAAATTGAGATGGCAACGGTATTGCACCTGGGGTTGAAAAATGTCTTGAGCATAAAGTCCACCGGTGATTTGGTTGTCGTAATTTGCCGCAAATTTCAGTCCCCAAGCGTTGAATCCGAAATCGAGAATGACGGGCTTCCCATCCCTAAATACGGAAAGAGCGCCGTGATCGCGCGCCCATGTGTCGTTGCTTCTGACTACCGCCACGAGGAGGTTTTTTCGTTCTTCTTTGTTGAAGTGTCGGAGCACATCATCCCCATCGGGACAAACCACGAGCAGTTTTTCGCGTTTCAAAATTTCTTTTGCAATGGCAACATAACAAGGGATTACCTCGTCGAGCATGTCGAACCAGTCGGTGCCGGCATGTGGCCATGTCAACTGTACACCGCTTTGCGGATACCATTCGGCAGGAAATATCGTGCGAGTCATGAGCTTATACATCCATGTTCCCTCGAACAATGCCTCGGCTTGAGTTGCGGACAAAATCGAGGATATAGTTTCGGTCTTCGGAATCGGGAAGTTCGTTTTCTATTCTTTCGGTTGCCTGTGTAGTATTGTATCCCGATTGGTATAAATAGCGGTAGATTTCCTGTATAGAATTGATTCTTTCACCGGTAAATCCTCTTCTGCGAAGTCCCACAACATTCAATCCCACGTAGGATATGGGTTCGCGCCCCACCATCACGTAGGGGGGAATGTCTTTGGAAATTTTTGAACCGCCTTGAATCATCACATGAGCCCCTATCCGGGTAAACTGATGTACCAGCGATCCGCCGCTCACAATGGCATAATCGTCTATTTCGACCTCGCCGGCCAGTTGTGCCGCATTGCCCAGGATGACATGATTTTTAAGCACACAATCGTGCGCAACATGACTGTAAGCCATAATGAGACAATCTTCTCCAACAATGGTAAATCCTTTTGAAGCCGTACCCCGATTTACGGTGGCACACTCGCGGATAACGGTTCTGTCGCCGATAACGGCAACGGTATCTTCACCTTTGAATTTCAGATCTTGAGGAATGGCGGCTATGGTAGACTGGGGAAATAGGGTGCAATTGTTTCCGATACGCGCACCGTAAAGAATGGTTGCATGTGCCATGATATGTGTTCCATTGCCAATCTCCACATTTCTGTCAACGTAGGCAAAGGGTTCGATGGTTACATTGTCTCCGATTATTGCTTCGGGGTGCACAAATGCCAAGGGAGAAATCGCATTCATATATTCAACCGTTTATTGTTTATTTGTTTTTTATGACTTGAGCCGTGAAGTCGGCCTCAGAAACTACTTTGTCGCCTTTGAAAGCAAGTCCTCTCATGGTGGCAATGCCTCTTCTTACTTCACTCGTGAGTTCTACCCTGAAAATGAGCGTATCGCCCGGAACCACTTTCTGACGGAATTTTACATTATCGATTTTCAGGAAATAGGTGGAATATCTTTCCGGTTCATCCAGTCTGGAAAGAACGAGTAAACCACCCGTTTGTGCCATTGCTTCCACCTGCAATACGCCGGGCATGATGGGCTCTTCGGGGAAGTGTCCGAGAAAATAGGGCTCGTTGGCCGTAATGTTTTTGATACCGACGATGTACCTGTCCGTTTTTTCAATGATTTTGTCCACCATCAAAAAAGGATAACGATGGGGCAGTAATTGTCGGATGCGGTTGATATCCATAAGAGGCTCCTTGTCGGGCTCGTAAATGGGCGGTTGTACTTCGTTCAACCGAATATCTTTGCGAATAAGTCGTGCCAATTGATTATTGATGTGATGACCGGGTTTTTTGGCTATGATTCGTCCTTTCAACGGTTTCCCGATGAGTGCGATATCGCCGATGAGATCCAAAATTTTGTGCCTTGCCGGTTCGTTGGGAAAAATAAGCGAACGATGATTCAGGTATCCGAGCTCATTGGCATCGTGATGAGGAGCATTCATCAAATCGGCCAGTTTGTCGAGCTCTTCCTGTGGAAGTTTGCGTTCATAAATAACAACGGCATTATCCAGATTTCCTCCTTTTATCAACCCTGCCTTGAATAATTGAAGTACATCGCGAACGAAAACAAAGGTACGTGCCGGAGCGATTTCTTTTTCGTATTCGGCCAACCCTTCCATCGAAGCCGATTGGTTAGGAATGTATTGCGAATCGAATTCGATAAACGAATTAATGCATAAACAATCATCGGGAAGCAGGGTGAGTTTGGAACCGGTTACCGGATCGTCAACCTCAATTTTTTTTCTTACGATATAATAGTCTTTTTCTCTTTCTTGATCGACAATACCTACTTCTTTTATTGCTTTTACATATTCGAGAGCACTGCCGTCGAGATTGGGAAATTCAGGTGCATTCACCTCAATGAGGCAGTTGTCGATTTCGAGACCGTAGAGTGCCGAAAGGCCGTGCTCTACCGTGCCAACGGTTACGTTGTCTTTTCCCAGAAGAGTTTCGCGTTCGGTATTGATCACATTTTCAGCTAGTGCTTCGATGATGGGTTGGTTTTCCAAATCGACACGTTTAATTTTATACCCGTGATCTACCGGTGCCGGATTAAATGTGATTTCGATATCCAAACCCGTATGTAATCCTTTACCCTTGAGGGTAAAACTTTTTTTTAACGTTTTCTGTTTCACTATTTCTTCGATTATTAAAATTTCACAAAAGAAGTGTTTTTTGTTCCACGTAAAAGCCGCTTATTTTTCTTCTAATTTTTTCTTCAATTCTTCGATTTCTGTTTTGAGGGCTCTCAGCTCACGATCCATGGCGGGCAATTTGGCAAAGAGCACGCTTGAGCGGAAGTAATTTTTCACGGGAATGGCAGGCGTTCCGATGATGCGGGATCCTTTTGGGGTATTGCTGAGGATTCCCGATTGTGCACCGATTTGCGAATCATCGCCAATGGTTACGTGGCCTCCTATACCTACCTGACCACCGAAAACGCAGTTTTCTCCTATTTTTGATGAGCCGGCAATGCCCACTTGAGCTGCCATGACGGTATTTTTTCCTATTTCGCAATTATGTGCTATGTGAATAAGGTTATCGAGTTTTACGCCTTGATGGATGATGGTTGAACCAAAGACTGCCCGGTCTATGGTGGTGTTTGCTCCGATTTCCACATCGTTTTCGATGATCACATTGCCCGTTTGGGGTATTTTGCGATAACCGTCTTTTTCGCGACTGAAACCGAATCCTTCGGCGCCGATAACGGCTCCGGAATGAAGAATGCAATTGTCGCCGATGATGCAGTCCCGATAGATTTTTACTCCGGAATGGATAAGGGTGTTTTTCCCGATTTTTACATTGTCGCCAATGTAAACCTGAGGATAAATTTGGCAATTATCGCCTATTTTGGCATTTTCTTCCACTACGGTGAAGGCGCCAATGTAAATATTTTTACCCAGTTGAGCCGATGAAGCTATGGCACTTCGAACGTCGATGCCCGTCTTTTTGGGAGTGTTCATCTCAACCAGCTCCAATAATGAGGCCAGCGCCGAGTAAGCGTTCGGGACTTTAATCATTGTAGCCTTTATGGGCTTTTCGGGAACAAAATCGCTGTTGACCAAAACAATATCGGCTTGGGTTTCGTATATATAGTGCGTATATTTCGGGTTCGACAGAAACGTGATGGTTCCCGGCTTTCCTTCTTCTATTTTGGCAAATGAATGAACTTGTACATCGGGATTGCCAATTATTTCACCATGCAGATGATCAGCAATTTGTTTCGCAGAAAAAGTCATTATGTATTCTTTATAACTAAAAAAGGATGTTATTTAATTTTGCAAATTAACGAATAAATTTTGATTGTACGAAAGAATGATATCATAAAAATAATCAATAGCTTCTCAAAATTTTTATCGGTTTGAGCGGTTTTCCGATTTATATTTTCTACATTTGCATGAAGTTTTTAGGAAAATTGGAAATACAAAAAACGAAAAAATTGCCTTTTTTATGAAAAAAATATACAGTGTTATTACGGGAACAGGATGTTTTGTACCCACAAAACGGATGACCAACAACGATTTTTTGTCGTATGAATTTTACGATACCAATGGAGAAAAGTTGCCCATTCCTAACGAAGAAATCGTACGAAAATTTGAAGAAATCACCACTATTTCCGAACGACGCTATGCCGAAGACGATCAGGTTACTTCCGATTTGGCAGTTATCGCTGCTCAGCGGGCAATGGAAGCTGCAGGAATCGATAAGGAGGAACTCGATTATATTATTTTCGCGCACAATTTCGGGGAAACGTTGGTCGATAATAATCGTATGGATATTTTGCCGACGCTTTCTTCACGCACCAAGCAAAAATTGGGGATAGCCAATCCCTTTACCGTTGCCTACGATATTTTGTTTGGGTGCCCGGGATGGGTGCAGGCCCTTATTCAGGCCGATTATTACATTCGGTCGGGTGAAGCCAAAAAAGTACTGGTCATCGGAGCCGATATATTGTCGCGCATATCCGATCCTCACGACCGCGACAGCATGATCTATGCCGATGGCGCCGGAGCTGCTGTGCTGGAACCTTGCGAGAGCGACGTGCCGGTAGGTGTTCTCGGTCATAACAGCCGTACCGATGCACTCAATTATGCACATCTGCTTCACATGGGATATTCCTACAATCCCAAATTGGCCGAGAAGAAAGATTATTACCTGAAAATGAACGGACGTCGGTTATATCAGTATGCGTTGGAAAATGTGCCTTCGACTATCAAGGCCGGACTCGATAAATTGAATATCGGCATCGAACAGGTAAAGAAAATCCTTATTCACCAGGCCAACGGCAAAATGGATGAAGCCATTCTTAAACGGTTGTTCAAACTTTACAACATCGACGTTGTGCCCGATGAGGTGATGCCGATGACCATTTCGTGGTTGGGGAATTCGTCGGTGGCTACCATTCCCACCTTGTTGGATATGATTGTGCGCGGCGAATTGGACAATCATGAGCTCGCCAAAGGAGATACGGTGGTGATGGCCTCCGTGGGTGCCGGAATGAATATTAACAGTGTGGTTTATCGTTTTCCGTAAAAACATCACGCATCGAAATCGGGAAAATACGAAATAAAAACGGCTGTATCTAAATAAGCCGCTGATAATGAGAATCGAATAGTTGAAATTGTCTCCCATAAGGGGAGTACGAATACAAAGAGGGTGAAATCACACATGTGATGCACCCTCTTTTGATTTATGGAATAGGAGTTTAAGGAAGGAAATCAGTTAAATCGATACCTTAAACTCAGAGCGAAACCCGCATACCAGTAGTCATTGTAATCGTTGAGAAAGTTAATCGACGGTTTCCAGTCGAGTGAAAGGGCAAAAGGTGCCTGAGGAAAGATGTACTCGACTCCGGCAATAAGGTCTGCACCCAAAAGAAAGCCATTATCGCGGTGTTCCTTGTCATACAGACCACCCAGATGTGCTCCGAGTCCCAAATACCAGTCGAGATTGGGAGCCCCCGGCACCGGTTGCTGGTATTCATACAACCCCGTCAACTGAAAATGATGAGGCGACGCGCTTAGAATTCCCTCAAAAGCATTTCCGATAGAAAAGAAATTCTTGTAAGTCAGACCGCTATCGTAACCTAATCTGACGCCGAAAGCACTTTGATAATCCTGCGCTTGAAGTGTAGTTGTTAAGGCAATAGCCAATAAACTTGTAAGGAATAATTTTTTTAGTTTCATAGTTGTGTGCATTTAAATGATGTTATATTCTCATTTAAATAACAATCGTAAAAATGAATTGTTTATTTTTCGAATGAGAATGCATCATTTTCCTGTTACGATTTTTTTGATTTCGTTGAGTTTATTGAGCGCTTCAATAGGGGTTAACGTATTTATATCCAAATTGATGATTTCGTCGCGTACTTGACTCAATACCGGATCGTCGAGTCGAAAAAAACTCAGTTGGTAACCTTCGCGTTTTTCGATAATGTCGTGGATGGGTTTGCCGATGCCTTCTTTTCGGTTGTTCGATTCCATCTGTTTCAGTATGGAAGCCGCTCTTTTTGTGATGCTTTGCGGCATTCCGGCCATTTGTGCCACATGAATACCGAAGCTGTGTTCGCTTCCGCCGGGTACCAGTTTTCGAAGAAAAATGACCTTGTTGCCGATCTCTTTTACGGATACGTTATAGTTTTTGATGCGTTTGAACGTCTTCTCCATTTCGTTCAATTCGTGATAGTGGGTGGCAAAAAGGGTCTTTGCGTGTGCGTAGGGGTGTTCGTGAATGTATTCCACAATGGCCCAGGCAATGGAGATACCGTCGTAGGTGCTGGTTCCGCGCCCGAGTTCGTCGAAAAGCACAAGGCTGCGTTGCGAGAGATTATTGAGAATATTGGCGGCTTCGTTCATTTCTACCATAAACGTAGATTCGCCCAGCGAGATATTGTCGGATGCACCAACACGGGTGAATATCTTATCGACCACACCGATTTTTGCCGAATCGGCAGGAACAAAGCATCCCATTTGCGCCATGAGTGTGATGAGTGCCGTTTGGCGAAGCAATGCCGATTTGCCCGACATGTTGGGACCGGTAATGATGAGGATTTGCCGGGTTTCGTTGTCGAGATACACATCGTTGGCAATATACGGATCGTCGGGTGGAAGCTCTTTTTCGATAACGGGATGGCGACCGTTTTTAATGTCGAGAATATCCGTTTCGTTGATTTCGGGACGGATATAGTTGTTCGTTTGAGCCACGTTGGCAAAAGACAACAGACAATCGATCCGGGCAACAATGTTGGCATTGATTTGGATGATGGGAATATATTCTATCAAACTTTCCACGAGCGCATTGTAGAGCTCGGTTTCGAGGGTGATGATTTTCTCTTCTGCCCCCAGAATTTTTTCTTCGTATTCTTTCAATTCTTCGGTGATGTAACGTTCGGCACTGACCAGCGTTTGTTTGCGTATCCAGCTTTCGGGTACTTTGTCTTTGTGCGTGTTGCGTACTTCGATATAATAACCGAACACGTTATTGAATCCGATTTTAAGCGACGAAATTCCTGTCTTTTCGCTTTCACGTTTTTGTATCCGTTGCAAATAATCTTTTCCCGAATAGGCAATATCGCGAAGTTCGTCGAGCTCGTTGCTGACCCCTTTTCGGATGATTCCGCCTTTGTTCAGGAGGGTAGGCGGGTCGGATACGATTTCTTTTTCAATGCGGTCGCGGATCAACGGACAGGGGTTCAATTTTTCGCCCATCTCTTTGAGATTGATATTGTCGGATGCCAAAAAGGCGTCCCGGATGGGTTCGATGGCTGAGAGGGCGATTTTCAGCTGTACTACTTCGCGCGGTGTGATTCGCCCGACGGCGGCTTTCGAAATGATCCTTTCCAAATCGCCAATGAGGGAGAGTTGCTCTTCGAGCAGTTCTTTGAGTTCCGGTTCACGGAAAAAGTTTTCAACCACGTCCAGCCGTTTTTCGATGGGGTTGATGTCTTTCAGCGGGAATACGATCCACCGCCGCAACAACCGCGAACCCATAGGGGTAATGGTTTTGTCCAGCACATCGAGCAGGCTTTTCCCTCCCTCGTTGAGTGGAGCAAGCAATTCCAGATTTCGTACTGTAAACTTGTCGAGACGAACATAATGATCTTCTTCGATGCGTTTTAACGATACAATGTGGCTGATCTGCGTGTGTTGCGTAATATCCAGATAGTGCAAAATAGCTCCCGAAGCAATGATTCCCAAGGACAGATGTTCAACGCCGAAGCCTTTCAGGTTTTTGGTTTGAAAATGTTTTAATAATCGTTCGTTGGCGGAGTCCTCCGTGAAAATCCAGTCGTCGAGCTCAAATAAAAAGTAATTGCTGCCGAAGTGTTCTTCGAATCTCTTTTTGTTGCCCCGTTCGATGAGGATTTCTTTGGGAGAGAAGTTGGAAAGCAGCTTATCGATATCTTCTCGCGATCCTTCGGAAGTCAGAAATTCGCCCGTGGAAATATCGAGAAACGAAATACCGAATAGTTTGCCGTTTGAAAAATGAAGCGAACAGAGAAAATTGTTCTCTTTGTGATTGAGGATAGTGTCGCCAATGGAAACACCCGGGGTTACCAGTTCGGTAATGCCGCGCTTGACGAGTTTTTTCGCTTTCTTTGGATCTTCCAGTTGGTCGCAAATGGCTACGCGTTTGCCCGCCCGAATCAGTTTGGGCAGATAGGTGTCGAGTGCATGATGAGGAAAGCCGGCCAACTCCACAAACTGTGCAGCTCCATTGGCACGCCGTGTGAGGGTGATTCCCAATATTTCCGAGGCAACGATGGCGTCATCGGAAAAAGTTTCGTAAAAATCGCCTACACGAAACAGCAGCACCGCATCGGGATACTGTTTTTTGATCGTGATATATTGTTTCATTAATGGAGTTTCGGCAATTTCTCTACTCATAACTACAGGTTTGTTCTCCGGATTTTCGGATGAACAAATTTACATGATAATTTTCAATTTACATACTGAGGCATGAAAATTCCGTTCGAACAAGTCGAGTCGGTTTTTATAGTTGTTTGCATAAGGGGCATAAAGGGGTATGTACAAAAAATTCTTTTTATAGATGTTCCACATAAACGGTCTATAGGTCTTATATTAAGTATCGCATAAAGGGGAAATGTACAAAAAATCCTTTGCTTACACAAATGGGGAGGGTGAGATAAATAAAAAACGCCATAATGGGGTGTGCTATTACGACGTTTATCTGTAAATACAAAAATTCTTTTAAGGTACGATTCTTTCAGTAAATTCTTTTGCGGTGCGGACGGGACTTGAACCCGCGACCCCATGCGTGACAGGCATGTATTCTAACCAAGCTGAACTACCGCACCAACGATCGCCATCTGTTTTTCGATAGCGAGTGCAAAGGTAATTATATTTTCTTAATCCCAAAAAGATTTGCAGAGAATTTTTCAACGAATATCATTTCTTCAGCCATTCATCGAACCACCGGGCAAACTCGCGCTGAAACAAAATGGCATTTTGGGGTTTTGTAATCCAGTGATTTTCGTCCGGATAAATCAATAACCGTGAAGGGATTCCCCGCAGTTGTGCGGCATTGAACGCCATCATCCCCTGCGATGCAAGAATACGATAATCCAGCTCGCCGTGCGAAATCATGATGGGTGTATCCCATTTGTCCACGAAACGGTGGGGTGAATTGGCAAAAGAGCGTTGGGCCACCGGATTCGATTTATCCCAGAACGGCCCACCCAAATCCCAGTTGGCAAACCACATTTCTTCGGTTTCGAGGTATTGGGCTTCCAGATTAAAGATACCGGCATGAGCGAGAAAGGCCTTGAAGCGTTTGTTGTGATTTCCGGCAAGCCAATATACCGAAAAACCGCCGTAACTTGCGCCCGTACATCCCAACCGGTTTTCGTCCACATAGGGTTCGTTGGCTAAGGCATCGATGGCGGAGAGATAATCCCTCATGTTTTGTCCTCCATAATCGCCGCTGATCTGTTCCAACCATTCCATGCCGAAACCGGGAACGCCGCGACGATTGGGTGCTACCACGATATAACCGTTGGCTGCCATCAGTTGAAGATTCCACCGGTACGACCAGAACTGGCTGACCGTATTCTGCGGTCCACCCTGACAATAGAGTATGGCGGGATAAACTTGGGTCGAATCGAAACGGGGCGGATAGATTACCCAGGTGTGCATTTGTTTGCCGTCGGTGGTTTTTATCCATCGTTCTTCCACTTTTCCCATGGTCAGTTGGTCGAGAATTTCTTTATTTTCGAACGAAAGCTCAACGGCTTTTCCCGAGGCAATATCCACCGCGTAGATCTCATCGGGTTGCGACATGGAATGGCGTTTGGCAATCAATTTCCCCGCTTCACCCAATGCCACCGAAACGTAGTCGTGAACTCCTTCGGTAATCGGTTTAACCTCTTTCGTCGTGCGGTCTGCCGCAAAAAGTTGCGTTTTGGCTTTCACGCAGGCGACGATAAATAACGTGGTATTATCGGTATTCCATATGAAAGCATCGGTATTGTAATCGAAATTTTCGGTGACGTAGGTTTTTTCTTTTGTTTGCAGATCCATCACGAAAAGGCGGTTTTTGTCCGACTCGTAACCCTCGCGCTCCATGCTTTGCCAGGCGATATATTTTCCGTCGGGTGAAAATTGCGGATTGGTGTCGTAACCCGACATGCCTTCCGTAATGTTGAGGGTTTCGCCGCTTTCCACACGATATAGATAAATATCGGAATTGGTGGATAGGGCGTATTCTTTGCCTGTTTTTTTGCGACAGGTATAGGCAATCATTTTACTGTCGGGGCTCCATGCCAGCTGTTCCATTCCGCCGAAAGGCAGCATGGGCGATTCGTAAGGTTCGCCTTCCAGTATATCCTTGGCATTTTGTAATTTCCCTTCCGAAAAATCAGCCACGAACGGGTGAGGCACTTCCGTTACCCATTGATCCCAATGCTTGTACATCAGGTCGTCGATAATTCGTCCCGAGGCTTCAGGCAAATCAGGATAGCGGTCGGCAGCCGTGGGTTGTGTCTTTACGTTTTTGACGAACAACACTTTCTTTTCGTCGGGTGAAAACGAGAAACCTCCGATTCCGCCTTCGATATCGGAGATTTTCTCCTCATCGCTTCCGTCGATGTTCATGATCCAAAGTTGAGACGTACCGTCTTTATCGCTCAGAAAAGCGATCTTTTTCCCGCCGTTTATCCAGCGGGGGTTGCTCTCGCGGGAATTGGAACGGGTTAGTTGTTTTTTCTCCGATCCGTCGGTTCTCATCACGAAAAGCTCGGTATTCGTTTTATTTTGTGGTATACTCACATAAGTAACCTCATAAACGATGCGCGATTTGTCGGGCGAAACCTGCATTTCGCCAATCCGTCCAAAGCTGTACAGCACCTCCGGCGTCATAATGCCGTTTTCTATCTTGGGAGACGACTTCCCTATGATTTCTTCCTTCTCGGATTTGTTGTCCGAGTTTTGCGTGTTTGTCGTGCATGACAGCACCAATGCTCCTGCTAACATATATGCGATAATCGTTGATTTTCTTTTCATAAAAGGACGTTTTTTTCAGGTTTGTTTTTGGGATAACAGTTGCTCAGGTTGAAAAATCTTGCCGTCTTGCAGGTGAATGGTCCTGTCGGTGAGCGAGGCCAACTGTTCGTCGTGAGTGACAATAACGAACGTTTGGTTGAGTTTGTCGCGTAACTCGAAAAACAACCGGTGAAGTTCGGCTTTGTTTTGGGTGTCCAGACTGCCCGACGGTTCGTCGGCCAAAACCACCAGCGGATCGTTAATTAGCGCTCGGGCCACGGCCACGCGTTGTTTCTCACCTCCCGAGAGTTCGGCTGGTTTATGATCCATTCTGCCCGTGAGTCCCATCATGTGTAGCAACTCTTTGGCTTTTTTCTCTGCTTCGCTGCGTTTACGGTTCCCGATTAGCGCCGGAATCATTACGTTTTCCAATGCGGTAAATTCGGGCAACAATTGATGAAACTGAAATACGAAGCCGATATTCTTGTTGCGAAAATCGGAAAGTTCCTTCTCTTCGAGCCGACCCAGATCATTATCGTTAAAATATACTTTTCCCGCATCGGCCTTTTCGAGGGTTCCCATAATCATCAGCAACGTGGTTTTACCTGCACCACTGGGACCGACAATGGATACAATTTCACCTTTGTTGACTTCCAAATCGACACCTTTCAATACCTGAAGATTGCCAAAACTTTTGTATATCTTTTCAACTTTTATCATGAATTATTTTTCTTTCCGAGACTATTGTCGGTCTTTTGGACATCATGATCCCGGCATGGAAATTATCTCGTGTGGCTTTCTTGTTGCCGTTAACTGCTGTTCCGATGCCAACAGCCGTCACATGAAAATCATCTTGCCCGATGTTCTTGTTAGTGACCTTCTCGACTGCTTTGTGAACCTCGACTTTTTCGTACAGGTTTATTTTCGTTCGGCAAACCGTTGTTCGATCGACGACAATGTCTCATCCTATCCGACAAAGATAATAAATGTTATTATTCGGGCGACATAATTCCCCCGATTATTTTCCGAAGAGCAGCACCATCCTCGCACCAAGGCCGTACCAAGGCTGCACCATGCTTGCATCAGCCTTGCATCACCTTTGCATAAAGTTTGCTCCGGCTTTGCCTCTGTATCCCTTTCTACATGCGGGAAAGACGTAGGTTTGTCTTACCCCGAACGTATGGAATCCGGTGTTGTTGTCCCTGCTTTGAAGCGAAGGAAGAGCGAAGAAAGAGCGAAGAAGAAGCGAAATCGGTATCGTGATACCTGTTTAATTTTGAACCAAGTCGCGTATATGATGGAATGGTGAAGTGAAGAAACAGACGGAAATGTAAACCAAAATGCGGAGAAATGGTTTATAAAGTGTAACTAACCTTTTGAATGCGATGTATACTCAATTTAGCGGTTTTCGAAAAGAATATAAAGCAGATCCGTTGCGGGAGGAAGAGATGATGCAAGATCCGATTTTGCAGTTCAACCGATGGATGACTGATGCGGTTGAATCGGGTATTCCCGAACCCAATGCCATGGTTTTGGCTACGGCCACACCCGAGGGGAAACCATCGGCGCGTACGGTGCTTTTGAAAGAAGTAAACGAGGACGGATTTGTGTTTTTTACCAATTACGAGAGTCGTAAGGGTCGCGAGTTGACGGCAAATCCTTTTGCTGCAGTAGTGTTCGACTGGCATGAGATTGAACGTCAGATACGCATCGAAGGTCAAGTAGAAAAAATATCACCGGAAGAATCCGACGCTTATTTCGATTCCCGACCGCGCGCATCCAAGCTTGGCACTTGGGCTTCTGCTCAAAGTAACCTGTTGAATGATCGCAACGAATTGGACGAACGGTTCCTGCAATTCGCAAAAAAATTTCAGGGGAAACCCATCCCTCGTCCCCAAAACTGGGGTGGCTTTCTTATTCGTCCCATCCTCGTCGAATTCTGGCAAGGAAGGCCGAACCGCCTTCATGATCGCATTGCTTATTTTAAGGCAGATAGGGAGTGGATTATGCGTCGCTTAGCTCCGTGAGATGAAAATGATTCCCAATAGTTAATTGTGAATCAATCTGTTATACCTAATCGATATACTTAGGAATAGCCTTTTGTGAATTTTCAAAAATAATTCTCTACCTTTGTCGGCATCTCATAATACCTAAAATTATTGAATGGACATTAATGAAAATGAAATATTGCTGATAAGGGCTTTCAAAAATGGCGACCAGAAAGCTTTTGAAAAGCTCTTCGAGCGATATCACAAAAAATTATATGCCTATTTGATGCGTCTTCTCGATTCGAAAGAAGATGCAGAAGAGATTGTGCAGGAAAGCTTTATTAAGATATGGGAAAAAAGAGAAGAATTTATTGAAGGGTATTCGTTTGATGCTTTTCTTTTTAAAATCGCCAAAAATACATTTTTGAATTTTACCCGCGAAAAAGTCAACCGCAGGGTTTTCGAAGACCATTTTCAACTCATTAACGAAGTGGAGTCGGGTAAGACGGACGATTACGTTATTTTTAAAGAAACACGCGAAATAATACGACTCATTATCGAGGGAATGCCGCCGAGGAGGAGAGAAGTTTTCATGATGAGAAAGGTTGAGGGATTGTCTCGAAAAGAGATTTCGGAAAAATTGGGAATTTCGGTTATCACGGTGGACAGTCAGTTGCTCAAAGCCAACACCTATCTAAAAGACGAACTCAAGAAGTATGGCTTGCTCCTGATCTGCCTTTTGGCAGGTTAAGATTTATTTTGTCTCCTACGTATATTTTTTCCTCTTCAGTGAGCCCACTGATATATTTTTCAAGTTAAGATTTATTCTATCTCCTAATTATATAGTCTGTTATAAAGTCGGGCGAATCTGCCGGAAGGTTTTTTTATTGCATTTTTTTCAAATTTTTTTGCGAACAGCGTCATAGTTTTTGTCTTTTGAAGTGTATTGATATAAAACACCCTCGAAATGGATAATTTTAAAGAAACAATACGCCGATTTTTTTCCGGTTCGTATTCGGAAGAAGACCTGAAGAAGTTGTTTCTGTGGTTAAATAGCGAAAAAGGGCAGAACGAAATAGGTCGGTTGTTTGACGAGAACCGTCTTTCTGCCTATGTTGATGAAGATATTCCCGTGGATTCCGAAAAGATGCTCGAAAACATCCGTAAAGGTCTCAAACACAGGAAATCGCTTGAAATCAAACGCACTTTTAACCGGTTGTTGCCTTATGCAGCCATGCTGATCCTTGTGTTGGGGTCGATTTTCTTCTTTTCTCATAAAAAGAGCAGTGATGAAAGGGCTTTCAACAGCAGAACCGTTACTGTAATTACCCAAAACGGCCAGCGATCGCAGGTTGTTTTGCCCGACAGCTCGATTGTTTGGATGAATTCGGGAACGACGCTCACGTACCGCGATAATTTTTCTGAACATCGCAGAGAAGTCATCCTGAATGGCGAAGCTTTTTTTAAGGTTGCCCATAATGAAAAATTGCCTTTTGATGTTCACTGCAACGATGTTGTGGTGTCGGTATTGGGAACGGAATTCGATATTAATGCGTATCCCGAAACTGGGAAAGTCTGTGTAGCGCTTGAATCGGGCAAAGTGGCATTGTCTCATAACCGGATCGAATCGTTCGACTATACCCTGAAACCGGGGGAATTGGCTGCTTATGACTTGACGCAAAATACTATTCACGTAGATGAATTTGACGTTTCACAATATGCTTCATGGAAAAACGGCATGTTGGTATTTAAAAACGAACCGATAAAAACGGTTTTTGAAAAGCTGAAAAGGTGGTATAATATCGATATTGAAGTAACGGACGAAACGGTATACGAATCTATTTTTACGGGTACTATTCAAAGTGAAAGCTACGAACAACTGTTCAGGCTCATCGAATATTCCTGCCCGGTGAAATGTCGGATTCAACATAATTCCGATTCGGCATCACTTCCCAAAGTCATCATTTCAAAAAAAATAACATGTTGAACCCTAAAAACATTTGGTTATGAAAAGCATATATTTCGAAAAATGAAAAACAGCCGAATACATGGCAAGATGCTGAGAAGGCAATGTCTCTCAGTAGTATTTTATTAGTCTAATTTACAAATAAAAAAGAATGTGATTTTTAATCATTAAAAACAAAACAAAAAGTTAACATGGAAAAAGATTATGGTGCGAATCCCTTTTTAAAAGCGATGATGGGATCAAAATTCGGGAAAGTAAGCCGGATGGTTTTGTTGTTTCTGTTCGTTTGTATTACCAATGTGTTTGCTTCGGATAGTTATGCACAGGAGACAAAATTAAGTCTGGATATCGAAAATCGACCTATTCAGGAAATTCTGGAGACTATTGAGCAACAAACAGAATTTCGTTTTATGTATGATACCACGGTGGTTGACCTTCATCAACGGAAAAGCATTAAATGTAAAAATCAGTCCGTAGCTAAAATTCTGGATGAACTTTTCAACGATTCCGGAATCAGCTACAAGATCGATGACCGACAAATTGCTCTGAGCCGTAGCGAGATTCTCAACAATTATCAGCAAACGACTCAGCAACAACTTACCGTTACAGGGAAGGTAACCGATCAAAGTGGACAGCCTCTGCCCGGTGCAACAATAGTTGTAAAGGGTACCACGCAGGGAACGGTTACCGACGCAGAAGGTAACTATTCGTTAAGCAACGTACCAGTCACTGCCACCCTGGTCTTCTCGTTTGTGGGCATGGAAACACAGGAAATTAATGTTGCCAATCGGACAAGAATCGATGTTACCTTGCAGGAAGAAGCCATTGCTTTGCAGGAGGTGGTAGCTGTAGGATATGGAACCATGGAAAGGAGAGAAGTGACCAGTTCGATTACTTCAATAAAAAGTAAGGATCTTATTCCGGGTGTTGCTGGTAATCCATTAATTGCGATCCAGGATAAGGTCACCGGTTTGAGTATTCAATCGACCAATGGAACAAGCCCGAATGCGGGAACTTCACTTCAGCTACGCGGTATTGCTTCCATAAAGGCGGGCCAAGGACCCCTTATTGTTATCGATGGAGTGCCGGGAGGTAGTTTGAGCTCGGTTACTAGTGAAGATATTCAATCGATCGATGTTTTAAAAGATGCATCAGCAGGTGCTATTTACGGGACGCGTGCTGCCGGAGGTGTAATATTAATTACAACTAAGCAGCCGAAAGCAGGCAAAATGAGATTAACTTATACAACTGAATTAACAACAGAAACTATTCGACGCAGACCTGAAGTGCTTTCAGCTAAAGAATTTGTAGAAAACGGACTGGGACAAGATTACGGAAATGAAACGGATTGGTATGATGAAGTTACGGTTGATTTTCCATTTCGCCAACGTCATCATATAAATCTCAATGGAGGATCGGAAACTTCTAAAATCTATGCGACCTTTGTTGCCTCTGACCAAGAAGGAATTGCCCTTGGAGATAAAAGGGATGAGTTTGGAGGGCGCATCAATGCCAATTTTGATCTTTTAGATAATTTTGTGGAAATTATTACCCATGCTGATTACAGGAAATCATCCAGTGAACGATCCCATAACGGTATATTTTATCAAGCAATAAAATTAAATCCAACTCTTTCACCATATGATCCAGATTCCCCGACAGGTTTTAATGTTTGGACTGGCGGGTGGGAATATTATAATCCGGTTGCCGATATTCGTTTACGAGATGATTTGGGTTATAATGATAATTTTTTGGGAGATGTAACGTTGAAATTAAATCTTACACCCCATTTAAGTACCCAAGCTATGGTGGCAACCCGTATCGGACAATGGAGAGATGTTTATTATGAATCGGCTCAACATAAAAATTCCCTCGATAATAATCGTGATGGCTATGCGAGGCAAAACTACGGTCAAAATAGTGATAAGACATTTGAGTGGCAAACCAATTATTTAAATGAATTTGGCAATCATGTTGTTAATGGAGTTGTTGGATATAGCTTTCAAGAATTTAATGGTGATGGATTTGATATGAACAATGCCGATTTCCCTGTAGATGGGATTAAAGCTTGGGACATGGGGAAAGGTACCTATTTATCGAAGGGGAGAGCAGGTATGGGTTCGTGGAAGGATCCTCGTGAACGATTAATTGCCTTTTTTGGAAGAGGTAATTATTCATATAAAGACACATACATGATTACGTTGAGTGGGCGTTATGAAGGTTCGTCCAAATTTTACAAAGATAATCGTTGGGGTTTCTTTCCTGCTATTTCTGCTGGTTGGCGAATTAGTAATGAGTCTTTCATGGAATCATTTGATTTTATTAACGATTTGAAGATACGTGGGGGCTATGGAGTTACAGGTAACCAAAATTTCGATCCCGGAGTAGCTACACGCATGTATTCTTCAGATACTTGGTGGCTAAGTAACGGTGAATGGATATATACCTATGGTTTGGCTCATAATCAGAATAAAAACTTGCAATGGGAAGAGAAGAAAGAGTGGAATATAGGAGTCGATTTTACATTATTCAACAATAAATTATCAGGAAAATTTGATATCTACAACAGAACTGTTGATAAAATGATTTATGATGTGTCGGTATCCGTACCTCCAGCTATTCATGATAAGACTACGATGAATGTCGGGAGTTTGAAAAATACCGGTTGGGAAGGCGAGTTAGCGTATAATGCAGTTCAGACGGATAAGTGGAGTTATAATACTGTTTTTAGGATATCCCATAATAAGTCGGTACTTGAAAGTTTGTGGGGAAGTCAAACATTTTGGGATCGTGTCGGATTTCCGGCTCCCGGATCGCCTGGGGATGCCGTACGTTTATATCCAGGTCAAGAAATCGGGAAATTTTTTGTATGGCGTTTTGCCGGTTTTACCGAAGAAGGTAATTGGATGCTCTATGACAAAGACGGAAATGCTTTCGATGTGACCAAACGTACCAAGACAATAGATGATAAGGCTTTTGTTGGCAATGCCATCCCTATTGTCCAAATGTCATGGGATCATAATATAAGCTATAAAAACTGGGAACTCTATGTTCTTCTTACAAGTTGGCTAGGGCATGATATCTTTAATACAATTAACATGTATTTTGGTTTACCCAATGTAGAAGAGCAAAATGTATTGAAAGATGCTTTCAAAAAACATAAAAACGTTAAAGGAGAGAAGGAACTATGTGATTATTGGATCGAAGATGGTGATTTTCTGAAACTTAAAAACGTAACATTACGATACAATTTCAATACATCATCTGTTAAATTTCTTCAAAATGCCAGTGTGTATCTTTCAGGGAGGGATTTATTTACCCTTACTAGCTATTCTGGGATGGAACCCGAATCAAATATTAATGGTTTAGATCCCGGTTTCGAATGGTTTAATAATTTATATCCAAGAACGCAAACATGGACGTTGGGAATTCAATTAACTTTCTAATATTAAAAATAAATTAGAATTATGAGCAACTTAAAATATATTAGTTTATTTATTATCTTGTTATTCATAGGAATAGCGTGCACTAATTTGGATGAAGTATGGTATAGTGCAGTGACACCGGAAACTTTCTTTAAAACGGAAAAAGATGTTAATGCTGCCCTATACAGGCCTTTTACTCATGCACGTTGGTATGTGGAAAATGACCGCTGGAGGTTACAGGAATATCCTGCTGATCAATTTGCTATTACAACAAAAGGCCCTCATTGGTATAATGGGGGGGAGAATTATCGTTACCATTATCATCAATGGACAGTTAATGATGGTTGGATATGGGGAACTTGGAGAGGAACACTCATGGGGGTAGCACTTGCTTTGGATACAAAGCAAGATTTGCAAAATCTTGATTATTCAAAAGTAAAATTAACGGAGGAAGACAAAGCTTCTCATTTAATGCAACTTCAAACATTAATAGCTTTTTTTTATCTGAGAGGGCTTGATTATTTTGGTGGTCTTCCAATTTTTACTAGCAATGAAGGTGAAAATATCCCCAGGAGTAGTGATAAGGAAACTTTTGAACATGTTGAAAATCTTCTTAAAGAGGCACTTCCAAAATTGCCTAAAAAACAACAGGGAGAAGCAGAAGAAGGTGCTCTTAAACAAGCTGCTGCTGCTGCAATGTTAGCCCAACTTTACTTTAATGCAGAAGCTTATATAGGTGAAGATCATTTTGATGAATGTGCTACCATTTGTCAGGACATTATTGATGGTGAATATGGTTATTATGAATTAGATGATGACTGGTTTGGACCACATGATTTCTATAATAATAAATCACCCGAAATCATATGGTCTACCCCTTCTGAGTTCAACAAACTGCAATATAATTGGTTTTATGCTGATTTTTATCATTATGAAACTTATAAATATTTTGGTCTCGATGGAGGGGCAAATAACGGAGCTCATTTACAACCTTCACGTAAGCCAACCGGCGAAATTTATACTGAGTTTAAGTTAGGTAAGCCTTTTGAAAAATTCGATAATGAGGACTTGCGGAAAAAGCCTTATATTTATAGAGGATCAGGGAAATATGAGGGAATGTTTCTTGTCGGTAGACAAGAAAGTCCATATGGTATAACCAGAGGGACTCAAGAATATAAAGGAGAAGTAATTTATTTTGTAGACAGAGTGGCAAGATTTAAGAAAATTGGAATTGAAGCTCCTGATACTGCTTCTTTGCGTTCAACTATGGCAGATGGAGAAGAAAATACTGGAATTCGATTGGTGAAAGTTCCCCAACCTAATTTGGCAGATGAGAACCTTCGTAATGGAGCAGATAATCCGGTCATTCGCTTAGCCGAAATTTATTATATGTTAGCTGAATGTAAAATGCGTGCAGGGGATAAAAAGACGGCAGCTAATCTTATTAACCAGGTTCGGGCAAGGAATTTTGCTAACAGAGAAGATCCCAATCCTGTAACGGCTGATAACTTGGATAAATATCGCATGATAGATGAATGGGGTATTGAATTTCTTGGTGAAGGAAGAAGACGGACCGATCTCATTCGTTGGAATATGTTTGTAACCGAATCATGGTGGGATCACAAACCTTCCAATTCAACTCATCTTTGTCGTTTTCCTGTACCGCAACAAGCAATATCAGGAAATAATGCTCTTCAACAGAATCCGGGTTATGAATAAAAAATTAATTATATTAATCGATTTGAAATCCTTGTTTTAAAGATATATAATATTCTGAACTCCAAAAGTTAAAAACTTTTGGGGTTCAGTTCATATGGAGCATTCCTCTTTTTTATTTTTTCTTAATCGTTCGTTAAGCGGCAAAAAGTGCATTTCGCATTGCTTTTGGGAAAAGGGGTGTAAAATGTTGAGAATTTTTATAAATTTGTTTTCGAAAATGATAACTAAACAATTTTTTTACTAGTTATGGTAAAATATTACCCCTTACTTTTTTTCTTTTTTTATTCATTGTGGTGTCAGGCATGCGCTGATGACAAATTGCTATCGGAAACGCATCGGGAATACCGGATCAATTGGAATGCGGCAGCGGACAGCAGCAGTTCAGCTCTTATCCATTTGTTTTGGAATGCGGATGAGCATTATTTCAATTACAACAATCTCGGGTTGAAAGATTTTCATTATTGGCCGCAGGCGCATGCACTTGATGTGATGATTGATGCTTATTTGCGTACAAGAGATAACCTTTATAAAACAACCATCAACGATTGGTATGATGGGGTGAAAAGAAAAAACGGCAACACCTTTTTCAATATCTTTTATGACGATATGGAGTGGAATGCCCTTGCTATGCTGAGAGCGTATCAGACAACGGGGGATGAAAAGTTCAAGACGGCGGCTTTGGAAGTATGGGAAGATATAAAAACGGGTTGGAATGAAAATGCAGGTGGAGGAATCGCCTGGAAAAAAGATCAACCCTATAGCAAAAATGCGTGCTCCAATGGTCCTGCCTCAATTTTGGCATCACGATTATATCAACTGTTCGGCAATGAAAGCGATAAGGAATGGGCACTAAAAATTTATGAATGGGAAAAGGAAACCCTTTTCAATCCTGCCAACGGTGCCGTTTATGACCATATCGACAGTCGTACGGGCTATATTCAAAAAAAATGGATATTTACGTATAATCAGGGAACATTCCTGGGAGCGGCTCTTGAACTTTATAAAATAACAGGCGAAAAAGATTACCTTAACGATGCCATGAAAGCAGCCGATTATACGTTGACCAACCTGATTGATAGCAACGATGGTTTGCTTAAAGACGAGGGCAATGGTGATGGTGGGTTGTTTAAAGGTATTTTTGTTCGTTATTTTACTCAACTGATACTGAATCCCGATATCAGTAGTGTAGATCGGACAAGATACGTTACCTTCTTAAAATTCAATGCAGAAACCCTATGGAGATATGGAACGGACAAACAACGATTACTCTTCGGAACGTATTGGAAAACCAACCCCGGCGATGTAACCGATTTGCCTACACAGCTCAGCGGCTGTATGCTCATTGAAGCTGCCGCGTTGCTGGAAAAAGAGGAAATGTTTTGAGCGATTGAAATAAAAAGGGTTATTTTTTGGGTTTCAGCATGATTCCCAGTTCGTCCAATTGTTCTTGTTCAACAGGAGCGGGAGCATTCAGCATGACGTCGCGCCCCATATTGTTTTTAGGGAAGGCGATGCAGTCGCGTATGCTGTCCAAACCGGCAAACAACGATACGAACCTATCCAGGCCAAAAGCTATTCCTCCGTGAGGAGGTGCTCCGTATCGGAAAGCATTCATAAGGAATCCGAATTGCTGTTGTGCCCGTTCTTCGGTAAATCCGAGCACGGAGAACATTTTTTTCTGCAATTGGCTGTCGTGTATACGGATCGATCCGCCGCCAACTTCCACACCATTGATTACAATATCGTAGGCGTTAGCTCGAACGGCAGCGGGATTGGTGTCGAGCAAGGGAATATCTTCGGGTTTGGGAGAGGTAAAGGGATGGTGTTTGGCAAAAAAACGATTCAGTTCTTCGTCTTTTTCCAATAACGGGAAATCGACAACCCACAGACATTGGTAGTCAAATTTGTTCCGTAATCCCAAGCGGGACCCCATTTCCAACCGAAGTTCCGACAGTTGTTTCTGTGTTTTCTCCGTTTCCCCGCTTAACAGCAAGAGCAAATCGCCGGGCTTGGCCTGACACCGTTCCAGCCATTTTTTCAGATCGTCTTCAGTGTAAAACTTGTCAACGGACGATTTGATGGTGCCGTCTTCGTTATACCGCACATAAATCAAGCCCTTCGCTCCGATTTGCGGACGTTTCACAAAATCGGTCAGTTCGTCCAACTGCTTGCGGGTGTAATTAGCACAACCTTCAACGCAGATGGCTCCCACATATTCCGATGCGTCGAAAATACCAAAACCGTGACCTTCTGTCAAATCTTTGATCTCCACCAGTTTCATATCGAAACGGATATCGGGTTTATCCGATCCGTAATATTTCATGGCATCGGCGTAACTCATTCTCGGGAAATCGGGGA
The DNA here is from genome assembly GCF_025943985.1 of Anaerorudis cellulosivorans. Classification (GTDB taxonomy): domain Bacteria; phylum Bacteroidota; class Bacteroidia; order Bacteroidales; family Dysgonomonadaceae; genus Anaerorudis; species Anaerorudis cellulosivorans. Next base: position 146,556 of record NZ_JAPCWE010000002.1, on the reverse strand, counting down.
GTTCGATGCCTTTGATGGTTTTAAACAAATGTTTGGTCAGCCCTTCAAACATGTTTAAAATATCGTCGCGATGAACAAAAGACATCTCGCAATCGATTTGTGTAAATTCGGGTTGGCGGTCGGCCCGGAGGTCTTCGTCACGAAAACATTTCACGATTTGGAAATAGCGGTCGAATCCGGCAACCATGAGCAGCTGTTTGAGCAGCTGTGGCGATTGCGGAAGGGCATAGAATTCACCCGGGTTCATGCGTGAAGGCACAATGAAATCGCGTGCACCTTCGGGTGTCGAGGCAATGAGAGCCGGCGTTTCCACTTCAAGGAAATGCCTTTCGTCCAGGTATCGACGGGTCTCGAGTGCCATGCGGTGACGAAGTTCCAGATTTTTACGCACCGTGTTGCGGCGCAGATCGAGGTAGCGGTATTTCATACGCACATCATCGCCTCCATCCGTTTCGTCTTCGATAGTGAAAGGGGGGATATCCGAAGGATTCAGTACATTGAGTTCCGAAACAATGATCTCGATATCTCCGGTAGGAAGATGAGGATTTTTAGAGGAACGCTCCGTTACTCTGCCCGTAACCTGAATCACCCACTCGCGTCCCAATTTGTTGGCTTTTTCAAAAAGATCGGGGTTGACTTCCTCATTAAACGACAATTGGGTAATGCCGTATCGGTCGCGCAGGTCGATAAACGTTATTCCACCCATTTTACGGATTTTGTGCACCCATCCTGCCAATGTAACTTCTTCATTTACATTCGACAGGTTTAATTCTCCGCATGTTCTGTTTCTGTACATATTTTCAATCTTTTGCTTTTTTCATTTAAAAGTGCAAATTTACATGATAATTTTCAATTTGCACAACGACCCTTAAAGATTCCCTTTATCGAAAAATCCGTTAGTTTGTTTAGCTCATTTTGCTCATTTCGATGGATCGGTTTTTGGCAGCTTCCAGTACTCCCTCGATCAGCCTATCCATTTGATGTTCGTAAAAATAGTTCAACCCGGCTTCTGTGGTTCCGCCTTTGCTGGTGACGTTGCGGATGAGTTCCTCGATGCTGCAACGGGAATGATTTTCGGAAAAATAGCTCAACGTGCCTTCCGTCAGTTGCACCAATAATTCGTCGATTTCAGACTCCGGAAGGTTAAATTCGCGTATTTTGTTTCTGAAAACGTTGAGGAAAGCCAGAATGAAGGCAGGGCCGCTGCCGAATACAGAAGTAAACAAATCGAAATGGTTTTCATCGATTTTAACCACCTTCCCCAGTTTTGTCAGCACCCGGTAGATTTCGTTTACGTTCTCATTATTCGGATGGTGCGTGGCAAATGCCGTTACCGATTTTTTGTAGGCAATGGCCAGGTTGGGCATGATGCGCACAATGGGTTGATCTTTACCGAGATAATTTTCGATAAAGGCGATGCTTTTTCCGGCAACCGGCGAAACGATGATTTTACCTTCTCGCCGAAGCGGGCGGAGTTGTTCTAAAACGCTCACCACATCCTGTGGCTTGACGGTTAAAAAGATGACATCGGCAAAAGCTGTCAACTCTTCCGGTTGAAGAAAGGGAAGTTCAACATTTTTCCTCATTGGGTCAAAATAGGCAAAATGGATGTCTTTCTCGTTTTTAAGACCCTGATAAATGGCTGTAGCCAGATGACCAAAACCGATAAATCCGTAGTTCATTTTATTTTTTGAATTTAGTGTAAGGAATCGTGCCGCTTAATGCGTTGATAAGGTAATTGGGGCGTTGGCCGTTTACAATCCACATTTCTACGCCACTCTCCATACAGATTTCCGCTGCATGAATTTTGGACGACATGCCACCTGTTCCCAGCGTGGATTCTTTTTCTTCGATGCACGCTTTGATGGAATCCAGGTCAGAAACTTGTGTAATGAGTTCGGCATCGGGATGAAGATGTGGATTACGATTGAAGATACCGTCGATATCCGATACGAGAATCAGCAGATCGGCATTCAGTATTACGGCAACCAGTGCCGAAAGTTTGTCGTTATCGCCCAATACAATTTCTTCGATGGAAACGGTATCGTTTTCGTTTACGATGGGAATGTAATCGGCTTTCCAGAGCTTATAAATCGTATTTTTGGTGTTTTCTTTAGCCGTCGGATTTTCAAAATCGCGGTAGGTCAGCAGAATCTGTGCAATATTCAATCCGAAACTGCTGAAAACAGAATCGTACACTTCCATGAGCCGCGTTTGTCCTATGGCTGCCATCGCCTGCTTGGAATCTACGTGTTTGTTGTAACCTTTGATTTCCACAAATTGGCGGGCTGTTGCAATAGCGCCGGAAGAAACAATAACAATATCGAATTCGTCTTTGAGTTTTACGATTTGCCTGGCGAGATTTTCAATGACGGCAAACGATATACGGTTTGTTCCTGCCGTGAGGGTAGATGTTCCTATTTTTATGATTAATTTTTTTTTCATATAGAGTTCGATCAATTTATTCGCGAATATGGCCGTTTCCGTAAACAAACCATTTGTTGGTCACCAGCTGTTCGGCGCCGATGGGACCGCGGAAATGCAGTTTTTGTGTGCTGATGGCAATTTCAGCTCCCAAGCCAAATTCGCCGCCGTCGGTAAACCGCGTGGAGGCATTGTGGTAAACGGCCGCACAATCCACCTCCTGCATAAAACGATTTGCCTGTGAGAATTCGTTGGTGACAATCGTTGCCGAATGTTTTCCCGAATAGGTATTGATTAACCGTATAGCTGCTGTAATATCGGGCACGAGGGTGAGATAGATTTTAGGTGCAAGAAATTCTTCACCAAGCACCTTTTTATCGTTGTTTTCGGTTATTTCCGAATTTAAGCTACAAACGGATGAATTACCCAACACCTCAATTCCCTTGTTTTTTAAGGCAGATACAAGTTGGGCAATTTTATCTTGAATGTTTGGCAGATTCTCATCAATCAACACTTTGTCCAGTGCATTGCAAACGCTGATACGTTTTTTCCCGTTGAGGATGATGCGTACAGCCATGTCAAAATCGCATTTTTTGTCTACATAAAGAAAATTATTCCCCCGTCCACTGATAATCATGGGAATGGTGCTGTTTTCTTTTACAAACCGAATCAGATTCTCTCCGCCGCGAGGAATTATCAGATCCACGTTGTGCGTATTTTCCTTAATCAGTCGTTGCGTTTCTTCATGGGTCAAGTGGAGATATTGAATATAATGGCTGTCGATGCCGTTTTTCTCCAGTGCCTGCTGCCAAAGTTGTGTCAAGAAAGCATTGGTGTGATACGACTCTTTCCCGCCTTTCAGCAAAATTCGGTTTCCCGCCTTAAAAGCCGTTGCAGCTGCTTCAACAGTGACATCGGGACGTGATTCGTAGATGATGAGGATGGTCCCGAAAGGAACAGTGCGGTTTTCGATTTGCATCCCGTCTTCACGGGTGAAAGCGTAAAGGATTTTTCCTTCAGGATCGTTCAGACCTGCAACTTGCGTAAGTGAACAGATCATGCCTTCAATTTTTTTCTCATCTACTTTTAAGCGGTCTTTCATCGATTCATCCATATCGGGATACTCGGCCATGTCTCGATGATTGGCCTCGATGATTTGTGTCCGACTTTGGCGTAACAGATCAGCCAACGAAGTGAGTACGCTGTTTTTCTTTGAAGTTTGCAACATAGCGTTGGAATAATATAATGTTAATTTGTGCTGCAAAGGTAGCAATTTATTGCCAAAAGAGATGATAATCATGTAAAATATAACTTTTTGATTGCAGCGAACTTTTGTTTTTTGATAGGTGTTATAGGTAGTAAAATAATGAACGATAAATTCATGACTCATCATACGCATTATAACGATAGTGAAGAAAACATACGGGTAGCATTTTTTCTCAATCTTTTTTTTACCATAATCGAATTTGTCGGGGGGTTTTTGACCAACAGTATGGCTATTCTTTCGGATGCCGTGCATGATTTGGGCGATAGCTTTTCCGTAGGATTGTCGTGGTATTTTCAGCGGTTGGCGAAAAAAGGGCGTGATGAAGAATATACTTATGGATACAAGCGGTTTTCACTTCTTGGAGCCATTATCAATTCGCTTATTTTGGTTGTGGGAAGTGTCGTGATTCTGTTTAATGCGGTTCCGCGGTTGTTTCATCCGGAACAACCCGATTCGGGAGGAATGTTGATGTTGGCAATAGCGGGTATTGTTATTAATGGTGCGGCGGTGCTCAGACTTAAACGTGGCCATTCGCTCAATGAGCGGGTAATCTCGCTTCACTTGCTGGAAGATGTACTCGGTTGGGCAGCAATCCTCATTGGGGCTTTGGTGATGTATTTTGTGGATGTTCCGGTTCTCGATCCTATTTTGTCTATCGCCATAACCCTTTATGTGTTGTTTCACGTATATAGTAATATCAAGGAGAGTTTGCATATTATTTTACAGGGAGCTCCTATCGACATAAAAATCGACGAAATCAAAAAAGAAATATTGGCATTGGAAGATGTGGACAGCGTTCACGATTTGCATCTGTGGTCAGAGGATGGAGAATATAATGTCATGACGGTTCATGTGGTTTTGAAACAGGCGCTGCCGATGGATAAATTGCACATGTTGAAAAACAAAATTCGTGAAAAAATGCAAGCAATGAAAGTGCAACATTCCACCATCGAATTTGAAATTTCGGGTGAAAATTGCGAGATGGAGGAATGTTGCTGAGAAAGGTGAATATCAGTCCAAAAAAGCATCCAGCGCTTTGGTTGGCCTTCCGTCGGCTCCCCATGCGTTTAGGGGGTAACGACTCCACGAACGTGCACCTTCGGGTTCCCAATAAAAAACCCCTAGTCCTTTATTGTCGGGTACCTCCTTCACTTTTTGAATAACGGCTTTCAGCATGTTGTAAGTATTCTCCGGTTTATCGTCTTCACCACCTACTTCTACCACCATTACTTCTTTGTTGTAACGTTGTGCCATATCGATGAGGTTGTGCCCAAGATCTTCTATGGTTTCGGTATAATCGGGTTTCCCTTCGAGCCAGTAGGGATAGTACGACATGCCGATGATATCATATTTCGCACCGTATTTTTCGGCATTGTCGAACCATTGGCGAAACCGTTCGTTGTTGTTTCCCTGATCAACATGCAGTATGATTTTGGTTTGCGGGCTCACAGCCTTAACGGCATCGTAGCCGGCATTGATCAGTTGTGCCAGTTGAGGCCAATTATCAGTATGCCCTTCGGGATAGATCATTCCGGTAGGGATTTCGTTGCCCAATTGTACCCATTCAGGCGTTACGCCGGCTTCTTTTAATGCCGTCATGACATCAAACGTATAGTCGTATAAGGCTTTTTTGAGTTGGTCGAAATCGAGTCCTTCCCAAGCTTTGGGCTTGCGTTGTTTGGAGGGATCAGCCCAACTGTCGCTGTAATGGAAATCAATCATCACACGCATTCCCCAATCTTTTGCCCGTTTGGCCATCGCTACGGTTTCTTCTTTGCTGCAATGACCGCTGAACGGATCATCCGAAGGATTCACCCATGTGCGCAGCCGAATGGAATTGATTCCGTGGTCTTTGAGAATCTTAAAACAATCTTCGGCTTCCCCGTTGTCGTTGTAAAACGTATATCCGCTTGCTTCCATTTGAGGTAACCAGCTGATATCGGCTCCCTTGGCAAAATCCTGTCTCGGAGGTGTCTTGGTGTTGTCTTGCGACTTGCTTTGACAGGAAAAGCCGAATAAAATGAGCGGGATGAGTAGGAAATATTTTTTCATTGTTTTTTAAGATAAATACTCATCCAACAACCATAAGCTGTCGGATGAGTTAAGTTGAGATGTTATTTTTGGGGTTGGTTGGTCATATAAAATACCAGGGAAGCACCATCCATAATGTCTTTGTAGCTTATGGTTTGTTTTGCGTAGGGTTTACCGTTTAGCTCGATTTTTTCTACATACTTATTGTCCTCCGAAATATTTTTAGCTTCCATGGAAAATACTTTCCCGTTACTGACATCGATTTTGGCTGCCGGAATTTGTGGAGCGCCGATCACAAACTCTCCGCTTACCGGATTAACCGGATAAAAACCGAGCGAAGAGAAAATATACCAGGCCGACATTTGTCCGCAATCGTCGTTTCCAATCAACCCGTCGGGCAGATTCTTGTAGAAATCGGTGCAAATTTGGCGAACCAGTTCTTGCGTTTTGTACGGTTGACCCAAATAGGTATAAAGATAGGCAATATGATGACTGGGCTCGTTGCCGTGAGCATATTGTCCGATCAGTCCCGTTACATCGGAAAGCGCATTTTTCGATTTTTCCGTGGTAAAGAATAGTGAATCCAGCCGTTCTGCAGCTTTCTTGTTATCGCCCATCAAAGCCAGCAGTCCGGGAATATCCTGAAGCACATGCCAGGTATATTGGGCGGCGTTTCCTTCGGTATAATCGCCACCTACACTTGAATCGCCGTGTGCCAGTTCAAACGGATCGAATGGCGTGCGCCAGTTTCCTTTGCTGTCGCGTCCCCGCATATAGTTTGTGGAAGGGTCGAACAGGTTCTTATAGTATTCGGCACGTTTTCGGAAAAATTTGGTATCCCTTTCTTTCCCGAGTTTCTCGGCCATCAAACCGGCACAATAATCATCGAATCCCGATTCCAACGTGCGCGAAACCGATTCTACCGTTACCAAATCGAAAGGATAATAGCCGTATTTATCATATATTGTCCAGTCGGATTTCGGATGATTCAGCGTAAGCGATTTTTTTACTTCGTTATACGCGCGCTCCGGATCAAATCCTTCAAATCCTTTCAGATAAGCATCCACAATCATCGGAACCGAATGATTGGCAATCATGGTGTAGGTTTCTTGTCCCCACAATGCCCAGATGGGCAGATGCCATTGTTGTTCGCTGTAATCGAGCATCGAATTCACAAAATCGGGAATCAATTCCGGACTGATGATGGTGTACAACGGATAGGCTGCACGGAAAATGTCCCATTGCGACCAGGTCGAATAAAACTTTCCGCCCGACGATTGCGATACTTCCTTTTTGGGGCCGATATATTTGCCGTCAACGTCGGCAATGTTGTTGGGCTGAATAAACAAATGATAAACGGCAGTATAAAAATTGTTCTTTTGGGCATCCGTTCCCTCAATTTGAATGCGGGAAAAATAGGTGTTCCATTCGTTTTTTGCATTTCGCCGAACAGTATCGAAATCCCATCCCGGAACTTCGGCTTTCAGATTTGCTTTTGCACCTTCCACACTCGCTGAAGACAAGGCAATCTTCATGTTGAGCGTTGTGTCGTTTTTCATATCAAAGGTAAGTATATAACGTGGAGCTTTTTCGCGTGAATCACGTTTGGGGAGTTCTTCTTTTGCAACGATGGGTTTATCGAATGTGATCACGAAGTAATACACGCGCTCAACCCATTCTTTGCGACGGGTATAGCCCGAAATCGTTTTGTCGTTCTCGAATTTTACTTCATTTTCGAGTACATGCGTATGTATCCGATCTTCCGTCCATACCAGTCCGCTTTGGAAGTCGGCCAATATGTTGGCAGCTTTACCTTTGCCAAACGTATATTTATGGAAAGCCACGTGCGGAGCGGCAGTAATCTCTACATGCACGTCGTTGTCGGTTAATTTTACCGTATAATAACCCGGAGAAGCGTCCTCGCTTACCAAATCGTATTTGCTCCGCAAATCTTCGCGTTTATTGCCTGAAAAAGGTTGGATAAGCAAATCGCCGAGATCGATGCAGCCTGTACCGTTTAATCGGGTTTGTGAAAAGCCGTTGATGAGCGAATCGCCATAGACGTATCCGGCACAATATTCCCATGAGTAGTTGCCGGTTTCGGGACCTGCCTGAATCATGCCCAACGGATAGGTTGCTCCGGGAAAGGTGTGACCGGTGAAGGCTGTTCCGATGAATGGATCAACATACTGCGTATAGTCGGGTCCTTCCGTAATGGACTGTTCCTTTTGCTTTTGAGTACATCCAACAAGGATGGAGCTGAATACTAAAATAAATAAAGATACTTTTTTCATATCATGAGGTTTTTATGTCTTAACAAACGCAGTGCCTCCCGCAAAGATAGAAAATAAACCGCTAAATTGTTTATGTTGAGTTGAACTGTTCCACATTGGTCTATTTTTTTGCAGCAGATTGATTCGAAATCCGCATGGAATCCCGAACCAGATAAATGCACAAGAGGATATACATGCCCAACGCCAATACTTGTGCACCGCTACTTTCTGCCCAGGCGCTGTTTTTGAGATCTACACCGGCAAATTTGATGGCTGCACTCACTACGCCCATCAAGGCGCCACCTGCAATAAATCCCGATGCCAACAGTGTGCCCTTTTCTTTTCGAGCGATGTTTAGCGCCTGATCGTTGCTTCGGGAAGAGACATACCGGCTGATGAAGCCGCCGATCAATAAAGGAATATTCAGTTCGAAAGGAATGAACATGCCTAAGGCGAATGCCAGTGCCGGAATCTTGAATATCGTCAGAACAATGGCAATCAAGGCCCCGATGCCATAGAGAATCCACGGGGCTCCGGTTCCCGACATTAATGGATCGATTACTGCTGCCATTGCGTTGGCCTGAGGAGCAACCAGCGCTCCTTCTCCGGTAAAACCGTAGGTTTTGTTTAAGATCATGATTACTCCTCCCACCGTGGCAGCTGAAACTAACGTGCCGAGAAACTTCCAGGTTTCCTGCTTCTTGGGTGTGGAGCCGATCCAGTAACCGATTTTTAGATCGGTAATGAAACCGCCGGCCATGGACAATGCCGTACAAACCACTCCGCCGATAACCATTGCAGCCACCATTCCCGATGTACCTTTCAGTCCTACGGCCACCAGAATAACCGATGCCAGAATCAGCGTCATCAGGGTCATGCCCGATACGGGGTTGGTGCCCACGATGGCGATGGCATTGGCAGCCACTGTGGTGAAAAGGAAAGCGATGATGGCAACAACAAGGATGGCTATAACGGCATGAAGCAGGTTGTGGACAACGCCGAAATAAAAGAAAACAAAAGTGGCAATCAACGCAATAATCGTCCCTATTGAAATGATTTTCATCGGGATATCAAGTTCTGTGCGTTTTACCTTTCCGTCCATTTTCACCCCTTTACCTCTCATTTCATTAGCAGCCAATCCGACTGCTCCTTTAATAATATCCCACGATTTGATGATGCCGATGATCCCGGCCATCGCGATGCCGCCGATGCCGATGTGGCGTGCAAATGTAGAAAAGATTTCTTCCGGCGGGAGTGCCGCAATAGATCCTGTAAAAGCAGGGTTCAATGTGGTTGCCAGGGCGTCGCTTGCCCATGGAAGAAGCGGCACAATCACAAACCATACCAGTGCCGAACCGATGGTAATGATCGCCGCATATTTCAATCCGACGATATAACCCAATCCCAAGACGGCTGCACCGACATTGAGCTTGAACACGATCTTTGCTTGGTTGGCGAGAGCTGCACCGGCAAGGGTGACGCGTGAAGTGAAAACTTCTGCCCATCCACCGAAAGTAGAAACCACGAAATCATAAATTCCGCCGATCAGTCCGGCCATTATCAGGGGTTTGGCCTGATTCCCGCCTTTTTCCCCCGACACCAGTACCTGTGTGGTAGCAGTGGCTTCGGGAAACGGATATTTGCCGTGCATATCGGATACGAAATATTTTCGAAAAGGAATCAAAAAAAGAATACCGAGTATACCTCCCAGCAAGGAACTCAGGAATACTTGCATGAAATTGACCGTGATTTCAGGATATTTTACCTGAAGGATATAAAGTGCCGGGAGGGTAAAAATAGCACCGGCAACTATTACGCCCGAACTGGCACCGATAGATTGGATAATCACGTTTTCGCCCAAGGCATTTTTTCGTTTTGAAGCACCTGACAGTCCCACGGCGATGATGGCGATGGGAATGGCTGCTTCAAATACTTGCCCTACTTTCAATCCCAAATAGGCTGCGGCAGCCGAAAAAAGAACAGCCATCACTACTCCCAGTGAAACGGAGCGAGCATTCACTTCAGGATAGATTTTGTCGGGCGATAATAGCGGTTCATACGTTTCACCCGGTTTTAATTCGCGCATGGCGTTCTCCGGTAATCCTTTAATCTTTTCTTCTTCAAATTCCATTTTTTAATGTTATTAAATAATTGATATACAAAGGAAAAAAGGTAAATTATTTTTCTGTTCTTTATTGTTTTGATGTAAAATTCAGCGACGAAAATACAAAATATTATTAAAATCTGCGAATGATTCGCTATTTTATGTCGAAAACTTCCTGTTTTTTGGGGAAAATAAATACCTTTGTTTCCGGTGAATTTTAGTCACCTGATGGTTATTCGGTTACTGACGAACATTTTTTTCTTTCAGTTGTTACATGGCTTAATTACGGAGCCGAAATCAAGCTTAAATATCAATTCATTATTATGGTTTTCGACTTAGATATGATTCGAAAAATCTATTCGGATCTCCCTCACAAGATACAGCAGGTTAAAAGCGAGTTAAAACGTCCGTTGACGCTCACCGAAAAGATTTTATTTTCGCATTTGGCGGACGATATGCCGATAAAAGATTACAAAAGGGGCATCGATTATGTCAATTTTTCACCCGATCGGGTGGCAATGCAAGATGCTACGGCACAAATGGCGCTTTTGCAACTGATGAATTCCGGTCGCGAAAGGGTTGCTGTGCCTTCAACGGTTCATTGTGACCACCTGATACAGGCATATAAAAATGCTGCAGAGGATTTGCAGACCGCGAAAATAACCAACAAGGAGGTGTACGATTTTTTGCGTGCCGTTTCCAATAAATACGGCATCGGATTTTGGGAACCCGGAGCAGGTATCATTCATCAGGTGGTGTTCGAAAATTATGCTTTCCCCGGCGGAATGATGGTGGGAACCGATTCGCATACCCCTACTGCCGGTGGATTGGGAATGATAGCCATTGGCGTGGGTGGTGCCGATGCCGTGGATGTGATGGCCGGATTGCCCTGGGAATTGAGAATGCCCAAGCTTATCGGCGTGAAGCTCACCGGCAGATTGTCGGGTTGGGCTGCTCCAAAGGATGTGATCCTGAAATTGGCCGGTATATTGACGGTTAAAGGAGCCACAAATGCGGTGATCGAATATTTTGGCGAAGGAGCCGAAACATTGTCGGCAACCGGAAGAGGAACCATCTGCAACATGGGTGCCGAAGTAGGGGCAACGACGTCTATTTTTCCCTTCGACGAAAAAACGGCGCTTTATCTCGAAATCACCGGTCGCAAAGAGGTTGCCGACGAGGCACGCCGCATAAGGGAATATTTGCGTCCCGATCCGGAAGTGATAGAGAATCCGTCAGCTTATTACGATCAGGTAATCGAAATCGATCTTTCCGAACTGGAACCGTATATTAATGGTCCTTTCACGCCCGACGCCGCTCATCCGGTGTCGGAATTTGCCGAAGTGGTGAAAAAAAATAACTACCCGAAGAAAATCGAAGCCGGGTTGATCGGGTCGTGTACCAATTCATCCTACGAAGATCTCTCGCGCGCAGCATCCGTTGTTCGCGATGCACGAAATAAAGGATTGACTGTAAAAGCACAGTTCATCATTAATCCGGGTTCGGAACAGGTACGTTATACGGCCGAACGGGATGGTATCTTGCGTGAATTCGAAGAAGCCGGAGCCGTAATCATGGCCAATGCTTGTGGCCCGTGTATCGGTCAGTGGAAACGGTCGGATGAAAAAACCGATCGACCCAATTCCATCGTTACGTCGTTTAATCGCAATTTTGCCAAACGTAACGACGGCAATCCCAATACCCATGCTTTTGTGGCTTCGCCTGAACTGGTGGCTGCTCTTACCATTGCCGGCGACCTTTGTTTCAATCCGCTTACCGACACGCTCGAAAACGAGCAGGGTGATCAGGTGAAACTTGCCGAACCGGTCGGTTACGAAATTCCTCCGCACGGCTTTGAAGTGAAAAATTTGGGGTATGTAGCTCCTTCACCCGATGGAAGCAGTGTGGAAATACATATCGATCCGCATTCGCAACGATTGCAAAAACTCGAACCTTTCCCGGCATGGGATGGGGAAGATTTCATCGATTTGCCGTTACTCATCAAGATAAAAGGAAAATGTACTACCGACCATATTTCCATGGCAGGTCCCTGGCTTCGTTTTCGCGGCCATCTCGACAATATTTCCGACAATTTGTTTATCGGGGCGGTAAATGCTTTCAATAATCAAACCAATTCCGTGCTCGATCCCGAGACATTGGAATATGTGCCGGTACCGGTATTGGCACGCAAATTCAATGCGAAAGGTATCGGATCGGTTGTGGTTGCAGAAGAAAATTATGGCGAAGGTTCAAGCCGTGAACATGCAGCGATGGAACCTCGCCATTTGAATGTGAAGGCCATTATTGTCAAATCATTCGCCCGCATTCACGAAACCAATCTCAAAAAACAAGGGGTACTGGCACTGACTTTTGTCAATAAGGAGGATTACGATAAGGTGCAGGAAAGAGATAAAATAAGCATTCTCGGATTAAAGGAATTTGCGCCGGGGAAAAATCTCACGGTTCAACTTCTTCATGCCGATGGTACGAAAGAAGTCTTCGAAGCAGCGCATTCCTACAATGCTCAGCAAATCGAGTGGTTTGAAGCGGGAAGCGCACTTAATGCGCGATAAACGGTTAAGTTAACAGATAAAAAACAAACAAAAATGAATACCGACGAAAGAATTAATTTCATAGAAGATAAATATTTGATTTATAAACTGTCGGAATCTATAAAAAAGACAACCGATATCAATAAGGAATTGTTCGCCCAAATGAACGTCAAGCGTGGATTGCGCAATGAAGACGGATCGGGTGTTTTGGTTGGCCTTACCCGTATCGGCGATGTGGTCGGCTACGAGAAACAGCCGGACGGCACACTCAAACCGATTCCGGGAAAGTTGTATTATCGGGGAATGGATGTGGAAGACTTGGTACATGGGGTTCAGCGAGAAAATCGGCCGGGATTCGAGGAAACGGCCTATTTGATTCTATCCGGGGTGCTTCCAAACAAAAGCGAGTTGGAAACTTTTCGTGAAATCATCATGAAAACCATGCCCTTGGAACACAAAGCTACCATGAATATTCTTTCTCTGCAAGGGAAAAACATCATGAATATTCTGGCGCGAAGCGTTCTTGAATTGTATACGTATGACGAAAATCCCGACGATATTTCTCCCGACAATCTCATTCGTCAATCCATCAATCTGATTGCAAAATTTCCAACCATCATTGCTTATGCTTATCAGGTGTTGCGACACAATCAGTTGGCGCGCTCTCTGCATATCCGCCATCCTTACGAAGATCGTTCGGTGGCCGAAAATTTTCTTTTCATGATGAAAGGAAAGGATGCTTATACCGATCTGGAGGTGAAAATACTCGATTTGGCGTTGATCCTTCACGCCGAACACGGCGGAGGAAACAACTCTACTTTTTCGGTGCGTGTGGTGAGTTCTACCGAAACCGATACCTATTCGGCTATCGCGGCCGGAATTGGTTCGTTGAAAGGTCCATTGCACGGTGGTGCTAATATCAAGGTGAAAGGGATGCTCGACGATATGAAGAAGAATATCAGCGATTGGAAAGATACCGACGAAATCGATGCTTATCTGCTGAAGATCCTGAATAAAGAGGCGTACGATCGCAATGGATTGATTTACGGCATTGGGCATGCAGTATATACCATTAGCGATCCCCGTGCACAGTTGCTCAAAGAAATGGCCGAACAGCTGGCAAAAGAAAAGCATCGCGAGGAGGAATTCGAATTTATGAAACGTATCGAAGAGCGTGCCGTCAAGATATTTATGGATTATAAGGGGTCTCATGCAAAAAGCGCTAAACAAGTGTGCGTCAACGTGGATTTTTATTCGGGATTTGTGTACGATGCTATCGGCTTGCCGAGTGAAGTTTTCACCCCCTTGTTTGCCATGGCCCGCATTGTGGGTTGGAGTGCCCATCGCATCGAGGAATTGAATTTCAGCAGCAAACGTATTATCCGCCCGGCGTATAAGAATGTGCTCGAAACACAGCCTTATGTTCCTATTCATGAGCGATAAACGTAAGGGTGCAATGCGATTATTTTTATAGAAGACCGCTTGATATAGTTTATAGAAGACCGATTAATATAGAATGAAGAAAATTAAAGTAGAAAATCCCGTAGTGGAAATGGATGGCGACGAGATGGCGCGCATCATCTGGGCGTTCATTAAGCAACAGCTCATTTTGCCTTATCTCGATTTGAATATAAAATATTTTGATCTCAGTATTCAGCATCGCGATGCAACCGATGATCGGGTAACAATAGAGGCAGCCGAAGCGATTAAGCAATACAATGTAGGTATCAAATGTGCCACCATCACTCCCGATGAAGCGCGTGTAAGGGAGTTCGGATTAAAAAAGATGTGGAAATCGCCCAACGGAACCATCCGGAATATCGTCGGGGGAACAGTGTTTCGCGAACCCATCATATGTTCCAATATCCCACGGTATGTGCCGGGATGGACAAAGCCTATCGTGATCGGTCGTCATGCATTTGGCGATCAATATAAGGCTACCGATAAGGTGATTAAGGGAAAAGGCACACTGAGCATGACCTTTACGTCCGACAACGGCGAAACGCAAAGCTGGGAAGTGTATCGTTTCGACGGCGACGGTGTGGCTATGACCATGTACAATACCGACGAATCGATCTACGGGTTTGCCCGTTCTTCGTTTCAAATGGCACTGAACAAAAAATACCCGTTGTATCTTTCCACCAAAAACACCATTCTCAAAGCGTATGACGGACGATTCAAGGATATTTTTCAAGAAGTTTACGAAAAAGAATTCAAAAACGCGTTCGAGAAAGCGGGCATAACCTACGAGCACCGCTTGATTGACGATATGGTGGCTTCGTCGCTTAAATGGAATGGCGGATTTGTGTGGGCATGTAAGAATTACGATGGCGATGTGCAGTCGGATGCCGTAGCTCAAGGTTTCGGTTCGCTGGGTATGATGTCTTCCGTGTTGATAACACCCGACGGCAGAACGGTGGAAGCAGAGGCTGCTCACGGCACGGTAACCCGTCATTACCGTTTATACCAACAGGGAAAAGAAACTTCAACCAATCCCATTGCTTCTATTTTTGCATGGACGCGCGGGTTGGCTCATCGCGGCAAACTCGATAATAATCCGGCATTGATCGATTTTTGTGAAAAATTGGAACGCGTCTGCATCGAAACCGTCGAAAGCGGGAAAATGACCAAGGATCTTGCCTTGCTGGTTTACGGTAACCGGTTGACCCGTGATAACTATCTGAATACGCAAGAGTTTTTGAATACGCTGAAAATCAACCTTGAAAAGAAATTGGAATAAATTCCGCACAAGATCGTTAAACGATTTAAAAAGAGGGTGTATCACATTGTGTTTTTGCCCTCTTTGCATTTGTACTCCTTATCAGAGGACAATTTCAAAATTTAATTCTCGGCGGCTTATTTTTTATATTGATGCAGCCTCCTTTTGTGTCGTTTGCCTTATTACAATGTGATACACCGCTTTTTGTCTCGTTTGCCTCAAACGGGTTCAATTGGTCTCTATGAATCCTTCTTTCGATGAATTCCGAGTTAGAAGCCGAAGCCTTCGATTTCGATTTCTTCCGCTTTTTCTTCTTTGATCTCGATTCTGTTTTGCGTTTCCAGTCCTTCCACATAAATAGCCTTATACGGAATAGCCGGGCAGATTGATTCGCATCCGCCGCAACCTACGCAAATAGAGGGTTCGATATGTGGTATGGTGAGCGCACCTTTGTAAGGCACCATACTCACGGCTTGCGTCGGACAATGTTCGGAGCAGGCACCGCAACTTGTCTCATCGTAATAAACGATGCAGTTTTCGAGAATGAAATGCACCTGACCCATTTGGGTTTGGTGTTTTTCCTCAACAGTCAACGGTTTGAGTGCGCCGGTAGGGCATACATCGCCGCAAATCGTGCAATCGTAATTGCAGAAGCCGTGATCGAAATACAAAAGCGGCTGCATCATCCCGCCTAAGCCGTATTCCAAAAATGCCGGTTTTATGACGTGCGATGGACATTTGCTTACGCACAGATGACAGGATATGCATTTTTCCCGCAAGTGATCGAAATCGATAGCACCCGGAGGAGCAATCGGTGTTTGACGTTTGAGCTCTTTTTTGGGAAGCAGCTTGCCTGCTGTTTCCTGAGCAATCAGATTACCTGCGGCAATGGCGGTTAACACTGTTGCCGAAAGAAACCGTCTTTTGGATGAATCGACCGATTTGGCGGGTTTGTCGTACGAATATGCCGGCATAGGATTCACTATTCTTTTCCTGCGCGGGAGAACGGGAGCGTACTTTATGGCATCGCGATTGCAACTTTCTATGCAGTTGAAACAGGTGACGCAGCGACTGTAATCTATTTTTTTGTTTTTGGCATCCAAACACGATGCTTTGCATTTCATGGTGCACAGACCGCACGAGTTGCATTTGTCGTCTTTAAATTGTATTTTAAAGAATGAGAATCTGCTCAAAAAACCCAGAACAGTTCCTACAGGACAGAGGGTATTGCAATAGGTTCGGCCGTTGCGCCACGCCAGAAGGCCGATTCCCGCTAAGGTGATAAGTGCAATAATCGTGGAAAACAGCCCCAATCCGTATATCGCAACTTTATAGAAGGTATAGTTGCCGAAGGAGGTAAATATAGCTTCGAGTACATTGTTTCCCGCCAGATAGGCCGGGCGGAAAAGATGGGTAACCATTCGTCCGTAGGCTCCATAGGGGTCGAGTAAGCCAAGCAGGAAGGTAAAGCCGAAAAGAAAAGTAATCACTACGGCAGCCAATACACTCCAACGGAGCACGGTTTTGGCTTTACTGTAGGTGTATCGTTTCTTTTTCGTGAATTTTTTCGACAACCCTGCCACCACGTCCTGGTATATTCCCATTGGACAAACAGAGGAACAATAGATCCGCCCGAATATCAGCGTAAGCATCACCAGTGCAACGATGATGCCCACATTGAGTGCCAATACGGCAGGGATAAATTGTATCTCGGCCAGGAAGCTGAAACGCTGAGGCAGAAATCCCCTGAAATCGAGGAAATAAAGGGTAATCAGCGAAACTAACACGAGAGATACGATAACCCGGATTTTTTTCAGCATCATGCCCTCTTATTTATATCTTGATTCTTTTGATTTTCAGACTGTCGAGGTTCATCGTTCCCAATCCCAGCGCCTGAGCATTGGCAATGTGTTTGACTTTTTCAATCGGCATTTCGCGAACCTGGTTGAAGAAATTGGCGGCAGCCGTATCTACGGCAACGATATCTTGCGATATGAAAAGCCCTTTGGCGAGTACCACATCCGAAGGCGATTTTCCTCTCGGTCCATTGGTCTTCATGATTCGGTAGGCATCTACCACGTTCAACACGGGTCGTTTTTCGTATGCACAGATATCGGCAATACATTGCTGCAAATCGTGAGCATGGAAATAACCCCTATCCCACACAATTCCCATATAATTTTTCATGGAAATAGTGAGTTGTGCGCCACCATGATTCTTCAGACAGGGAACATTGATCCATTTGTCACTGTCCACAATGGCTTCGTGAATTTTTGCCGACTTCAGGTTTTTCCCTTTCGGAACGGAAACTTCCTTGTAATACGATTCCTGATGGGCGGGCACCACTTTGGCCCCTGCAGCTTTAGCGGCTGCTTCTATGCCGCTGTTGGTATAACATCTGCGCCACTCGTCGCATGGATGATCAAACACGACAACCTCTCTTGCTCCTGCATCGAAACATTGTTTGATGATTTCGGCTACAAGTTTGGGGTTGGTATCGGCTCCCATTTCGGGAGGTTGATCCCATCCGATATTGGGTTTTACGCATACTTTGTCGCCTTTGTTTATGAAGTTTTTCATTCCTCCCATTTCGGTGATGGCTTTGCGGAACATCACTTCCGGTTCGCCTCCCATCACGGCTACCAAATCGTATTTGGCTGCCTGGGTTGTTTGGAAAGATTGCGTGAGAATGCTCATCGCTTCCGCATCCTTAATGGTGGTCAAGGTTGCGCCGCTCAGTGCTATGGCTTTTAGAAAATTTCGTCTATCCATAGTTGTATCGATTAATAATAAAATAATTTACGAATAAAGTAGTGTTCTTTGTTTAAAAATTCAGCCGGACACCTCCAAATACGGTTGTACCGGGCATGGGGTATCCTGCCATGATTTCGTAGGATTCTCCGAGCAAATTTTCGCCTCTCAAAAAGAAAGTCAAGTCGTTTAAAACCCGATAGTTGATTCGGGCATTCCACAAGGTGAAACTTTCTTTTACCGGTTGGGGTGACGTTTGCGTGTACAGATTCCCGATGTATTGGATCCCGGATGCAATGCTCCATCGGTTTTTGGTATAGTTTCCGCTGATGTAGAGCTTGTGTTCGGGTGCCATACGTATTTTGTAGGTCATGTCCAGCAAACTGTAATTGGCCGAGAACCGGAGATGATTTGTTGCCTGATAACTTGCGGTGATTTCCATCCCTTTATTTTCGATTTTTCCGGTATTGACATTCCGCGGCTTTCCGTTCACCGGTTCCACCTGTATCAGGTTGTCCCCTTCGATGTAATACACGTTCAATCCCATATTGATTTTGTTGTTTAACAAGGTCTGCAACACCGATATTTCGTAATTGACAAGCCGTTCGGGCTTGAGATCGGGGTTCTGTGGCGGAAACATGTACATCTCACGAATCGTGGGATTTCGGTATCCTTTGCTGACGATGGCTTTCAACACCGTGGTAGCCGAAGCCGTGAAACTTACACCGGCTTGCGGAATCCATTCCCAACCGTTGATCTCGTGATGATCCCGGCGGATGCCGGCGTTGAGTGTCAGGCGGTTGTCTAAAACCTGTTGCTGTACATTCACATAACCGGCAACCGTGTTTAGGCGGATATCGGCCAGCGGCACATCGGGGGTATCGTCAAGATACCGGTTCCACGCTTTCCCTCCCAATCGTTTGTAGTCGAAACCTGCCGTAGTAGTGTTGCCGGGGAAGAAAACATACGATTGAGCAACCGTAAACCCCAACATATGATCGGTTGAACGAAACCGATACGTTTTTGGCTCCGCTCCGGCGGCATAGCCGTCGTCGATGGTGTGCGAACCGAAATTATAGAAAAATTTCAAGCTGCCCGATGTGCGATCGTATGCATTTTCAACAACCAGCGAGGTCATTCCTCTCGTAATATCGGCATCGTTGTCGTTGATGGGCGAAGAAAGCGTTCCGGGATTCGATGCGTTGGTGTTCGAGATATTCAGATCGATGAACGATGACCAATTCGTCGAAAAGTCGTATCCCGCTTTTCCATAACCGCTCCATTGCTCAACATCCATGTTTTTGCGATGTCCGTCGGAACGATTGTACCCGACATTGGCATTGGCGTGAAATCGGTTCTTTTTCCATCCGCTCGACAGTTCGGCCGAAAGCGTTTGGTAACTTCCGTATTGGGTTTGAACGGAATGATGCCAACCGTCTTCCCGCTGTTTTTTGGTAATGATGTTGATCACACCTCCCATTGCATTGGAACCGTAGAGCACCGAAGCAGGACCGCGCACCACCTCAACCCGTTCGGTCATCATCGATTGATAGCTGTCGGCAAGCGGATGCCCCATCAGTCCCATATATTGCGGATTACCGTCGATCAGGATCAATACACCCGTCGTGGGTGCTCCGCCGATTCCCCGGATGTTCATGCTTCCCGCCGCACCTTCTGCCACGCCGTACCCCATCACTCCCCGTTGCGAGATAAAAAGTCCGGGAACTTCCTCGGCAAGCAAGGGCAGCAGCGAAGGCTGCAGCCGGTTTTCGATTTCTGCTGCCGATACCACGGAAACACTCATGGGAACGTTTCGCAGGTTCACCTTGGTCATGGTGGCCGTTACCACCACTTCTTCCAGCCGGATCGTATCGGTTACATTATTCTCATCGGCAAAAAGCGGAACAACTGCCCCCAAACAGATACCTATGTATAGCGCGATTTTTTTTACAGCAACCATGGAAATCTGAAACAGGGTTCGTCATATAGCGAATAATCGGCCTTTCCGTTTACCGCAAAGGTTTTTATTTGCCCGGCATCATGTAAAAGATCGATGGCGAATTGTACAGTCGCCCCTGTTTTGATGCGATCTTCCACCAAAAGAATTTTTTTTCCTTGGTATTCGAAATCGATAGGCGAAACAAGTTTCGGCCGATCGTATTTCGGCTTCTGTTGGGGATCGCGGAGGTTGATTTTCAACAGTTGAATGTCGATATTCAATAGCTGATTGAGGATAGCGGCCGGGATGATTCCCCCATTGGCTATGGCAACAATCATATCGAACGTTTCGTGAAATTCGATTTCGCGAAACCGCTGTAATATTTCTTCAAATGACTTTTCTACCGGCATGTGGCGTGGTTATGCTTTGGCTTTAGCCAACGCTTTCAATACAGCATAGCCGCCGAAAAGCTGAATCAGCATGCCCGGAACACCCATCCTGAAATCCTGCACGGCAACAAAAAAGCTCCCCGTCATGGCCCATTCCAGTCCCGTACCGATAACCTGATAAGCAAGAATGGCCAACAGGATTCCCACTATCGATATTTTGCCGAAATGTTTTGCTGCCAGTGCGGCTGCAATGGCCAGGATAACCGACTTTGTCATGATAGCCGGAAGCATGGCAGCGACAGGCATGCCGAATAGCAAACTGTTGGCCAGCGGCGATAAAACGGCGGTAAGCAATCCTACATACATACCGTATTTATACGCGGCAATCAGCGTGAAGAAATAGATGGGAAGGAAGATCAATCCGCCGTTGGGAACGAGGTGTGCCAATTGCGGTAGAAGCAAATTTCCCAACAGGAAAAGCCCCGCAAAAAGATAGGTCTTTATATTGCTGAGGTTAAGCGAATAAAGTTTTGTTGTTTCCATAGGGATACGTTTTAATGGAATTATTTTTGATTTTCTCTTTTGTCGATAAACAAAGCTATAAATATTTTGCCATATTTATGCAGAATAGGTTGTTATTTTTATTTAATAAGGGATCATTTGCCATGTATCCTGTCATTGCTACGCCACGCCAATAATTATCCCCTTCCCCGATGAAATTTATAAGCTATCCCCGAAATCCGCTTTAAATTTTGCCATAAGCTTTTGCGGCCAATCGCTCACAGGCTCCAGGCCACCCATAAAGAAGCGAAGTACAGGAGGTTCATATACAAAGCGTAATCCACCGATAAGCTCCCGGTTTTCATACAGCCAAGTCATCCGGTCAACAACATATTTAATTTGCGAAAGCGTAAATACGCGTCGCGGAACAGCCAGCCGCACCAGCTCCATATTGGCAAGGGTTTCATTACCATCCTCATCCCGCTGATTCGAAAGCGTACCCCTTTCCATTCCCCTTATTCCCGAAACCAGAAACAGCGCAGCAGCAAGTGCACCGGCCGGATATTCGTTTTGCGGGATATGTTTGCATATCTCCATCGCATTAACGTGTGCGCCCAACACACCCGCGGGTTTAACCATAGGCACACCATGGTCATCGAGGGATTTAACAAGATAAGCGATGAAATCGGGACTTTGACGAATCATCGTTTCATCGAGGGTTTCATATAACCCCACAGCCATGGCTTCGATCTCACGTACGGAAATTCCTCCATAGGTAAGAAATCCCTCGAAAAGCGGTATAAGTGGTTCCAGTTCACGGTAGATCTCATGGTCATTTGTACATATTCCTCCACCTCGTGAAGAGCTTAATTTTCGGGCAGAAAAGTAAACGATATCGGCCAAATCGGTCATTGTTTTGATGATCTCCCCGAGAGAACAATTTTTAAACTCCTCTTCACGAAGATGGATCAGATAGGCATTTTCGCCCAACAAACTCGCATCCAGCACAAGTCGAATGTTATATTTGTCGGCAATAGCCCTTACTTCTCTCAAGTTTTGGATGGAGAACGGTTGGCCTCCAATCAGGTTGGTAGAAGCCTCCACGCGAATGAACGGGATATTTTCGGCTCCATGGGTTTTTATGGTCTCCTCCAACTTCTCGATATGCATATTTCCCTTAAAAGGGTAATCCGAATCTACGTTGAAGCCTTCGTCGTACAACAATTCGGTAACCCTTCCCCCGTATTGCGTAATGTGCGCCATGGTTGTTGTAAAATGATAATTCATGGGAATAAGGTTTCCCTTGCGAATGTAAGCATGGCAGAGAATATTCTCGGCAGCCCTGCCCTGGTGAACCGGCAGAAAATATTTTTTGCCGAGAACATCTTCAACGGCCTTTTGCAGCTTGAAAAAACTTTGCGATCCTGCGTAAGCATCGTCAGCCTGCATCATTGCGGCTATCTGGTTATCGCTCATTGCATTGGTTCCACTGTCGGTCAACATGTCCAGGAAAACATCCTTGGTGGTGAGCCGGAAGGTGTTGAATCCACCCTCTTCCAACGCTTTAAGCCTTCTCTCGATGGGTACCAAATGTAATTTTTGTACCACTCTTACTTTGTGTAACTCTAAAGGAATATTCTCTCCGTAATAAAATTTGATTTCTTCCATAAAATTTAATTTTCTTCATTCTGTTTTAGCATTCTTTTGAATCGAACTTACCCGTATTTGTGCTTGGTTTTCTCGAAAAATGCGATTTTAAGCAAGCTGATTACCGGTAAATCCAAATACTAAATCGCAAAAGTATATGAAAAGCCAACTATTTCCAAGACCGCGCAACAAAAAAAGTTGTATCGTCCTGATTTTTGTTTACATTCACCGTAAAATTATTTCAGGACACGACACAGGAATAGACACCTTCCTCGCACCAAGGCCGTACCATCCTCGCTCCATGCTTGCATCAGGGTTGCGTCGAGTCTGCATGACAATCGTGCGGTTTATGTAGTGTACATGCGGGTTTCAGGTATCATCAACCTGTGGAATTTGGAGCTGTTGTCCCTGCCTTGGAGCGAACAAAGAGCGAAGAAGGAGCGAAGGAAATGCAGAAAAGAAGCAGAAAAGAAGCAAAAAACTATCAACTTCTTTTTTTGTTTCATTAAATAAATTAGTATATCTTTGTTTTTTAGTTAAATGATTTATAAACGCTACGGTGATGGGAGAAATGAAAAAAATAAATGCATTTATTTTGTTTTCGAACGTCGAACAGACCAATCAGACGGTTGAGGAGCTGAAGCAATCGGGTTTAGTTCATAAAATTTTTTTGTTGACCGATAAAAACACGGATGAAACCATCGGCGGCTGTGAAAAACTCTGCATCGATGCCTTGCAAAGCACAAAAACAATGAAGGAAATTGCTCGCAACTCCACTGCCGACTACACCTTGATTTATCTGAAACCGACCGTACTTCGATTGGGGTATTTCGGCTTGGAGCGCATGCTTCGTATTGCCGAGGATAGTCGGGCAGGGATGGTATATGCCGATCATTACAGGGTAATAGACGGCATGAAAAAGCCGCATCCGGTGATCGATTATCAGGAGGGAAGCCTGCGTGACGATTTCGATTTCGGTTCGTTGATGGTCTTCAATGCCATTGCATGGAAAAAGGCGGTAGAAAACCAGGAAAACGAATCGTACCGGTTTGCCGGGTTATATGACCTTCGACTGAAAGTTTCGCAAAAACACCCTATTGTGCATATCAATGAATACCTTTATACGGAAATTGAGCAAGATACCCGTAAATCGGGAGAAAAACTTTTCGATTATGTGGATCCCAAAAACCGCGCTGTGCAGATCGAAATGGAACAGGCCTGCACACAACATTTGAAAGAGGTGGGAGCGTTTTTGGAGCCCAGGTTCGAAAAAATGAGGTTCGACAAGGATTATTTTGAATGCGAAGCATCCGTCATTATTCCCGTACGCAATCGCATACGAACCATTCGCGATGCCATCCGGTCGGTATTGATGCAGAAGGCCGATTTTAAATTCAACCTCATTGTGGTCGATAATCATTCGACCGATGGCACTACAGAAGCTATCGATGAATGGAAAGACGATAAACGCCTTATCCATCTTATTCCCGACCGTGACGACCTCAGCATCGGCGGGTGTTGGAACCTTGCGGTGCATCATGAACAGTGTGGAAAGTTTGCTGTACAGCTCGACAGCGACGATGTGTATAGCGGAGAAGATACGTTACGGAAAATCGTCGATGCTTTTTATGAACAAAATTGTGCCATGGTGGTGGGTACGTATATGATCACCGATTTCAACATGCAGATGATTCCTCCGGGAATCATCGATCACCGGGAATGGACTCCGGAAAACGGGCACAACAATGCGCTGCGAATTAACGGCTTGGGTGCTCCGAGAGCTTTTTATACGCCGCTGCTTCGCAAAATAAAACTACCGAATACCGGGTATGGAGAGGATTATGCAGTGGGGCTGAACATTTCGCGCCGCTACCGTATCGGACGTATTTATGATGTCTTGTACTATTGTCGACGTTGGGAAGGGAATAGCGATGCTGCGCTCAATATCGAAAAAATGAATGCCAACAATCTCTACAAGGATCGTATTCGAACGTGGGAGTTGCTGGCCAGAAAGCAGATGAATGCCGGGCGCACACTTGACTGAAATTACGTCACACACATCTCAAAACAGATAATTATCGGATTGATGGAAGAACCTTTTATTCAGGTGGGTATTTTGTTATCGCAACCCCGCATCGATTTTTCGCTGTCGACGCCTTATCGATTGAATGGGAATGAAATCGGGCCCGGAGAGTATTCCGTAGCGTTTTCAGAAGGAAAAATTCTTTTCGGGAAGGAGCTTTTCGATGAGATGGTGCTCGAACCGTGCCATGTTCATACCGATTCCTTTGTATTGAAAGGGGTGATTATCGGCGTGAATTTTCATTGGGAACGGAAGGAAGATCAGCGATTTTTGGGTGGATTGAAGTTTATTGTAGAGGGTAATGGGGTTACGGCGGTTAATAGGGTTTCGCTGGAAGACTATCTTACCAGCGTGATTTCGTCGGAAATGAGTGCCACGTCTTCCGAATCGTTGCTGAAAGCGCATGCCGTGATTTCCCGGAGCTGGTTGCTGGCTCAAATTCGAAAAAATAAGAACGATGGGAATATGTGCGCAAAAAACACGTCGCAGGTGTGCACTGACCATGAAATCATACGCTGGTACGATCGCGAAGATCATGCCCACTTTGATGTGTGTGCCGATGATCATTGTCAGCGTTATCAGGGAATCACCCGACAATCGACCGAGCTGGTAACAAAAGCAGTCGAAGAAACGCGGGGAAGGGTACTGGTGTATGAGGGGGCGATTTGCGATACACGCTTCTATAAATGTTGCGGGGGGGCCACGGAAACTTTCGAGAATGTGTGGGAACCTGTTGTGCATCCGTATTTGCAAGGGAAAGCCGATAGGGACGATAACGTTGTGCTTCCCGACTTGACCAATGAAGAAGAGGCCCAAAAGTGGATTCGATCGTCGCCTCCTGCCTTTTGCAATACGCAAGATGTGAACGTGTTGAAACAGGTACTGAACGATTATGATCGGGAAACGGCCGATTTTTATCGCTGGAAAGTGGTGTATTCGCAGAGCGAACTTGCTGCGATTATCCACGAACGCTCGGGTATCGATTATGGCGAAATTGTTGAGTTAATTCCTATACAGCGAGGTACTTCCGGACGAATTGTTCGGCTGAAAATTCGGGGTACGAAACACGAAATGATTATCGGCAAAGAGTTGGAAATACGCCGCACGTTATCGCGCTCTCATCTCTATAGTTCGGCTTTTGTAGTGGATGCCGAAGATATCGACGAAAACGGAATCCCCGGGCGGTTTGTGTTTACCGGAGCAGGGTGGGGGCACGGTGTCGGACTCTGTCAGATTGGTGCTGCCATGATGGCGGAAAAAGGATATGATTACCGACAAATATTGGCGCATTATTACCCCGGTTCGGAAATCGAAATAACATATTGAAACATGGCTGATTCATCCTTAAAACAGAAAACAAAACGCTCTCCGTGGGCATGGGTGCCCACCCTTTATTTTGCCGAAGGCATTCCTTATGTGGTGGTGATGACGGTGTCGGTAATTATGTATAAACGGTTCGGATTGTCTAATACCGAAATTGCCCTTTATACCGGCTGGCTTTACCTCCCGTGGGTGATCAAGCCCTTGTGGAGCCCTTTTGTCGATATCCTTAAAACCAAACGATGGTGGGTGGTAACCATGCAGTTGCTCCTCGGTGCAGGATTTGCCGGAATCGCTTTTATTCTGCCTACGCCATTTTATCTTCAGGCTTCGCTGGCTGTTTTCTGGCTGATGGCTTTCAGTTCCGCTACCCACGATATTGCGGCCGACGGTTTTTACATGTTGGCTTTGGACGATTCGCAGCAATCGTTCTTCGTCGGTATCCGAAGTACCTTTTATCGTTTTGCAACCATTTTCGGACAGGGTGTGTTGGTTATTATTGCCGGTTATCTCGAGAGAGTAACGGGAAAAATTCCTTACGCGTGGAGCATCGTGTTTTTTATCGTTGCCGGATTGTTCATTGCTCTTTTTCTCTATCATCAGTTTATTTTGCCCAAACCGGCAAGCGATAAAGGCGTTTCTGAGGCAACAGTGACAGGTATTCTGACGGAATTCGGGAAAACGTTCGTTTCTTTTTTCACAAAAAAAGGAATCGGGTTGGCCATTGCTTTTATGCTGTTGTACCGGTTGAGTGAGGCCATGTTGGTGAAGATGGCTTCGCCGTTTTTGCTCGACGCAAAAAATGTGGGCGGAATGGGACTGACTACCGAACAAGTGGGGATTGTCTATGGAACGGTGGGGGTCATTGCACTCACCTTGGGCGGCATTGTGGGAGGAATTGTTGCTTCGCGTCAGGGATTAAAGTTTTGGCTGTGGCCTATGGCATTGAGCATCACGCTTCCGCATGTGGTTTATATTTTATTGTCTTATTATCATCCCGAGAATTTGATATGGATTAATTTGGGAGTGGCCGTTGAACAATTTGGTTACGGTTTTGGTTTTACGGCTTATATGTTGTATTTGATCTACTTTTCGGAAGGTGAACATAAGACTGCCCATTATTCCATTTGCACCGGATTCATGGCGTTGGGGATGATGTTACCGGGAATGGCGGCGGGATGGATTCAGGAACAATTGGGATATCACAATTTCTTTATCTTTATTTTGCTGTGTTCCATTCCGACGTTGGTTGTTGTTCCTTTCTTGAAAATCGACCCCGATTTCGGAAAAGGAAAGAAAAAGAAGGACGAAAAGGCAGTGAAAGAAATCGATAATCAATAACTATATCAATAAAACAGCTAATCGAATGAAAAAAACAATGTGGCTACTGGCCATAGGTTGTTGGCTGATTGCAACAGTATCTTTCGCCCAAAAGATCAAAGTGAAAACCGGGGTTGAAGTGTTGAAAGAAACCGGTTTCAAGGTTTTACAGGGGAAACGCATCGGGTTGATTACCAATCCGACCGGCGTAGATAATCAGCTTAAATCGACCATCGATATTTTGCACGAAGCTCAGGGTGTGAAGCTGGTGGCTCTGTATGGTCCGGAGCACGGTGTGCGCGGAGATGTGTATGCCGGCGACAAGGTGGATACGTTTACCGATCCCAACACCGGCGTTCCGGTATATTCGCTCTATGGCAGCACACGCAAACCGACACCGGAAATGCTGAAGGGTGTGGATGCGTTGGTGTATGATATTCAGGATATCGGTTGTCGCTCGTATACGTATATTTCTACTATGTACCTGGCTATGCAGGCTGCTGCCGAGAACGGCATCGAATTTATCGTTCTCGACCGTCCGAATCCGCTGGGAGGATTAAAGGAAGAAGGCTGCCTGGTAGAGGAGGGTTTTTTCTCTTTTGTGAGTCAGTTGAAAATTCCGTATGTTTACGGGTTAACCTGTGGAGAGTTGGCAACGTTGATTAACCGTGAATTCATGGGCGATAAACCATGCAAATTGACGGTAGTGAAAATGAGAAAATGGCGGCGAAAAATGAATTTCGGCGATACCGGTTTACCTTGGGTACCGGCTTCGCCCCATATTCCTTTTGCCCATTCGGCCTATTTTTATCCCGTTTCGGGAATCTTGGGAGAATTGGGATATATGTCTATTGGCGTGGGTTATACGCTTCCTTTTGAAATATTCGCGGCCGAATGGATCGATGCGGAACAATTTGCTAAAGCACTTAATGCCAAACGATTGCCGGGTATCGTTTTTCGTCCTGTTCATTTAAAACCCTATTATTCGGTGGGTCAGGGCAAGAATTTGCATGGTGTGCAGGTGTATTTGCGCGATTTCGATAAAGCGCGTTTGTCGGATGTTCAGTTCCATGTCATGGAAGTGGCTGCACAACTTTATCCCGATAAAAAGGTTTTTGATCATGCCGACGAGAATCGTTTCGGAATGTTCGACAAGGTGTGTGGTACCGATTTCATTCGAAAAGAATTTTCCAAAAACCACCGTTTTGCCGATATTCAATCGTATTGGACGAAAGACGAAGCGTCTTTCGGCAAACTAGCCAAGAAATATTATCTTTACCGATGATTCAAAACAACTTAACAAATAACTTATGAATACGGTTGCCGCTTCTCAACAAAACAAGCGCCTGCTTTCTCTCGATATTTTGCGGGGGATAACCATAGCAGGCATGATACTGGTAAATAATTCCGGCTCGTGGGAATATGTGTATGCTCCTTTGCGTCATGCGCCTTGGCACGGACTGACGCCCACCGACTTGGTATTTCCGTTTTTCATGTTTATCATGGGCGTATCCACGTTTCTTTCGCTGCGGAAATTCGATTTTCGTCCCACAAAGGCGTGTATCCTGAAAATTGTGCGCCGAACGGTGCTGATTTTCCTCATCGGGCTGGCTTTAAATTGGTTTGGTTCGTTCTGCCGCGGTTTGGCTTCCGGCGAAAATATTATGGCGGCGGCCGCTGCCCATTTCGATACCTTGCGCATTTTGGGTGTTTTGCAACGACTGGCTCTTGCCTATGGTTTTGCGGCATTGGCTGCGGTGCTGTTCGATCACAAAAAGCTGATTTGGGTGATTGTAACCCTGCTGGTAGGATATTTCCTGATGTTGTTGTTGGGGAACGGTTTCGAGAAATCGGAGAACAATATCATTGCCCTTGTTGATAAGGCGGTTCTTGGTGTGAATCATATGTATAAGGATGTGGATGCGGCAGGCAATCCCATTGCTTTCGATCCGGAAGGGCTGTTGAGCACCCTTCCTTCCATTGCTCACGTATTGATCGGATTTTTGTTTGGTAAGCTGATTGTGGAGAACAACGACCATCACGTTAAAGTGGAGAAGATCCTGATATGGGGAACCGTTCTTGCTTTTTCAGGGTTGCTCCTTCAGTATGGATGTCCGATCAACAAAAAGATATGGAGTCCGACATTTGTTCTCACTACCACCGGTTTTGCGGCGCAATTGTTGGGATTGCTCATCTGGATTATCGATATCGAAAAGAAAGAGAAGTGGAGTCGTTTTTTCCATGCTTTCGGTGTGAATCCGCTGTTTATTTATGTGTTGGCAGGAGTATTGGCAAATGTTGTCGGCAATATTCATGTTTCCCGTTTGGGTGAAACCCTTTCCCTGAAAGGATATATATATACGGTATTGCTTCAGCCGTGGGCGGGCAATTATTTTGGCTCATTGCTCTATGCGTTGTTGTTTGTGACGCTTTGCTGGGCATTCGGCTATCTGTTGTATAAAAAGAATATCTACATAAAGATTTGATGATCGGTTGCGGTATCGAGTCCGCTTCGAAAATTGGTGGAGGTAATTTTGGCGAAAACAGGCTGTCGATATTCAATGCGTTATGAATTGCGAAAGGATCGAAAGCTGCTTTTGAAAAAGGACTCGCTATTTGAATGATAAAATTATGGAAGAGATTTTGATTGCCGACAGCGGGGCTACAAAAACCGACTGGTGTGTGGCAAAAAACGGGGAAATACTTTTTCGATTTACGGGTAAGGGTATCAGTCCGGTTTATCAGTCGGAGGATGAAATTACCGAAGAAATACAAAAAAATGTATATCCTCTATTGAAAAACCGGCCGATAGATGCTGTTTATTTTTATGGTAGTGGCTGCATCCCCGAAAAAACAGCCGTTGTGCGTAATGCGATTTATCAATCGTTGCCGGTAGAAACCATTGAGGTATATAGCGATTTGGTTGGTGCTGCTCATGCACTGTGTGGTCATGAGGCGGGGATAGCCTGTATTCTGGGTACGGGCAGCAATTCGTGCGAATGGGATGGGGAAACGATCGTAAAACACATTCCTCCATTGGGGTTTATCCTTGGAGACGAGGGCAGTGGGGCCGTTTTTGGGAAATTGTTGGTAAGTGATGCACTCAAAAACCGACTCTCTCCGGGTTTGAAAGAAAAGTTGCTTGAACAATATGGGCTTTCGCAAGCCATTATTATCGACCGTGTGTATAAACAACCGTTTCCGAGTCGGTTTTTGGCAAGTTTTTCTCCGTTTATTTTGGAAAACATCGAAGATCCTACCATAAGACGCATCGTCGATACCAATTTTTCCGATTTTTTTGAAAGAAATGTCATGCAGTATCATTATCGGGAAAATAAGGTTAATTTTGTGGGATCGATTGCTTTTCATTATGCCGATTATTTAAAAGAAACGGCAGATAGTAAAGGAATCCGGATCGGAACCATCTATGCTTCTCCAATGGAAGGGTTGGTTGGGTATTATGCTTTGCACTGACTCTTAACATGATGAGATGCTGCGTTGGTCGAGGAGAGGAAAAATCGGTTTAGAGCATTTTAAATAAGGAAAGAATATGGCTTTTGTTAAAATAACGGAACAATCTTCGTTGTATGATAATTTGGAAAAGAAATCGATACGCGAAATTCTTACAGAGATCAATCAGGAAGATCAGAAAGTACCTTTGGCTGTACAAAAAACCATTCCCGAAATCGAAAAGCTGGTTGCCGGACTGGTAGAGCGTATGAAACGTGGGGGACGATTGTTTTATATCGGTGCCGGTACCAGCGGAAGGCTGGGGGTATTGGATGCCTCGGAGATTCCGCCTACGTATGGCATGCCCAATACTTTTGTAATCGGTATCATAGCCGGTGGCGATGTTGCTTTGCGCAATCCGGTGGAAGCCGCCGAAGATGATATGGAAAAAGGGTGGGAAGATTTGCAGGCCTATAACATCAATAAAAACGATACGGTTGTAGGTATTGCTGCCTCGGGAACAACCCCTTACGTAATTGGTGCTTTGCGCAAAGCACGTGAGAACGGTATTCTTACGGCAGCCATTTGCTGCAATCCCGATTCGCCTGTTGCGGCTGAAGCCGAAATCAAGATCGAGCCGATCGTAGGACCTGAATATGTGACAGGAAGCACGCGAATGAAAGCCGGAACGGCGCAGAAACTGGTGCTGAATATGATCAGTACGACGACGATGATCAAATTGGGTCGGGTGAAAGGAAATCGGATGGTGAACATGCAGCTTACCAATCAAAAGCTGATCGATAGAGGTACACGCATGTTGGTTGAGGAGCTGGGACTCAGTTACGAACAGGCCAAAAACCTTTTGTTGCTTCACGGTTCGGTAAAAGCAGCTATCGACAGTTATCGAAAAAATCTTCCGTAATGTCGGTTATGACGGCCGTTTTATTTTATTATTTAAATCCATTATAAATAAAAAGTATTATCTTTGTAAAATCTCTATGAAACCTTTCAGGGAAGAAGGTTAAATTGAAAACAGTTAAAAAATTTCAGTTCATTCGGCAGGAGATTGCCCTGCACCTCCCTATGCAAAAAGCGTTCGAGCAGGTAGGGTAGGGAGTGAATATGGAGCATCATTTCCCACATTTGAACTTCTAATGGGACAACGGTTTAAAGAAATTTCGGCTTATTTTTTACTTGCCCTTTTTGCAAGTTATTATGTAAGCACGTCTTTTTTTCCGCATACTCACATTGTTGACGGGAAAACGGTTGTCCATTCCCACTTTTATTTTCCTTCTGCGGAAAATAAAACACCAACTCACCAGCACAGCATCCATGCGTTTGGCGTTATCTCTTTCTTATCGCATTTCTTCTCTACGGGATTATTTGCCATCATCGCGTTGCAGGTCTTCAACCGCTATTTACATCATCATAAATACCGAAAAAACAGCGGTTTCTATTTTCAGCAGCTACTTATTCGGTCCAACGGTTTGCGGGCTCCTCCTTCAAAAAATTACACACTTTATTCGATTTAGTCGATTTTTTTTCTTTCTCATCCTTTTGTGGTGTCTGTATCAAGACGCCATACCCTTATATTGTGTAATTTTTTTAACACTTATTATAATGAAAAAATATATAATGATTTTTATATTCATATTCTCGGCATCGGTAAAGCTATTTTCGCAGAATGGAACCGATGCCAATATTTTCGGACATGTTATCGATAAAACGACAAAGAAGCATATTCCTTATGTTACCCTTACGTTGAAAGGTACAACGGTTGGTACGGCGACCGATTTGTCCGGCCATTACTATTTAAAGAATCTGCCGGAAGGCGAACATGTGCTGGTTGTATCCGGCATGGGATATAAGACTGTTGAACAGGTTGTCGAATTAAAAAGAGGCGAAACGCAGGAAATCAATTTCGAAATTGAAGAAGACCCGATTATGCTGGCGACAGTGGTTGTTTCTGCCAATAGAACGGAGACGAAACGCAAAGAGGCTCCCGTGATTGTTAACGTCATTACGCCCTTGCTTTTCGAAAATACGAATTCGGTTACGTTAGCTCAGGGGTTGAATTTTCAACCCGGTTTGCGTGTTGAAACCAACTGTCAGAATTGCGGATTTCAACAGGTACGGATTAACGGCCTCGACGGGCCTTACTCGCAGATTCTTATCGATAGTCGTCCCGTTTTCAGCGCCCTTGCCGGGGTGTACGGCATTGAGCAAATTCCTGCCAATATGATTGAACGGGTGGAGGTGTTGCGTGGAGGCGGTTCGGCATTATTCGGATCGAATGCCATTGCCGGTACCATCAATATCATTACGAAAGAACCGAAATCCAATTCGCTTTCGGTATCCAATACGACCAATTTAACAGGGGGCAGTACGGCCGATAATAATTTGTCGCTGAATGCTTCGTTGGTATCCGAAGACATGAAAACGGGTGTGGTGCTTTTCGGTGCCTCGCGCGATCGGGACGGATTCGACTACGATGGTGACGGGTTTACCGAAATTGCTAAACTGGATAGCAAAAATTTGGGATTGAATGCCTATTATAATGTAAACATTCATCATAAATTCACCATGGAATATCATACGATTAACGAATTTCGCCGTGGAGGAAATCTGCTTGACGAGCCTCCTCATGAAACCGATATAACCGAGCAAACCGAACACAACATTCATTCGGCAAACATAGGCTATGATTTTTCGTCGACGGATTATAAACATAAACTGAGTGTTTACTTATCGGGTCAACTCATCGATCGTAAAAGTTATTACGGTGCGCAACACGACGTTAATGCATATGGAAAGACGGATGACAACACCTTAGTACAAGGTATTCAATATCATTTTGTGATGGATACGTTGGGATTTATGCCGGCACAATTGACTCTCGGACAGGAGTATACTTATAACGAAATGACGGATCGAATGCCGGGATACGACCGATTGCTGAATCAGGAGGTAAATACCAAAAGCCTGTTTTTGCAAAATGAGTGGAAGAATGCAAAGCTGAGTATTTTGTTGGGGGTCCGTTTGGATAAGCATAATCTGATAAAAGATGCCATTTTTAGTCCGCGCCTCAACGTAAGATACAGTCCTACACTGTTCATCGGTCTTCGTGCAGGGTATTCGACCGGCTTCAGGGCACCTCAGGCTTTTGATGAGGACCTGCATATTACAGCCGTAGGAGGTGAGGTTAGCATTATCCGGCTTGCTCCCGATTTGAAAGAAGAACGATCGAATACGGTTAATTTTTCTGCCGACTTTTACAATGCTTTTGGTGCTGTACAGACTAACTTACTGGTTGAAGGCTTTTATACCCATTTGAAGTATGTTTTTTTACTCGAAAAAATAGGTAAAGACGATCAGGATAATCTTCTTTTGGAACGAAGAAACGGATCGGGAGCAGTAGTTAAAGGGGTCAATATCGAAGGGAAAATTGTGCCAAATCGTTCGCTTCAGTTTCAGATGGGGGCAACTTTTCAGAAAAGTACCTACGACGAACCGGAAGTTTGGAGCGATAACGAAAATATCGCTCCGCAGCGTCGAATGTTCCGTACTCCCGATCAGTACGGGTATTTTACGGCAAATTATTCGATGAAAGATAAATTGAATTTTTCGCTATCGGGGATTTATACGGGCAGTATGTTGGTACAGCATTTTGCCGGTTTCATTCCCGAAGATGCAGAAGTTGTCACACCGTCTTTTTTTGATTTGTCGTTTAAAATGGCTTATAATTTTAAACCGGCTTTGAATACACGATTGCAATTGAATGCCGGCGTGCAGAATATATTCAACAGTTATCAGAATGATTTTGATCAGGGACCTTTCAGGGATTCGGGATACATGTACGGGCCTTCCTTGCCGCGAACCTTTTTTGCGGGTTTAAAATTCTCCCTCTGAGAATCGGATAATCATGGTACAAGCCATACAAATTGGTGTCGGACCAATAGTGGATGCAGTGCCGGATTATCGGGATTGAAAGGGATTGAAAAACGCCGGACCCACTTCACCCGAAAAAGCATACGTGGAGTGGGTCTTCTTTTTCTTTCTCTGTATATATAAAAATAGTATCTTTGCCATATCGGATGAACTTCTATTGGAAGATGAAAAATAAATGATTTATTATCTGCGCAATAGATTTTTAAGGTGCACTCACGGTAATGGTGTTCCCTCAGAAACGGCATACTTCAATCTTTCGGTGAATGTTCTTTATTGTTGATTAATTGTTTTGTCTTGCCTTATGAATGTTTTTTGTGACGATATCGTAGCTCGGAATTACGACCAATTTTATGAAAGCGAGAAAGGGAGCGCTGTTGACCGGATTGAGAAATCGGTCGTACGGCAGTTGCTGCGTTCTATCCCTTTTCGTGGCGATATGTTGGAACTGGGTTGCGGTACCGGCCACTGGACAACGTTTTTTTGCGAAGAAGGTTTTCGGATAACGGCCATCGATACGTCAGAAGCAATGCTTTCGCAAGCGCGAAGAAAAGACATTGCGTGTGCCACTTTTCTGCGGGCGGATGCAGCTGCACTTCCTTTTGAAGATGAGAGCTTTTCTGTGGTAGCTTCCATTACCATGTTGGAATTTGTAGAAGACATCCATAAAATTTTCAATGAAACGGATCGCGTGTTGAAACGGGACGGATATCTATTATTCGGGTGGTTGAATGCATTATCCGAATTGGGTAAGAAGAAAAACTCGGACGAAATATACCAACATGTCCGTTTTTATACGCCCGATGAAATTCGGCAATATTTATCGTATTTTGGAGTTCCTATCTTGCGGTTCGGGGTGTATTATTCTCCCTCCTTTGATTTGTTGGATGGAACGGATAAACAAGATACCGTGCATCCTGCTTTTATAGCGACACTGGTACAAAAAAATAAAAAATGATACAAATAAGCTTGGAAATCAGTTACTATTCGTTGACAGACGATTATAAAACGCCTGTGAAGGAATTTCTTGATGTGTTAGGCAAAAACCCTAAAATCAGCTTGGAAACAGGAACGATGAGTACTTTGCTTGCAGGTGAGTATGATGATGTGATGGAAATATTGACCGGCAGTATGCGCGAATTCATGAAAAAATATCCTTCCGTTTTTTGCATCAAAATATCCAATGCTTGCAGCAGTTGTAAAAATACGAATTGAATGAAAGGGTATATTCACGTTTATACCGGTAACGGTAAAGGGAAAACAACCGCAGCACTGGGACTTGCTTTGAGAGCTGTTGGCGCAGGGAAAAAAGTTTATTTTGCCCAATTTGTCAAAGGGAAGATTTATTCCGAAATCGCTGCCATAAACAGGTATATTCCTGAGATTACGGTCAAACAATACGGACGGGGTTGCTTTATTGTGGATGAGCCCACGTCGGAAGATATTCAGGCGGCGAAAGAAGGGCTCGAGGAAGCCTCAGTCGTTATTCGTTCCGGGAAATACGATGTGGTGGTGTTGGATGAGGCAACCATTGCGCTTCATTACAAGCTGTTTTCGGTTGAAGAACTTATTGCCGTTTTGCGGGAGAAGCCTGAAGAAACGGAGATCGTAATCACCGGACGATATGCTCCAGGTGAGTTAATCGAAATAGCCGATTTGGTAACCGAGATGAAAGAAATAAAGCATTATTACACCAAAGGCATTCCCGCCCGAAAAGGTATAGAATATTGAGGACTGCATGATATCCTTTGTGCGTGTTATCGCCCGGACGGCGCCGAAAAGGAATTGAATATCTCCGTAGATAATGGTCTTCAGCGTAGATTTCTCTTCGA
The DNA here is from genome assembly GCF_025943985.1 of Anaerorudis cellulosivorans. GTDB lineage: Bacteria > Bacteroidota > Bacteroidia > Bacteroidales > Dysgonomonadaceae > Anaerorudis > Anaerorudis cellulosivorans. The sequence continues at coordinate 110,009 of NZ_JAPCWE010000002.1, read as the reverse complement.
TGCGGATTAGCGGAAACTTTCCGAACAGGGCAAAAAAAATCCCGAGTGAAAAATTATCATTCGGGATTTTTTTGGTTTCCGATTTACGATAAAATTTCTTCTATCGTAATGCAATCGCCGACACGACCGGTCATTTTTTCGGTTTCGGTGTTCACGGGTAAGTTTTTTTGTCGGCTAGCCGGTTCGCAGGACATGCTTCTCCTGTTTTACAGCATGCTGCCAAGCTTGTACCTGTCTCAAAAATTCGTTTACATTTTGATTTTCTTGAATTCCTCTTTCATCCGATCTAAGTCGGTCAGCCAAGATTCAATATCTTCTTCGTGCTCCAACTCATCGTTGAGGATTTCAACTGCCATTTCGTGCGTTGCAAAATCTTTTCCGGCGGTAAAATTCGCAATTTCCTGATAGCGTTGAATGGCACATCGTTCCCCTCTCAGGTTTTGTTTAAGAATGACTTCAATGTACGGGTCGGCCGGTTCGTCGTAAGGACAACGTGCCAGTTTGGTCCAATCTTTTGGATTGATGACAGGGGTACCGCCTAATTGAATGATCCTGTCGGCGATCATTTCGGCATGCTCCAATTCTTCTTTGGCATGAGTCAAAAGTTCGGGTTCAACTTCACTTCTCATTGGGCCTTCCATCAATCGGGCGCCAATCCAATACTGATAATATGCCAACCATTCTTCAGAGAGAGCTGCATTGAGCATTTCCAACAGTTTGTCAACATCGACGGATGCTACTTTAATTCCTTCTTTTCCCATTTTTTCTAAATTTTAGATGGTTAATAATTACTTAAATTGTTTTTTTAACAGTATTATAATGGTATGTAATGTTTTCTTTAGATTATCCGTGTGCATTTCAAACACTGATTAAACGCCAAACTCTCGCTAAATGTTCAGTCCAATATCATTTTTTCTGTTATATTCGATGTGAAACGCTAACAGTTGCTTTACTGCCGAAAAAGGGTTGCACGGCTTCAGGTGTGCCTGTTTTTTGCAATATTTGTCGGGAGGATGATTGATTCGGGACGCTTTGGCAGCAATTCTCCGGCATGGATTCCGCCGTTCTCTCATAAGAGGCGTTCAAAAGAGGAAACGTTCTTTTCTTTTGCCAACCGGTTTATGTTTAATATCTTTGCAGATTAGTAAAATAAAAAAGAGAGAATGATGCTTTTCAATATTCATCGCAAAGAGACAGAAGAATTGTACGAAACTCCGATTGTGCAGCAAACGGCTTTCTGGTCGGATGTGAAAGCGCAACTTGGTGCAGATACACTGGCTGTTAATTTTAAAGCACGACAATCGGATCTTTTTTATCGACCGAAGGATGACAAAACCATTCTTTCTTCCGATATATTGGTTATAATATGGCAGATTGATCGTTGCCATTCCATCGCATATATCCCTTATGGACCTGAACTTGAGCCTGCTGAAGAATTTCATGGGCTGTTTTTGGAAGAGCTTTCGGAAAGTATTCGCCCTTTTTTGCCGAAAGACTGCATCCTTATTCGTTACGATCTTTGTTGGCAGTCGTATTGGGCCAAAGACGAAGAATATTTTGACGATAACGGGGCATGGAAGGGACATCCCGATTCGTTGACCCAGGAATTTCGTTTCAATTTCAATACCCACCGGTGGAATTTCAAAAAAGCCTGTTTTAACATCTTGCCGTCCAATACCATTTACTTGGACTTAAGGCCGGATACCGAAGTCCTTTTGCAAAAGATGAAGCCCAAGACGCGATACAACATTCGTTTGTCGTCGAGAAAGGGAGTGCAAGTAAAATCGATGGGACTCGAGGGCTTGGATAGTTGGTATGGGCTTTACAAAGAAACGGCTGCACGAAATCACCTCTTGCTTAATGATATCAAACATTTTGAAGCGGTGCTTCAGGCAAAAGCCGAAGATAGCCAATCGCCTGCAGATGTGCGTTTATTGATGGCCGAATGGAATGGCAAGCCGTTGGCGGCCATGTTTTTGGTGATGACGGCCAACAGAGGGTCTTATCTCTATGGAGCTTCTTCGTCGCAACACCGTAATTTGATGGCCACTTACGCATTACAATGGGAAGCCATCCAATTGTCAAAAGCCAATGGGTGTACAGAGTATGACATGTTTGGTATTTCGCCTTCGGCCGATCCCTCGCATCCCCTTTACGGGCTCTATAAATTTAAAGTAGGCTTCGGTGGTGAAATCTACCATAGTCTGGGTTGTTGGGATTATCCGTTGGATGAAGAAAAATATCCACTTTTTCGCGCATCGGAAATCAACGGTCAGGGTTATCATTTGAGTTGACACGATTATTTATGGGGATGGTTCATTTCAATCAGCATCACTAGGAAATTCGTAACGATTTACCCGGGCGTAGTGTGGTTTTTGTCGTAATGTTGTTTAAATTGCAGATCTTTTTAACAGAAACGCCGTAACGTTTGGCAATCCCGCTTAATGTATCCCCTTTTTTGATTCGGTGATATTTCACCTCACCGGAAACGTATTTGTTGGTGTTATTGTCATCGGCTGAAGCTTGATAGCTCTTTCCCGGTTTGAGTACCGATCTACTGCTCGCTGTAGTTTTTTTGAAGCTGGAAGGAGTTACTACATATTCGTCGCGATGACATACTTTATTGTTAAAATCGACGATGAAGTTCGGATTAATGGGACGTCCCAAAAAACGGGTTTCGAAATGAAGATGCGGACCGGTAGAACGACCGGTATTCCCTGCCAAAGCGATAGGTTGCCCCGATTTAACAAAATCATTTTCTTTTACCAGAAATTTGGACAGATGACCATAAATGGTTTCAAGACCGTTAACATGACGGATTACGATATAATTACCATAACCTCCCCGTTCATAATCTTTTACCCTGATTTTTCCGTCAAAAGCAGCATAAATGGTATCCCCGATTCTTGCCTTGAGGTCAACCCCGTAATGATATCTTCTACTGCCTCTTCTGCCGAAGTTGGATGTCATATAACCCGTGCAGGGGATCGAAAAATTCGATAAATCTACCCAGAAAGAATCGGGTACATTTACCGAAGATCCGTAAGCATTGACATGGGTATTACTCCAAACTCCTCCGTAGATATCGTCGGCGGGAATCTCGGCAGGATTAAATTCTTCTCTTTCTACTGCTGCTTCGTCTAAAACGGACATGTCCATTTTGAGTTTTATCCCGTCTGCAAATAAATTTGATTTTTGATCGTTTGCGCTGTGCGATTGTTTGTAAATGATTTCGGGCCTTGTTGTGTCTTTTGTAGGTTTCGATTGTGAGAAAGCTGTTAACCCGATAAAAAGGAATGTTGTCGATAAAATAACTTTTCCTTTGGAAATTATACGTTCTCCTTCCATAAGTTGCGTTTCAAAAATACGTTTTCAATCTTAATTTAAAATCGTCCGTTGCAATTAGCACTCATCATTTGCATAAATATTCGGATGCATCAATTGCGGATAATTAAACAGTTCCGTTGTTGAAAAAAATCGCTCTAATTCTGTTTGAGCTGTTTCCGGCGAATCGGAGGCATGTACAATGTTCTCCTGAACGCTCATGCTGTAATCTCCCCGGATGGTCCCCGGTTGAGCTTCTCTGCCATTGGTGATACCGGCCATTTTTCTCACCACTTCCACAGCATCAACGCCTTTTAATGCCAAAACAATTACCGGACTTACTTTCATTGACTCTTTGATACGTTGAAAAAACGGTTTATCTTTTAAGTGTGCATAATGTTCCTCTAAAATTTCATCTGTTAAGTATATCATTTTCATTCCAATGAGTTGAAGACCTTTTTTTTCGAATCGGGAAATTACTTCGCCGACTAAGCCTCGCTGGATAGCAGATGGTTTTAGGATCACTAATGTTTTTTGCATTGAGCTTGTAAAAACTTATTAAAAAAAGACCTTAATTACCGATTTTTTTCTTCAATTGATGCCAAAGTAAACTTTTTCTTTTTTTTCGTCCAAAAAAATGGCAAGTAAATTTTGCTTCAAAAAGCCGAAGAAAAGATGAAGAATGTGAATTTTCTTTGTAAGTGGTTGTTTAATAAATAGATATATCAAAACATGTTTTGCAGCATATTTTAAATATTTTGAAAGCTTTAAAAGATAATTAACTACAAATTAAAATGAATCGTATTGTAGTTGTCAAAAACACATTTTCAAAAAAAATTTACATTAAAACACGGGTGATATTTTTGCGATCAAGCAATGGGGTGATTGGATTTATAAATAGATAAAAATCAATATATTATGAAACGAACACTCAAACATGTAGATGAGCTGTTTTCGGTTATTTCCTCTCATACGGCATAAATCAACCGAAAATAATGATGGTTTATAGATAGTTTTATGTATTTTTGCGCATAGAAATCCTTTTCATGAGAAGGAACAAACGCGTATATACATGAATTATTTTATCATTTGCCGATAATGACACGATATAAATTAATCGACACCATCACCGGATGGGCAGTTTTTGCCGTTGCAGCCGTCGTTTATTTAATGACTATTGAACCTACGGCGAGTTTTTGGGATTGTCCCGAGTTTATCGTTTCTGCCTATAAGTTGGAAATTGGTCATCCACCGGGAGCTCCTTTTTTTATGCTGTTGGGTAATCTTTTCACTCAATTTACGTCCGACCCGACTCAAGTTGCGAAGATGGTAAATGCCATGTCGGCTTTGCTCAGTGCCTTTACCATTCTGTTTCTTTTTTGGACGATTACCCATCTGACGAGGAAACTGGTGTTGAGTAAAGACAAAACGGAGCTTACCCTTGCACAGACCATTGCCGTAATGGGTAGTGGTATCGTCGGTGCTTTGGTTTATACTTTTTCCGATACGTTTTGGTTTTCGGCGGAAGAAGCCGAAGTGTATGCTTTTTCGTCTATGTTGACGGCATTGGTTTTCTGGTTGATATTAAAATGGGAAGACAATGCCGATAAACCCCATTCCGATAAATGGATTGTCTTGATTGCTTATGTTATGGGACTTTCCATTGGCGTTCACTTATTGAACCTGCTTTGTATTCCTGCCATCGTACTGATTTATTATTATAAGAAAAACGAAAGGGTTACATGGAAAGGCGGATTGGGAGCTTTATTGATTTCGTTTGTGCTGATTTTTGTCTTGATGTACGGCATTATTCCGGGATTTACCAAAGTGGGTGGATGGTTTGAATTGTTCTTTATAAATATGTTGGGTTTACCCTACAATACCGGTTTATTCATCTATCTTGCCGTGTTGGTTGTTTGTATTGTATGGACACTGTTGGAGAGTATGAAGGATAATCCGAATCCCGCAATCGCCAAAACAACCTTTCTCATCAGCCTGGCCATGTCGGGAATCTTATTCATGGGCGATAGTGTTCTGCTATGGCTTGTTTTGATAGGTGTGGCTGCTTATTTGGTTTTCCGGTACAAAAAAATGAATCTCAAATTCATCAATCTTTCCATATCTTGTTTATTGGTTATTTTGATTGGTTTTTCGGCTTATGCCATTATTCCCATTCGTTCGAGTGCCAATCCCCCGATGGACGAGAATTCTCCCGAAGATGTCTTTTCGTTGGCCAGTTATTTAAACCGCGAACAATATGGCGAAACGCCGCTTTTATATGGTCATACGTATGCTTCTCAAATCGAACGAAAGGCAGACGGCACGCCGGTTATAGCGAGTGAGAAAAAAAGATACGGGAAAGTAATTAAAAAATCACCCGAAGAAAAAGATCGGTATGTGGTAGTTTCTACTTCGCCCACCTACAAATATACCAACTCGATGCTTTTTCCCCGTATGCATTCCACGACCAACAATCCGGGTTATAACAATCATATAATAGGATACCGCCAATGGGGAGGGGTAACCGATCCAAATAAAAAACCCACGATGTTGGAAAACCTTCGATTTTTCTTCAGTTATCAGTTGAATTACATGTATTGGCGATATTTCATGTGGAATTTCTCGGGCCGACAGAACGATATTCAAGGCGATGGAGGAATTACCAAGGGGAATTGGATTACGGGCATACCTTTTATCGATGATAAAGTATTGGGGCTGGGACCCCAAGATAATATCGCTCCGGATGTAGCCGATAATAAAGGTCGCAATGTTTATTTCATGTTACCTTTTCTTTTGGGTATTATTGGAATTGTATATCAACTTTCACTTAAAGAAAAAGGGTTTAAGAGCTTTTCTATCGTTTTCATGCTGTTTTTCATGACAGGAATAGCCATCGTCATGTATCTCAATCAAACTCCTTTTGAACCGCGTGAACGGGATTATGCATATGCCGGCTCTTTTTATGCTTTTTCCATTTGGGTGGGAATGGGAGTAGCCGGGATTAGTTTATTCTTGAGGGAATATTTAAAAAATACGGCAGCAGCGGCATCTCTTGCCACAATAGCCTGTCTTTTTGTCCCTATCCGGATGGCCGCTCAGAATTGGGATGATCATGATCGTTCGGGAAGATATATGGCGCGAGATACCGGGATGAATTATTTGAACAGTGTGGGCAAAAACGGCATTATTTTTTGTAATGGTGATAACGATACCTTCCCGCTATGGTATCTGCACGAAGTGGAAGGATTCAGGACCGATACCCGTGCATGTAATTTAAGTTATCTGCAAACGGAATGGTATGTCGATCAGATGCTGCGTCAGGCATATGAGTCGGAACCCCTGCCCATCAAATGGCCGAGGGAGCGCTATGCAAGTGATGCGGGTTCCCATGCTTATATTCTGACAAGGAAAGAGATTGAGCATATATTGCAACAAAATAATATCCCTGCGGTTTCTTATCATTTGTATTACGACACGAATGTGTTTAAGGATACCATTCCGCTTAAACAAACAATGGAGAACTTGCGTACCGGAAACAATGCGACGCCCAAGAATCCTTTTCCGTCGTTGGATAATGAACCGATTATTCCCGGCAATCTTTTGTATCTCGATGTGGATACGGCAAAAGTAAACTGGACGACATTCCATTCCAAACCTGCAAACCGTATGTATGTCAATCTTGGAAATAAATCGGTAGCCTACCGACAAGAGTTGATGGTGTTGGAAATGCTTACCAACATCAACGACGATAATTGGCAACGTCCGATCTCGTATGCGGTAACCGTGGACAGAAATTTATACGCTCCCGTGGGGAACAATTTAACACTCGAAGGAATTGCTTATCGGATAACACCGGGAGTACCGCTCAGTAACGGAGTGAATACCGAGGTTGCTTATGACCTTATGATGAATACATTCAGATGGGGCGGCATCGATAAAGATCCGGAAATCTATCTTGACGTTACGTGCAGGAATATGGTGTATACCTTTCGTATGTATTTTTCGCAATTGATCGAGGCATTAATCAATGAAGGCAAAAAAGATAAAGCGCTTGCTGCTCTCGATAAATGTATCGAGGTTATGCCATCGAAAGCGGTACCCTACGGAACGGAAGGATTGTTGATGGCCAGAGCCTATTATCAGTTGGGACACGCTGAAAAGGGACAAGCTCTTATTGATGAAATCAGCGAAAGAATCGACCACAATTTGGCGTGGTTCGATCGACTCACTCCTCAACAGATGGCCGATTCGTGGATCGATATTTCGAGGAATAATCTGGATCCGCTTTTGCTGATTGCCTCTATTTATCAACAATACGATAAGGAAAAATATCAGCCGCTGATAGACGATCTTTTACAACGGGCACAATTTTATTATACAAGAGGCATTACTCCGCTGGGTGATTCCGTGGTACAGGAAATTACCAATGTGTCTATCCGCGGATTTTATAGTTCCGGTGCAGATTCCGCAAGCCGGAAGATGGATGAGCAAAATGTGCAGAAGACGTTGAAGTTGATGCAGCAATTCAATCCGAAATTACTGGAACAGTACGGTAACGTGAAATGATAACGATAAAAGGCCTTTTTCGATGGGATAAAATGGGAAGAGGCCTTTTTATTTGATTTTATATGTTTATAGAACAGCCTCCTTTGTTTTATCGAATTTTTTATCCCGGTGCTGTTTGGAGAATAAAAAACGGCAATGAAAAGATGGTTTATTTAACATTTGATGATGGTCCTATTCCTGAAGTTACTCCTTGGGTTTTGGAAGTACTCGACACGTATCGTGTTAAAGCAACTTTTTTTTGCGTGGGAGATAATGTGAGGAAACATCCTTCCGTTTATCGTCAGATTCTTGAAAAGGGGCATCAGACCGGCAACCATACTTTCAATCATATACAAGGATGGAAGCATAATACCAACGATTTCATTGCCAATACGCAAAAAGCAAATTCGTATATTCAATCTCCGTTTTTTCGTCCGCCTCACGGTCATATCCTTTTCCCTCAATTTGTCCTTCTAAAGAAAAAAGGATATAAACTGATTATGTGGGATGTGGTTACGCGTGATTACAGTAACCATATGACTCCGGAGAAAGTACTCGATAATGTAAAAAAATATGTGCGAAACGGTTCTATCATTGTGTTCCACGATTCGTTGAAAGCAGAAAAAAACGTGCGATATGCCCTTCCGTTGGCTATTGAATGGCTTAAGCGTGAGGGGTATTCTTTTGGGTTAATTCATTGATCAAGGAATTCGGATTGACCAAACCTCCACTTTTTTGTTTCTTGCTTATTTGTTTTGTCGAAAGTGGCAATCTACTCGCTTCGAAACAGCTAAAATACGTTTTTTTGCTACTTATTTGATTGTTTAACCGAACAGTTTTTCCGGCTAAGGCTTTTTTAAAGCAGGATTTGCTTCTTTTTTTTGTAATTTTGCGAGAAATTTTCGATAAAGATAGAGAGATGGAGAAAAAGGGATTACCCATAACATTAGGTACGGAAAAAATCAGGAACTTGCTTATAGAATATTCGTTGCCGGCAATCGTGGCGATGGTTGCCTCGTCGTTATATAATATTACCGACAGTATTTTCATCGGTCATGGCGTGGGAGCATTGGCCATTTCGGGTTTGGCGGTAACGTTTCCTTTAATGAATCTTTCTGCAGCTTTCGGCTCGTTGGTTGGAGCTGGAGCATCCACATTAATGTCGGTGAGGCTAGGACAAAAAGATTATGGCTCGGCCAATCGTATTTTGGGAAATGTATTTCTCTTAAATGTGGTTCTCGGATTGGCATTTATGATCGTTTCACTGATTTTTCTGGATCCAATTCTTCGCTTCTTTGGAGCAAGTTCGGTTACATTGCCCTATGCACACGATTATATGGAGATTATTTTATATGGGAATGTTTTTACCCATATTTACTTGGGATTAAACGGCATATTGCGTTCGTCGGGCATGCCGCAAAAGGCAATGTATGCCACATTGGCATCAGTGGTGCTGAATGCGGTGCTTACTCCTATATTTATTTTCGTCTTCAATTGGGGAATCAAGGGAAGTGCACTGGCAACCGTTATCTCACAAATTGTAATGTTGGGTTGGCAAATAAAGCTGTTCAGCAACAAAGATCATTTTATTCATTTGCAGAAAGGTATTTTCAAGCCCGATCCAAAAATCATAAAAGATTCGATGGCTATCGGCATGTCTCCTTTTTTGATGAATGCCGTTTCCTGCGTTATCGTTATCATCATTAATCAAACATTGATCAGACACGGCGGAGATTTGGCCGTAGGGGCTTACGGTATCATCAATCGGGTTTCGTTCCTTTTTGTAATGGTAACGATGGGGCTCAACCAAGGGATGCAGCCTATTGCAGGGTATAATTTTGGTGCGCGCAATTATAAACGTGTTAATGAAGTCCTTAAGCTTACTATCTTTATGGCGATTGGCATTATGACGATCGGATTTTTGATTGGGGAATTTTTCCCTTCAGTTGTGGCTTCTGCTTTTACACGGGATCAGACGTTGATTCAATTGGCAGTTGAAGGTTTACGCATCGTATTCGTCTTTTTTCCTATTGTGGGATTTCAGATGGTCGTTACCAATTTCTTTCAGAGCATCGGAATGGCAGGGAAAGCCATCTTTTTATCGTTGAGCCGTCAGCTGCTTTTTTTGTTGCCTTTTTTACTAACTTTACCCTCTATTTACGGATTAAAAGGGGTGTGGTACAGTATGCCTGCGGCCGATTTGCTGGCCTCGTTGGTTGCTGCTTATATGCTGTTTGTGAATTTTCGGAAATTCATTAAAACAATAGTTCGTTAATTATTTAATATACGAGTCATGCAGCAATTGCTGCAAACTCGACGAGTTCTTTAACAAGTTTATCATTTAATCTTCTGTTCGGCTTTATTCCGGACACGCAAATAAATCGCTCAAGCAGAAAGGCATTGTGTAACATCGTTTTACACGATGCCATTGAAAAAGGAATACCTCTTTCTTTCGCTAAAACCTTAGCTAGGTTTACTGTAGCTAGAGATACATTAAAGTTGAAAGAAAGCTTTGAAACATCCCTTGCCTGAGATTGCATAAGTCCTGTAAAAGACTTGGCATCACGGAAACAAAATTCAATTTGAAAACGGGTACGATAGTATTCTATTACATCTTTACCGCTCATAGCAGGATCGGTAGAGAAAAACAGCTTGGGTTTTTTCCCGTCTTTTGAATACCAAATGGTAAGTCGTACCCTCTGCTTCAGTGATTTAGCGTAGGCAATCAGAGTATAAAGCTCTCCATTGTCGATGGCGATTTTCTCAGCTCTAGATTTATCAAGATTTGCCATATCAATCTTACCGTCGTAGAGTTTAGGTCTGCCTCTTTTGCCCGTTGGTTTCTCCAGTGTAGGGTAAAATAAAACGGCATCATCTCGGAAACGGCTAATAAGATGGAAGTCCAGTTCTTCTAAACCGGCAGCGAAATTGGTTTTGGAGAAATAGGCATCAGCTACCACGTACCGACTTACATTTTGGAGCTTATTCTTCATTGATTTAAGTACCTGAAGGTACCAATCAATCAGGTTGACATCATTGCTTTCCAGAGTTTGATTGTCCGGCGTTTGAACTGCCTGAAGACTGATGCAATCTTTATTGTCAATGTCAATGAGACCGATTCCCAGAATCTCTAATCCTCTTTTTGCCTGTCCGGCTGTACCCGACCAGAAGTAACCAATCCAGGGAGTATTCTTTCCTGTTTTGGGTATAAAACTAGGATCAATGGCTATTGCCTTACGATCTCCGGTTAATATCCTTTCAGACAAGGAAAGGTTAAACGCAAGCCAATCAAAATCCTTCGAGAAGTTCTGGCGAAAACGCTGTTCACACGAAGAGCCATATCTTCCCATCTGGAGGAAATTAATCCTGCCGGGTATGATTATGTATAAAACTAATGTCTCCATAAAGAACGATTTGAAACTTTTGTTTAACTTCGTAGTCAGTTTATTTAAAACATCACTACAGATACTCCTATATTGGTTAAGTATGCTGGTTTTATCCATCTTTACAGCGTTTTGATATTACTATAAAGATACTGAATATCAGCTACTTAACCTTCTTTTTTATGCTAAACTATGTTATATAAAACATTGATTATTAATTAGTTAATTGAATATTTACCGAACTATTGTTAAAAGAAACGCAGAAAAAAAACAATGAATTCAAGGGAGAATACGATATATGAGTGAAAAATTTGTAATCAATATCGGTCGCCAACTCGGCAGCGGTGGTCATTTGATTGGCGAAGAGTTGTCGCGACAGCTGGGCATTCCTTTATACGATAAGGAACTTATTGAGCTTGCCTCAAAGGAAAGTGGTTTGAGTAAGGAATTTTTCGAACAGATGGACGAAAAGAAGACGCACAGCATCTTCGGTGGTTTTTTTGGTTTGCGAAATTCTTCCGTGGATGAGATTTATCCCAACGAGAGCTATCTCTGTAATGAGACCTTATTTAAAATCCAGAGCGATGTTATTCGGGAATTGGCAGAGAAACAATCGTGCATTTTTATCGGACGTTGTGCCGATTACGTACTGAAGGATCACCCTCGTGCCGTGAATATTTTCATTACGGCCGATATCGAAGATCGGATAAAGCGGGTGAGTGAAACTTACCATTTGACCTCACGGGATAAAGCCCTTGCTTATATAAAGAAGATGGATAAAAAAAGAGCCGGTTACTATAATTATTATACCGATAAGAAGTGGGGTGTGGCCGAATCTTATCATTTATGTATGAATTCATCGGTTCTCGGTATCGAAAAAACCGTGGCATTCGTCCGTCGTTTTGCCGAAGAAAAATTGGGACCTTTATAGTTCCCTGCTCCTTCTCTTTTACCTTTCCATTGCGGTAAGGATGTTTTTGACCAATTCATCCCGTTTGTCTTGTTGTTTTACCGATTCGATGGGGAACCCCAGGATGCATGTGCTGTATTTTTCGCCTTTATACACGATGCCCGCACTCAAATTATTTTCCGAATATCGGAAAACGGTAAATGCATTCTCATCTGCAGGCTCAATGGCATCCGGATTTTCCACGACGTACGATTCGCTGTTCAACTCGTTGTAATACGCATAGTTCCCTTTTATTGACGGAAAAGGCGAAGCAACCGCCTTAATGCTTCCCGTAACTCCACCGTAGTTGTTGCGCCATCGGTATTTCAAGGTGTTTTGCGCCCAACTGCGATCGGCTTTATCGGCATAAGGATTATCCCATAAATCGGTTCCTGCGAATGCACCACTTACTATTATATTACCTCCGTTTTGACAATAATCGGTAATCTGTTTTTGTTGCGTTTTGGAAAACGTTTTGAATTGAGGCGACATAGCTCCGCGCGCCACACTCCATTCGCGTTGTTTGCCCAATATCCAGTCCACCATTTTGTAATCGGAGAGATGGACCGATTCGTTTTCCACCGCGCTTGACGCACACGATACAAACGACTGACCTGCTGCTGCAAATGACTGTCCGTGAAGGAAAGGATAATCGAATGTGTTCCCCGCAATTTCCGTTGTTTCATAGTTGGCATCGCTGTCGCCAAATCCGGCGGCATCATCGTCCATCCAGGGTATGGCACGCCGATATTCGTGCATGTGCCCGATAAATTGGTGTTCCGAAAGGTAGGGCACCCCGTTATCTATCCGACCTGCAAATCCGGCAATGCTATCGCTTGTCGTGAAACTAAAAGGTGCAGAAATTCGTGTGAATCCGTTTACGATGAGGGTTACGCCTTTTTCATCGGATTTGCGGCAAACCGACAGAATTTCCGAAGGAAAACTTTCGCCTCCGTCATTAACAGCGGTTACGTTGAAGCTGTATATTTTATCTTTTTCGATGCCGATTTTGCAGGTGTTTTGGGTAACCATTCTGCCATTGTCGAAGCCGCCATCATCGATACGGGTATAAACGATGTATTTTGCAGGCATCGCAGAGGGTTCCGCCGGATCAGTTCTAGGTTGCCATTTCAGTTCCACCTCGGTTTCGCCGCTAAATATTGCGCTAAAATCTTTCACGGGCAAGGGTTGTACTACATAAGGCCGATTGTATTGCGAAGCGATGAATTTGAGCATGCCTTTGTAAATGGCACGACTGACGGTAAAACGAAAAGTCGGGTCGAGCCCGTAACGCATATCGGCAAAGTTTTGGTGCGAAAGCAGTTCCAACAGCATGGTGGGCACGTTGGGCACACGAGCTTCGCTGTACGAGCGATTCCACATATGGCGGCGTGTCCAATCCGGCTCAAATTCCCGGCGAATGTCGCTCACGATTTCCTCCATTACAAGTTCCGTTAGATCGCGCGATGCCCAACGGGAACGTCCGTTCTCAAATTTTTCGTTATTGTAGTGCGTCATGTAAATCCCCAGTGTACCTACAATCGTATCGCCCCAAAACGTTCCTGCATCGCTGTGAAATGCAAAAGCCAAATCGATGGGGATATGCAGACCTTTGGCCTTGGGAAGAGCAGATGAACCACCGGCAAGATAATTTACCCAATAACCCCGACTTTGGTAGTCGTCGGTATAATCGTTTTTGCTTTCACTTCGATTATAGATGCTGTCCGGCATACCTGCCCATTGCAGCCAATAGCGCGAACCTTCGGCGTAGCGGGGATATCCGCTTACTTCGGGTGTGAAGGGTATGTTGGGGCGCGCTGTTTCTTTAACGGTAATACTCTCCGAACTTTTCACATTTTCTTTTTCATATCCTTCGGGATGAGGCAATCGGGCAATGTTTCCCATCCCTCCGCCAATTTTCACTGCATCGGCGGTGACAATACGTCCGGCATGTTTGCTGCGATTGCTGAGGGTGATTTTATGATCCGATCCTTTGTCGAAGGGAAAGTAACCCAAGAAAATCCATGTACCTCCACCCATTTGTTGATTAATGAGGAAATCCGTCCGACCTCCCGCATGATAAACCGAATATAGCGCATCTTCGGTACTTTTTTTCACGGTTTGATAGGAGATATAAACCCCATACGTGCCTTTTTCGGGAATATCGGGTGTCCATATAGCGAAGCTTTCGTTTCCGCGCGAGACGGTTTTAACTTTTCGTGCCGTACCCATCTTAAAAGGATTTTCTCCGTCGAGATACCGGGTTTTGGAATTGGCAAAACCGGCAGAATCGGCAGGCAACCAATGTTCTTTCCCATTGGTTTCTGTATAAAGTGAAGCCGGTGAACTCCCGTTGTTGTCCATGATTATTTCATGCTTGTTATAGTCGCGTTCACGTGGAAGCAGCACGTTTGCTCCAGCGTTTTCCAGCATCGGGACAAGGAAAGGTACCACATAGCTTTGTGTATAGAGATCTTCTACCGTTTGAAAAATGCGGGCACGCTGCCATTCCCACCTGCCGAGTTTTTGTTCGTAGTAATAACCATGGCTCGGCCATAAAGCAATATGATTGTTTGTCAATCCTTTATCGAAAGTTGTCACCGGTGCCGACAACTTGGTTATTAGCGGTTTTTTTACACGGTGAGCAATGATTCGGTCTTTATCCCTGGGAATGTTTTCGCGATAGAGGTTAGGCACCAGTTCGCCGATTTCCTGCCGGTCGGAGAACACTTTTATTCGGTATTTTTTTTGTTCTTGTGGCAAGTAAAATCGAATGCTGTCGTAAATAAGGCTGACGGTATTTTCACGCATCGGTAAGTAGGAAAGCGACAAGTTGGTATACAATTCGATTGTTTTTTTGCGTTTATTCATCGCTATGCTGTCAACTGTCACTTTTCCCGGCCTCAGCAACGTTTCTTCATAAATATGGGAGAGACAGGTATTGAGGTTTTTTTTTAGCTTTTCATTTACCATTTCCTGAGAAAAAACAGGAGATAAAACGGTCAACAGGGCAAGAAATAAAAAGGCAGATTTTTTTGTCATGGGATGGGCATTTTATTTGTCGTTACGGATATACGTAAAAAAAGTATAGTTAAAAGGATGTTTTTCGTCGGCATCCTGTTTTTTTTCTTCAACGAGTGTCCAATCGTCCGGGTCGATAACAGGGAAAAAAGTATCGGCATCGTCAAAGGTATGATGAATGCGCGTAAGGTACAACGTGTTTGCCCTGTCGATGATTTGTCGGTAGATTTGTTCTCCGCCGATAAAAAAAACCTTATCTTCGTTTTCGCAATGCTGCCACACTTCGTCGAGGGAATGACACACGATGCAATTGGTAAATTCGGCATGCTTTTGTGAAGTCAAGACGATATTTTTGCGGTTGGGCAACGCACCTTTGGGCAACGATTCAAAGGTTTTTCGTCCCATCACCACCGTGTGATGTTCCGTAATTTGTTTGAAATGTTTCAGATCATTGGGTAGATGGCAGAGCAAATTGCCTTTTTTGCCGATGGCATTATTTTCATCTGTGGCAACGATAACGGCAATTTCGCCGGAGAATTCATTTCTCTTGGTTGTATGCTTATTTTGCATTCTTCACGTTTTAAAATCAGTGATCGAGCGAATTATTATGCGGATAAAATTAGGTAATTTTCTTTTGAAGTGCTAATCTTTTACCGCTTGATCCTTTTAATCGAATAGCACCGATCAATTTTCAGGAAATCGACATTGAAATACGGCTAAACCGAAACTTCCCCTTTGATGTGCGGATAGGGATGATAATCGACAAGTTCGAAGTCTTCGTATTTAAAACCGAAAATATCGTTTACATCGGGATTGATGATCATCTTGGGCAAGGGGCGAGGCTCGCGCGTGAGTTGCAATTTTACTTGCTCCAAATGGTTCAGATAAATGTGGGCATCGCCCATCGTGTGAACAAAATCGCCTTCCTGCAACCCCGTTACCTGTGCCATCATTTTCAACAGCAAGGCATAAGAGGCAATGTTAAAGGGAACACCCAGAAAAATATCGGCACTGCGTTGGTAAAGTTGCAGGCTCAGTTTACCGTCGGCAACATAAAATTGAAAAAGCGTATGACAGGGAGGGAGGCTCATCTTGGGCAAATCGGCCACGTTCCACGAGCTGACAATGATCCGCCGCGAATCGGGGTGATGCTTAATCATATCCACCGCTTCCGCAATTTGGTCGATGTGCCCGCCGTTGTAGTCAGGCCACGAACGCCATTGATGCCCGTAAATAGGACCGAGATCGCCATTTTCGTCTGCCCATTCGTTCCAGATACGCACGCCGTGGTCCTGCAAATATTTTACGTTTGTGTCGCCATTTAAAAACCAGAGAAGTTCGTAAATGATGGATTTCAAGTGCAATTTTTTGGTGGTAAGAAGGGGGAATCCGTCGCTCATTTTGTAGCGACTCTGATGGCCGAAAATGCTGATGGTTCCGGTTCCGGTCCGGTCTTCCTTTTTTACACCTTCATCGAGTACACGTTGAAGTAAATCCAAATACTGTTTCATTATGCTTTCTAAAAAAGAGTTACTGTATGTTGTCAAAAAATGTGCCGGCTATTGTATTTCTGTAGCAGGAATGCCGATTCGGAAATCGCACATTCAGGACAAATTTACAGGATAATTTTCAATTTATCTACTGCTCTGCAAAAATTCATTTGGGAATTATTCCTATTTTGGTGCTATAAGACAAGATGAAAAGACTTTAGGATGGGTTCATAAAAAGAGGCAACGCGTCTGCCACTACAAAAGAACTGCCACCGATAAAAATAAAATCGTTTTCTGTTGCCTTTTTTCTTGCTGCGTGTACCGCTTCCGCCACGTTCCGGAAGGTTGTACCCTGCAACCCGTAATTTGCTGCTTCTTTAGCCAGTATTTTTTCATCGAGTGCCCTTTCCACTGAAGGTTTTGTAAAGTAATACTCGGCATTTTTAGGTAACAGTGGCAATATAGCCTGAAGATCCTTGTCTTTTACCACGCCGAAGACGATATGCAGTCGGTCGTATTTTTCCGATTCCAATTGGTTGCCGATATAGCGTATTCCGTGGGCATTATGCCCGGTATCGCAAACAATTGTCGGTCTATCCTGTATCTTTTGCCACCGACCCATCAATCCGGTTAATTCCACTACATGTGCAAAACCATCGTAAACAGCATCTTTGGGGATACGATATCCCATTTTTTGAAGCTCTTCAACGGCAGTCAACACGGTTTTGGCGTTTTTTTCCTGCACAAATCCCCCCAATTCGTCAATGAGGTCGGGATAGGCTTTGCATTGAAAAGTCCATCCCGATGGGGTTTTTTGCGAATTGAATCCGTTGATGTGGTTTTCGGCAAAAACGATGGGTGCATGTTGAGCAGCGGCTTTTTCCACAAAAACCCGGCGGACGTCTTCGTCTTCGATTTCCCCGATCACCACCGACGTGTAGGGTTTGATGATGCCGGCTTTTTCGCCGGCTATTTTGGGCAGGGTATTTCCCAGATATTGCGTATGTTCGAGTCCGATATTAGTAATGACGGCTAAATCGGGCGAGATGATGTTGGTGCTGTCCAATCGTCCGCCAAGGCCGACTTCAATTACGGCAACATCCACCTTCTGTTCGGCAAAATACAGGAACCCCATTTCCATCGTCAACTCAAAAAATGAAGGGTGAATGGGTTCAAATGCTTCCCTGTATTTTTCCACAAAATCCACCACATATGCCTTATCGATCATTTTCCCGTTCACGCGGATGCGTTCGCGAAAGTCAACCAGGTGAGGAGAGGTATATAACCCCACTTTATAACCCGCCTGTTGCAAGATAGCAGCAAGCAAGTGCGAAGTTGACCCCTTTCCGTTGGTGCCACCTATATGAATGGTTTTGTATTTCTGATGCGGATGATCGAAATAAGCATCGAGCGCCAGGCTGTTGTCCAGCCCTTCCTTATATGCTGCATGTCCAATGCGTTGATATTCGGGCAGTTGGTTGTAGAGATATTGAAGTGTTTCCTCGTAGTTCATTTGTTTAGTTCCACAACGGCAATACCGAATATTCTCGCGAATAGCGTAAGTTTTGCTCCACATAATTTTCGTCGTACGAAATGGTGACATCCGTTACTTTCCCGTTTTTATCGGTAACGAGTTTGTAAACCAGATTTACAAAACCTTTATATGGAGCAAGATTCAATGCTTCATAACGGGCAAGTACCTCTTTGTGAAGAGCAGGGTCTACTTTCACGGCATAGGTTTCCACCATTTTTTTGGCCGCCTGGTAATCGCCGGTCGATTTGATGCGCTGGATTTCGGACAACAATTGACCGAATCGCTCACGAATTTTCCCGTAATCGTTGACCACCACGAAGGTTTTCCCGTCGCGTTGTTTCATCTCAACAGCCTTGTCGGCTTTACTCTGCTCATACACATAACGTGCAATGAGCTGGCGGTTGCGCATGTGCGCCTCTTCGATGTTTTTCCCCGGCTGTATGCGGGTGAGCTGTGTCATCAGACCGTTCATCAAGTAACTGTAATATTGGGCTTTATAGGCAGTAGAGTCGGGGAGGAGGCCCAGCTCGATCAGTTTGGGATCGGCAAGGTAATACAACCCGAACAAGTCGGCGCGCGCTTCTTCAATGGTCGATTCATACTCTTTGAGTGCGCCATCGTGGACACCCGGCAGCATTTTCCCCGATCCGTGTCCAAGACATTCGTGCAAATCGGTATGCAGTTTATCGGTGAGCGAACCGTATTTTTTGTCGCGTTCGATTTCTTCTTCGCTCCACATAAACTCTTCGTTAAAACCATTTCCTTCGGCTGCTTTGTCATAGGCATCCGTAATGTTTTCAATGGTCACCGACTTTGATCCGTAGTCACGTCTGATCCAGTTGGAGTTGGGCAGGTTGATCCCGATGGGAGTTGCCGGATAGCAGTCGCCGCCCAGCATGGCCGCCGTGATCACCTTAGCCGATACTCCCTTAACTTTTTCTTTTTTAAACCGGGGGTCGACCGGCGAGTTGTCCTCAAACCATTGTGCATTGGCGCTGATGATCTCGGTGCGTTTGGTAGCTTCTTCGTTCTTGAAATTGACAATGGATTCCCATGTCCCCTTCATGCCCAGCGGATCGGTATAGGTCTCGATGAAACCGTTCACGAAATCCACCCGCGAGTTTACGTCTTGCACCCACTTGATGGAATATTCGTCGAATTTTCTTAAATCGCCCGTTCGGTAATATTCAATCAATGTATGGATTACTTCTTTCTGTTGCTCGTTTTCCGCAACACCGGCCGCTTTTTCCAGCCAACCCACGATACGTTCGATGGCTTTACCGTAAAGACCGCCTATTTTATACACTTCTTCGGTAACTTTTCCGTCTTTCATCACCACTTTGCTGTTCAATCCATAGGAGACAGGCGTGCTGTCGTTAGGGTCTTTCATAGCGTTGTAGAAATCTTCCACCTGTTGTTGGGTGACCCCTTCGTAAAAGTTCACTGCGGAAGTTTTCACCAGATCGACCCCCGGTTGCTGGTTTACCCGTTTGGGCATTACGTCGGGATCAAACATGACGGGAAGAATCGTATTCAGCAGCTCATCGGCAGCCATACCGTCGCGGAAAGGCATCCGTCCGGGATCGACCGATTTTACTACCGATACAAAATATTCCTTCGAAAATTTCGGCATGATTTTGTCTTCGGAATAATGATGATGGATACCGTTGGCCATCCATATTTGTTTGAGATAGGTTTCCAGATTTTTCCAATCTTCGGTCGATTTGTCTCCCATATAATTTTCGTAAACCCCTTCCAAAACCCGACGTATGGCCAGGTTGTATTTATTGTGTTGGTCGTAAAGGATGTCTCGTCCTTCGATGGCTGCCTGTGAAAGATAATAAATCAGCTCTTTCTGCTGCAACGACAACCTGTTGAATCCCGGTACGGGATATCGCAGTATTTCAATGTCGGCGAAACGGTCGACTCTATATTGAAAAGTTGAATCGATGCCGTCGTCGGCAGTTGTCGATTTTTTTTCATTCGTTTTCCCACAGCCGGAACAAGCAGCCAGCAGAACAAAGGATGTCAGCATAATAACAACTTTTTTCATCTTTATTGGGTTTTGTTGTGCAAAGCTACAAAAAACGATTCGAAACATTGTCCTGTTTTTCTTTTTTTCGGATAACGAAAGAGCAATGGCGGGAAAATTCATCGAGTCATACAGGCTTTGATTCAGTTTTGTTTGTAAGGCACATGTCAATTGGCAATGCAGCGAAAGATAAGGCACTGAAAGATGAGGAGGATATGCCGGGTAAGAAAAACCGGAGAACATGGTGGCGGCAGTAGGAGTTTTTGTAGCTTTTGTTTTTTTTCTCTACCTTTGTTTTCTTAATTAAACACAAAAAGATTTATACCTCTACTTGAATGGATGTTACGAATAAGCAATTTGATGAAGTCGTTGCAATTTGTCGCGATATTTTCCGTAAAAAATTGCAGGATTATGGCGCATCGTGGCGGATTTTACGTCCCGAATCGGTTACGGATCAGATTTTTATAAAAGCAAACCGCATCCGTTCATTGGAAACCAAAAAAGAAAGTCGCATAGGAGAAGGTATTTTCCCCGAATTCATCGGAATTGTGAATTACGGCATTATCGGCCTCATTCAACTTGAATTGGGTTATTCCGATACGGTCGATATCACTCCTGAAGAAGCATTACGGCTATACGACAAATTCATTGCCAAAACGAAGGAACTCATGATTGCCAAGAATCACGATTACGACGAGGCGTGGCGCAATATGCGCGTGAGTTCGTATACCGATCTGATCCTGATGAAAATCTATCGCATCAAGGAAATCGAAAGTCATCAGGGCAAGACATTGGTATCTGAAGGCATTGACGCCAATTACATGGATATCGTAAATTATGCAATTTTTGCACTCATCAAATTGCACTTCGGCGAAGAAGAAAATGAAACGGAAGGATCGCTACATCAAGATACTGATTGAGTTATCCCGTATCATTCTGGGAGCAACGTTTGTCTTCTCGGGTTTCGTGAAGATGGTAGACCCTCGCGGGTTCGAATACAAAATACAGGATTACCTGATTGCTTTTGGGCTTCCCGAATGGTTCCCGTTATCGCTGCCTGCCGCTATCCTGCTTCCGGTGGTCGAATTTCTGTTGGGCGTATGCCTTTTGTTGGGCATTTATCGGAAAACCGTTACCCGTCTTTTTTTGCTGTTTATGCTGGTCATGACCCCTTTTACGTTGTGGATCGCGATAAAAAATCCCGTTGAAGATTGCGGATGTTTTGGTGATGCAGTTGTCATCGGCAATTGGGCAACGTTTTACAAAAATATCGTACTGTCGGCATGTGCTGTTTTAACGGTGATCTATTATAATGAAATAACTCCCCTTTTAAGTTCAAAAACAGCCTGGGCAGCTACCCTTTTCACGGCATTTTTCGGAGTGGCTTTTGCTGTTTATAATGTGATGAATTTGCCTGTGGTCGATTTTCGACCTTATAAAATCGGAACCCATATACCCGATAAAATGAAGATCGATCCTGCCGAAGCCGATCAATACAAAAATATATTCATCTATGAGAAAGGGGGGATCAAGCAAGCATTTACGGAAGAAAATTATCCTTGGAACGATTCCACATGGACGTTTGTGGAGATAAAAACCCGATTGGTGAAAAAAGGGAAGAAGCCCGAGGTTGAAGATTTTTCCATTGTGGAGCTGGTTTATGATGAAGCAAATAGCAGCTATATTGAAGGAGCGGATATTACGGAAAAGATACTGTCCGATCCGTCGTATTCTTTTCTGGTGATTGCATACGCGCTTCCGGATATTCGCTCGGGCGAATTATCCCGATTGAAGGTTCTGACCGATTATGCCGAAAAGTATCACTATCCGGTGTACTGTCTCACCGCATCGTCCATCGATGCAATTGCGGAGTGGGAACGCCTGCACCGAAGCGGATTTACTTTCTGTCATGCCGACGAGCGGATGCTGAAAACAATGATCCGATCCAATCCGGGAGTCGTGCTGTTGAAAGACGGGACAATTATCGGCAAATGGAGCAGCCGTTCCCTTCCTTCTGAGAAAGAACTGACAGCCCTCATCAACCGGGTCGAAATCGGGAAAACAGTCGATAGAAGACAACACGAGTTTTTGACAGTTGGGATTACGGCTTTGCTGTTTCTTGTGCCGCTGGGGCTTATCAAATGGGCAGATATGCGCAGCCAAACCCAAACAAATGATTAAAGTAATTATTTATATAAAATTTGTAACGTTATGAGAAAAAACATTGTAGCAGGAAACTGGAAGATGAACAAAACCCTTCAGGAAGGGGTAGCATTGGCAACCGAACTCAACGAGGCCTTAAAGAACAAAACTGTTAATTGCGATGTCATCATTGCACCGCCGTTTATTCATCTGGCAAGCGTGGTAAACGCAATCGATACCGAAAAAATCGGCGTATCAGCACAAAATTGTGCCGATAAACCCGAAGGAGCCTATACCGGTGAAGTTTCAGCAAAAATGGTTGCATCTACGGGAGCAAAATATGTGATTATCGGTCACAGCGAACGCCGCACCTATTACCACGAAACGCCCGAAATTCTCAAAGAAAAAGTATTGTTGGCACTTGCTAACGGCCTGACGCCCATTTTCTGTATCGGAGAAGTGTTGGCAGAACGCGAAGCCGACAAGCATTTCGAGGTAGTGAAATCGCAAATCGAACAGTCGTTGTTCAACCTTTCGAAAGAAGATTTCGGCAAACTGATTCTTGCCTATGAACCCGTTTGGGCTATCGGCACCGGTAAGACCGCAACGGCAGCACAGGCACAGGAGATGCACGCCTTCATCCGCAAAACCGTAGCCGACAAATACGGTAAGGATACGGCCGAAGACCTCTCCGTTTTGTATGGCGGCAGTTGCAATGCATCCAATGCAAAGGAACTTTTTGCCAATCCCGACGTAGATGGCGGTCTTATTGGCGGAGCTTCGTTAAGCGTAGATAAGTTCATGCCTATTATCGAAGCTTTTTAAGCGCATTAGGGAATTTTACCACAGATTAGTGGGTTAATCTGTGGTATTTCCCTAATTTTGCCTATTCTTTTTTGCACACGAATCAATGATGAAAAAGCTGTTTTATTTTTTGCTCTTTTGTTGTGTTTCAACTTCATGGATGAATGCACAAGAAACAAAAAGCATCATCGACGAACTGAATACCTATTATCCGGGTAAAGGTCGTGTAACCATCTTCGAAGATGAAGCCATCAAAGGAATTGTTGGTCGGCCTATTACGCCGAAACTGCCGGTTTATGCCGATCCCGGAACCGTTCCCTATGTGAAAATGCGAGGCTATAAGATACAAGCCTTTGCCGGTAACGATCAGCGGACTTCCAAGAATGAAGCTTACCGAAAACAAGCTCTCATCAACCAGGCGTTTCCCGAGTTGGAGACGGTGATCATCTTCGAGTCGCCTTTTTGGCGCTTGCGTGTGGGCAATTTCAGAACAAGAGAAGAGGCCGAAGAGGTCTTAAACGAAATGCGCAAGGTTTTCCCTTCGTTTGGGAAAGAAATGTATATTGTACCGGATGAGGTGAAAATACCGGTTGATCAACCCGTCAATTAATAAATGCACAAAACTAAGTCAGACAGTATGTCTATTATTGAAACCACAGAAAAAAAAAGTCAAGCACTTCTTATTTCGGATCACGTAAAAGAGGTGATCGCGTTATTGGGTGAAGATGTAAACCGCGAAGGTTTGCTAAAGACCCCCGAACGGGTAGCCGAAGCCTTGCAATATTTGACCAAAGGGTATGCAGAAGATCCCGAAGAAATGTTGCGCGGCGCGCTGTTTAAAGAAAAATACCGTCAGATGGTCATTGTGAAAGACATCGATCTGTTTTCGCTTTGCGAACACCATTTGCTCCCTTTTTTCGGGAAAGCCCATGTGGCTTATATCCCCAACGGATACGTCACCGGTTTAAGTAAAATTGTTCGCGTAGTTGAGGTATATGCCCGCCGGTTGCAGGTGCAGGAACGATTAACCACACAAATTAAGGAATGCATTCAGAACACCCTGAATCCGCTGGGTGTAATGGTGGTCATTGAAGCAAAACACATGTGCATGCAGATGCGCGGAGTAGAAAAACAAAATTCCATTACCACCACTTCCGATTTCACCGGAGTTTTCAATCAACAGAAAACACGGGAAGAATTCATCAATCTCATCAAGAAAAGTCCCCTCTTTTAAGAAACTCTTTTGAAGGGGGTCTCACAATGTCTTTTCACCCGCTTTTGTCGGCTTCACGCCTTATGCTTTTTTCGCCAGTCGTTTTCGCTCGGTTTCGTCGAGAATGATTTTTCGGATACGCATCGCTTTGGGGGTCACCTCCACGTACTCGTCTTCCTTGATATATTCCAGCGCTTCTTCGAGGCTGAAAATAACCGGAGGAGCCAGTTGGGCCTTATCGTCGGTTCCCGACGCGCGCACGTTGGTGAGTTTTTTCGATTTGGTTACATTCACCACCAAGTCGCCCTCTTTGTTGTGTTCGCCCACTACCTGACCTGCATAAACTTCGGTTTGCGGTTCGATGAAAAAACGCCCCCTGTCCTGCAGTTTATCCAACGCATATGCATATGCGTTGCCCGATTCGCCGGCAATAATCGATCCGTTTTGCCGTTTTTCGATGGGCCCTCTCCAGGGTTGAAATTCCAGAAAACGGTGAGCCATGACGGCTTCGCCGGCCGAAAGGGTGAGAACGATGTTGTTTAAGCCGATGATTCCTCTCGACGGGATGCTGAATTCCATGTGCATTCGGCCGTTCTTGTTTTCCATGGAAAGCAATTCGCCTTTGCGGCGCGTTACAATATCGATGATCTTGCTGGCATATTCTTCGGGAAGATTGATGGTGAGCTGTTCAACCGGTTCATAATCTTCGCCTCCAATTTTTTTAATGATGACGCGTGGCTGTCCAACCTGAAATTCATAACCTTCGCGTCGCATGGTTTCGATCAATATCGACAAGTGCAACACCCCCCGTCCGTACACAATCCACGAATCGGAACTGTCGGTTTCTTCCAACCGCATGGCCAGATTTTTGTCCAACTCGCGCACCAACCGTTCGTAGATGTGTCGTGAGGTGATGTATTTTCCGTCCTGACCAAAAAACGGCGAATTGTTGATGGTGAAGAGCATCGACATGGTGGGTTCGTCAACGGCAATCGGATCAAGGGGTTCGGGATTTTCCAAGTCGGTAATCGTATCGCCGATTTCGAACTCTTCGATACCCACCAAGGCACAAATATCGCCCGATGACACCTCATCCACTTTTACCCGATCGAGTCCTTCAAAGACATTCAGTTCTTTGATTCGGGTTTTCACGATAGTACCGTCGCGTTTGCACAGTGCATAATCGACGTTCGGGCTCAACGTACCCCGATGCAGGCGGCCAATGGCTATTCTCCCCACGTAATTGGAATAATCGAGTGAAGTAATGAGCAGTTGCGGCGTGCCTTTTCGCATTTTCGGAGCCGGAATGTATTTGACGATGGCATCGAGCAGGGGAGTAATGTTGGTTGAAGGTTTTTTCCAGTCGTCCGACATCCATCCCTGTTTTGCCGAGCCGTATATCGTGGGGAAATCGAGCTGATCGTTGGTGGCACCCAAATTAAACATCAAGTCGAAGACGGCTTCCTGCACCTCTTCGGGGCGGCAATTGGGCTTGTCCACTTTATTGATAACCAGTATGGGTTTGAGGCCGATTTCGAGTGCTTTTTGCAGTACGAAACGGGTTTGAGGCATGGGGCCTTCAAATGCATCCACCACAAGCAGGCAACCGTCGGCCATGTTAAGTACACGCTCCACTTCACCTCCAAAGTCGGCGTGTCCCGGAGTGTCTATAATATTAATCTTCGTATTGTTATAGCGGATGGACACATTTTTGGACAGGATGGTGATTCCGCGTTCACGTTCCAAATCGTTATTGTCGAGAATTAAATCTTGAGTGGGTTGGTTGTTGCGGAAAAGGTGTCCTGCCAAAAGCATTTTGTCCACCAGGGTGGTTTTGCCATGATCGACGTGAGCGATTATGGCTATATTGCGAATATCTTGCATCTAACGATTTTTTTTTTTGAGCGTGCAAAGTTACGCATTTTGAAGGAAAAATACTAATAAAAAAGCTTCTGCGGTGAACAGAAGCTTTTTAAAATTTCATTTTTTTGTGTTTTAATGCCTAATCTTTTATTTCTTTACGGTGGCGTTGTTTACAATTTGAACAGGATTCAGTTCTTGAATTTTCTTCATCACGCTGTCAATATCGGCTTGTTTTTTAGCCTCTCCTTCAAGGGTTACCACACCGTCTTTCACACTGGCCGTCAGCTTGGGATAAGTTATCAATATCTCGGGCAGACTGGCTTCGATAGTTTTATCAAGCTCGGAGTAATCCGGAGCAGGAGGAACTACTTCCACGTTGTTTACTACCGATTTGATATTTTTCACTGTACCTACAATGCTGTCAATCGCAGCTTTTGTAGCATCATCTTTAACAGTACCTGTCAGCGTAGCAACTTTGTCGGTCACTGTTACAGAAACATTTGCGGCATCGGGATTTGTTGCCAATGCCTGTTGAATTTGAGCCTGAAGATCGGCATCACTCACTTGCTTGCATGAAGTTATGCTCGTTCCTAGAACCAGCACAAACGTTAACAATGAAATTAATTTTACTGCTTTCATAACTTTTTTGATTAGAGATAAAACACTTATATTTAAACGATATCAATTTTATAAACATACATGAGGATGGAAATGTTCGATCAGCATACATAAATTATGTTTTAACCGGCTAAATAATATTAAAACATTTTTCTTATTTTTCGAAGAAAGGGCTGAAAATAATCAAACCGGTTTTTTCAGGTAGCCGATAAAAGTAAACATCCGCCTTTTTTTCGGATAGGAAAAGTCGTTGTCGTTGGCATAGGCTTCGCGTTCGAAACCGATATTTCGGTAGCCTTGATACCGGTCTTTGTATTGTATCCAACGGATAAGCCATTCTATCACATACCAAAGATAAAAACCGATGATGCCCAACTCCAGCATTTGCCGGGTATGAATGGATTCATGGTTGATGATATGTTCATCGAGTTGCGGCTGATCTTTTCGGGCGAAAACGATACCGAAAAGATTGATGGCACGAAACCCTTTGACCGGCAGCAGCGTCGAATAGATAATTTTCATTTTGTCGGATAGTCCGGTGATTTTTTCCCCGGTCAAAGTTAGCAATTATCGATAAATTTCGTACCTTTCGCCGACAAACTTTTTAGGCTTTTTTCAGCTTCCTTTAACGGGTGGGTTGCGCATATTCATCAGTGAACTACGGCTGTATGGTTACTACGGAAAGCGTAGATATGCTGCTTTACCAATCGGGAAATCGAAAGAAAGCCTAAGAAAATAATGCGTAACGTTATAATTTTCAAAGTGAGATGAAAACATTTTATTCGACCGGCGTCTTGTTTTTACTGATTATGTTTGTTGTGTGCCCCACAGTCCGTTCACAGGAAAAAACGGCAGCGGTACCCAAATCGCCTTTCACCATCGATCTATGGGAAAAAGGATTGCCCAATTCCAACGGCATGGAAGCGCAGGGATACGATGATGCAAAGTATAACTTCAAGCCGTGCATTACGGTATATCTTCCCAAAGCAATCCGACCTGCAAAAGCGGTAGTTGTGTGCCCCGGAGGAGGATATGCCAATTTGGCCATGAATCACGAAGGACACGACTGGGCTCCTTTTTTCAATAATCTGGGTATTGCCGTGGTGGTACTCAAATACCGCATGCCCAACGGCAATCACGAAGTGCCGTTTTCCGATGCCTGTGAAGCCTTGCGTCTGACCAAAGCACATGCCGGCGAATGGAACATAGACCCCGATTGTATCGGGATTATGGGCTCATCGGCCGGAGGACACCTGGCTTCGACGGTGGCAACCCATGCACCGGCAGAATTGCGACCGGCTTTTCAGATCCTGTTTTATCCGGTCATCACCATGAACAAGGAGGAAACCCACAGCGGTTCGCGCCTGAATTTGCTGGGAGAAAATCCGACGGAGGAGATGGAAAAGTCGTATAGCAACGAATTGCAGGTCGATTCATCCACTCCGCGCGCTTTCATTGCTTTATCCGATGATGACAGGGGAGTAAAGCCCGTTAATTCCGTGAAATACTACCTGGCACTGCAGCAGCAGGGCATTCCCGCGGCTCTATATATTTATCCGAGCGGCGGTCACGGCTGGGGCATCCGTGAATCGTTCAAATACCACATCGAGATGCTGACGGAATTGCGCTCCTGGCTGGCAACCTTTTGACGACTGTGAGGGTGATTTTCGCAGTCCAATTTGGTAATATGATTTAATCATTCCCGGTTTTTATCTGCTGAGCGAAATCTCTTTGTTTTTACGTATTTGTCGAGATGGGTTTGTTCTTCACATTTACTTAAATTCAAAGGAAACGGATTAGAGCAAATGACTTGTCACTTTAACAATCCACGAATTATGCAGGCTGCCTCCCACAACCAGTTTTCGAGAGTTTTTATGTCAAGGTCGTTCTGTATGGTCATAAGTCTTTTGTTCATTGTTTTGTTGATGACTTCTTCGTTTTCCCATTAATTTCAATGAAAAACGAACGATTTTACTAATACCACAACAAATATAACGTTAATTTTTTAAAACACGCTCTAAATAGAAAAACATTTTCCGGAAGCAGTAAGGCGTTCCGGCATACGCTATATTTGTCCGAAAGGTAACCAACATTCCCGTTATGGATGGATAAATAGTTTCTTATTTAAATCCTACACTTTCCTACACTTTCCTACGCTCTCTTATGTGGCTAAAACCCGCTCCGGATCTAACTTTCCTACACTTCCTACACTTCCTACACTTGCGTCTACAAAACCTTACATCTGCGCCCTGCGAGCTTCGATATCTCTTTTATCCGTCGGTAAACCCCATGAACCGCGATCGTTACATATCCCCCTCTGTTTCTGTATCTTTCATGAATCTGTGAATCCCATGAATCCGATCAATCTTGCCTACCCCAATGCGTCTGCATTCCGATTACTTTATCCTGTGGTCTAGGTGTATGCAAATAACATCTCTATGGCTTGAAAATGAAGTAACAAGAGTGTCAGAGCAAACGTTTTTCATTTTCTGAATTTTTCTTTGAGAAATCATGTCCATGGATGCCGCTTACAGCCCGACCGGATGGATCGACTTGTTTTTTGAATGATTCATCCCATTCCAGGGCAATGGGAGAACTGCAGGCAACCGAAGGTACAGATGGAACACACGAGGCGGCGGAATCGGAAGAGAAAAATTCCGAAAAAATACTTCGATAGAGATATTCTTCTTTTGTAAGTGGTGGATGAATAGGGAAACGCGATTCGACGTGAGCCATTTGTTCATCGGTTACTTCTTTGTCGGCTATGGCTTTCAAGACATCAATCCAATTGTAACCCACACCATCGGAAAATTGTTCTTTTTGACGCCAAACTATTTCTTTCGGCAAATAGTTCTCAAATGCTTTTCTGAGGATGTGCTTTTCCATTTTTCCATTACCTGGCATTTTATCTTTGGGATTAAGCCGCATGGCAACATCGATAAATTCTTTATCGAGGAAAGGTACTCTTCCTTCCACACCCCAAGCCGCCAGTGATTTGTTGGCTCTAAGGCAGTCGTACTGATGTAGTGTGCTCAGTTTACGTACGGTCTCCTTGTGAAATTCTTCGGCATTGGGTGCTTTGTGGAAATAAAGGTAACCGCCAAAAATTTCGTCGGCACCTTCACCTGAGAGTACCATTTTGACACCCATGGATTTAATGAAACGCCCCAGAAGATACATGGGAGTGCTGGCGCGAACGGTAGTTACATCATAGGTTTCGATATGGTAGATGACATCGCGGATGGCGTCCAATCCCTCTTGCACCGTATACGTAATTTCGTGATGAATGGAACCGATGTGTTTGGCTACAATACGAGCGGCAGCAAGGTCGGGAGATCCTTCCAGACCTATGGAAAACGAATGGAGTTGAGGCCACCACGCATCTTCTTTGTTATCCGTTTCAATACGTTTTGGAGCATATTTTTTTGCAATAGCAGAAATGATGGAAGAATCGAGTCCGCCTGACAGCAATACCCCATAAGGAACATCAGACATGAGTTGACGTTCCACTGCTTTTTCCAGTGCTTCACGAAGAGTTTCTATGTCGGAAGGATTATTTTTGACGTTTTCATATTCCATCCAGTCGCGCACATACCATTGGGTAGGTTGACCATCAGGGCTATAATAATATTGTCCGGGTGGAAATTCCTCAAATCGGATACAGTATCCTTCCAGTGCCTTCAGTTCGGATGCCACGTAATACGCGCCATCCTTATCCCATCCCTGATAGAGCGGAACGATTCCGATATGGTCGCGTCCAATCATAAAACGATTGTTTTCGGTGTCGTAAAGAGCAAAAGCGAAAATGCCATTTAAATCTTCCATGAAATGGGGACCTTTATCGCGATATAAGGCCAGGATTACTTCGCAATCCGAGTGAGTAAGAAATTCATATTTCCCTTCGTAGCGTTTCCGGATTTCGCGATGGTTGTATATTTCGCCATTGACAGCAAGAACCAGTTTCCCGTCTTTGCTGTACAACGGTTGTTTTCCCGATTGAGGGTCAACAATGGCAAGCCGTTCATGTGCCAGAATGGCGTTATCGCTAGTGAAAATTCCCGACCAATCGGGTCCGCGGTGACGTAGTTTTTTCGACATTTGCAGCAGTTGAGGCCTAAGTTCCTCTGCAGGACTTTTGATATTGAAAGTACAAACGATTCCACACATACTTTTGAAATATTATTTGCATGTTTTACCCATAAGGATTTTATGTATTTCGTCGGCGGTTTTACGGCCTGAAGCAATGGCTCTGACTACGAGACTTGCTCCTGTTGCAGCATCACCGGCAGCAAAAACGTTGGGAACGCTGCTTTGGCAATTTCTGTCGACGGCGATATTGCCTCTTTGATCGTATTCGATACCCAATTCATCGAGCAATCCGTCATGAACCGGATGAACAAAACCGAGTGCCAACAGTACCAGTTCCGCCTCAATAGTATACGTCTTGCCCGTCGGGATCATGATCATTCTCCCAGTGTCGTCTTTTTTCCAGTCCACTTCTTCTACCAACACTTGACAAACATTACCGCTTTCCCCTTTAAAGGCAAGGGTATTCAACGACCAACGTCGATCACATCCTTCTTCGTGAGAACTCGATGTTTTAAGTACGTAGGGATAATATGGCCACGGGGTGTCGGGATTTTTCCCTTCCGGTGGTTTGGGCAGAATCTCGATTTGGGTCACTTTCAGCGCTCCCTGTCGAATGGCCGTTCCCACGCAGTCCGAACCGGTGTCCCCGCCGCCGATAACCAATACCTGTTTGTCTTTTGCCGATATTCTTTCGATGGATGCGGGCATTTCCTCCATCAACAACCGATTTTGTTGAGAAAGAAAATCCATGGCAGAGTAAATACCTTTCAGATCTCGTCCTTCTATTTTGATGTCCCGAGGTTGTCCTGCACCAATGGCAACGCATACGGCATCGTATTCGGTTATGATTCGAGCGTCGGAAATGTCTTTACCTATTTGTGTATCGGTTTTAAAAACAAGACCTTCTTCTTTCAGTAGCCGGATACGGCGGTCGATGACGCTTTTTTCCAGTTTAAAATTCGGAATGCCGTAACGCAGGAGACCGCCAATATGGCGATCTTTTTCGAAAACCGTAACCTGATGTCCGTTGCGGTTCAATTGTTGTGCTGCAGCCAGACCGGCCGGTCCTGAGCCTATAACGGCCACTTTTTTGCCGGTACGGTATTTGGGTGGACGGGGTTTGATGAGACCTTCTTCAAACGCTACTTCTGCAACAGCTGCTTCATTTTCGCGAATGGTTACGGGAGCTTCATGAAGAGAAAGTACACACGATTTCTCGCAAGGGGCCGGGCATACTCTTCCGGTAAATTCGGGAAAATTATTGGTTTCGTAAAGCACGTCGATTGCTTTTTCCCATTCGTTTTTGTAAATCAGATCTTGCCATTCGGGCATTCTGTTTCCCAAGGGACATGCCCAATGGCAGAAAGGAATGCCGCAATCCATGCAGCGGGAAGCCTGTAGTTTGCGGTCTTCCCGGTTTAAGGTCTGTTCTACTTCTCCAAAGTCGTGAATTCTTTCCAGAATAGGGCGATAACCTGCTTCCTTACGGGGTATAGTTAAAAATGCTTTTGGATTTCCCATTTTAATAGTCCCTTTCTATGTTTTCGAGTTTGCGATTGAGTTCTGCCATTTTTTCTTCGTGCAGTACTTTTTTGTATTCAATCGGTGTTACTTTGATAAATTTTTTTACATATTCTTCCCAATTGTCCAATATGCGCTTTGCCAAAGGACTTTCGGTATAATTATAATGATTGCTGATGAGATGATAAAGCGCTTTTTCGTCTCCCGTTTCTTCAATCAGCGAGAGTTCTACCATTTCCATATTGCAGAAATAGTCGAAATCGCCTTTTTCGTCGAGGACGTAAGCAATGCCGCCACTCATTCCGGCAGCAAAGTTTCTCCCTGTCGGGCCAAGAATAACGGCGCGACCTCCCGTCATGTATTCGCAGCAATGATCGCCCGTACCTTCCACCACGGCAATGGCCCCGGAGTTGCGTACACAAAAACGTTCACCTGCTACACCATTGATATAGACTTCACCGGAAGTGGCACCATAGAGCAATGTGTTTCCACAAATAATATTTTCTTCGGGCGAGAAAGTACTCCCTTTTGGAGGTTTTACGATAATTTTTCCTCCGGAAAGACCTTTTCCCAAATAATCGTTGGAATCGCCATTCAGGTAAAACGTTACTCCTTTTGCCAGAAAGGCTCCGAAACTTTGTCCTGCAGATCCATCGAAGAAAACCGATATCATATCTTCCGGCAATCCGATTTCACCGTATCGCTTGGCAATTTCACCCGAAAGCATGGTTCCTGTAGCTCTGTCTGTATTCCTGATTTTTAATTTGAGTCCTAGCGGTGCGATGAGGTCAAGAGCAGGCTTGGATTTACGGATAAGTTCTTCATCGAGAACATGTTCCGTTTTATGATCCTGATCGGTTGTTTTGCGGATGGCAAAATGACGGGATTCTTCGGGAAAATAAGTGATTCGTGATAGATCGATCTTTTCGGTTTTGGGAAATTCCGGTAGATGTTTGCGGAGCAGCAGATCGGAGCGACCGATAATCTCGTCTATTGTTTTGAAGCCCAATTGTGCCAAGTGCTCGCGTACGTCTTCGGCCAGAAAGCGGAAAAAGTTGACCAGATATTGATATTCCCCGGCAAACTTTTCGCGCAGTTTTTCGTCTTGGGTAGCAATTCCAACCGGACAGGTATTTATATGACATTTGCGCATGATAACGCAACCTAATACAATAAGGGCACTTGTGGCAAAACCGTATTCTTCGGCCCCTAGCAGGGTTGCAATAATTATATCGCGTCCTGTTTTCAGTTGTCCGTCGGTTTGCAATTTGACTACACCGCGCAGATTGTTCATTACCAGCGTTTGTTGCGTTTCCGCCAAACCGATTTCCATAGGCATTCCCGCATGTTTAATGGAACTTGCTGGACTGGCGCCGGTTCCTCCTTCAGCTCCACTAATCAGAATCAAGTCGGCTTTGGCTTTGGCCACGCCGGCAGCAATAGTGCCTACCCCTGTTTCGGAAACAAGCTTTACGCTAATGATTGCTTGGGGGTTTACATTTTTCAAGTCGAAGATCAGTTGAGCCAGGTCCTCGATAGAGTAAATGTCATGATGGGGAGGAGGAGAAATCAATGAAATGCCGGGAATGGAATGCCGTGTTTTGGCAATAATTTTATCCACCTTATATCCGGGCAATTGTCCTCCTTCTCCCGGTTTAGCCCCTTGGGCAATTTTAATTTGAATTTCATCGGCATTCACCAAATATTCGGTAGTGACGCCGAAACGTCCCGAAGCGACCTGTTTGATGGCACTGCGCGTACTTAGACCGTCTTCCCGCGGTTTAAAACGTTCAGGATCTTCGCCTCCTTCTCCTGTATTACTTCTTCCCCCGATAAGATTCATGGCTATAGCCAACGATTCATGTGCTTCGCGACTGATAGAGCCGAAAGACATGGCTCCTGTACAGAATCGTTTCATGATGTTTTCTACCGGTTCCACTTCCGAAATATCGATAGGATTTCTTTTATAGTCCAGTAAATCGCGAATGAAAGTTGGTACAGGTTTGTTATCGGCCATCCGAGCATATTCTTTGTATAACTTATAATCGTTTTTTCGCGTTGCCAGTCTGAGTTTTGCAATGGTTTCCGGATTCCATGCATGATACATGCCGTTGACGCGATAGGAATAAATTCCGAGATTCTTTAAATGAAAACTTTCGTTGTTACTTGGATCGAAAGCATCATTGAAAGGTTGCAGCACTTCGGCAACGATGTCTTCCATGTCTATCCCTTCAGTTTTGGAAGAAACGCCTTTGAAGTACGTATCGAGTACGTTAGACGAGATCCCGAGCGCTTCGAAAATATGAGCACCGCGGTAACTTCTCAACGTCGAATTACCCATTTTCGAAAGTATCTTTAGCAATCCCTTGTTGATGGCTTTAATGTAATTATTTTTCGCCGCCGAAAAATCGAGTTGAATTTCTCCCGCTTTTACTTTACGATTGAGGATGGCAAAGGCCAGGTAGGGATTCACTGCATTTGCACCAAAACCAAACAGCAAGGCAAAATGCATGACTTCGCGTGGTTCGGCACTTTCTACCACAATATCGATCTGCATGCGTTTGCGCTTTTCCACCAGGTACAAATGAACGGCAGAGGTGGCCAGCAGCGAGGGAATAGGTGCGTGATCGGCATCGACACCGCGATCGCTCAACACAATATAATTTTTCCCTTCATCCACAGCTTTCTCTACTGCAATGCAGAGATCATCGATGGCTTTTTTCAGTCCTTCGGCACCACTTTTCGGATCGAAAAGCATAGGTAAAACGGCTGCTGAAAATCCCTTATATTGCAGGTTAAGAAGAATGTCGAATTGAGTATTGGTTAATAGGGGACTTTTTATCTTTATGATTTTGGACAATTCGGGAATCGGTTCCAGTAAATTTTGGTGTGTGCAGCCGATGTATCCTGTCAGCGACATAACCAATTCTTCGCGAATGGGGTCGATGGGGGGATTGGTCACTTGCGCAAACTGTTGCCTGAAGTAGTTGAAGAGGCGTTGGGGCTTTTCGGAAAAGGCCGGGAGTTCAGCATCGTTCCCCATAGAGGATGTGGGCTCTTTCGCCTCGTTGGCCATCGGTATAATTATTTTCTCTATATCTTCTACAGAATAGCCAAAAGCTGTAAGGAGTGTTTCGTAGTTATTTATGTCGTTATTTACACTTCTCCCCGAGGAAATCGTATCCAGATTGATACAGTTTTTGTTTAGCCATTCCCGGTAAGGAAATGCATTTGCCAGTTCCTCTTTCAATTCCTGATCGGAAAAAATCTTTCCGCTGAAGGTATCCACGAGGATCATTTTGCCGGGCTTCAATCGGCCACGGGCTTTAATGTTGGCAGCTTCAATTTCGATAGTTCCCGTTTCTGAAGCAATGATCATGGTGTCGTCATAGGTGACGGTGTACCTGGCAGGGCGCAATCCGTTGCGGTCGAGCATTCCGCCGGCATAACGTCCGTCGCTGAAGAGAAGGGCAGCAGGACCATCCCACGGTTCCATCAGCATGCTATGATATTCGTAGAATGCTTTTACGCCGTCGGATATCGGGTTTTTGTCGTTGAAGCTTTCCGGAACGAGCATTGCCATGGCATGCGGAAGTGTTTTTCCCGACCTTACCAGGAATTCCAGGGTATTGTCGATGGAGGCACTATCGCTCATTCCGGGTTGTATGACAGGATAGAGTGCTTTCATATCACCCAATATATCGGATTGGAGTACCCCCTCTCGACTTTCCATCCACTGACGGTTTCCGCGGATGGTATTGATTTCGCCATTATGAGCCAACATGCGGAAAGGTTGTGCCAAATCCCAGGTAGGGAAAGTGTTGGTACTGAATCGAGAATGTACCATTGCCAGTCGACTCGAGAAATTTTCATTGCTGAGATCGGGAAAATAACGGCGCAATTGTAAAGAGGAAAGCATTCCTTTATAAACCATTTGTTTGTTTGAGAGGCTTACAATGTAGAAATTCCGTTCTTTTCCAATCTCAGACTGCATTATATTTTTTTCGATTTTTTTTCGAACGATATATAATTTTCTTTCCGGATCGTCGGAAAGGGCAAATCCGGTTATAAAAAGCTGTTTTATGGCAGGTTCTTCAGATCGTGCAATTTCCCCGATGCAATCGCTGTTCACGGGAACATCACGAACATGCAGCAGGATCAGTCCTTCTTCTTCCACTTTTTCTTTGATTACGTTTAAGCAGAATTGTTGTTTCCCTTCTTCTTTGGGAAGAAAGACTAATCCGGTGCCGTATCTCCCTTCCGTTGGAACGGCAATTCCTTGCAAAAGAATAAATTCGTGAGGTATTTGTACCATTATACCTGCACCGTCGCCGGTAGCGTTATCGGCACTTTCGGCTCCGCGGTGAACCATATTTTCCAATACACGAAGTCCTTTTTCTACAATTTCGTGCGACTTTTCACCGTTCAGGCTCATCACCAATCCTACCCCGCAAGCATCATGTTCATGCTGAAATGAGTAGAGCGATTCTTTTTCGAATTGGGAGATACGCCGGGCTGCATTATTTTCTTTCATATTTTTATTCCTCATTATATCTTTGTTAAAAATAGTGGATAATCACTTACCCACTATTCCGAAAATTCTTATATAAGAATTTTTTTGATTATTCTACTGCGTTATATATTAGTTGATGAACAATAATTCGCGGTATTTGGGCAGTGGCCACATCTGGTCGTCCACAACGAGTTCGAGTTTATCCACATGATAGCGGATAACATTAAAGTAGGGGAGCACCGTATCGTGATAGGCTATTGCTTTTTCTCTGGCATCTTCTATTTTGTTGGCTACTTTTCGTGCCTCCACCATATCGTCCACATTTTTTTTGATAGCGGCAATGTGTGTGGCTATTTCTTCAATGAGTGATGCATCTTCTTTGGATAATTCAGCGGCTTTTGTTTCATTGAATACGGTTTTCATTTTACAGATATTGTCGAGCAAAACCGATTGGTATTGTGTAGCGACCGGAATAATGTGATTGATGCAAAGATCACCGAGTACACGCGCTTCGATCTGAATTTTTTTGGTGTAGATTTCCCATTTCACTTCGTTGCGGGCTTCCAGTTCTTTTTTTGTCATGACTCCGGTGCTTTCAAACATCTCTACCGATTGATCGGAAGTGTAAGCATCGTAAATCAAAGGGACGCTGGTTTCACAGTCGAGGCCCCGTTTTTCGGCTTCCATTTTCCATTCTTCGCTGTAATTGTTACCTTCGAAGCGAATGGGTTTGCATGCTTTGATGTAAAGTCTGATCGTATCGTAAACGGCTTCTTCTTTTTTCATGCCCTTTTTCATTTTTTTGTCGATTTCGCTCTTGAATTCGGTCAATTGGGCAGCTATGGCAGCATTTAGAGCAGTCAATGCCGACGAGCAATTTGCCGATGAACCCACAGCCCTGAACTCGAAGCGATTGCCGGTGAAGGCAAAAGGTGAGGTGCGGTTACGGTCGGTATTGTCGATCAATACTTCGGGAATATGTGCTACCCCCAATTTCATTTTCTTTAATTCTTCGACCGTGATTTCGTCGTCTTCCGAGCTATATTCGATTTTATCCAAAACTGCCGAGATCTGTTTGCCGAGAAATACCGAAATGATGGCCGGCGGCGCTTCGTTTGCGCCTAATCGGTGCGCATTTTGGGCAGACATGATCGACGCCTTCAGCAGTCCGTTATATTTGTAAACAGCCATCAGTGTATTTACCAGGAAGGTGACAAACTGAAGATTTTCGTTGGCCGTTTTTCCGGGAGTAAACAATCCCACACCGGTGTCGGTTCCCAGCGACCAGTTGTTGTGTTTGCCCGAGCCGTTGATTCCTGCGAACGGTTTTTCGTGCAACAGGAGTTTGAAATGATGCTTAGTCGCGATTTTGTTCATCAGCGTCATTATCAATAGATTTTGATCGACCGCCAAGTTGGTTTCACTAAATATCGGTGCAAGTTCATACTGGTTGGGCGCTACTTCATTGTGCCGGGTTTTTAAGGGGATGCCGTATTTATAGGCTTCAAATTCAACTTCACGCATAAAAGCCGCTACCCGGGGAGGAATTGCCCCAAAATAATGATCTTCCAGCTGTTGGTTTTTGGCACTTTCATGACCCATCAACGTCCTTCCGGTGAGTACCAGATCGGGACGTGCTTCATACAATGCCTGATCTACCAGAAAATATTCTTGTTCCCATCCTAAGTAGGAATAGACTTTTTTTACATTCGGGTCGAACAGTTTGCACACTTCTACGGCTGCTTTATCCAACGCAGAAAGTGCTTTGAGCAGCGGCGTTTTATAATCGAGCGCTTCCCCTGTATAGGATATAAAAACGGTAGGGATACACAGTGTGTCGTCCATAATAAAGGCCGGAGACGAAGGGTCCCATGCGGTATAGCCGCGTGCTTCAAACGTGTTGCGGATACCGCCGCTCGGGAAGCTCGACGCGTCGGGTTCTTGTTGTGCCAGGAGTTTCCCGGAAAAAGTTTCCATCACTTCCAGATTCGATCCTCCGGCATAATCGATAAACGAATCGTGCTTTTCGGCAGTTCCGTCTGTCAGTGGTTGAAACCAATGGGTATAGTGTGTTGCACCCATTTCCAGCGCCCACATCTTCATGCCTACGGCCACATGGTCGGCAATTTCCCGTTGAAGGGTTGTGCCTTTGTCGATAGCTTCCAGGACTGTCCGCATTGTTTCTTTCGAAAGGAATTTGGCCATTTGTTTTTTGTTGAACACGTATTTCCCGTAATAGTCGGATGGCAATTTGTCCGGTGCCGAAATTTCCAGGGGTAGATGTTGTGTTGCTTTTTCTATTGCTGTAAATCGTAATGTTGTCATAATTGGATAAATATAATGGGTTGTTAGTCGGACTATGCTTTAATTTCAATAATAATGTTGAATAGTGATGATGCAAAAGTAGCAATATTATTTATTTCGTCAAAATATTTTGTCAATATATTTCTGAATGATGATATTATTTAACAAAATGGTATGAAATATCGATTTTATGTTTTATTTTGTTCTTTCATATATTTCTCATACATAAACACACTGTTATTCTATCTTTCCACAGATTATTTTTTAATTGTAGGCTTTTTCCCCGTGTTCGAAAAAGTCGATTCCGATTTCTTCTTCTTTGTTGCTTACTCGAATTCCCATCGTGTTTTTTAAGATGAAAAACAAAATGAATGCGCACAAAATGGCCCATCCGCCTACGGTAACCATACCGATGATTTGGCTAACCAACACACTGGCATTTCCACCATAGAAAAGGCCTAATAAATCGGGATTGTGGGAAAAGAATCCTACCATTAACGTTCCGAAAGTGCCGTTGACTCCATGAACGGAAATTGCGCCTACAGGATCGTCTATTTTTACGATCTTGTCGAAAAATTCTACAGCAAAAACAACCAACACGCCCGCCATCAATCCGATAACGATTGCTCCGCCCGGCGTAACTACATCACAACCGGCAGTAATCGCTACCAGACCCGCCAAAACGCCGTTCAGTGTCATGCTGAATGTGGGCTTGCCATATCTGAGCCAAGTTGTGATTAAAGTTGCAATACCTGCTGCGGCGGCAGCACTGTTCGTAGTTACAAAAATATTGGCTACCAAATTCGGATCAGATAAACTGAGCGTGGAACCGGGATTAAACCCAAACCAGCCAAGCCAGAGAATAAAAACTCCCAGTGCGGACAGCGTAAGACTATGTCCCGGAATGGCATTTGCTTTACCGTTTTTATATTTTCCTTTTCGAGGTCCAAGAAATGCAGCGCCTACCAATGCGATCCATCCGCCAACTGAATGAACTACAGTAGATCCAGCAAAATCGTGAAAAGGGGTCTGCATTGTCGAAAGCCAGCCGCCTCCCCATACCCAGTGACCCGAAATGGGATAGATCACGGACGAAATGATCAGGCTGTACATTAGGTAGGCTTTGAATTTGGTTCGCTCTGCCATTGCTCCCGATACGATGGTTGCCGCAGTTGCAGCAAATACCAGTTGAAAGAAGAAAAATGCGGGATTCGGAAGGCCTAAGGATGCACCGTGGTCCACTTTTGAAAACCATTCGATCTTTCCGATGAATCCATTTCCACTCCCAAACATCAGTCCGTATCCGATAAGCCAAAAGACAATGCTTCCGATACAAAAATCTATCAGGTTTTTGAATAAGATGTTAGTGGTGTTTTTGGTTCGCGTAAATCCTGCTTCAACCAATGCGAAACCTGTCTGCATAAAAAATACCAACGCTGCCGTCAGCAATACCCAAACTGTATTTAATGCGGATAATATTGATGTGTCCATATGTATGATTATTTATTTATTTATGAGTCTGCTTTAAAAAGTCCAAATTGCTTAAAATAAATTTTGTAAAAACTTGATTATCACGTTTATTTTTTTACTCGTTTTCGATAAACAAGACTTATTCAAGTGGACTCATTTATTCTTTGATGTATAATGATTCGGGACCCCTTTCACCTGTCCGGATTCGAATGGATTCTTCGATGGGTGAAATGAATATTTTTCCGTCGCCCATGTCTCCCGTTCTTGCTGCTTTGATGATGGCGTCGCAAGCCGGATCGACGAATTGTTCACGGCAAACAAAGGAGATCATGACGCGTTCTATCATTCGCGTTTCGTAAACGGTAGCCCGGTATATCGAACTCGCTTTTTCGTTGCCCACGCCGGTAACTCCCCAATACGTCAGGAAGTCTATTCCTACATTATGAAGTTCTTCAACAACTTCATCGTAACATGATTTTCTTACGATAGCTTCAATTCTTTTCATATTCTTGCTTGTTTTGAAATTAATTGTTTTTTTTATAAGGTAATGCCTGCAACCACATAGCATTTTTGAGTGTTGGGATTTAAAACGATGCTTCCTTTAACAGGAAAGGATAATGTGGCTGATATCGGTATATCTTTTGTAATGCCGATACCGATATTCGTAATATTGAAATTTCCGCTCTGGGAGTGCCAACCGTTGCCACCGCCTACGAAAATTCGGAAGTTTTTGTACGAATAATCAGTTTCAAAATACATATCACTTCCTTGTGAACCTGCCCCGCCGGCTTTGTTTAGGATATAATTGCCGGTAATGTTAAACCCTGTAATTCCGTATTCAACGTTTATTTCGAAAGCGTGAGATCCGGTTTCCTTGCTCACATCGAAATAATCGTTCCCGTTTTCTATGCTCGGGAAGTAATAATCGGTCAAACCCAGCCAAAGACCGAAATCAAACTGGTATTTGGCAAACAGGTCGGCCTCAAGATAGCCGTCTGATCCGGCGGAACCCCAGCCGCCAACCGCAAATCTTTCTGACGAAAACGTGACTGTCGGCTGAATGGATGCATTGGACAGATAAAGGCCACGCCACACATAAGAGCTTACAATGTCGGCACCTGCCGACCAGTTCGAGGCTGTTTCCTGAGCATACGAACCCAGCGTCATAACGGCCAGTACAGCTGTAAATGAAATTTTCTTTTTCATAACCTATAAACATTTAGAAATACATAATGATATTATTTCGATGCAAAGATAAATAAAAAGATATCTAATATCAAAATATAATACCAAAAAGATTGAATTTTATTTGAAATAAAATCAATATGACATATTTAATTTCTTGTGGAATAACAAATTGGCACCTTCTCCGTACCAAGGCTGCACCATCCTCGCTCCATGCTTGCATCAGACTTGCGTCATCCTCGCATAAAGTTTGCTTTGGCTTCGCCTCTGTATTGCGCTCTACATGCGGCATGTACATAGGTTTACTTTACACTGACCTTACGGAATCCGATGTTGTCGTCCCTGCTTAGAAGCGAAGGAAGAGCGAAGGAGAAGCGAAGGAGAAGCGATAAAAGGCCTGCAAAACTCATCTACTGAACAAAAACGTGGTTAAACCGAATGTCGGGAATTGCCCCCGCTTGTTTTCTTACCGGTAGACGCTGCAAAGTGGTTGGCGTCGTATATTTTTTTGAAAGTATGTTTTTTATTCCTAATTTTGCAGCCGTTTTTAACTGAAAAGATTGTTTTAGGGTGAATTTTAATTTTTTGAAGGATTTCCGGCCGGAATTGATCCGTTCGTTACGAAGTTATAATAAAGAAAAATTTACTGCCGATTTGATGGCAGGGATAATTGTAGGCATTGTTGCCTTACCCTTGGCCATTGCCTTTGGTATTTCGTCGGGCGTGACTCCCGAACGAGGAATCATCACGGCTGTTGTCGGCGGTTTTCTGATTTCCCTGCTTGGCGGAAGCACAGTACAAATCGGAGGTCCTACCGGTGCCTTCATTGTCATTGTTCACGGTATCGTCGAACAATATGGATTTGAAGGTCTGGCTATTGCAACCGTATTGGCTGGCATCATGCTGATATTGATGGGGGCTCTCAAACTGGGAACGGTTATCAAATTTGTTCCCTATCCCATTGTAGTAGGTTTCACGAGCGGCATTGCCGTCACGATCTTTTTCACGCAAATCAACGATTTTTTTGGATTGGCCACACCGAAGCTCCCGGCGGATTTTTTAGAAAAATGGGCTGTCTATTCGCAATATTTTCACACGATTGACCCGTGGACCACGTTGGTAGCCGTGGCCAGTGTTCTGATTATTTTTGTGACGCCGAAAATCTCCCAAAAAATACCCGGAGCGCTGGTGGCCATTGTCTTGATGACCGTTGTGGTGTATTTGATGAAAACATATGGCGGTATCCACAGCATTGAAACTATCGGCGATCGGTTTGCCATCAATGCCGATTTGCCTGAGGCAAAACATATTGCCTTTAATCTCGAGAGTGTCCGCCTGCTTTTCCCTTCGGCTTTTACCATTGCTATGTTGGGAGCCATCGAGTCGTTGCTCTCGGCAACGGTGGCCGATGGGGTAACCGGGCACAGGCACAACTCCAACATGGAACTCGTGGCGCAGGGAGTGGCAAACATTGTTACCCCGTTTTTCGGCGGAATACCGGCTACAGGAGCCATTGCACGTACCATGACGAATATCAATAACGGTGGTCGGACTCCTGTTGCGGGGGTGGTACATGCGGTGGTTTTATTGTTTATTTTGTTGTTCCTTGGCGATTTGACAGGCTACATTCCTATGGCTTGTCTTGCCGGTGTATTGGTTGTGGTTGCATACAATATGAGCGAATGGCGTACGTTTTTGTCGTTGACAAAACAATCGAAATCGACACTGGCTGTTTTGCTGACTACGTTTCTGCTTACCGTGATTTTCGATTTGACCATTGCCATCGAGGTAGGGTTGTTGTTGGCCGTTTTTGCTTTCATCAAACGCGTCACAGAAAGTACCGAGATTTCGCTTATTACCGATAAAATCGACATGTCGAAAGAAATCGAGTCGCACGCGGATAATTCAAATGACGAGGTGCTCTACTTGCCCAAAGGGGTTGAGGTGTACGAAATCGTCGGACCGTTTTTCTTCGGTATCGCCAATAAGTTCGATGAAAAAATGCGTACCATCGGCGATCGCCCGGCTGTGAGAATCATACGAATGCGGAAAGTTCCGTTTATCGATGCTACCGGATTAAACAACCTGGAAACCTTGTGTCGAAACTCCCGCAAAGAGAAAATAGCGGTTATTCTTTCCGGCGTAAAAGAAAATGTGCACGAAAGCCTCAAAAAATCGGCTATTCCCCAACTCATCGGAGAAGAAAATATTTGTTCCAATATTCATTTGGCAGTTGAACGGGCAAAAGTGCTGACCGAAATGAAAGGGAAGAAAGATTTGAGGAAAGATGCAAAGAAAGATCCAACGAAAGAGAAAAAATCCCGTCGCAACGAAGAACACGAATTAAACGAAAAAAATTAATGCTCATCCTCACACCAAGGCTTAGAGTTCATCATTATTGAGTTGGATCATTCAAACGATTACGCGAGTAATTTTAGTCCGACTTCCCCCGTCGGGCAGCCAACACCTATGGCGACATCAACCACACGATACCTTTATTCAAAACAAAAACGTTTTTCATTGTTTTTGCTTAA
This sequence comes from Anaerorudis cellulosivorans, assembly GCF_025943985.1. Classification (GTDB taxonomy): domain Bacteria; phylum Bacteroidota; class Bacteroidia; order Bacteroidales; family Dysgonomonadaceae; genus Anaerorudis; species Anaerorudis cellulosivorans. Next base: position 65,475 of record NZ_JAPCWE010000002.1, on the reverse strand, counting down.
AAAAACCTGCACAAAACCTATCGTGAATGTTGCTCTTTTAAATTGAAAACTTTTTGGTCGTTTCGATCGTTATAAAATTGTTAGATTTATATCTAACATAACATCAATTTTTCATTAAACAAACACAATGCACTATGAAAAGAATCAGTTATGTAATGATGATGGTCTTTGCTGCAATGCTGACCATGGGATGGACGTCTTGCACGGATGAAGAAGTCAACGAAACAAAAATGATTATTAGGCCGTGGAACTTGATTTCCAAAAAAGTACTGGGAGTTGAAACACTCAATGAACCGTGTGAGCTGGATGATGTATGGAATTTTAAATCGGATGGGTCATATACCATTGATCCGAATGAAAAATGTGGAGATGAAACAATGAAAACGGGTACATGGTCGTTATCGGCCGATGGTAGTTCGCTTACGCTCAATGGTGTTGGGGTTTTTGAAGTTGTTGAAATCTCACTTTCAAAATTGGTAATAAAGATGGAGGTAGCAGGAGTAGGATTAACCGTATGGACGTTCGATTAATGTGAATTATCTTTTTATTAAATGCAATATCTGAGCATAGTTCAGGTATTGCATTTATGCTTTTCGATTTCATCTTTAGCATGGGAGGTCAATTTGTTATTTGAATTTTGGAGCGCCCGTTACCCATCGGGAGCACCTCAATGTGGGTTGAAATTCGTTCTTTTAGCTCTGTCAAGTGCGAAATAACACCAATTATTTTTCCTTCGCTTTGCAAATTCGATAAAGCATTGAGCGCAACGTCAAGGTAATCGGAATCGAGTGTGCCAAAGCCTTCATCGATAAACATGGTGTCGATGCTCATATTTTTACCGGCCATATTGGCCAAACCAAGTGCAAGCGAAAGAGAGACGATAAATTTTTCTCCCCCGGAAAGGTTTTGCGCCGTTCGTTCTTCGCTGTTTTGGAATTTGTCGATGACCGACAGCTCAAAGGGGTTGGAATTGTCACCGGAACGTTTCAGCAGATAGCGGTCGGACATTTTTTGCAACTGTCTGTTCGACAAACTTATCAAATGTTCAAAAGTCAATGCTTGGGCAAAATTGCGGTATTTTTTCCCGTCACCGGAACCAATCAGCTCATTCAGTTTCGCCCATCTGTTGGAAATTGCCTGTTGCTTTTCCTTTTCTTTGAGTTTATTACCACTGATCTTTAAATTTTCGGCATTGGACAGTAAAGTTTGCTTATTTGCTCCAATTCTTTGCGATAACTCGTCCGCCTTCATTTTCCCTTCTTCTCCTTCTGCTTGAAGTTCTTCGTACGATTTTACCGTAATTTTCAATGCTTGTTTTTCTGTCCACTCGTTTTCTTTTTCAGACACAATAGCCCTGTTTTTTTCGAGTTCTGTATTTGCGTCATTCTTTTCTCTTTCGGCATTTACTCTTGCTGCTTCAGCGACTTCAAGCCTTCTTTTCAGCAGATTTTCTTCTTTCTCCACCAATTTATCGCCAAAGATTTCTTGCCGTTGATCAGAAAGTGCTTTCTTTTCTGAATCAATCTGCTGCTTTTCGTTTTGCTTATCGGCAAGCAATTTCCTCAAATTTTCTAATTCTTTTTTATTTAGAGCAATGTCGCTTTTTAGCGTGGTAATTCGGTTCGTTAATTCTTCGGTTTGTTTTTTATTCTCGTTCCAGGCATCGAGGCATCTTTTCAGTCCCTCCATGTTCTCAACGCCATAGTCTTGGAGTTTGACCAGCAAAGAAGCTCTTTCCTTTTCGTATTTATCCTTTGCAGTGGCTGCTAATTCGTGTTTGTCGTTCAATTGTTGTTCAGCTAACTTTTGAGCGGTTTTGGCTTCATTTTTTAATTTTTCAGCTACCTCTTTTTCTCTTTGCAAAGCGGGAATTTCTTTGTCTCGAAGGTTTACCAGTTGTCTTTCGCAATTTACAGCCCGTTCAATTAAGATTGTAACTCCTTTAAGTTGAGTTTGTTTCTGTGCCAGCATTTCCTTCAGTTTCTCCATTTTATTTTCTCCGTCAGGAATCGTAAAATCAGCCTGTATGCTTTTTATTTCGGCGAGTATTTCCTTCTGTTTTTCTAAATTGCCCGATAGATATTTTTCCTCTTTTGCTTTGTTTTTTAAAGCGTTGTCTATATCAGACTTGTATGTCGCAAGTTTTTTTTCGTTCTGTTGAAACGTTTTCGTGATCTCTTGCCATTGTTTTTTTAAGTTTGCCAATTCAATTTCCTTTTCTCCCATTTGTGGAACATTTCCACGAGCAAAAGGGTGTTCCAATGCCCCACAGAGTGGACATTCCTCTCTGTCTTTCAGCGTATGTCGGAGTTCATCCAGACGTTGAATGGTTTTTGTCAGTTTGATATTTTCGTCCAGCAAATTGATTTGGCGATCCAGATTGTCGATGGCCGTTTTGTCCGCTTCAATTTTTTCTGAAAGTTCTTGAATAGTTGATTCGAGTTGTCTTATTTTATCGGTAAAATCATTTATTTCTTTTTGATTGTCAGCAATTACCTGTTCAACCTGAATCAGATTTTTGATTTGATTGTACAGACCGGAAATGTTTTCTTTTTCTGATTGAAGCAAGGATAGCTCCTTCCCGTCCAATATTGCTGCATATTCCTTCTTTTTAGTTTCAAGCTCAATGGTTTTTTCTGCCAAATCCTTTTCCTTTTCTGTGAAAACTTTTGTTGCCTGTTGAAGTGCAGCTTCTTTCGACCGCATATCTTTCTGCAAATTGGTTATTTCAGCGTTCAGGTTTTCGATTTCGTTGAAGGAAGAGACTAATTGATGATTTTCACTTTCAATTGCAGCATAGTTGGAAACCAATTCTTCGTATTTCTTGTTTTCACTTGCCCAATTTTGTTTTTCTTCCAGCATTTTTTTCGCCTTTTCCAAATTCGTATGTTGTGCCTCGAGTGTTTGCGATAATTCTTTTATGTTTTTGTCTAAATCTGAAGTTGTCGTCAAAATGGGGCGCAACAATTTTTCTTTTTCTGAAATTTTGGTATCGAGCTCTCTGACCTTTCTAAATAACGGCTCCAATTCTTTTTGCTTCTCTTTTATAGCCTTTAAAGCCCTTTCCGAAGCATCAAACGCTTCTTTGGTCGTTATGGTTTTCGCTTCCAATTCGGGTAACTTTAACTTTGCTTCTTCGATTTGCTTTTGCAAACTGTACAAATCCGAAAGCCATTTCTTCGCGGTTTCTATTTTTTGCAACCCCTTGTCCAATTGTGTTTTTTCTGCTTCGAAAGCAGCGATTTCATCATTCAGGTTTTTAATTTCTTCTTCCGAAAGAATTTTGATGGCTTCGAGTTCAAACAAAACCTTATCTAATTTTTCTTTTTCCGCTTTGTTTCGTTCAAAAACCTTTCTTGAAATCTCTCCATAGATTTCCGTTCCTGTTATTTGTTCCAAAAGTTCGCCCTTGTCATTTTTATTCGCTTCCAAAAAAGCTGCGAAACTTCCTTGTGCAAGCAATATCACTTTGGTAAACTGATCGAAGGTCAACCCCAAGATTTCTACGATTTTTGTATCGCAAGCACGCAATTGATCGGCTATGATTTTATTGTTTGAATCCACAATCTGACGAACCACCGGCTTTAGATTCCCTGTTTTGGTGCGCTCCTGTTTCCACGATGATTTCCATATTTTACCTGCCACTTCAAAGGTAATTTCCGAACGGCAATCTTTCTCGCCTCTTGTCATCACGGCATTTTCGTTGCCCGAAATTTCCACACGCGGCGTTTTGCCGTACAAAGCCAACGAAATGGCATCCAAAATGGAACTCTTTCCTGCACCTGTCTTTCCGGTAATGGCAAAAAGTCTTTCGTTTGTAAAAACGGGTTGTGTAAAATCAATTTCATTTTCGCCAGCCAGCGAATTGATATTCCTGAATTTGAGTTTCAAAATCTTCATAAGGGCATGTCTTGTATATGCAAACCATCAATAATCTCTTTGTACAATGCTTTCAGTTCTGCTTTTTGCTCGTCAGGAATATTATTTTTTCCCAACAGCTTGTCGAAAACTTCCATTTCGTTGAGTTCGTCCAGCGAATCGGCGGTATCGACTTGTGTCAAAACTTCGTTCAAGTATTGGCGGTTTTGAAGTTTTAGCACTTCAATGTTGGAATTAGCGATTTGTTCGTTCACCCACGAAGACAAATCGGGAAAGATTTCATTCCCGGTGTAAATCACTTCCACCCAGACGGAGACACCGTTTTTTTTCAATTCCGACAAACGTTGAGCGATAAATTTTTTGTCGCCTACGATGGATTCCAATTGCTGAAAAACGGGAATTTCAATGGTTTCAATGTTTCTCCCTTCATTGAATTCAATGAGGTTTACCTGCTTTTTTTGTCCTGCTTCGCCAAATCCCATAGGAATCGGCGAACCGCAAAAGCGAATGTGGCCTTTGATGTCAAATGGAATGTGATAATGCCCAAGTGCAACGTAATCGAACGCATCGGGAAAAATGTCGTTGCCAACCGCTTCGATATTTCCGATGTAGGTTTCGCGCACGCCGTCGTCGTTTCTTTTTCCTCCTGCGACGGGCAAATGTCCCGTTGCTATAATCGGAACGGCGGTGCCTAATTCTTCCCGTTTGTTTTCGGCAAGTCGAGCAATTGCTTCATAGTGCTTTTTTATGTTTTCGTTGATTCGTTTCGAACGATCGGAATAATTCTCCCCTTCCGTAAAACGGCTGATATCCCGTTCCCGCAGGAAAGGGACTGCACAAACAATGGTAAGAGGATTGCCCAACTTGTCTTTAACGACAATCATTTCATCTTCGGGATTTTCAGTCGCATGGCCAATGACAGAAACGTTCAGTGCGGCCAAAATGTCTTTGGGAGCATTCAGGAAACTTGGCGAATCGTGATTGCCACCGACCACAATCACATTTTCGCAACCCGCTTTCCGCACGTTGATCAGAAAGTCGTAATACATTTTTGAGCCGTACTGCTCGGCGATGCCGTGTCGAACACATCGCCTGCAATAAGTAGCAGGTCGATCGCATTTTCCTTAATCGTATCGAGCAACCATGCTAAAAATGCCGTATGCTCTTCCTGCCGTTCTTTTTTGGAATAAAGCGTCCGTCCCAAATGCCAGTCAGAAGTATGTAATATTTTCATCGTTTTATTTTTGGTTGAGTGAGTTGAATTCTTTTGTTAGGTGGGGTTTGTTGGCGGGTGGTGATAAACGGTTGGAGGTATGAAACGTTGGGGAGCTCGGTGCTACCCCTATCAAGATACAACGTACTTTGATGTGAGAACGAAGGCTCAATTTTCCCATCGGATTGTATAATTTCCTGTCGGAGCGAATTCAACCCACTTTCCGTTTATTACTTTTTCTTGTTTAGTTCTATTATTTTCTAAATATAAAGAATACGAAACTCTCCGTTTTCTATATTGAATTTCGACCGAGAATCTTGATTTACCCGGGGGGATTGTTACTGTTTCTATTTGTTTGCTGTACTCGCTTTCACTTTTTATTGAAGCATTCGTGTAGAGGGTCTTCTCTCCATTAAAGTATAATTCGCCATTCCAAATGCCAGATGGAATTTCAACCAAAACGGAATCCGATTCTGTCCAAGCAAATGCATCTTTTTCCGCACTTTCGAAATATGAGGTTTTAACAATATCAATCCCTTTGATAGGGGCAAATGAAAATTCCTGTGATGACGGAACATTAAATGAAAAGGAGGTTCCTTGCTTTATAAAGATTGAGTCACCATCACTTTCATCTATTTTATATTCAATTTTCTTAAAAGTATAACCATGTGATTTTTTTTGATTTACTTGAATTTCTTTTGACTCATTTTCTGATTCAAGTATAATGATGAAGTTGAAATCTTCGCCAGTACTGTTTTCCTTGACAATGATTTTAAGTGATGTATATGAATTACGAATGATACTGAATCCCTTATCTGTCCATATCGCATCCATTCTCCCCAAACTGTCTAATTTCAGAGTGTAATTTTCCCGAATCGGGGAGCCATCTAACGAATAGCTGTTGCCCGAGATATTCACATTGCCACTTTGATTGATTATTCTGGCAATTTTCCAGTCTGGATAGGTAAATGAGATTTCTATCTCTCCACCTTCTCCCTCCATTTCAATCAGCGATGTCGAAGGGTCAATAAGGTTAAATTCATTGTCATGGTCGTCACAAGAATATAAATAGAAAGAAATCAAAATTGTCAGGAAAATATTTAGGTATTTCATTTTTTGTATATTTAAATTTATTGCAATCTTACTCCTTTTGTACTTATTTTCACAATGAATACCAACTCGTTTTACGGTACTGTAAACAGGAAATAAAAGTGCAGTGAATTCGGGAACAAGAGCGCAGTGATTGGCCTTCAAAATTACATATTTTTTTACATATCGTCAAATGGCGATTTTTATTTTCTGCAAACTTATATAAAAATTTCAATAATGAGTCCCCATCAAAAAACTATTTTTCAAAAGTGCGAAAAATTGAGATAATTCGGTTGGGAGAAGATTCAAAATTTGTTCTTTAATGTGATTACGTTATTTTTGATATTTATCCCTATTTATCCATTCCTTTCGTCTCGAATAGCTATAAGAAAAATGCAGGGACTTTTCGGAGTGGACTCATAGCTATATTTTTATTTTTGATACTTGAACAAGGGGCTGTCTCAAAAGTAAGGACAGCCTCTTTTTTTATTGGATAGTGCAATAAAAATATGAGGAAAATATTTGGATGAAAAGATACCGCAAGATTCTCCTGCCCGCCTGGTCAATCCAATAGGCGATAATTTGGATATTGCCCAAATCAATGAAACCTGTAAGGGAGGAGGGACAAGAGCCTATCATCCGCGAATGGGCAGCATACACTGGCAAATGTGCTGTTTTATGGTTCGGCTGTCTTTTACACTGACGGACAACAGGAGGGTGTATGTGACGTGGGGGGATTTGCGGGAACTTTTTTATCAACGTCAAAAAACTTGATAGCGAGAGATGCGCTTTGTCTACATGTAGCTCTCTTTATGGCGTAAGACACTGTGTTAGCGGCTGACTTTATTTTTTGGTTTTACATATTTTAAATCGAGTTTCCCAATCTTTAAAATCTGTTTAGTCCTTGATTTTTCTTCTTTAATTTCTTCTTCTTTAAGTTTTTTCCCAAATATTTCCTCCCATTCTAATTTGGAAAAAGGCATTAATTTCTCTCGCTTTAAAATACCAATTAATCCATCAAAGTTTTCCTTAAAGTTCGGCAATTCCCAATCCTTTGGAACAAATCCAACACAATGATTTGCAAAATGTAATTGTCCAAGAAAATAATCGCCGCTTAAATTCTTTTCTTTTTCACTATCAATTTGTCCATTATCAAATGTATAAAACGCTTCGATGATGACATATTCAATATCCTTTTTGCGCTCTTGCCGTTCGGTCATTGGTAAAACACGAAAATGATAATCCTTATAAATACCCTCGAAATATAAATCTTGATGCAATATAAAAGCATTTTTATCAAGAAAAGCATACTTATCGGAATACAATTTTTTTATCTTTTGTTTCCTCTTAAAATACTCTTCACTTGTAAATCCTACCCCAATAAAAAGAATAATCACACCAACCCAAAGCGACAATCCTATCCACATGGAATTAATTACTGAATTAGTCGGCAATGAAATCAAAAAAAACAATAATCCCAGTATAAATCCACCGCCTATACTATTATTCAAATAATCTTTATAACTACCTTTTCTTATTATTGGAATTTTATTCATTTTTTAAAATTATCTTATGAGAGTGCTCAAATTTACCGCTAACTTTTTTATACACGCTACTCTATAGCGTTTATTTTTTGATTCAAAAATACAAAAACTATTCATTTAATAAACCAAATTTATGAACTTAGCCAATTCATCAAATGGCGATTATATTTCTTTCAAACTATTTTGACTCGCAGAAGTGTGAATCTCAGTAGTTTTTACTGCTTTCATGCCCAAGAAGTTCTCGGATAAATCTTAGATCGGTTACCGACTTCTAAAAAATGAGTAGCAGACGAATGGATGAACTAGTGCAAAATGGCATTTTGCACGATTTTTTCAAGCATTGCCACAGCAACAGCTATTGCAATAGAGATAAACGTAAGTACGATGCATATGGCAAGAAAACCGGCAGGGTCGTCTTCTTTATTGTGAAATATCCTTATATATAATCCGCCCATTGCAATTAGAATGCTTAATGTGATTGCGCAATATTTTATACTTCTTAAAGTCCTTGCCGAGGTTGGTGAAAACAGTTTATTTTGGGCGATATAGCCGAGCAATTGGAAGGCTTTGTACAACGCAACAAAAAAAGCGATGGATGAGGCATATCCATACAAGATGAATGGGTCGAAATAAATGCTGAACAGGTCTAAGTTCTGTGCCCTTCCTTCGGTCAATGGAAACCGAATCATCAGGTAAAGGGTAGCGATACCGATAAGCACGATAACTACCTGAAGGAATAGTATGAGAATTCTTTTCATGATGATTTAATGAATATGAATTATATAGCCCGGGATTGTTTTATTTTAGTTGCCCTTTTAAAAATTGGCGGCGCAAATCTTCATCCAATTTTTCTATGGCATACCGCAACATGGTTCTGGGCATTTCGGCGTAATGTTTCAGCAAAAAAGCCAGTGCTGCTTCTTTGTCCCTTTTTCCGACTTCTCTGAGCATCCATCCCACCGCCTTATGAATCAGGTCGTGATGATGATGCAGCAATATTTTGGAAATTTTGAGTGTGTCGTGGAACTCGCCGCGACGAATAAAATACAACGTGGCAATAATGGCAATCCGCTGTTTCCAAAGGTCGTCGGAGTGAGCAAAGTGGTAAAGCAAATCTCGCTCTCTATCAACCAAGTAAGCCCCCAATAGCGGAGGGGCAGAGGCATCGACCAAATCCCAGTTATTGACAAAAGCTATGTTGTCGAGATACAGGTTCACTATCGAAGTTCTTTCCGATTCGTCCGCTTTCTCAAATTTGTAGCAAAGCATAAAAAGAGCGGTCGATCGGTATTCGTGAATTTCGCTTCTCAAAAATTCTTCCAGTTCATTTAACGTGATTTCCCGGTAATGTTTTTTGGCAATTTTTCGCTGATCGGGAACATTCACCCCTATAAACTTGTCGCCTTCCCCGTATTCGCCCGGTGCCGTTTTGAAAAACCGGAGGTGATGCTGTGCTTTTTCCTTACAAGCCTGTTCGTTTAATTCGGCAATTATGCGTTGCATTAAATTGATTTTATTCATTATCAAGATACGGTTTCTTTTAAAATTTTCCACAAATCTCTGCCCAAATTATGTCGTCTTCGGTTGTCCGAGGTAAATATGACCGGAGATGTGTTTCTCGAATTTTCTCTAGCGATTTTTGTTTTTGACTTCACGAACGACTAGGGGGAATGCCGGGTAGGTCATGTCGTGGCCGTAACCTTGCAGTTCGAACAACCGGGTTTGTTTGTGGCCCACCAGTTTCATCATCCGCGCAAGATAGGCATTCTCTTCGTAGCGCCCCAGCATTTCCAGTTCCCGGTCGCCGGTAATAAGAAGGAGAGGCGGCGCATCTGCTCTGACGTGCCACAGCGGCGCCAACGAATCAATCTGAGGTTGCGTGTCTTTGATGTTGCGTTCGTTACGAATCGTAAAATGGGTAATGGCCTGACCACTCAACGGAATCAGTTGTGCAATGTGGTTGGCATCTATTTCGTATTTTGCCAGGTAATGCTTGTCGAGTCCGACCATCAATGTCAGGTTGCCTCCGGCAGAATGACCCGACACAACGATTTTGGTTCTGTCGCCACCGAATTGTTCGATGTGGTTGAAAACCCAAGCCACTGCAGCCGCTGCATCTTCAATATATTCAGGCGCTTTTGCTTTTGGCGCAAGCCGATAGTTCACGCCAACCACGCAAAAGTCGTTATTCTTCAATGCTTCCGGAATCTCCTTGTTCCCGCCCGTCAGTCCGCCGCCGTGAAACCATACGACAGTTGCAAAACCCTTCTTATTCGTTGGGTAATAGATATCCAGTTTGCAACGCTCGTCGATGTACGCATTTGCTTTCCGTTTCTGCTCCGAATAGTACGGGATGTCGGTTTGGGTTCGATAAATTGTTTCTTGAGCAATTGCCGTCAACGACAAGCTCATTGTCAAAAAAATGAGGACTACCTTAGTCTCAAACCCGGCTGAAAATTTTCTCCTTGTTGCTTTCATAATGACCGCTAAATTAGTCATTTTTTTTAATACAATGAGCAGCATTTTGGGGGAGTACTACCGGGTACTCCATTTTTACGCTGAATTTAGGTAACCATAAAATTTATTAGTTGTCGGTGCATCAATTAAAAAAATTATTCTGTATTTTTACAGATGTAAGAATATCACTGTTTAATACCTCTATACATGAATGAACAATTTAATCGGGAAGAGCTTAACAGGATGAGAAATGATCCGGATAATTACAAATGGGGCTTTTTTTATTATAACCCGAACGATCATAGGATATTTGTACCTAGGAGAAAGGGAATAGGTTTGTCGCTCAATTGGGCTAATCCGTATGCTTATCTGATTATCTTTGGAATTATGCTGTTTGCTGTACTCATGGGGAGATTTTAAAATGAAAAAATCGGCACTGCTTTTTATCGTGAGCATTCTCAGCGGATTTCTATATTCGCAAGTATTGATGGATCCTTTTCAATCGTACGATTTAAGTATCGAATGTGAAACAGGAAAAATATTCGGCACCTTACTGATTCCGAATACAAAAGCCCCCTTCCCGGTTGCATTACTCATTTCCGGTTCAGGACCAACAGATCGAGATGGTAATCAGCCGAACATGAAAAACAACAGTCTGCGCTATCTGGCTGAAAATTTAGCCAGACAGGGTATTGCTACGTTACGATACGATAAACGGCTGATTGGGCAAAGTAAAACCGGGCAGCGCGAAAGCGACATACGATTTGAAGATTACATCAACGACGCTAAAAAATGGATTTCAAGATTAAAGCAAGATGCAAGATTTTCAAAGGTTATCGTAATCGGTCATAGCGAAGGCTCATTGATCGGAATGATCGCAGCCCGGGATGCCAAAGCCGATATGTTTATCTCCATAGCCGGTGTTTCCAAACCTGCCGATGGGGTAATTTTAGAGCAAACGAAAGGTTTGCCGACCCATCTGTACAATGAAACGATTGCTATTCTCGACAGTCTGCGAAATGGTAAGACCGTCAGCCATGTTAATCCGAATTTAGCCGCGTTGTTCAGACCGAGTGTTCAACCGTATATGATAAGTTGGATGAAGTATGATCCTTCCAAAGAAATTCAGCAATTACGCATACCGATTATGATCATTCAAGGCACTGCCGATATTCAAGTCGGCGTCGATCATGCGCGACAATTGGCCGCATCGGCTCCTCGTGCCGAACTGAAAATCATAGAGAATATGAATCATGTACTGAAAATTGTGGAGGCAGACAGAAATAAGAATGTGGCAACCTACATGAACCCCAATTTGCCGATATCGGATGAACTCGTAAAAGCAATTACGGACTTCGTAAAAGTGTCTTGTTCTGAAATACGTTTACAGAAAATGTAAACAAAAATCAGGACGATACAGCTTTTTTGTTTATAAAATCTCACTTTTTTATCTAAATTTGCAAAAATACATGTGATATCCGTTACATAATTTTTTAATAGCGAAAAGTTTCCGGAAAGTTTACAACTGTTATGGATGAAACTATTATTCATCACTTTATAAAAACAAAAACAATGGCGATAATATTACAAAGACAAATTACAAACGAAGAAAAGGGACAAATTCTCGCAAAATTTGGTAGAATATGTTATGCGACCGGACATCAGATTCCTGAAAGCGATGAAATTCATTTTGATCGTAACGCCGGATAAACCCAAAGCAAGCGATACGGCTTATCAAAGATACCGGAAACGCAGGAAGTGCAGGAAGTGCAGGAAGTGCAGGAAGTGCAGAGCAAGAGCAGGCATAGAACCGATAATCGGACATCCAGCAAAAGACTTCCGAATGGAACAGAACTATCTTATGGGCGAAAAAGACATACAAATCAACGCATTATTGACTGCTTCAGCTTGGAATTTGAAGAAAATGACGGAAAAACCCAAAGAGGATTTTTTTGTTTTCATTTTTCGATTACTCTTTCATTAAAACTTTTATGCACTGCCCGATTAAAAACAGACTTTTTAAGGATTGACTAAATAAACTCGCGAATATTTTCAACGACTGATTCGCATTAACAAATAAGGAATTAAACCAACAGATGGGAATTTTATGAAACTAAAGACAAAGGCTGCAGTATTTTTTCTAATCGGGTTTATCTTCTCAGCTGTGTCTAATGCTACTAACTCTGAATATTATTTCAGAAATATGGCTGTTGAAGACGGACTCTCGCAAAACATGGTGTACTCCATTATGCAAGATAAAACCGGTTTTATTTGGTTTGGTACCTTAGATGGCTTAAACAGATATGATGGATTAAGATTTAAAATCTTTAAAAGAAATAACGAAGATCAGTCCAGCATTGGTTCTAATAAGATCATTTCATTACTTCAAGATGCCAATGAGAAAATTTGGGTTGGTACAGCCGACGGAATATATATTTACGATCCGCACTATGAAAATTTTTCCAGATTCGATAAAAAAACGGATCAAGGTGAAAGTGTTAATGGTTTAGTCAGAGATTTAAAAGTAGATGCCGAGGGAAATATCTGGATGGTCGTTCAGGATAAAGGTGTATTTTGTTTAACTATAGATGAAAAATTGGTGAGGTATCCGCTTGAAAATATGAATTTGAGAAAAATGGAGTTCGATTACTACGGAAACGTATGGGTAGCAACTTATGGACGAGGATTACTCAGCATCGATCCTAAATCATCGGAGGTGCATGAATTCTTAATTGACGAGAAAAAAAAGAAAGTCTCTGAAAATTATATCAACACTATTTTATCGTTAAACTCTAAGTATTTGTTAGTGGGAACTGTAACTCGAGGTGTACAAAAATTCGATTTGCAGGAAAAAATTTTCACTCCCTTTTTGGAGAAAGGACATGATGGCCATCCTCTTTTTGTACGATGCATGATAAAAACAAAAAATCAAGGATTGTGGATTGGAACTGAAGAAGGTATTTTTATTTATGATTTGAAAACCATGGAATTTGTAAATCTACGACATTTTCATAATGATCCCTATTCCATATCCGACAATGCCATTCACAGTCTGTATCAGGATAGAGAAGGAGGAATATGGATTGGTACTTTTTTTGGAGGAGTGAGTTATTTTAATGATTCCTTTTTGCACTTCGAAAAATATTATCCAATCATCGGTAAAAATTCGATAAGTGGAAAGAGTATCAGTGAGTTTTGTGAAGATGGGGAAAAAAACATCTGGATTGGAACAGAAGATGCCGGCCTCAATAAATTTAATCCTGTCACAAAGGTTTTTACTAAAAGTCCCGTCCTATCCAAAAATATTCACTCATTACTATACGACAACAACAAATTGTGGATCGGAACATTTTCCGATGGGCTTTATGTAATGAATCTTCTCACACAAAAGGTAACTTCTTACAAGAATTCGACGTCGGCCAATTCCATAAAAGACGACAATATTTATTCGATCTATAAAGATTCGTCGGGCAAAATATGGATCGGATCGATGACCGGACTACAATATTACGATCAAAAAACCGATAATTTCAAGCGAGTTCGTGAACATCAAATAACCAGTCAGGTGAATGATATTCTTGAAGATTACAAGGGCATCGTATGGTTTGCTACTATCGGCGATGGGCTTTTTTCTTACGACAGGTTTTCTGACGAATGGCAACATTATTCATCGCAGGTAGATATTGCCGACGATACCGGAAAATCGATTATTTGCTTATTGCAGGATAAAAAAAACAGACTTTGGATAGGCACTGAAGGAGCAGGACTCTGCCGATTTGATCCAGAAAAGAATTCTTATTCTACAGTTGTCACATCTAATAACGGCCTGCCGAATGATGTTATCTATAAATTAATTGAAGATTCTAACGGATATATTTGGGGAAGTACCAACAAAGGGCTTTTCAGGTTGGACAGCGAAAATCTGGATGTGAGGATATATACTCATTCAAACGGCTTATTGGGAGATCAGTTTAATTATAAATCAGGTTTTAAAGGTCATGACGGTAAACTCTATTTTGGAGGAGTTAAAGGATTTGTGGCTTTCATACCGAATAACCTGAAAATTAATGAATATATTCCTCCAGTCGTTTTAAATAGTTTTCAAGTTCAGAACAAAGAAGTATCTTTAACGAATGAAAAAAAGCTGTTGAATAAATCCATTACCTATGCCAATACAATTAATATTCCATACCATGCTTCGATATTCAGCATAGGTTTTGCCGCTCTAAGCTATATCTATCCTAACGGAAACAGGTACGCCTACAAATTGGAAGGACGCGATAACGATTGGATCGAGGTTGACCAAACACATCAAGTCAATTATTCCGATCTTCCGCCAGACAATTATGTTTTCAGAGTGAAAGGTGCAAATAGCGATGGGGTTTGGAATGAAGAAGGAATATCCTTAAAAATAAACATTCTGCCACCTTGGTATAGAACTTTTTGGGCTTACTTGTTTTATTTCTTGATGATTAGCGCTTTGGTTTACTACAGCATACATCGATATGTGCAAAATGCGAAACGCCGAAATGAGTTGCTGCTCGAAGAGCTGGAAAACACTAAAGAAAAAGAAATATATGAGGCGAAGATTGAATTTTTTACCCGGATCACTCACGAAATAAGAACTCCCTTAAGTTTAATTAAAATCCCATTGGAAGAGGTTATGAAAGATATTGATAAAGGTAATACCAATTGGGAAAATCTTATCGTTATGCAACGTAATGTCGATCGATTACTGAAATTAGTTAACGAACTTATGGATTTTAGAAAGACTGAAGCTCAGGGACTAAATTTAAATTTTATTCACGCTGATGTGATAAGTCTTATTCGAGATGTCATAAATGAATTTAAACCGAGTATCGATGCCAAAGGAATTTCATTAAGCACCTTTTTTTCAAGTGATAGTTTTTATGCCGATGTCGATCAGGAAATTTTTACTAAAATATTGAGTAATTTATTTTCGAATGCCTTAAAACATTCTTTGCATACGATCGAAGTCAATTTTAGTTACGACGAAAAAAACTTCGAACTGAAAATTAGTAATGATGGGGATACTATTCCCGATCAATTTGTGGACAAAATTTTCGAGCCTTTCTTTAAATTAAATAAAAATATACCGGGAACGGGCATCGGGCTGGCTCTGGTAAAATCGTTAGTGGAATTGCATAAAGGCATCATATATTGTAACAATTCGGAGGCAAATAAAACTACTTTTGTTATGATTCTACCTAAAAATCAGGAGTATATGGTAAAAATAGAGAAAGATTATCCACGAGAAATAGAACATGACGACATAGAAAGCTCTGTAGCGAACCCGACAGTTTATTCCGATAAGACAGTTCCAATCATTCTTGCCATCGATGACAATGAAGAATTCCTGCAATTTCTGACTAAACAACTTTCTAAAAAATATCGTGTAATACAAGGTAGAAATGGCCTTGAAGCATTAAATATCATGGATAAAGAAAATATCGACATTGTTATTTGTGATATAATGATGCCACAGATGGATGGATTGGAATTTTGTAAAATGATGAAAACGGATTTAAAATATAGCCATATACCTATTATTTTATTAACAGCAAAAACTAATTTGGAGTCTAAAATTGAAGGATTGAATTATGGTGCCGATGAATATATCGAAAAACCCTATTCGATCGATTACTTGATGGCTCGAATTGAAAATCTGCTCGAGAACAGAAGAAAAATAAGAGAAACATTTCGAAATTCGCCCGAGTTTGCCTATCAAAGCATTACTTATTCAAAAACCGATAAGGAATTTCTTCAAAAACTAATCGATATTATTCATAAGCATTTGGACGCACCTGATTTAGACATAGATAAACTGTCCCAGGAAATGGCTATGAGCAGAGCAACTCTGTATCGTAAGATAAAGAATGTGTCCGAATTGTCCCCTAATGATTTTATCTTGCTTATTCGGTTGAAAAAGGCAGCAGAACTGCTTAAGCAAAAAAAATATCAGATCAACGAAATCGCCTATATGGTCGGTTTCAATTCTCCAAATTATTTTTCAAAGTGCTTTTATAAACAATTTGGTGTTCTCCCGAAAGATTTTTAGTGCCTATATTCCCGGTAGCCTTAATTATTTTGATACAATTTTATTCTTTTCTGAAACGATTTTACACCCCTTCTGTTATAAATCTTCTCACTTTTGTGTTGGTTAATTTGACTTATTTAAAATTCCAATAAATTTTTAATTGTGAAAATGTTTTTTTCATGTATTTGGATATTTAAAATCATATTTTTTTAATTTGATAACTTTTATGCCTATGGAAAAACGAATTTGTAGATCTCTTAAAAAAAGAATAATTGTAAAAAAGTAATTCTGTCTGTATTTTATGCTAGCTATTTTTAGCTTGAAAAATTGCGTGTAAATGAATATAATGAATAAATTTTAATTTAATTATGTCAGTATGAATAACATAAATCTTCAAAGTGATGATTTAGTCATCCCGATAGTAAGTAGTCGTTTTTGTAGAATAGCACTAATAACAATCATTTTGCTATGCATATGTGTATTCTATTTGTTATCATCATCAGATTATTCTCAAATAATTCCCTTAGCCGAAAAGAAATCTGAATTGCAAAAAAATCCCAGTGAATTAACTATTCTCCAACAACAAAAAAAACGCATCACAGGTATTGTAGTTGACGCAAATAAAGTGCCTATTATTGGCGCAAATATTGTTGAAGTTGGTACCACTAATGGTACAGTGACTAATGCAGATGGAGAGTTTTCATTGGATGTAGAAAATAATGCTGTCATCCGTATTACCTACATTGGTTACAGGGAACAAGAAATAAATACATCCGGTAAGACGAATTTTCAGATTATTATGCAAGAAGATGCCCAAGCTCTGGAAGAGGTGATAGTAACCGGGGTTGCAAAAGGAATGTCAAAAGAAAAGCTGTCTTTTACTGTTGAAAAAATTAATAATGAATCCATTAAAGAGGTTCCAGGAGTAAATGTGGCTACAGCTTTATCAGGAAAGATGCCGGGGATTAAGGTATTTTCTACTACCGGAAATCCTATGGATGAGCCAATCATTCAATTAAGAGGCACGACATCATTCACAGGGGTTACTCAACCGCTCATTATCGTAGATGGTATTATCACATCGGGCGTATTAAAAGATATTAATATGGAAGATGTTGATAACATCGAAGTAATTAAAGGGGCTGCAGCAGCTTCATTTTATGGATCAAAAGCGGCGGGAGGTGTTGTAAATATAACTACCAAAAGAGGACGAGATTTGAATAGTGGAGTATCGAGAGTATCCTTAAAGACGGAAATTGGATCCAACTGGGTTGGCTTTCTTCCTGAAAGAACAACGGCTCATGGTCACAAAGTTGATGAGAATGGCGATCCGATCAGAGGTATTCTTGATGATGATTGGGTTTGGGATAACAAATATAATATGAATCATAATTCGTATGATGATTTTTTTGTTCCGAGAGTATTTAATTCAACAACAGTTGGTTTAACCAGTCGAAGTCGTGATGGCGATATGAATTATTATACTTCTATTCAGTATACTCATAATCCTGGCGTGATACGCATGCTTAAAGGCGTAGAAAGATATAGTTTTCGAGTTAATTTGGATCATAAAATTTCGGACATGGTTTCTTTGAATACATCTAATTTATATGTTAGGACTATAAATGATCGCAGATCGGTAAATTTTGATGATATTTATTATGCTGATCCGAATGCCGATTTTTTTGCAAAGAATTTAGATGGAACTCCTTTCAAAGTAAATCCAAATATAGTTTCCACGCGCAACAATATTAATCCCTTGTATGATATCAACAATAAAATACAGCGTGGCACAGCCAATCGTTTTCTTGGTAATTATGGGGTTAGATTTATACCTACTGAGTGGTCTACTTTTAATGTTAATTATAATATTGACTATTTTCATTATCAGGATGAGGATTTGATACCTAAAGGTCGACTTATGGTAAATTATCCGGATGGCAGTATCCGTGAAGAAGGGTATGTATACAAAGGATCTGGAAATACCTTCAAACATAACTTTGAAGCCAGTTGCTTGTTGACCAAATCTTTTAATAATTTAGACGCGACATTTAGAGTGCAATATTTATATGAAGATGAGAAATCGGAGGGACTATGGGGTAATGGTTCAAAACTGGCTGTATCCGGAATGAATAATACTTCTCTTGAACTTGCTGCTCCAGAAACTCGAGATCATTCGTCGTGGGGGAGTAGAATTGTTTCTAACAGTTACAGCGCTATAGGAAATTTAGATTATAAAGGCAAATACATTATCGACGGTTTAATACGCCGAGATGGTGCCTCAGTAATTGGAGAGGATAATATGTGGCAAACCTATTATCGGGTATCGGGAGCATGGAATATAACAGAAGATTTTAAGATTCCTTATTTTCAAATGTTGAAACCCCGTATTTCGTATGGTACAGCAGGTATTCTCCCTGATTATGGTGCAAAGTATGAAACTTTTACATTAAGTGATGGTACTCTTTATGGGGGAGCTCAATTAGGGAATAAAAAATTAAAACCAGCTTTATCGCAAGAATTAGAGACGGGTATTGATATGCGTTTTTTAAATCGTTTTGATTTATCATTTACTTATTCGCATAAACGTAATACAGATTTGCCTTATGTAATGGCTGTTTCCGGAGTTACCGGTTTTCAATATCAAAATATTAATATTGGTGAGTTTTTTGTTCATAATTATGAAATATCATTGAATGCAAATATTCTTCAAAAGAAAGATTGGAGTTGGGATGCGACCTTAACATGGGACAAATTGGATGAATATGTGGGCGAGTTGGGCCGCCCCGACTTCAATGTTGGCTATACCAAAGTTGCATCTAACGAAAGATATGGAAATCTTTATTCAAGTAAATTTGCCACATCTTTAGATCAAGTCAAAACCAGTAAACTCATAAAACCTGGACAAAGTGTTGAAGATGTATTTACCATAAATAATTATGGCTTTGTAGTTCGAAAAGATATGATTGGGACGCGTGATGAAGCAAAAATGTATGTTCTGGATGAATATGGAAATAATTCTCAAAACGAATTTATGGGTAATATGCTTCCCGATTTTAATATGAATTTGATAAATATCCTTAGTTACAAGAATTGGATGTTTTATTTCACTCTTTCTTGGCAAGAAGGCGGGGTATTGTATAATAATACAAAAGTTTATATGTCATCTGCAGGCAGAAATGCAGCATTCTGGGATATGTCAGTCAGACCCTGGGAACAAAGGAAACCCATGACCTATTTAAATCAACATGCACGAGCCTCTTTTACGGAAGACGCGACCTTTTTAAAATTGCGTGAAATGTCGTTAAATTATAATGTAACAAAGAATCAATTGCAAAAATGGGGTATCTCTTTTTGTAAAGGAATTAAATTAGGGTTAATCGGTCGAAATTTGTTTACATTAACAAATTATTCAGGTCCTGATCCGGAAACCAGAACCATAGAAAATAATACGTTGAACGGATCCGATACGCCAAAGTATCCTTCAGATATCAGAACGCTAACAGGTACAGTATCATTTGAATTTTAAACTGGACTTAAGTTTAGGGTTTATTTAATAATTATTAGAATTTAAACAGATGAAAAAAATAGTATTTACAAGCTGTTTCATATTAACGATTTTACTCGGATGTGAACCATATTTTTCTGGTTTAGATATTAAAAATGACCATCAACCAGATATTGAAACCGTCATGGGTGATATAAATCAATATCCTTCTTTGATTGGAGGAGCATACAACAATTGGTGGCATCACATGTTAGGAGCTTATGATGGCGATACGTGGATATTGGCAACCAATTCGGATGCCTATACTGCTGGAGCTGGGAATTGGGATCTTCAAGTATATTATTATAGGCGTAACTATGAAAAACCTATGATACCGAATACGGACAAAAATGCAGGTTTTCCCAAAACCCTTTGGTATAATCATTATAGCAAGATCAGTACGGTACGAAATATGCTTGCCATGATATCCAATAAAGGGTTAATATTTAAAGAAGATAATAAGGATCAGACATATAAAATATTAGCCAATTGCTATTTTCTGATGGGGGCTTTCTATACTGAATTGAGTTTACTTTTTGATAAATGTTTTATAATCACTGAAGAGACCGATTTGCAGAAAATTACTGTCGATGATATTAGACCTGCCTCCGAAGTGAAAGAAACCGCACTTAGCTATTTGGATAAATGTATTGAATTGTGCAATAGCCATAATTTTTCCAATTTTACGGGGTTATTGCCTTTAGATGCTGTTGGTGATAATATAAAATTACGTCAATTTGCCAAATTTATGGCAGCAAGAGCTATCGCCTATCAACCCAGGACAAAGGCGGAATACGCTGACATCGATTGGGAGAAAGTCAAAAACTATATTTCAGAAGGATTGACTATGGATATAAAAGCCGTCTTGCCAATGCAAGGTTGGCAAGAATGGTCTTATGCTGCGGCTTCGTGGCCGGGGGGTAATCAATGGGGTCGAGTGGGTTTACGGGTCATTAATATGATGGCTTATCCGAATGATCCAGGCGCTATCTGGCCTTTGCCAATCGATTTTGGACAAGGACAAACCTTGCCAGAAGCTAATTCTCCTGATTATAGATTAGGTACTGATTTTGTATACTATCCATCAGTGAATACTCCAACAGGAGGTTTGTCCTATGATGGTTATAGCAAATATAGTTCGTATGTATTAAATCGTTTTTCCGAATCAGGTCAGCCGTCAGGTGAAGGCGAGCTCTACTTCCTTACAAAAGCAGAATCAGATCTGTTATATGCAGAGGCAGCTTTACATACGGGTGATATTTCAAAAGCAGTTGAGTTAATAAATAATACTCGTCAAAAAAGGGGAAAATTAAATGATATCAATATTAATTCTACGAGAGAGGCTATATTGGAAGCCATTTTTTATGAACGCTTTGTAGAATGTGGATATGCCTATACTGCTACCCCATTTTATGATCGGAGACGTACTCCTATTGATAAATTTCAGCTTACCACTCGATCTTTTCGTCAATTGCCCATTCCTGTATTGGAGCTTAGTTTTTATGGCTTGGAGACCTATACTTTTGGAGGAGAATTAGAAGCTTATGATGAATACGAATTTTAAACTGATGAACTTATGAAAACAATAAAATTAACATTTCTTTTTTCATTACTTTTTTTAGTGGCATCTTGTGATAGAAGTGGAATATTTGAGGAATTTCAACAAGCTATCCCATGGGAATTTCATGTGGTGGTTTACAGTGATGATAATATGACACAAACAGTTGCCGATGCAACGATCAATATCTATAAGAATCAGGCTGATCGTGATAATAATATCAACGTCTTTTTAACTAAAAAAAGCGATAAAAATGGCGAGGCCGTTTTTCTGCTGAAAGATTTCGAACCTTCTTCTGATCCGCAGAAGGCAAAGGGTTTTTATTATTTAAAAGTAGAAAAAGACGGAATAATAAAGAATGATATCACTCGTTATCTTTTGATGAATGATGGACATACTTATCATTACATCATTTTAAAAGCAAATTAGACTTTTTTACTATCCTAATTATTGATGCAGAGTGAAAGTCCACATTGCTAATGATGGAATGGTTTGGTATAAGAGTTGCGTAATGAAATAGGGTGACAAATTGTTGTCAAAAAATTACATAATGGGTTATTCTGGATTTGTAAATTTTAGCAAGTCCAAACGGAACCAATATAAATCGAGATTCTTTGATGAAATTATTTCTGAATAAATTTGCAGGAACGCTATTGCCTACTACTATTGTTTTCCTGTTCGTTTCGTTATCCAGTGGCAAAGGGACCGATATTCCGACTACAAAGGGTAGAAAAGCTGAAACCCTTACCGTAAAAGTCGCAGTTGTCGTTCAAGATCCCGTGATTCCAGGAACCAACAAACGGTTGCACGAGTATTTTAAAACACCCGGATATACTTTTCAATGGCATAATCCATGGGAGTTAACTGCTGCTTATGCCGATACGTTACAGGCTATCAGTAACGATGTGATCAAATATGAGATCGTTGAAATTTATGACGATAGTATATTCTTTTCAAAATTTAAGGACAGCGACGAATTGTTTTCCTTGAATGACGTGGTAAAATATCTCGGAGAGCCTGGCTGGAAATCATTTAAGGAGAGGGGGACTACCTTTGATTATAACGCGTTCATTCACTATTATGGCTTTGGGGAAATGCGAGATAAGGGCGAAATTAATGAGGTTTGGGTATGGACATTTCCCTATGCAGGCATGTGGGAATCTACTTATTGCGGGAAAGGAGCATTCTGGTTGAACTCTGAACCAGTTGAAAATCCATCGAATGAACTCCTTCTAACGATTATGGGATTAAATTATGAGCGAGAAATATCGTTGGCTCTTGAAAGTTACGGTCATCGTTTCGAATCGGTCATGCGAAAAGTTTATGGTCGTTGGGATTATAGCCAGCCTTATTCCCGAAAAAACAACTGGGAACTTTACACCACTTACGATAAGGTATTACCTGGACACGCCCACATAGGAAATATCCATTTTCCACCTAATGGACAACAAGATTACGACGTTAAAAATCAATTGGAAGTTTCAACAGCTGCTGATACTTGGGCCAATTATCCCAATATAGAAAACGAACGCAGGCGTAAAGTAAATTGTTCTGAATGGGATTGTTCACACTTGGGATATATGTGCTGGTGGTTCCGACATATTCCACATTATAAAGGTATTAATCCGAATGACGGGAAACTTAACAACTGGTGGCATTATGTAGTGGACTACAACGATGCCATCAAAAAACAAACTGTGAATTAAAATATGAAAATTTCAAAAACCCTGCTGAACTTTATCTTTTATATTTTTTGCGTTTTTCCATTACTGTATGGACAATCATTAGAATCAATACAGTTTGATAAAGCCAATCATTTGATGATCCAATCTATCGAACCTAACATCATATTGTCTGAGGAATTGCCCCTTGTTTCGTACCAAATCGATGAAATGGAATACTCGACTGCTTTTCCTTCTGAAATGATGGATATCTCTTTTTCAACAGAACCATTTGAATATGGAATTAAAGGAATTATCAGCTTTAAAAACACTTCTACCGATACGATCCGTTTACATAACGTTGTACCGTTAGGTCGAAGTGAAGAACATGTGTATATTACAGGAAAAGGCTCGCATGGCCTCTCTCGTTCGCATCTCTTTCGACCCGGTTATCAACCTCTAAACGTCATTTTACCAGATAATGCATGGGAGTTGGGATTTACCTGTGGTAAGGTCAACAATGAAAAAAATATAGTTGCATTGGTCAGACGAAATAATAAAAGTTTGAAAAATGGAAAGTTAAGACGTTTTGAAACAATTTTATATCCTGGGGGATCCGTTTCCTACGACTTTTGGATGGACGCTTATGAGGGTGAGTGGCAGGAAGGATTGCGCCTGATGTTTCAAAAAAGATTGCTTTATGATATTCCTGTTGGCACATTCGATAATTCATTGTTTGAAAGAGAAGATTTAAAATGGATTCGAAATTGTTATGCGGCAAATTTGATGATGGCATGGGATAAACGTTTTTATGATTACAAAGACAGCTCATATCATGTCAGAGATTATCTCGAAAGAATGAAAAAATTAATCGGAGGCTACGATGTGTACGGTATCTGGCCAACATGGCCTGCTTTAGGAATGGACCAGCGAAATCAATGGGATATGTTTCGCGACTTGCCGGGAGGATATCGGAAATTAAGAGAAATTTCGGATTTGAGCCACGAACTTGGAACATATTTTTTTATTTGTTATAATCCGTGGGACGAAAGTACCCGTTCTGCAGAAGGCCATTTTGATGGGATGACCACCATTGCAAAAATGGTGAATGTCGACGGTTTCGTTCTCGATACGAGAGGGAGTTCGAGCAACGAACTTCAAGATGCTGTTGATAAAGCTCGTCCTGGTGTGGTCATGTACAGCGAAGGTATGGCTGTCCCTAAAGACATGCAAGGTATTCCGTCGGGTAGGGTGCACAACGCACTCTATTATCCTCCGGTTCTTAATTTAAATAAATTTATAAAGCCGGATTTCGCGATATTTAGAGTAGCAGAGGAAGCCCGCGAACCTATCCGAAGAGAATTTAATCTTTCTTTTTTCAACGGGTACGGCACCGAAATAAACAGCTTTCCTCCCGGCAGGTTTGAATGGTCGGACGAACAACTACGATATTGGGGTAAATTGCTGCAAATTCAGAGAGAAAACAGCAGTAATTTTTTGCAATATTCGTATACCCCCTTGCTCCCAACGCTTGTCGATAGCATTTATGTCAACCAATGGCCTTCCGATTCAAAAACTATTTATACGGTTTACAATCTTCATCCTGAAGGTTTTTCCGGAAATCTATTTGAAGATAGTTTGATTGATGACTCCACCCATTTTGTGGATTTATTTCATCACGAAGAAATCGAATTGAATAGGGAACAGGATAAAAATTACATTCCTGTCAAGATAGACGGCTTTAATTCCTTTGACTTAGGAACAAATAACGAAAGTTCCGTAACGGCAATTGCACAATTTCAAAAAGTTCTTTCGGTGGAACTTAAACCGGCTGTAGATAGCTTGATATTTTCTAGCGAAAAAGGAGACAGCATAAAAATATGGGCAGGAGATCCTTCATATGAGAAAACACCAGCTGTATTCGGCACTCAAGAACAATCCATCAAGCTGTTATCCCACTTTCCCGATTACGAAGGGAAATTCGTCGTTCAGGCTTTCAAAAATAGTCAAATCATAGACGAAAGGGTGATAATGATCATTCCCGGCACCGCGCGACTCATCTCCGAATCGAAAACAACGCCCAAAGCAAGCAAAGCTCCCGAAGGAATGGTTGTAATTCCGGCCGGAATATTCCAATGCGACAATTATCGTACCGGAGATTCTTTCATTCCTTATCCTGAAAATTTAACTTCTAAAGGACAACAGGTAAAAATGCGAAAATTCTTTATGGATAAATTTCCTGTTACCAATAAACAATATAAAGAATTTTTAGATGCTACCGGTTATCAGCCTATCGATACAACGAATTTTCTCAAACATTGGCAAAATAATCAAATCCCCAATGGTGAGGAAAACTATCCTGTGGTATACGTTACACTCGAAGATGCACAACAGTATGCGAAATGGGCAGGGAAGCGACTTCCCACAGAAATGGAATGGCAATATGCAGCTCAAACGGAGAAAGGTAATGAATGGCCATGGTTACAGAAAACTCCGGTAAAAAGAATAGAAGAATCCATAACCGAAACCCTTTCAGTATGGAAATTAACGGGGATCGAACCCGATAGATGTAATTTGGGAGATGGTTCACCTTATCCTGTCGGGAAATATCCTAAAGGGAAAAATCCATATGGTTTATATGATTTGGTTGGCTGTGTATGGCAGTTAACTAACGATGTTTACGATAATACTACCTACAGATATATCATGGTAAAAGGAGGAAGTTATTTTATGCCGTCTTCAAGTTTTTGGTATGTTCAAGGCGGACCCCGAGAGCTCAATTATAGGCAATATTTACTTAGGGTATCCCCTTCTTTCGAAAGAAAAGCAACGGTTGGATTTCGTTGTGTAAAAGACGCTTTATGAGAAGAATGAATTTATTCATTTCGGCAGGGATGATTTTAATTTTCAATAAGTCGACGTATGTTGAATAATTTTTACAACTTTATTGAGCACAAAACGATCGTATCACAAATTATTTATGCAAATAAACAGTCAAAGAGAAACTAAAAAACAAGAATATAGAAAAGTTAAACCAACATGAAAAAAATCAATTTACTCATTTTATTTTATGTACTGATGAATTTAACTAGTTATGCACAATCACAATGGGCAACAACCGATTTATATGAAAATAATCGTTCCCCCTTACTTACAAAACCCTTTATGGAACTTCCTCTTGGAGCAGTGCGTCCGGAAGGATGGCTGAAAGATCAATTGTTGAGAATGAAAAATGGCATGACGGGGCACTTAGATTCTTTATACAGCCAGGTAATGGGACCTCGCAACGGTTGGTTGGGAGGCGATGGTGACGTGTGGGAAAGAGGTCCCTATTGGATTGACGGATTGCTGCCGTTGGCTTATATCTTAAACGACAATACGTTGAAAGCAAAAGTTCAACCTTGGGTGGAATGGACTTTACAAAGTCAGAGACCGGACGGATATTTCGGACCTTCCGTTGATAGAGAGCCCGAAGAAGGATTGCAGAGAAACAATGCCCAGGATTGGTGGCCCAGAATGGTCGTTTTAAAGTTTATGCAACAGTATTATGATGCAACCGGTGACAAGCGTGTCATTCCATTCATGACCAACTATTTCAAATATCAATTCACGCAATTGCCTCAAAAACCGCTTAATTATTGGACGAGATGGGCACAGCAAAGAGGAGGTGACAATTTGATGGTCGTTTATTGGCTTTATAACATTACCGGGGAAAAATTTTTATTGGATTTGGGAGATTTAATCACGCAGCAAACAATCGATTGGACTAATTTGTTTTTGGAAGGTGAGCAAATCAACACCTTATTCAGTACCCATTGCGTTGATTTGGCTCAGGCAATTAAACAACCCATTATTCGCTATCAGGCTACTAAAAACGACAAGCATATTGAGGCAATAATCAAATGTGCTTCCGATTTAAAAAGAGCTCACGGATGGCCAAATGGATTGTATGGGGCCGACGAATTATTACATACGGGAAATCCGACGCAGGGCTCCGAGCTTTGTACAGCGGTAGAGATGATGTTTTCGTTGGAAAAAATGATCGAAATTACCGGAAAGGTTGAATGGGCAGATTGGTTGGAAAGAGTTGCCTTTAACGCATTGCCTACCCAAGTAACCGACAATTTCGATGCCCGACAGTATTATCAACAACTCAATCAGGTTGAGATATCGCGTCATCTTCGAAATTTTGTTACAGGTTATAATGGAACCGATCAACTGTTTGGTTTATTGACTGGTTATCCTTGTTGTACATCGAATCTGCATCAGGGATGGCCTAAATTTACCAAACATTTATGGTTTGCATCACATGATAAAGGATTAGCCGCACTTTTTTATTCACCTTGCACGGTAACGGCAGAAGTGGGCACGGGAACGAGAGTCGAAATAAAAGAAATGACCAACTATCCGTTTGATGAGTCAATTCATTTTAATATCAAGATTGCCGATAAAGGCAGCAAAGTAATAGCATTTCCTTTCTATTTACGGATACCGGAATGGTGCGAAGAAGCCACGATAAAAATCAACGATACCATCTGGAAAAAGGTGAAAGGAGGAAATGTGGAACGAATAAGTCGAAACTGGAAGTCGGGTGATAGAGTGGAATTGATACTCCCGATGAAAGTTATCGTATCCCGCTGGTACGAAGGATCGGCAGCCATAGAAAGAGGCCCGCTGTTGTATGCTTTACGCATGGAAGAAAAATGGACGAAAGTTCCCGATGATCGTAAATTCGGGAAAAGATATGGCGATTGGTACTATGAAGTTCATAGCGACACTCCGTGGAATTATTGCTTGTTGGAAGAAGCTGTTAAACCCGAAAACATAGAAACTCATTTTCAAGTAATAAAGAAAAATATCAACGGATATCCGTGGAATTTGGAGAATGCTCCCGTCGAAATCAAAACCAAGGGAAAACGAATGAATCAATGGCAGAAGTACAACGGTTCTGCAGGGCCGTTACCTTTCAGTGTCCAGTATCAGGAAACTACCATGCCCGAAGAAGATATTACTTTAATCCCTTACGGATGTACTACGCTGAGAATAACCGAATTCCCCATTACAAGAAAATAACCATCGACATAATTTATGAATAACTTCGACTCCAGAATATGAAAATCAAAAAATGGAATTATATGATACTTGTTGGGTGGATAATGATCTCGTTCAATGTTCAATCCCAACAAAAGTTCTTTCAAGAGAACACGGCTGTCAATTTTTCTCATGTAACCATCAAAGACAGTTTTTGGTTGCCTCGGTTGAAAACGCATGCTGCCGTTACTTTACCTGCCTGTATTTATCAATCGGAGATCGCAACGAATCGGATTAAAAACTTTGCGATCGCGGCCGGATTGGCCGAAGGAAAATTTGAAGGATTCGTTTACGACGATTCCGACGTTTATAAAATGATCGAAGGAGCTGCCTACTCCTTAATGAATAATCCAAATCCAGTTCTCGAAAAGAAAATGGATAGCCTAATAACAATTATTTCGAAAGCACAATTACCCGACGGATATCTGATGACTTACTTTGAGCTTGGTGATTTATCGCAACGGTGGACGGATATGGATAAACATGAAATGTACTGTTGTGGCCATCTCATCGAAGCAGGCGTTGCCTATTTCGAAGCCACAGGCAAGAGATCCCTTTTGGATGTAGCCATAAAATATGCCGATCATATCGATCGTTTTTTTGGCGAAGGAAAACGCACGTGGGTTCCCGGACATCCCGAAATCGAACTTGCCTTGGTGAAACTTTACAGAGTTACAAACGATCAGCGTTATTTGAATTTATCTCGCTGGCTTTTGGAACAACGTGGACATAACCGAGGTACGTGGAACTCTGCTTATAAAGAATATTATCAAGATGCTGTTCCCGTCAGAGAGTTGAAGGAAATTGGGGGACATGCGGTGCGGGCCATGTATCTGTTTACGGGAATGGCCGATGTATCTTCGGCTATGAAAGATTCTACGTACATTCCCGCTTTGAACAGCCTGTGGAACGATGTAGTTTTCAGAAAAATGTATCTTACTGGCGGGATTGGCTCATCACGTGCCAACGAAGGCTTTACCGAACCCTACGATTTGCCTAATAAAGAGGCTTATTGCGAAACGTGCGCATCAGTTGGGATGGTTTTTTGGAATCAACGAATGAACATGCTTTCAGGTGATGGAAAATACGTCGATGTACTGGAACGTTCCATGTATAATGGGGCATTGGCCGGAATCTCACTGTCGGGAGATTTGTTCTTTTATGTCAATCCATTGGAATCGGACGGAGATCATCACCGAAAAAAATGGTATGGAACAGCCTGCTGTCCAAGTCAAATTTCAAGATTTCTACCGTCCATCGGTAGCTATATTTATGCTGTTTCGCCGGACAAAACGCTATGGATTAATCTATACATTGGAAATGAAGCTAATATCAAAATAGGAAATAATTACGTTTCACTTCTACAGGAAACACTTTATCCTTGGGACGGCGCTGTTAGGTTGACAGTAAATCCCGAATTTTCGGATCATTTTAATTTGAAATTGAGAATACCGGGTTGGTGTAAATCCTATTCCATCAAAGTAAACGATAAACCTTTTGAGGCGATTGAAGATTTGCAGTATGTAACCATTGGTCGAAAATGGAAAAAAGGAGATACGGTGTCACTTACGATGGATATGCCGGTAGAAGTTGTTGCCGCAGATCCGCGAGTAAAGGCCAACGTGGGTAAAAGAGCCATACAACGAGGGCCACTGGTATATTGTTTGGAAGAAGTGGATAATCCGGGAATAGATCATGCACAAATTACAAATTCAACTACGTATACTTTTCAGAAGGAGTCAAATTTATTAGGGTCTGTAGTTTCCATCACGGCAAAAGCCGACGGGAATCAGACATTCAAATTTATACCGTATTATGCATGGGATAACCGTAAACCAGGAAAAATGAAAGTATGGATCAAATATCATGAATAACAAGAATCTCAAAATTTGTATTTTGGAACTCACTATGTTATTCTTTAAAAATAGGACCACCAGTTATGTTGAAAAAAATGATTAAATTCTATTTAACCAAGATGAACTTAATTCTCATATGATTATCTTTGGAATTATGCTGTTTGCTGTACTCATGGGGAGATTTTAAAATGAAAAAATCGGCACTGCTTTTTATCGTGAGCATTCTTAGCGGATTTCTATATTCGCAAGTACTGACAAATCCTTTTCAATCGTACGATTTAAGTATCGAATGTGAAAGGGGAAAAATATTCGGCACCTTACTGATTCCGAATACAAAAGCCCCTTTCCCGGTTGCGTTACTCATTTCCGGTTCAGGACCAACCGATCGAGATGGCAATCAGCCGAACATGAAAAACAACAGTCTGCGTTATCTGGCTGAAAATTTGACCAGACAGGGTATTGCTACGTTACGATACGATAAACGGCTGATAGGGCAAAGTAAAACCGGGCAGCGCGAAAGCGACATACGATTTGAAGATTACATCGACGACGCTAAAAAATGGATTTCGAGATTAAAGCAAGATGCAAGATTTTCAAAGGTTATCGTAATCGGTCATAGCGAAGGCTCATTAATCGGCATGATCGCAGCCAGGGATGCCAAAGCCGATATGTTTATCTCCATAGCCGGTGTTTCCAAACCTGCCGACGGGGTAATTTTGGAGCAAACGAAAGGTTTGCCGACCCATCTGTACAATGAAACGATTGCTATTCTCGACAGTCTGCGAAAGGGTAAAACCGTCAGCCATGTTAATCCGAATTTAGCCGCGTTGTTCAGACCGAGTGTTCAACCGTATATGATAAGTTGGATGAAGTACGATCCTTCCAAAGAAATTCAGCAATTACGCATACCGATTTTGATCATTCAAGGCACTGCCGATATTCAAGTCGGCGTCGATCATGCGCGACAATTGGCCGCATCGGCTCCTCGTGCCGAACTGAAAATCATAGAGAATATGAATCATGTGTTGAAAATTGTGGAAGGGGACAGAAATAAAAATGTGGCAACCTACATGAACCCCAATTTGCCGATATCGGATGAACTCGTAAAAGCAATTACGGACTTCGTAAAGAATAACGAATCCCGATATATTCATTGAAAAGAAGTCCGCCCACAATGAGTGCGAGGCCTGTATATGTGGTGGGATAAATGCTTTCGCCTAAAATCACGTGTATTATAAAAAGCGACAGAAACGGAGCAAGATAACACAGATGATTGATGAGTGCAGGATTGTTGGTTTTTTTCAATGCAATTCCAAAACAAAT
The DNA here is from genome assembly GCF_025943985.1 of Anaerorudis cellulosivorans. Taxonomy (GTDB): domain Bacteria; phylum Bacteroidota; class Bacteroidia; order Bacteroidales; family Dysgonomonadaceae; genus Anaerorudis; species Anaerorudis cellulosivorans. The sequence continues at coordinate 34,199 of NZ_JAPCWE010000002.1, read as the reverse complement.
GAAAGGGATGGTCATCTCGAAAAGCCCTGAATACACCGCAGCTAAAACACCCTGCAACGAAGAAATTTCGATTTTCATGAACGGAGCAATCATCAACAATTCTATCGTTCCGAAAAAGAAGTTGAGAAATAAGCTCACAATCGGATCGGTTTCGGCATTCATCCTGTTTATGAGCCAATAAGTTGCCCACACAAAAGCACTTCCAATGCCTAAGGCTATTCCGAGTGCCGAAAGGTTGGTTCCCGTTAATTGTCCCGGTCCTATGGAAATTACGGCAACTCCGGCCAATGAAATTGCCATGCCGACAAATTTGACAGCAGGGATGCGTTGCCGGGCAAAAACGGCCAGCATCAACGAAAGCACCACCGGCCACATGTAATTGATGGGTTGTGCAATCTGAGCCGGAAGCAATTCGTAGGATTTGAACAGAACCAGATAATACATTGCAGGGTTGAGTGTTCCCGCAACGGCAAACATCCGCCATTGTCTGCGACTGACGGAGCGAAGCAAAAACCATTGCTTACGAAAGGTGAGCATGATGGCAAATGCGATCAACGCCGTGATGGAGGCAATCAGAAGCAGTTCGTAATACGTAAGGATCGATAGCGCCAGTTTAAACGCCGATGCTACAGTAGCCCAACTCAAAACGGTTATGGAAACGTAAAGAATAGCCTTGTTATCGTCTTTCATGCGGAGAATTGAAATGTTTTATTTCGTAATTTTTCATTTTACCCTGCCGGAACAGGTTTTCCTCTGTCCTGACCGGCACTTACCGATGTGGCCAAATTACGAATTTACGTTTTGATAACTGGAGATATTAATAATTTCAAAGCGAGGGTAACATCCATATTTGAAGAGAATTTGCTTTGATTGCAATGTTTTATTAATGATTCCACTTTAAAAAGTCGATGACTTTAATTTTGCTGTATTCGGATTATCCCGATGATGTTCAAGGTATTCTTGAACAATTTCATCTGTTATTCGTCCTGTACTCCAAACCCCATATCCTATCGCCCAAAAGTGTTGCCCCCAATATCTTTTGCGCAACTCCGTATATTCCTGTTGAAGATGATGGGAAGTGCAACCTTTTAAATTCTTTACCGTCGCCAAAAACTAAAGTCCGTTTTATTTTTTTAGTATTATAATAGCTGCATAACTCTGTTCGTTTTTATCCATAGGGGTTGGGGTTATCTCATTGCCTTCAAACTCTATACGATTACATTTAGCAAAACGTTCAAAAGTATGTGCATAATTACTCTTTGGAATATCCCAATAGGTAACAAATTCATGTACCGCTTCATCGCCGAATACATAAGGACATTTCAACTTGTATGTGAGCTTTTTCTCTTCAGGACAATCATTTACAGGCACAGAAAAATCATTCGTCAAATAACAATAACCATTATATTTAGACATTACTAATTTGGGATGGTTAACATCAGGTTCAAAGCCGGGTCTGGCAGGAGCATTGTAAATATTATTATCCCAATTCCAACATGGTTCGGAAACAATAATATCCAATACGTACAAATCATCTTTTACAGAGCCTGACTGAGCCTGTTCTTCCGGAATATTACTGGGTATCCACTCCGCCAATCCAATTCCTTTTACCAAATCATTACCGGAAGTATCCCGTAAACTTAAGTCTAAATTATAGACAACAAATTCCGGTTCATGACGATCAAAAATCTTATCACAGGACGTGAAGTCGATTATTACCAACGTCAATAATCCTATTAATTTTAAAGTTTTCATAGCATTTATGGTTTAGTAATAAAAATCTTGTCTTGCATATTGAAAATTACCATTCCTAAATTTAGGCTGCATTCTCATTCAATCGCTTTCTCTGCCGCAACGGTGATGCTGAAAATTCCGATTTCTTTTTGGTTAAACTGTCGGATTTCTTCTTCGTTGAGGTATTTCTGTAAGATTTCCTGCGGCAGTTGCACTTCCTTTTGCTTGTGAACGGTAACCGATTGAAATCCGGTTTCCCGAATAATATCCAGATACTCCTGCATCTCAATGGCTCCCGAAACGCAACCGGCATACATCTCGGCATCGTTTTTCAATTTTTCGGGCAGATTGCCTTTGACAACCACATCCGACACACAAAAATGACCGCCGGGTTTCAATACCCGTTTAATTTCGGCAAACGCTTTCCGTTTGTCTGGCACCAGATTCAATACGCAATTGGAAATCACCACGTCAAACTGATTATCTTCCAACGGCATATCTTCGATGTCTCCTTTGACAAATTCCACATTTTGAAAGCCGAGTTTGGTATTGTTTTTACGGGCTTTCTCCAGCATGGCATCGGTAAAATCAATGCCGACCACCCTACCGGTTTCCCCCACAATGGCTCGGGCAACAAAACAATCGTTACCTGCTCCGCTTCCCAAATCGAGCACACTGTCGCCCTCTTTGATGGACGCAAATTGGGTAGGTATGCCGCATCCCAATCCCAAATCGGCATCTTCATGATACCCTTTCAGTTGGCGGTAGTTTTCACTGAATACGGCATAATCGACCGTAGAACAACACCCGCCAACGCCGCAGCAGGAAGTTTCGTTTTGTTCTTTCGATTGCCGGGCAATCACTGTGTAAGTGTCTTTTACAACGGATTTAATATTTTTTTCCATAAAATTGAATGTTAGAGTTGTATTCCTGATTTTTTGAGAATATAAAGCATGATGAAATAGGCGATGATCGTCAGCGCAGAGGAGATGGCAAGCGACAGCCAAAAGTTGAAACTTCTCTTCAGCAGTATGGGCAGCACGATAAAAAAGACGAGCGAAGGAATCACGAGCCAGAAAATTCCGGTGGACAACGAGGCAATTTGTGCCGTGTCTTTGGTGTCGATGTACAGCCAAACGATGGCCAACAGCGAAACTAACGGTATGGAAGCCAACAGGCTGCCTACGAAGGTACTCCGTTTGGATATTTCGGAAACTGCTACCAGCACAACCGACGAAAGCAACACCTTGACGATGGTATAAATGACATTCATAGCTGTAAATTTTCTTGATAGAATAAATAGAATTTTTCTTTTATTTCGTCTCTTATTCTTCTGAATTCGTTTAAGACAAATTCTTCAGAACCTGTAACTTTGGCCGGATCATCAAAACCGATATGCAGCCGATGTTTCACTTTACCCGAGAATATCGGACAATTGCGGTCGGCATCGGCGCAAACGGTAATCACGTAATCCCACGTTTCCGACAGATATTGACTGACCGATTTCGGAATGTTCCGGCTAATATCGATACCGGCTTCACACATTACCTGAATGGCCTTCTCGTTTACTTTCTCAGCCGGCTCGGTACCCGCAGAACAAACCGTCAAACGATTGTCGAACGAATGCAGAAATGCTTCTGCCATCTGACTGCGGCAACTGTTACCGGTGCAAAGAATAAGTATTTTCATCAATGTGAAATTAATTTTCGGGATTGCAACAAACATCGTTGGGTTGAATGTTGGAGAAGAATTGCCGGAAAGCTTCATTGGCTTTTTCCCAATTCTCCCGATCGATGCAGTATCTCACTTTGGGTGGCTCGATTTCGCCTCTGATTAATCCGGCGTTTTTCAGTTCTGTCAAGTGTTGCGATACGGTAGCTTTTGCAATAGGAAGTTCCTGGCAAATATCGCCAAAGAAACAACTGTCCATCGAAGCCAAGTATCGAAGAATGCTGATGCGGGCAGGATGTCCCATTGCTTTGGCGAAACGCGCCAGCTCTTCGATGTCTATGTCGTATGTTTTATTTTTAGGGTAAGCCATCGGTCAATCGATGATTTTAATTTGTTGTTCGCAAAATTACGAATAATATTCAAATCACAATAAATACTGAAGATTTTTTTCTAAAAAATAGTCGAAGTTCGATAAAACGAGTTTTTTAAACCACTTTTTTGCTCCTCTTTCGCTCAGCCGCGACTCGAAAGGTGCAAATGTACTCGGGTTTTGCAGGCTTTTTATCGCTCTTCCTTCGCTTCTTCTTCGCTCTTCCTTCGCTTCAAGGCAGGGACAAAAACATCGGAATCGGTGGAATTATGGTAGAATAAAGCTGCGTATTTGGCTCATATAAAGGGGAATACATAGGCGAAGCCGAAGCGGACTTTGTGCGAGGATGGTGCAAGGGTGATGCAAGCATGGAGCGAGGATGGTGCAGCCTTGGTACGGAGCAGGTGCAGCCTTGGTGCGAAAAAGAAGCGGAGTTGGTGTGTCTCGTCCTGAAATAGGTTTACACTCAATGTAAATTAAAAGCAGGACTATGCATTCTGCACCATACACTTCCTACACTTTCCTACGCTGTAGGATTCGTTTGAAACCCGCTCCGGGTAAGACTTTCCCACACTTCCTACAGTTCCTACACTTCCTACACTTCCTACACTTCCTACAGTTCCTACAGTTCCTACACTCTGCACCATACACTTCCTACACTTCCTACACTTTCCTACGCTGTAGGATTCGTTTGAAACCCGCTCCGGGTAAGACTTTCCCACACTTCCTACAGTTCCTACACTTCCTACACTTCCTACAGTTCCTACAGTTCCTACACTCTGCACCATACACTTCCTACACTTTCCCACACTTTCCTACACTGTAGGATTCGTCTGAAATCCTTTACAGGTAAGACTTTCCTATACTTTCCCACACTTTTCCCTATATGAATTTTAATATCCGATGAATTCTAAAGATCGAATGTCTTGGACCCTTGTTTTAAGGCATTTGATGCAAGCATGGAGGGAAGATAAACAATGCGGGTAAATTTGCATTTGACCGTTGAATTTGAAAAAAGTTGTATATTTAGGCTGTCAATAAAATAGTATGCGCAAGCAATAAATGGCAACGACACAGCAAGGTTAACGCAGCGTAAAATTATGAACAAACTGAAAGTATTTATCAGCAGTGTACAGAACGAATTTGCCGAAGAAAGGCAGATGCTGTATGATTATTTATTGAATGATGCTTTGCTCGGGCGATTTTTTGAACCGTTTATTTTTGAAAAACTTCCCGCACGTGATATAAAAGTTTCTAAAGCTTATCTCCAACAGGTAAAGATTTCGGATGTTTACCTTGGACTTTTCGGGAAGGAATACGGCTTTGAAAATAAGGAGGGAATATCTCCAACGGAGCTCGAATTTGATTGCGCAACGGAACATCAAAAGGTCAGGTTGATATTTATTGCCCATCATAGTGATTCTGAAATTCATCCGAAGGAATTGTTATTGATAAAAAAGGCAGAAAGTGTATTGGTACGTAAAAAATTTATTGATGCCGCAGAATTAAAAACTGCCGTTTATGCTTCATTGGTGAACCTGCTGGAAGAAAAGGAATTGATCCGTTCCGGCCCCTTTGATGCAACGATCTGCAAGGAAGCCACTTTTGAAGATATCGATCCGGAACGTTTGAAATGGTTTGTCAGAACAGCAAGAGCCAAGAGAAATTTCCCTTTTACTGAAAACGATGATCCGGAAAAAATTCTAACCCATCTTCATCTCATTAAATCGGGACAGCTCACAAATGCCTCATTACTTCTGTTCGGTCGCGAACCTCAGCGTTTTTTTGTCACGTCCGAAGTCAGGTGCGCCATGTTTCACGGCAATGAAGTGCAAAAACCCATTCCTTCTTATCAGGTATATAAAGGAGATGTTTTTCAACTGGTTGAGCAGGCTGTCGATTTTGTGTTATCACGAATCGATCTTTATGTAGGCGACAGAAGCCTGTCGGTGGATGTGCCGGTACATTACGAAATACCACGTACGGCGGTTACGGAAGCTATCGTAAATGCGGTGGCTCATCGCGATTATACCAGCAAAGGATCGGTGCAGGTGATGCTGTTTCGTGACAGGCTTGAGGTGTGGAATCCCGGACAATTGTCGTATCGCCTTACCATACCAAAACTGAAAAAACCTCATGGATCATTTCCGACCAATCCGCTCCTGGCCGAGTCGCTTTATCTTGCGGGGTATATCGAACGAATGGGTACAGGTATCCCCGATATGATTAACGTTTGCTTGGAAGCAGGACTTAAAGAGCCGGAACTGATTCAAGAAGAGTCTTTTAAAGCGATTCTCTGGCGGAAAGTAAATGCTGCCCCGCAAGTTACCCCGCAAGTTACCCCGCAAGCTGCCCGGCAAGTTACACGGCAAGCCAAAAACCTGGTTTTAATTATGACGGATGAAATGACAAGGGATGAACTTCAAGAAAAACTGCAACTAAAGGATAGGGAAAATTTCAGGAAGCTGTATATATCGGAAGCATTGGAACAGGGTCTCATCGAAATGACTATTCCCGACAAACCAACCAGCCCCGAACAGAAATACCGCCTTACGGCAAAAGGCAAGGCGTTGCAACAACGATGGAAAAATCAGGAAAAATAACATAGAAGCTAAATCGAAACTAAAATAACCATAGTAAGTGTGAGACCGTGAGAAACGTGGGAACTGTGGAAACCGTAGCAGGTGCAGGAAGTGTAGGAAGTGTAGGAAGTGTAGGAAAGTCTTACCCGGAGCGGGTTTCAGGTACATCTGCGAGCGTAGGAAAGTGTAGGAAAGTGTAGGATTTGAGGATGTATAGGGGATGAGATGCGATTCTTTTTCTGTTTTTGACAATAACGAATGGACAGAAGAAACGCCAATTTTTTGAACTTTCCGAAAAACATAGAGCGCATTATTGATGGGTTCGCGTAATGCTTATTTGCATTTGTATCGAAATTGTGGCAGTATTGCTAAAAAATACAAAAACAACACTCCAAATTGCTTGCGAAGTTGGACTTAATTGTTTATTTTTGAGGTTGAAACAAAAAAACTGTTGAATTAACGAAGTGAACAATATAGACGGCAACGAATTATGCGATAGCACAATCGCCAACATCTTGAAAATATGGGCAAGAAAGTGAGCAAAAACGGAAACAAACAAGAAGAACCGTTAGAAAAACAACTTTGGAAGGCGGCCGACAAACTGAGAAAGAACATCGATGCCGCCGAATATAAACATGTGGTGTTGGGATTGATATTCCTGAAATACATCTCCGATGCTTTTGAAGAATTATATGCCCGACTGAAAGTCGAAGAAGAACTGGGAGCCGATCCGGAAGACAGAGACGAATACAACGCGGAGAACGTTTTCTTTGTACCACAGGAAGCGCGCTGGAGTTTTCTTTTGTCTAAAGCAAAACAACCCGATATCGGTAAGTTTGTGGATAATGCCATGGATGCCATAGAAAAGGAAAATCCTTCACTAAAAGGTGTTTTACCCAAAGTATATGCGCGGCAAAACCTCGATCCCACCAGTTTGGGAGAATTGATCGACTTGATTGGCAACATTGCCCTTGGCGATACGAAAGCACGCAGTGCCGATGTACTGGGGCATGTATTTGAGTATTTTCTGGGTGAATTTGCGCTTGCGGAAGGCAAGAAAGGCGGACAATTCTACACGCCCCGAAGTGTTGTCGAATTGTTGGTCGAAATGTTGGAACCCTATCACGGGCGTGTGTTTGACCCCTGTTGTGGTTCCGGCGGTATGTTTGTTCAATCGGAAAAATTTGTAACCGAACATCAGGGAAGGGCAAACGACATTTCCATTTACGGACAGGAGAGCAACCAAACCACATGGCGGTTGTGTAAAATGAACCTGGCTATTCGCGGCATTGACAGTTCGCAGGTGAAATGGAACAACGAGGGTTCGTTTCTCAACGATGCCCATAAAGATCTGAAAGCCGATTATATCCTTGCCAACCCACCGTTTAATGTAAGCGATTGGGGCGGAGAATTGCTACGGAACGATGCCCGCTGGCAATATGGTGTGCCACCGGTCGGCAACGCCAACTTTGCCTGGTTGCAGCATTTTATCTATCACTTGGCGCCAACCGGACAGGCCGGCGTGGTATTGGCCAAAGGAGCATTGACTTCAAAAACCGGCGGAGAGGGTGAAATACGAAAAGCCTTGATTGAAAACGGTTTGATCGATTGTATTGTAAATCTTCCTGCCAAGCTGTTTTTAAATACACAAATTCCGGCTGCACTTTGGTTTTTGAGTCGAAACCGCAATAACGGCAAATTTCGCGATCGTCATGACGAGATATTGTTTATCGATGCCAGAAATCTGGGGCATTTGATAAACCGCCGCACCCGTGAACTTTCTCGCGAAGATATTCAGCAAATTGCGAACACATACCACAATTGGCGGAATCCCGATGGCAACTATGAAGATGTTCCCGGTTTTTGCGCTTCCGTGTCCATAGAGAAAGTAAAAGAGCTCGATTATGTGCTTACGCCCGGTCGGTATGTCGGTTTACCCGACAACGACGACGATTTCGATTTCAACGAACGTTTCACCGCTCTGAAAGCCGAACTGGAAGAGCAGCTGAAAGAAGAAGCGCAGTTGAACGAAATCATTCTTGAAAATTTATCGAAAATCAAATTGATGGATGAAAAGTAAAATAAAGGCAGCATTATTTTACTTTGAGTGCCAAAAGTAAAATAACGATATTTATATTTTCCTTATCGATAAAAATATGATTGAACTTGAAAAATATCAAGGCGGACATTTTGAGAAAAATTTAGGGTACAAATATTTTGTTCCTAGTGCAATTAACGACGAATGGACTTGGAAAACGCCGGCCTTGAATCTGTTATTGGAAAAAGCAGCTATTAAGTTGGGTGAATTAAATTCTTATGCACGGCTCGTTCCCAATATTGATTTGTTTATTCAATTGCATGTGACCAAAGAAGCGGTGGTTTCAAGCCATATTGAAGGCACCAAAACCAATATGGATGAAGCCCTTTTGCCGGTTGAAGAAATTCATCCCGAACGTAGAGACGACTGGCAGGAAGTAAATAATTACATCAAGGCATTAAATAATGCTATTGAAGAACTAAAATCACTGCCCATTTCTTCTCGCTTACTAAAAGAAACACATAAAATACTGCTGCAAAGCGTAAGGGGTGAACATAAATTACCCGGAGAGTTCAGAACTAGCCAAAACTGGATTGGAGGTACTTCACTGCATGATGCAGTATTTATTCCGCCATCTCACCACTTGGTGAATGGACTTATGAGCGATTTGGAAAAGTTTCTTAATAATGATGAAATTAACGTTCCTCTGCTAATACGTATTGCTATTGCACATTATCAATTCGAAACTATTCATCCGTTTTTAGACGGGAATGGCCGTATCGGACGTCTTATGATAACTTTATTTCTTGTATCAGAAGGTATTTTAGATAAACCTTTACTCTATCCATCATTGTATTTCGAAAAAAATAAAAGCCTGTATTACGATAATTTAAGTAATGTAAGAACCAAAAACGATATGCTGCAATGGATAAAATACGCATTTCGCAATTAAAATCGGTTTTCGACGAAATAGGTCACTTTATTACAAGTGATGATGGTAAAGAACAAGTGGAAGTTTGGTTTGCCAGTGAATTGATGGTTGCATTGGGATATGCCCGTTGGGAGAATTTTCGGGTAGCAATAGGCAGAGCCGTTGATTCATGTAAAACACAGAATATCAATGTGGATGACCATTTTCGTGACCTCACGAAAATGATCGAAATTGGCGAAGACATCAAGAAACTCGAACGGCGCGTAGCTGCCGAAGAAAAACAAATTGAAAAGGCAAGCCCCAAATTGCCTAAAAACAAGAAGAAATAATAAATCCAGGCAACTTTTAAAGATAGATGTAATGAGTGAGTGGAAGAAATATAAACTGGGGGAAATTGCAGAAATCAAAGGCGGAAAACGTTTACCTAAGGGAGAACTGCTTGTTGATTATGAAACACCACATCCTTATATAAGAGTAACGGATATGGGTAAAAAGTGGGTTAGAAAATCAGGTTTACAATTTGTAACTCCTAAAGTTCAAAAAACAATATCACGCTATGTAGTTAATTCGGGAGATGTAATTCTTTCAATTGTTGGGAGCATTGGTTTGGTTGGTCGAATATCTCAAGAATTGGATGGAGCTAACCTCACTGAAAACTGTGTCAAATTATTAACCAATAAGACAATAGTTAATGATGACTTCCTTTTTTATTTTCTGATTTCTGATGAAGGACAATATGAAATAGAAAAGAGAAATGTAGGTTCGACCCAACCAAAGTTGCCTTTATATAACATAAAGGACATAGATATTCTTCTTCCTTCTCTCTCTGAACAAACCGCCATAGCCTCAATTCTTTCCAGCCTCGACGATAAAATAGACCTGCTCCATCGCCAAAACGCCACGCTCGAAAAAATGGCCGAAACGCTCTTCAGGCAGTGGTTTATTGAGGAAGCAAAAGAGGAGTGGGAAGAAGAAACTTTTGAAAAATGGATACTTGAAACAGTTGGTGGTGATTGGGGAAAAGGATCAATAGAAGATGAATTCACTAAAGCTGTTTATTGTCTTAGGGGAACAGATATAGCCGATTTGAATAATGGATTACCAAATAAGACGCCAATTCGATTCATCAAAGAAAAAAAATTTCAATCGATTAGCCCAAATGAAGGTGATTTGATAATTGAAGTTTCAGGAGGTACTGAGAACCAGTCAACAGGCAGAATTTGTTATATAAATAATCAAGTTAAAGCTTTATTCGACTACCCTTTGGTATTTTCAAATTTTTGTAGGATGATAAGAATCAAGAAACCAGAATATTCTTTTTTTGTATACTGCTACATTCAATATCTTTATAATCAAGATGAATTTTTTAATCTTGAAAATGGAAGCTCAGGTATAAAAAACCTTGATTATAAAACCTTATTATTTGATTTAAAATATAAAATGCCAGATGAAAATTTTGTTATTAAATTTCACAATCAAGTAAAATCTTTATTTCAGAAAGTGAATCAAAATAAAACTCAAATCCGCACTCTCTCGGCATTGCGGGATTTATTGTTGCCCAAGTTAATGAGTGGGGAGATAACTGTTAAATTTTAAGACTATGGAAAAAACGAATACTGAAAATATTGAACTATACTGTGTAAGAGCAGAATTTGGCACTTATACTAAACAATTTATTGATGGTGGCTACGTAGCTATTGGTTGGTTGCCGAATAATGATTTGTCTGCGATAGCCAGTCGTGATGAGCTATACACGCTATACAAGAAAGAATATCCGGAAGACACCAGCAATGTAGTGATTGGTCAGCAGGTGGGACAAATTGCCCGTTTTCTTTTAGAAATAAAACCAGGGGATTATGTAATTACTCCGGCACAGAACACAGAATTTATTTATTACGGCATTGTGGAGGAAAATCCCTATTATTTTTCAGATGGAGCAGATGGTTGTCCTTATCGGCACCGGAAGAAAGTGAAATGGCACAAAGAGCCCATTCAACGGAGTCAGTTTTCCGTTCCTTTTCAGAATACTATCCGTTCGTCACTCACCGTTTTTTGCATTAGCCACAAAAAGAACTTTTTCACAACCATTGGCAAGCCCGAACTGGTGCCGGAAAGTGAAAAGAAAGTGGAATTTGATTATTACACTTCAGTACTTAACAAGATATTGGAACTTGACGAAAAAGAATTTGAAATCCTTATTACACATATTTTAAATGCACTTGGTTTTGAAGGTTCGGAACACAAAGGCAAAGTGGGTGATGGTGGTGTGGATGCCACAGGTGAGTTAAATGTGGCAAATATGGCTAAAATCAAATTGTTTGTTCAAGCCAAACGATACAAGCTCGGTTCAAAAATAAATGCAAATGTTGTAAAAGCACTAAGGGCTAACATTCCCGCAGGCGGACAAGGTGCGTTTATTACTACTGCCGATTACCAAGAAGCAGCCAAAAAAATTGCTGTTGAGCAAGGATTTCCACGCATTGGATTAATCAATGGCGAACAGTTGGTAGATATTTTGGCCGAGCATTGGAATGATATACCTGTGGAGTTCAGAGATAAATTAGGTTTAAAAATCGGATTGGTCCCTAATTGATGAAAAAGCTTAAAAAAGTAATAGAGCAATATGGGCGTTGGGCAGTTCTTTCAATCTATGTTGAGAGAATAGAAACTTATATTGAATCGGATTTCAGCCTTTGCGTTGAAAACTCAAAAGCGCTTCTTGAAAGTATTGCAAAACAAATTTGTAAAGAAAAAGGCGTTGTTTTGATAGGTAATGAAAGTATAAATAAACTCGTCAAAATTTCATTTGAAGCGATTGGTTTTGAAAAGAGAGATCCTATAAATACTATTGCGACTTCATTATCTGCCATTGCTCAACAAATTGGAAATCTACGGACTTCTATTGGCTCAACTTCTCATGGTAAATCCCTTGATGAACTTGAGAGAAGAAATCAAAACATGGATTTCTTGACCAACGAATTTTTAATATCGTCAATCGAAATAGTTTCTTGCTTTCTCATACGAAATTTTGAAAATGAAAACCCAAGAAAGCCGGCTGAGTCAGTTGATGAAACGTTGGATTATTACGAAGCAGAAGAATTCAACGAGTTTTGGGATAATTTGTTCGGAGAGTTTGAAATGGGTGATTATTCTTATCCCGCAAGTGAAATTCTTTTCTATGTGGATAATCAAGTATATAAAAATGAATATAATGCCTTTATAACAACTGAGACCATTGAAGAATGACACGCATTACCGAAAATAGCATAGAAGAATTTGCCATCGAGTTACTGGAAAAACTTGGTTACGAATCGGTTTATGGTCCCGATATTGCCCCGGACGGCGAGACTCCCGAACGGGAAAGCTACGAACAGGTTTTGCTGATCGATCGGTTACGTAAAGCCCTAAAACGCATCAATAGAAACATGCCCGCCGATGTACTTGAAGATGCCGTAAAAGAAATCCGGCGTATTCACTCACCGGAATTGTTGACGAATAACGAAACTTTTCATCGTTTTTTAACTGAAGGTATTCCTGTTTCAAAGCGGGTGGATGGCGATGATCGGGGCGACCTGGTTTGGCTGATCGACTTTAAAAATCCGTATAACAACGATTTTTTGGTTGTTAACCAGTTTACCGTTGTGGAAAACAACCATACCAAACGACCCGATATTATTTTGTTTGTTAACGGTATTCCGTTGGTAGTTATCGAACTGAAAAACGCTGCCGATGAAAACGCATCCATTCGTTCGGCATTTCGACAAATAGAGACTTATAAAGCCTTGATTCCGACTCTTTTTATTTATAACGGTTTTGTGGTTATATCCGATGGGTTGGAAGCCAAAGCAGGAACCATTTCGTCGGGATTCAGCCGTTTTATGGCCTGGAAATCGTCCGACGGAAAAATTGAAGCTTCGCATTTGGTCAGTCAGTTGGAAACCCTCATTGCGGGAATGCTCAATAAGGAGACATTGATCGATTTAATTCGTCATTTCATTGTTTTTGAAAAAACGAAAAAAGAAGATCCCGAAACGGGGATTATTACCATAAATACCGTTAAAAAGATGGCTGCCTACCATCAATACTATGCGGTGAACCGGGCTGTTGAATCGACGTTGAGGGCGGCGGGATATATTGATGATAATGTACGGTCCTGTACCTCGGTAAGTGAGGTTTTGGAATCGCCCGAAAGTTATGGACTTGCGGGTGTGAAAAAACAACCTGTGGGTGACCGTAAAGGCGGCGTGGTTTGGCACACCCAAGGGAGCGGTAAATCGCTTTCGATGGTTTTCTTTACCGGGAAAATCGTGTTGGCAATGGATAATCCGACCGTTGTGGTGATTACCGACCGTAACGATTTGGACGACCAGCTTTTCGATACTTTTGCTGCTTCGAGACAGCTGTTGCGACAAGAGCCGGTGCAGGCCGAAGACAGAAATCATCTTAAAGAGCTGTTAAAAGTAGGTTCAGGTGGTGTGGTTTTTACTACCATTCAGAAGTTTCAACCCGACGAAGGTAATGTCTACGAATTGCTTTCCGATCGCGAAAACATTGTGGTTATTGCCGATGAAGCTCACAGGAGCCAATACGGATTTAAAGCTAAAACCATTGACGATAAAAACGAAAAGGGGGAGGTGATCGGTAAAAAAGTTGTTTATGGTTTCGCCAAATATTTGCGTGATGCGTTGCCTAATGCAACGTATTTGGGTTTTACGGGTACGCCGATTGAAAATACCGATGTAAACACACCGGCTGTTTTTGGGAATTATGTGGATATTTACGATATAGCCCAAGCTGTTGAAGACGGGGCAACAGTTCGTATTTATTACGAGAGCCGGTTGGCCAAAGTAAATTTGAGCGAAGAAGGGAAGGCTTTGGTGGATGAACTGGACAAAGAACTCGATCAAGAGGATTTGACCGATGAACAAAAAAATAAAGCCAAATGGACTCGGTTGGAAGCGTTGGTGGGCAGTGAAAACAGAATTAATCAGATAGCCAAAGATATTGTCGAACATTTTGAACAACGACAAACGGTTTTTGAAGGCAAAGGGATGATTGTTACCATGAGCCGCCGTATTGCCGTCGATTTGTATGAAGCTATCATAAAACTCAGACCCGAATGGCATTCAAACGAACTGAACAAAGGGGTTGTCAAAGTGGTGATAACATCTGCATCGTCCGATGGTCCGAAAATTTCAGCCCACCATACAACCAAAGAACAGCGCCGTATGTTGGCCGACAGGATGAAAAATCCGGATGACGAGCTTAAACTCGTCATTGTTTGCGATATGTGGCTCACGGGTTTTGACGTTCCTTGTCTGCACACGCTCTACATCGACAAACCCATGAAAGGGCACAACCTGATGCAAGCTATTGCGAGGGTCAACCGGGTGTACAAGGACAAACCGGGTGGTCTAGTTGTCGATTACCTGGGTATTGCGTCCGATTTGAAAAAAGCCCTTTCGTTTTATGCAGATTCCGGAGGTAAGGGAGATCCGACTATTTTACAGGAACAGGCCGTTGAATTGATGTTGGAAAAATTGGAAGTGGTTTCCAATATGTATTATGGGTTTAATTACGAAGAGTATTTCGAAGCCGATACTTCCAAAAAACTGTCCATTATTTTAGCAGCCGAAGAACATATTTTGGGATTGGAGGATGGAAGGAAAAGATACATTAACGAAGTAACTGCCTTGTCAAAAGCTTTTGCCATAGCTGTACCTCACGAGCAGGCGATGGATGTCAAAGACGAGATTGCATTTTTTCAGGCGGTAAAAGCGCGTTTAGTGAAATTTGACAGTTCAGACACGGGCAAAACGGATGAAGAAATGGAAACGACGATCCGCCAAGTAATCGACAAGGCGTTGGTGACAGAACCGGTTATCGATGTTTTTGATGCCGCCGGATTGAAAAAACCGGATATTTCAATCCTTTCCGAAGAGTTTCTGATGGAGTTAAAAGGAATGGAACATAAAAATGTTGCGCTTGAAGTATTGAAAAAACTTTTGAACAATGAGATTAAATCGAGAGCCAAAAAGAATCTGGTGAAAAGCAAGACCTTAAGGGAAATGTTGGAAAACACCATCAAGAAATACCACAATAAAATACTTACCGCAGCCGAAGTTATCGAGGAACTGATCAGTCTGAGTAAGGAGATTGTGGAAATGGACAAGGAAGCCAAAGCAATGGGGTTGTCCGATTTTGAGTATGCTTTTTATACGGCTGTGGCCAGTAACGACAGTGCAAGGGAACTTATGCAAAAAGACAAATTACGTGAATTGGCTGTTGCCTTGACAGAAACCATAAGACAGAATGCTACTATCGACTGGACAATTAAAGAAAGCACAAAAGCTAAATTGAAGGTGTCGGTAAAAAGACTGTTAAGAAAATACGGTTATCCGCCCGATATGCAGATGCTCGCGACAGAAACGGTGTTGAAACAAGCCGAAATGATTGCCAATGAACTAACGATGAATAATACACTGGCCGATTAAAAACTGACTTTTTAAGGTTCGACTAAATAACCATGGAAACCATAGCAGGTGTAGGAAGTGTAGGAACTGTAGGAAGTGTAGGAAAGTCTGATTCGGAGCGGGTTTCAGGTACATCTGCGAGCGTAGGAAAGTGTAGGAAAGCATGAGCTGTAAAACTGTCGGAAGCGTAGGAAATGTAAAACTGTAGAAAAGCGTAGGAAAGTGTCTAGTCTTGAAATAGGTTTACAAAAAAGTAACAGGATTCAGGATTATGAAAACAAACTGTAAACAAATTTCAGGACAATACAAATTGAGTTTTACAAACAATTTCAGTAATATTGCACTTGCCGTTTAACGTTGTAGTATCAATTCAATATAAAACTTTTTATTATGCAACTTAAATCATTTGTTTGCAGTATTTTATTTATTTTAATTTTTCAATCTCCGAATCTTTGGGGACAAAATGAAAGGTTCAACGGATTGAATATGAATATGGGAAATCTGTATCGGCTTTCCGATGCCGAAACACGATCGATCAGTCCCGAAAACTTTACGGGAGAAAAAGGAAAGGGAGGGATGGCCATACCTGATCCGGATGCACCGAGAAATACGGCCAATGCTTCTTTGGCGGCACGAGATCTTGGGCAAGGATGGAAGGTGAATCCTTTTATCATTATTAAACCCGGTGAGACAATTACCTTGGCTGAAATTGACGGTCCGGGAGCTATTCAGCATATCTGGATGACACCTACCGGCAATTGGCGGTTTTCCATTGTCCGTATTTACTGGGACGGTGAGGATACGCCTTCGGTTGAAGTGCCGGTAGGCGATTTTTTCGGAATGGGATGGGGTGAATATGCTCATCTCAATTCGCTTGCCGTTTGCGTTAATCCCGGGAGTGCATTTAACTGTTACTGGCCGATGCCTTTTCGGAAGAAATGCCGGATTACGATGGAAAATATGTCACCTTTACCACCCCTTACAGCGGACTTGTGCAGGTAATACCCGCTGATCTGACGTATAAAGCAGGACAGCGTTTTGGGCTTTATCGGTGGCATATCATGGATCCCGTTCGTTTTAAGAAGGATTTGCGCATCACGATTCAGGACTTGGGCTGGCGCCATGGAGGACGATATTTACCCCAGAAATCCGATATATCTTCAACTTGTTTTTGGTATCAAAAAGAGCCTCATGCCAAATTTCCACAGCTTCCCGCCTGGCAATATCTGGAAGTAAATTAGTCTCATAAAAGTGCGATGAAGCGATCATTCGGGTAATTAAAAATAGGAAGTTTACGTTCATCAGGCGTCGAAAATAGGGGAAAGATGGTCAAATGTCATTCTAAAAAAAGCTTTTAAGGCTTACCTCCAGAATTAAACAAATGTGCAGTAGAGGACAATAAATAATACAACACAATGAAAATGAATTATGTAAATTTTATTTTACCGGTAGCGCTAGGGGGAATAATGCTTTTCTCCTGCACAGGTAAGGACAAAAAAACATCAGAAAATATGAAGAAAACGTATGAAAAAGGAACTTTCGGGTATGATTTGAATTATCTCTCGGAAAAAGACAGCTTGATTGTGCTCAAATCGGATGATGAAAAAGCGCAAATGATTGTTTCGGCAAAATATCAGGCTAAAGTATTTACTTCTACTGCAAACGGATTGGATGGAAGAAGTCTCGGTTTCGTCAACTACAAGGTATTCGATTCCGGCGTAATCGACGAACATATGAATGGTTACGGTGGTGAGAACCGACTTTGGTTAGGCCCTGAAGGGGGTAAATATTCTATTTTTTTCGAACCTGGCGTTGAACAAATTTACGATAATTGGCATACACCGAAACCATTTGATATCGAAACTTGGCAGATTGAACATGTTTCGCAAAAGGAGGCTATGTTTACCAAAGACATGGAACTGAAAAATTATCAAGGTAACCTACTGAAAGTGAATGTGGAAAGAAAAATATCGTTGCTTCCCGAGTCGGTTATTTCGCAGCTACTTGCCCTATCTTTACCGGAAGAAGTGGGTGTTGTTGCTTATACGACCGATAACAAAATTACCAATAAAAACGATTTTGAATGGACACCTGAAACCGGCACCGTTTGTATCTGGATGCTCGATATGTTTCACCCCTCGGATTCGGCCATAACCATTGTTCCTTATCATCAAGGAGACGTAACTAAGTTGGGTAAAATTGCCACAACCGATTATTTTGGAGAAATTCCTTCCGATCGCTTGAGAGATGAAGGCGGAATTCTTTATTTGAAAACGGATGGGAAATACCGCAGCAAGATAGGAATGAATGCAAAACGCACGAAAGGGATTGCCGGCAATTACGATCCTCTTTCAAGACGGCTGACAATTGTAACTTTCGATGTCGATCCTTCCGGCATTTATCTTAATCAGGAATGGAATCCGAAAAAAGATCCCTTGATCGGTGATGCCTTCAATGCATACAATGATGGTCCGTTGGATGATGGAAGCATTATGGGACCATTCCTTGAATTAGAAAGCTGCTCGCCTGCGGCTTTTCTGAGACCGGAAGAATCATTGTCACACAAACATACTATATTTCATTTTGTTGGCGATGAACCGGTTTTGTCACCTATTTGTGAAAAATTATTGGGAGTAGGCATCGATAAAGTAAAACACATATTTTGATAGAACATAAAGGATATGAATTCGAATAATCATTTAGAAAAGCATCGGTTGGTTCCCGAAGGGATCGTTTTCCCATTCATCCTTCTTACATCTCTCTTTTTTATATGGGCTGTACCCAATAATATGACGGATACTATGCTTGCAGCTTTCAAGCGCATCATGAGTCTTACCGATACGCAGACAGCTTGGATTCAGGTAGTGTGCTATTTACTCGGTTATGGCTGTTTTGCTCTTCCCGGGGCAATTTATATTAAAAAACACACGTATAAATCCGGGGTTTTATTAGGTTTAGGTCTCTGTATAACCGGTTCTCTTCTGTTTTATCCGGCAATGCTGACGATCGGCATCAGTAAATTTTTCTGTTTTACCATGTATCTTTTTGCCATTTTCGTATTGTTTGCCGGACTTTCTATTCTTGAAACATCCGCCAACTCGTACGTTTATGCATTGGGAGATCCTTTTACGGCGACGAGAAGATTGAATTTTTCTCAGTCCTTCAATCCTTTTGGTGCATTAACCGGAGTAATCGCCAGTCAGATATTTGTATTATCGCAACTGAATACGATGAGTGCAGCAGAAAGAGCAACGCTTAGCGAAACAGAACTGATTTCAATTCAGCATGCTGAACTTCGTGCCGTTACGATGGCATATTTGGTATTGGGACTGGTTATGCTGATTCTCTTTCTGGCTATATTTTTAACAAAAATGCCGAGGGCTCAAGACGAAGATAAAACATTGAATCTGAAAGCTACTTTCAATCGGTTAAAAAGAAATAAGAACTATGTTTGGGGAGTAATAGCGCAATTTTTTTACGTAGGCGCACAAATAGCAGTATGGTCGTTTATTATTCGTTATGTGATGCAGCAATTGAATTTCGATGCGATCATTGCCGGATTAGGAAATAATCCTTCTTCCGAGTCAATAATCGGCGCTTTACGCGGCATTGAACCTGTTGCCGGTGCTTTTTATGGTTTTTGTGACTGGATTGGGTTGGATGTCCTTTTACCTAGAACAGCAGAACAAGCGGGTGCAACATATTATATTCTATCGCTCATTCTTTTCGTGGCAGGCCGTTTCATATGTACCTGGTTGATGAAATACACCAAACCGGTTAACCTCCTTTCTGCTTTGGCGGTACTGGCAGTTATTTGTTCGATTACGACCATTTACGCTTCGAGTTTTGTGGGGGTCTATGCCCTGATGGGAATATCGGGATGCATGTCGCTTATGTTTCCCACCATTTACGGTATTGGCATGAGAGATTTGGGCGAAGATACCAAGATTGCCGGTTCAGGTATGGTGATGGCTATTGCGGGAGCTGCTCTTTTGACGCAAATCCAGGGTATTCTTTCCGATCAATCGGGGAGTATAAAATTTGCATACTGGGTTCCGGCTATTGCTTTTATCATTATTACGGTTTATAGTTTCACCATTGCCCGTGAAAAGGAAGCATATGTTTACAAGATACGCCGTAAAGAATCTCAATTGAAAAAATAAAATTAATGGATAAATTGGTACCAGGCATAGACTATGGTACAGATTCCTGTCGTGCCATAGTGATAGATGCCACGTCAGGTAAAGAAGTCCTAGGTTCAATTTAGAAGTGCCAATATCCGGGCTCGGCTTTTGAAAGGATGCTTCAAAATAATCCGTGAAAAACACCTTTGTGGTCTACCGAACGGACGGGAGAATGCAGATGCCGAAGAGAGTCAAACAGCAGCATAAACCAACTGGGAGGTCAAGGGGAAAATTAGGCTTCGGGTCACCTGAAATTGGGTTTTACAAACAATTTCAGTAATATGCACTTGCTGCATAACTCTATATCGGGTTAAAAACTACAGCAAAAAATCGATTATTTGTGCAAAATGTGTAATTTTGGAACAAACTAAATGAATAAAGACAAGATGCCAAAAAGAAACTTGCCGGTAGAGGGGTTATTCCCGCTTCAATTACCCGGAGAGCGATTGGACAAATCAATGGCATACTGACTGCTACTGTAAGGAATTTGAAGGGAACGCCGGGGAAAAGCGAAGAAGTTTTTTTGCTGATTTTTCGGTTGCTCTTTCAACAAAACTTTTATAACTTCTCTGCCCAAAAATAGACTTTTAAGGAATTGACTAAATAGCCTCAAACCATGCAAAAGGTACCATTAATTTTATTATTTCTCTTTACATTATTTTTCACAGAATCATGCGATAAAAAACACCAAAATGAAAAATATACTATAGGATTTTCTCAGTGTATGATGGATGACGTTTGGAGACAAGCGATGATGATAGAAATGAATATAGAAGCATCTAATTATGAGAATTTGGAAATAATTGTGCGAGATGCAGAAGAAAACAATCAAAAACAAATCGATCAAATAAAAGAATTGATACGAAAAAAAGTTGATGTATTAATAATTTCTCCAAACGAATCTGACGAGATAACACCCATTGCCGTCGAAGCTTATAAGGCAGGAATTCCTACAATTATTTTGGATAGGAAAATAAACTCCGATGAATATACTACATACATAGGAGGAGATAGTTATGAAATAGGGAAAATGGCGGGAACTTATGCAAGTTCTTTATTACCAAAAGAAGCAACTATACTCGAAGTTTGGGGTACTAAATCTACCTCTCCGGCTCAAGAACGTCACAAAGGATTTATGGATGGATTAGATAAAAATAAGAACTTTACTCTTTTGTCGATAGAAGGTAAATGGAGAAAAGAAATAGCTCATACGGAAGCAAGGAAATTTTTTAATTCGATAAATATAAATAATATAGATCTTGTCTATGCTCATAATGACGTAATGGCTTTAGGAGTAAGAGAGGCTATAATAGAAATAGATTCCACTCTTATATCGAATATTAAGATATTGGGTGTTGACGGAGCATTCGGGAAAGATGCCGGACTAGAGGCTGTCTCTGATGGAAGATTAGATGCTTCATTTTTATATCCCACAGGCGGAGATTTGGCAATCAGGATAGCTATGAAAATTTTAAAGGGGAAACCGGTTGATAAAAAATACATCTTAGATACAGCTTTAATCGACAAACATACAGCTAAAACTTTATTGCTTCAATCCAACCAACTGATTAATTATCAAAATAAGATTGAACAACAGCGTAAAAGCATGGAGGTTATTTTAAATAGGTTTAGCGGTCTACGGCATTCCTTATTTATCATTCTTGTTTTAATGAGTATCATTATTGCTTTTACCATTTATATCTTTTTTATCAACAAAAAAATTGAGAAAAGCAATGCTCAATTAAAACTGAAAAATGAAGAAACCGAAAAGCAAAAACATGAGCTTATTCAACTAAATGAAATGATACAAGAAGTAACAAATCAAAAAGTACGTTTTTTTATGAATATATCTCATGAAATAAGGACTCCTCTAACATTAATTGTAAGCCCCTTGGAAAAATGGATAAAAAACACCTCTAGCTCTCCTTTACATGATGATTTACTAAAAATGAAAAGAAACACAGACAGACTAATTTGTCTGATAAATCAGCTTCTTGATTTCAAGAAAATCGAAAGCAACACGAGCACCCTCGATACAAAAAATACCGACATAGTAGCTCTAACAACTTCGGCAAAAAACCTTTTCGACGATTTAGCTGAAAAGAAAAATATTACTTATTCGTTCACTTCAAATACTACATCTGAGTATGTGTTATTAGATCCGGATAAAATCGATAAAGTTCTGGTAAATCTTTTGTCGAATGCCTTTAAATTTACGAAAGAAGGGGGTGTTATTTCCATCAACCTAAGTAAAAATAACAATACGATATCTATTTCGATAACCGATAACGGATGCGGAATAGAAAAAGACAAACAGTCCCTGATTTTTGAACGTTTTTATACTACAAAAAATAACAACAATAAGGGAACAGGAATCGGATTGCACTTGGCTCAAGAATTTGTAAAAATGCATGGAGGGAAAATCACCGTGGAAAGTGTACCGGAAATGTCAACAACATTTACGGTGCAATTACCCATTGTTCAAGAAAATTATGCTGATATTGCCTCAAATAATATTTATGAAGTTGCCGACATAATTACGTCGAACTCGTCCTCTGTAGATGAAATTCTCAACAAAAAATATAATTATACTATACTGATTGTTGAAGATGATCCTGATATAATGGAATATCTTTCCTCTGAACTTTCTGATAATCTTAAAATTGTTACCGCGACCAACGGATCGGAAGCATTAAATATCCTCAACAAGAACGATGAGATTTCGCTCGTTCTTAGTGATGTACTGATGCCGGAAACAAATGGATTTACGCTGTGTAAAACAATAAAATCAACACCTGAATTATCCTATATACCTGTTATTTTATTAACAGCTTTAACTGAAGAAAATCAACGCATTTTTGGGATTGCAGAAGGGGCAGACGATTATATTCCAAAACCATTTAATATCGATTATGTAAAAATCAAAATTATTAAATTGCTCGAAAACCGAAAGCAATTGCAAAATAAATTCATGCAAGATATAAAAGTCGGCAAAATACCAATTGTTGATCCAACCATCGAAATAGAAACGGCCGATAAGATTTTCATACAAAAATTCGCATCGTTAATAGCCTCCAAATTTAACGATCCGGCTATATCTATTGAAAAAATAAGTAAAGAATTAGGAGTTTCTCGAGTACACCTCCAACGAAAAGTAAAAGAAATCACTGGTTTAAATCCAATAGATTATTTACGAATTTTTAGATTAGCAAAAGCAGTTGAATTATTAGAAAGTAGTCATTTTTCAATCAGTGAAGTTGCTTATGAAACAGGGTTTTCCTCACCTGCTTATTTTTCTAAATGTTTTAAAGACGCTTTCAATGTAACACCTTCTGAATATATCAAAGACAAGTAATAGGGATTCTTTTAATTTTGCAACATTTCTGTATCTTTATTGATATAGAAAAGATTTTTATTCTTGTATTTTACAAGATTTATCGCATTTGTTACTTTTTTTATCGTCTAGTTATCCTATTAAATATAATATCGCATTCGAAAATCTAAACCAATAAATATTTTAATATGGATAAAATTCAAAAAATTAAATGGTGCATAATTTTTTTTATGCTACTCGGTTTGGGGCAATTAATTTATGCTCAGCAACAAACTGTGATGATTAAAGGAATGATTGTGGATGAGAATAATGAACCTATTATCGGTGCAACAATTCTTGAAAAAGGTACCAATAACGGAACGATTTCGGATTATAATGGAAATTTTACATTAAATGTAAATCCCGGAAGCACAGTTCAAATTAGTTATGTAGGCTATGATAATCTTGAATTTAAGGCAAATAGTATTCCTGAAATAATCATAATGAAAGAAAGTTCGCTGGCGTTATCTGAAGTTGTTGTTACAGGTTATACAACACAAAGGAAAGCCGATTTGACGGGTGCAGTTGCAGTAGTCAAAGTTGATCAATTAAAGTCGAGTCCAACAGGAAATTCGATGAGGGCGCTTCAAGGAAAAGTTCCGGGTATGCGAATTAATCTCTCGGGTTCTCCTGATCCCTGGAGTACAGTTAGGATACGCGGAGAGGGAACCCTAAACAATAATGATCCATTATACATTATTGATGGTACACCTACAACGCGGTCTATGTCCGAATTGGCTTCTATGGATATCGAATCGATTCAAGTATTAAAAGATGCTTCATCCGCTTCGATATATGGCGCGCGGGCTGCAAACGGTGTTATTATCATTACCACTCGGAAAGGTAAAAGAGGGAAATTGACGGTAGATTTCAATACTTCCCATACGTTAGTCAGCAGCGCAAAGCCCTATGACCTGATGAATACAAAACAACGCGGCATCGCACAATTCTGGGCAATTGTTAACGATAATCCGAATGCAGATCCTAACGAAGTCGGGATTGCTCAATTATATCAATACAAATATCATAAAGATGAAGAGGGGTACTTTGTTTTGGATGACGTCAGCTGGCGCGAATGGCTTGATCCGGAAACGAAAACGATGAGATCAGCCGATACGGATTGGCAAAAAGAAGTATTGAGAACAGGTTATATTCAGCAATATAACGTTACACTTTCTTCAGGATCTGATAGAGGAAATGCTCTTTTTGCTCTTGATTATTATGATAATAAAGGAACGGTCAAGGAGGATTTATTCAGACGGATAAATGCACGGATTAATTCGGACTATTCTTGGTTGGACAATCGAGTTAAAATCGGAGAAAACTTTACAGTATCTCAGTGGAGAAGCATGCCGAATATCGGAGACGGTATATTGGGCGCATGTAGATCAATCATGTCCATAGTTCCTGTACATACAGAAGATGGGGGATGGGGAGGACCCATAGGAGGCATGAGTGACCGTCAGAATCCGGTTCGTTTGATCGAAGATAATCGCCAAAATCATGACGATCATTTACGATTGTTTGGTAATGCTTTCTTAAATATCAAATTGATGAAAGGCCTTACATTTAATTCCAATTTCGGATTGGATTTGGTAGGCTATTGGCGAAGAAACATGGATTTAAGGTATAAATCGGGATTTTTAAGCGAGGATAAAAATAAGGTTACAAATTGGGCAAATTATACTTTTAGTTGGAATAACAGCAACGTTCTGCAATATGTATTTAACATAGGGAAAAACAATTTTGATATAATGGGAGGTCAAGAAACCATTTCAAATGATTATAATGATATCTGGGCAAGCAGAAGAATCTTTGCATTAGAAACAACCGACTATATGTATCTGAATGCAGGTGAACAAGAAAAAGACAACGGTGGAGGTGCTGCCATGAACAGGATGATTTCATGGTTCGGAAAAATGAATTACAATTACGACAACCGATACTTGGCCTCTTTTACTTTACGCCGCGATGCTTCATCCGTATTCGGCGAAAATAAACGATGGGCAACCTTTCCGGCTTTCTCTGTAGGATGGGTTTTAAGCAGCGAAAAGTTCTTGGAAAAATTTTTATCAGGTTTTTCACAGCTTAAACTTCGATATGGTTGGGGACAAAACGGCAACTCTCAAATTGATAATTATGCACATTTTCAGATGTACGAATATCTCTATGACAGCAATAATGTTTGGGACTGGAACTGGGGAACGGCTTACGACATCACCGGTCAAGCAGGAACTTTACCGGCTGGTTTCAGACGTATTCAAAGGGGGAATCCGAATTTGAAATGGGAAAGTACTTCGCAACACAATTTCGGATTAGATTTTGTAATTCTTGATTCAAGACTTACCGGTTCATTTGATTATTATTTAAAATATACGCGAGATATTTTAATGAAACCCGGTTATGTTGCAACATTAGGCGAAGGTGCAGGGATGTGGTTAAACGGAGCAGATGTCGACAATAAAGGTTTTGAAATCAATCTCGATTATAATCAAAAGATTAAAGATGTACATTTCAATATAGGCGGGATCCTGTCGCATAACCAAAATACGATTGTAAAAGTTCCCGAACAAGTAATAAACAACTTTCCCGGAAATGGCATGGAAGATAATATACTGGGTCGTTCAAGATACTCATTATATGGGTATGTCGCCGATGGTCTTTTTCAATCGCAGGAAGAAGTTGATCAACATGCTACACAAATTGGAGCAGCACCAGGCCGAATCCGTTATAAAGATTTAAATGGGGACAAGACAATAGACAGCAAAGATCGCACATGGATAGGCGATGAAAATCCCGATTTCGAATTCGGCGTAACAATGGGTCTTGAATGGAATAATTTTGACTTCAGCTTATTTCTCAACGGTATTTTAGGTAAAGACCTAAACGTTTCCGGATGGAAAAGTTGGACCGATTTTTATTTCTTGGGCACGGTTGGCGAAAATTATGGAACAAGGCTTTTGAATGCCTGGACCCCGAAAAACAACAAATCTACAATACCCGCTCTTTCCGTTAACAACTATAATGACGAGGGCCGTTTTTCAACCTACTTTGTGGAAAGTGGATCTTTCATGAAAATTAAAAATATGGAATTAGGATATACACTGCCCGGTAATCTGACAAATTTGTTAAAAATTCAACACAGCAGAATATTTCTGAGAGCGGATAATGTTTTAACGATAAAGAAAACCCGGGGTGATGATGCTTATACCGGTCTTGATCCCGAAACACCCGGGAACACCTATCCCTTACCCTTTTCAATGACAATGGGCTTAAACATAACTTTCTGATAATTAAAAAAAAGAATAAATATGAAAATAAAAATAATAAAACTCACTCTTGGTCTTGCTTTAATTTTCTTCTTTTCTTGTGAATCCATGCTCGACCAAAATCCTCAAGGAATAGTAGCATCGGACGAGTTAAATGCTCCTGACAAAGTCGAGCAAATGATAATCGCCGCATATTCGTTCTGCGGACAAAATAATTTCAATAAACAAATGGGAATGCCTTATGCCGAAGGTTCGTGCAGAGGAGGAGAAGCTTACAAGGGAGGAGCAGGAACAAATGATCTTGCAGAACAAAATTTATGGGAAACATTTACCTATATGGAACCCACAACAACCGGCGAGCTTGATAATCTGTGGTGGGTTCATTATGTGGCGGTTGGAAGAGTTCACGATGCATTAAGAAGGGTACAGAATTTAAGTGAAGAAGAATTTCCCCTGAAAAAACAACGGATTGCCGAATTACGTTTTTTGCGCGGACATATCTATATGTATATGAAATTGTGCTTCAATTATTTTCCTTATATCGATGAAAATACTCCTGAAGAAGAATATGACAAAATAAGCAATGATGAATTGAGCAATGAAGAACTGTGGCAAAAACTCATAGACGATTTCAGATATGGTGTTGAAAATCTTCCTGAAAAACAAGAGGAAGTGGGACGTCCTACCAAATATGCTGCAGAAGCTTATCTAGCCAAAGCTTTACTTTTTTCGGCTTATGAACAGGATGAGAATCACAATGTAATAAACATCAATAAGGAAAAACTTACAGAGGTGGCGAATTTATGTAAAGACATTATCGATTATTCGGGCAAAAGTTTATTCCCCGATTTCGCACAAAACTTCCTTTGTGAATATGAAAATGGGCAGGAATCCGTTTGGGCAATACAATATTCGGCCAATAATGATGGTTCACCCACAGGGCGTCTCAATTCATGGCTTGTTTGCCCAATGAATCCGGAATATGGTTGTTGCGGTTTTTTGCAACCCTCGACCAATATGATGAATCGTTACAAAACGGTTAACGGTGTACCCGATTTTGATAACTTCAATTCCGGAATCAGGCTCGACAATAAGGATGCAATTGTTGCAACTCCAAGTGACCCACGTTTATTGCATACCGCGTGTGTTCCCGGCTTACCTTGGAAATATGATCCCGATTTCATAATGGAAAAAAGCTGGGTACGTCAGCCGGAAGTTTACGGATATACGATGAGCCAAAAATTAATCGTTTTGCCGGATTGTCCATGTTTCAGGAAAACTAATCCTTTTATGGGTGCCGCCTTAAATTGGGATGTGCTGCGATTGGATGAAGTGATGTTATGGAGGGCTGAAGCATTGATCCAACTTGGAACAGGTTTGGATGAGGCATTGACTCTAATCAATAAAATACGTGAACGAGCCGCTAACAGTACGGGAAGATTGAAATTTTCAGATGGCTCTCCTACCGGTAATTTCAGTGTAGAACCTTACAAACCGGGAATAAATTGTCCTGCGTGGAATAAAGATTTCGCATTCAAAGCTTTACAATGGGAGCGTCATTTAGAATTTTCCACGGAAGGCAAATGGTTTTTCGACTTGGTAAGATGGGGACTTGCCGAAGAATTCATGAACGAATATTTTGAAGTCGAAAAAACACGCTATACCTATTTGAAGGATGCAAAATTCACGAAAGGACGAGACGAATACTTTCCGATTCCACAACAACAAATCAGCTACGTAAAAGGGATCTATAAACAAAATCCGGGATATTGATTTTCAGTATCGAACTTGGAAATTTTCAAGTATCTTTAATCGAAATTTGTGTATGCCGGCAGCATTTAACTTTAGTTCGAAGGCTCGAATGTTGCCGGCCATACAAAATAAACAGGGAATTGTGCATATCTTTAATTATTTAATTACGAAGACACTCATGAAATACCGTTTTGCTATCGTTTTAACTATATTATTTTCATCGAAAGTACTTGGTCAACGAATTGAAAAAGAATTTCTCATTGAAAACAAGTACCTCAATATTCCCATCGAGATGAAGCAAGAAAGACAGAGAGTTCAATTCGTATTAGGGGAAGATACATTGACGTACGGAGAAATCCGTATAGCAGATGATAAGATTGACTACTGGGTTTTTGCGGATTTATCCAAATGGACAGGTGAGAAATTGAAATTGACATTCAGTGATCAAGTCAAAGGTATTGATCAGATTTATCAATCCAATAAAATTGAGGGGGAAGACAGTCTATACAGGGAAACAAATCGTCCTCAGTTTCACTTTACAACCCGAAGAGGATGGAACAATGATCCTAACGGCTTGCTCTATCTTGATGGGGAGTATCATTTGTTTTACCAACACAACCCTTACGAAACCCAATGGGGTAATATGCACTGGGGACATGCCGTAAGCAAAGACCTTTTACACTGGGAAGAGTTGAATCCTGCTCTTTATCCTGATAAGATGGGAACAATGTTTTCAGGTTCTGCTGTTATCGATGAGAAAAATACGGGAGGATGGGGAAAGAACACCATGGTTGCATTTTATACGGCAGCAGGGAAAAATATGACGCAAAATCTTGCTTATAGTACTGACAAAGGACGGACTTTCAGTAAATATGCCGGCAATCCCATTCTCGGCCCTGACAGGGACCCAAAAGTATTTTGGCATAAATCATCCGGCGTTTGGGTAATGGTATTGTATGAAGATAATTATTTTGCCATATACAACTCGAAAGATTTAAAAAAATGGGAATATAAAAGCAAAATAAAGGGTTTTTTTGAATGTCCCGAACTGTTTGAATTGCCTGTTGATGGAAACGAAAACAATAAAAAATGGGTAATGTATGGGGCATCGGGAACTTATATGACGGGTGATTTTGATGGTGAAGTTTTCACTCCCGAACAAGGCAAATATTTTTATTCATGGGGTAGCCAATACGCAGCTCAAACATTTAACAACCTTCCTGATGAAAGAAGAATTCAAATGAGTTGGGGACGTATTGAACAACCCGGGATGCCATTTAATCAGATGATGTTATTTCCAACCGAATTGACACTCAGAACCACCAGGGAAGGTATAAGATTGTTTTGTGAACCCATAAGTGAAATAGCGAAACTACACGATAAAAGGTATACGTGGAAAGATCTTACTTGTGAAGAAGCCAATAAAAAATTAAAAGGAATTGATAATGAGCTGCTTCATGTAATAATGGATGTGGAAATAGAGCACGGTTTGGATCTGAAAATTCTCTTTAAAGGGAATCCCGTCATACACTACGATGGAAATTTTAATCGCTTTAATGGAGCTCCGTATACTTGCATTTATCCCGGAATTTTTCGCTTCAACATCGAGCTGCTTATTGACAAAACATCGATTGAATGTTATATCGACAAGGGAAAACTTTTCATATCGGAAGCATTAAATAAATCAACAAAAAATGACGGACTTCAACTGGAAGGAGACATTAAGATTCATTCCCTGGAAGCATATGAAATGAAATCTATTTGGGAATAATAAAATTGACAGACATATTGTTTTGAAAAATTAAATCGGTAATAAGCATTAAGAATATGAAAGTATATTATTTTTTTCTGATTTTCATCGCATTCCTATTTTCAGGATGCAAAAACAGTCGGCCAAAAGAAGAGGGGGATATGCCTTTTCAAGAGAAACACCGTCCGCAGGTACATTTTTCACCTGCGAAAAATTGGATGAACGATCCAAACGGATTGGTTTATCACAATGGGGAATATCATCTTTTTTATCAACATTATCCCGAGAAACCTTTTTGGGGTCCTATGCATTGGGGACATGCCGTAAGCAGGGATCTTGTGCATTGGGAACATTTGCCTATAGCTCTTTATCCCGACAGTTTGGGATACATTTTTTCGGGGAGTGCCGTGGTTGACTTAAGGAATACATCAGGTTTTGGGAGTGAGTACAATCCTCCGCTCATCGCTTTTTTTACGTATCACGATCCTGTTGCCGCCGAAGAAGGACGCAGAAACGAAACCCAATCGCAAGCCATTGCTTACAGCACGGATAATGGTCGTTCATGGACAAAATACGTGCATAATCCGGTGATAAAAAATCCGGGAATCCCCGATTTTCGCGATCCGAAAGTGATATGGCATGAAGAAACCCAAAAATGGGTTATGAGTATCGCTGCCGGCCAAGTCATTCAATTTTATACTTCACCGAACTGCATCGATTGGACTTACAGCGGCGAATTCGGAGAAGGGAAAGGCTCTCATGAAGGTGTGTGGGAATGTCCCGATCTTTTTCTTTTAAAGGTAAGGAATACGGATGAAACGAAATGGGTATTGATCGTGAACGTTAATCCGGGTGCTCCTGCAGGAGGTTCCGGCACGCAATATTTCGTAGGCGAATTCGACGGGCGATGTTTCGAAACCGATCAGGAGGTGACATTATGGATGGACTATGGAAAAGACAATTATGCCGGCGTGACATGGAACAATGCTTCCGACGATAGGAGAATTTTGATCGGATGGATGAATAATTGGCAGTATGCCAATGAAGTTCCCACTGAAGGGTGGAGAGGTGCGGCGACTTTTCCGCGCGAATTGGGCCTTGAAAAAGAGGGGAACCGATATTTGCTGACATCTGATCCTGTACAGGAAATTGAAAAATTATATGGGAAGAAAGTGAATTTAAAAAAAATGATGATTTCGGGCACACAATCTATTTCGGACAAGATTCCTTTTGCAAAAGCTCCAATGGAAATCACGTTAACTTTTAATTTGGCAAATAAGACAAAAATGGGTTTTCCGAATAAATACGGCATCACCCTAAAAAATTCCAAAGGGGAATATTACACTGTTGGATATGACAACATCGACAGGTGTTTTTATGCAGACAGAACCCGTGCGACAGGCGAAAATTTTTCTTCTTCATTTCCTTCCCTGCATTTTGCTCCGTATATTGTTCGTGAGCCCGAGATAACCTGGCGCATGATTATCGATGTTTCCTCGGTAGAGCTGTTTGCGGCTGATGGCAAAGCAGTTATTACCGATTTGGTGTTTCCTTCGGATATTTTTGACGAGATCGAATTGTTTGCCGAAAACGGACGTATAGAAATGATTGGGGGTACCGTCAATGAATTAAATTCGATTTGGAATAAATAAATGAATAATATGAATAAAAAACCTGTTATTATCGGTATTGGCGAACTGCTTTGGGATATCTTGCCTTCCGGCAAAAAAGCGGGAGGAGCTCCCATCAATTTTGTATATCATGCTTCCCAAGTTGGCGCCGAAAGCTATGCCATTACGGCCGTCGGGAATGATCCGTTGGGCGACGAAATTCTGAAAGAAGTCGGTCAGGCAGGCATAAATGCCATTGCAGAACGTGTTGATTACCCAACCGGCAGAGTTCTGGTGGAGCTTAAGGATGGTATTCCGTCTTATACCATTATCGAAAATGTGGCATGGGATCATATACCATTAACGGAACCGATGAAAGAAATTGCCGGCAAAGCCGATGCCGTGTGTTTCGGAACGCTTGCCCAACGTTCTGAAGAATCGCGAAATACCATTCAAACATTTCTTTCGCTTACGCCGCCTCATGCATTTCGGATTTTCGATATCAATATACGTCAACATTATTATTCCGAAGAAATAATAGCTTCTTCACTCGAAAAAAGCAATGTTTTGAAAATGAACGAAGAAGAGCTGAAACTGTTGAAACGGCTTTTTTCTCTTGATCATTTGTCGGATGAAAATGCTTGCCGTTGGTTCGTGGAACAATTCAATTTGAAATTCCTGATATTGACCGCGGGAGACGAGTATAGCCTTATTTTGGCTCCGGAAGATTCCTCCTTTATAAAAACCCCGAAAGTGGAAGTCGTGGATACGGTTGGAGCAGGCGATGCTTTCACCGGTGTTTTCATTACTGCCATTCTTCACGGAAAATCCATGCATGAAGCGCACCAACTAGCGGCGGACAGATCGGCTTTCGTTTGCACCCGACCCGGTGCATGGGTTACACGATAAAATAAACTTTTAATGAATCATAAAAATGAAAAATAAACATTCGCTTTCTCAACTTATCCCGGTGATGCTGGCTTTTTTTTCAATGGGTTTTGTAGATCTTGTAGGAATCGCCACGAATTATGTTAAGAATGATTTTGGATTAAACGACACGTTGGCAAACTTAATGCCATTTATGGTGTTTTTGTGGTTTCTCGTATTTTCTGTTCCAACAGGGATACTGATGAACAAGATAGGACGTCGCAAAACGGTTATCCTCAGTCTTATCGTAACGATTGTTGCGTTAATGGTTCCATTAGTAAGTTACAGTTTTTTCGTCATGCTCATCGCTTTTTCATTATTGGGAATTGGCAACACGCTCATGCAGGTTTCCCTGAATCCTTTGGTATCAAATATAGTTAGCGGAAATAAATTGGCAAGTACCCTTACCTTCGGCCAATTTGTAAAGGCAATTGCATCCTTTTTAGCTCCGATTATTGCCGGATGGGCAGCTATTCGTTTTGGTGACTGGAAAATATTGTATCCTATTTTTTCAATTATTGCTATTGTTGCTGCCCTGACGTTGTCTTTTACAAAAATTGCCGAAAAACCGGTAGAGCACCGGTCAACATTTGGAGACTGTTTTGCTCTATTGAAAGATCCGTACATCCTGATGTTGTTTCTGGGAATAATGGTACATGTGGGAATTGATGTGGGAATAAATACGACTGCCCCGAAATTGCTTATTGAAAGGGTTAACATGCCGTTGTCTCAAGCAGGTTATGCAACCAGCATTTATTTTTTGTTGCGTACAATCGGGGCGTTGAGTGGGTCTTTTATCCTCGCGCACTATTCCGCAAGAAAATTTTTCCATATCAGTGTTGCTCTTATAGTTATAGCGGTAATTGGCCTTTATTTTGGTTATTCTTCCGCTGCTATTTTCCTTTTTGTAGCCCTGATAGGTTACGGGAATTCGAATATATTTTCCATCATGTTTTCGCAGGCATTACTACACTTGCCGGAGAGGAATAACGAAATATCCGGTTTGATGATAATGGGGTTGGCAGGTGGAGCGGTTTTTCCTCTACTCATGGGCGTGGCATCGGATGTTTTGAACAGTCAAACCGGAGCAGTTATTATTCTTACTGTCTGTGTGTCTTACCTTGTTTTTTTGTCTCCCAAGCTTAAAAAAGATACTCCTTAA
Source organism: Anaerorudis cellulosivorans (assembly GCF_025943985.1). Lineage (GTDB taxonomy): Bacteria > Bacteroidota > Bacteroidia > Bacteroidales > Dysgonomonadaceae > Anaerorudis > Anaerorudis cellulosivorans. The sequence goes on along the minus strand of NZ_JAPCWE010000002.1, from coordinate 373 downwards.
TCTGCTTTACGACATGTGATTGAGAATGATCATTTGGTGACAGGCCTATATAATTGCTCCTTTAAATTTATTAATATAAACCGTGAAAGGATTTTGCAGGCATAATAAACTGGGTAGGATTTGCAGGATTTATGGCGAATCAGGATACTCGGGATACTTGGGATATTTAGGATGCAGAAATTTCGGTATACGGGGTGGGAAAGGTGTGGAAATTGTATAATTTGTAGGAAATAAAGATGCGTAAAGTTGATATTCCGGTGATATCCACCCAGTGATTCCGGTGATACCCACCCACTGGCTGAACTATCAATTTGGCAAAGTTATCTTTTTTTTCTTAAACTATCTCCTTTTAATTCGATTCTATGTGAAGGAA
>NZ_JAPCWE010000001.1:204693-249153 GCF_025943985.1 Anaerorudis cellulosivorans | reverse complement strand
TATTTTTACAATATATAAGCTGTTTTCTTGGATATATGACAAAATGGTTGATTTTCGAAGAATTTGCTATCTTCTTAAATCACCGGATTTTGACCGGAAAGTGGGTGGACATGCTCCGGATTATCCACTATGCAAAAAAGGAGTACCTCTGGATGGTAAGATCCGTAATGAAGAAACTGGTTTTCTTTCACTATGATGAAGGGTCAAGATCCGGAGAAACAGCCTGTTCTTTATTAAAATCATTTGAAGGTTACCTTCAAAGTGATGGGTTTAGTTCCTATAATGTTTTTGAAAGTAATGACCGGGTATGTCTTGTCGGCTGCATGGCCCATATAAGGCGACGATATGAAACAGCGTTGGATGAAAATAAAACGCTGGCCGAATATGCATTAAAGCAGATACAGCAACTTTACCGAATAGAAAGAATGGCAGATGAGCAGAACCTGTCGTTTGAGGAGCGCTGTAAAAAAAGGAATGAGCTTGCCGGTCCCATATTGCTATCTTTTGAAAAGTGGATGGAGAAAACATATCCGACTGTATTACCCAAGAGCCGTATGGGTGAAGCAATCGGTTACTCCTACTCTTTATGGCCGCGTATGAAAAATTATTTAAAAGACGGCAGATTAAAAATAGATAACAACCTGGCAGAAAATGCCATCAGACCGATAGCAGTATCACGGAAAAACTTTTTGTTCTGCGGTAACCACGAAGCTGCTCAGAATACTGCCGTAATCTGTTCTTTGCTTACATCGTGCAAAGAATCCGGTGTAAACCCCAGAGAGTGGCTTAATGATGTAATCTCAAAAATGCCATACCTTCAGAAACCGGGAAATGATGAAACCCTGAAGGCACTCTTGCCTAACAGGTGGAAAAAAGAGGAATCTAATAATACTCTAATAATACTCTAACGATTACCGGTAAAGTTTGGAATCTCTGTACCGAGATTATGAACGCCAAAGTTAATGAGGAATAAATCAAGGGGTATTTAATCGGGTGCTTACGGTTGTATCTTTGAACCGGTCATTCACCGTAGGAGGTGGTAGATTCACACCCATTTGCCCCGGCATTTGAAGCTGACGATAAAAAGGAAGATGATAGACATACTTGCCGATCATCAGCTCGGCCAAAAGGGTTGTAAACAGGAAATAGAAATACAGTGATTTCGGGAAAATCGACTACAGTGATTTCGGGAACAAGAGTACAGTAATCGTGCCTCAAAAATACATATTTTTTTACTGTAAAACAACCTCTTTTTTATTTTTTTCAGAAAATAGTTTGCCTGTTTTCCATCCGATAACTTGGTCCTTTTTTATGGAAAGCTTTCCATAAATCCGGCGAGTCGATGAGACGCAGAAAGAAAAAATAAATTACTTTTGTGGTATATATTTACAGGCTTTGGAGCGGTACCCTTTGCTCCGCTACAGCCGGTACCCTTTCGAGCGCTACAAGCGGTACCCTTACACCGCTATCATCACCGATTCGTAATTAATTTCCGATTTATTCTGAAGTTCACTCATTATTTACAAATCAATAGTAATAATTCAATTGCTAAGCAAAGCATGATTTTTCTCACAAAGGTAGGCAATTTAGCATAGAAAAAATAATTTTTACCCCTTGAGTTCACTGTTATTGAGGTGAGATTTAAGGGTCGGCAGAGTGGAAATGATTGGGTTGATTGGATAGATTAAGGATGGTTAGGGTTGGTTGGGATGGTTGGGTCGATCAGGGTTAGTCAGAAGAAAAATATCGTCTTTGTGTGGGTGGGCAATACTTTCGGCCGGTTCGGTTTCGTCCAGGTGCGACAGCGCAGGGTTTTTGGCTGCCGGTTGCGGCGCGTAAGCAGCAGATGATGCAGCGGTTGACGGTTGAGGCTTCGCAGATGCGGGTTTAGTTTTGGATGCGCCGGCTTGGGGGTAGCTTGCGTCATGGGTTGCACAAGATTGTGGGTGTGCCAATTCGGTTGCAGGTGCAATATATGTCTCATTCTCAATATCTTCCGCCTCGGTTGATGGGGAAAGATCTCCGTGAGCTGTGGAGATAGCAATGTTTGCTAAGTTATACGCAGATTGGCAGCTCATAACAGCCTGTTTGCAAAGATTATTCATCAGCTGCGGGCTGTTCGTCATTTTCATTAATTTAAACTTAAGGAAATACGTCGCCGTCAGTATGCCGGCAAGAATAAAGAAAATGCCCCAGCCCATGGAAGGATAAAGGCGGATGATGAGAACCGAACAAAGCAACTGCACCAGCGCGTAGGCCGTCGATACACCGAGGTGCGGCAGGTGACATTCGTTAACAAGTATCTGAAAGAAATGCAAGCGGTGAGGTTCTAATATGTTTTCTCTTCGAAGAAGGCGATGGGAAATGGTTCCGCAATTTTCTACACCGTATACCAACAGGAAACCGATCCAAATCAGGTTTTGTGTTTCGATCATCAGCCGCAGCAACAACACCACCACCCAAAAACCGATGCTGATGCTGCCCACGTCGCCGGCAAAACATTTGGCTTTCTTTCGGAAGTTGAAAAACAAAAAAACCACCGATGCAATCATCGGGTACCATATCAGATCGGGATTGACAAACGGAGAGATATAGAGGTTGACATATTGCATCGAACCCAGTATCACCAGCGAGCAAAGTCCGGTCATACCGTTGATGCCGTCCATAAAATTATACGCATTCAGGATAGCCACAATTAAGAAATAACCCAACCCGATTGCCCACCACGGATATCTTCCAAATGCACCGATGGCAATAAAGGCACACGTTATGCTCAGCAGTTGGAAAATCAGTCGGATTTTCTGCCTCACTTCAGACACATCGTCCAGAAAACTTACGGCAGCAATAGCCGTCAGTCCCAAAAAAATCCAAGCTGTCTCCTCCGATGGGTTCAGGGCAAAATAGATTGCTGCCGCCAGCCAGTAGATCACGCCCCCGCCTCTCAATGTTGGCTGGTTGTGCGAACTGCGACCGTTCGGTACATCCACAATTCCGTATTTTCGTGCAATCCGAAAATAAATCAATTCAGCAGCAAACAGCACCACCAACATGAAGGCGTATTCCATAATTCCTTATTTTTTCACGCCGGCGATCCGGCGATTACGAATTGAAATATTGACAAAGATAATTAAAAAATATATAGTATATCATCGACTGCCGGCAAAAATCGTGTTTTTATGGTTACTGGCTATAACGCATTAAAAAGCTTTCCAGTGTTTTCTTTATCCCCTCGTGTGCCGAAATCGGCATTTTTTCGATACCCAAAGCCGATTTTATTTTTTCGTTGCTCACCACGTAATTCTCCGTCAGTTTCCGCAACCGCTCCTTGTTGAGCGGCAGATGCAAAGCGCCACAAATGCCGGCAGCGCCGGTCATGAAAGACTTCGGTAGTTTCCATATCCGCGTCTTTTTTCCCAACGATTCATTTATCAACTGTATCAGTTCGTTAGTCGACAACGCTTCATCGTCGCACACCTGATAAATCCCCGAAGGAATATCGTCTCTCACGATAAGCTGTTCAACAACGAAAGCCATATTATCGATAGAACAAAACGAACGCCTGTTGTCGAAAGCCCCCAACGGCCAGGGAATTCCTTTGCTCACCACATTATACAGCAGGTTCAGATTTCCTTTGTTCCCCGGTCCGTGAATCATGCACGGCCGCAAAATATATATCTTTTTATCCTTTACTCTTGGATCTTGTTTTTCGGCTCTTAAAATGAATCCTTCTGCTCTAATCTTCGATTTCCCGTAAGGCCCCACTGGCGCAGGCGCCACCTCCTCCGTAAGTACATCACCCAGTACACTATTCGCAGCCGCTTTCACCGAACTGAAGAAAATGAATTTTCGTGCAGACGATTGTAGAAAATAATCAAAAATCTTTTGCGTAAGTCCTGTATTCACGGCAAAATATTCTGCAGCCTTACTCCTGTTCTTGGTATCGTGCGCTTTCCCCGCCAAATGCACAATTGCATCCGTTTCAGGAATTTCCGCCAATTGCTCCCAACTGTAAATTGCTTTCACCCCGTTTTTTGGAGTTTGATTTATATCCAATCCATAGAGGACGTGACTTTCTTTCCACTTTTCGGTGAAGTTGGAACCCACAAACCCGTTAATGCCCGTGATGAGAATGTTCATATTTTGTTGATTATATCTCAGGATCTGTAATTAATGCCATAAATGACTCAAGTGTAAATCTGCGATAAAACTTAATAAATCCAAGATAGAAAGTATATGCAATTAGCCCGCATATTGTTATAAATATAATCATTTTCCAATCAAAAGGCATTCTCCAATTTATACTTAAAATTCCTTTGATTAACAAGCAGTCAAAAAATAATGTAAATATTAGAGCTAAAGATCTTAAAAAACCATATAATGCCACATAATTATCCATTTTTTTGCTGTGCTTTGACTGTTTTTCATATTCATAATGGTAAATAATTCGGTGATAATCATAATTATTAAGGGTCTCTTTGTCGGAGACAGATAAGTTTAATTTTTTTAAAAGTCCGGGATATTTTTCTTTTAAATGCCTTTGGGTTGTTTCATCCAATGACCTGATTACGTAACTGTTTATTCTAAGACATTTTCCAATAAGGAATGAGCATATTGAAATGGGGAATAGCACGAAACAAAAGATTATTCTCCAAAATATCTTGACTATTTCAAGATTTTTAAAATTAAAGAGATTACTTTTCGGTGACTCTTTAGCCATAAGATAGGAAGATGGGTAATCATAATTCCATAATGAAAATCTTTCAACAATCAATGATGATAAATAGGCGAATAAATGACCTGCAACATAAGAAGCTAAAATTAAAAGAATTAAATTATTTGGCTTAAAAAGGGAAAATAAATTATCGTTATTATTATTCAATAAATCATAGATGCTGTTAGGTGATACTCTTAAGATAAACCAGAAGAGTATAATACTAATGGCTCCCGGGAAAGCATATCCTAAAAAATCATACAAGGAAAAAGGATTTTTACTCATTTCTAATAATGCATTTTTTCATTTGCAAAAAAGATGTCGTTTAATGAATGCCAGGGAGGACGATGCTCATACTTTCAACTCGAATATTTTATAAAGGTACTTAAGCATGATCATAAATATATTGGTAGTTATACCATATTTTCTACAAGCTTTTAGATCTTCTTTGTTTATTAACATTCTGTTATTCAGATTTTTGGTACTTTCACCTCCTGTTCGCATCGTAACAAAGTCTTTTTTTAAATATTGATATTTTATTTTGTGGGTGTATAAAAAACGAATCAACAGATCGAAATCGGAAGCAATTTTATAATCCAACGAATAAAGACCGTATTTTTCGTAACAACTTCGTTTGACATAAAAAGAAGGATGTGCGGGCATGATGCCAAATTTAAACAATGAGAGGTTAAAAGCTGCAGAAGAATAATAACGGACACATTTGTTCAGGTTATCAGGATTCACATAGTGAATATCGCCAAATACAGCATCAATTTCATCATTTTCAAATGCATTGACCATCGTGGCTATTACATCATTCGATGTAAAAAAGTCATCCGAATTCAATATTCCGATTACGTCACCGGTTGCAGCTTTTATTCCTTTATTCATCGCATCGTAAATTCCTTTGTCGGGTTCGGATATGATTAGAGACACTCTTTTTCCGTATTTTTTCACAAGATCCAATGTGTTATCCTTACTGGCCCCGTCCACAATAATATGTTCAATATCGGGATATGTTTGTGCATTTACGCTCTCCAACGTATCTTTTATGGTGGCTTCACTATTGTATGTAGCTGTAATAATGGATATTTTCATTGCATTATTTATTGCCATCCTGCATTATTTTTTTTGCAATCGTTGCATTGTAGGCATGGATTATTGCTGAATCCAGTTCAGCTTTTTTAACCCAATCATCGTCTCCGTATACACCTGCATGCGTGTAATCGAATGGTTTAAATCTTATTTTATTTATATTCCGTTTGTTTTTAAATCTGAAGTCATTGTGCTCCGGATCAACAAACATGGGGTCTGCAATAATGGAATTTTTATCTTTCCCCGTTTTTTGTTTCCATTCCTCAAATGAATAATTCAAAAAGCGAATATCCGTCGTTCGTGTATCCCAATATAAATTTTTATTCGCATCGATGCGTATTACATCCCATCCGGGTTTTCCAATCAATACACCTCTATTAAAAAAAACAATATTATTGGTAAAGGTGAATGAAAGATGGTTTTCTTTTCGTGTAGCTTCCAATTGAGCCTTGATATTATTTGCAAAAATATTGTTGCGAACAATATTCTCTTTTCCGTAGTGTTGATGAAATCCTGAACTTTTGCAATTATATACCAAATTATTTTCCAATATTATGCCTGTTGAACCTTCATCCGTATATAAACCCCACCCGCCATAATCATACGAGTATATATCGTGTATTACATTATGACTCACCTCTGTCCCTTCCGAAGGTCCTAAGGTATATATGCCTCCCATATCGCTCAATTCACCCCACCCCAAATGATGGATATGATTGTAAATAATTTTATTGTTTTTTGCAAGACTTGGTTTATAACCCCATACCCATCCTACTGATATGCCGGAATACCGGAAATCTGCTATATCGTTGTGTGAAATCGTATTGTTGCCCGAATGAAACAGGATAATCCCTACGCCCGTGGGTATTTCGTAACCTCCGGAGTGAACGATGTTATTTTCGATGATATTATTTTCGGTCATGAAAAATGGATTGGTCGGTATAGAAGGATCCCCGATTTTTATGCCTCCGATACCCAAATCGTGAAAATGACAATGAACAATTTTGTTATTGATACACCCGTTTTTCAGCCATATTGCATTATTGCTCGTATTGCCGATTTCACAATTTTCAAAAGTAATGTTTTGTGCAAAATTGACAGTTACTGCTGCCTTTGTATTGGCGGCAGCCTGCTGAGGCATTTCACCTTCTTTGGGCATGATATGTTTGGTATACTGGAACGATAAATTTTTGAAAACCATGTTTTTTACTTTATTCTCCGGTTCCCCTTCAATTTTAAGCAATTCATCCAATATGGGTATTTCTGCAAAAGTTGTTTCGATATTTTCTCCTTTACGCGGTATATAATAAAGTATCCCTTTTTCATCCAGATACCATTCACCGGCTTGATCTAAAAATTCTATTGAATTTTCAAAATAGAATAAGGAAGGAGCGCTTTCCAGATTAATTGCTTTAGGCAGAGGATGAGTAATTAAGGTAATGTTTTTTTCTTTTCTCGATATATTGGCAAGATGGCCTCTCAGTCTGTCCCATTTGAGATTAAAAGAGATAACTACATTCTTTAAATCTTCGGATGATATTCCATTTAATGCATTAATTTGATCGTTTGTCAAGAAAATCTTTTGAGTGGCTAAATTGTTGGAACCTTTCATTGGTACTTGTTGTACTCTGAATGTACGATAAAAGTCTCCCTGATTGGGCGTTCGGGCTCTTATTGCTCTTTTTCCGTTAATAAATACCTGCTGCGCATCCAATTTGTTGTTTTTTACAATATCGGATATATCCATCTTCCATAATATATCGGTTACTTTTTCGAATTTGCCTAAAGGAATACTTCCTTTAAAAACAGGCATTGTTTCCTTTTCACCTTCTATGATGAGTTGATATTCCTCATTCAGGATTTTGTCTGAGATAATAATAGGTTTATTCAGATAATATTCTCCTTTTTTTACAATAATTCTTACCTCTTTTTGATTGTTTTGTCCTTTTTCAAATGATACTTTTTTTAATGCGGCATCAAGACTTTCTAATGGCATGTCATATGTACCTGAATTGTTATCATTTCCTTGTTTAGATACATATATTGTTTGTGCTATTGTTTTGTTTATTGGCAGTGAAAACAATAAAATGGGAACAAATATAAAAAAGAATTTGTGGAAAAAATTTTTTATCATGGTTGAATTTTTATTGCTCCTTTTGTTTCCTTTTTTCTTTTGATTAATTCTTTCAAGATATAATACCGATATCGAATTCTATAACTTAATGGGTATGTACTCTTTCCTCCGCTTGGACTGGCATTATCGTTATGTCTTCTATATAGAACGAGTGGCTCGTTTAAAAAAAATGGTTTACCGTGAATTTCTACTGACAGTCCAATCCATATATCATGCATGGCGATATTTAAAGGGAAAGGGAGTGCATAATTTAATATTTCTTTCTTAAATGCCATACAACAACCCAGGTAAGTGTTTTTTACAAAATTTTTCCAAAATCCTGGTCCTGAATGCATAATTTTAAAAAAGGACCTTTCTGTAACTTGCAAATCTTTATCTACAATTTTACAGTCGGAAACAACGAGATCATATTCTTTTAAATAAGGAATGATTGTTTCAACTTTATGAGGTAACCACACATCATCTTGGTCACAGAGAAAAATATAATCTCCGGTTGCTAAATTTAAAGCGTTTTCAAAATTGGAAATGATCCCTTTGTTTGGATTTTTGTAAATCTTAATTCTTTGATCGTACAGATCATTGATTATATTGAGTGTATTATCTGATGAATTATCATCAGAAATTATTATTTCATCGGTATCGTTTAATTGCTCCAATATTGATACTAATTGTTCTTCAATATATTTTTCTCCATTAAATGTTGCTATGCAAACTGACTTTTTTCGCATTGTTTTTTTCCATTTTAATGTGGTATAAAACGATAGAATTTAATATCGCCAAGGAAGGATGAAATAATAGTGGGTTTCCTATTGAAGGGAAAAGGTATCCTAAACTCGACAACATAATAACATTAGCAATTATATTTTTTTTATTCCAACATTGTTTGAATAAATATAAAAACATATATATCCAATTAAAAAAAAGGATGATTGAAAAAATGCCAAATTTATGGATTACATTAACGAATGTGAGTTCAAAACCATAAGGTAATTCGGGATTACTGATATATCCTGGCACTGTGGCGCCTAATCCATTTCCAAATAATTTTAAATCAGCTAATAGAAAATTCAACTGTTCATAACGAGCTATATTAGAAATGTCTTCTTTTTTAAACATGTTTGTGATTATATTGAAGTAACCGGAAGTAATGATTACAGATAATAAAATTATAATCAAAAAAATAAAGAAAAAGAAAGAAAGATGAAGTTTGTTCCTTTTAACTTGACTTCCATAACTAAAAAGAACAATAATACCTATCACATAAATTATCCCAAGAGCAAACCCTTTGGACGCACATAAGAAAAATAATGTGATGAGAGATAACATAAAGTAAATAAAGGAAATTATTCTTTTATCAAGACCCATAAATTGGAAATCTTTTTTATTGTATAATATTTGATAAAAAGAAATGCCAAATAAACAATATATGATTGCAAGATTAGGGAAGTATATTCTAAATTGTCCCGTGCTGGAGAAACTTATATTGGCATCTACAAGAGGTATTGGATTTCCAGAAGCTATAGATATCATAAAAGCAAAAGCAAAAATACCTAACAAAAATCCAGACGCCAAAATAATTTTTACCAATAATTGTGTATCAATTTTATATCGGACGAGAACAAAATAAATAAAATAACATGTCATCCCGGCAAAATTAGAAATAACATATGAGGTATTATTACCCTTGATTAAACCTAAAATAAATCCATATGCCCAAATTAAAATAAAACTCAATGCGATTAAATCGGTAGTGGTAATTTTCTGTATTTTGTGTATTATTAAAGTATATATAAAAAAAAGGATAATAATTATTCCCAAAAAAATATAATAAATACCTGTTTCAAAACTTGTCGATAATGAAAGAAAGATTAATATTAGGGTTGTTGATCTAATTAATCTCAGCATTTGAAAATTGATTTTATGTAGTTAATTTCACAATTTGAAAATATTATTGTTTTAGTAAAATATTTTTTGCAGTAAAAGATGATTTTAATTTCTTTATATAAAGAATCAGAATTTTATATTTATTTTCCAATTTCCATATTTTTCTATATGAGATGATAGGATGTCCGAAACTATCATTGTACAACTTTTTGTGTTTGAAATAAATGTAATCAAGAGTTTCAAGTTGTTTTGTTTTATCTTTATTAATAAAAGTTATCATTGAACTTTCTTTTATTCGGTAGTAGAATCCTTTATAATTCAATTTGATCACTTTTTTATCTAATGAATAAACCATATTTATCCAAAATTCCCAGTCTTCCCATCCATACTTTAAATTTTCGTCATACCCGCCTATTTTTTTCCAGTCTTCCTTACGATATAGCGCACTACAAAAAATCAAATTTTCGCACAACAAATGTTTTTTATCGAAAGTTGGTAAAATCCAATCTTTATTTTCTGTTCCAAACAAATGGGCTTTACAGTAAACAATCCCCACGTCTTTGTCTTTTTCGAGAACTTTGATCCCCCTTTCCAAATATTCACTCCCTATTTTGTCATCACTGTCAAGAGGTAATATGTATTTTCCACTTGCATGTGCAATACCGTAATTGCGTGCGCTGCATAAACCTCCGTTTTCTTTTTTTAAATAAACAAATCGCGAATCTTTTTTTTCCCATTCAAGTGAAATTTTTTCGGTTTCATCGGTGCTGCCATCATTTACAATAATACACTCCCAATCCTCATAAGTTTGATTCAAGACAGATATCAGGCATTCATTCAAAAATTCTACCTGATTATAACAAGGGACTATAACTGAAACTTTTATGCTCATCAATTCCGATTTAAAGTAAATTTCATTTTTAAAAGTTGAATAAAATCACTAATTAAATGGGCTAATCTTATATTGTGAAAAGCGGGGATTAACCCTACCTTTATCCATTTACCATTACTACATGATCTTTTGAGCTGGATAATAAAAGGTATTACATTCATCCGATATTGGGGCTTGTCAATTGACATTAAAAAATTATATTTGTTTATTGCGACTTTAAGTCTTGATGTCACATGGTCATAACTATATTCATAATCGAGCGAATTGTTCCTGACTGTTGAACAGTACAGAAAATGAGTGTCTATAATAATTTTTTTAGCCAAATTGCCGCTTTTAGATGAGAACATAACGTCATTGGCTGTAAAAATTTCATCAAATTGTATTTGATTAGCCTTTATAAACGAGTTTGAAAATATTTTTGCCCATGGCGGATTGATGCAGTATCTTACTTCTTCCAGTATTATTCCTTTTTTAAGAGATTCAATCAGCCATTCATTATAAATCTTTCCTCTGCTTTCAATAGGATGCATTGTATCACATTCAACCGAATTCGAAAGGAAAAAAATGATATCAGCATCAACCTTTTGGTACTTATCCATTATTTCATTAAAACAATCATTAAAGAAATCATCTGCATCAGCAAAAATCAACCATTTTCCTTTTGCTTTTGATAAACCGATATTTCTTGCATAGCCGGCACCTTTTCCTTCTTTGGTAAAATATACTTCTATATTTGTTTCATTCAGGCCAGGGAATTTTGAAAAATCCACCATTCCCGGATCACTATTATCATCTACTACGATAATTTGGACATCATTTCTTTTTGGTATTGAATCCAAACAGCGTCTCAATAGTGTAGGGATATTTTTGTGAGGAATTATAATTGAATAATTTGTATTAAGCGGATTCATAATAATATTTTGACTACACTGAATTCAAAAATAAGAAATATATTTGTTACGTTTTTACAATACAGATTCATATATTGATTTTATTTCAATAGCTATTTTATGAGAATTGAGATTTTTTGTTGCATATTCTTTATTTTGTGCCCCCCAATGAGCTTTTGCTTTTTCAATTCCTTCAGACATTGCTGAAACAACAGACGAGTTATTTTTTGGATTAAAATACGGGTTTCCTGTATTTCGAAGTATTTCACCTACATTTCCAATATCAGGGCCTATAACAACTTTTCCAAAAAGAAATGCCAGCGGGATATTCCCAGAATTCAGAATTTGACATCTCTGTATAAAAATGATGTCGGCAGCAGAAAAATAAAATGGAAGTGCTTCATTCCCTATGAAACCTGCTTTTAATCGGCTATTAGCTGTATAATGTTGAACATTGCATCTTTCTTTAATACCTTTTATAAGACTTCGAGGATGATTTACAGAAAGTTTGAATTGATAAAATCTTGGAGCGAATAAATACTTATTCGGGAGTTTTAATTTTTTGAAACCATCCAGTACCATTTTTCGCTCCTCGTTATTTCGGAATGAGCCAAAACACAAGAAAACAAATTTGTTTTGAGGTATTTTTAGTACTTTCCTTGAATCGATTTGAGAAATATTTGTTTCGTACAATGCATCGTAGGTATGGTGCGGAATTATATAATGAAGGACTTTGTCATTTCTGACATTTTCCTCAAATTGTTTTTTGCTAAAATAACCCATGTGAAAAACAACATCACAATTTTCTTCGATGATTTCATACAGTTTTATTGTAAATGGATTATTACAATAATGAGGTTTTATGTTATGCCGAGTATATATTATTGTGATTTTCCTTTCTTTTATTAAATTAATTTGATTTATCAGCATCGAAAGTTCTTTTTCTGATATCCTTTGCCACTCGAAAATTGCTTCGGGCCATTGGAAATGGATAATGTTATATTCTTCAAAGTTGTTCCAGAAAAGATCTAATCCCCAATCTACTTTGCATCCTATATTTTCGAGTTCCTTTTTTAATGTGAACACATAAGGATTATCGATATTTTGATTTTTATTGCTATAAACTAGTAATACTTTCATTTATCGGAATTTAGGATGATAATTTATTGTATATTTTAGTGCGCTTTTTCGTATTCCTATAGGTTTGGCAGGTACTCCTCCTACAATGGTCATAGGTGGAACATCTTTTGTTACGACTGCCCCACATGCAATTACTGCCCCTTTTCCAATTTTCACAGATGGCAATACTGTAACTCTTGATGCAATCCAAACATAATCTTCTATAATTACATCTCCACCAACGGTCCTATGATAGTCGTCATGGACGTCGTGTTCCAACGTCCAAATATTCGTCTCACGTGCAATATCAACATTATTGCCTATTTTTACTTTTCCTCCTCTACCATCTAAAAATACATTATTATTGATCACGCAATTATTGCCTATTTCTATGTTATCTGGAGCAATAAAATTTACACCTCGTAAGAAAAATGAATTTGATCCAACCTTGTGAAACTTTTTTTTAACTACAAACATTCTTAAGGAAGAAATGGGCATTCTCATGATAAAGGGTATTAATACAAAATTGTTATATTGACTTAAATATTCCCTAAAATGATTCGCCGATCCCATAATTTTTTTTGGAATATATTTTAATAAAAAGTTTTGTTTCCTTTTTAAACTTCTTTTATATAGATACTTGGTAAAAGAGTTGGGGGAAATTTTATAAAGTTCCCTATATGAGTGAATGTCCATATTTTTTCTTTTTAGTTGGGAGGAACCAGCCCAAACCCCATCTTTGTGCCTTCTATAAATTGCCATATTATCATTTAAAAAGTACGCATTTTTATTTTCAAGGCAATAATAGAAAAGATGTAAATCGTAAAAATTGCTATATTTATTTATTAAATCAAAGATTAGAACATCTTTGCGGAAAACGATTGTAAGCGTTCCAATAAACCATTCTTCAAATAATTCCTGAAGTGTGAATTCAAATCCTTTTTTATCAGCACTTTTTTGAATATGAGCATCTATGATATTTTTATTCAGTTCCTTAAATTCACCATTCTCAAGTCTATAAAATTGATGGAAACATGCGTTGTATTCAGGATGAGATTCAAGTATTTCTACCTGTTTTTGCAGTTTATACGGGTCAGTCCAGTAGTCGTCGCCTTCGCACAAAGCGATGTATTTTCCCTTAGCACGAGGAAAATTAAAAATAGCTGATCCTCTTTTACCTTTTTCCCATTGATTTTCAATTTCATAAATAGGCTTAATAATGTCGGGGTATTTTGCTTCATATTCTCGTATAATATCTGCCGTACCATCGGTTGATGCATCATCGTGAATCAATATTTCAAAAGGAAAATTTGTTTTCTGCATTAAAAAACCTTCAATAGCATCACGAATATATTCTACATGATTATAGGTTAGGCAAGAAATTGAAACTACAATTTTTTCATTAATCATTATTATTCATAATTATTTTAAACATTGGATTGTTCATCTCTTTTTTCATATCCTCTAACATTATTTTATAGGGATATTTTACTTTGTAACCGAGTTCCTTTTTTGCTTTAGTAATATCATACAAATACGATATTTGGGAAGGTTTATCTGGCCTATATATTATTGGGGATTTTTTACCTGGTTTGCCAAAAGCTTCAACAATTCCTTTAATTTGTTCTTCTAAAGAAATAGGGGTTCCGCTACCAACATTGTAAATGCCATGAGCAGTAGGATTTAAAATTGCTTTTTCGATCAGTTGAATAAAATCTTTGATATATACAATATCTTTTTTTATTGTTGGATCTCCCCATATTTCTATTGTTTCTCCTCTTTGTGCTTTTTCTATAAAAGTTAGATAAGCCATTTTAGTTTTTAAGCCGTTTACATACATAGTATCATCTGGCCAATAACAATAAATAGTTGGCATTCTAAATATAATATTTTGAATTCCATATTCTTGATGGTAATATTCTGTCAAATCTGCAGCTGCTATTTTACTTATTATATAAGCTGCATGATCTCCTTTCAAAATAGGTTTACGTACCACATCATCTTTGATATATATTCCTGTATTCCAGTAACCTGCAACGTCCGAATGTGATAATGCAAAAATAATTTTATTTATATTGTTTTCTCTGCAATATTCCAACACATTTAACGTGCCCGTTATATTAATATCTATATATTTATACGGATTATAGCCAGACATTCTTGCAGGCATCATGCCAGCAAGTAAAACCACGCAATTGAAATTATTTTTAGGTATTTTTTTAAATGATTCTTTTTTTGATATGTCCAATTGAAGATAATTAATCCCTTTATTTTTGAAATAATCAGAATTTCTTTCTTTAAATCCAGTTGCAACTATGTTATAGTTTTTATTGCTCAAATAATCTGTGAGATAAAGACCGGTGGAACCAGTTGCTCCAATTATAAGGATTTCTGTCTTGTGCATATAAATTATTTTTAATATTGCTAAATTAATTCATAATCATCCAACATTTTATTTATTTCTTCTATAGAATTAAACATCATAACATCTAATATAGAAAGCCAAGGGATGAATTCGTTCTTGAATTGAGTGTATGAAGTAGAATAGGTTTTTATGAATTTTAAATCGATGCATGCTTTCTTAAATGATTCTTTATCATATAAATCTTGTCCTCCAATAGCATTGATATATGTATCTGCATTCAGCAATTTGCTTATATGTATAATTTTTTCTTGACCTTTTAATTCGTTATTCTTTTCCATGGATGATGAATAAATAATTTCTGTATCGATTTTTAAATAGTTACAAATATGGATGATGCTGTTCCCGATAAATTTTGCCAGATTTTTATCTTCGTAGTTTAAAATATTTTCTATAACCGAGAAAGCAGATTCGAAATAGGGGGCTTTATTATATGAATGATATATCGTTTTTAATAATTTATTTTGATTCGGTTGAACGGATATTTCGTTTATAAGTTTATTTGCGCTTGCTCCCTTTAAAATCAAATTAAACATAAATTTACTACCATTTAACAGCATATAGTTTCTATTTATCCATCCTCCTTTTATAAATTGTACATCATCATAAATTAGAAAGGTATCTGCTGCTTTAATTAGTTGGAAGTAACCTATATAGGGTAAAAAATAAGGCTGCATGATTGCTAATTTCATCTTACAGTTTATTTTTTATACTATTAGAAATTAGGGTTACTTCATTTAAATCGAGTTCCGGGTAAATGGGTAAACAAATCACCTCGTTAGCTATCTTATGTGCATTGGGCAAGTTTTCCTTAGCTGCAGAGGGTAACCCCCTATACGTAGAAAATTCGCTAATTAACGGATAAAAGTATCTGCGTCCATAAATGTTGTGTGCCTTTAATTTTTCATACAGCTCGTCGCGGCTCATTCCGTATTCTTTTTCATCGACAAAAATGGGAAAGTAGGAATAATTGTGTCGCACCTCCGGAAAATCTTCCAAAAAGGTTATTCCCTTTACGTCTTTTAGCTGCTCTCTGTATTGTTGGGCAATGGCTTTTCTTTTTGCAATGGCATCGTCCACATATTTCAACTGCAACAAGCCAAAAGCTGCCCGAACTTCATCCATTTTGCCGTTGATACCAGGAGCAACAACAGTGGTTTCTCCGGCAAACCCGAAATTTTTCAAGTAATCGATGCGTTGTTTGGTTTTGGCGTCATGACACACCAATGCGCCTCCTTCGAAGGTGTTGTAGGTTTTGGTGGCATGAAAACTTAACGTAGCCAAATCGCCGGCATTCAACAGGGATTCCCCTTCGACTTCTACGCCAAAAGCGTGGGCGGCATCGTAGATTACTTTCAAACCATACGTATCGGCAATCTCTTCTATTCTTTTGGTGTTGCACGGATTGCCGTATACATGCACCGGCATGATGGCTGTTGTTTTGGGCGTAATGGCAGCCTCAATCTTTTCGGGATCCAGATTTCCCGTTTTTGGATCGATGTCCACAAACACCGGTTTTATGCCGTTCCACCACAACGAATGGGTGGTTGCCACAAAACTGAAAGGCGTGGTGATGACTTCACCTGTGATGCGCAACGCCTGTATGGCTACCATCAGAGGAAGTGTTCCGTTGGTAAATAAACTGATATAGGGTACCTTGAGGTAACTGCACAAAGCCCTTTCCAACTCTTGATGATAGGGGCCGTTGTTGGTAAGCCACTTGCTCTTCCAAATATCTTCCAGATAAGGAATAAATTCCTCCAGCGGAGGCAGGAGCGGAGAAGTTACGGTTATTTTTTTCTGATTATTCATATTGACTACAAAAATATCCAAAATATTTTATTTTCTGATAATAAGCAGATCTTTTATGAGCTTCAATTCGTCAAATTTGATAAAATAAGCTGTCGATATATATAATATTACTCCTATTCCGGAGCCAACAAACAATCGTATGAAATCTCGAGAAGCTATCATCATGTGGGTATCGAATACCCACAAAAAGGCTCCCATGAATATACTTAAAAAAACACTCGGGGCCAAATCTTTAAATTGATCCCATACCGAATAATTCAGGAATTTACCGCTGTAATGGCAATTAATAAATAAAGCAACAAAGGAAGTCGCAACTTTTCCCCATAATAGGCCGATTATTCCCAAGCGGTAAGTAAATAATAGAGTTATCACAGTGATTATTTTTTTTATAATTTCCAGTTTGAGAAAAAGATCGCTTCTTCCTTTGGTCTTCAAAATGTTCAGATTATAGGAATGAATGGGATATAAAACACCTGCTATACATAGAATTCTGAAATAAGGAACGGCTGGTAGCCATTTTTCGGTAAACAGAAATCGGAATAATGGAATCCCTAAAACGCCCATGATAACTATTAAGGGTGTTATAATAAAAATGACTATTTTCATAATTTGACTGTAAATGTACCTTAATTGTATATTATCTTCTTGAATTTTTGAGAATAAAGGGTAGGTAACCTTATTTAAGGCCGAACTTATGTTGATCACCGGCAGTTGTTGCATGGAATTGGCTTTGTTGTAATAGCCAAGTGGGGCGGCAGTATAGATTTTACCGATCACAATTGTATAAATATTTTGAAAAATGGTATCGATTAATCCTGATAAAGCCAATTTATATCCGAAATCAAAATGGAATCGAAATTTTTCTTTATCAAAAATCTTTTGGGGACGCCAAGAAGAATAAAACCAAAATTGGACGGAAGAAAGTAATGTTTGCAAAAGAGCCATTATTACCAACGACCATACTCTAAAACCGCTATATGCCAGTATAATGCCCGTGGTTCCTCCTATAAGTAAGGAGGGTAGTTGAATTTTCAGTTGTGTTTTGAAATCCATTTTTTTGGTAAATAGCGTTTGTTGAACGGAGGAAAATGCTCCAATTGGCAATGAAAGCGCATAAACTCTTATTATACGAGTTAATTCGGGCATGTTAAAAAAAATGGCAATCCAAGGTGCAACTAAGACTAGGAGAAAGTAAACAAGGATACTTGTGACTAAGTTAAAATAAAAGACAGTTGAAAAATCGGCATCATCGGGATGTTGAGTTCTGATTAACGAATTGGTCAATCCTCCGTCAATTAATACAGAGCCAATGTTCATGAATACTCCAAAAACGGCAATTGTTCCAAAATCGCTTGGCATAAGGATCCGCGCTAGGACCAAGGAAACAATAAAGCTAATGATTTGTGTGCCAAATTGTTGTGCAAATGACCATACGATTCCCCCTAATGCTTCTTCTTTAAGCGACATGGTTTCTTATTTGTCAAATGTGTAAATTCAGAATTGATGTGCAAGTTACAATAATTATTTGATTTTCCTTTTAATGATTTTTATCGTTGTGGAAGATTATTTCTATTTATTGAAATAATTTATATCTTTACGGCATAAAAAATTAAATCAAATTTATGATAGTTCATTATCGGAAAGCGTATCTCCTGCTTTTATTGATATTCATATTTACCGGCTGTTTGACTGATGCAGGAGAAGATTATAAAACCATCATAACAACAGCTAAAGATATTGCTACATTAACCACTAATGTGGATTTAAGCAGATATCCTAAAGTAAAAGATACAACAGATTTTCCCATTATAGCATGGTTGGGAGTACCACCCAAATATACAAATATCGAACGTTTCCGCGAAGCTAAGGATGCAGGTATAACTATTAATTATTCTGCCTACCCGAATGCCGATAGCGTGCAAAAAGCGTTGGATATTGCTAAGCAGGTAGGAATGAAAATATTAATCCGTTGTCCCGAATTGGAGAGTAATACCCTTTCAACCGTAAAAAAGTTTAAAGATCATCCTGCTAATGCTGGGTATTTTATTAAAGATGAACCAACACTTTATGATTTGCCGTACTTGAAAAAGATTATTCAAACAATAACTTCAATTGATGACCAACATTTATGGTATGTAAATTTATACCCTAATCATGCATTTAATTTAGGAATGCCCAATTATCAAGAATATGTAAGACAATTTGTAGAAGAATTATCATTGGAAGTAATATCGTTCGATTTTTATCCTATTCTTAATGGTAACAATATCCGATATGGATGGTATAAAAACCTCGAGATCATTCGAGATGAAAGCAGAGATACGGGAAAGCCCTTTTGGGCATTTGCTTTAGCCACTTCTCACGGAGATTATCCCATACCTACTTTAGAACATTTGCGACTTCAAGTATATTCTAACTTAGCCTATGGTGCAAAAGGAATTCAATATTATACCTATTGGACTTATAACAGCCTGAACTTTCAATATTATTCCGGTCCAATTGAAAAGGACGGATCAAGAACCCTTGTCTATAATCATCTAAAAAAAATGAATAGCGAAATAAATGCGCTAAAGCATATTTTTTTATCCGGTGAAGTAAAAAATGTAAGTCATTATGGATCCCAGATACCTGATGGAGTGAAACGCTTAGCAGCCTTGCCTGATTATGTGAAGTCTTTGGAAATAAGATGTAATACGGCACTTATTTCTGAGATTGAAAATGATTCCAATAGGTTCTTGATGATTCAAAACAATGATTTGCATAGTCCTATTGAAGTAACTATTAAAGTGGATTCATTGACGAAAATTGTTTTGAAAAACGGTTCCATTATACCTTTTTCGCTTATTAATCAACCTTTTAAAATTGAATCAGGGGATATGGTATTATTTATGAGATGAATGTTTTTTCAAACGATCAATAATCCTTATTTAGTTAATTATTTATCACTAGTTCCAATCCCTACTTCACGGCTTCGCCCTTTCAGTCCCATGTGCGTTGTTGCCACAAGACCTACTCTTCTTTATTTTAACCCGTTTGAGCGAAAACGGTTTCGCTGTTGGTTGTCAACCTCCGGTTACCGCAATACTTCCAGCACCTGCGGCGAGAGGGTGACCATCATCACCTGCCGGATGGCTTCGATGCGCAGGGCTACCTTCTGCTTGCCCACGTGCTGTACCAGTTCGCCTTCAACGCCCGTGAGGGGCCCTTGGACGATGCGCACCCGCGTGCCGGGCTGCAGGTCGTCGGGCAGGCATTCCACTCGAGTTCGGCATCCATCACCCGCTTCAGCGTGTCGATCTCCTCATCGCGCACTACGGCGGGCTTGCCGTCGAAGAAAACGTAACGCACAATGCCCGGCGTGTTCAATACGTTGTAATAGTGGAGGTGATTGATGCGGACAAAGACGTAGGAACGAATGGCCGGTTCGAGTACCAGTTTGCGCCGGTCGCTCCACTGCCGCATTACCCGCTGCAGGGGCACGTAGGCTTCGATACCTTGCTCCGTCAGCCGTTCGGCCGCTTTTTTTTCGAATCGCGAGCGCGTGTAAAGCGCATACCATTTGAGTGCTTTGTCCATTTATAGAACCCGATTGCATTTGTATGCGGACGCAAATTTAGTTAATTCTTTTTATATGGTGTCCGATTTCTTGTTAAAAATTGAGTTTTTTCTTATACCCTTTGGTTTTTGGCGTCCGGGTATTCGGTTTAACAACGCTTTTTCTGCCTTTTTATTGCATGTCCTTCGCTCCTTCTTCGCTCTTCCTTCGCTCTTCCTTCGCTCTTCCTTCGCTTCAAGGCAGGGACGACAACATCGGATTCCGCGTGATCGGTATAAAACGAAGCTATATCTTTGCCGCATGTAGAGCGGGATACAGGAGTGGAGACAGCGCAAACTTTAGGCGAGGATGACGCAAGCCTGATGCAACCATGGAGCGAGGAAGGTGCAGCCTTGGTACGGAGAAGGTACGGAGAAGGTGTCTTGTTCCGAAATAGATTTACCGTAAATATAAACAAAAATCAGTATAATGCAGTGAGTTGAAAAAAAGTGAGCAGAATTTTTGGAGGGGGATGGGTTGTTTTTTGAAAAATTCCATTAATTTTGCTCCAAAATAGTGTTCCGGGTCAACAAATCCGATCGACCAAACCCGATTGAACGCGATCAAACATAGACAAACAGCACGTTATGAAGCAACTGACACGTATTTATGGGATCCTGGTGATTTTGTTGTGCATCTCGACTTCGCTTGTTGCGCAAATGAGCGACGAACAAATACTACAGGAGATGATGAATTACAGCAATGCCGGGATGACACAGGAACAAATCTATTTGGAACTGACAAAAAAGGGGGTTACCGTGGATCAGTTCCAACGCTTGAAAAAGCGATACGGATACGAAAAGAATTCTCAACCAAATGTTTTACGTTCCAATTATGATCTGAAAAATCAATATGGGAGAACATCAAAAGGAATGTTCCCTTATCCAGATGAAAAGGAAAGAATGAAAGATGAAGGTATGTTTCTGCAAGATTCGTTGATAAGGGATATACCGGGGTGGATGATTATTCCTCAGGAAGAGCAAATTTTCGGGCAGGATTTTTTCTCCACCCATCGCCTTACCTTCGAGCCGAACATGAATATGCCGACGCCGGCCAACTATGTACTGGGGCCGGGCGACGAGGTGATCATCGATATATGGGGAAATTCCGAATTGAATGTGCGTTATACCATAGCTCCCGACGGGCATATCACCGTACCGGGATTGGGACGGATTCAGCTGAGCGGCATGCGGGTGGATCAGGCAACGGCGCATATACGCAATGCTTTTTCTACGATTTATTCCGATCTGGATTCCCCCGAACCGCGTACCTTCCTGGCCATATCGGTAGGGAATGTGCGTACCATTCGGGTAAACGTGATGGGTGAGGTGGTGACGCCGGGTACCTACACGCTGTCGTCGTTCGCATCGGCTTTCCATGCGCTGTATGCAGCGGGGGGCATCAACAAAATCGGCAGCCTGCGTACGATCCGTGTTTTTAGGGCGGGCAAGACGGAGGCGGTCATCGATATCTACGAATACCTGATGCACGGCAACAATGCGGGAGATATTACGTTGCGCGACGGCGATATTATCAAGGTGGATCCGTATGGTGTACTGGCTCAGGTAACGGGCGAGGTGAAGCGACCGATGTGGTACGAGATGAAGGAAAACGAAACGTTGGACGACCTGATTCGTTTTGCCGGCGGGTTCCGGGGTGAAGCATATAAGGAGAATGTGCAACTGCGCCGCAAAGGAACAAGCGAGATGGAGGTATATACGGTGAATGCGCTGCAGTTTCCCGATTTTCGGATGCGCGACGGCGACCAGATCTCCGTGGGCAATATTCTTACCCGCTTTGCCAACAGGGTGTCCGTCGAGGGTGCCGTGATGCGTCCGGGAAGTTATGCCATCGGAGACGATATAAAGACGGTGGGCGATCTGATGAAGATGGCTCAAGGTCCGCGCGAGGATGCTTTCCTGTCGCGGGCGTTGCTCTATCGCGAGAAAGAGGATCTGACTCCCATTGTGGAGTCGGTGGATGTGGAGGCGTTGCTGAACAACCGCATTCCCGATGTTCCCTTGCGCAAAAACGATCGCCTGTTCGTTCCTTCGGTGATTTCGCTGCTCGATAATTTTACGATCAGTGTGGGGGGTGAGGTGCGCGCTCCGGGTACGTATGCCTATGCCGACAATATGTCGATCGAGGATGTGATTGTGCAGGCGGGCGGGTTGCGCGAATCGGCTTCCACTGCCCGTATCGATGTGTATCGGAGGATAAAGAAACCCGAAAGTACAATCGATTCCGGTGTGACGGGCGAGGCGTTCAGCTTTTCGTTGAAAAACGGACTGATCATCAGCGGCGACAAATCGTTTACATTGGAGCCTTTCGACGAGGTGTTCGTGCGTCGTTCGCCGGGATATGAACCCCAACAAAATGTGGCGATCGAGGGTGAGGTGTTGTTTGGCGGGCAGTATGCCAAATTGACCAAAGACGAGCGGTTGTCGTCGCTGGTGAATAGGGCAGGAGGGCTTACCCAATTTGCTTATCCTAAGGGAGCACGACTGCAACGTCAACTGACCGAAGCGGAACAGCGGCGTACACGTGAAGCATTGATGGCCAAAACTTTGTTGGAAAGTGAGAAAGTCATGCCATCGGATTCCCTGATGAAGAAAGATTCTACTTTGGTGGCCGATTTGGATTTGCGTTATCAATATGTGGGTATCGATCTCGAAAAGGCATTAAAAAACCCGGGAAGCGAAGACGATATTGTGCTGCGGGAGGGCGATGTGCTTTCTGTACCGATTTACAACCCTACCGTAAAGATTTCGGGAGGGGTGCTGTATCCCAATATGGTGGCATTCAGCAAAAAGAAGAATTTGGACGATTATGTGGAGATGGCCGGCGGTTATTCGCGTCTGGCCATGAAGGGCAAAGCGTTTGTGATTTACATGAACGGGCAGGTGGCTACGGGCCGTAGGGCGAAAATAGAGCCGGGATGTGAAATCATTATACCGGAGAAGCCGGAACGTTCACAGATATCGCTTCCCGAAATATTGGGTATCGGCAATTCGATTGCCACACTGGGACTGCTCATTACGAATCTGATAAAATAAGCCGCCATGGATGAAAACTACAAACAACCGATCCCTACGGTTCCGGTATCTTCGACACCGGCTGGCGAGGAAGAAATCGATCTGACGGAGCTGCTGGGCAAATTGTGGCATAAACGCAAATTCATCCTCAAGACGACAGGAATTTTCTTGCTTATAGGATTGTTTATTGCGTTATTTTCGCCGGTGGAATATACGGCTCAATGTGTTGTAGTTCCACAAGGGAAAGATAACCAAGGAGGGAATTTAGGTGGTTTGGCATCGATTGTAGGTGTAAATATTGGAACAAGCATTATATCGGAAGGGGTTATTTCTCCTGTGATGTATCCGACCATCATTCAAAGTTTCCCTTTTGCCGAAGCAATGATGGAAATCCCGATCACAGTAAAAAAGTCGAAGGATAAACCCATTACGTTGTATGAATATTACTCCGACAAAAAATACCGTACTTTTAATATTGTCAGCACTATCAAAAAATATACGATAGGATTGCCGGGCACCTTAATTTCGTTATTCAAACCTGCCGGGATTACAAATCCAACTTCGCTTGCCAAAGAAAATAATGACAGCGTTCCTTCCGTATTCGTAATTACACCTCAGAAACAGGCTGTTTGCAATGCGATCAAAAATGCCGTTCAATACGAATATAATCAAAAAGAAAAGTATATTACCCTTGGGTATACATTTCCTGAACCTGAGGCTGCTGCTCAAATTACAGAGCAACTTCGTAAAACGCTCGAAGAATATGTAATAACTTACAAGACTGAAAAAGTGAAAGAAAATTTGGCATTTGTTGAACGAAGCTATGAAGAGGCTAAAAAAGAATTTTTTCGAAAACAGACGGCTCTTGCTGCATTTCAGGATGCAAATCGAGGGCTGACTACTGCAATGGCTAGGACAACTGAGCAACAATTGCGGAATGAGTATAATATTGCTTTCACGGTGTATAATGAGTTAGCCAGACAATTGGAACAGGCTAAATTATCCGTTAAGGAAACTCAACCGGTTTTTACGGTAATTGATCCCGTTATAGTTCCTTTAGAAAAAAGTGCTCCCCGTCGAGGGATGATCCTGGTGGTGTTTGTATTTTTGGGGCTGATTGTTGCTATCGGCTGGGTGTTTGCCGCGCCCTTTTTCAACCACCTTTCCCGCGAAATCAAGCAACAACCCGCCGACGCTTGAACGCGGTACGTTATTGCCAATAAAAATCTCCATTTTTCTGCTTGGAGGGCGGTGTATTTTACCCAAACCGATCTGCTGTTTTGCGTATTGTATTTTTTGTGCTAAATTTGTGGAAACTCCATTGATTTTAGTAGGATGAAAATGCGACCCTTTCTTATCGTGGTTTTCATGCTTTGGCTGTCCTCGGTTGTGTGTTTGGCCCAACGCTTTACATCCGATAATTACCTCATCGATTATATCGTGATGGATAACGGGTTGATGCACAATTTTGTTGACGATATTTATCAGGACAAGCGCGGATTTGTGTGGTTTGCCACCGGAAACGGTCTTTCGCGATTCGATGGCTATGAATTCGTGCATTATACCATGAACAGTTTTCCCGTCGGCCTGAAAGGAAATTCCGTGCACAAGGTATGCGAGGATGATTTCGGAAGGCTGTGGATTGCTTCGGATGGAGGGTTGGATGTGTTGTCGCTTTCGGAACAAAAACTTGTGGATTTGTTTCCGGGGGCGGATGGCGATTTTTCTTTTTCGAATCAAACCGTCCTTAATCTGGAAAAAGATGCGAAAGGCGATTTTTGGTTGTTTTCGATAAACACGTTGTACAAAATCGTGTTGAACGCGGATGGGGAAATCGAATCGGTTTTCAAACTGACCATCGACGATCATCCGGTGCGCTATATTGCCATGGCCGACATCGATGGGGATGGGAATATCTGGATCGGCGTAAGCGACAAAATTTTAAAAACGTTTGTCGATAACGGAAATGAGACGATACGGACGCAACCGGTTTCGCAGAAATTGGTTTTCCCGCGCCATACGCAGGTTAATAAAATCCTGTGGAAAGAAAACGAGGTTTGGATGGCAACCGACCGGGGGTTGTACCGGTATTTCAAAAATGAAGATGCCGTAAAAATATACGTACACGACGCAAATGACGGGCGATCGATATCGCAGGATTTTGTTACCGATTTGTGTGTGACGTCTTCCAAAATGTTGATTGCTTCGACCCTCAACGGCATAAATATTTATCAGCCGTCGACCGATCGATTCGAGCGCGTTTGTCGGGACGAAAACTCAACCAAAATTACCCTGAACAGCAATTTCGTTAACTGTTTGTTTTCGTCGGGCGATATCCTGTGGATAGGGACCGAAACCGGGGGTGTGAACAAAATTACACCTCGCAACGTGTACGTGAAAATTTATACCCATCAAGAAAATACGCCGGGCAGCATTTCCAAAAATCCGGTGAATGCGATTTTGGAAGATGGGGACGGAAATTTGTGGGTTGGAACGGTGGAAGGTGGGCTTAACCGGAGAAAAAAAGGGACGAATTTTTTTGAACATTTCACTGCCGTTTCGTCGGCACGCTTGGGCCATAATTCGGTAAGTGCGTTGAGTATCGACGATGAAGACCGCCTTTGGGTGGGTACATGGGGAAACGGCGTCACCCTGTTGGATCGGAAAAATCCGGCGAAACCGGCATCGCGCTACCTGAATGCGGCAAGTGAGCCGGGCTTTTTGATCGATTTCGTAGGTGCACTGCAATACGATACAATTAACCGGGGGATGTGGCTGGGAACCAATCAGGGATTGTATTTCTACGACCTGAATACGGAAAAGCTCACGGTTCCGTTTAACGACCGGTCGTCAACGTCCATCAGTAACATCATCGGATCGGCCATCGACAGAAACAACCGGTTGTGGATCGGCTGCGACGAGGGGGTGTATGTGGTGAATTTGAATCGTGAAGGGAAGGATTTTTTTTCATATACGCATTACAAATACAAACCGGATAATCCGCAATCGCGACTGATCGATAAAATTACCTGTATTTATTTGGACAGCAAAGGCGTTTTATGGCTGGGGAGCGACCGGTTCGGCTTGTACCGGCGCATGACCGATAAGCAAGGGAACGATACGTTCAGAAATTATACGATGGCGGATGGGTTGGCGAGCAACAATGTGCGGGGTATCCTGGAAGACGATTCCGGCAATTTGTGGATCAGCACGAATAACGGCCTTTCTTTCTTTGATGTGAAAAACGGCCAATTTTCGAATTTGTATAAGGAGGACGGTTTGTGCAGCAGCCAGTTTTATTGGAATGCCTACTGCAAAACCGACGACGGTACCTTGTATTTCGGTACGGTCGACGGACTGATCGGCATCGATGCCAAATCCATATTTTCGGATGTTCGAAAATATACGGTGACGTTGACCAATTTGGTGGTAAATAACCGGCCGGTTTTTCCCGGTAAATGTATCGATGCCGATATTTCGATCAGCAATCGCATGGTGATCCACGAAAAAGACAAATCGTTCAGGATCGGTTTTTCGGCCCTGAATTACTTTTCGACATACCATTATGTATATGCTTACCGACTGTTGGGCTATGATGAAGACTGGATAGAGGCGCCCAAAAACGAGCATTCGGCGGCTTATATGAATCTGCCTCCCGGCAAATATGTTTTTCAGGTGAAATATACGCCCAAAAACCGGAAAGATTACGGAGAAATAACGCAGTTCGAGATCCGCATCAAACCCTATTTCTATAAGACGTTTTGGTTTAAATCGCTGATTGTCGCTTTCCTTCTTTTTTTGATTTTGTCGTGGTATTTTTGGCGTATCCGTTCGTATGAAGAGCAGCACAAAAGATTGGAGGAAATAGTGGACGAACGCACGCAACAACTTGAAAACCAAAATGAAATACTGAAAAGACAAAAATTTGAATTGGCGCAGCAAAATGTGGCGCTCAATCAGCAAAAAGAGGAAATTTTGCGCCAAAAAGAGCAGATTGTGGATATGTCGCGAAAAGTGCAGAAAATGAATCAGGAACGGTTGGATTTTTTTACCAATCTGACTCACGAATTCCGCACGCCGATTACCTTGATTGCCGGTCCCGTGGAACGTGCGCTGCGGTTGAGTACCAATCCGTATGTGATTGAACAGTTGCATTTTGCCGAACGTAATTCGAAATATTTGCTCACGCTTATCAATCAGTTGATGGATTTCCGGAAAATCGAATCGCAACGCACGGAAATCAATTATCAGCAGGGCAATTTTATGGTTTTTCTGAATTCGCTTTCCGAGCAGTTTGCCTTTCAACTGAAAGAACGGGATCTTGAATTGCGTATGGTTTGCGATTTGCCGGAACCGGATTTTTTCTTCGATGAAGATGCTTTCCGTAAAATACTGACCAATTTGCTGTCGAATGCCATAAAATATACCCCCAACAGTGGAACGATAACCCTGTATGCCAAATCGCTCGGCGATGGGTCGAATGGGCAATCCGAAAGATTGTACCTGGCGGTAAAAGATACGGGTACGGGGATTCCCGAAGAAGAGTTGGACGAAATATTCAAGCGCTTCTATCAGAGCCGAAATCATGCGCATTATACGGTTCAGGGACAGAGTGGAACGGGAATCGGATTATATCTGTGCAAGCAACTCGTTGACATGCTTGGAGGAAAAATCCGGGCAAAGAATAACAAAAGCGGAGGGAGCACTTTCCGAATGATCTTGCCGTTGCATCGGACAAATCCAAATGCGGCGGAAGGGGTTTCGACCGAGCCGGTTTCCGTACATGCAAATGAGCATAAGGAGAATATCGAAGACAGGAATAATTACAAAGAATGGGACAAGGATAAGCGTTGTTTTCTGATTGTGGAAGACAATATAGACATGGGGAAATACATTTGTTCGATTTTGAATCCGTATTACAACACCATAGAAGCGGCTAACGGGGAAGAGGCCTTGACGATTTTGCAAAGACACAATATCGATTTTATTATCAGCGATCTGATGATGCCTGTGATGGATGGTTTGACCTTGTCGAAGCGGGTAAAAGAGAATATCGAGTTGTCGCATATTCCGTTTTTGATGCTAACTGCCAAATCGTCGGAAAGTACCCGAACCGAAAGTTACCGGTTGGGCGTAGATTCCTATTTGGTGAAACCGTTTAGCGAAGAAGTGCTGCTTGCCCGAATACAGAATATACTGAAGGCAAGAGATCGTTATCAACAACAGCTGATCAGTCAAATGGATACTTCGGTACTTGAGTTGAGCGAAGAATCGAAAGACAAAAAGTTCATGGAAAATGTGCTCGAAATCATGAAACAGAACTATCAGAATCCGGCGTTCGATGTGCGTGATTTCGTGGAGGCGATGAACGTCAGTAAATCGTTGTTGAACAAGAAACTCAATGCGTTGAGCGGGAAGTCTGCCGGACAATTTATTCGTGTTTATCGGCTGAATTTGGCTTACAATCTTATTCTTCACAACAAGGGAACCAAAAACAAAACCATATCCGATATTGCTTATGAAGTCGGATTCAACGATCCGAAATATTTCACCCGCTGTTTCACCCGCCAGTTCAACATTACCCCGAGTAAATTGATGGAAGAGTAAGCGTATGCTGTGTTAAAAATAAACCTGTGTTCGTTTATCCACTTTATTTAATCTTTTGTCCACCCTTGTTAACCAAACTATTCGAATCTTTGCATTCATAAAAGTGTCTTGCTGTTTGTTAAGTTACGTTACGTTAGATTCATATTATGATAGCATGCACCTTAATTTCGATAATAAGTGATAAATAATCAAATTTAATTTTATGAAGACAACTAAATTAATCAAGTGCGCTTTGTACGCGGCAATGTTGGCTGTAATTGCCTTTGCCGGGTGCGAAAAATTGGAGGGTTATTCCATTGATGCGCCCGCTGACCTGCAGAGCAGGATCGATTCGATTGCGGCCGAAAAGGCTAAGCATTCAACCGGCGATACTACGTATATCGACATCGCTACGACGATAGTTGGAGCGGAAGATAACAGTGCTGCCTGGTGGACGGCTTTTTCGGATTATTTCGTTATTCCTTCAAACAAACTGTTGCATTTGGAGTTTGTGAACCACGGTACCGGTGTCAACAACTGGAACAACTGGAATCTTGTTGTTGCCAATGTTGCCGATCGTGATGCCGCCGACTATGCGGAATATTTTGTTCTTCGCTCGGATGCCTACGGCTGGGGTAACGATGATTTCGATCTCAAGATGATCTCCCATAACTATCCCGACATCGATGGGGATGGTGATATCTGGAACGACTTTCGAACTACCATGCAAGGGGCTCATGTTACGTTGGAAATTGATCATTCGCCGACCGGCAATGTGTTTGTAACGGCTACGGCGGTGGGTACAAATGGGGTAGAGCTGGTGATGACGTATCAGCAACCGGTTTCTGCTACGGAAGATATCGTGGCTTTCTTGGTTTGCGACGGGAGTCATTTCGAGATGAAGGAAGCTTATCTCATCCCTTCGAAAGTGACTGTTGTGGAAGATGTCGAACCGGTTTCAATTACGGTCGAGGGTGCTCCGGAGTTTGTCGAATTCGGCAACGACGATTTCTGGGGCGACGCGAAAGCTGTGGTTACTTTTGCCGACGGATCTTCCACTGAAGTCGATTTTTCGGATTTGTCTTTCAATGTTATTCCCGATATGACAACTCTCGGGAAAAAGACGGTGGTTGTGGCTTACAACAAAACCAAACAGGGAGCATACTGCAAGGCTGTATCGACCGTCTATACCCTGGAGGTGACAAATCCTGTGGTGAGTCTGGAGGTTACGACGTTGCCGTACATAACGACCTACTATTTCTACAATAGCGATCCTATCCGGTTCAATCCGGCAGGCATGGTTGTGACGGCTACCTATTCCGACGGTACAACGGCGGTTATGGATAACGATAAGCTTCAGTTCGGCAAAATCCAACCTGTGGAAGGTGCTCAGGAAGTGACCGTGTCTTATACGGGTACATCAGGCACGGTGACGACCACCGTTTCGGTGACTCTTGTAAAGGGTATAGGTCAGGTAGGTGCTACCGACTTCTCTTCTGCATGGTGGACGGCATTCTCCGATGACTATGCTGTTCCGTCGGGTCGTAGCAAGACGATAAAAATGTATTGCTATTCCGACAACCTTGCCAACTATCACAGTCCTTCCACCATTTTGCGGAAAGCCGACAAAACCGAATATGCCGTGGTCCGTATGGATAATTTCGGATGGGGCGACGGTTATAGTACAGCCACCGCCACAAGTGACTGGAATTGGGATACCTTCGCTTCAAACATCAGTGGCTCCAAGATCATTCTTACCGTTACAAACAACGGGAACAACACGGCCGATGTGCTTTACGATGTTACGTATGCCAACGGCGAAAAACATTTCCAAAAGTATGCGGGTATTACCGTTGACAGTGCCGACCTGAATTGTGCACTCGTAATAGAAGGGGCCTACATTGTTATTGTTGAATAATCACAAAGCTAATAATAAGTAAACTATGAAATATTTCTATTTAATTCTGTCGGGATTGCTCACGTTAGCAATGGCAACTTATGCAGACGGGATCGGCAGTGCCGATGCGATGTCGATAAATCAAACCGGTGAAATTACCGTAAAGGGAAAAGTCGTCGACGAGAACGGTGAATCGCTTCCCGGTGCGACGGTGCAACAAAAAGGCACCACACATGGTGTCGTTACCGACATCGACGGTAACTTTTCTATTGTTGTTCCTTCGGATGCTACACTGACAGTATCGTATGTGGGATACAAAAGTACGGAAGTAAATGTGGGTGGAAGAACCGATCTCGGCAACATCACCCTGGTTTCGGATATAAAAGAACTCGAGCAGGTGGTGGTGATCGGTTACGGTACACAACGCAAGGTCGATCTCACCGGGGCTGTTGCCATAGTCAACACCGAAGAGATGAAGAAAGTTTCGCACTCCAACATATCGACAATGCTCGAAGGAAAAGTTCCCGGTGTTCAAATTACCTCCGACGGACAACCGGGAGCCGACCCAAACGTGCGGATTCGCGGTATCGGTTCGTTCGGCAGTACCGCACCGCTGTATGTCGTAGATGGGGTGCCGATGGGAACAACCATACGCGACTTCTCGCCAAACGATATCGAGACGCTGCAGGTACTTAAGGATGCTTCTGCTGCCGCAATCTACGGTTCGCGTGCTGCCAACGGTGTGATTATCATCACCACCAAGCAGGGGAAGAAGAACCAACCCATGAGAATAGATTACCGCGGTTACTTTGGTGCAGACCAAGTGGCTTCCGGTGTATATGATGTGATGGATGCCGTACAATATGGCCGGTATATCACGATGGCTTACCAAAACAGTGGGATGAATGTTCCTTCGGGATACGATCCGACAAGCCCCAATTATTTGTATAACGCCGACGGTACGCCGAAAGTCAACACAAATTGGTTTGACGAGGCGTTCAAAACCGGTATTCGTCAGAATCACAACATCAATATGTCGGGCGGTGGTGCCAACAATACCTACAACATTGCGCTCGACTACTATAGCCAGAAAGGGACAATGGAGGGTGCGGGTCCCAACTTCGAACGTTACACGGCTCGTGCCAATAATGCCATGGATGTTAAGTTTATCAAATTCAAAACGAGCGTCGTGTACAGCCACAGCAATCAGGACAATATGGCGCTCAGTAACGCCAACGAGTATGTTCAGGGATTGTATGGTGCACAATATCCGGTAATGGCCTCGGCTTTGATTTTACCCCCGACCATTAAGGCTTACGACGAATCGACCTGGGTGCTCGACGATAAAATTTCGGCGGCCTCGCAATATACGTACGACTCTTACGGATACGGTACGTATTACGACGACGTGCATGGCGACTTGCGGGTAACGAACGTTTTGCTTACCAATAGTTTGCTGAAGAGAAACACAATTGTCGATCGCTTTGTCGCTTCGGGTTCTGCAAATGTCGACCTCCTGACCATGGTTGGCCGCGAGAGCAGCAATCACAAGTTCGATTACAACCTGAACTTGTCGTACAGCAAAACCACGGCAAAGGACTTGACATTCGTTCCTGCATTTATACAAAGTACAACCAACTATTTGTCAAAGAGCAATGAACGCCTGTCGCAGGGTTACCGCAATTATAGCGATGCACTGATAGAAAACTATGTAAACTACGAGGGCAAACTGGGTCGCCATAGTATCAATGCGGTGGTTGGTCAAACTTTCGAGCGCGAACTCTACCACACGCTTACCGGCGATGGCGTTAATCTGCCCGAACCCTACTACCTGCAGGTGAGCAACGCCGAAGAGACTTCAGCAGGAAGTTACGAAAGCGAACATGTGTTGGCTTCCTATATTGGTCGTCTCAACTACAATTTCGACGAGAAATATCTTTTCTCGGCAACCGTGCGTCGCGATGGTTCGAGCCGGCTTTCTCCGGATGACCGCTGGGGTTGGTTTCCTTCGGTATCGGCCGGTTGGCGTATCGAACGCGAGAACTTCTTCACGGTACCCGAATCGACGATCAACCTGTTTAAAATTCGTGCCAGCTACGGTGAACTTGGCAATGAAAACATAGGCGAATACCAATACATGGATATCATGGCAAGGAATAATTACACCTACAGTTTCGGGAATAACAAGGTTACCGGTTCTTCGATATCCAACTACGTAAACACGGCCATCCGATGGGAAAAGAAGAGAACTCTCGATGTGGGTCTCGACCTCGGTATGTTCAACAACAGGGTGGAATTTACGTTCGATTGGTATAAATCGACATCCGATGACCTTCTTTACAGTGTGGCTGTACCGGCCAATGCAGGTGTGACGAACGAAACCGTAACGATGAACGCAGCAACGATGGTAAACTCGGGTCTCGAGTTTCAGCTTACCTATCGCAATCATCAACATCCGGTTAAATATGACATTACCGGCAACTTTTCTACCTTGAAGAACAAGGTGACAAAGCTGGGTGTTTCGGGCGAACCGCGTACCGATGGTTATTGCCGTACAGAGGTGGGTCGTGAAGTGGGTTCATTCTACGGCTACGTTTCCGAAGGTATTTTTCAGTCACAGGCAGAGATCGATAACCGGGTCAATGCCGAGGGCTTATACATCAATCAGCCCGGGGCAAAACCGGGTGATGTGGCCTATGCCGACCTTAACAGCGACGGGGAGATTACCAACGAAGACCAAACTTATCTTGGCAGCGGCATCCCCGACGTGCATTTCGGTTTGAGTGCAAGTGTGGAGTGGAAAGGATTCGATTTGAGCATATCCACATTTGGAGCCGGCGGTTTCAAGGTAGTGGATTTCGTGGATGTTACCTTGCACAGTTCCTATGGTGCGCTCAACAAGAGCGTGGATCTGTTGAACGCCTGGACACCGGAGAACACCAATACCGATGTGCCGCGCGTGGCTTACAAATCGACAGGTTCGATCACCAACGATATGTTCAGTCAACGTTTCCTGCAAAACGCAACCTATTTGAAAATTGCCAATGTCGAATTGGGCTACAACCTCCCCGACAGTTGGTTTGGCGGGTTTGTACACGGCATTCGTTTATACGTATCGGGTCAAAATCTGGCCACATTGACGAAGTACAGAGGATACAACGTGGACTTTGCCGGAGGTACATTCACTCCCGGTTATAACTATTGTTCGTATCCGACGCCTCGAACGATCATGTTCGGAATAAACCTGTCATTTTGAAGATTTAATTTATAAAAAAGCGTATCATTATGAAAAAGTTAAATATAATGCTGTCGATGTTGGTGCTTATCGCGGGTTTGACGGCCTGCAACGACGCACTCAATGTTGTAAACCCGAACAATCAGACAACGTACGATTTTGGTGATTCGGAGTCGGAACTTCAGGAGGCTATCATTGCCTGCTATAACCGAATACGGCTCGAAGGTACTTTTGCCCGCGTGGGCTACACGTTGGATGCCGTACGTGGCGATGAAGTTTGGAACTCGTCTCAACAGTGGTATTTGGAGTACGACAACCTCAATTCTCCGGGTACAATCGAAATCGGCGACTTGTGGCCGTGGCGCGACTTGTATCATGTGGTGAACCGCACAAACTTCGTATTGTCGAAAGTCGATGCGGTGGATATGTCGGAAGAGGCGTATAATCAGATAGCCGGACAGGCACTTTTCCTCCGATCGTTGGCATATTATCACCTGGCTACCTATTACCAGACTGTTCCATTGATTACCGACTATGCTTCCTATTCAAACATCAACACCATGTATGCAGCCAACAATACGCAAGACGAGGTGTTTGACCAAATAGAAGCCGACCTCACGAAAGCAATGCAGATGTTGCCTTCGCGCGATAAAGGCGGCGAATGGGCTCAAGGTCGTGCCACATGCGGTGCGGCTGCCGGATACCTGGCTCGTGTATTGATGTTTCGTCATAAATATGAAGAGGCTTACGTGGTACTGAAAGATATCATCAAAGGTGAGTATGGACATTATGAGCTTATGGACGACTATGGCGACAATTTCAGGGAAGGTTCGCCATACGAAAATAACAAAGAGAGCCTCTTTGAAGTGCAGTTTATGGATTATGGCACAGGAGGTACCGATGAAGAATGGACGCCGGTAAACATAAGTTCTCAAGCAACTCAGGGTCACGCTGTGGAAAGCAATTACGCTTCTCAGGAAATGGGTAGTTGGGGCGACTTGGCGGGCTCACCTTGGCTGTACAACTTATTCAAAAAAGAGAAATGTACGGATGGTCGTCTCGATCCGCGTTTATACTGGACACTGGTTACGTACGAAAGTGAATATAGTTCCTATACGGGGTTGAAAACGGCGGCATATCCTGACGGGGATCCGCGTTGCAACATCATTTATCAGAAAAACATTACGGCAACGCCCGTGTCGAATACCGCACAAGGCGGTATATCGATAGCCAAGTTTACCAATGCACGAACCAATCTCTACAGCTCGATTACCAACGGATTGCATTGTGGAATCAACTTGCGGTTGATGCGGTATAGCGATGTGTTGCTGCGTGCGGCAGAATGCGAAAACGAAATCAATGGGCCGACGCAAACGGCGATTAATTACATAAATGAAGTTCGCCGTCGTGCCGGACTTGAAGATCTGAAACTCGAAGACTTCCCGACTGCTGATCATCTTTTCGAACAAATAGCAAATGTGGAACGACCGAAAGAATTCGGTTGCGAAAACGGACGCGGGATCGACCTGATTCGTTGGGGATTCTTCTACGATGCGAATCGGCTGAATCAGTTGGTTGAACACGGTTATTATAAGCTCGACGGAAAAGCTTCAACCGAAGAGCTCACGGCTGAAACGGCTACCGCTTCATCTTTCCAACATTATTACAAGGGACATGAATATTTTCCCATATATCAAGGAACACTGAATGCCAATCCGAATCTTAAAGGTAACTCGGCAAACAAGAATGAAGATAATGGGCCTGCTTTTAAAGAAAAATGGAGTATTCATCCTGTTGTGAAATAGAAATTGTTTGATTACATTAGGGATTTCCTTATCGACTGTTTTTTTGCATGTCGATAAGGAAGTCTTTACATATTAATTGTATTGCTCATGAGAATAAAGGATATATTGTTATTATTTAGCTGCATGACGACGCTGTTGGCCGCCGGATGCAGTAAGGAGGATATTGAAACCGGGGAAGAAAAGCCTGAT
This sequence comes from Anaerorudis cellulosivorans, assembly GCF_025943985.1. Taxonomy (GTDB): domain Bacteria; phylum Bacteroidota; class Bacteroidia; order Bacteroidales; family Dysgonomonadaceae; genus Anaerorudis; species Anaerorudis cellulosivorans. The sequence continues at coordinate 212,852 of NZ_JAPCWE010000001.1, read as the reverse complement.
TCGGAAACAAACTGGACCATTCCGACCTATCCCGACGACTATTCATCGATTGCATCGTGGTCAAACCGAAACCGGTGGAACCTGGCCAACACTCACGATCCGTCGGTTGCGTATTACAAGGGGTATTACTATATGTACGGCACCGATGCTTCGTATGGTAATGCGCACGAAGGACATGGCCACTTTCAGGGCAAACGCTCAACCGATTTGGTGAATTGGGAATGGGTAGCCGGACCTTTTTACGATCCGCCAACCTGGGTTGCCGACTCGCTCAACGCCATTCGTTCGCGCATGGGGCTCGAGGCCATTTCCGAAGAAGAGATACAGTACGGTTACTGGGCACCGGTTGTTCGCCGGGTCAACATCGGAGGGCAGGAGATCTTGCGTATGTACTACAGTATTGTCATCGATAACTACATTAAAACAGGGAAACCCAACACTTCGGCCAACTTTGATGGAAGCTGGACAGAACGTGCCTTTATCGGTATGTGCGAATCGACTGATCCTGCCGGTGCTGTTTGGACCGACAAGGGATTCGTTACCACTTCGTCATCGGATCGCGGACGGGATTACAGTCGCTCGAGTTTGTCGGATTGGAATGCCTATTTCTACTATAATGCCATCGACCCTACGTATATCGTAACACCCGAAGGGAAACATTACCTTATTCATGGTTCGTGGCACAGCGGTTTCGCACTGTTGGAAGTGGATGCTACAACCGGAAAGCCGATCAACAAGCTCGGTGAACCTTATGCTGACAGTGCAAGTGAACTCACGGCACGGTACGGCAAGCGAATCGGCACGCGTCGGGCATCGTCGCGCTGGCAGGGCAGTGAAGCTCCCGAAATCATATACAAAGATGGCTACTATTATTTATTTATGGCTTACGATGCGCTCGATGTGCCTTACAACACGCGAGTGGTTAGAAGCCAAAACATCGACGGGCCATACTACGACATCACCGGCCGCAACTTTACCAACGGTGAAGGCGATTGCTACCCCATTGTAACCCACCCGTATAAATTTAATCTCGGTTACGGATGGGTGGGCATATCGCACTGTGCGATTTTTAAAAAGGAAAATGCCGATGAGTGGTTTTATATGTCTCAAGGGCGATTGCCTGTCAATGTGGGCGGAAACCCTTATTCCAATGCCATTATGATGGGGCATGTGCGCCGCATTGTGTGGTGTCCGGCTTCTATAAACGAACCTGCTAACCTGTGGCCGATAGCGCTGCCCGAACGTTATGCTGCCGTACCCGATTACGGTACCATAACCAAAGATTCGCTTGTCGGGACATGGGACCACATTAAACTGGAATATACCTACGGTCGACAAAACACGGCAACGGCCTTAACGCTCAATGCCGACGGGACGATGTCGGGGGCACTGACCGGAAATTGGAGTTACGACGTGGCAAAAAAACAACTGAAATTGGGTAACGTGATTGTTTGCGTCGAACGTGAGGTGGATTGGGAAGCTTCCCCGCGCCGGGTGACACTGGTATATGCGGGTACCGAAAAAAATCTGAATGCAACCTATTGGGGCAAAAAAGTAAAATAATGCGATTTATATCCTGAAACCGTTGCTTTTCGATTGCCGGATGATTTACAAAAGGTAAGATATTCGATTTATATGCGCTTTGACGAATATCCGAAGTGTTTTAAGCAAGTACATGTCCGCCACGGCTGTGCCTGCTGTATTGGAACAGGTATGAAAATCGCTTTCAGGTGTTGGATAGGGGGAATTTAAAAAATGTGTTGAATAACATATTGTTTAAATTCAATAGTAAAATAATAAGTATTATTTTTACACGAATTTTTATGTAAATACTCGCTGATCATGCCGTTTTAATCGAAATACTTGGAGTAAGGCAGTACGAAAGGCGTTATGAATCGTCCTGCTGCGGGGCATGAGTTGTACGCGAAATGCGATATACGATTCGGATGTGAAAAAAGTTCGTATAAACACATCCTAAAATAGGTAAAGCAATTTTTTTTGTAGGTGAAGGAAGCATGGTTAGGTACTCGAAAAGGGAAATACAGATTTAATGTACATTTAGATTTATTATAAATACCGATTTACTATAAATAAAGTTGAACATTTAAATTAAAGCATCTTGTGGAACTATTAGATTGGGTTGTGATAGCCGCATTCATGGCTGCCCTTATCGGTGTGGTGATATGGGTAATGAAGAAGGGGCAGGAGAACACTGCCGATTACTTTTTGGGAGGCCGCGATGCGACATGGATTGCCATCGGGGCGTCGATATTTGCATCGAACATCGGTTCGGAGCACCTGGTGGGCTTGGCCGGAGCGGGCGCTTCGAGCGGTATGGCGATGGCACACTGGGAGATTCAGGGATGGCTCATTCTGTTGTTGGGATGGGTATTCGTTCCGTTTTACAGCCGGAGCATGGTGTATACCATGCCGGAGTTTTTGGAGAAGCGCTACAATCCGCAATCGCGGACGATTCTTTCGGTGATTTCGCTGATCAGCTACGTGCTGACGAAAGTGGCGGTTACGGTGTATGCCGGCGGACTGGTATTTCAACAGGTGTTCGGCATAAAGGAGCTTTGGGGAATCGATTTTTTCTGGATTGCCGCGGTCGGATTGGTGGTGTTGACGGCACTCTATACCATCTTCGGAGGGATGCGTGCGGTGTTGTACACGTCGGTGCTTCAGACGCCGATCCTGTTGTTGGGGTCCGTGGTGATTCTGGTATTGGGATTGAAGGAGCTGGGCGGCTGGGATGAGATGATGCGCATTTGCGGTGCCGTGCCGGTGAACGATTATGGTAACGTGATGACGGATCTGATCCGTAGCAACAAGGATCCGAATTTTCCGTGGCTGGGCGCCTTGACGGGGTCGGCCATCATCGGGTTCTGGTATTGGTGTACCGACCAGTTCATCGTTCAGCGTGTGTTGTCGGGAAAGAACCAGAAGGAGTCGCGCCGGGGAACCATTTTCGGTGCCTATCTGAAGCTGTTGCCGGTATTTCTGTTTCTCATACCCGGCATGATTGCCTTTGCGCTTCATCAGAAGTCGATCGGGGCAGGCGGAGCAGGTTTTCTGCCGATGCTGAGCAACGGGACGATCAATGCCGACGTGGCCTTTCCCACGCTGGTGGCCAAGCTGCTGCCTGCGGGATTGAAAGGGGTTATCGTGTGCGGTATTCTGGCCGCGTTGATGAGCTCGCTGGCCTCGCTGTTCAACTCGTCGGCTTCGCTGTTTACCATCGACTTTTACAAGCGGTTCAAGCCGCAGACGTCGGAAAAGAAACTGGTGGTGATCGGTCAGCTGGCCACGGCGGCAATCGTGGTGCTGGGCATCTTGTGGATTCCCATCATGCGCAGCATCGGCGATGTGCTCTACACCTATCTGCAGGACGTACAGTCGGTGTTGGCTCCGGGAATAGCGGCCGCTTTCCTGTTGGGCGTGACCTGGAAGCGCACCTCGGCCAAAGGCGGGATGTGGGGACTGATCACCGGGTTGATCATCGGCCTGTTGAGGTTGGGAGCCAACGTGTTTTACAGTAATGTGCCCGGAGCGCCGCAGTCGCTTTTCAAATACGTATTTTACGATATCAACTGGTTGTTCTTCTGCGGCATGATGTTCCTGTTCTGCGTCCTGGTGATCGTGTTGGTGAGCCTGTTCACCGAAGCGCCGCCTCTCGAGAAGATTCAGGGACTGGTTTTCGGTACGGCTACGCCGGCACAGAAAGCCGAGACGCGAGCCAGCTGGAACCACTGGGATATCATCCATACGGTGATTATCCTGGGAATAACGGTGGCTTTTTATATTTATTTCTGGTAAAAAATGGTGCCTATGTTGGAAGAACTGAAAAAGGAAGTGTGGCAGGCCAACCTCGATCTGGTCAAACACGGACTGGTGCTTTTTACCTGGGGTAACGCCAGCGCCATCGACCGGGAGAAAGGGTTGGTGGTGATTAAGCCTTCGGGCGTTTCCTACGACGAAATGAAGCCGGAGGATATGGTGGTGGTAGACATGGACGGACGGGTGGTGGAAGGACGACTGAAACCTTCCTCCGATACCCCGACGCACCTGGTGCTCTACAAGGCTTTCGGGGCGATCGGCGGTGTGGTGCATACCCATTCTACGTATGCCACGGCGTGGGCTCAGGCAGGCAGGGATATTCCCAACCTGGGCACCACGCATGCCGATTATTTCGGCGGCGACATTCCCTGTACGGCCGACATGACCCGCGAAGAGGTGGAAGGGGATTACGAAAGGGAAACGGGCGAGGTGATCGTGCGGCGTTTTGCAGGTATCGATCCGGTGTATGTACCGGGCGTGCTGGTGAAGAATCACGGTCCCTTCAGTTGGGGAAAGGATGCTGCGGAGGCCGTGTATCATGCGGCGGTGATGGAGGAGGTGGCCAAAATGGCGGCCGTTACTCTCGACATTAATCCGCAGGCGACGATGAATCCGCACCTGGTCAAGAAGCATTTCTCCCGCAAGCATGGTCCCGGTGCGTATTACGGACAGTCGTCAGGCGAAAAAGGAAGTTGATATTCCGCTGCGCAGGGAAAAACGTCAGAGAAAAACGTCAGAGAAAAACGTCAGAGAAAAACGTCAGAGAAAAACGTCAGAGAAAAACGTCAGGGAAAAAGAAAGTGAGGGAAAAGAAAGGCGCAAAAAGAACAGTGAAGAATGAGCGGCAGGAAAAAAAACAGTGAACAGCGAAGAATGAACGGCAGGGAAAGAACAATGAAAGAAGAGCGGCCGGAAAAGAACAATAAAGAACGGCAGGGAAACATGCCGCAAACGAAAATGACAAATTTCAACGTATAAAAAAGATAACGATATGAACAGTTTCAACGATTATGAAGTATGGTTCGTAACAGGTGCACAGCTGCTGTACGGCGGCGACGCGGTGATTGCCGTGGATGCCCATTCGAACGAAATGGTGAACGGACTCAACGATTCGGGCACACTGCCCGTGAAAGTAGTATATAAAGGTACGGTGAATTCTTCGGCCGAGATCAGCAAGGTGTTTTCCGAAGCTCAGACCACCGCATCGTGTATCGGGGTGATCACCTGGATGCATACCTTCTCGCCGGCCAAGATGTGGATCCACGGGCTGCAGAACTACCGCAAGCCGTTGCTGCATCTGCACACGCAGTTCAACAGGGAGATTCCCTGGGAAGAGATCGACATGGATTTCATGAACCTGAACCAGTCGGCACACGGCGACCGGGAGTTCGGCCACATCGTGAGCCGGATGCGCCGCAACCGCAAGGTGGTGGTCGGTCACTGGAAGGAGAAGAAGGTGCAGGAACGGATTGCCGTGTGGATGCGCGTGGCTGCCGCCTGGGCGGATGCACAGGACATGCTGGTGGTGCGCTTCGGCGACAACATGAACAACGTGGCCGTGACCGACGGCGACAAGGTGGAAGCCGAGATGCGGCTGGGATATCATGTGGATTATTACCCCATCGGCGATTTGGTTGCCTATCAGGATCGGGTGACCGATGCGGATATCCGTCGGCTGGTGGACGAGTACGAACAGACTTACGAGTTGGCTCCCAACGTGAAAGAGGGAGGCAAAGACCGCGGGCAGGTGATCGAAGCCGCACGGATTGAAGTGGCGTTGCGCCGTTTTCTCAAGGACAAGGGCGCGAAAGCCTTTACGACGAATTTCGACGAGCTGCACGGGCTGAATCAATTACCCGGCTTGGCTTGTCAGCGGCTGATGGCCGAAGGCTACGGTTTCGGAGCCGAAGGCGACTGGAAGACGGCCGCCCTGTGCCGCACGATGGGATTCATGGGGCAGGGGCTGGAAGGCGGAAGCTCGTTTTTGGAAGACTATACCTATCATTTCGACGGGGAGAAGAGCGCGATTCTGCAGGCGCACATGCTGGAAGTGTCTCCGGCCATCACGCGGGAGAAACCGCGCCTCGAGGTGCATCCCCTGGGTATCGGCGGGAAGGCTGATCCGGCACGGCTGGTGTTCACGGCTCACGAAGGAAAAGGCATTGCCGCCACCATCGTGGACATGGGCAACCGTTTCCGCATGATCGTGAACCACGTGGAGGTGATCAAACCCAAGAAGTTGCCCAAGCTGCCGGTGGCCTGTGCACTGTGGATACCGCAACCCAACTTGGAGGTGGGTGCGGCAGCCTGGATTCTTGCCGGAGGAACCCACCATACGAGCTTTTCGTATGCCTTGACGCAGGAATTTATGGAGGATTACGCCGACATTGCGGGCATCGAACTGCTGACGATCGACGAGAACACCACCATGGATGATTTCAAGAAGGAACTTCGCTATAACGAAGTGTATTATTTGTTGAACAAAGCATTGATGTAACGATATGGCGGAAAAATATGTCATCGGCATGGATTACGGTACCGACTCTGCCCGTGCGATACTGGTGAATGCCCGCACGGGTGAGCAGTTGGCCACATCGGTGAAATACTATCCCCGGTGGGCGGAAGGCAAGTACTGCAATCCGGCCAAGAACCGGTACCGTCAGCATCCGCTCGATTATATCGAGGTGCTGGAAGCGAGCGTGAAGGAATGCCTGGCGATGAGTCCGGCAGATGTAGCCGAAAATGTGATCGGCATTGCCTTCGATACCACGGGAAGCACACCGGTATTTACCGACGAAGAAGGTACTCCGTTGGCCTTGTTGCCGGAGTTTGCGGAGAATCCCAACGCCATGTTCGTGTTGTGGAAAGACCACACGGCCGTGAAGGAAGCGGCCGAGATCAACGCGTTGGCCAAACGCTGGGAGATCGATTACACGGCTTATTGCGGCGGGGTCTATTCTTCGGAGTGGTACTGGTCGAAAGCGTTGCACATTTTGCGTGAAGACGAACAGGTGCGGGGCGCGGCTTATTCGATCGTCGAGCACTGCGAATGGATGCCGGCACTGCTTACGGGTGTGAAACGGGCAAAAGATATTGTGCGCAGCCGTTGTGCCTGCGGACACAAAGCGATGTGGCACGCGAAATGGGGGGGACTGCCGAGCGAGGAGTTCCTGACGGCATTGGATCCGCTTTTGTCGGGTTTCCGCGACCGGTTGTTCACGGATACCTTCACGGCCGACGTACCGGTGGGACATCTGACGGAAGAGTGGGCAAAGCGGTTGGGGCTTACCACCGACGTGGTGGTGGCGGGCGGCGCCTTCGACTGCCACATGGGAGCGGTGGGAGCCGGCATCGAGCCCTATACGATGGTTCGGGTGATCGGCACCTCGACCTGCGACATCATGGTGGCTTCCTACGAGGAGATGGGCGATAAGCTCATCGCCGGTATCTGTGGTCAGGTGGATGGCTCGGTGATCCCGGGTATGATCGGACTGGAAGCCGGGCAGTCGGCTTTCGGCGACGTGTATGCCTGGTTTAAGCGGGTGTTGGAATTTCCGCTGCACCGCATCGTATCGCAGAGCACGCTCCTGGATGAGGAAACGAAGAAGAAGTTGATCAGGGAGACGGTTAACCGGATTATTCCCGCATTGACGGCGGAGGCCGAAAAGCTGACGGACAACGGCAGTACCCTCGTGGCTACGGACTGGATGAACGGTCGACGTACGCCGTTTGCCAATCAGGAGCTGACGGGAACGATTACGGGTTTGACGCTGGGCAGCTTGGCACCGCAGATTTTCAAGGCATTGGTTGAGGCCACGGCTTTCGGTTCGAAAGCCATCGTGGAGCAGATGCGCAAGGAAGGGGTGCGGATCGACAACATCATCGCTATCGGCGGTATTCCCTTGAAATCGCCGTTTGTGATGCAGACGCTGTGCGACGTGCTGAACATGCCGATCAAGGTGTGCCGCACGGAACAGGCGTGTGCATTGGGCGCAGCCATGTTTGCCGCTACGGCAGCAGGTTTTTACAAGCGGGTTGAGGATGCTCAGGCTGCAATGAACCCGGGATTCGACCGTGAATATGCGCCGGATGCCGCGAATGCGGAAAAATATGCCGGGTTGTATAAACAGTACCTGGAAATCGGCAATTTTACCGAGAATATTCTTACTAAACATTAATTATTTATTGGCTATATATCCTCTCCCTTATGAAAGGAATCGGCAAAATTCGATTTTTGTACTTCAGGAATATACGTCAATGATTTCAAAGATTATAAAATACAAAATACAAAATACAAAATACAAAATACAAAATACAAAGTA
>NZ_JAPCWE010000001.1:0-204593 GCF_025943985.1 Anaerorudis cellulosivorans | reverse complement strand
TAAAGTATAAAGTATAAAGTATAAAGTATAAAGTATAAAGTATAAAGTATAAAGTATAAAGTATAAAGTATAAAGTATAAAGTATAAAGTATAAAGTATAAAGTATAAAGTATAAAGTATAAAGTATAAAGTATGAATCATAGATTATAAATTACAAATTATGAATGGAAAGGGCAAACCAATGAAGAACTTCGTTTTGTTAATGGGTATTGCATTATGCGTTTTTCCGTTAACGGCACAAACCAGGCAACAGGTTGATTTATTTTCTCTTAATCAAGTTCGGTTGTTGGAGAGCCCTTTTCTTTCTGCTCAACAAACCGACTTGCGGTATTTGTTGGCATTGGAGCCGGATCGGCTGCTGTCGCCTTTTCTGCGCGAGGCCGGACTTCAACCCAAGGCGCCTTCGTATCCCAATTGGGAAAATACGGGGTTGGACGGTCATATCGGCGGGCATTACCTTTCGGCATTGTCGATGATGTATGCGGCGACCGGAGATGCGGAAGTGAAACGGCGGCTGGATTATTTTCTCGATGAGCTGAAACGGTGTCAGGATCATGTAGGTACGGGATTCATCGGAGGAACGCCGGGAAGTTTGGTGTTGTGGGAAGAGATTAAACGGGGCGATATCCGGGCGGGTTCGTTCGACCTGAACGGCAAATGGGTTCCGCTGTACAATATCCATAAGACTTACAACGGTTTACTGGATGCATATATTCATGTCGGGAGTGAACAGGCACGGGATATGTTGGTGAAATATACCGACTGGATGTTGGACATTACGGCGGGGTTGAGCGACGAACAGATGCAGGAGATGCTGAAGAGCGAGCATGGCGGACTGAACGAGGTGTTTGCTGCGGTTTACGAAATTACCGGCGATAAGAAATACCTGCAGTTGGCTCACCGCTTTTCGCACCTGAAAATTCTGCGGCCATTGATACAGGAAAAAGACAGTTTGACGGGTTTACATGCCAATACACAGATTCCTAAGGTGATCGGATATAAACGTATTGCCGATGACGAACACAATGCCGATTGGGACAAAGCTGCCCGCTTTTTCTGGAAAACGGTGACGGAGAACCGCTCGGTGTGTATCGGCGGGAACAGTGTGCGGGAACATTTCAATCCGCCGGACGATTTCAGTGCGATGATCGAGGATGTGCAGGGTCCCGAAACGTGCAATACCTACAACATGTTGCGACTGACGAAGAGGCTGTATAAGAGTACACCGGAAGTGTACCTGATGGATTATTACGAGAAGGCGCTGTTTAACCATATTCTTTCGTCGGAAGAACCGGAACGGGGCGGTTTTGTATATTTTACGCCGATGCGTCCGGGTCATTACCGGGTATATTCACAGCCGGAAACGAGTTTCTGGTGCTGTGTGGGAACGGGTTTGGAGAATCATGCCAAATACGGTGAATTGATCTATGCGCACGACAGGGATGCGTTGTATGTGAATCTTTTTATTCCTTCGCGTCTGACGTGGGAGGAAAAAGGGGTCGTTTTTTCACAGCGTACGCGTTTCCCGTACAGCGGAGAGATGAATTTTACGTTTGAAGAGGCGGAAAGCAAAAAATTGGCATTGAAACTGCGGATTCCTTCATGGGTAAAGGAGCCCGAACAAATTGAAGTGTCCGTTAACGGCGAATGGCTTGGCTATGGAGCAGTGACGGGTGAATACCTGACACTGGAACGAAAGTGGAAGAGAGGAGACAGCGTGACGTTGCGTCTGCCTATGCAGGTCAACCTGGTGCAGTTGCCCGACAAGAGTCCTTATTATGCTTTTCAGTATGGGCCGATTGTGTTGGCTGCGCCAATGGGTACGGAGGACCTGAAGGGACTGTATGCCGATGATAGTCGAGGGGGGCATATCGCTCACGGGAAGTTGATCCCCCTGAACGAAATTCCTGCTTTTATCGGCACGTCGGCCGAAATTGAAAGTTCGCTCAGCAGATTGGACGACGAGGGGTTGCGATTCGTATATACAGGGGAGACGTTCCCGGCACGGAAGGACATGGAGTTTATTCCGTTTTATGCGCTGCATAACCAACGTTATCTCATTTATTTTCCGCAGACCGAAAGCGTGCAGGATGATGCATCGCGACAAGCAAGTACCTTATACCAAAACCAGTATGACGAAATAGAAAACCGAACACTCGATGTGATTTATCCCGGCGAACAACAGTCGGAGTCCGACCATTTTATTCGTTACGAAGATTCGGAGACGGGAGACATTAACAACCGGCATTTCAGAAAAGCAAGGGGGTGGTTTGGTTACCGCATGAAAACAGAAGAGCCGGCTTCTTATCTTGCTATTGTACAACATAAAAATGAGGCAAACCGTTCGCTTATACTGATCGATAACGAGGAGTTGAAGGGCGAACCGAAGTTGGAACCGATGGATGATGATTTTGTGCGGTTGACGTATGCGCTTCCGCCTTTGAAAAGCGGGGAACACACGATTGTTTTTCAACCTGCCGGAGGGGAAGTAACTTCGTCGGTTTTCGAAATTCGTTTACTGAAATAAAAAAAAATACGCGATAATGAGATGTTTTTATTCGTTACTATTATGCATTTTCTTTGTTGAGGGCATGGTTGCACAAGAGGTGTGTAGTCCCGACGGTGCGCTGAAAGTGAAATTAACGCAAGAAGAGGGGACAGTGCGGTATGGAGTGGAATATCGAGGTAAAACCCTGCTGGAGCCTTCGCCGCTGGGAGTGGAGACTTCGATCGGCGATTTTACGTCCGGTCTGCATCATGTCGGCAGTGTGATGCGGAAAGTGGACGAAACGTATGCGTTGCTGCATGGCAAGGTAAGCCGGGTGCACTATGTGGCCAACGAATTGACGGCTACTTACACCAACGCCGGGAACGATTCGCTGGATGTGATATTCAGGGTGGCCGATAACGATATTTCGCTTGCTTACCGCATTCGCTCGAAGGACAAGTCTCGCTGTACGATTTACCGCGAACGGACGGGGTTCGATTTTCCTGCCGGTACCACTACTTTTATTACGCCGCAGGCGCCTGCGGGCAGCGGCTGGATGAAATCAAAACCGAGTTATGAAGAAGAATATACGGTGGAAGAGCCGGTGGGAACCCCTTCGCGGTACGGATTGGGATATACTTTCCCGGCGTTGTTTCATGTAGGTAACGATGGTTGGGTGCTGGTTTCGGAAACAGGCGTGAGCAGCAAATACGCAGGCACGCGATTGAGCGATGGAACGGCCGATGGGTTGTATACGATTGAATTTCCGATGAAAGGAGAGAACGGCGGAATAGGTGACACCACGGTTACGGCAGCGTTGCCGTTGCTGACATCGTGGAAAACCCTGACGGTGGGTGAAACGCTGAAGCCGATTGTAGAGACCACCTCGGCATGCAACGGAATAGAACCGCTGTACGAGCCTTCGCAACATTATGTGCCCGGCCGCAGCACGTGGAGCTGGATCTTGTGGCAGGATGCGAGCTGCAACTACAGGGATCAGCAAACGTTTATCGATCTGGCGGCGGCAATGGGGTACGAATACATTCTGATCGATGCACTGTGGGATAAGCAGATCGGGTACGAGAACATGCCGTCGCTGATTGCCTATGCACAGTCGAAGGGTGTGGATGTTATATTATGGTACAATTCCAACGGGGCTTGGAATGATGCGCCACAGGGACCGAAGCACAAAATGGATACGGCTCCTGCCCGACGGGAAGAGATGGAATGGATGAAGAGGTTGGGAGTGAAGGGAATCAAGGTGGATTTCTTTGGCGGCGACAAACAGGCGACGATGAAGCTGTATGAGGATATATTGACCGATGCTGACCGTTACGGCTTGTTTGTGAATTTTCACGGCACAACGTTGCCGCGGGGATGGGAGCGGATGTATCCCAACCATTTTTCGAGCGAGGCGACCCTGGCTTCGGAGAACCTGGTTTTCAGTCAGGATTTTGCGGACAAGGAGGCATTGGTGAGCACGATTTTGCCGTTTACGCGCAATGCGGTGGCGGCAATGGATTTCGGTCCGGTGTTTTTTAACCGTCGGTTTTCGAAAGACGACAGTTACGGTAATTACCGCAGGACGACCGATGCGTTTCAGGTGGCGACGGCGGTGCTGTATCAGTCGCCCTTGCAGCATTTCGGCATTACGCCGAACAACTTGGAGGAGCAGCCCGAATATGTGCTCGATTTTATGAAAAAGGTGCCCGTGGTGTGGGATGAGACGCGTTTTGTGGACGGTTATCCCGGAAAGTTCTGCGTGATTGCGCGACGGGCCGGCATTAAGTGGTATATTGCCGCCACACATGCCGATCATCAGCCCAAGGAACTCACGTTGTCGCTGCCGTGGCTGGCAGGGAAGCAGGTGAAAATCCTTTATGACAAGGACGACCGAACGGCTGGTTTGAAAACGGCGACTGTGGATAAAATGGGGAATTTGACGATCCGCATGCAGGGATTGGGCGGAGCAGTTGTTTATACCGACTAACGCCGATATGTTTTATGTAAATACATGTCCTGTATAAATTTATTCAGGATAAAAAAATATAACGGTATTTTCATGTAGGGCGAAGAAAATCCTGCGTCGAGAAAATATTTTTTGCAAAGAAGAGGATGTAGCTAAAATATAAATAAGATGAGATAAAGGATAAAAAATATAAGAATGAGAGAGAAGTGCTTTGTTAAAATTTTGTTGATCTGTGTGTTGGTAATATCGGGTTGGGGAAGGATTGTTGCCGATACTCCCGATTCGGCATGGTTGACGGTTGAAAATCGCAACGGTTTGTATTTCAAGTGGAGTATCGATGGTGAGCAGTGGCATTTGATCGATCATCGTTTTTTAGGTAGCGATTACGGACCGTGGGGGTCTCACAAGAAGATGCATGACCCCGTGCTGACAAGGGAAGACGGGCTGTGGAAGTGTGTCTTTCGGGTGGATGAAGCGGTTTACGGTCGGACGGTTTCTCCGGATCTGATTCACTGGAAACCTCAGGATTATTATATCGATCGGAATGCAAAGGGAGATCTTTTGACCTCTACGAATACGTTCGAAGTGGATTGGCAAACCATAGACAACCTGATGAAGACGGCGCAGCTGAGTGCTTACAAAAGGTTACTTTATGATGAGCAGGCGAAAGACGATGCGCTGCGTTTTTCCGGACTGCAACCGGTGAAAGTAACGGTTGAGGCCGATGTCGATAAATCGAAGAGGATCAGCGACAAACTGATTGGAGTTTTCTTTGAAGACATCAATTATGCAGCCGATGGCGGGTTGTATGCCGAGTTGCTGCAAAACCGCGGTTTCGAGTATTCCCGAAAAGATCGACGCGAATGGAACAGCACAACAGCATGGACCATTGACACACGGCATTCCCCCCATGAGATAAAGATTGATACGCTCAATCCTTTACACCCCAATAATCCACACCATGTGGTGTTGGAATCCGGCCAAACGTTGGTTAACGAGGGTTTTGACGGCATAGCGATTAAGCAGGGCGACAAATACGATTTTTCGATGTTTGCCAAAGCGGAAAAACCGGGAAGAATTTTCGTTAAACTGATCGACGATAAAGGAAATGCGGTGAGCAACGAAGCGATCATCAAGGTCAATGCTAAGCATTGGAAAAAATACGCATCGGTATTGACGGCTCGTCAAACAGTCACCAATGCAAAATTGCAGGTTGCCGTTTCTTCTTCTTCTTCTTCTTCTTCTTCTTCTTCTTCTTCTTCTTCACTTCCCGATAAGCATATCGGAGGAGCTGATGGTCCTACTGCAATTTATGTATCTGATGTTTCTTCTTCCCGTAAAAGTAAAGCAGGATGGGAAGTAAGATGTGACCTTTTTTCTCTTTTCCCGCAAAAAACCTTTAAAAACCGAAAAAACGGCTTGCGTGCCGATTTGGCACAGGCGATTGCCGACCTCAGCCCACGATTTGTGCGTTTTCCAGGTGGTTGTGTAGCGCACGGCAACGGCATTGAAAATATCTACCGGTGGAAAGAATCGATCGGCAGGTTGGAGGAGCGCAAACCCGATTTTAATCTTTGGGGTTATCACCAGACCAGGGGATTGGGCTATTTCGAGTATTTTCAGTTTTGTGAAGACATCGGAGCCGAACCGCTGCCGGTACTTGCTGCCGGTGTGCCGTGTCAAAATTCACGTGAGGGCAAAAACGGATTGGCCGGTCAGCAGGGCGGCATTCCGCTTGAAGAAATGGAGGCCTATATTCAGGATATCCTGGATTTGATTGAATGGGCGAACGGAGATAAATCGACCAGGTGGGGAAAACTCCGTGCACAAGCGGGACATCCCGAACCTTTCCATCTTAAGTATATAGGCATCGGCAACGAAGACTTGATCAGTGAGGTGTTTAAGGAGCGTTTCGAAATGATTTTCAACGCGATTAAGGAAAAACATCCCGAAATTACGGTTGTCGGTACTACCGGACCGTTTTATGAGGGCAGCGATTATGAAGAGGGTTGGCGGTTTGCTGCTGAATTGGGTGTGCCGATGGTGGATGAGCATTATTATGTATCGCCGGCATGGATGATTTACAATGCGGATTTTTACGATAAATACGACCGAAATAAACCGAAAGTGTATCTCGGCGAATATGCGGCTCACCTGCCCGGAAGACCCAACAACCTGGAAACGGCACTTGCCGAAGCGCTGCACCTTTGCAACGTTGAACGCAACGGCGATGTGGTAATGATGGCTTCTTATGCCCCGCTGCTAGCTAAAGAGGGACATACGCAATGGAATCCCGATTTGATTTATTTCAATAACACCGAAGTGAAACCCACGGTGGGTTATTGGGTTCAAAAACTTTTCGGGAACAATGCCGGTGAGGAGTACATTCCGGCAAGGGTTGAAATGGCGACGGACAACGCAAAAGTTCGTGCGCGTTTTGCCCATTCCATCGTGAGGGATGCGGCAACGGGAGATTATATCGTGAAACTGGTCAACATGTTGCCGGTGGAAATAACGGTTGCGTTTCGGAATTTCGACTTTGGGGATTTGCCTGTCGAAAAAACGGTTTTAACCGGAGATCCTTCAGACAAAACAGCGAAACCAGCTACCGTAAAGGAGAAAATACAAAACAACAACGTGGTGTTGCCGGCGTATTCGTTTACGGTTTTGCGTCTTTCGAAACATTTACCGATATCGGACATTTCGACAAAGGGGTGATGAAACGTACCAATTTCTCGAATCAAAAACACGGTGCGGTGATTCAAATAACCCAAGAAGAATATGAGCGATTGAAGAAATACTGTAAATAGGAAAGAAAAATCGATAAAACGCCAAATTGGTATTAAATCAGAATTGAAAATGAGAAAAACAAGTGTATTGAGTTTAATGGTAATGGTTTCTGTTGCGATGTTTGCTCAGCAGAAACCGGTGATGCGGGTCTATCCCGACAAAGGTGAACAGGTGATTCACAAAGAGATTTACGGTCAGTTTGCCGAACATCTGGGTCGGTGTATTTACGGCGGAATATGGGTTGGCGAAGATTCTCCCATTCCCAATATCAACGGTTACCGCAAAGATGTATTTGAAGCATTGAAAGCGTTGCAGGTACCCGTAATCCGTTGGCCGGGAGGGTGCTTTGCCGACGAATATCATTGGATGGATGGGATCGGTCCCCGTGAACAACGTCCCAAACTGGTGAATACCAATTGGGGAGGAACGGTGGAAGACAACAGTTTTGGCACGCACGAGTTTTTGAATTTGTGTGAGATGTTGGGATGCGAGCCCTATATCAGCGGGAATGTGGGTAGCGGAACAGTGGAAGAACTGGCAAAATGGGTGGAATACATGACATCGGATGCCGAGTCTGAGATGACGGCATTGCGTCGCAAAAACGGGCGAGAGAAGCCTTGGAAAGTGAAATATATCGGTGTGGGTAACGAAAGCTGGGGATGCGGAGGAAACATGACTCCCGAGTTTTACTCGGATATGTATCGGCGTTATCAGACCTATTGCCGCAATTACGGCGAAAATCGGCTGTACAAGGTGGCCAGCGGTGCGAGCGATTACGATTACAACTGGACGGAAGTGCTGATGAAAAATGCCGGTCGCCACATGAACGGTCTTTCGTTGCACTACTATACCGTACACCGTTGGGACAACAAAGGCTCTGCCACGCAGTTTGCGAAAGAGGAGTATTACCGGACGCTGGGTAAGGCGCTGGAAATCGAGCAAGTGCTGAAGAACCATATTGCCATCATGGACAAATACGATCCACGAAAGAGAGTGGGTTTGTTGGTGGACGAGTGGGGTACCTGGTGGGATGAAGAACCGGGTACGGTGCGCGGGCATCTGTATCAGCAGAATACGATGCGCGACGCTTTTGTGGCTGCGCTTACGCTGGATGTTTTTCATAAATATACCGACCGGGTGGTGATGGCCAACATTGCCCAGATGGTGAATGTGTTGCAGTCCATGATTTTGACGGATGACAAAGGAAGAATGGTGTTGACGCCAACCTATCACGTTTTCCGGATGTATAAGGTGCATCAGGATGCCACGTATCTGCCTTTTGATTTGATATGCGAAAAAAAGAAAGTGGAAGAAAACCGTACGGTGCCGATGATCAGTGCTACGGCTTCGCGCGACAAGAACGGGGTGATTCATCTTTCTCTCTCGAACGTGGATGCCGACAACAGTCAGGAAATTACCGTGGAATTAGCCGGATTGAAGGGCAAAAAAGTTACCGGAGAGATCTTAATGGCGGCTAATCTGACCGACCACAATACGTTTGAGAGCCCGAATACGGTGAAACCGACCGCATTTAACGGTGCAAAAATAGTAGGTGACGGTGCACTGACGGTGAATCTTCCGGCAAAATCTATTGTCACGTTGGAAATCAAATGATGTAGGGTTTTTTATCTCGGCTTTTTAGATTCAAGGCTGCATTTTCCCGTACAGGCACATCTGCTTGCAAAACGACGGGAAGATGCAGCCGTTTTTTTGGCTTTCCCGTTTCAATCTTTGGTTTTTTCGTTTAATTTACGGTTTTCCTTTTTCAACCTGTTCTCCCTTTGACTCGTTCTTGATGGTGAATTTTTCCATATACTCGCTCGGAAGCATGTTGAATTCTTTTTTGAAGCAGGCGCTGAAATATTTGGGATCATTGAATCCTACATTGTATGCCAATTCGGATATTCGGATGTTTTGGGTGTCTTCCATAATTTTGCAGGCAGCTTTCAGGCGGATGTTACGGATGAAAGCCGAGGTATTGAGGCCGGTGAGCGATTTGAGTTTGTTGTAGAGCGTGGATTTGCTGGTTCCCATCTCTTCCACGAATTGTGCCTGATCGAATTCGACATCGTCGAGATGGCGGTAAACACAATCGATGGCTTTTTGAATAAACTGCTTATCGATACTGGTATAGTTGAGGTCTTTCAACTCGAAAAACACCTGATTTTTGAAATCGCCGGCCATTCTTTCCCTGTTTTTCAGCAGGTTCTTGATTCGTGCATACAAAACGCTCAAGTTGAACGGTTTACTGATAAAGGCGTCGGCGCCCGATTCGTAGGCTTCGGCTTTATCTTCCTCCTTATTTTTGGCTGTGAGCAGAATGATGGGAATGTGACTGTATTCGATGGTGCTCTTGACGAACCGGCACAATGCGATGCCGTCCATTTCGGGCATCATGATATCGGAGATGATGAGTTCCACCGTTTCGTTTTCGATAATAGTGACAGCCTCTTTGCCGTTTTCTGCCGTGAGTACGTTGTACTCTTTACCCAGCAGGCGTACCATGAGTTGCAGCAATTCTTCGTTGTCTTCGACCACCAGCAGCGTAGGCGCTTGTAATTTGTTTTTGGAGTCTGTGTTCTCGGAAACATCTGTGGTTTGAGCCGGATTATTAGTGCATTCTTCATCAATGACAACGGCCGGCTCTTCTTCGACTTCAGAAGAGTTGAAATATGATTTTTCGATGGGGAAAGTAAGGAAGAAAGTACAACCTTTGTTTTTTTCACTTTCCACCCGGATATCGCCATAGTGGAGATTGACCAGGTCTTTGGTAAGGGATAACCCGATTCCTGTTCCGGTGGTATTGAAGCGACGGTAATCACCTTCGTAGAAACGGGTGAACAGATTTTTTTGATCTTCGGACGAGATGCCGCAGCCGTTGTCTTTGACGGATAGAAGAACATAGTCGCGATTATTGTTTCTGTAAGAGAGATTTACCTGAATAAATCCGTCCTCCGGTGTATATTTGGCCGCGTTGGAGATGAGATTGTAGAGTATCTTGTCTATTTTGTCGGGATCAAAATAACCGGAGATGTTTTCGGGATTGCTCACAAATGAGAGGTGTATTTTTTTCTTTTTGATTAAAGGGCGAAAGCTTTCGGTTTTTGTTCTTACGAAATCCGAGAGATTACCATACGATACACGCAAGCGGAGATTGCCGCTTTCGGCTTTACGAAATTCCAGTATTTGCTGAAAGAGCCGCATCAGTCTGTGGATGTTTTGTGTGATAACGGTGAAAATGTCGTCGGAACGGGGCGTAGTCATCTTCAATTCGTCTACCGATGCCGAAATAATGGTCAATGGCGTGAGGAATTCGTGCGTGATGTTGGTGAAAAACTGCAGTTTGGTTTGATTGAGTTCTTCGGCTTTTTCCTGCTCCATTTGCTTCAGTTGCAGTTGGTTTTTTAGTTGGATGCGGTTGCGGATGTTTCGGTAAATGAGGTAGGCAATGGTGAGCGAGATCACAACGTAAAGGGTGAATGCCCACCATGTGAGCCAGAAAGGGGGAAGCACCTCAACGGAAATTTGTTGGATTTCGTTGTTCCAGATACCGTTTTGTGAGGTTGCTTTTAGCATGAAAGTATAATTGCCGGGTGACAGGTTGTTGTAGTAGGCGAAATGCCTTTTCGAATCGGTATATTGCCATTCTTTATCGAATCCGTCGAGTTTATAGGCATATTGACTGAGTTCGGGATTGCGATAGCTCAAGGAAGCGAACTCGATGCTGAAATTGTTGTATTTGTGCGGTATGATGAGACGTTTTGTGTAGGGAGGAATTTGTGCCAGTATTTTTTTTCTTTCTTTTTCCTGCATACCGGAAACGGATCGATTGAATATTTTGATGTCGGTTACAAAAAAAGGGCTTTCGACCACAGCATGTTTTATGAGTTCGGGTGAGAAACCGATAAAACCTTTGTAGCCGCCGAAAAAGAGTTCGCCGTCGTGATTAAATGAAGATTTGGGAATGAAAAAATTGTCTTGAAGTCCATCGGTGGTGGTATAGATGCGGAAAGAATCCAATTCGGCTTCAGGGTTGAATGAGAGTTTGATCAATCCCTTGTTGGTTCCCAGCCAGAGATTGCCTTCGCGATCTTCTTCAATGCTTCCCACCATGTCGCCGAGGATGTTGTGGGGCGGATTTTTCTCGATAAAGGAATCCGTTTTTTCATCATACAGAAACAGTCCGCCGTTTTCGGTACCTGCCCAAATGCGGTTGGATTTATCGAGATGAAGGCAGAGCACGCTGTTGGTTGAAATGTTTTGCTTTTCGAAGCAGTAATTTTTGCAGGTGATGTGCTGCATCGAGGCAAAATCTCCCGATAGCCGGATTAACCCGTAGTTGATGGTAGCCAGCCAGATATTATGATTCGGGTCTTCGAGGATATCTTTCACATAGCATTGGGAGAGGTTTTGGTTTCCCGCGCTCAGGTCGTTCAAGGTGAATCCGTTGCCGTCGGGCGACAAAACGCCTACGCCGGTTTGAGTTCCTATCCAGCAATTGGCATGGCTGTCTTCGTAGAGCGAAATGATGCGGTCTTCTTTGATAAAAGAGCTGTTGGCGTAAGTGAATTGCCGACAGGGCATGCCTTTGCGGTAGCTGTAAAGGCCATTGCCGTAGGAAGCAAACAGGATTTCGCCGTTTTTTCGTTGAAGAATATCGTAAATAGTAGCATACCCCATGGTTTTCAATTCGGGAATTTGTGACTGATGCCGATACGTACCGTTTTTACGGTTGTAGTAAACCAGACCGTAAGTGCCTATTCCTATCCAAATATTGTTATCTTGATCTACCAAAAGTGAACGCACCGTCGATGTGGGAACTTGCGGGATGTTGACAGTGAAAGTATGGAAAGGCGTTTTTTCGGTATGGGTGATGAATACCCCGCCGCCGATGGTACCGATCCAGATGTTGTTTTCGTGGTCGCGGATGATGGAATTGATTTCGTCACTCGGAATGCGGTAAAACGATTGGGTGGATTTGTAATTGATGAAACGTTCAGGATGGTCGTATTCCAGAATACTCAATCCACTACGGGTACCGATCCACAACGCGCCTGTATTGACATCTTCACAAATATCGTAAACAATATTGTCGGAAAGGCTGAAGTTGTCAGCAGGATTGTTGCGGAAAGTTTGCCAGGAAACATTTTCAGGATCACGTGGATTTTTCAGCAATTGCAAACCTGCGTCCCATGTTCCTATCCAGATATTTTTTCTACTGTCTTCATAGATTACATGAGCAGAATTGCGTTCGTTCATTTGCGGGTAGGGTACAAAGACTTGTTTTTTGGAATCGTAACGGAACAAACCCCTGTTCCATGTACCGATCCATATATCGCCGCAGGAGTCTTCCAGGAGGGATTTGACGGGACTGTCGGAGAGTACGCCGTTGGTGCTATTTCTGTTGAGGTAGACAAATTCGTTTTGTTCGGGAGAATACCTGAACAATCCTTCATCGAGTCCAAGCCATATTTCGTCGTCGCGGGTTACCAGAATGCATGAAACAACGGGATTGGGAATGCCGGGAACAGGTACTCTTTTTATATCTCCCGTTTTTTTGTTCAGAACATTTAACCCGTCTTGCGTGCCGATCCACAAGTGGTGGTCGTGATCTTCGGCCAAACACAGAATGTTGTTGTTTGAGAGGGAGTTTGGGTTGTTTAGTCGGCGCGTATAGACACTGATTTGATAGCCGTCATATTTGCATAGTCCGTATCGGGTGGCGAACCAAATGAATCCGTCTTTATCTTGATATACCTTCTGCACTTCGTTGGTAGGCAGTCCGTCGGAAGTGGAAAGCTGATTAAACGTTAACGGGACATGTTTTTTTTGTTCGGCTTGTTCTCTTTGTGCAACCTGTCCTTGTGTTGTTGTATGTTCTTTTGGAGTAGCTGCATCAATCGCATTTATTCCCTTCAGCCAAAGGAAGAGTAGCAAAACGGCACTATATTTTTTTATCGATCGATATCTTAAATAATGCTTCATCTCATTCTCTTTTTTCAAAAATAGTAACTTTTGTATGAATAACGAAATGTAATGCATTTTTTTAACGTGATTTTGTGTAGTTGTTATTTTATTTAAAATGAACAACTTGTCTTAAATTCTTCCTTTTTGAATGATAAATGGAGTAAAAGTTTATTATGAATATATAATTTTGGAGGCGAGAAATTTTACAATATTTTAATATAAGAAAGGAGGTATCAAATGTTGGAAGGAGCTATTGGAAGGAGCTATAGGGTAAAATGTGTATAAATGTAGAGCGTTGTAATGAAAAATAGTTGAAAAAATGAAGTAAAATACAGATAATTTAGGAAATTCAACCGGGAAAAAATTTAGTATAAGGTTTTATTTAACAAAAAATTTAATTTTAAAAACATGAAAATGAAGAAAAGGACTTTATTTAGTTTTGAAAAAGGGATATTATTGGCATTTCTATTGATAATCTCCCTTGCGATGTTTGCCCAGCAGATTACCGTAAAAGGGACGGTAAAGGACACGAAAGGCGAACCGCTTATCGGTGTTACTGTTCGGATTGAAGGCACTACTATCGGGACAATAACCGATATGGACGGTGTTTTTACCTTATCTAATGTTCCTAGAGATGCCACGCTGGAAATTTCTTATGTGGGAATGAAAACGCAACGCATACCGGTGAATGGCAGGACAGCAATAGATGTGGTAATGGAAGAAGAAACCGAGATGTTGGAAGAAGTGGTTGTAGTGGGTTATGGAACTCAGAAGAAATCGGATATAACAGGATCTGTAACTTCAGTTCCCAAAGATCGTTTTTCAAAGCTGCCTGTTACTAATGTTTTGCAAGCCATTCAAGGTGTAGCGGCAGGTATTAATATTACCCAGTCTTCCTCTATTCCCGGTGATGCTCCCAGCGTGATGGTCAGAGGACGCAATTCTATTAATGCTTCTTCAGAACCTTATATTGTTGTTGATGGAGTGCCATTGAGTAAAACTGATGGCTCGTTAAATGATATTAATCCCAACGATATTGAATCTATGGAAATATTGAAAGACGCATCCGCAACTGCTATTTATGGGACAAATGGTGCTAATGGCGTTATTCTGATTACGACTAAACGAGGTTCAACCGGAAAGCCGGTAATTCGTTACAATGGTTATGGAGGAGTTGAAGGAATGGCTCATGTGTTGGAACCGGGATCACCCGAACAAGTATTGGAACGTTATGCCGAGTATGCTCGTATACAAGGTGCCAGTTTATATCAGGGAGGGCCAATTCGATATGAATATGAGGCCGAAAATTATGCCAACGGGAAAACCGTTGATTGGATTGATTTGGTGACGCAAACAGGAAATATTCAGGATCATAATTTAAGTATATCTGGTGGGAGAGAGAATGTAAAATATTATGTTTCGGGTGATTTTATGAATGAAAAGGGTATCGTGAAAGGATATAATTACAAAAGATATTCTATTCGTACCAATATTGATATGAATCCAACAGACTATTTAACGATTGGAACCAATTCTTATATTGTCTCTCATAATCGCGATGGAGGACGAGCCAATTTACTCAATGCGGAAGCCATGAGTCCTTATGCAAGAGTATATGAAGAGGATGGTTCCCTTACTCATTATCCCATGTATTCGGAAACGCTTTGGGCAAATCCCTTGCTTTCAACGACCCTTGATCCTGAACGTCGCCAGTTCAATATCAGTGTAAACGGCTATGGCGAAGTAAATTTTGGAAATATCTGGAGCCCATTATCTGGTTTGCAATATAAATTGAATGCCGGCTATACGTATATTCCCTGGAGAACAAATGAATACGAGGGGAAATCTGTTTACAATATGACCGGGTGGGGTAAAATTTTTAATCGAGAAACACAAACATGGACTTTGGAAAATATTCTTACGTATAATAAAGATTTTGATGTTCATCATTTTGATTTTACAGGATTGTATGCTGCCAGTCGGAAGCATTATCAGGAAAGTACTTCAGAGGGCAGTATTTTCCCAAATGATGATCTTGAATGGGGTAATTTAGGAGCAGCAGCAACGCATAAGGTTGGTTCTTATGCAGACCTTTATACTTCACTTTCTCAAATGGGACGTATAAATTACTCGTATGACAGCCGATATTTGTTTACGTTCACGGTTCGTCGTGATGGCTCTTCGGTATTTGGAATAAATAATAAATATGGTATATTTCCTTCTGTTGCTTTGGGATGGAACATGAGTAGGGAAAAATTCATGGAGCCGATGGTAAATGTATTGAATAATTTGAAGATCCGACTCTCTTATGGTAAATCCGGTAATGAAGCTATTGGCGTTTATCAGAGTTTGACAAAAATGTCAACCTCTGCATTAGCGATGGGTAAAGCTTCTCATACAACATTGAAAACCCAGGCTTCTATGGGGAATAATGATTTGTCGTGGGAAACTACCACAGGTTTTAATGGAGGAATCGATTTTGGATTTTTGAATAATCGCGTGAATGGTACTATTGATTTTTATAAGACCAATACTTCCGATTTGCTTTTGAAACGCAGTTTACCTCAAATAACCGGTTATCAAAATGTTTGGGCAAATATGGGTAAAACATCCAATACAGGTGTTGAAGTAACAGTCAACTCGAAGAATATTGTGACCAAAGATTTTACATGGTCAATGGGGATTGTTTTTTCATGGAATAAAAACAAAATTATTGACCTTTATGGCGATGGTAAAGATGATATTGGTAACCGTTGGTTTATTGGGCATCCTATAGGGGTTATTTATGATTATACGATGGTTGGAATTTGGCAAGAAGATGAAATTGCTGCAGGTGAACATTTGAATTGGGATCCAGTAGCTCAAGCCGGAGATGTGAAGTTAGCCGATATAAGTGGACCGGAAGGGAAATCCGATGGAAAAATAGATGATAACGATCGGAGCATTTTAGGACAGACTTCTCCAAAATGGATTGGGGGGTTGACTAATACTTTTTCCTATAAGGATTTTTCATTAAGTATATTTATCAATACTGTTCAAGGTTTAATGCGAAACAATACAACTATTGGGACAGCTTCTGACGAAATGGGACGGCGTAATGGTCCTGCAGAGATAGGATTCTGGACACCTGAAAACAAGAGTAATAGGTGGAGATCGTTGAGCAATACCTCTAATCGACATGGGTATGGCTTTCCATGTGATGCAAGTTATACACGTATAAAAGATATTACGTTGAGTTATAATTTACCTTCAGTGGTGATTAAAAATATAGGAATAAGTGGAATACAATTGTATTTAAGCGGGCGTAATCTTTATACGTTTACCGACTGGATTGGCTGGGATCCTGAAGCACGTTACGATCCAAGAGGATCTGGTGACTGGAGTACAAATTATCCGGTGGTACGGAGTTATGTTTTAGGAGTTAATGTTACATTTTAATAATATTGAATCATGAAAAGAATCATATACTATACTATAATTACTTTCATTTTATCTATGGGTTTAATTTCATGCGGTGATAGTTTTTTGGATGAAAGGGTATATTCTTATTATGTCCCTGGTCATGCTGATGCGACCACCATTGAAGCACAGATTATGGGGCTTCATCGTACCTTTGCCGAACTGTGGGGATGGAGCAGTCAACAAGGATTTCTTTCTTGTTGGCAAATAGGGACAGATGTGGCTTCTGCGGGTGCAACTCAAGGAGTTGAAGTTCCTTTTTATCAATATGCTAATCTTAACGCAGAAAATGCAGGTGTACAATATTTATGGAGCAAGTGTTACGATTTCATTAATAATGCTAATATTATAATTTCTACTGTAGGGGAAAATAATAAATCCGCTACTGCGGAGGCAAAATTTTTTAGGGCTTATGCCTATAACTTATTGGTTACGTTATGGGGAGATGTTCCGTTGATTGTTGAAGCGATAACGGTTCCTCGTACAGATTTCACACGGCAAAAAGTTGCAGATGTGGATCAATTGATCGATGAGGATTTAACTTTTGCGATCGCCAATCTTCCTGAAGTTGGGAAAGCATCAAATGAAAGTCGTATCAATAAAGATATGGCTCGTCAATTGGCAGGTGAGGCTTATTTGCGCATGGGGATGAGGGATAATAGTTATCTTGCAAAGGCTGAACAAGTTTTGACCGATATTATCGAAAGTAAAAAGTATGCTCTCATAGATGAACGATATGGGGACACAAGTGAAGCCGGAGATTATTATCACGATATGTTTAAATGGGGGAAACAACGTCGCTCGCAAGGTAACACGGAAGCTATCTGGACATTTGAAATGGAATATAATCGCAATGTTAATGGGGGCACTATCGATAATCCCCAACATCGCCGAGTATGGCAACCGGCTTATCATAAATGGGATGGGATGGTTAACTGCGATTCGTTAGGTGGTAGAGGAAACGGACGTCTTCGTTTGAGTAATTTTATGAAGTATGGACTTTATGAAAAAGGAGACATACGAAATAGTAATTATAATATTCGTCGTTATACCTATTATAATCGTCCGAACTGGAGTGCAGAGATCGGTATTGATGCGAAAGGATTCAGAGTTGACAAATCATCCCCTAAAGCGGTCAGCGTCATTACAGTTAAGACAGGAGATCGTGCTATTCCGTATGAAACGGATAGTCTTGAAGTTTGGTACCCCCATACGACAAAATGGGGAGCTTATGATGTAACGGACGATTTTGGATATGCCGTTGTAAAAGATTGGCCTGTAATGCGATTTGGAGAAACGTATTTGCTGCGAGCTGAAGCTCGATTTCGTCAAAATAATCTTTCTGGAGCAGCTGAAGATATCAACAAGTTGAGAGACAGGGCATTCAAAATAGCACGTCAGCAAACCGCGAATCCTAATTTAGGTAAAATTAATGCTAGTGATATTACCTTAGATTTTATTCTTGATGAACGTGCTCGTGAATTGATTGGAGAAGAAAATCGTCGTATGACATTGGTGCGTACGGGTATGCTCGCTGAGCGCATTGAAAAAAATGGAGATAAAGTGCCTTATGCCCCAGAAAATAAAGTTATTACCGGTTTTCAAAATTATAATGTATTGCTTCCTCTTCCTTTAACTGAAATTCAGCTGAACAAGGATGCTGTGCTGGAACAAAATCCGGGATATTGATAAAAATTTATCATTTAAAAAATAATAATTATGAAAATGAAAAAAAAGATTTCATTAAGTTTGACAAAAGGGATAGCATTCGTTTTTCTATGGATGATTTCCCTAACAATGTTTGCTCAAGAACTTACCGTTCGAGGTTCGGTAAAAGATACAAAGGGCGAGCCGCTTATCGGGGTTACTGTTCGGGTAAAAGGAACAGCCATTGGAACAGTAACCGACATGAATGGGGTTTTTACGTTGAGCAATGTTCCGACAGATGCGACGCTGGAAATCTCCTATGTGGGTATGAAACCTTTAAGCATTTCGGTGAACGGGAGGACGGCTATAGATGTTGTGATGGAAGAAGAGAGTGAGATGCTGGAAGAGGTGGTTGTAGTAGGATTTGGCACACAGAAAAAAGTGAATTTAACGGGAGCGGTCAGTACGGCAAGTTCAAGAGAGATTGAGTCAAGGCCGGTGGTAAATGTTACACAAGCCTTGCAAGGATTGGTTCCGGGTTTAAATATTTCATCTTCCAATGGAAGTTTGGAGTCAGAACCCAGTATAAACATTAGAGGCGTGACAACAATAGGAGAAGGGTCTACAGGAGATCCATTGATATTAATTGATGGAATAGAAGGTGATTTGAACTCTCTTAATCCGCAAGATATAGAAAGTATTTCTGTATTGAAAGATGCAGCAGCTTCTTCTATCTATGGATCACGAGCTCCATTCGGTGTTATATTAGTTACAACCAAAAAAGGTGAACCAGGTAAGGTAACAATGAGTTATAACAATAATTTTAGATGGGGTTCTCCTGTTTTGAAACCCGATATGATGGATTCTTATACTTTTGCCACTTATTTTAATGATGCTTCTATTAATGCTGGATGGAGTCCACATTTTTCTTCTGAACATTTACAGAGGATTAAAGATTATCAGGAGGGTAAAATAACATATTCTATTATTCCTAATCCAAGTAATCCTCAATATTGGGCAGATGGATATGCTTATGGGAATGATAATGTGGATTGGTATGATGCCATATATAAATCTACAACATATGGTCAAGAACATAATTTTAGTGCGAGTGGAGGAATTAGTGAAAAAACTACTTTTTATACTTCATTTAATTATTTGGATCAAAATGGATTAATGAAATTATCAAAAGATTTTTATGATCGTTATACGGCATCAGGTAAAATCAATTCGGAATTAACCAGTTGGCTGAGATTTGGTTATAATTTTCGTTTTTCTCGTGAAAATTACCAAAGGCCAGCTGCTATGACCGATGATTTGTATTGGGATCTTGCAAGACAAGGTTGGCCAACTTTGCCTTTATATGACCCTAATGGATATTTGTATTCTTCTCCTTCTCCTGCACTTGGGCTGGCAACAGGTGGAAAAGACAAGAGTATAACGGATAATACGTATCATCAGGGTTTTTTGATCTTTGAACCTATAAAGAATTGGATTACCCATATTGATTTAAATTATCGAATAACAACAGCAGAAAGACATTGGGATTCACAAAGAACATATAATCACGATGTTAACGGAAATCCATATGTCTATAAAAGTAGTTCTAATGTCCACGAGGATTATTTCAATGATAATTATTTTAATGTTAATGCATACACGGAATACAGTTTTTCCTTGAGAGAGACACATAATCTAAAATTAATGGCAGGATTTCAGGCTGAGAATTTAGACAGGACAGTATTTGGAGTGCAGCGTGATGGAATAATAGTACCTGAACTACCTGAAGTAGATCTCACTACAGGTCTTGATTATAATGGTAATCCTATAACTCCTTCCGTAAATGGATCTAGAGATTCTTGGAGTACTGCAGGTTATTTTGCAAGAATTAATTATGATTATAGAAATAAATATTTGGCGGAAATTAACTTAAGATATGATGGAACTTCTCGATTTCGTGAAGATCAAAGGTGGAATTTATTTCCTTCTTTTTCGTTAGGATGGAATATGGCCCAAGAAGATTTTTGGGAAGCATTATCACCAATAATTAGCTTGTTTAAATTTAGAGTTTCTTATGGGGAATTAGGGAACCAGAATACGACAAATTGGTATCCTACCTACCAAATTATGCCTGTTCATTCTAATGAAGGAAGTTGGCTTCAAAATGGAACTCGTCCTAATACTGCTTATGTTCCTGCTTTGGTCAGTTCAACGATGGGATGGGAAAAAGTTGAAAACTGGAATATTGGTATCGATTTTGGACTTTTGAGAAACCGGCTGACTGGATCTTTCGATTATTACATTAGACGAACAAAGGACATGATTGGACCAGCACAAGAATTACCAGCTGTTCTTGGTATTGATGTACCTAAAACGAATAATACTGATCTAAAAACTTATGGGTTTGATTTGGAGATAGTTTGGAGGGATCGCTTGAAGAATGGATTAGGTTATAGCGCGAAATTACTCTTATCTGATTCTCAAACAGAAATAACAAAATATCCTAATCCTACAAATACATTAAGTAAGTATTTAGAAGGACGCAAATTGGGAGAAATATGGGGGTATGAGACGATTGGAATAGCAAAAACTGACTCAGAAATACAGGAATATCTAGCTTCTTTGACAAAGGGAGGGCAAAACGCATTGGGTAGTGACTGGAAAGCTGGAGATATTATGTATAGAGATTTGAACGACGATGGGAAAATTGACGATGGTGCTTATACATTGGATGATCATGGAGATTTAAAGGTAATAGGTAACAACACGCCGCGCTATCTTTTCGGAATTGACCTCTCTGCAGATTGGAAAGGTTTCGATTTCAGAGCATTTTTCCAAGGTGTTTTGAAAAGAGATTATTGGCAAGGAAGCTATTATTTTTGGGGTGTAACAGATAACAAATGGTGGTCATGCGGTTTAGTCCCTCATGTGGATTATTTTAGGGATGAAGTATCAAATCATTTAGATGTCAACTTAGATTCATATTACCCACGTCCTATATTTGGAACGAGTAAAAATCAGCAAGTGCAAACGCGTTATTTACAAAATGCTTCTTATATTCGTTTAAAAAACCTACAATTGGGATATACGCTGCCCTTAACTCTAACAGGAAAAGTGAATTTAAGTAAAGTTAGAATATTTGTTTCAGGTGAAAATTTATGGACTGGAACAAAAATAGCTGAAATGTTTGATCCTGAAACAATAAGTGGAGGAGCAGACGAAAATGGGAATGCTTATCCATTATCAAAAGTATTTTCTCTTGGATTAAATATAACACTTTAAATTATTTTCTTATGAAAAATTTGAGTATAATAAAATGTATTTTAAGCATATTCCTTTTAATAGGGAGTTTCGTTTCTTGCGATGACTTTTTGGATAAAATTCCTCAAAGTCAAATTACGCCTGAAAATTATTTAAATGAAGAATCACAATTAGCTGCTTATGCTAATGGCTTATATACCAATATATTACCTTCTCATGCAAATTGGAGCTACGGTACTTTTGGGATAGACCAACATACAGATAATCAGGCATATATAACTTATGATAACCGATATGTTCCTGGCCAATGGAGAGTGGGACAGACGGGAGGTGATTGGTATTTCAATTATATTTACAGTTGTAATTATTTTTTATCAAAGGTCCTTCCAAGATATAATTCAGGGGAGATTAGCGGATCAGAAGTTAATATAAAGCATTATATTGGAGAAATTTATTTTCTTAGAGCGTATGAATATTTTAAGAGATATCAGGAGTTTGGAGATTTCCCTATAATAACAGAACCATTGCCGGATCAATTAGATCCATTGATTGAAGCCAGTAAAAGGAGCCCGAGGAATGAAGTAGCTCGATTCATTTTAAGTGATCTGGATAAGGCAATAGAATTTTTGTCCACGAACATCGATAGTAGGAGAACGAGAATAACAAAAGATGTTGCATTATTACTGAAATCAAGAGTTGCCCTATTTGAAGGTACATGGTTAAAATATTTTAAAGGAACTGCTTTTGTTCCTGATGGCGAAGGATGGCCAGGTAATGAAAAGGATTATAATGCCGATTATACTTATTCTACAGGGAATATCGATAGTGAAATAGATTATTTTTTTCAGCAGTCGATGGATGCGGCAAAACAGGTTGCCGATAAATATATCAATAAGTTAACTGTAAATACTGGAGAAGTTCAGCAATCTGCGTCTGACCCTGTTAATCCTTATATGGATATGTTTGGTTCGGTTGATTTGTCGGGATATGATGAAGTGCTTTTGTGGCGTGAATATAGCAAGGGGCTTGGTATTACCCATTGTGTTGTTGTTGCTGCACAATTTGGAGATTACGGTGTTGGGGTCACGAGAGGTTTGGTCGAGAGCTTTTTGATGAAAAATGGTTTGCCTATATATGCCAACAACAGTGGATACAAAGGGGATGACAATATAGCTAATGTTAGAAAAGATAGGGATCCCCGATTATCGCTCTTTTTAAAGGAACCCGGACAAAAAAATATCATTTATGAATCGACAGAAGGTGATCATGCAGTTCCTATTGAACCAGTACCTAATATTACAGCTGCATCAGCAGAAAAAGCTTATAGTACAGGATATGCATTGCGAAAGGGTGGTTCATTTTATCAGAATCAGTGTGGAAACGGACAGTCTTATACAGGCTCAATTACTTTTAGAGCCGTTGAAGCTTTGTTAAATTATATTGAAGCTTGCTATGAAAAAAGCGGAACCATTGATTCTAAAGCTGATGAATATTGGAGAGCAATTCGTACTCGAGCCGGAGTGGATCCCGATTATAGCAAGACTATCACTGCAACAGATATGAGCAAAGAAGCACTCAACGATTGGGGGGCTTATTCAAAAGGGATTTTACTAAACCCGACTTTATACAACATTAGAAGGGAACGCCGCAATGAGCTTATGGCAGAAGGGCTTAGATATATGGATTTGCGACGTTGGAGAGCGATGGATCAGATGATTGATAATCCTTATCATGTCGAAGGAATAAAAATTTGGGGAGAGATGCAGGATTGGTATAAGAATGAAGATGGTACTTCACAATTGATTTATGGAACAGATGAAGCAAACGTTTCTTCTCCTGAAAGGAGTGTGTTTTTAAGACCTTATGAAAAAGTTCGAAGCTCGTTGGTGTATGACGGATATAGATGGGCTATGGCTCATTATTTACAACCAATAGCTATTCAGCATTTTCTTATAACTTCAACAGACGGAAAAACAATATCATCATCACCAATATATCAAAACCCTGGTTGGCCTACAGTTGCGGGGCAGGGGGCGCAATAATTTCAATAATTTTGATGAGGATAATTAATAGTTAACGAATGTTTAGACGTAAATTTATTAAGGCGATGGGAATGACGGCAGCAGCAGGTATGCTGCCGTCATATGCTCATGCCGCAAATGAAGGTGAGGAGAAGATTTTTTCAACGCATGTTCCCGGATCGGATCGTGAATATTTGTGGAAATTGCTCGCCGATATGGCGACACCGGTGCTGGAAAGCATGTCGAAAGGCGAACTTCACAAGAAAATGCAGGTTGAGGTGAGCCCCACATGGGATGGCCGGGATAAGAGGGTAGCTTACCTGGAGTGTTTCGGTCGGCTGATGGATGGCCTTGCTCCGTGGTTGACATTGCCCGATGACGATTCCGAGGAAGGGAAAGTCCGAAAAAAGCTACGCGAACAAGCCTTAATGAGCTATGTTCATGCGGTGGATCCGAAAAGTCCCGATTATTTGCTTTGGAGAAAAGAAGGACAGCCGCTGGTGGATTCGGCTTTCTTTTCGAGTGCGCTGCTAAGGGCACCGAAACACTTGTGGGAACCGCTGGACAAAACCACAAAAGAGCGAATCGTGACAGAATTGAAATTGTTACGTCGCGTGAAACCGCCTTATTCAAACTGGTTGCTTTTTGCAGCTATGAATGAGGCTTTTTTGTTGTCGGTGGGCGAAGATTACGATCCGATGCGTGTGGATTTGGCGGTAAAGAAAATTAACGAATGGTATGTTGGTGACGGTTGGTATGCTGATGGGGAGAGGTTTCATTTTGATTATTACAATTCGTTTGTGATTCAACCTATGTTACTGAAGGTGACCGAAGTGATGGTTGAGGCAAATCGAATGGAGAAAGCAATTTATGAGCAGGCATTGAGAAGGATACAGCGGTATTGTGAACACTTGGAGCGTCTTGTTTCGCCTGAGGGAACGTTTCCGCCTATCGGCCGATCGTTGACCTATCGTACCGGTGCTTTTCAGCCGCTGGCGCTACTTGCTTTGCGGAAGCAATTGCCCGATAAACTGACGGAAGGGCAGGTGAGAGCTGCGTTGGTTGCTGTGCATCAACGTATTTTCAACAATCCTTCCAATTTCAACGAAGATGGTTTTCTGACGATCGGTTTTGCCGGACATCAGCCTGAATTGGGTGACAGCTACAGCAACAATGGAAGCATGTATCTTACTTCGGAAAGTTTTTTACCGTTAGGTTTGCCCGCCAACGATAGTTTTTGGACTGCGAAGACTGAAGATTGGACAGCGAAAAAGGCTTACAGAAACGACAAATTCAACAAAGATTATCCCGTAAATTACTAGAAGAAAATGAAAAAAGAGATATTGAAGTTCCCGATAAGTGTCTTGCTGTGTACGTGTATTTTTTTATCTTTTTCAATAAGCCTTGTCGCACAGGAATATACATTGGTATGGAGCGATGAGTTTGACGAAAACGGGAAACCGAATTCCGAATATTGGCGTTTCGAAAATGGGTTTGTGCGTAATCAGGAATTGCAATGGTATCAGGATGATAATGCGTATTGTAAAGACGGGGTACTGATTATTGAAGGGAGGCGTGAAAATAAACCCAATCCTCTTTATGTAAAGGCCAGCCATACCGATTGGAGAAGGTCGCGGCCGTTTATCGAATATACTTCCTCTTCGTTGAAAACAGCAGGTAAAAAGGAGTTTTTGTATGGGCGTTTTGAAATACGGGCAAGAATACCATTGGAAAGCGGTTCGTGGCCGGCCATTTGGACGTTGGGTACAACGATGGAGTGGCCTTCGTGTGGCGAAATCGACATCATGGAATATTACCGGATAAACAACGACCCTCATCTTCTTGCCAATGTGGCATGGGGAACGGATGAGCGGTTTAAGGCGGAGTGGAGAACCCAAGCTATTCCCTTTCGTCATTTTCTTGAGAAAAACAGCAATTGGGGAAAAGAATTTCATGTCTGGAGGATGGATTGGGATGAAAATTCCATTAAATTGTATCTTGATGACGAATTGTTGAATGAAGTGTCGTTGAACGAAACCGTAAACGGTGCATGGGGCAATTATACCCATCCGTTTAAGCAACCCCATTATTTGTTGTTGAATTTGGCGTTGGGAGCCAATGGAGGTGAGCCTGATGTGTCCGCTTTTCCGATGAAATACGAAATCGATTATGTGAGGGTCTATCAGAAGAAAGAGCACGTGGTTCGTCCGGGCAGGCTTTGGTTGGACGACCGGGGCGAGCATATCAATGCCCATGGTGGGGGCATGCTTTATCATGAGGGTATCTATTACTGGTTTGGTGAGCACAAGAGCGAAAACAGTAATGCGGCGCAGGTCGGGATCAATTGTTATTCTTCCAATGATTTGGTTAATTGGAAATACGAGGGAGTGGTGTTGCCGGTTTCGGATGATCCGACGAGCGATATTGCCAAAGGATGTGTAATGGAACGTCCGAAAGTGATTTACAACAAAAAAACCGGCAAGTTTGTGATGTGGTTTCATTTGGAGTTGAAAGGACAGGGATATAAGGCTGCACGCTCGGCATTGGCTATAAGCGATGAAGTGACAGGGCCGTATATCTTTGTTCTTTCCGAACGTATCAATAAAGGTTTTTTTCCGTTCGACATGCCGGTGGATATTCGAAAATTGCAATTCGACCCCGAGAAATATTCGACTTGGTGGACTCCGTCGTGGTATAAAGCGGTGGAGAACGGGCTGTTTTTGAAGAGAGATCTTGAGGAAGGACAAATGGCCAGAGATATGACCCTGTTTGTGGATGATGATGGAAAGGCCTATCATATTTATGCTTCAGAAGAAAATCTCACCTTGCACATTGCGGAACTTACGGATGATTATACCGGTCATACCGGAAAATATATTCGCGTGGCGCCGGGAGGACACAACGAAGCGCCAACCATTTTTAAAAGAAAAGGCAACTACTGGATGATTACATCGGGTTGCACGGGTTGGGAACCCAATGCAGCGAGGTTGTTTTCTGCTCCATCGATATGGGGACCGTGGAAGCAGCATGTCAATCCGTGCCGAGGAGAAAAATCGGAAATTACTTTCGGAGGGCAGGGTACTTTTGTACAGCAGGTTTACGGCAAGAAAGATGCATATGTTTTCATGGGGGATATGTGGAGGCCGAAATTTCCTATCGATGGACGGTACATGTGGTTGCCGATAAAGTTTGAAAAGGATATTCCTTACCTGGAATGGATGGATGAGTGGGATTTGGATTTTTTGTAATTATTCGTGTCAATTTACTTATAAAAGGATTTAATGCGACGTACTCTTCTTTTTTTGTTTTTGTTTTTGATCGGCGTGACCGGATATCCTCAAAAGTTGGTTCCTACAGGAAAACAGGGATACAGTCAAACTTCTGTTAATACAGCAATTTTTCGTAAAAATTCGATCGTTACCCATAATGGTATTCAATATATTGCTTTTTATGATGAAAACGGGTATTTAACATTGGGGAAGAGAGAACTTGGGAGTACCCAATGGACATTTTATCTTTCGCAGTATAAAGGCAACTGCAAGGATGCGCATAACGTGATCAGTATCATGGTGGATAGCGAGGGTTTTTTGCATGTGGCTTTTAATCATCACGGAAGTTCGCTAAACTATTGTAGAAGTCTCAGACCGGGATCATTGATACTGGGGAATAAGGAAATGATGGTAGGAAGAGATGAAACAGAAGTGACTTATCCCGAATTTTATCGGCTGACGAATGGCGATTTGATCTTTGTTTACCGATCGGGTGGCTCAGGTCGGGGAAACCTGATTGTGAACCGGTACGATGTGAAGACAAAAAAATGGCATCGGGTGCAGGATGTGTTGATCGACGGAGAAAATGAGCGGAATGCCTATTGGCAATTGTATGTGGATAATGCCAACACGATTCATCTCTCATGGGTATGGCGCGAGACGCCGGATGTGGCCACCAATCACGATTTGTGTTATGCGCGATCGCGCGATGGCGGTGCGACGTGGGAAAAATCGGATGGAGAAAAATACCGGCTTCCCATTACTGCCGAGAATGCTGAGTACGTATGGTATATTCCGCAAGACAGCGAGCTGATCAATCAGACCGGCATGTATGCCGATGAGAACGGCAATCCCTATATAGCTACCTATTGGCGCGATCGAGAAAGTACCGTTCCGCAATATCGCCTGGTTTGGTTCGATGGAGAAACATGGCATATGCAGCAGGTTTCCAAGCGCAAAACGCCTTTTACGTTGAAGGGAGGGGGAACCAAGAGAATTCCCATATCGCGACCTCAACTTGTTATTGATAATGAGCGCGGAAAGAATAACCTCTATTATATTTTCAGGGATGAGGAACGGGGAGATAAAGTTTCATTGGCATCGACACGGGATCTTGAAAAGGGGATTTGGAAAATGCGGGATTTGACCGATTTTTCGGTTGGTGCCTGGGAACCGACCTATGATACGGAATTGTGGAGAGAAGAACATAAGCTGCATCTATTTGTACAACATACTGACCAGGGAGATGGTGAAAAGACCGGCTTATTGTCACCCCAACCTGTATATATTTTAGAAGCAGAAAAATAAAAGCAATGCAATATGAGAAGATTAAGTGTTACAATTTCGACTTTATTTTTCATTTTTTTATCCACTTATGGTCAATCCCAAGCGGAAGCGGATGAAGTGTTGAAAATCATTTGGAAAGTTAATGATTATTGGCAAAAAAACCATTTGCCTAAGGTGAATACTTTTTGGGATAATGCCGCTTATCATACAGGAAACATGGAAGCTTATTTTTTGACGAAAAACCCGCCTTATCTCGATTATTCTTTGAGATGGGCCGAATACAACGAATGGAAGGGGGCCAAATCGGACGATAAAGAGGCATGGAAATATACCTATGGAGAAACGGACGAATATGTGCTTTTTGGTGATCATCAGGTGTGTTTTCAGACCTATGTCGATCTCTATCGGATAGATCCGAAACCGTATAAAATTGCACGAGCTCGTGAGGTGATGGAATATCAGATGAGTACAAACAGGCGAGATTACTGGTGGTGGGCTGACGGTTTGTATATGGTGATGCCGGTGATGACCAAGTTGCATGTGGTTACCGGTAATCCGCTTTATCCGGAAAAATTATACGAATATTGGAGTTATGCCGACAGCCTGATGTATGATAAAGAAGAAAAATTGTATTACCGTGATGCCAAATATGTGTACCCGAAGCATAAAACGGTTAACGGGAAAAAAGATTTTTGGTCGCGTGGTAACGGTTGGGTTTTTGCTGCTTTTGCCAGGGTCTTGCGGGATTTGCCAAAGACCGACCCACATCGCGCTGTGTATATCGAACGGTTTCGGTCGATGGCTGAAGCATTGGCTGCTTGCCAACAGCCTCAAGGGTATTGGACACGCAGTTTGCTTGATCCCGAACATGCACCGGGACCGGAAACGAGTGGTACAGCTTTTTTTGCGTACGCTTTTTTGTGGGGAATGAATAATGGTTATTTGGATATGGGAAAATATGAACCTGTAATAAAAAAATCGTGGGATTATCTGCAGAATACGGCGCTTCAGCCCGATGGAAGAGTAGGGTATGTGCAACCGATTGGAGAAAAAGCAATTCCGGGTCAGGTGGTTGATGCCCATTCGACAGCCAATTTCGGTGTCGGAGCTTTTCTCTTGGCATCTTGTGAGATGGTGCGTTACTTGCAAAGCAAAAATAAATAAACAAGTTAAGGAATATACAAAACACAAAATAATAGGAACCAAATGATAAAAATCAAACATTTCTTTTTTCTCTCTTTTTTGTTTTTATATGTTGGAAACTCTGCTGCTCAATGTGGATTTGGCAAAGCCGAGAAAATGAATGAAAATTGGAAATTTATTTTGAAGGATCTTCCTGCAGCGAAAGAAGAGAATTTTAATGACAACGGATGGCAGAGGGTCGAGTTGCCGCACGACTGGAGCATTCGCCAGCCATTAAGTCCTACTCATGCCAGTTGTATGGGGTATCTTCCCGGAGGAATCGGATGGTACCGCAAAAGCATGACTATTCCTGCCGAGAAGTCGGGTGAGAAAGTTTATCTCTATTTCGAAGGCATTTACAACCGAAGTGAGGTGTACCTTAACGGTCACCTGCTGGGTAAACGCCCAAACGGTTACATTTCTTTTTTGTATGATGCTACCCCTTATATTAAATATGGTCAGGAAAATGTGGTTGCGGTATGGGTAGATCACAGTCGCGCGGCCGACTCGAGATGGTACACCGGTTCGGGTATCTACCGCAACGTGTGGTTGATTTATGCAAATCCTGTACATATTGCACAATGGGGTGTGTATGCTTATCCTTCGGAATCTAATGTTAAAAAAGGAATTTTACAAGTCGAAATTGAGGTGACCAACGGAAGAGAAAATAAGGAGAATTTAACGGTCGTGAACGAACTGTTTGACAGTCAGGGTAAAATCGTGACCGTACGGAAGAACAACTTATCGATTGCCGCAGGTGAAAATTCAACGCTTTCAATTGCTCTCTCCGTTTCAAAACCTCATTTATGGAGCATTGACCGACCGTATTTGTATACGCTTAAGACAACACTTCTGAGAAATGGCGAAGAAATCGATTCTTCGGTTACTAAAACAGGTTTTCGAAGTTATACTTTCGATCCGGATAAGGGGTTTGCGCTTAATGGAGAGTGGATGAAAGTGAAAGGCGTATGTCTGCATCACGACGCCGGCGTGTTGGGAGCAGCAGTTCCCAAGGACGTTTGGCGGCAGCGTTTGTTAAGGCTCAAAGAGATCG
The DNA here is from genome assembly GCF_025943985.1 of Anaerorudis cellulosivorans. Classification (GTDB taxonomy): domain Bacteria; phylum Bacteroidota; class Bacteroidia; order Bacteroidales; family Dysgonomonadaceae; genus Anaerorudis; species Anaerorudis cellulosivorans. The sequence continues at coordinate 174,199 of NZ_JAPCWE010000001.1, read as the reverse complement.
GCTGTAATGCCATACGCACCAGTCATAATCCGCAGTCTCCCGATTTATACGATTTATGTGATGAAATGGGATTTTTGGTGATGGATGAAGCTTTTGACGAATGGGAATTTCCCAAACGCAAATGGATCGAAGGATGGAATGTGGGCACTCCGGGATTTGACGGATCGTATGATTTTTTTGAGGAATGGGGTGAACGCGATTTGGCCGATATGGTGCTTCGTGATCGGAATCATATTTCTATTTTTGCCTGGAGTATCGGTAATGAAGTCGATTATCCCAACGATCCGTATTCGCATCCTGTTCTTGACGGAGGTGCCGATACCGGTTTCACCCAGCCGATTTTCGGCGGATACAAAAAAGATGCACCCGATGCTCGGCGATTGGGTGAGATTGCCAAACGGTTGGTTAAAGTGGTAAAAAGATATGATGGCTCGCGTCCTACTACTGCCGGTTTGGCGGGTGTGGCCATGTCGAATGAAACCGAATATCCTTTTGTTTTGGACATAACGGGGTACAATTATACGGAAAGCAGGTATGATGTCGATCACAAAAAATATCCCGACAGAGTGATATTCGGCAGTGAAAACCGACACGATATGAGTGCATGGAAAGCAGTCCGCGACAAGGAGTTCATTTTCGGTCAATTCCTATGGACCGGGATCGATTATCTGGGTGAATCAGGACCTTGGCCTTCACGGGGATTTTATTCCGGATTGATCGATTTTGGAGGGTCTATCAAACCAAGAGGATATTTCCGTCAATCGCTTTGGTCGGATAAGCCGATGGCTTATCTGGGCACCTATCCTACTCCCGGTAAAGGTGGAAAAAATCGGCTGATTGACGTTTGGTCTCAGCTTGAAGCAGAGAAAAACGCAGATTTTGTAGAGAAAACGCCATCGATGGATGCTTGGCCGATCTGGAATTATGAGGAAGGGCAAATCATACGGGTGGTATGTTATACCAATGCCGCAAAGGCCAAACTGATGCTTAACGACAGGGAGATCGGCGCGGTGCAAGATTATAACGATGAAACGGGTATTATCTATTGGGATATCCCTTATGAACCCGGTATGTTGAAAGTTATTGGTTTGGATACCAATAATAACGAAATAAGCACTTACGAGATCCGCACTTCGAAAAGGCCTCATGCTCTTAAAATTATAAAGGATGAGCAGCGTGTGGATCGGGAAGAAGGCATTGCCCGAATTATTCTTCAAGTGGTTGACGAAGATGGTTTTCCGGTGATGATTTCGGATGATGAGATTACGTGTCATCTTTCCGGAAATGCGCGTTTGTTAGGGATGGAAGCAAGCAACAATACGGATATGAGCGATTATACCGATAACAAGCATCGTGTATTTCATGGAAGGATAGTGGCTTACATCAAATATGAAGGTGCTGATCCCGGAGAAATTAAAGCAAGGTTTACCGCACCTTGGTTGATTCCGGCAGAAACAACGGTTGAATTCAGGTGACGAGGGGAGAAATCAGCCTTTGCCGATCTCATCCATGAGATTTTGTCGGTAGGTTTCGCCGATGGATATTTCATGGCCGGCAATGGTGATACGGTTTTTGTTGATGTTCTCGATTTTGTTTTTTTGTACGATATACGAACGGTGCACCCGCAGAAACCGGTCGGAGGGCAAGGTGTCTTCCATGTTTTTTAAGCTCATGAGGGTGATGATGGGGCGTGTCTCGTTTTTTACGTAGATTTTAATGTAATCTTTCAACCCTTCGATGTAGAGAATGTCGTCGAAGAGTACTTGAACCAGCTTGTATTCCGATTTTACGAACAGGCCGGTTCTTTCTTTTTCTTTTTCTTCGCTTTGAGCTGCTTTTTTGGCCATGTCGAACCAATTCAGTGCTTTTTTTGCAGAAGCGAGGAAGTCGGCATACGAAATGGGTTTCAATAAATAATCGAGTGCATTCACTTTGTAGCCTTCGACCGCATATTCGCTGAAAGCGGTGGTAAAAATAATCCGTGTTTGGGGGTTGATAAGTTGTGAGAATTCGAGGCCGTCCAGTTCAGGCATCTGGATATCGAGAAAGATGACATCGACCGCTTGATTTTCGAGGTCATGCATGGCTGTCAACGCACTCGAATATTTCCCCGTGAGTTTGAGAAACGGGGTTTTTTGCACGTACGATTCCAACAGGTCGAGTGCAAGAGGTTCGTCGTCAATGATCCAGCAGCTGAGTATCATTTTCGTTTTCTTTTTTCGTGTCGATAATCAGGGTGGTAGAATAGGTGTTGTTCGAAATGCGTTTATCCCAGATGTATCGGCCGGGATAGAGCAGATCCAACCGTTTATGCATGTGTGTCAACCCGATTCCTTTTCCGCTTTTGTCGGATTCGTTTTTGGGGAAGTAGCTGTTTTCGCAGGAAAACTGCACAATCCCGTTGGGGTTCTCTGACAGGCTGATGCGAATGAACGAGGGCTTGTTGCCGCTGATGCCGTGTTTAAACGCATTTTCGATGAGCGAAATAAATATCAACGGTGCAATACGGGTGTCGCTGTCGGGTTGTAAATCGAATTGCGTTGTCAGCTCAACGTTGTCCGGAAGCCGTATACGCATCAAGTCGATGTAATTCCGCATGAAGTCCACCTCCTGAGACAAAGGTACAAAAGTTTGGTTGTTGTCGTATAAAATATGCCTCAATAATTTGCTCAAATCGTGTATGGCTTGTTGTGCCCGAACAGGATTGAATTCCACAAGGGCATAAATGTTGTTGAGCGTGTTGAGCAGAAAATGAGGATTGATTTGGTTTTTGAGGTTTTGCAGCTCGGCTTCCGTTTTTGCTTTTTCGAGCTCTTTGCGTTCATTGTCGAGCTGTACCCAGTGAATACTCATTTTAATGGCAACGCTCAGTCCTGCAACCAACGTAAGCGAAAACATATTGCTGAGGATGAAGGGAAGGAGCGGAGGCGATTTTCTTCTTCGGCGCAGCGGACGGCCGTCGAGGTTGAGGCTGTTGATGAATTCGTGGGAAAAGTGCATGAGGAAGGCCAGTCCGATGATCAGCAGGAGATTGATGATAATGAATTCTTTGGTTTTACGCCGAAAAAGGAATTTATCGATGAGATAGAGATAATTGACATAGAAAACCGTCATGAAGCACAACAGGGCAGAGGTAGATCGCCAGAAGTTGGACCAGCTGAAAACGTTTCTTCTGTCGAAGAAAAACAACGGGAGACCAAAGACAATGAACCACACCAAAATATGGATAAATATGTTGTCTACGGAACGTTTGGAATCTTTCTTGGTGATCAAATTTTTCTCATTTATCATATTTTCTAAAACGATCGTTAGTATTATGCTCGAAGCATAAAGGATGATTTATTTTAAAACATACCCGGTCCGCCATCAGGACCATGTCCCCTGCCGGGTCCACCACCCGGACCCCTTCCCGGTATCATGTCGGCTTGTGTTGCACCATTTTTAAAGAGGTTGAAGCGATAGACAAAGTGGAACATGAAGTAGGAGGTAAGGGTGTTGGTGGTTGTATCCCGAATATAGTTGGAGGTGACACTTCGACTGATGTTGCTGCGTTGCTGCAGGATATCGTATATCTTAAAACGCAGGGTGCCGTTTTTTTGTTTGAAGAGCTGTTTTTGCAATGAGGCATTCCAAAGCCACTCCTCTTGCTCAAAACCGCCGGAATAACCCGAATTGGTATAGTACGATATATCGCTCTCGATAGAAAAATCGTAGGGCAGATAGATGGTGGTGTTGGCCGATGCGTTATAATTGAAGTATTCCTGATCCTGTTGACCTTCCAAACTGTTTCTGACGTTGTTGTAACTGATGTTGCCGCGGATGCCGAAATCGATAATATCCGAACGGTAGTTCAGTCCCAAAGTTTGTGCAAGATTGGTGCGTCGGCTTACATTTGTTTCGTTGTTCGAAAAACCGTTAGAGAGGGTATAACCGGCAGAACTCATGGAAAAAACGGAAAACTTGATGTTTCGGAGCGGCAGATTCAGCATGAGTCGGCCATTGGCGTTCCAGTTACCGTCAACATTCCGGTAGGTAGTTTCTTTTCGCCCGGTTTCAAGATCGGTAAAGGTGGAAGAGACGATATCGTTGAATGTATATCCGCCATTACCGAAAAAAGTTATGGAGCTGTTTTTTTCGGGTACAAAATTCATGTAACGGATGTTTAACTGATGGTTAAAGGCAGGCTTCAAGTCCGGATTTCCGTAAGTGATGTTCAGCGGATCAGAAATATCCACAACCGGTGACAGTTGGGTTACCGAAGGCTGACTCGTACGGCCGAAGTAACGGATGCGCAGGTTGTTCTGTCGACTCCAGCGGTAATTGAATTGTGCCGAAGGGGCATAATTGACCACATTTTGACCGAGATCGTGTATTTTCTCCTCGCCTTTAAACGTTTTGCTCTTTGAGCTCGAAGGTTGTATACTCAATCCGAGGGTATAATCGTATTTTTCTCGTTGTGCCTTGAAGTTGAGCTCGATTTCCTGATTCACAAAATTGTTTTCGAGCCTTTTGCTGTAGGCCGAGTCGAGAACCGTGTAATTGCCTGCGGCATCTTTAGATCGGGTGTCTTTGTCGGATTTCGACAGGTTTTGTTGGTAGCGGTAGGCCAGTTGGACGAAGTTGTTTCTTCCAATAGGCTCGACATATGAAATATACCCTTGCCAGTTTTTGCTGTTGTTGGTATTGGTGAATTTCTGATCGATGATATCGTCGGGTTTTGTGCCGTGATAGAACGTGTTTGAAAGATTGTTTCCCTTGTTTTCGGAATCGTTGATTCCGCCCCTGAGTTGGATGCTGAGGATGCGTCCTTCTTTTCCCAGTTCGCGGCTGGCATCCAGACGTGCACCGATATTTTTTCCGTTTCCTTCGGAGAAATATTCCGAATCGCCGCTGTTGATGGTATCGTTGGTTTCGTTACGGGTGAGAAAGTCGCCCGTTTCGGTGCGCCGGTTATCGTATATTCCCGCATTGGGACGGAAAATGATGCGCGTTAGCGTATCCGGAGTCCATTCCAGACGAAAATCCATATTGAAATTTTGGCTTTTGTTGTTGGATGCATCGTTTTCGTCTTCAAAAGTATTTCCGCCGCTCAACAAGTTTTGGGTGTAGGTTTTTGATAGGAGATCGTTGTTGGTCGATCCGAAACGCAAGTTGCCGCCGAGTTTGAGCTTTTCGGAAAATTGGGTGTTGAAATTGAACCCTCCCATTCCTGAAGTGGTTACACCGCTTTGACCACCAAACATACCCCGCATTCCGCGGCCTCCCATGCCGCTAAACATGCTTGTGGCCAAATCGGAAAATCCGGCATTGTTGGTATTGTTAAGTCCGCCGATAAAGGTATATTGGTTTTTGTTCTTCATGTAATTGACCATTGCATTGGCTTCATAACGGTCTTTACTTCCATAACCGGCAAAAGCATTACCCATCAATCCCTCTTTCATGCCCGGGCGTACCACGAGGTTGATGACGGTTTCCTCGTCATCGTCGTCGAAGCCGGTCATTTGTGCCATTTCGGATCTCCTGTCCAATACTTGCAGCCTTTCTACCATTTTGGCCGGCAGGTTTTTGGAAGCTACTTTGGGGTCGTCGCTGAAAAATTCTTCTCCGTCGACCAGTATTTTTTTTATCTCACGACCATTCACGGTGATTTTTCCGTCTTTGTCCACTTCGACGCCGGGCATTTTTTTCAGTAAATCTTCCACAACCGCACTTTCGGTAACTTTGTAGGAGTCGGCATTGAATTCCAGTGTATCGCCCTTGACTCGAATTTCGGGTGCTTTTGCTGCAATAACTACTTCGGAAAGGACAATTTGAGAAGGATAAAAAAGAAGGGTACCCAATTGGACCGCGGGAGCGGAGGCACTTACCTGAACATTTTTATAAATGTCTTTGTATCCGAGAAAAGAAATGTGAACAATGTAGGATCCGTATTTAACGGGAATGGAAAAAGTGCCGTCGTTTTTGCTTGCCTGACCGGTGACGAACGTACTGTCTTTCTGTTGCAAAATGCGGATATTGGCCAAGGCAACCGGCTCTTTGGTAGTTTGATCGATAAGTTTGCCCGAGATGGTTCCCGTGCCCGATGATGAGGGTGTTTGTGCCTTTATCGGCATAACGGCGGCAAACAAAACAAGGATGAGATAAAATATCTTTTTCATTTTTTTGGTGTAATAAATAAATTCTCGTTTACTTACAAGATCAAAATTAGGTTTATCTCTTTACACCTCCAAACAAAATAGATTAACCCGTGTTTTTTCTCGACGAACCCCCCTTTTTAACCGGATATATCCGTAACTATTCGTTCACACAGGGATACACACTTCGAAAAAAACGTGGGGAAGGAAGCTAAAAATAATGTCCGATTCCTACGTAAGCATGGGTTTTTTTGGATAGTCCCGAATACCCGACTTCCACCGATAGCGGTCCGACGACAGTGAGGTAGGAATAGCCGAGGTTGATGCCCGGGAAATAGGAACCATTGAAAATTTTCAATACCTTATCGTTGTGAACTGCAACATGGAGATTAGTGTAGAGGTATTGAGTGGGCGTTAATTGATAGCGGATATCGGCTTGTGCTTTAAGTACGGAATTTTTCAGGATTTCCATACCTCCCGATCCCGGTAGGGCGATTTGTTGGGGAAAATAATGTCCGTCAAATTTTCCACCAACGAAATTGCTGTATATCAATGGTATGCTGTCGGGGGCGTGAAGAAGTGCTCTTCCGGAAATTTCGGGGGTAAGATTGAGTTTGTCGGTAATTTTGATGGGTTTGAAAAATCGCAGGTTGATAGCGTTCAACGGCAAATCGTGGTTCATTTGGTAAAAATTATCGGTGTGAAGGGTATAGCGGAACGAAAAATATTGTCCGGAGGTTGGGAAGTAGCTCTTGTCGAGGTTGTCGTACACACCTTCAAGGAAATAATTGACATAAAGCTTATTGTTTAGACCGATGCGTTGGAAATCGGTATGATTGGCAAGCGTGGAGAAGAAATAGAAATTGTCGAAATTGAGACCAAAATGGAGCTTGACGTTACTGAAATAAAATTCGGAGAAGTTGAGGTTGAGTGAATTTAGGGTGACGCCGAAACTGTAACTGCGTTTTCCGCGGTCGAAGATATTGATCTCGTTACGGCTCAATTTATAGGAAATGCCACCGCGGTAAAAGATGCCGTGGTTGATATAATAGTCGGCAACGAAATAGGGGTTTTTACTGAGGCGGGTAGTGATATTGATGACCGAGTTTAGCGATGAAGCCGGCCTGATTGTGGTGTTGGCCAAGATCGCTGCTATATCGTCAGTATCGAATCGCAAGCCAAGGTTCAGGGTTTTGAAATCCTTTTTTTCGACCTCAAAAACCAGACGAAACGGTGAATCTCCTTTGAGTTGATAGAGTACACGTGTAAACATGCCGGTTGCATAGATTTGTGATGTCAATGTCTCGAGGTCTTTACGGGTGATTTTGTTGTCTTTGAGCCGGATTCTTTTCAGCATTTCCACACTTTCTTTAGGCGAAAGACCTATGAATTGGATGCTTTCAATTTCCAGAGAATCCATTTCGATATACGGATTTACGATGGTTTGTCTGAGAGAGTCGGATTCGGTGATGCCCAATGACGTTTTCAGCGCCATCAACTCGTCCCATTTTTCGCGTGCTGCTTTTTCGCCACGCAAGATGATCGTGTCGATGGCATTTTTTTCGAAATTCAACATTCCGTACGGATGGGTATCGGCTGTAATCAAAATATCGGTGTTTCGAATGTTCTCTTCCTCTTTTTGTTTGTCCAAGAAATTGCTTAGTCCGGAAATCACTTCCACAAGTGATTCCTTATTCTTTTCCTTACCGTTCTTATCGGGCAAAATGGTTACGCCAATGATCACATCCGCCCCCATCTCTTTTACCAAATCTGCCGGATAGTTGTTGACGATGCCCCCATCGATGAGGAGCATGCTATCTATTTCGACGGGGGCAAACATACCGGGGATGGCCATGCTTGCCCGTATGGCTTGTGCCAGCACTCCCTCTCTGAGGGCTACCTCTTTACCCGTTCGAATATCGGCCGCTATGCAGCCAAAAGGAATAGGTAGATCGTCGAAATCCATGTAGTCTTGATATCCGATAGTTAAATTCAAAAACAAACTGTAGAGATTTTGGCCCATGATCATTCCTGTGGGAAGACTCAATTTGCCGGATCTTTTTTTGAATTCTACCCGGTAGGGCAAGGAAACAAGATAGCGTTCAGAAGCATCTTTCAATTGTGGGGGCAGGTTTTCGCGAGCCGTGTTGTCGCTTAGGAGGAAGAGCCAATCTTGCGTTCTCGAAATTGAGTCGAGTTTATTGGCATCATATCCCACGGCATAAAGTCCGCCAACAATGGCTCCCATACTGGTTCCTGCGATGTAGTCGATGGGAATACCGGCTTCTTCGAGTACTTTAAGTGCGCCGATGTGAGCAAATCCTTTGGCGCCACCCCCTTTAAGCACTACGCCCACTTTTTTTCGGGGTTGGTTTTGTGCTATAGCTATCGTAAATATCAAAAAAAAGAGGACAGTAAGAGAGAGCGGCTTCCTTTGCATATTTTTGTTACACCTTTCATTGATTGTGCGTATATTTCGGCAAAATTAGTCAAAATACTGCGCAAAGAAGCGATTGAGATGTTAAATAAGTTGATTTTAAAAGTGATGAGGAAATAAAGCGGTTTATTTTTTTGTGAAAAAACATTTTTTAATAATTTCGTACCTGCAAAATTATTTTTTAGAAAAAGATATATCATCATGGAAGTATTAAAACATTTACCTGAAACTGATTCAGGGCGACGAAATCCGGGAATTACCCGTGAGGAAGCCTTTGCCATGTTGCAGCAATATAACAAAGAGCCCTTTCATATTCAGCACGGCGAAACGATGGAAGAGGTGATGCGGCATTTTGCCCGTATCTTGGGATATGGCGAGGAGGAAGAGTTTTGGGGATTGGTAGGTTTATTGCATGATTTGGATTTTGAGGCGTTTCCTGATGAGCATTGCATAAAGGTGCGCGAAATAATGGGAACAGCGGGGATAAATCCCGAAATCGTGCGGGCAGTGGTTTCGCATGCCTATGGTTTTACCCAGAACGATGTGCCACCGGAACATGAGATGGAGAAAGTGTTGTATGCAACCGATGAACTGACCGGTTTAATCGGTGCTGCCATTCTGATGCGCCCGAGCAAAAGTACACTGGATTTGACTACATCGTCGCTGAAAAAGAAATTCAAAGACAAAAAATTTGCAGCAGGTTGTTCCCGTGAGGTTATTCAAAAAGGAGCGGAGATGTTGGGATGGGATTTGGAATATCTGATGGAAGAAACCATTAAAGCAATGCAGGAAAAAGAGAGAAACGATAATTAAAATAGAAAAAGAGAAAATGGGCATAATTAAAAGTATATTGGATACGGATTTGTATAAGCTGACTACAAGCTATGCGTATTCCAAATTGTTTCCGCGCGCGTATGGTGAGTTTGAATTTGTGGATAGGTACAATGGTGATTATCCTGACGGTTTTGATGCGTTGCTGCGCGAGGAGCTGCATGAGATGTCGAAGCTGCATTTAACAAAAGAAGAGGAGGAATTCCTGCGTGAAAATATCCCTTACCTTCCGCCTTTTTATATCAATTATCTGAAAGGACTTCGATTTGATCCTTCGGAAGTGGAGATTACGATGGAAAATCACAAACTGCACATCAAGGCATCGGGGTTGCTCTATCGGATTACGTTGTGGGAAACGCCTATTTTGGCGACCGTTTCGGAGCTGTATTTCAGGGAAACCGGACAAAAACCCGATATGGCCTATATGGAGCAGGCGGCTATCGAAAAAGCCGCGAAAATGAAGGAAAACAACATTGTGTTTTCGTTGTTCGGCATGAGGCGCAGGTTCAGTTTCGATGTGGAAGATCGGGTTACCGAGTTACTGAAACAATATGCGGGGAAAAGTTTTTTCGGCACCAGCAATGTGTATATGGCTTATAAACATCATATTCATGTGGCGGGGACGCATCCGCACGAGTGGGTGCAGTTTCATGGATCGGTGTATGGTTACAAGATGGCAAATTTCATGTCGATGGAAGATTGGATTAATGTATTTGACGGTGATTTGGGTACGGTTCTTACGGATACCTATACGAGCGACGTATTTTTCAGGAATTTCAGCAGAAAACATGCGGCCTTGTTTACCAGCCTGCGACAGGATAGCGGCAATCCGTTCGTTTTTGTGGATAAGGCGATAAAAAGGTATGAGGAGCTCAGGATAGATCCTAAGATGAAGTATATTGTTTTTTCGGATAGTTTGGATGTGAACAAGGCCATTGAAATAAAAAACTATTGTGGCGATCGTATCGGGGCTACGTTTGGTATCGGCACTAATTTAACCGCCGATGTGGGGAACAACATCAAAGGAATGAATATCGTGATGAAACTTTTCCGATGCAAGATGACGGCATCCGACAAATGGCAGGAGTGTGTCAAACTTTCGGATTCGGAGGGCAAACACACGGGGAGCGAGAAGGAAATCCGGTTGGCAATGGAAACCTTGGGACTGATCTAATACACAAATTCGTACCGGTAAACGGCGGTGTTTCCAACAGCATCTGTTGCCGTAACGACCAATTGGTGTTTTTGGCCGCGGGTTAACCGCTTATCGTCGAAAACACAGGTGTAATAGCGGGATTTCACGTCGTGCGAGAAGAGGACAAACTTGCCGTCGATTTCGCCCCTGAACGAGTGGATGCCGCTTTTATCGTCGGTTACCGCGATGCGGATACGACGGTTTGCCACCCATTTTTCGGGTGTTTGGGGTGTAATTTTGGGAGCGAGGGTGTCGAGGTCGATGACGAATTTTTGTCCCAATTCGTTAATAGTGGTTTCCACTCCGCTGTTTTTATATTTTCCGCCCATCCAGCTTGTCCTTCCGTTTTGGTTGATTTTTACGATACCGTATTTTGGTCGGTATTCGGGAATGTCGGTGTTGGTTTTAATCCACAGTGTGGCGTTTTCGTGTAGCGGAACAGGCGAAAGGTTCACCTGGTGAATATCGGAAAGGTAGTTGGTGGATGGTGTTGCATAATGGGCGAAACAACAATTGTCGTAGAAATTTCCCGCAGGGATGTGTAGCGAAAAATTGACATCGACAACAGTGTTGTCCGTATTCCATACCATGAAACGGGTGCATTTTTCCGCTTGCGGAACGGGTTGCGGCATCCCTTTAATCACGAAAGGGTAGATGAGGGTGTTGCCGTAATAATCTTCGAGTTCGTAACGCAGATGGTAATCGCGTTCTTCACGAATGTCGATGAAGCCGTTGTTAACCGTTTCGTAAAAGGGGAGGGTGTTCCCGGGTTCGACAAACGACTTCATGAAGTAGGAATTTCGATTGCGGACTTCTTCGAAATCGATATGGGAATTCAGCATGCGCGTTTTGGAAAAGGGGAAGCGGTTGATGGTGCTTCGGAAAACAGGTTTTTCGTCGACGACCAACCGTACGTGTTTGATGCCGTATATGTTGCTTTGTCCGTCCATGCGGTCGTAGGCTTTTACTCCCACGCCGATGCGCCCCCAGGCGTAAATTGGTTGTGTTGGGGGGAGGGGGACGCCGGATTTGTTTTTGGTTATGGTTAAGCGGAGGGGATTGCTGCTGCCGTTGACAACGCCTTTGCCTTTGACCGGATAAAAGGCGATGCCGCGGATATCGGGCTTTCGGGTGTCAACTACTGAGTTGCCGAAAAAATCCAGTACATCCAGTGGTTCTTGCGTGCGGGTGTCGCGGATCTCGAAATGCAGATGCGGACCACCCGATGATCCGGTATTGCCGCTCAAGGCAATTTGTTCCCCTTTTTTTACGGGAAGTTCATCGGGAGCAGGGAATACCTGGATGCGGAAACGTTCGAGTTCGTATTGTTTATGTTCGGCATACTCGGCTATTTTGGGAGAAAAGGCGTTTAAATGTCCGTAAACCGTGGTGTGACCGTCGGGGTGATCGATGTACAACGCATGCCCGAAACCTCCGGGAGAAATGCTGATGCGCGAGATATAACCATCGGCAACAGCATAAACGGGTTGGTTGGCGCTACCGTTGGTTTTGATGTCGATACCCGAATGAAAATGGCTGTCTCTCAGCTCTCCGAAATTGGCACTTAGTCGGAGATTAATTTTTAGCGGGGGAGTGTAGTTTTGCGCAAAAGCTACAGCGGCATGGTCTTGCGCATCAGTCAGTGAGGGATAGTCCTGCGCATCAGACGATAAGGTTAGGAATTTACCAAAGAGAAAGAAAAGGGAAAAGAAAAAGAGAAAAGGAATCCGTTTTTTCATGAGCCCGTCTCCTTTTTTTCTTCGAAAAAGGGTATTAAGGTATGTTCGATGATGTCGTTGGCAACTTCTTTTTTGGTTTTTAATCCGAACGTTTTTTTCTCCCCGTTGCGTGAGAGGATGGTGATTTTGTTGGTGTCATAACCAAATCCTGCTCCTTCGTCTTTTAGCGAGTTCAGAATGATGTAATCCATGTTTTTTTTCTCCAACTTTTTTTGTGCGTTTTCTTCTTCGTCGGTCGTTTCCAACGCAAAACCGATAAGCAGCTGACCGGGTTTTTTCATTTTGCCCAGTGCGGCGGCGATGTCGGGATTGGGTATAAGCGTGATTGAAATGTTCTTCCCTTCGGTACGTTTCATTTTTTCGTCGGCCGTATGTTCAGGCCGATAATCGGCAACCGCTGCCGACAGGATGGCGGCATCCATCCGGGGGAAGATGTCTATAGCCGCTTCGTACATTTCGTTGGCCGATTCCACTTTTATGAGGCGGATGCCGGGGTGTGTAACCGACAAGGCCGTGGGTCCGGAAATGAGCGTAACCTCGGCTCCGCGAGCTGCACATTCTTCGGCGATGGCATAGCCCATTTTTCCGGTAGAAAAATTACCGATGAAGCGTACGGGGTCAATTCGTTCGTAGGTAGGACCTGCGGTTATGAGGATTTTTTTTCCGAGGAGGATATCGCGTTGCGTAAAGAAATTTTCGAGAATAGCGACTATGTTTTCGGGTTCTTCCATGCGACCTTTGCCTTCGAGATGGCTGGCAAGTTCGCCTACGGTCGGTTCGATAATGTGTACGTTATCCGATTTCAGCAGCTGCAGATTACGTTGCGTGACGGGATGTCGATACATGTCGAGATCCATGGCCGGTGCAACAAAGACCGGAGCTTTCATGGAAAGGTAAGTGGTAACCAGCATGTTGTCGGCTATGCCGTTTGCCATTTTTCCGATGGTGGATGCAGTGGCGGGAGCCACAATCATAGCATCGGCCCAAAGACCGAGGTCGACATGACTGTGCCACGTGCCGTCTGCTGAAGCAAAAAATTCGCTGATCACCGGCTTGCCGGATAATGCCGAAAGAGTGACAGGTGTGATGAATGCTTTTCCTGCGGGGGTGATCACAATTTGTACCTCGGCTCCTTTTTTTATGAGTAGGCGTGTAAGAACGGCGGCTTTGTATGCGGCAATGCTGCCGGTGATTCCCAAAACGATATGTTTACCGTGTAATGTCATCGTCTTTTGATTAGAGTTACAAACATAAATAAAAAAGCCGAGATTTTATCAACTCGCCGATAAAATGTATCGTCCACTTTCCTCGCACCAAGTCCGTACCAAGGCTGCACCTTCCTCGCTCCATGCTTGCATTAGGCTTTCACTATCATTGCACAACGTTTGCTTCGGCTTTGCTTCTGTATCCCGCTCCAGATGCGGAAAACATGCAGGTTTGCCTTACAAAAACCGAACGGAATTTGGTGCTGTTGTCCCTGCTTAGAGGCAAGCATGAAGCGAAGGAAGAGCGAAGGAAGAGCGAAGGAAGAGCGAAGGAAGAGCGAAGGAAGAGCGAAGGAAGAGCGAAGGAAGAGCGAAGGAAAGGTCGGCATAATCTATCTTATCGAACAAAAAGCAGGCGAAACGACTTCAGACAAAAGCAGTCTTGCATCTGAAAAACTTGCCGTATCGAACAAAAACGTTGTTGAATTCGTTACCTTCTGCCCAAACAAAGGGTAAGGAGGGAACAGGGAAAATATAAAGGAGATTTCTCGAGATTGCTCTATCCGGATGGTTAGCATGTATTATTTCGACAATCGATGGATTATTATAATCATAAAAAACATTAAATTGTGGAAAATATATGGTACTTTGTATTGCATAATACTTTGTTTTATGTATTTTTGCATCGTAAAGGGTAATGAATAGCAAAAATGAATATTGAGAACACACAAAGTCAGATGCGGAAAGGAGTGCTGGAGTACTGCATTTTATCGATTATCAAACGAGGCGAGGCGTATCCGGGGGATATTATCGATGAAATGAGAAATGCCGGACTTCAGTTGTTGGAAGGCACGTTGTATCCTTTATTGAATCGTTTAAAAAATGCGGGCATTCTTACGTATCGTTGGGTAGAAAGCAGTTCGGGACCCCCTCGTAAATATTTTAGCCTGACAAGGGAAGGCGAAAAGTTTTATGCATTGCTCGAAGCCACATGGAATGAACTTGCAAAAGGGGTGGAAACAGTGACAAAAGGAGCAGAAAAAAGAGAAGAATAAACCATTTCATTAAATAATTTCAGCAATAAATACTGCCACAGTAATGAAAAAAGTGATCAGCATTAATTTTCAAGGTCAAGTAATAGCTATTGAGGAAACTGCCTTTGAAATATTGACTCAATACATCGAAAGCCTGAAAAGTTATTTTTCGCGCGAAGAGGGTGGAGACGAAATTGTGAACGATATCGAAAACCGCATCGCCGAACTTTTTGGGAATCGCTTGAAACACGGTATCAATTGTATAACCGATGAAGATGTAGAAGCAATTATCAACGGTATCGGCAAGCCCGAAGATTTCGATACCGAATATGAAGAAACAACTCATGCCGGTACCGAAGATAAAAATGCGCAACAACCCCATTTTTCATCCGAGTTGCCGAAAAATCAACCCGAGGAAGAAAAACAGTCACGTTCGTTGCGTCGCGATACAACCAATAAAATGATTGCCGGTGTATGCAGTGGTTTGGCCAACTATTTTAAGATTGACCCCACATGGATACGGCTGATTTTTGTATTGTTTTTCAGTGTCTTGTTTTGGGTTTATATTGTTTTGTGGATTGTATTGAAAGCCGAACCATTGGATTGGAGCGGGATTAAGCGTCTTTACAGAAATCCCGGTGACCGGGTGTTGGGAGGTGTTTGCAGCGGATTGGCGGCTTATTTTAAAATTGATTCGTGGATTCCGCGGTTGATTTTCCTTATCCCGTTGTTACTAAGTTTTACGGCTATATCTTCGTTTCCATTTTTTATCTGGGATAAAATATTCCCTATTCCGCATGGCGATTGGAGCATGAAAATAGACGGGGGAATACTTCTCGTTTATATTATTCTTTGGATTATTACCCCTCAGGCGAAGACCGTTAAGCAGAAACTCGAAATGATGGGCGAGGAAGACTACATCAAATCCATTCGTGAAACCGTGAGTGATAATGTTGCGAGCGTCAAAAATAAGGCAGAAAATAAGAGCGAAAATCAAACGGAACAAGCGTCGAAAGTGACACTCTCGGAAGCTGCTGAAGCGCCATCGTCCGGAAGGTCGGGTTGTGTGAATGCGTTGATTCTTTTGATTAAAATTGTCTTTTTTGCTGCTGCGGGTTTTTTTGTTCTTATTTTGGCAGCAGTGGCTGTAGGACTCCTGTTTGCCGGCTTCGAACTTATGCCGTTGAAATCACTGTTTATCGATTCCGGATATGAAAACACCTTGTTGTGGCTTTCGCTCATTTTTGTGTTGGTAATTCCTATTGTGGCCATCATCACGTGGATTGTAAGACGCATGATGAAAGCCAAATTCAGGCCGTTAATAGGAGTTTTTGCGCTGATTTTATGGATTTTGGGGATTGTGATGGCAGGAACGTTGGCTATGAAAGTTGGAGAAAAATTCAACGTAACCGGTTTTAACGAAAGAGAGATTGAACTTTCCCCCTTTAACGGCAATAAATTGTATGTGGAAATGATGAAATATCCCAACGATTATAATACGTTCAAAATAGGTTGGGGGATTGATGACGAAATTCTTCGGCTTCCCTATTATACCGAAAACGAGGATTCTCTTTTATTTTCCAATATCAGGTTGAAAGTGATTGAAAGCCGTGATTCTTTATTCCATTTGCATATGGTTGCGGCTTGTTCAGGGGAGAGTATGAAATTGGCAAAAGCCAAACTCGCCGATTTTTCATACCCTTTTGTTCAGCGGGATTCGTTGTTGCTGTTGCCCGAATTTTTTTCCGTACCTATCGAACAAGGCTATAGAAATCAGCGATTGTCTATTGAGATTGCTGTGCCGACAGGTAAAACGGTTGAAATCGACAAATCGTTCAATGCCTACTTAAAAGACGTTACTCTACATTGATTTTATAGACGCTACTTTTAAATTCATTGTGTTTGTGTGGCCGGAGGTTTCCGGCTGCACTTTTTATATCGTTCAGTCGATTTTTTTTGTAGTTTTGCTTTTATAAAAATGAGATATGAGGAAAACGCTCAAAAATTTATTCAACTGGTTTGATCTTCGTTCCGAACTTGAAGGGTATGATGCCGTCTATCGGAATATAACCCAAGGGATCGTTTTCAGGGGTACTAATCTCTGGATCCTTATGTTTGCCATTGTGGTTTGTTCGGTGGGATTGAATATGAATTCTACGGCAGTAATAATCGGCGCCATGTTGATTTCTCCTCTGATGGGACCGATTAACGGGATGGGGTATAGTTTGGCAACATATGATTTTCCGCTGTTTGAGCGCTCGTTGAAAAATCTGGGTTTTGCCGTTGGTGCAAGTCTGCTTACTTCAGCATTTTATTTTGTACTTTCGCCATTGAATGAAGCGCATTCCGAGTTATTGGCCCGAACAAGTCCATCTATATATGACGTAATTATTGCTCTTTTTGGGGGCTTGGCAGGAATTGTGGCTGTGAGCAGTAAGGTCAAAGGTAACGTGATACCGGGTGTTGCCATAGCCACTGCCCTGATGCCTCCTATTTGTACTGCAGGATATGGATTGGCAACTTTTCAATGGAATTTCTTTTTCGGAGCTTTATATTTGTTTACCATTAATACGGTTTTTATAGCTTTTGCTGCTTTAATCGTATGTCGATTTTTGAAATTTCCCATTCGTACCATTGTTGATCCGGAAAAAAAGAGAAAAGTAACGCATGGTATTACTGCCATAATTCTGGCTACTTTTGTTCCCAGCATTTTTTTTGGTTACCGGTTGGTAAAAAAAGAGGAGTTTTCGCGAAATTTGCGCACTTTTATTGATGAGGTATCTGTGCTCGAAGGTAATTATTTACAGGGGAATCGGGTGAGTTCTTCTACCGGTGCAGTAGAGTTGTTTTATTCGGGGTACGGTTTGTCGGATTCGTTAATAAGGATGATAAAGGAACGCGCATTGGCTTATCGGCTGGATACGTCTAAAATAACTATACGTCAAGGCTTTGAAGCATCACTTCTTGAAGAAAAAACACGAAAATATCAAACGGAAACCGAAATATTGAATAACAAGATCATGGCGCTTACGTTTACATTGAGGCAGCGTGAAAATCAGATTGACAGTATACTGAGTATACCCATGACGGGTGAGAAGATATTGAAAGAAATAAGGCCGTTGTATCCTCAAATTCAAGGTTGTGCCTATGCTGAAACCCATTCGTTTGTTTTTGATAAAGATTCACTCAGGCAGTCATCGAGAGTACCACTTGTTGTTTTCAATGTACCACGTAATTCGTTGCGTATCAGTGATAAACGAAAAATTGAAGCCTGGTTGCAAAACAGATTGAAGAGGGAAGACGTGAAGGTTCTTTTTGAAGAAGCGACCAAATAGGCTTTCGTTATCAGAATGTAAGCAGCATTCTAACTCCTATTTCCCTGAAATTGTGTTTGTGGAAAGAGCCGAAAACAGCCGTATTGAAGAATCGATTTCCGATGCCGTACCCCACTTCGGTATACGAAATGATTTGAGGAGTATACAATTGACTGAGATATAATCGTTCGGAGAGCACACCATGTGAAATGGGGGATACATTTTTCAGGATAAGAAAAGGGGTTTCGAACATGACATGTGCCTGAAAATACGAATCGGAAGCGTTATACAGGCTGCGGTGTAAGAGATTGAAATTGCCGCCGATGCCGTCTTCCCAATTTTGAGGGAAGTTGTTTTTGGCAAAATAGACGAAATCGGCAAAATATTCCGTTTTTTGGTTAGAAAATATTCCGCCTCCTACATGATATTGAAGCGATTTCAATAATCCGAATGGGATATGTTGACTCACATCGATTTCAAGGCGATTATATGCAGAGGATCCTCCCAACATGTTTTTTATACTTCGGGCAAATTCGATTTTAAAAGTGGGGTAGTCTGAACGAACCGGAATCTTTTGAGGACCATCGAAACGATAATATTGTTGTGGTGTCCATGAAAGCCGAATAAAGGGTAAAAAATCATATTGGGTTCCAAACATTTCTTCTACGCCATTGTTATCGGTGCTTGATGTGCGTAATGCTTTTGTATTTTCGTTTCCTTTGCGGATATGGTACTCAATACCGGTTCCCAACATCAGGCCATTAACGAGTTCGATATCGTTAAGAAGCCGAAAATAATAATCTTTATAGTAATCGACCGAAATATCGCTGAATTTAAGTCCTTTGTTGAGGAGGCTATCCTGCACCTGTTCCACGAAGAGCGAGCTGTATGTGCGATTACCGCTTCCTACGGAAAAGGAAAGGTTGCCGATACGGGCAGGGTTGTAGTTCCATCTCATGGAAAGATCGGCAAAAAATTCTTTCCTTTTAAACATGTATCCCGCGAAAGCATCGAGATACAAATCTTTGTTGTCTTTTAAATCGACTTTTAAAAATAATTTTTGCTTGTAGGTAATCCCATCCGGTGAGGTGTAACCGAGCATGGAGGGATTAAGTGGTCCGCTATAACGGATTTGAGTCGATTTGTATCGATATTGGGAATCCTCGGTTATCAGTTTGGCGATTTGCTGTGCTTTTGGGTTGTTGGTAATCGAGTCGCCATTTTGTTGTTTTTTGTAATTTTCGATGGTTTCGGATTCTTTTGCCTGAAGAGGAATCGGGCGGATTTTTTCCCAGAAAAGGGAATCGTTGTGTATCGAAGGAGAACTCTCGATTGTATTGTATAGATAACTGATATCCAGGCTCTTTTCTTTCATAACATGATCGTTCAGGACAATATCGGTGTAGTTGATTTGTGCCAGATAACGATTTGCAACGACGTTCCCCAGATAACAGGTAGTTTTGTAGATGATGAAATGTACAGGGAGATATGCGGTAATCGGTCCATCACCCATGGTAATTTCAAAACGAAAATCGTTCATCATCTCTTCCCACTCGGCCGAAAAACGGATTACGCGCCATGTTCCTTCTTCAATGACCGTAACTCCTTTTAGTAGCTTCGAACTGGTGTAAACCGGAGAAAACTCGACAACATAATATGTCTTTTTTTCATTTTCGTCGTAATAGGTTTGTTTGATGCGGTATCGGTAATATTTTGACGAAACATGATGCAAAGGCAGAATAAAACTCCCGTCATAAGTAGTTTGGGCGTAAACGTTTATATTCAGCATATTAAAAGGAATCATTTCGATATCCTTTTTTTTGGTAAGGCTCCCCGTCACGTATTGAATATAGTGGGTATAATTGTGAGGATATGTATAGTTGAGTCGGCTTATGCTTTCGATGATGGCTTCGTCTGATTTTGGATCGTGAAGTACAAAATGGGGAACAAAACGGGTGAATTTATACAAAAAATTCTTTTTGACCGTTTCAACGTATGTACGCATATATACTTCGGCTTCATATGTTTGAACCCATTCATTGTATCTTTCGCCGGTACTTCTGACTCTTTTCATTAGGGTATCTACAGCGATCAGGTTTTGGGCAAAGGTACATAACGAAGCAAAAAACACCAACACGAATATGATAAAGCGTTTACCTTGCATATTTCAAACAAATTTATGCATTATTTCGGAAAACTAAATTTAAAACTGAAATAAAATTACGTGAAAAGGGGGATTGTTTATGCTAAATATATTAAAATACAAGGTTTTTATCATAAACGAATAAATTATATTCTTATTTTCACTATTCACTCATAAAATATTTTGTATTTTTGTGTTATATAACATTGTTCTAAAACAGATATGCCGGCAAAGAGGAAAAATGGGATAGATTTGTCATCTTCATTATCCGATATCTGGAAAGTATTATCGGATGATGAACGTGAAGTGCTTCGAAAGAATGCACGAATAGTGAATTTCAAAAAAAACGAACTCATCTATTGCGAGAATGAAATTCCTAAAGATTTGATGTGTCTGTTTAAAGGGAAAGTGAAAATTTTCAGAACCGGTGTAGGAGGACGCAATCAGATCATTCGTATGATTCGCCCCGTTCAGTATTTCGGATATCGGGCATATTTTGCACATGAACCCTATGTTACCGCTGCAGCTGCTTTTGAACCTTCAACGGTGTGTATGATTCCAATGGAAATCATTGAAAAGATGTTGTTGGGAAACAGTCATTTGGCCATGCTTTTCATTCAAATGCTTTCAACAGACCTCGGAATAGCCGACCAGCGGGTGGTGAATCTTACTCAAAAACATATTCGTGGCCGTCTTGCCGAATCGCTTCTTTTTTTGAAAGAAAGTTATGGATTGGAAGAGGATGGTGCTACCATAAATATTTATTTAGCTCGCGAAGATTTGGCAAGCTTATCGAACATGACTACTTCGAATGCCATACGTACGCTTTCTAATTTTGTAGATGAACACGTAATCGCTATTGATGGAAGAAAAATCAAGATTATAGATGAGGACAAACTTCGAAAAATCAGTCGCATGGGATAAAGGAAATAATTTACCTTTCAACGAGACAGAAGAAGGAGAAAAGATTCAAAATCCTAAAATAGAATAAAATTGGTTGATAGATGAGTTTATCTGTAAAAGTTTCCGTAAATTTGCATGCCTAAAATGGTTTTTGATGAAAAGAAAGTTTCAAATTATTTCCATCTTGGTGTTTTCTCTTGTTGTGAGCTCATGCGGTGAGTACAACAAAATACTGAAAAGTACCGATTTGGAATTGAAATATACGTATGCCAAAAAATATTTCGAAGCAGGTAAGTATGATCGTGCAATAACCTTGCTTCAAGAACTGGTTCCTTTTTTTAAGGGTACGGCACGGGCTGAGGAGTCGCTTTATCTTTTGGCACAAAGCTATTACAATTCAAAGGATTATGTAATGGCAACAGAGTCGTTTACTACGTATTATAACACTTTCCCGAAAGGAGAGTATGCCGAGCCGGCACTTTTTTACGCTGCTTACGGCATGTATCTCGATTCGCCCGATCCTCGTCTCGATCAAACAAAAACCTATAAGGCCATATCCGAATTTCAACGTTATCTTGAGAAGTATCCTCAAAGTGAACGGACTCAACAAGCCAAAGATTACTTGTTCGAACTTCAGGAAAAATTGGCATACAAAGAGTTGTTGGCTGCTCAATTATACTTGAAATTGGGGAATTATATGGGGAACAACTATGAGTCGGCGGTGATAACGGCTCGCGAAGGATTAAAAAGTTATCCTTTTTCAAAATATGCGGAAGATTTTCAAATGACGATACTGCGTTCCCGTTATGAATATGCCGAAAGGAGTACACGTGCGGCTCAACCCGAGCGTTATCGTATGGTGGTAGATGAATATTTCAATTATAAAAATTCTTTTCCCGACGGAAAATATATGAAAGAGGCAGAAATATATTATCGTGAAGCTCAGAAAAAAATTGACGCTTTGCCGGAATGAATTCAATTTGCATCGAAGTAAAAAAGAGTATATAGTAACAATTAAACCCATAAATTAGCTAAATGGATTACAAAAAAATAACCGCAAGCACAAATACAGAGACCCGTAATATTTGGGAATTATCCAAACCAACGGGAAATGTTTATGAAATGGTGGTGATTATAAGTAAAAGAGCAAATCAGATTGCTGCAGAAATGAAACACGATCTGGATAGTAAATTAGAAGAATTTGCTTCTTATTCGGATAATCTCGAAGAGGTGTTTGAGAACCACGAACAAATCGAAATTTCGCGTTTCTACGAAAAATTACCGAAACCTACTCTCATTGCTATTGATGAATGGGAAAAAGGGGAAATTTATTATCGTAATCCTGCCAAAGAAAAAGAATTATTCTGATTATGCTTCAACGTATTCAGACGATCTATTTGCTCCTGGCTGCGGCATGTATGGTGCTGGCTTCTGTTTTGCCGCTTGCCACGTTTACTTTTAATGGGCAACCCGTTACTTTTGAAGCAATGGGGTTTTATCTAAATGGTGAACTCATTTTCAACACATGGGGATTATTCACCCTGGGTGCTATTAGTGCCATACTTTCATTAATTGTCGTATTCCTGTATAAGAAAAGAATTTTGCAAATACGATTGACCGTTATGAATATCATTCTTATGGTCGGTTTTTATTTGTTCTTCCTATTCCTTATATTTATGCGTAACCCCGAGGCCGATACTACTTTCGAAAAAGTCGGTATAGGTATAATTATGCCGGCCATTGCCATTATTTTGAGTTATCTGGCGATACGAAAAATCGGGGAAGATGAAGTTTTGGTAAGATCACTTGATCGGTTGAGAAGATGAATAGTATTTCAACGCTTTAGGTAAAATCTTTTCCATATTGCTGATGCGTTTGGCATCGGTTGGGTGTGTGCTCAAAAATTCGGGAATTTTACCGCCTTGTGAACTCTGTGCCATTCTTGTCCAGAAAGGGATAGCTACTCGTGGATCATAACCCGCCATTGCCATGAAAATCAGTCCAAGTTCGTCGGCTTCGTATTCCTGTTTACGTGCGTAGGGAAGCATAACACCCATTTGAGCTCCAAGACCGAATACGGTTTGTCCGATTTGGGTAGCCGCAACCCCTCCCAATAATTCTCCTGCTACAGCACCTCCGTATTGAAGAGCAAGCTGTTGACTTATTCGTTCATTAGCATGTTTGGCTACGACGTGTCCTATTTCGTGCCCAATGACAACTGCCAACGAAGCTTCGTTTTGGGTTACCGGTAATAAACCCGAATAAACCACTACTTTCCCGCCGGGCATCGCAAAAGCATTTATGCTGTTATCTTTTACCAATTTAAATTCCCATGTATAGTTTTTTATTTCCGAAGATGCTCCGTTGTTTTTCAAAAACGTTTCAACAGCTTTGGCTATTCTCATTCCAACCCGTTGTACGGTTTGAGCTTCGGATGTGCCTGTTATGATGTTGGCGGTATTGATATACTCCTGATACTGTTGTAGACTGAGAGAAATAACTTCTTGATCCGACACCAACATCAATTGGCGTCTTCCGGTTATGGGGACACTGCCACAACCTTGCATTAAAAAGACTGTGATTACCATCGTCAGGAGATACTTTACCGGATAAAGACTGTTTGTCCCTTCGCCATTCGTTGTTCCCATAATTAGATGTTGTTTTATAAAGAAAATGTTCTTGTCTTTATATAAAGAACATTTTTTTGACAAAGAGGTTTAATCCGTTACCGATTTATTTAATAGAGAAAGGTATTTTGGGAAAAAGAAGAAGTCCTTTCATATCATTTGGAGAAGCGTTTACTCATAGCTTAACAATTATATTTACAATGGTTTAGTGCAAATATGGCGAGGAGAGTTTTCGATTGGGGAAATACTATTTACCATAAATCGATAACATTTGCTTTGTAAAAATTTTACTTTCAAAATAATTTATGCTATTTTTAGGGCATCTTTTAGTGTTAAAGATGCGACAGCCGGTTTAATTGCCATGTTTTTGAGATATTTTGGTAACGCAGCTGCATGCATTTGTTGTTTATGTAAATAAACCAATAACACGAAAAGAAAAACAATTGATACCCTGTGAAGATAAGAATAAAAATAGTTTTTACATAATGTTTAATCTCAAAAATAGAAAGTTATGTCATCAAAAATGTCAAGAAGGAAATTTTTGGAAACCGGGGCTATGGCTGCCGCGGGTTTGACCGTTGTACCTTCATCGGTACTGGGTAAAAGTTTTGGTCATACCGCACCGAGCGATAAATTGAATATAGCAGGTGTGGGTGTGGGAGGTATGGGTTTTGCTAACCTTAAAAATCTGGAGAGTGAGAATATTGTTGCTCTAGCTGATGTAGATTGGAAATACAGCGACCGCGTTTTCAAGTATTTTCCTAAAGCAAAGAAATATTACGATTATCGGAAAATGTATGATGAATTGGGCAAAAGTATCGATGCTGTTGTAGTAGCCACAGCTGATCATACCCATGCTATTATTGCTGCAGATGCCATGACAATGGGAAAACATGTGTATGTGCAAAAACCATTGACTCATAGTGTTTACGAATCCCGTCTGTTAACCAAATTGGCAAAGAAATATAAAGTTGCCACACAAATGGGCAATCAGGGAGCGTCAGCTGCAGGAGTTCGTCAGGTAATCGATTGGATTTATGACGGTCAAATTGGAGAAGTAACCCGGGTTGAAGCTTTTACCGACAGACCTATTTGGCCTCAAGGTCTGAATCGTCCTGCCAAAGCAGATCCTATTCCTTCTACGTTGAAATGGGATTTGTTTATAGGACCGGCTCCCATGCGTCCTTTCAACCAAATTTATACACCTTGGAACTGGCGTGGATGGTGGGATTTTGGTACAGGTGCATTAGGCGACATGGCATGTCATATTTTGCATCCGGTATTTAAAGGGTTAAGATTGGGTTATCCAACCAAAGTTGAAGCGAGTTCTACGATGTTGTTAACCGATTCTGCTCCTGTGGCACAAAAGGTAAGACTGGTATTCCCGGCTCGGGAAAATTTGCCAAAAGTAGCTATGCCGGAAGTTGAAGTTATATGGTATGACGGTGGTTTGCAACCTTTCCGTCCGGAAGGTGTACCCGCGGGGAAAAATTTGAATGATGCAGGTGGCGGCGTTATCTTCCATGGAACAAAGGATACCTTGATTTGCGGATGCTACGGAAAAGATCCTTGGTTAGTATCCGGAAGAACTCCCAAATCGCCAAAGACTCAGCGCGAAGTTACATTATCGCACGAAATGGACTGGGTACGGGCATGTAAGGAGAGTCCCGAAAATCGTATTGAGACTGCATCTCCGTTCTCGGAAGCAGGACCTTTTAACGAAATGGTTGTAATGGGAGTGCTTGCAGTGAGATTGCAGGCTCTTAATCAAGAACTTGATTGGGACGGTGAAAACATGAGGTTTACCAATATTCCCGATAATGCTACAATCAGAACCATTATTGAAGATGGCTTCAAAATTGTTGACGGTGATCCTAAGTTTGACAAAAAATGGACTGAACCCATGAATGCCAAGGCCTATGCTGAGGAATTGATCAAGCATAGCTATCGTGATCCGTGGAAATTGCCCGATATGCCGAATGTATAAGTCAAAAAGATGCTTAAATAATAATAATTCAGTTTACTATTTAAAAGAATGAAGTTATGAGAAAAGTTTTTTATGTATTTAGTTTAATTGCAATGTCTGTAATGATTTTAGAATCGTGTACCGGTGGAAAAAAACAGGGTGCACAAGGTGAAGCAACGGATACCGTTGCTGTTGCAGCCGCAGAAGATTCTTCTGAATGGATGGTGCTTTTCAACGGAGAAAATTTTGAAGGATGGCGCGGCTATAACCGTCAGGATATGCCGAAAGCGTGGACTATTGAAGATGGAGCCATTAAAATAAATGGCTCAGGTCAGGGAGAAGCAGGAGCCAAAGACGGAGGGGATATTATTTACGACCGCAAATTCAAAGATTTTGAATTAAGTTTTGAATGGAAAGTATCAGAAGGAGCAAATAGCGGTGTATTTTATCTGGCTCAGGAGATTCCGGGCGAACCTATTTGGAAATCGGCACTCGAATATCAGGTTCTCGATAATGCGAAGCATCCGGATGCCAAATTGGGAAAGAACGGCAATCGTCAATCGGCTTCGTTGTATGATTTGATTCCTGCTGTTCCTCAAAACTCTAAACCTGCCGGTGAATGGAATACCGGCGGTATTATGGTATATAAAGGAACGGTTGTTCACAAACAAAATGGCGAAAATGTGTTGGAGTGCCATCTCTGGACAGACGATTGGAAAAAATTGGTAGAAGGAAGCAAATTTAAGGGAATGGAATATATCATTAATGTAGGTGGTCCTGATCATGAAGGTTACATTGGATTACAGGATCACGGAGATGATGTATGGTTTAGGAATATTAAGATCAAAATTTTAGATTGATCAAATTTTTAATTCAAGTCATTGAAAATCAAGCTTTTTAATAAATATATCTATTTTAAGCAAGGATTTTCAATGACTTGAATTTTTATTAGGTTATACTTTATTATTGATACCCGTTTTTTAAGGTTTAATCAGGATTCGCGTTTGTTAACTTCGATTAGGCCTGCACGAGGTTCGATAAATTTTTTTTCGATACAACTATTTTATGAAAGGTGAAGAAGAAAAGAAAGGGATAAACAGGCGTCAGTTTTTAGGCTATTCGGCATTGGGATTGGCCGGATTAACTATTCTTCCCAGCTGGCGAATGGCTGATGGAAAGCGAATTCCTCCGAGCGATAGAGTTGTTCTGGGTTTCATTGGAGTCGGTCGACAGGGTGTTTCCGATTTTTATAGTTTTTCTAAATGTCCTGGAGTGCAGGTAGTTGCGTGTGCCGATGTGGAGGGGTTAAAGCGTGAACGTTTTAAGAATAAGGTTGAAGCTTGGCAGAAATCACAGGGAATAGCCCAACGTTGCGATATGTACGAGTTTTATGAAGACTTACTTGAACGTCGTGATATCGATGCTGTATCCATTGCAACACCCGATCATTGGCATGCGTTGGTTACCATCGATGCTTGTAGGGCCGGAAAGGATGTGTATGTACAAAAACCTCTCGCATATACCATTCGTGAAGGATTGGAAATGGTTAAGGCTGTGCGAGGGAATCAACGTGTGTTACAAGTTGGAAGTCAACAGAGATCCGATAGAGAGTTTCAAACAGCTATCGCTTTGGTTCGCGAGGGTGCAATTGGGCATATCGAAACCATTTATGCTCGTGTAGGTGATCCTCCAAAGCCGTTTGATTTGCCTGAACAGCCTATTCCGGGAACATTAAACTGGAATAAGTGGATGGGGCCGCTTAATGATCCGAAAATTCATTACCATCCGGATCTTTGCCCTCCGATTTCGCTGAAACCGGAACAAGATGAAAAATTATGGGGCGCTTGGCGTTGGTATCGTGAAATGGGTAACGGTTATACTGCCGATTGGGGTGCTCATATGTTTGATATTGCTCAGGCAGCACTAGGCATGGATGGTTCGGGTCCTTGTGAGTATATTCCTAAAGGATATAGCGGAGCCGAATACTTGACCATGAAATATATTAACGGGATTATAATGACTGAGCAGCCTTTCAGGGAAGATGATCCTGAAGCCAAGGGTATTCGCTTTAATGGCAGTAAAGGGTGGCTAAAAGTTGCCCGCGGTTATATCGAATGTTCTGATCCTTCCTTGTTGAAAAAACAGGAGCAAAAGATAACTGAAGGTCAGTATGAGGTAAGTTCTCCTCACATGCAGAATTTCATTGATGCAGTTCGTTCTCGAAAAAATCCGATTGCTCCGGTTGAGGCGGGATGCAGTACCAACACGCTTTGTTGTTTGGCAAATATCGCTACTGAGCTTCAACGCCCGGTTAAATGGGACCCTGTAACGTTGAGTTTTAATGATGATAACGAAGCTGCAGGTCATCGATTACATCACTATCAGTATAGGAGGCCTTATTCATTATAATATAAATAGTGCGTATGATGAAGATAATTGATAAAGCAATGAAAATTTTTTCTGTAAAAGAAGGGGTGATTTTGTTCCTCTGCGTTTTTTGTATGCAGTTGGTTTGTTTTGCCGAAAATAAACCAAATTCCAAATTTGGAGGAGTTCAAATAGGAACGATTACGTATAGCTATCGGAGTATGCCTGATCAGTCGCTTCCGGCCATTCTCGATTATATTGTACAATCAGGGATAAGTTCTGTAGAGTTAATGGGTGAACCGGTTGAGAAATATGCCGGTATTCCGAACAGCAGAGATAGGGAGTCGTTAAAAAAATGGCGTAGTTCGGTATCGATGGATAAATTCAAAGAGATCCGTAAAATGTTCGATGAAAAAGGAGTCGAAATTCATATATTAAAGCTGGGGGATCATCGATGGTCAGATGCTGAAATCGATTATGCTTTTGAAGTTGCTAACGTTTTAGGTGCTAAGGGTATTTCAATGGAAATATCGGAAGAGGCTGCCAAGAGAATGGAACCTTTTGCCGAGAAACACCAAATGTATGTAATTTTTCATAATCATTTTCAACCTGCTGAACCAACGTTCAGTTTTGACAAGATCCTGGCTTATGGTCCTATGATCATGTTGAATTTTGATGCAGGCCATTATTATGGTGTAACAGGATTGAATCCTTGTGATTTGATTCAGCGACTCCATGAACGGATTTTCAGTATTCACATTAAAGACAAAACCGGACCAAAGGCTACAGAGCCCAATAAAAATATGGAATTTGGTAAGGGTGAAACTCCTGTCAAAGAAATTTTACAGGTGATAAAGAAAAACAAATGGCCGATTTACTGCGATATCGAATTGGAGTACGACATTCCTCAAGGTTCAGATGCAGTGAAAGAAGTAACTAATTGTGTAGACTATTGCAAAAAAGCACTTCTATAACACAAAGAAATATTGTATAGCAGTTTTTTTACAAACTGAACAGAACGAAATAAAAGCGTATTATTAGATAATAAAGTCTTTATAAAAAATGTATTACAAAAAACAGTGACGTCATGAAAAAACAATCTTTTTTATTGATTTGTGCACTTCTTGGAGGTGCAGTATTAATGAGTTGCAATCAAAAACAGGGAGCAAAAACGGCACAAGGCGGTGATAGTGCCAAAATCGACAAAAAAATTTATTTGCAACTTTATTCGGTCCGCGACGATATCAAGTCCGATTTTAAAGGGACTATTGCAAAAGTGGCAGAAATAGGGTATACAGGCGTGGAAGCTGCGGGATACGCAGATGGTAAATTTTACGGGTTAGAACCTAAAGAATTCAAAAAAGAAATTGAAAGTGTCGGCATGGAAGTTCTTTCCTCACATGCAGGAAGACCATTAGCTGAAAATGTTGCCCAAACCAATTGGGAGGAGGTATGGAAATGGTGGGATGAAGCTATTGCTGCTCATAAAGCTGCAGGGATGAAATATCTTGTAGTTCCCTGGATTCCCACTCCAAAGACATTAGCTGATTTAAAATCGTATTGCGATTATTTCAATCAGATTGGTGAAAAATGCAACGCTGCAGGACTTCGTTTTGGGTATCATAATCATAATTTTGAATTTACAGAGATTGAAGGGCAGACGATGTATGATTACCTGCTAACCAATACTGATCCTTCGAAAGTCTTTTTCCAAATGGATGTGTATTGGACGGGAAGGGGAGGTAAAAGTCCGGTAGAGTATTTTAAAAAATATCCCGGTCGTTTTGAACTGCTCCATATCAAAGATGAAAAAGAGCTTGGACAAAGTGGAATGGTGGGTTTTGATGCTATTTTTAACAATATCGATAAGGCCGGCGCCAAATACATTATCGTAGAAGTGGAAAGATACGATTATGCTCCTTTGGAAAGCATAAAAATGAGCTATGATTATTTGATTAATAGTCCTTTTGTAAAAGCAGATTATGCTCAGAGCGTTCAATAGTTTAATAGTTGGATGATTGAATAGTTCGATAGTGCGAAGCAGTTTATATCTTTATACAAAATATGTGCCCCGAAACGTTTTTAATGTCCGGGGCACGTTTTTTATCAATTTAATTTGGGCCTAATCTAATCTAATCTAATCTAATCTAATCTAATCTTCACACAAACAGGCAACCAAATTGCGATCGCCGAACGCATCGTCGATGCGGGCAACATTAATCCAGAATTTGTTTTCCGCCACATAGGGTAAGGGATAGACTGCTTTGTTGCGAGGATAGGTATGTTTCCATTCATCCGAGACACATTCATATTCGGGATGGGGAGCATTTACCAGCACGTTGTCGTGAGCCGGATATTTGCCTTCTACTATCTCCATGATTTCTTCATAAATGTTGTTCATGGCTTCTACAAATCGATCTAACTCGGCAAGGCTTTCACTTTCGGTAGGTTCGACCATGAGTGTGCCGTGAACAGGAAACGAAAGGGTTGGGGCATGAAACCCGTAATCCATTAGTCGTTTGGCAATATCGGTTTCAGTGATGCCCGAAATTTCTTTTATTTTTCGACATTCCAGGATGAGTTCGTGACCTACTCTTCCGTTAGCTCCGCGATATACAATGCCATACGTATCTTTCAGTTTTTCGGCAAGGTAATTGGCATTGAGAATAGCCACTTTGGTAGCTTCGGTTAGTCCGTCGGCGCCCATCATTTTTATATAAGCATAGGCAATTTGTAATATTCCGGCACTTCCATAAGGTGCAGCAGAAACGGTATTAAGATCGCTTTCGAACATTACCGGATGGCCGGGAAGGAAAGGGATCAAATGTTCAGCAACGCAAATCGGTCCTACGCCGGGACCACCTCCACCGTGAGGTATGGCAAACGTTTTGTGGAGATTAAGATGACAAACATCGGCACCAATTGTTCCGGGATTGGTAATTCCTACCTGTGCATTCATGTTGGCGCCATCCATATATACTTGACCTCCGGCTTCGTGAATGATGCGGCACATTTCTTTGATTTCTGTTTCGAAAATGCCGTGAGTAGAAGGATAAGTGATCATGAAAGCTGCGAGATCATTGCCGTATTCTTCGGCTTTTTTACGTAAATCGTCCATATCTACATTGCCTTTTTCGTCACAGGCAACTACGATAGGAGTATAACCGGCTTGGACTGAGCTCGCAGGATTGGTTCCGTGGGCCGAGGCAGGAATAAGTACAATGTTGCGATGCCCTTGTCCAATGCTTTCGAGATAACTTGCTATCACGATCAAACCCGTATATTCTCCTGCTGCTCCCGAATTGGGCTGCAGGCTCACGCCGGGTAAACCCGTAATTTCTGCCAGCATCGATTTCAGTTCCTCAATCATTTCATGATAACCCTGAACTTGTTCAATGGGGGCATATGGATGTATTTTTTGAAAACCTGCATATCCCATAGGCAATAGTTCTGAAGCGGCATTCAACTTCATCGTACACGATCCCAGCGGAATCATAGAATGCGCCAACGAAATGTCTTTTCTTTCAAGGCGTTTGATGTAACGCATCATTTCGGTCTCGGTGTGGTAGCTGTTAAAGACCGGATGCGTAAGGTATTTTGAAGTACGGAGCTGCTCCTGAGTAAGGGTTATTTTTTTGGGCAGATCGTCAATCATAAATACGTTGGAATTGCCGGCAGCCATTGCAAAAACGGCAAGCAGTTCGTGTGCCCGATAGCTATTGGTAGTTTCGTCGATACTGATGCCTATTTCTCCCGATTTGAAATAACGCAGATTGATATTTCTTATTTCGGCATTGTTCCGAATGTCCTTTTGTGAAATAGTAGCCGGCAGCTTTATTTTGAGCGTATCAAAATAACTCGCGTTGAGTTGTTTATATCCCATTGACGTCAGTTCATCCGAAATAAGCGAAGCAATGGAATGAATCCGTTCGGCGATCTTTTTTAATCCTTTCGGCCCATGATAAGCAGCATAGAAAGACGACATGGTAGCCAGCAATGCTTGTGCCGTGCAAATGTTTGAAGTCGCTTTTTCGCGTTTGATGTGCTGTTCACGTGTTTGCAAAGCCATACGTAATGCCTTTTTCCCATAAGCATCTTTTGAAATACCAATAATGCGTCCGGGTATAAATCGTTTGTATTCTTCACGTGTAGCAAAGAAAGCGGCTGAAGGCCCGCCGTAAAATAGGGGAATGCCAAAGCGTTGACTGCTACCGAAAGCAATATCGGCTCCCCATTCTCCCGGAGGAGTTAGCAAGACGAGCGCCAATAAATCGGTAGCTACCGCAACTTTACAATCTACAGCATGAGCTTTTTCCACGAAGTGATGATAATCTTCCACATTGCCGTCACTGTTGGGATATTGTATAATTGCGCCAAAAAAATTATCGTCGAGCGTAATGGTTTTATAATCGCCCACTACGATGTTTTTTCCGGCATGATGCATGCGGGTTCGCAACACGGAAAGTGTTTGCGGGAAAATATGCTCATCTACAAACAAGGTGTCCGCCAGGCTTTTTGCTTTGTTACGTGCGCATAGCGCATACATCATTGTAGCGGCTTCGGCTGCCGCTGTAGCTTCGTCGAGCAGTGACGAGTTGGCCAGTGGCAGAGCAGTGAGATCGCTCACCATGGTTTGGAAATTCAATAATGCTTCCAACCGTCCTTGTGAAACTTCTGCTTGATAAGGTGTATATGACGTGTACCAAACCGGATTTTCGAATACATTGCGGTAAATTACAGCCGGTGTTATCGTATCGTACCATCCCATGCCGATATATGAGGTACACACGTGGTTTTTGGATGCCAAGTGAGCTATCTCTTCCGCATATTCCTGTTCCGATAGTGCTTTGGGAAGCGCCAGGGGTTTGGTGAGGCGTATGTCGTATGGGATAGTTTGATCGATTAATTCATCAATGTTGGAAACGCCAATGGTTTCAAGCATTTTTTCCATTTCAGAGGGATTGATCCCGATATGTCGGGTTTTAAAATGTTCCATTTCCATAACGTGAAAGATTTTTGCGAATGATTGAATTTTTTATGATTCACTTCCTACAAAAGGGTTGTATTTTTTTTCGTTTCCAATTGTGGTTGCAGGTCCGTGACCGGGATAAACAATCGTTTCGTCGGGCAAAACAAACAATTTGTTTTTAATACCTTCTATTAACTGGTTGTAATTCCCTTCAGCAAAATCGGTTCTTCCGATACTGCCATTAAATAGGACATCACCTACAAAAGCACTATGGGTTGCTTTATGATAAAAAATAATGCTTCCCGGTGAATGTCCCGGAATATGAAAAACGTGCAATTCCTGATTACCAAAGGAGACAATATCGTTTTCTTTTAAATATTTTCCAATGGGAGGAACGGAAAGATTTGGTGCATAGATTCCGAACATTTTTAGTTGGTTAGGGATATCTTTTAATAAGGGTTCATCGGCAGCATGTGCTTCGGGTTTAACGCCGAATTGTGAAGCGACAAAATTATTTCCCAATATATGATCGAAATGCAAATGAGTATTCAACAGATGTTTTACCCGGAGGTTGTTGCTTACAATATAGCTGAATAACATTTCCTTTTCGTCGGGATGAAGACATGCGGGGTCTATTACCACACATTCACCTGTTTCATCAGAAAGAACATATGTATTTACGACTAAGGGACTAAATTCAAACAATTTAATTTTCATCAATAAAACGAAATTTGCAATTCAAATGGAGTACTGTTGTATATTTTACAAAAATAGTTTTTTCTTTTCAATTAGCTGCCTGAAAAGCTCGACAATAATCGCTAGTTGATTATTGGAACATATACCAGTTGTTTTGTTTCGAAAAATGGTTCTTCAAAATATAGCGATAATGGAGTCACCTTAGCTTTGTCGGCGAAAGGTTTTATTTCGAGGGTCAAATTGCCGCCTTTGAGACAAATAATGCCATTAGGAATCGTATTTTTGTGCTGTGGGGAGATATTCTTTCGTGTGTTTTTTACCAAATCGGGTAAAGACATAACGGCACGACTGACCACGAAATCGAATACTCTTTTTTCGTCCTCAATGCGTGAATGTGCAAATTCAACATTCTGCAATCCAATGGCTGCTGAAATTTCACCGGCAACTTTAATTTTTTTACCGATGCTGTCCAACAGTAAAAAGTGAACATCGGGGAAAAAAATGGCCAGCGGTATGCCGGGAAAACCTCCACCCGTTCCCACATCCAGAACGTTGCTATGAGGCACAAAACGGATAAATTTGGCTATTGCCAACGAATGTAATACATGATGGAGATAAAGGTTTTCGATATCTTTTCGGGAAATGACGTTTATGTGGGCATTCCATTCTTTATACAGATCATAAAGTGCATCAAACTGCTGTTGTTGAAGCTCGGTTAAGTAAGGGAAATACTTTTTTATCAGATCCGGCATTTATCTGGCAGCTAATTTTGAAACAATGGTGTTTTCTTTCAGTATAGGTCGAAGAGCGTCGTATGGAAGAAAAATTACTTGGGCATTTAACGGATAGGCAGCATATTCTCCTTTGTTAAACACATAGGTAATCCCTTTGTCATCGACAAGAAAATTTTTATTCGGCATGATTTCTTCAATGCTGAAATAACCCAAATCTTCCAGATCGTCGATTGTTTTAACGCTGTTTTGATTGATTAAGGAAGAGATAAACAGCAACTGAAGTTGTTTCTCGTATCCCGGTTTAAAAAGATCGTTTTCGGTGAGGATTTTTCCTGTTTTGAGATTAATTACGCAGTTTTTGTAGGATTCAAAAGGTGTTTCTCCCCCCTTGTTGCCGGTTTGTCTTACCTGAAAAGACAAAATGTTGTACTTGTTAAAGTATATTGTATCCGAAAGTGTTTCGTAATACGAATAAAAGGTATACGATAACGTATCGCCATGTACATTTTCCCATTCATCGGAATAATCGGGCATTAAGGTGCCCATGAGTTTCATATCGGATACATTCTTGTTAAATGTTTTTGCATCGTTTTGATAATTATCGATATAATTGGCAATATAATGTTCTAAGGCTTCCCGAGGAGAAAAGTTGATGTATGAATAACCAAACATGTTTTCAATAAATACCTGTTGCAACTGGTTTACATCAGATTTTGCAGCAGTTTTTGGATAAACAAAACGAACGGTTATTTTACAAAAAGGTTGGGTGGTATCGTTGTCCAAATGCGATTTTTTTGTTACATATAATGAATCAAATATGATCCCGTTGTTATTGCTGAACGCGCTGTTTCCGTTTTTGCAAGAAATAAAACAAAAAAGCACAGCTATGCAAATGAAAATTGCATATAAATTTTTTTGTCTTTTCATGAACACAATCCTCTATTCGTCATTTGCAAAAATACAGTTTTTATAAGAATTATGTCTGTTTTCAAAAGAAAAAAATGTTGCGATGTTCCGATTATCCTGCGATAATCCATGATAAAATGCTCTCTCTCTTATTAATAGGTATGTTCATCGGATTTCAGATCCTCCATACTCAATCGTTTCTTTTCCAGTGAGCGCCAAGCGTAAGCAATGTAACCTATTACAACCGGCACCAATAACGATACATAGAACATCACCTTCAGGGTGAATTCACTGGAGGATGAATTCTGAATGGTCAGCGAACTTTGCAGATCGTAGGTAGAAGGATAGTAAGCCGTATGGTTGTATCCGGCAATCAGCATCAACATGGTTACCGTCAAAACTGTGCCAACGCCGGAATACCAAATTCCTTTCCTGAAATTGTTTTTAAAAACCGTTCCGGCAATGCCGTATAAAACGGCCGCAACTCCAAGTAAAAACATAACGAGTACGATAGGCATTTGCAGAAAATTGTGCCAATATTTCATCTTTTCCATTGAAACTATTCCCGAACCGGGATCTACGGCAAACCCTTCGGCAAAGAGTGTCCAGATGAGAAAAATGAGGAAAAAGATGACAAAAGGTGCCCCGTTATATAGGACATATTTCTTTGATTTTTCCACCAAAGCAGCATGATCTAACCGGTTGACAAAAAATAAAGCGGCCAGCGTGCGAGCCAGAAACAATATGCTCAACCCTAAACACCAGTTGCTGAGATTTCCCAAGGCTTCCAGTCCGTGAAACGGGTTTTCCCAACGGCTAATTACGCCTCCTCCGGTATTTCCTACACTGAGCAGATTTTCTTTGTTTACGCTGAAAGCTGAACCGGTAAAGAATGTGCCAACTGCAACGCCTAGCAAAAATGTTCCCAACACCCCATTGATAAATAGAAATGCACGATAGGTATTCGCACCGAAAATATTTCCGGGCTTCGAATGAAATTCATACGACACTGCCTGAAGAACAAAACAGAACAGCAGCAACATCCAAACCCAGTAGGCGCCACCAAAACTGGTTGAATAAAATAAAGGAAACGAAGCAAAAAATGCACCACCGAAAGTTACGAGTGTGGTGAAAGTGTATTCCCACTTTCTGCCCAATGCATTTAACAACAGTTTTTTTTCGTCGTCGGTTTTAGCAAGAGAATATAACATCGATTGTCCGCCCTGTACAAAAAGAAGAAATGTCAATACTCCGCAAAGAAGTGAAATGACAAACCACCAGTAATGCTGCAAAAAGGAATAGGTAATCATAGTTCGGGACCCTTTTTTATTTGTTTAACCATTATCGTTACTTCTGCAACGAGAAGCAGCGTAAACAACGTGGCAAACAGAATGAAGGTGGTGATCACATTGCCGGTAGACAATCCCGATACAGCTGCCTGAACGGGCAAAACGTCTTGTATTGTCCAGGGCTGTCGTCCGACTTCGGCAACAATCCATCCCAATTGTCCCGCAAGATAAGCTAGTGGAATACTCCATAAGGCAATGTATTGAAGCCACGTTGCCGTTTCCATTTTCTTTTTGTGTACAACGTACCATACAATCGCAAACATCAGGATGAAATAGAAACCGATGATTACCATCAGATGAAAGCTGTAAAATGTGAGTGGTACATGGGGAATGCTGTCTTGCCCTTTGGTTAAATAGCCGTATCCGAAATAGGCATAATTTTCATGCAGCGTGTTTTTATATTCAGTTGCATCGGAATCCCTTCCTTCCTTTTTTGCCTTCTGATAGTTGGCTAATGCACGAATAGCAAGTTGTCCGCGTTCTTTTTTTTCGTCAAACGATAATGCTTTTTCTCCATCAGGGAGGGTATATCCCCCTTCAACGATATCGTTGATGCCGGGTACAAAGGCATTGATATCGCGATAACCCAACAACGATAATAACTTGGGTAATTCAATTTTGAAATAATACGGATCGATAGTGTCGTTATACGCTTGTTTATTGGGATTTAAAATTCCGAAAGCAACCATTCCTGCACCGGATTTGCCTTTGTATAGTCCTTCCATTGAAGCGAGTTTCATGGGTTGTTTTTGTGCAACTTGATAGGCTGAACCATCTCCGGTAACTGCCAACAAGATAAATGAAATGAATCCGAATACAGCTCCCATTTTAATGCTTTTCAAAGCAAAATCTACATGCCGTTTCTTTAGTAAGTACCAAGACCCGACTCCAACCACAAATGATGCACCTAATCCCCAGCCTGAGAGGACGGCATGAAAAAATTTGTTGACGGCAACCGGAGAAAGAGCCACAGCCCAAAAATCGGTCATTTCGTTACGAACCGTATCGGGATTGAAATTCATGCCGACCGGATGTTGCATCCAAGCGTTGGCAACCAAAATCCAATAGGCAGAAAGAGTAGCACCAAGGATGGTGAGCCATGTGGCGGTAAGGTGTGCTTTTTTGCTTACTCTATTCCATCCGAAGAACATAATAGAAATGAATGTGGCTTCGAGAAAAAAGGCAACAATGGCTTCAATAGCCAGTGGAGCACCGAAAATGTCGCCAACAAACCAGCTGTAGTTCGACCAGTTTGTCCCGAACTGAAATTCGAGAATGATTCCGGTAGCCACGCCGATAGCAAAGTTAATGCCAAAGATGGTTTGCCAGAATTTAGCCGTTTTTCTCCATTTTTCGTCCCCGGTGCGAACATACTTGGTTTCCATTATGGCCATCATCACGCCTAGTCCGAGTGTAAGCGGTACAAACAGCCAGTGGTAAGCAGCCGTCATAGCAAACTGTGCTCTCGACCAATTAACCAATGATGCATTTAATATTTCCATAGGCTTAGGTATAACAACTTGTTATTGGGTATGGTTCGTTCTGTCAATCAACTGTTCTACCACGTAAGCGGCTTTATCTTTATCGTTTTGGTATCTTGAATTTAAAAAATCGGGGAAAAAGAAAGGTTTAAGAACGCCAAACATGATCATCAATTTTATGATAACTACTATCCATAGTGTTTTTCCCAAAAGGGACATATGGGTAACTCCTTCCCAAAAAAGGGAAAACCAGTTGAATTTTTTTTCAGATCGAGTGAATTTGGCATCCATAGGTAAGTTTATGCTTCTCCCATCTTCCCTAAAGGAGGAAAGAAATTATCGGGTTCGTTTCCTAAATGAATAGTTCCGTTTACTTTTTCAAATTTTTCGATATTGTCTTTTAATGCAAAAAGCAGGCGTTTGGCGTTTTCGGGAGTGAGAATAATGCGCGATTTAACTTTTGCCTTGGGTACACCCGGCACGATTCGGACAAAATCGATAACAAATTCGGATGAAGAATGGGAAATAATGGCCAAATTGGAATAGGTACCTTGAGCCACTTCGTCGGATAACTCGATTTGAATTTGATTTTCTTCTTTATAATTTTCCATTTTTTAATGTTTTATCAATCAACACAATCAACTTTTAAGGCGCCGCAATATTTTCATTCGAGTGAAAATCGCTGTGATTATTTCTTCTCCAGGATTTACACGAGGATGTCAGTTATGTAATAGAAATATGTAAAAGTAGTAAAAAAAAATGAAACAACTACATTTAATGCCCATTTTTTTGATTATTTCGCTGCTTATTCCGATTAGTTATTTTATATTTTTATATGTTCGGTTAAAAAAAGAGAATACCTCTTGCATTATTCAAGATATTCCGTTTTTTCGCAATAATTTTTCTACATTTGTGGAACAGTTAAAGGTAACATAGTTATTAATCACACTAAACTCTAAAACAATGGTTAGTTATAAAGAATTGGGTCTTGTAAACTCAAGAGAGCTGTTTAAAAAGGCAATGGAAGGCGGTTATGCAATTCCTGCATTCAATTTCAATAATATGGAACAATTGCAGGCTATTATTTCCGCCTGTGTAGAAACAAAATCACCTGTGATTTTACAGGTATCGAGCGGTGCACGCAAATATGCCAATCAAACGTTGTTGCGGTATATGGCTCAAGGTGCGGTTGAATTTGCAAAAGAACTGGGATATCCTATTCCGATTGTGCTTCATCTCGATCACGGAGATAGTTTTGAACTGTGTAAAAGTTGTATCGAATTCGGATTTTCGTCAGTAATGATCGATGGTTCGCATTTGCCTTATGATGAAAATGTGGCCTTGACCAAGAAGGTGGTTGATTATGCTCATCAATTCGATGTAACCGTAGAGGGAGAATTGGGTGTGCTGGCAGGCATTGAAGACGATGTTAAAGCAGAACATCACACCTATACTGATCCTGCTCAGGTCGTTGATTTTGTAAGTCGCACGGGTGTAGACTCTTTGGCTATTTCGATCGGAACTTCTCATGGCGCATATAAATTTAAACCCGAACAATGTACAATCGACGAAAATGGAAGATTAGTTCCTCCTCCTTTGCGCTTCGATATTCTGAAAGAAGTTGAGAAACGCATTCCCGGATTCCCGATCGTACTTCATGGTGCTTCTTCTGTTCCTCAGGAATATGTGGATGAAATTAACCGATATGGCGGCAAATTGAAAGATTCCATTGGTGTTCCCGAAGAGCAATTGCGCGAAGCTGCCAAATCGGCTGTTTGCAAGATCAATATCGATTCGGATGGCCGTTTGGCTATGACGGCTGCCGTGCGGAGAGTGCTTTGGACACAACCTGCAGAATTCGATCCCCGTAAATATCTGGGTCCGGCTCGTGATGAACTGAAGAAATTGTATATGCACAAAACCCAAAATGTATTGGGAAGTGCAGGTAAAGCATAATAAAAAGGTACATTGCTCAACTGGGGAATAAACCGGTTGAGAATATTTAAATGACAAGAAAAACCGGATGTTGTCAATAGCAACAGACCGGTTTTTTTGAACTTTATCTTTAACTTTAAAAATCTTACTCAATCCATTAGTAATCAATTATTAATTCCGTGACTATAAAAAATATAATATCTGTAACGGGAATTGAAATTCCTTATTTTTTTTTAACCATAAAGGATAAACATAAGTGATTTATTTGTTGTTTTATATTGAACAACAAGTTCATTGAAATAAATTTATGGTCTCATTTAAAAACAAACTACAACTATGAAAATGAAAACGAAACAGAAAATTTTTGCGATATCGGCTCTACTGCTGATGTTGGGTGCAGGTGTAAGTTGTACCGACGAAAAAGTATCGGAGAACAATACTGCACAAATTCAATTTAAACTTACGGATGCTCCTTCTCTGGTGTATGATGCAGTTTATATTGATATCCAGGGAATTGTCGTAGGGATTGGTGATGAGTTTTATGACGATGATTCCGATCCTTATTATTATGGGAACGATGAGGATGGAGACATCGATAATGATGGTATTAATGAAATAGAGTGGGTGAATGTCCCTGTTCAACATCCGGGACTTTATAATTTGCTGGATTATCGAAACGGAGAAGCTGTATTGCTGGCCGGAGGTAAAATACCTGCAGGGAAAATAAGTCAGGTACGATTACTCTTGGGTTCGGAGAGTTATGTAGTGAAAGACGGAGTTGAGTATCCTCTTAAAACCCCTTCTGCACAGGCAAGTGGTTTAAAGTTCAACTTACATGAAACTTTGCTACCCGATTTAATGTATAGCTTCGTTATTGATTTTGATGCGACAAGATCGGTTGTGAAGACAGGAAACGATAAATTCATTCTGAAACCGGTGATCCGTACCTATGCAGAAGCATTCGGTGGATCGATTAAAGGGGTAGTTATTCCGCCGGAAGCGGTTGCTTATGTTCAGCTGATTAAAGAAACCGATACACTGGTTTCTCTTCCTGAAACAGATGGTAAGTTTTTGTTTGCAGGACTTGAAGAAGGGAGCTATAATCTTACAGTTGTTGCGGATACTTTATCGGGATTTATCGATACGATTCTTGTTGATGTACCTGTAGAAAATGGGAAGGTCACTGATTTGGATACAATTCCATTGATTTCTTCGAATCAGTAAGTCTTATAGGGGATTTTTTGCATTATTGTAGGGGTGTATAGATATACATTCCTACAATTTTTTAGTGCACCATACAGAGTGATTAACTTGTTGATGTAAGTCCACGTGAGTGGGCTAGTCACCAACCATTAGCTAAGTGCAATGGTGTTAATTGTGAGGTGGAATCGAGAGTCATTCCGGATTTCGCAGTTAGAAAGCTCTAGTAACGGAACGGCTGTATATGGGATCCCTAAGTACGGTACTCGATTATTTCGTCTTATGGAGCTAAGTAGTTATCTTTGCGCAAAAATTTTTATATAGCGCTTGTAATTATTCTAAAATTTTATGACAGACGATAAAAAGATTATTTTTTCGATGGTAGGTGTAAGTAAAACCTATCCACCTCATAAACAGGTATTAAAAGATATCTATCTTTCTTTTTTCTATGGAGCTAAAATTGGTATCATCGGACTTAATGGCTCGGGGAAATCCACTTTGCTGAAAATTATTGCCGGCATCGAAAAGGAATATCAAGGAGAAGTTGTTTCCGATAAAAGTTTTTCGGTAGGTTATCTTGAGCAAGATCCGAAACTCGATCCCGATAAAACCGTTATCGATGTGGTACGCGAAGGGGTACAATCCGTTATTGACCTGTTGGCCGAATATGAAGATATCAATACAAAATTCGGTTTGCCGGAATATTACGAAAACGAGGACAAGATGAATGCTTTGTTTGCACGTCAGGCCGAAATACAGGATAAACTGGATGCTGCAGACGGATGGAATATCGATAATCGTTTGGAAAGGGCAATGGATGCGTTGCGATGTCCACCCGAGGATCAGCTAGTGAGCGAACTTTCGGGAGGTGAGCGGCGACGGGTGGCACTTTGCAGGCTGTTGTTGCAGGAGCCCGATGTCTTGCTGCTCGATGAGCCTACCAATCATCTCGATGCCGAATCCATCGATTGGCTGGAACAGCATCTGCAACAATATAAAGGGACGGTCATTTGTGTAACCCACGACCGCTATTTTCTCGATCATGTAGCCGGTTGGATTCTCGAGTTGGATCGAGGAGAAGGCATACCTTGGAAAGGAAATTACACTTCGTGGTTGGAACAAAAAACCAAACGGCTTGAAATGGAAGAAAAACAAGCCGGAAGACGTCGTAAAACATTAGAAAGGGAATTGGAGTGGATACGTATGTCCCCAAAGGCAAGGCATGCTAAAGGAAAAGCCCGATTAAATTCGTATGAACAATTATTGAATCAAGATCAGAAAGAGCGGGAAGAAAAACTGGAAATTTTTATCCCCAATGGACCCCGTCTGGGAAACAAAGTGATTGAAGCACATCATGTTGCAAAAGCATATGGCGACAAGGTATTGTTTAACGATTTGAATTTTGTGCTTCCTCCAAATGGTATTGTGGGTGTTATTGGTCCTAATGGTGCAGGAAAAACAACGCTTTTCCGCCTTATACAAGGGATAGAGAAGCCCGACAAGGGATTGTTCGAAATAGGGGAAACCGTTGTCACAGCATATGTTGACCAGCAGCATGCGGCTATCCATCCGGAAAAAACGGTATATGAAGTTGTTTCGGACGGATCGGAATTTGTTCGCTTAGGTGGGAAGGAAGTCAATGCCCGGGCCTACCTTGCGCGATTTAATTTTACCGGAGCCGATCAGGAAAAACGCTGTGGCGTTCTCTCCGGCGGAGAGCGAAACCGATTGCACTTGGCATTAACGCTCAAAGCGGGTGCAAACGTGTTACTACTCGATGAGCCTACCAACGATATCGATGTCAATACCCTCCGAGCCTTGGAAGAAGGACTCGAAAACTTTGCAGGATGTGCCGTCGTGATTTCACACGACCGCTGGTTTCTCGATCGTATCTGCACGCATATTCTTGCTTTTGAAGGCAATTCCGAAGTATTTTATTTTGAAGGTTCATACAGCGAATACGAAGAAAACAAAAAGATGCGGCTTGGTAATGTAGAGCCCAAAAGAATCCGTTACCGCAAATTTTAATTGTCATCAGATGAAAAGGATAGGATTAGCCGTTGCTCTTTATTTGTCATGGATTACCTTTGTGTCCGGTCAAATCCTATCCGGGGAAAGTGCAGCTGACGATTCTGTTTATCAAATTCAACAAAATCCCTCTGTCGATTTGGTGGGCAGGTTCCCGGTAAAGGTGGGAGAAAGATTTATGCCGATCCTATACCTGGCAGATACGTTGGTTAATTTGGTCTTGGATGATTGGTTTCCTTTGGGAGATCCGCAAACCAATGCTTTCGATTTCGGGCGTATTCAAACCATCCCTGCTTATAATCGGCTGGAAGGATTTCGACTGAGAGCAGGCTTTGCATCGACGGCACGATTTCATCCGCATCTGTTCCTCAAGGGGTATATGGCTTACGGTTTCAGGGATGAGAAAGTGAAATACAGAGGCGAAGCAACCTGGTCGTTCAACAAGCCGATCTATTGTGAAGACGAATTTCCTAAAAATAACCTTTCCATCCTTTACGAAAACGACATTTATCCCTTTGCAGAGTTGCATCCACGTTCGTCGAACGATGCCGTGCTGTATATGTACAAACGTTCCGAAGGTGCTACAGCTTACCGGAATTTTGCCGAATTGCGTTATGAAAAAGAAACGTTGTGGGGTTTTGCCTGGCAAACATGGATTCGCACTTCTACCGTTATGCCGGGAGACGGTTTTTCTTTCACAAGCATCGGAGCCGATAATGAGTCGATTTCGCACGAGAATTTAAAAACCGGCGAAGTAGGGATACTGCTTCGTTATAC
The DNA here is from genome assembly GCF_025943985.1 of Anaerorudis cellulosivorans. Classification (GTDB taxonomy): domain Bacteria; phylum Bacteroidota; class Bacteroidia; order Bacteroidales; family Dysgonomonadaceae; genus Anaerorudis; species Anaerorudis cellulosivorans. The sequence goes on along the minus strand of NZ_JAPCWE010000001.1, from coordinate 130,229 downwards.
CCCTGCCGAAACGTATTATCAATATCGCAGAAAGCGACTCTTGTTGACTTACGGTAAACCTATCTTCACGGTGTCCTACACCAAAGGATTGAATGGCTTTTTAGGTGGTAGTTTCTCATATGCCAGAGCTGAAGCCACCGTGCAGGAACGTTTTGTCATTGGCGATTACGGTCGGATCGATGTGTCGGCGGGCGTTCAGAAAATTAAAGGGACTATACCTTTTCCTCTATTGCTTTATCCCAATCAACACAATAGAAATCCGATCGAAAACAGCGCGTTTTATTGTACACCGGCTATCGAATTTGCAGGAGACGAACAATATACGCTACGTGCTACTTTTATAGGGAATCAATGGTTGCTCTATCGGGTGCCTGTCTTAAAAAAATGGGGAACGAAAGAGTTGATTACTTTTCGAATGGCGTACAGCAAGTTAAGCGATAAAAATATACCGACGCTTGAAAACGGGCTTTTTATTTTTCCGGAAGTAACTTCTGTCATGAAAAAAACACCCTATATCGAAGCTTCTGTAGGGGCCATTAATGTGATGGGTTTTTTTCGTGTGGAATATGTTCACCGTTTTACTTATCGTAATAATCCTCATGCTATTCGGGGGAGCTTTCGGTTGGATGTAAGTTTCTGATAAAATGAAGATAAGAAAGCGCTGAATATTTCCATTTTTTCACTTACCTTTGTATTTGCTATGCGGAATGAAAAAAGAATTGTCATTTTAGGAATTGAATCTTCATGCGATGATACTTCGGCTGCAGTTATCCGTGATGGAGTAATATTGTCGAACGTAATTGCCAATCAGTCGGTGCACGAACGATACGGAGGTGTTGTTCCCGAATTGGCATCGCGTGCACACCAACAAAATATTATTCCGGTGGTACACGATGCATTGAAACAGGCGGGGGTGTCGAAGGACGAACTTTCGGCGATTGCTTTTACCCGTGGACCCGGCTTATTGGGTTCGTTGCTGGTGGGAACATCCTTTGCGAAAGGGTTTTCTACGGCATTACATATTCCCATGATCGATGTCAATCATTTGCAGGCGCATGTGCTGGCTCATTTCATTAAGGAAAGCGAAGAGGATGACTCACAACCCGATTTTCCGTTCCTTTGTTTGTTGGTTTCAGGGGGAAATTCGCAGATTATCCTTGTAAAATCGTACAACAATATGGAGATTATCGGGCAGACCATCGACGATGCTGCCGGTGAAGCATTCGATAAATGTGCCAAAGTAATGGGATTGGGTTATCCCGGAGGACCTGTGGTAGACAGACTTGCCAAACAAGGGGATCCTCAAAAATTCGTTTTCAGTAAACCTCATGTTGGGGGATACGACTACAGTTTCAGCGGATTGAAAACATCGTTTTTGTATTTTTTGCGAGACAGCTTAAAAACCGATTCCGAATTTATCGAAAAAAACAGGGCGGACTTATGTGCATCGTTGCAAAAAACGATTATCGATATTTTGATGGATAAATTATATCATGCAGCCAAGGATTTACATATTAAGGAAGTTGCCGTTGCCGGTGGTGTTTCGGCGAACTCCGGTTTGCGTGATGCTTTTGAAAAATATGCAAAAAAATATCACTGGAAAATTCATATTCCGAAATTTTCTTATACTACCGATAATGCAGCTATGGTAGCTATAACCGGATACTACAAATATCTCGATAATGATTTTTGCAGTCCCGATGTGGCACCATACGCAAGAGTGGCAATATAATAATTAAATACATATCCATGTCATTTACAGAAAATTCCAAGTTGAAGGAGAATAAAAAAAGCCTCAATTTTATTGAAGAAATTGTAGAGAATGATTTACGAGAAGGCAAAAATGGCGGTCGTGTTCAAACCCGATTTCCGCCTGAACCCAATGGTTATCTGCATATCGGACATGCAAAGGCAATCTGTCTTGATTTTGGCATTGCCGAGAAATATGGCGGTATTTGCAACCTTCGATTCGACGATACAAACCCTGTGAAAGAAGATGTCGAGTATGTGGATTCCATTATGGAAGATATTCGATGGCTTGGTTTTCAGTGGGAAAATGTCTATTATGCTTCCGATTATTTTCAGCAGCTTTGGGATTTTGCCGTGAAACTGATTAAAGAAGGTAAGGCGTATGTAGATGAACAGTCGGCCGAGGAAATTGCCAAACAGAAAGGTACTCCGACGCAGCCCGGCATAAACAGTCCGTATCGCGATCGCCCGGTGGAAGAATCGCTCGAATTGTTTTATAAAATGAATTCGGGGGAAATTCCCGAAGGAAAAATGGTACTGCGCGCCAAAATCGATATGTCCTCACCCAATATGCACCTGCGCGATCCCATTATGTACCGCATCATTCATTTACCGCATCACCGTACGGGAACAAAATGGAAAGCTTATCCCATGTACGACTTTGCACACGGACAGTGCGATTATTTCGAAGGAGTTACTCATTCGTTGTGTACCCTGGAATTTGTACCCCATCGTCCCCTCTACGACTGGTTTATCGATCAATTAGCCGATGGAGATTATCGTCCACGACAGATCGAGTTTAATCGGTTAAACATGACCTATACGGTGATGAGCAAACGCAAACTTTTGCAGTTGGTGCAGGAAAAAAGAGTGAGCGGTTGGGATGATCCCCGTATGCCAACACTTTGCGGTTTGCGACGCAGGGGATATACGCCTCAATCCATCCGCAATTTTATTGATGATATCGGTTATACCAGATACGAAGCAATCATCGATGTTTCGCTCTTGGAACACAGTATTCGCGAAGACCTCAACAAAAAAGATATTCGAGTTTCGGGTGTTCTTGATCCGATTAAGCTTATCATTACCAATTATCCTGAAGGGAAAGAGGAAACGGTAACGGCTGTTAACAATCCCGAGGATGAGACCATGGGAACTCGCGAGGTAATGTTTAGCAGAGAACTGTGGATTGAGCGAGACGACTTTATGGAAAATCCCCCAAAGAAGTATTTCCGTCTCACACCCGGAAACGAAGTGCGTTTGAAAAATGCATACATCGTGAAATGTACCGGTTGTAAAAAGGATGAGAACGGGAATGTGGTTGAAGTTTATGCCGAATATGATCCGACTACGCGAAGCGGCATGCCCAACGCAAACCGCAAGGTTAAGGGTACCATACACTGGGTGTCGGTACCTCACAGTTTGGATGCCGAAGTGCGTTTGTTTGACCGGTTGTTTTTGGCAGAGAATCCCGGAGAAGAGAAGGACAAAGATTTTAAAGAATTGTTGAATCCCAATTCGCTGATTGTAAAGAAAAACTGCAAAATCGAGATGTATCTAAAAGATGCTCAACCTTTTGATAGCTTTCAATTTCAGCGTATCGGATATTTCAATGTCGATCCGGATTCTACCAAAGACCATTTAATATTCAACCGTACGGTGGCATTGAAAGATTCCTGGAGTAAGATAAAACAGCGTTGAATTTAAAATTAATCGATCTTTTTTGACTTTTGATAGAGGGAGTACTAAAAAATGGATGACGAAGTAAACATGGATGCATTAATCGAGAAGTACGAACAAATGCGTGCTCTGGGTAAAAAAATCTATCTCGACGCCGACGAATTTGCTTTATTGGCACAATATTATGTCGAATTGGGAGATTATAACGAAGCAGAACATGTCATTGATGAAGGCCTTAAAATGCATCCCGGAAATTCGGAGCTCATGTTGCAATATGCCAAAAAATTGGTTTATCTAGAGAAATATGAGGAAGCTCATGATTATTTGTCCCGCATCACAAATGATGGCGATATAGAACTCCCGTTGTTGAAAGTCGAATCGTTGTTGCATCTTAAAAAGTTTGACGAGGCGGCCAAAATAATCGATGAGGTCATGTCGGCAAATATTCCGGAGTCCGATCTTTATACTTTCCTTACCGAAGTAGGATATATGTATAACGATATAGACCAATTCGATCGTGCAATCTTCTTTCTTGAAGAAAGCATGAAGCAGGGTATAGTTGACATGGATGTATTTAATGATCTGTCTTATGCCTATGAAATGAAAGGTAATTTCGAAAAGGCCATCGAATATAACAACAAGTTGCTCGATAATGACCCTTATTCTTTCGACGGATGGACAAATCTTGGCAAATTGTATTCTTTAAACGAGGAATACGACAAAGCGGTGGATGCTTTTGATTTTGCCCTTACGATCAACGAAAAGGATATTCCGACATTAAAAATGAAAGCTCTTTCGCTTTATATGAACGATAATGTCGAAGAGGCTCTCCGCATTTTTGAAGAATGTTTGGAAGAAGCTCCCGATGACGAAAGTTTGTACGATTCTTTGCTGGATGGTTATGAAGTGATGGAACAGTATGAGGAGATGATGAAAATTATCGATCGGAAAGAGAAAAAATTTGGTCCTGAAGGTATTTTGTTGAAAAGGGCACACGTTTATATTGTTCAGCAAAATTTCGATAAAGCTCAAGAAATTTTTGAGCAGATTCCCGAAAACGAGAAAAATTCATGGGAGTATTTCATGCTTGAGGGAGACCTGGATTTTTACAATGAAGATTATGCAGCTGCCGAAACAGCATACATGAAAGCATCGATGGAATCGCCCGAAAACGAAAATATCATCGACCGTCTGGCTAATGTGAGTGTGGCTCGTGAAAAATTTGAACAGGCGGCAGAATATCTTGAACAACTTTTGGAGTTGGATCCCGACTACCCGGCAGCAAAACCCAAACTGGCGATCGTCCGTTTCGAAATTGGAACCAAAGAACCTTTCGATGAAATCATCAGCCGTTTTTCCGATGATGAACTGCGTTTATTGCTCAATCTTATCACCAATAACGAGAACACCGATTTTTCGAAATATGGACGGGAAAAATTGCTTGCCCAATTAAACGAGGCAAGAGAAAATCGAATCCTTTTTAAAAATATCAAATATTAAATCCCGGTTGACTCTACACGCTGTATCGTCCTGATTTTTGTTTACAGTTTTATTAATTATTTAATTTATTATTCTCTATAAATTTATAGAGAATAATTTTTTATTCAACCGGGAAACTTACTTCTCTTTTTTATAATAAGTTTTCCAGTGTTTTTTAAATTCTCCTGTATATTTAGCCGCCTCTCTTGGCGTTTTCATACCCAGGCTGCTATGAGGTCTGTGGCAATTGTAAATCATAATTATGCGTTTGAGTTGCCTTTTTGCATCCTCCGGCGACATCAAAAGCATCATATTCATCCACTCATCTTTTAGAATCCCGTTTATACGCTCTGCAATGGCATTTTCCCGAGGATCTCCATTTTCTGTCATACTGATACTCACCTTATGTTTTGAGAGCTTTTTTACATAATCTGAGCAACAATATTGAATTCCTCTGTCTGAATGATGAATTAGCCCTTCCGAGTTGCTTGGCAGTCGTTTTAGAGCCATCTCCAACGCTCTGACAGTGTACATTGCCTCAAGGGTCTCACCAATAGTCCAGCCAATGATCTCACGTGAATAGGCGTCGCTGATTAAATTCAAATACAGGAACCCTTGTGCAGTTGCTATATAAGTGATGTCACTTACCCAGAGCTGATTTATGCGGGTAGCTGTAAAATCATTTATCAGGTTGGGGTACTTATGCATCCAATGATTGCTGTAGGTGGTTCTAACACGCCTGCGCTTTTTACCAACCAATAACCGGTGTTCTCTTAAAAAATCAAAGAACTTATCTCTCCCCGGTAGAAGATCTTCCGGAAGTCGAGGCTCCAATCTGACCAGGAGCTTACGTGCACCTATTTTAGGCATCAGTGTACGCTCTTTCAAAACCAGTTGAAGGAGTATTTCATCTTTCAGTTGTTCCTTGTAATGATACTTCTCCCGCCGGTAGTACGCTTGCCTTGTTTTGCCAAACAACTCACAAAAATCACCCAGACTGAATCTCGGGTAATATGGGCGCAGCGTGTTTATGGTTTGGCACCACGCTTTTTTTTTATGTCAATCTTCAAATCCCGCTCTGCGATATCAATCAATGTACTTAGAGCTGCTGTTTTAAGCTTTTCTTTATTAAGCTCATCCTCTAATAGGCGGATTTTATGCTCTAACTCAAGCTCTTTGAGGCTCTTTGAACTATCTGATGTCATAACTCTATCCTCCTTTATTTGTTCAAAATCCTGCTTTGAAATACCTAAATATTTCATCCACCTGTATATGGTGTTCGGCCCTCCAAAGTTATACTTTTTCATTAACTCCGGTTGAGAAATTTCGGTAGTTAAGTACTCTTGGACTATTTGAGATATCAATTCGTCCGGAAATTTGTTGAATTTTGTTTTCATTGTCCTGCTTTTAATTTACATTGAGTGTAAACCTATTTCAGGACGAGACACGCCATCTCCGCACCTTCCTCGTACCAAGGCCGTACCATCCTCGCTCCATGCTTGCATCAGGCTTGCGACATCTTCGCATAAAGTTTACCCCGGCTTCGCCTCTGTATCCCGCTCTATATGCGGCAAAGATGTAGGTTTGTCTTACACCGGTTTCACGGAATCCGGTGTTGTTGTCCCTGCTTAGAAGCGAAGGAAGAGCGAAGGAGGAGCGAAGGAAGAGCGAAGGAAGAGTGTCAAAAGGCAGGGAAAACACCCATTTTCGAACTAAAAATTCGTTAAACTGAATGTCGGGAATTTTTTCCCGCATGCTGTCTTACCTGTTGAATCGAACAAAAACGTTGTCGAGCCAATGCCATCATACCCATAAACAGAGGGTACGAGAAAGAAATCCGGTACTTGTAAACCGGGTTGAATCGAAAACTGAGGACTGAATTGAAATCTGCAACGCTTTCATGTCTTTTCCTACATATAATGTTGAAACGAAAACTGAGGACTGAATTGAAATTCGCACTTGCCGGTTGAATCTGACACTCTTTGGGGGTTTTGCACCCCCAGCCGTTTGGCAATCCCCCGCCGTGTTTTTCATCGTTTTGTTTTTAAAAAACCATGTAAAACTTATCGGGAATTTCGCACTTCTAAGTTGAATCTGCAAATAGGTAAAAAAGCGCCGACGGATTTTGGTTTTATCGATAAAATATGTATCTTTGCAACCTGTTTTGCCAATAGGCCATATAAGAAGTCGTTACAATGGGCTCGCCTCAGGCAGGTAACTTAAAGTTATTTTTAATATGTACGTAATTGTAGATATTCAGGGCCAACAATTTAAAGTTCAGCAAGGCCAAAAATTATTTGTTCACAGAATTAATGTCGAAGAAGGCAGTGAAGTTGAATTCGAAAAAGTAATGCTTATCGATAATGAAGGCGATGTTACGGTGGGTACACCGGTAATTGACGGAGCAAAAGTGGTTGCCGAAGTACTTTCACATGTTCAAGGAGATAAAGTTCTTGTTTTCAAAAAGAAAAGAAGAAAAGGGTATCAGAAACTGAACGGTCATCGTCAGCAGTTCTCGCAAATACAAGTAAAAGAAATCATTGCTTAATCAGTTAAAATCAGAAGAAAATGGCACATAAGAAAGGTGTAGGTAGTTCAAAGAACGGTCGTGAATCGGAAAGTAAACGATTAGGAGTTAAAATATTTGGCGGACAGGCTGCTAAAGCAGGAAATATCTTGGTTCGCCAGCGCGGAACGGTGCATCATCCGGGAGATAATGTAGGTATAGGTAAAGATCATACCCTTTTTGCATTGATAGATGGTGTTGTCGTATTTCGCAAGAAAAGAGATAATCGTTCGTATGTGTCGGTAGTTCCGAAGATCGGTGCAGAAGCCTGATTCGGTGCTGACCGAAGCTTGTATGGGAATTTAAAACCATAAAATATTTGAATTAAAAACAACCTGCTTCATCACGAAGTCAGGTTGTTTTTTGTTTTTACTTCGATCTTCCTTGGAGGACCTCTTCAATATCGGTCAATTTCAGATTCTTTGTCTTTAAAAGAATAAGGAAGTGATACAAAAGATCGGCTGCTTCGTTTTTAAACAAATCGATATTGTTGTCTTTCGCCTCTATTACCAGCTCCACAGCTTCTTCCCCAACTTTTTGTGCAACTTTGTTTACTCCTTTTTTGAAGAGTGCATTGGTATAGGAATTTTCTGCATCCGATGCAATACGTTGTTCAATGGTTCTTTCCAGCTTGTATAAAAACCCTTTTGACGATTCTTCCTTAAAACACGATGTCGAGCCGGTGTGGCAGGTCGGGCCTTGCGGATATACTTTTATGAGAAGCGTATCGCCGTCACAATCCGTGAGGATTTCGTCCACAATCAGGTAATTTCCCGATGTTTCACCTTTCGTCCACAATCGATTTTTACTTCTGCTGAAAAAAGTAACTTTACCTTCGGCTTTTGTTTTTTCCAGTGCCTCTTCGTTCATGTAACCCAACATCAATACCTGTCCGGTGAGTGTGTGTTGAATAATTGCAGGCACTAAACCGTTTGATTTTGAAAAGTCTATATTCATCTTACTTCAATATGTTGTGTTTGTAAATATGCTTTGAGTTCGGGGATGGAAATTTCACCGTAGTGAAAAATACCGGCAGCCAAGGCGGCACTCGCTTTTGTTTGCAGAAAAACTTCGGCAAAATGCTCCATTGTTCCGGCACCTCCCGATGCAATAACCGGAATGTTTACCGCTTCACTTACTTGGCGGGTAATATCGATGGCAAAACCTTTTTTCGTACCGTCGTGATTCATCGAGGTGAGCAAAATTTCTCCCGCTCCGCGTTGTTCTCCTTCTTTTGCCCAGCTGAGCGCAAGAAGGGGGGTAGGCGTTTTTCCGCTGTTGATATATACCTTCCACTCGTTGTCTTCGTACTTGGTATCGATAGCCAGAACCACACATTGACTGCCAAACTGTTCGGCAATTTCGGTAATGAGTTCCGGATGTTTTACCGCTGCCGAATTTATGCTTACCTTGTCTGCTCCGGCCGAAATAATGGCTTTGGCATCTTCCAGCGAATTGATGCCACCGCCAACGGTAAAGGGAATATTGATTCTGCGGGCAATTTTTTCAACCAGTTGGGTGAGCGTCTTGCGTTTTTCTATCGTTGCGGTGATATCCAGAAAAACCAGTTCGTCAGCCCCTTCATCCACATATCGTTGTGCTAGTTCCACTGCATCGCCGGCATCGCGTATGTTCACAAAATTTACCCCTTTCACGGTACGTCCATCTTTGACATCGAGACAGGGAATGATTCTTTTCTTCAACATGATTCCTTGATTTTATTGTTATTTTTATTGTTCTGTTGCTTCGGCAACAAAAGCATGGAGTTCTTTCAATGTTATTTTTCCTTCGTAAATGGCTTTGCCGATGATGGCCCCTTCACAACCGGCCTCCTGCAGAGCAAATACATCATCCATTGAAGTGATGCCGCCGCTGGCAATAAGCTTGACGTTGGTTTTTCCCAAAATTTCCCGATAAAGAGCCATATCCGGTCCTTGCAACATACCGTCTTTCGAAATATCGGTGCAAATTACATAAGCAACTCCTTTTTGGGCATAATTCGAAATAAAATCCACCACATCGGTTTCTTGTTGTTCCTGCCAACCTTGTGTGGCTATTTTCCGATGAAGGCTGTCGGCGCCAAGAATAATTTTATCGTTTCCATACCGGTTTAGCCAATGAAGAAATAATGCCGGATTTTGGGCAGCAATACTCCCGATGGTAACCTGTACGGCTCCGTTATCGAAGGCGATGCGGATATCTTCATCCGATTTGATGCCGCCGCCAAAATCGACAGCCAATTGCGTTTTTGTCGCAATCTCGTTCAGTATCCGATGGTTTACGATATGATTCGATTTTGCTCCGTCCAGATCTACCAGATGAAGGTATTTCAACCCATTGTCTTCAAATTCTTTGGCTACATCCAACGGATGATCGCGATAGATTTTTTGTGTGGAATAATCGCCTTTGGTCAGACGTACGCATTTTCCGTTAATGACATCGATTGCCGGAATAATTCTCATCATTTTTTAAGTTCCAGAAAATTCTTCAATATTTTTTCTCCAACATCCCCCGATTTTTCGGGATGAAATTGTGTGGCATAAAAGTTTTCGTGTTGCAAAGCAGCGCTGAATGGAAGGATATAGTGACAAGTTGCCACTGTATCGGCACAGATTTCGGCATAATAGCCATGCACAAAATAGACCGTGTCGTTTTTCCCGAAACCGTCAAACAAGGGCCCTTTGGTGTCGTAAAGGTTGTTCCATCCCATGTGAGGCACAATATCGAGTGGGGGGAATTTTTTTACTTCCGTATCAAATATGCCGAGACATGGGGTGTGCCCTTCTTCCGAATAGTTACACAGCAGCTGCAACCCAAGACATATTCCCAGAACAGGTTGACGCAACGAGGCAATAGTTTTATCCAGTTCTTTGTCTTTCAGATAATTCATTGCACTGCTTGCTTCACCAACGCCGGGAAATATCACTTTATCGGCAGCAGCGATTTCGTCTCTGTCGTCCGTCACTTTACAAGCATACCCCAGTCGTTCCACCGCATTTTTCACAGAAGTAATGTTGCCTGCATTGTATTTTATGATAGCTATCATAATGTTCCTTTTGTGCTGGGAATACCCGCATTCCCGCTTCGTTTTACGGCCATTTTTGCAGCTTTGGCGAAAGCCTTGAAAACGGCTTCAATCTTGTGATGTTCGTTTTCCCCTTCGGCTTCGATGTTGAGATTGCATTTGGCATTGTCGCTGAACGACTTGAAGAAGTGATAAAACATTTCGGTGGGTACATCGCCGATTTTTTCCCGTTTAAAATCCACATTCCATACCAGCCAGGGACGTCCGCCGAAGTCCACCGCCACCTGCGCAAGGCAATCGTCCATCGGGAGCAGAAATCCGTAACGTTCGATCCCTTTTTTCTTTCCCAGTGCCTGCGAAAAAGCTTCACCCAACGCAATGGCCGTATCTTCTATGGTGTGATGCTCGTCCACCTGAAGATCACCTTTAACCTCAATATTCAGGTCGATATTTCCATGACGGGCAATCTGTTCGAGCATATGATCAAAAAATCCCAGGCCGGTAGAAATACGACTTTTACCCGTTCCGTCAAGATTCACTTCAACACGAATATCGGTTTCGGATGTTTTTCGTGTTACCACCCCTTTGCGAGGTTCTGCTTTCAGAAAACGATAAATTTCGCCCCAGTCGGTTGTCGAGAGAACAGCTTTCGGATGCGGCTTATCCCCTAAAAAAATGGCCTTACAGTGCATATTTTCTGCCAATTGAACATCGGTATCACGGTCGCCAATGACAAAAGAGTTTGCCAGATCGTAGTCACCTTTCAAATAATGCGTAAGCAGGCCGGTACGCGGTTTTCGGGTAGGGGCATTATCCTCAGGGAAAGAACGATCGATGAGAATATCGCTAAAAACGATCCCTTCGTTTTCGAAAGCCCGCATAATTTTGTCTTGCACCGGCCAAAACGTTTCTTCCGGAAATGCATCCGTCCCCAGTCCGTCCTGATTGGTTACCATCACCAATTCGTACTCCAGCTCGTTGGCTATGCGCGACAGATACTGAAAAACCCGGGGATAAAACTCCAGCTTTTCAAAACTGTCGACCTGTTCATCTTCAGGCTCAATAATCAAGGTACCGTCGCGGTCGATAAACACTACTTTTTTCATTGTTCCATCCGTTTTAGTTCGTTCAGCAGAATCCGGTTCTCTTTAGGCGAACCCACCGTAATGCGGATGCAGTTTTTCACCTGTGAAGAGCGGTTTCGGGTAATCACTTTTTTCTCCACCAGTCGGTTATAAACGGCATCGGCATTTTCCATCTCCACCAATAAAAAATTAGCATCGGATGGATAAACCTTTTTCACGTAAGCAATCTTGGGAAGCTCTTGCATCAACATCTCCTTTTGTTCGAGAATGGTAGCTATCCTGTTTTTAGTTGTCTTTTTCTTCGATAATGCTTTTAGTGCCGCTTCCTGATTAAGTTTGCTCACATTGTAAGGCGGTTTTGTCTTGTTCATAAGAGCAATTATTTCGGGTTGTGCATAAGCTATACCCACCCGTGCACCTGCAAGTGCCCATGCTTTGCTGAACGTTTGCATCACAATGAGGTTGGGATACCGTTGTATGTTGCCAAGATAACTGCTTTCGGGGCAAAAGTCGATATATGCTTCGTCTATCACCACAATCCCGTTAAAATTATCCAGTATTGTATCGATATCGCGCAGCGTATTTCCCGTCGGATTATTGGGGGAACAAACAAAGATGAGTTTTACCGATTTATCATTGCGAATCCTTTCCAGCATAGCATCGATATCGAGTTGAAAATCATTGTCAAGAGGAATAGAAATAACCCGAATATCGTTAATGTTTGCCGCTACTTCATACATTCCGTAGGTAGGCGGGCAAATGATAACACTGTCGGTTCCCGGATTCCCGAAAACGCGGAAAATCAGGTCAATAACCTCATCGCTTCCGTTTCCGATGAAAATTTGGTCTTGCGGCACGTTTTTTAACTCAGACAGCGCCTTTTTCAGCGCTTTTTGGCGAGGATCGGGATAGCGATTATAGGTGCCGAACGGATTTTCGTTGGCGTCGAGAAAAATGCCTTCGCTTCCCGAAAACTCGTCGCGTGCACTGGAATAGGGTTTCAATGATAAAATGTTTTTGCGAACCAATGAAGCAAGATCAAATGTTGGTTTCATTGTTGTTGTCGATTAATCTTTTGGACATAATTTCTCCCAATCGGAGGGTTACGGCATTTTTATGGGCATACAACTGTTCGGTTTCGGCCATTACTTCTATGGCCGGCCCAATTTGCAAAAGGCCTTCTTCACTCAGTTGTTGGAAGGTGATTTTTTTTATGAAACTATCGAGAGACACGCCACTGTAGGCTTTTGCATACCCACTTGTAGGCAACGTATGATTGGTTCCGCTGGCATAATCGCCTGCACTTTCGCAACTGTAATTGCCCAGAAAAACCGATCCGGCATTTACCACCTTGCGAGCCAAAAGATGGGGATTTTCAACGGCAAGAATCAGGTGTTCCGGAGCGTATAAATTGCTGAAATACATACACTCTTCGAGGGAGTCGAAAACGATGGCGCGACTGTTTTTCAGCGCTTCTTCGGCAATTTCTTTTCGAGGCAAGGCAAGCAGTTGTTCGTTGAGTTTGGCGTCGATATCTTTTACCACCTTTTTGTTATTGGAAAGCAGGATAACCTGACTGTCGGGACCATGCTCGGCTTGCGAAAGCAAATCGGAGGCCACGAAAGAAGGATTGCAGGTTTCGTCGGCAACGACCAGCACCTCGCTGGGACCTGCCGGCATGTCTATTGCTGTGCCATATAATGTGGCTATTTTTTTTGCTGCCATCACATATTGATTGCCGGGACCGAAAATCTTATCGACTTTCGGAATACTTTCTGTTCCGAATGTCATTGCTCCGATGGCCTGAATGCCGCCCACTGCAAATATTCTGTTCACTCCCACAAGATTCGCCGTATAAAGGATAGCCGGGTGAATCTCACCGTAAATATTGGGTGGGGTACAGAGAATGATCTCGCTACAACCGGCAATTTTTGCCGGAATGGCCAGCATCAGTACGGTAGAAAAGAGTGGAGCCGAACCGCCTGGGATATAGATACCTACCCTTTCGATAGGGCGGCTTTCGCGCCAGCAAACCACTCCTTGAGTAGTTTCTACTTTGCGAATTTCTTCCCGTTGTGAAAGGTGGAATATTTCGATATTGTGTTTGGCCAGCTCAATGGCCTGTTTCAGTCGTTCGGACAAAGCTTCCGAGGCCTTTTCGACGGTTTCTTTTTCTATGGGAAAAGCGGTTTGCGAAGGATAATCGAATTTTGTACTGTATTTCAGCACAGCCTTATCGCCTCTTTTCCGAATTTCGGAAAAGATTTTTTCCACCGTTCTCATCAGTTTTTCCTGACGAAGAGCCGGACGTTGAGCCAATCGTTCCCATCGGCGGAGTGGGGGATTTGAGATGATTTTCATATCGTGTCAATCGTTAGTGTTTCTACCTAATCATTTTTTCAATAGGGATAATCAGAATACCTTCGGCACCCACCATTTTCAACTCATCGATTACTTCCCAAAAATCGTCATCGTTAATCACCGAGTGAACGCTGCTCCAGCCTTTGTCGGCTAAAGGCAGAATGCTTGGCGAGTGCATGCCGGGCAGCAGCTCGATGATTTTGGGCAGAGCCTCGTTTGGTGCATTCAGCAAAATATATTTTCGTCCCTGTCCGTTCTTATACGCTTTTATGCGGAACAGCAGTTTTTCGAGCAGCTCGGTTTTTTCGCGTGAAAGGTTTTTATTGGCAATGAGCACAGCCTCGCTTTTCACAAGTACTTCCACTTCTTTCAATCCGTTCATGAGAAGGGTACTCCCGGTGCTTACAATATCGAAAATGCCGTCGGCCAAACCAATTCCCGTAGCAATTTCCACGCTGCCACTGATCTCCTCAATTTTTACGTTAATCCCTTTCACGCCGAAAAATTTGGACAATATACGCGGATAACTGGTGGCAATGCGTTTTCCTTCAAAATAGTCCAATCCCGTGTATTCTTCATCTTTGGGAATGGCCAATGAGAGGCGACAGCTTCCGAATCCCAGTTTTTCGATAATCGTAACGTCTTTATCTTTTTCCCATACTTCGTTTTCCCCAAGGATTCCAATGTCGGCCACACCTTGCTCCACATATTGGGGGATATCGTCGTCGCGAAGGAAAAGAATTTCCATCGGAAAATTTTTCGCTTCGGTTCTTAGTTTGCGGTCGCCGTTAGATAATTTAATTCCGCATTCATTTAAAAGTTCGAGCGATTTTTCGCTCAGTCTTCCACTTTTTTGGATGGCAATTTTAAGTTTTTCCATTTTTTAGTTGGTTGTGCCTGAGAGGAAACTCCGTTATAAAACAAAAACCCGTCTGTTTCCTTTCAGACGGGTTTGTATTTATATGATCTATTCAATTTGCAAGATGCATATCATTCTCACCTCGCCTGAAGGCAGGTATGAAAATGATGATGATGAAGCATGTTAACTTTCATTTTATCGTTTTTGTTCCGCAAAGATAATGGATTTATTTTTATCGACCGCTATTTTTTCTAAAAAAATCGAGTTTCGACTTTTTTTGTCCCTATTCTTATTTAAAGATTGCGCCCTTACGATTCATCTTTTAAAAATTCCGGTTTCTTGTTTAGTCCCGATATACGTTTACAACAAAGGAAACAAAACCCGGGACGATACACACGTCTGCATCTCTCTCATACGGAGAATCCTACGCTTTCCTACACTTTCCTACACTTCGGTATGCACCTGAAACCCGCTCCGGGTAAGACTTTCCTACACTTCCTACACTTCCTACACTTCCTCTATTATGAGGCTTAAGGAAACCGGGTTATTCTTCGCTAGCATTACGTAACCCTGAACATTTCAATTCCTTCCGGTGCGATTAAAAGAACCAACTGAGCGTGGAAATAGTTTCCCATGCTTTTTGAAGGCAAAGAATAATCAAGATTAATAAGTATAAGACACAAAAGCTACTCTTTTTGAATCCGGGCTCCACGAGGGCACATTTATCGTTCCTTGTCCTCCATATAGAAATGCCATCACTCTGATTTTGTCTCCCCTCATTGGCATCAGTCGCAGCATTACTCGTTGGTTATGGGGATGGGAATTGGCTGGAACTTCCGGTAGATAGGAAATAAAAATAAGATGTTTCCCATCAGGGGAAGGATGAGCAAACCAATTTTGGTATTCATCGTTCGTCACTTGTTGCTGTTCGCTGCCATCGGGCTTCATACGCCAAATTTCCATGTGTCCCGATCTTTCCGAATTAAAATAAATGTATTTTCCGTCCGGGGAATACTCGGGACCGTCATCGAGTCCATCAGCGGTAGTAAGCCGAATTTCTTCACCTCCTGTGGCAGGAATTTTATAGATATCATAGTTTCCATTTCTTTCGGCACAGTAACATAGCCATTTATCGTCGGGCGACCAACCATGCCAGTAAGAAGGTCCCAGGGGGGTAATTCTATTTGGCCATCCTCCTGTTATCGGCAACGTATAAATAATAGAATGACGCCGATCGTTATCTTGAGTATCATGACTGATGGCTATAGTTTTTCCATCGAAAGAGATACCATGATCATTATTAATGGCATCTGCAAAACCCGTATGAATTTGTTGTGAAGTTCTGCTTTTCAAATCGAAACGATACAATTTCCCGCCGGAATTGTAAATCAAAAATTTTCCATCTCTCGACCAGTTAGGTGCTTCAATATGAGCTTCGGTTTCATCAATGATAGTACGGTAACCCGTTTCAATATCCAAAATTTCCAGTCGGCTTGGCGAAGGAGTTTGATAACCATCGATCCCGTCGGGAGCAGGTTTTTCGATTCGTACGTTCCAAAACTTTGCCCGTTCCAATATGTTTTCATTGTGAGAACACACAAACATCCCCGCAAAAACATTTTGCGGCATATCAAGAGTTATACGACCCACTTCGCACAAAGGTTCGCCATTCTTAGAAATTCTGAAAATGAAAAGATTGTTTTTCCTTTCCACCTGAATGAAATCAGGGAGTCTTATTTCAGTAGAAATTTCTTTTGTTTCTTTTCCCTGATTTTCCCTGTATTGAAGGGAAGTAAGGCCATCACCATGAACAACCCCATCCATATAAACTGCATTCTCTGTTTGAGCAGCCCGGATCATTAGACCCATTTTTCGGTGCGATTCCATGCCTTTCCCTAAAAATTTAAGGTTAGCAGAAAAAATAAAATTGCCCTCGATGGGGAGGGAAACAAAATAAAATTCGTCACGAGTAAACCATATATTGTAGCCACCCCCTTCGACAGTAAATTCTTGTTTTACCTCGTCAAATAGAAAATTGCCTTTTTGTTTAGGATTCCCTATATTATATCCATCGAATCCCATAAATAAATTTTGCCCACAAATGGCCAATGACGAAGAGAAAAAAAATAAGAAAAAGATACTGTTTTTGATCGTTTTGATTTCCATGTTTATCCTATTTTTGTTTGCTATTTGTTTTTTTCTATGTCAAGTTTACTCATATTATTTTTATTTTTAAGGTATTCGTGATTGCTTTGCAATTCACAAGGTTGTTTACGAAAACTTGGATTTTCAATAGGCTTTAAAAGTATAATTTTATTTTTAAATTAATAAGGATTTTGTTTAATAATTTCAGGTTTTAACATAAACCATAACTTCATCCAAAGGCAACCAGGTAGTTTCCCTTATGGAGACGGCTAAACTTTCTTCCAACTCATTTAAAGCGTATACGATCTTATGAGGGCGTGAGCTCTTATAAGATCGTATTATTGCTTCAGGTAGATTACACTATACACAAATTTGAGGGACGAACAGCGTTAATTTGAATTAGTCAAGACTTAATCTGGCAAATACAAATAAAAAGAATAATTTTTGTAACAGAAAACGGATTGAGTTATGGCCACATCAGAAAAAGTCATCAAGAACAAATTGGGATTGTTGGAACTATCCCAACAGTTAGGAAATGTGTCACGAGCATGTAAGATCATGAGCTATAGTCGTGACAGCTTTTACTGTTTCAAAGATTTGTACGAACGAGGCGGAGAACTTGCATTGAAGGAAATATCCCGTCGTAAACCTGTCATAAAGAACCGGGTTGAAGAGCATATAGAGCAGGCTGTTATACAAATGGCTGTTGACAAGCCGGCCTTAGGGCAGGTTCGTGTATCTGATGAATTACGCAAGAAAGGTATCCTAATCTCTACCGGCAAACCATCATCAATACCTATTCCAAGATTGGGTTTGCAAAGTTGTATGATCGCAAGAACGCACTTGTTGCCGCCGATATGCTTAATGATAGGGTTATTCTTTTTTCGAACAACACGATCTGAAACTTATGCGTATGCTCACGGACAGAGGAACTGAATATTGCGGAAACAGGGAAACTCACGAGTACGAACTTTATTTGGCCGTAGAAGACATAGATCATACCAAAATCAAGGCTAAAAGTCCTCAGACAAACGGTATTTGTGAGCGATTCAATAGAACCGTCCAAAACGAATTCTATGCTGTTGCGTTCCGAAAGAAAATCTACACTTCGATCGAACAGTTGCAGACGGACCCGGATATATGGATGAACTCCTACAACACGCAAAGAACACGCTCCGGAAAGTTCTGTTTTGGCAAGACACCGATGCAGACTTTCATTGATGGAGTAGCTGTAGCAAGAAAATATGAGATACAGAATACAGGCAATCTGCAATCGGATGAGCATAACAGTATCTCTTCCGATTGTAAGGATGAGAAAAATTACGTAACTTCGCAAAAGTCATCGGACAGTTTTTGTTCCCTAATGTAAGATAAGTGTCAGAGAAAGTCTTGACTATTGCAATTGAGATACATAAGAAATTTTGTTTTTATGCGCCCGCTTCCGCCCTTCGACACATTCAAAAAGCACCTCTCTTGGGTTACTTTTTCTCTTTCTGACACAAGTTGTCTAAAGCAAATATTTTCTTTGTCGTTTATATGTCAAAAAACTTTTCTTTTCGCTTTATTCTATTTGTGAATAATTGTTTAACTTTGCCGTATTACGACAATTCTTATAAACATAAGCTAAAAGTATAATGATAATGCCATTCGTTAATAAAATTCGATAATTAAAGATAGACGATCAGGGGTTGCAATACCACATAACAACAACTCTCAATGAAGACAATTGGACATATTATAAAGTCAATCAATAAAACCGTATGGCAAAAACATTTACAGGTAATTGTTATATCTCCATTGCTTTCTACCGATAAAATCGAACTGCTCACCCATCCGGTTGTCAGATAAAGTGCCGGAAATGTTAGAAGGAGAAAAAGAGAGGTGGCAGGAAAGGCAATGAAAATCGTAAAAGATTATTTTAAATAAGCATAATGATGAACATAGAACAATATTGGAAAAATATAAATCTAAACAAGGAATTGCATATTGCAGGTACCTTTTTGTATGATGCAATTTCTTGTTTGGAGAAAATGAGACATTTTTGTTATGAAGACGAATGTTTTAGTTTTTTATACAACACTTCTGTCGGCATTGAGCGTTTGGAAAAGATAGTTATTATTTTATTAGAACATAATGAAAGAGATCAAAAACAATTTGAAAAATCTTTGATTACACACAATCATTTAGAGTTGATCAAACGTATTGAAAGAATAAACTCTTTAAATTTAGGAAAAGAACATAAGAAATTTCTAAGCTTATTATCAAAATTTTATAATTCATACAGATATGATAGATATAATTTACTTTCTGAAATAGGAGAAGATAAGGATCAGTTGGCATTAATC
Source organism: Anaerorudis cellulosivorans (assembly GCF_025943985.1). Taxonomy (GTDB): domain Bacteria; phylum Bacteroidota; class Bacteroidia; order Bacteroidales; family Dysgonomonadaceae; genus Anaerorudis; species Anaerorudis cellulosivorans. The sequence goes on along the minus strand of NZ_JAPCWE010000001.1, from coordinate 110,935 downwards.
TCGTTCGTTTCAGAAAGTTTGGGTATAGAAATACAAACAAATCTTTTATTTCCGACGCCAATCGACAAACAGATTAGAAGTTTTCTCCAAAAAATAATAGGCAAAATAGCAACTCAATTATATCAAATAATTCGAGAGTCGAAAACTTTTACTTATGAACTAAGATGCGATTCAAAAGCGGCAAAGATATTTTACGCAAATGAAAAAGAATATAATTTTGTTGATAAAAGAATATGCCAAAAAGAGATACTTGTATATCTAATGAACAATCAAAATACAAATAATGGTTTGATTGGTTTTATAAAATCAATTAAACCATTAGAGCTTGATCCAGCCGTCATTGCTGAATACATTAAGTTTCTGTTTGATATTAAAGACGATACCTATGGAGTAGTTGATGAAATCACTCAAATTTATGAAGATAATAGATTTGATAAGGAAAGATTTGAAATGTTATCTATAATTGGAGATGATAGAGTTAGTTTTGATATTGATGAAGATTATGAATAAATCAAATAAATTGATCACATAGTAAAATTATTTAAAAATATTTATGACCAAAGAACAAGAACGCGACGAGCTTCACCGCACCATTTGGCAAATAGCCAACGACCTCAGAGGCAGCGTAGATGGATGGGATTTCAAATCGTACGTGCTGGGGATGTTGTTTTACCGCTTCATATCCGAAAATCTCACTTCCTATATTAACGAAGAAGAGCGGCGGGCAGGCAATCCCGACTTCGACTATGCGAGCATTTCCGACGAGGAAGCCGAATACGGAAGGAGCGAAACCGTAAAGGAAAAGGGTTTTTACATTCTGCCCTCCGAGCTTTTCGAGAATGTGCGCCGTAACGCCAAAAACGATCCCGATCTCAACGAAACGCTCAGTCGTGTTTTCAAGAACATTGAAGATTCAGCGAAAGGTTCCCCGAGTGAAAAAAACTTCAAAGGGCTGTTTGACGATATCGATGTCAACAGCAATAAACTCGGACCTACGGTTGTCAAGAGAAACGAAAAGCTAGTGAAGATCTTGGATGCCGTTGGCGATTTGCAACTGGGTGACTATCAAGACAATTCTATCGACACTTTTGGCGACGCTTATGAATACCTGATGACCATGTATGCAAGTAATGCCGGCAAGTCAGGAGGCGAATTTTTCACCCCTCAGGAAGTATCCGAGCTGCTTGCCCGCATTGCCGAAATCGTTATCCGCCAGCAAAAACTTCGCGAAGCTATCGACGAAATTGTGGCCGATTTGGAAGGAGGTGCAGCATGAATGAAACGCAAAGAGGAGAAATTATAATTTATCAGTCCGAAGAAGGCAAAACCAACATCGAAGTTCGTCTCGAGGATGACAATGTTTGGCTTACGCAAAAAATGATGGCGGAATTGTTTCAAACCACGCCTCAAAATATTACGCTCCATCTGAAAAATATTTTTGAAGAGGGTGAATTACAGGAAGATGCAACTTGTAAGGATTTCTTACAAGTTCAAACAGAAGGCTCTCGTAAAGTCAGACGGAAACAAAAATTTTATAATCTTGATGTTGTTATTTCTGTCGGTTATCGCATTAAATCGCGCATTGCCACCAAGTTTCGCATCTGGGCTACCGAACGGCTCAAGGAATACATGATTAAAGGCTTCACCATGGATGACGAGCATGTAATATGCAACATGCAAATGGTTGTTTTTCGGCAAAGTTGATTCCCTGACTTAGGGGATTCATAGTTACCGATTACACTTTCAGCCGGTAGATTCATTCCGTCATTCCGCTTCGCTTTCTTTACTCAATAAACAACTCTCAAACTGCTAAAAACTCAAATCTCCAAATCTCCAAAATGGCAATTTGGAGATTTGGCAAAATAGAAAATCAAAATTGTGAACTTTTGTTCGGCGTAACCTCCCGGCCGGATCGCAATAAAATAAATTTTTCCGATATTATTTTTTTCGCTGCCCTTGCCGGCTAACGCATGCACACTTGCCCATTGTGAAATACTGCAGATAATCAAACATGATTTTCATGGAGAATGGAATTATACAATTAGTCCAAAAACTATTATTAAATGATAAACTTATTTCGTTGCCATCACTAAGTCAAAAATATTTAATACATTTGTAGCTCGAAATATGTAACAAATTATTGCTTTATTTGTGACACAACATTAGATAATATAGAATGAAAAGTACTAATGATGAAATAATTAAATACATAAAGCGAAATCGTCGTGGAAAAATATTTTTTGCAGACGAATTTCGTAAGTTCGGCAGTAATGAAGCAGTCAGACAATCATTGTCACGTCTGTGTAAAAAAAATTTTCTTGTACGGCTTTCGGTAGGAATTTATCTGTATCCGCAAATCGACAGCGAGATTGGCATTGTTTTTCCGTCAATAGAAAACGTCGCCAAAACCATTGCCAAGCGGGAAAAAACGAGAATGATACCGACAGGAGCCTATGCTCTTAACGCTTTGGGGCTTTCAACTCAAGTGCCTGCAAAAGCCGTTTTTCTCACTGACGGAACACCAAGAGTGGTGAAAGTAGGCAAAAACGCTACCATCAAATTCAAAAGAACAGTTGCTAAAAATTTATCTTATAAGGGGAAAATTTCGCTTTTGGCTATCTCTGCACTCAAAGAAATTGGCAACGGAAAAGCAACTGCAGAACAACTACAAATAATCAAAGAGGCATTACAGCAGGAAAAGCGAGAAAATATAATACACGATGCAGCGATTGCACCGGTATGGATTTCAAATACTATCCTAAAGCTCATTGAGAATGAATAAGTTTATTGATCTGTCAGCAGCTCAGCAAATCAGATATTTTGACAATTTGTCGTTGCAGTACAACCTCTCATCGGTCGCCATCGAAAAAGATTGGTGGGTTACGGCAGTACTGCGGGCATTGTTTGCTTTGCCATACGCTGAACAATTGTCTTTCAAAGGTGGAACTTCGTTAAGCAAGTGCTACAACCTGATAGAACGATTTTCTGAGGACGTTGATATTGCACTAAATCGTGGTTTTCTCGGTTTTGACGGAAAGCTGTCAAAAACGCAGATTAGCGACAAATTGCGTCGTGCTGCTTGCTCGTTTGTCCGCCGGAAATTTCTGAAAATGCACTAAACGACAAAGATTTATACAATTCTGTTATCGAACATCGTCGGATATTCGTTGGCTTAAAAGATTTTGATTATGATACACTTGCACCGAAAACATTAAAAATTGTTCCGCCCGATACTATTATTTCCGAATGGAAAGAGGATTACGAAACAATGCGCGAAACAATGATTTACGGTGAATCTTTGCCATTCAACAGGTTGATAGATAAGATAAAACGACTGAATGACAGGATAAACCACATGGATTGGTAACTTTCGAAAATTCTCAAACCCCCATATCCCCACAACTGAGGATGGGATATTTTTCAATCTTAGCGGTATAAATCCGTTAATAAGTGCCTCCGTTCCAACAGAGCAGGTAATAAAAGTGTTCGTCAATCGCTCTCTTTGTGCGCAAATTTCGTGTAAAGCGAACGCAGAGCTTAGCTCGCTGAAGCTTTGATGAGCAACGCTGCAATTTGCTTCAGCCCGAGAACCCACTTGTTTGACGGATGAAAGGAAAAACAATACTCATCGGCCTCACACACCAACGAAGCCACCGGCAGCATTCTCATCGACTCGCCCGACTTATGCAACTGTTTTCATAAAAAAGGCAGAAGTTACAGGATGAAAAATAGAAAAAACCATTTTCAATGGAGAACTAATGATGGAGTCCCCCTTCGTAAGTCAAAAAATACGAAATCGAAATTTGTGATTATTTAACTATAAAAAAGGGGAAAATAGTTTGTTGTCTACGAAATATTCGTAACTTTACATCGTATATGTAGACAGAGCATTAATAATAAGAATAATAATTTGATTATGGAACGATTAACCCCTCAGGAAGAAATGGTGATGCTGCATATTTGGCAGTTAAACGAGTGTGCCATAAAAGATGTGGTGGAGAGAATGGAGGATCCTAAACCACCTTACACTACGGTGGCGTCTATTTTTCAGAAATTGGAAAACAAGGGATATCTGACCAAAAGAAAATTTGGGAATGTTAAGGTGTTTAAGCCGAAAATTACCGAAGCTGCCTATAAAAAGCATTTTTTAACGGGAGTAGTACGGAATTATTTTGATAATTCGTACAAGGAGTTGGTGTCGTTCTTTGCAAAAGAACAAAAGATAACGAAAGAGGAACTGGCCGAAATTATTCGTCTTATCGAAAAAAAAGAGGAATAAAGCGGGAGCGGATTCTTTGGATGTATAAAACCGTCTACTTTTAATTTTCGAAAAAATGGAAACGCTTTTCATCTACTTGGTTAAAGTAAACATTGCATTAACGATGTTTTACCTCATGTACGTAGGATTGTTGAGAAAAGACACTTTTCTCCGGTTGAAACGGTTTTACCTTTTTGCAGCGATTGTTTTTTCGCTGGTCTACCCGCTTTTTACCATCGAAGTAGGGGGAAATATCTTTTCTTTCCTGAGAAAAAACTATGCTGCAGAAGTTCTTATCGGACAACCATCCATAGCACTGGAGACAACAGATGCTTCTGCGGAAAATCATTTTTTCCCTCTTCATGGGGAGAATATCTTCTTTTTTATCATGATGGCGGGAACGGCATTTTTCTTGGTGCGTTTTATTTGGCAGCTCATCACCATCTTTCGTATTAAACATAAAAGCGTTCCGAAAAGAATAGGCACGCAGAACGTTTACCATTTATCCGAGAAGATGATGCCTTTTTCTTTCTTCCGATGGATTTTTATCAATACCGAAGTTCATTCCGAAGAAGAATTGAAGCAAATTCTCCTGCATGAGCAAATTCACGTACAACAGTGGCATTCGCTGGATATCCTGTTGGCGGAATCATTGTGCATTTTTTTCTGGTGGAATCCGATCGTGTGGTTAATAAAAAAAGAAATTGCCATCAATCTGGAATATCTGGCCGATAGCGAAATCTTACGTAAAGGCGTAAACAGTCGCGATTACCAGTACCACCTTTTACGATTGACTTATCATGGAACTGCAGTTCAGATAGTAAATAATTTTAATGTATCACAATTAAAACAACGAATTATGATGATGAATAAAAACAAATCGCCAAAGCGGAAGCTGGCAAAATACCTGATGATACTGCCACTTGCAGTAGTATTGATGATGACAAACTGTGTACAGGAAAAAGATCCGGGAGGTGTTTCTTCACAGGAAGAAACGGTGCAGGATGAGAAACAGCAGAAGGTAACGGACAACGACGAAATATTTGTTGTAGTAGAAGAAATGCCTCAATTTCCCGGCGGGCAAGAAGCGCTAATGAAGTATCTTTCCGAAAACATTCATTATCCGAAAGAAGCACAGGATAAGGGTATTCAAGGAAGAGTAATCTGCAGTTTTATTGTCGGAAAAGACGGGAGCATTACGGATGTGCAAATAGTTCAAGGTGTTGATCCGTCATTGGATGAAGAAGCCATTCGGGTAATTAAATCGATGCCTAAATGGGAACCGGGCAGGCAAAAGGGAAAAGTCGTAGATGTGAGGTTTACTTTACCCATCGTTTTCAGATTGCAACCATCGGGTAAACCCGCCCAAAATTCCACAGACAATGCAGAAGGAAAAATAAGCGCTACCGATGCGAAGTATTTCAAATTTATAAGTGAAAATATCCGATATCCTGTGATTGCGCAAGAAAATGGGATAATGGGATTGGTGAAAGCCAAATATAGTGTGAACGAAAAAGGCGAAATTTCAAATGTAAAAATTATCCAAGGTGCAGATCCTTCTTTAGATGCTGAAGTTATGCGGGTAATAAAAGCGCTTCCTCCCGATATTGCTTTGGCAAAAACAGGAGGCAAAGCAAATTCCAATGTTGAATTTTCAGCATATTTCCGCCTTCAGGACGACGAATCTTCACAAAAAATTAGCAATATCCAAAGCGAAATAGTGGTTGTAGGTTACGGAAAATCGAACATGAAAGATAAGGAATAAAAATAACTCAATAACTTGTTAATCATTATTTTTTAATCAAAGGAGCATAGCGGCTTTATTTTCCTATGCCCCTTTGATTTTTTCCTATACTTCATCCAAGGGCAACCAGGTAGTTTTCCTTATGGAGACGGCTAAACTTTCTTCCAACTCATTTAAAGTGTATACGATCTTATGAGTGCGTGAGCTCTTACAATCACGTATTATTGCTTCAGGTAGATTACACTATACACAAATTTGAGGGACGAACAGCGTTAATTTCTCAAAACAGACAGATGATTTCGCCATTATAAGTGATTACAAAGCGCTCGGCGATTTCTGACGGGTTATTCTATGCAAATTCTGCACACGTCTGCATCTCTCTAATACGGAGAATCCTATACTTTCCTACACTTTCCTACGCCTCGAATATGCACCTGAACCCTGCTCCCAATCTCACTTTCCTACACTCTATACCCCCTCCTTAACTCATTAACTTACTAAACACTCATTGTTTCGGATTAGACCTACTGACAATTGAATTAAAAGTATCAACTTTTATTTCTCTTTTTGGAAAAAAACAATTGTTGTTTTAGTCGTATATTTTACCAAATCATTATTTTATGTATCTTTCCTCTATAAATCATAGGTTATCCGCAGGGTCATGAAATTATATTATATTGATAATCAACAGTATTATTATTTCCTCAGGGATAGAAAAAGACAAAGCAATAACATCCGTCTTCATTTCCGAAAAACGGGAACATAGAAAAAATAAAATACTTTCCTCTGCGAGCTTTCCTGTCTCACACGCGCTTTCATTGCCGGCACAGTCTGTTGTTCATTTTGCTTGCACGGGATAATATTTTTCGATATTTCGCCACAAAGATAAGGAACTTAGAAAATGCCGGAAGAAACCATTCCAAGTGAGATAGGTTTCTCAATCAGGCATTACTGCCTGTAAATTTCTATTGACATCAAAGGGTTGCTCCGTTCGCAATACGTTGAAAATGACGACGAGTATTTTGCGGGTTATAGCCAGTAAAGCTTTCTGCGATTTCATCCGTTTTGAAAGATGAGCGTATTTTTTACCCAAAAATGTTTTCTTTGAACGCGATGCCGACCAGGATACCTGAATAAGTATCTCTCGAAGGTATTTGTTTCCATGCAAGGTTTTGCGCGATTGTATCTTTCCGGCCGACTCATCATTTCGTGGACGCAATCCGGCCCAACCCACCAAATGGGATGCTTTACCGAAAACGCTCATGTCATTGCCGATTTCGGAAAGTATGCACATCGCACTGTAGGGTTGAATGCCCGGTATGGTACACAGCAACGAGATTTCCCTTGCAAAATATTCCTCCGCAAGTTCTTCTAAATGGTTAAGGCAAGCAGCCTGCTGTTTTTCCAACAAATCTATTTGTTCCATACACCCTTTGAGCATTTCAATATCGGTGGGATTGATCACTCCCTCTAAAGAGGCGGCAATGACCTGATGTCCATGCTTGTTTTTGGTACGCCCGTGAACCGGTCGGACAAGTCGGGATGGGTCTCGTTCCCCTGTGATAAGGGCTTCTATGACCTTACGCAACGATACATTGTTTCCCTGATTGGAAACATAGTTGCTGAAACGGATATTGCATCGCTGCAACTGATTGTCCATCTGTTGCTCAAGTCGAACCCTGCTTTTGGTTATACGGCGGCACTGTCGGCTCAGTTGCCGCATCTGCTGTAAAATCCCTTCAGGAACAAAACTCCCTTTGATCAAATCTTTCTGAAGACATTCCGCTATCCACTGCGCATCCTTTACGTCGCTCTTGCGACCGGGTAGCTGTTTGATGAAATAAGGGTTGACCAGTTTTAACGAAAAATCCGATTCAAGAACATGCCATACAGGCATCCAGTAAATGCTGGTACTCTCCATCGCAACGCTTCCACAACCCCGCTCTATCAATGCTTCACGCAAAGCAGTCAAATCCGGGGTAAGCGTCCCATAACGTTTTTCTAAAATTCTTTTGCCTTGTTCGTCCAAAATGCACGCAAATACACTATCTTTGTGAACGTCAAGGCCGCAAACTTTTTCCATAAAAATTACCGGAATAAATTGTTAGACAATTAGTTTATTTTTCGTTGGTGAATGAAAACCAACTTACAAAGGTAACATTTGTGCTTCGAGCACCGTACGGTAAGCCGTTAAAGTTTTGTGGCCTTGATTTTTATTGCGCGCGCTTGGAAATACCTCTTTTTTCATGTAATTTTGTTCTACTAAAACAGATGGATGTTTATTTCTTCGTTTAAATCGGATTCGGTGCTGTAAACAATCTGTATTCACTTACACAGATTGTCCTTTCGTTAATTCTCGAATAACCTCCTTTTTTCGAGAATAATTTCTCATTAAATTAATTTCAATTTTTTTTATCTGCATACAACGACTAAAGCATTTCTATGTCTTTGCCTGTATGCTATAATACATTAAAACAATGAAAACCGAAAAACAAACAATTCACGATTTTGATTTGAATATTATTTACGATTTTTTTTCAAACTCCGAACGACAAGGACCCGGAAGTCCTGAAGAAACGCTTAGAGCTTTGAGCTTTATAAACGGACTTACAGAAAAATCCAAAATTGCCGATATCGGCTGCGGAACAGGTGGTCAAACAATGGTATTAGGACAAAATACACCGTGCGAAATTATCGGTGTCGATGCTTGGCCGGACTTTATCGACCAATTCAACCAAAATGCCCGAAGCAAAAATCTTCAAAATAGGGTGAAAGGTATAGTTGGCAATATGGAAAATCTCCCGTTTGAAGAGGAGGAACTAGACTTGATTTGGTCGGAAGGTGCGATTTATAACATTGGATTTGAACGCGGATTGAATGAGTGGCGAAAATTTTTGAAAAAAGGCGGATATATCGCAGTTACAGAAAACACTTGGTTTAGCGAAGAGCGACCTGACGAAATTCAGGATTTTTGGCAAAAAGCCTATCCCGAAATAGACACTATTCCAAATAAGGTTGCTCAGATGCAAAAGGCAGGTTATCTTCCCATAGCCACTTATGTCTTGCCCGAAACTATTTGGACAGCCTATTATACTTGGCAAACGTTGAGACGAGAAGCTTTTCTAAAAAAATATGCCGGTAACAAAGCCGTAGAAAAATTTATTGATGCCCAGCGATATGAGGCAGAGTTATATTACAAATACAAGGAATATTATGGTTATGTGTTTTACATTGGGAAAAAGATTTAAGACATAACAATTTTTTTCTGGTGGAACCCGATCGTGTGGTTAATAAAAAAAGAAATTGCCATCAATCTGGAATATCTGGCCGATAGCGAAATCTTACGTAAAGGCGTAAACAGTCGCGATTACCAGTACCACCTTTTACGACTGACTTATCATGAAACTGCAGTTCAGATAGTAAATAATTTTAATGTATCACAATTAAAACAACGAATTATGATGATGAATAAAAACAAATCGCCAAAGCGGAAGCTGGCAAAATACCTGATGATACTGCCTCTTGCCGTATTGTTGATGATGACAAACTGTGTACAGGAAAAAGATCCGGGAGGTGTTTCTTCACAGGAAGAAACGGTGCAGGATGAGAAACAGCAGAAGGTAACGGACAACGACGAAATATTTGTTGTAGTAGAAGAAATGCCTCAATTTCCCGGCGGGCAAGAAGCGCTAATGAAGTATCTTTCCGAAAACATTCATTATCCGAAAGAAGCACAGGATAAGGGTATTCAAGGAAGAGTAATCTGCAGTTTTATTGTCGGAAAAGACGGGAGCATTACGGATGTGCAAATAGTTCAAGGTGTCGATCCGTCATTGGATGAAGAAGCCATTCGAATAATTAAATCGATGCCTAAATGGGAACCGGGCAGGCAAAAGGGGAAAAATCAATGTTGAATATTTTATTCATGCGCGCTAAATTTTTTTATCAACTCCATAGGCGATTTGAGAAGAAGAAGTGGTGACCCATTTTATTTCATGAAAAACATTCGAGTACACTCGAAAAAAGTAGTATTTTTGTAGAAATTTTCGAGTATGGACGAAAAAATTGCAATATTATCCAAGTATAATTTTTGGAATGGAAATGTTCCGGAAACAGGTTTTCCTCGCCATGATTATACCGATAAGATTATGGATTATCTGAATACCAAGCTGGTGAAAGTATTGGTCGGCCAACGGCGTGTAGGCAAAAGTTATATTCTAAGACAAATAGCTTCACAATTGATAAGCAATGGCATTTCGCCGGAAAACATTTTTTATATCAATAAGGAATTTATAGAGTTTGATTTTATGGTCACTTACAAAGAATTGGAGGAAACAGTAAATGTCTATAAAACTTATTTTAAACCCAAAGGAAAATTTTATCTTTTTATAGATGAAATACAAATGATAAAGGGGTGGGAGCATTTTGTCAATTCCTATTCGCAGAATTTTACAGAACCTTGCGAAATTTTTATTACAGGTTCAAATTCCGAGATGTTGTCGGGGGAATTGGCAACATTACTATCCGGTCGGTATGTCAAATTTGAGATTTTTCCTTTTAGCTATGCAGAATATTTGGGAATCACGAAAAAACAAAAATCCCGACAGAGTTATATGGAATATATGGAAACAGGTGCTTTACCCGAATTATTTATGCTTCCTAACGAAGAAACTAAACGGAATTATGTTTCGGCTATAAAAGATACCATATTATTGCACGATATTATTCAGCGTTATAACATTAAAGATGCCAAACTGCTTGAGGACGTGTTTATTTATCTGGTAAATAATGCTTCAAACCTGATTTCTGTCACCAACATTCTAAACTATTTTGAATCGAAAAAACGGAAAACAAGTTACGATACCTTGTCAAACTATATTTCTTACCTCCAACAATCCTTTTTGATTCATAAAGTAGAACGTTTCAGCATCAAAGGGAAAGAGGTATTGTCGGGTATTTATAAATATTATATTAACGATTTGTGCTTTAAGAATTATCTTTATCCGGGATTTGATTACGGAGTAGGGTACAAATTGGAAAATCTGCTTTTTTTGGAACTGAGAAGAAAGGGGTATATGGTTTATATCGGCACTTTCAGAGACAAGGAGATCGATTTTGTTGCCAGAAAAGGTGACAGGATAATCTACATACAATGCTGCTATATGCTTATCGACGAAAAGGTAATCGCTCGCGAATATTCTCCCTTGGAAACCATCAAAGATAATTATGATAAATATGTTGTGACAATGGATGAGGTGAATTTTTCTTCGAAAGAAGGGATAGAACACATTCAGGCATGGAACTTTTCCGATATAATTAATTGAGGAAAGACAGATAATGATATTCTCATTCTTTACTTTCATTTTTTGTTCATTTTCTCTACGGTTCTCCATTGAAAATGGTTTTTCTGTTTCCATCTTGTAACTTCTGCCTTTTTTATGAAAACAGTTGCATAAGAACGGCGAGTCGATGAGACGAAGAAAGAAAAAATAATTACCTTTGTGGTGTAGATAGCTTTACAGGCTTTACAAAGGCAGCGTTACGCTCGATGAAGATCGGATAGATGCGGCCGTTCATATAGAAAACAACCACTAAAAACCGACGTTTGTGGATAGCAGTCGTCGGTTTTTTGATAGTCCTGAAAGTGTATTCGAATAAGCGAATTATCAGAGTCAGTACTCCACTTTTATTAAGTTTACTTGCACAAAACGTTTTGCAGGTAATCGATACGGCATTTCTTGGTCGTGTAGGGGAGGTGGAGTTGGGTGCCTCGGCATTGGCAGGGGTGCTCTATATTGCCATTTTTACACTCGGATTTGGGTTCAGCATGGGAAGTCAGATCCTCATAGGACGCCGCAATGGCGAACAAAATTATCGACAAATTGGCGAAATCGTTATTCAGGGAATCGTGTTTTTAAGCATGCTTGCGGCGGTATTGATTCCGTTGATGAGTATTGCTTCCCGTCATTGGTTTCCTTCGCTTTTTGAGTCGAAACGCATTGCCGGTGCGGTTACCGAATATCTCGACTGGAGAATTTTCGGAATCTTTTTTGCTTTTGCCAATGCCATGTTTCGTGCTTTTTTTGTGGGAATAGCACAAACCAAAGTGTTGACCTGGAATGCAATTGTGATGACGCTCGTGAACATTGTATTCGATTATGCACTCATCTTCGGAAATTTCGGTATGCCCAAAATGGGAATTGGTGGCGCGGCACTTGCATCGGTAATTGCAGAAATTGCATCGATGTTGTTTTTCGCTATCTATCTCATGAAAAACATCGATTTCAAAAAATACGGTTTCAACATTATCCGTTTTCGTTGGCCTGTGATGAAACGCATTCTCGATATTTCCATTTTCATGATGATTCAGAATATCGTTTCTATCGGGACGTGGATGTTGTTTTTCCTTTTCATTGAAAACTATTTGGGAGAACGACCTTTGGCAGTCGCCAATATTGTCCGGAGTTTTTATATGATTCTCACTATCCCTGCAAATGCACTATCGGCTACTACCAATACATTGGTCAGCAATACGATAGGGGCGGGACGTAAAGATGCGGTGCTCTCGCTCGTAAAGCGCATTTGCCTGATGAGCTTTTCGATAATTGTTGTCGTAGTTCTCTGCGTAGCCATATTTCCCCAAGCCGTCATTGCAATTTATACCAACGACCCCTCGCTCCTCGGCGATACGGTGTTGCCGCTTTATGTATTGCTTTCGGCATTGCCTTTCTATAGTGTGGGCGGCACCTTGTTTAGCGCGGTTTCGGGTACGGGTAATACGCGTACGGCATTGGTTTTCGAATTGATAACAATGGTTTTTTATGTTTCGTACATGTGGTTCATCATCGTGCATCTGCGCTCATCCGTTGCAATTGCCTGGACTACCGAACATCTGTATTGGATTTTTCTGCTGATTATGTCAACCCTTTACTTAAGAAGCGGAAAATGGAAAAACAGACAGATTTGAAGAAAACGCTTAATGGTTGTACACAGCTGAATCTCTCCCATACGGAGAATCCTGCGCTTTCCTACACTTCCCACACTTCCTACGCTTTCCCACACTTCCTACACTTTCCTACACTTCCTACACTTCCTACACTTCCTACACTTCCTGTACCCCCCCCCTTAACTCATAAACTTACTAAACACTCATTTGTTTCGGAGTAGCACATTAATAACGTTGAGAACTGATAAAATCTTTGGTATTGCTCAACTGGAATAGTTAAAATCTATTCTACATTTCTTTAACCAATCAAAAACTAAGAGCATATGAAATATCTATTGAGTTCAATGGATTGAAAATGGAAAACAGTCATAACTATTCCGCATTCCATTTTCAAATGAGTTTACAAATCAGATTCTTTTCTGATAACAACTAGATCCCCAAACTCGTTACGAGACAGTAGTTTGTGTAATGTAGAAATAAATCGACCTAATTCTCTTCCTAATATTGATAAATACTTTTGACTTGTTGTGTTAAAGTCATCTGGAAATAAATTCTTAATAGCATAATTAATTCCAGAAATAATTGTAGGGAAATCAATTATCATAAGTGCTTCATCTCTTACCTCTGCTTCAATTGTTATTTTCCTTGGTCTGCCTGCACATTGAATTTCTGTATCTTTGGTTGTAAATCGATGTTTAAGCCTTTGGAATTGCAGATTCACATCATCTTGAATATTCTCAGGTATTATCACATTTACTTTACAATTATCATAATGCTTATCAAGATAGTCGAGGCCTTTATTTTCAATCAGATACTTGCATGTTGGAAGTAGAAAGTTTTCGTAATAAACTGAGGCCAAAGTTACTGAAGGAAAAAAATTTATTTCTTCATCAGAACTGCGCAAAAAATGCCCCGATACTTTTTCAATCTCACTTTTAAATGAGTCTTTTTTGTGTTTATCAAAAATGGCCAATGTGATGCCGTTGATATCTGATGGTAACTTTACATCTTCTTCGACAACAAAAGCACACTTTGAAATTCCTAAACGCCCTGTAAAGAGACCTAGCTCAAATATGACATTGTCTCTTGGTTGTAGTTTTCTAGTTCTTCTGCATTTGACTTTATCATCTTTTGTTCCAATTAAAATCCCAAAGTCAAATTCAAGTGAAGCTTTTAGCAAGTCTGTTAGAAAATTTTGATTTAAATTAAAAACAGAAGAACCCAACGCATTTTCATACCAGATTGTGACATCAAAATGATCCTTTAGGATAGATTTTGCCTCTTCGGCATATTTTTTTGCTTCTGATGATGATCCTATAAATAATTTTTTCATAAGCTGATTTGAGAAAAGTGTCTGTTAATATTAACAATTCCAATATCTCTAAGTGTTTCAAATCTCTTTAAATGGCATTTTTTGAACTTTTTCCCATTTTTACATATGCATGGGTCATCCCTCTTAATTTTTAACGGTCTTTTACCAAATGCAAGCTCTAGGTATTCTCTCCATAAATTTGTATCAGAAGTTCCCATTAATTCTGTATAATACCTGATTAAGCCTTCTTTTCCATGTGGGTACTCATCAAAATATTTTCCCTCAATTCTCTTATAACATTGATTTGCAAAATAAGGTATGGCATAGTTTGATATGAATTGTGTAACCGTTATACCATGTTTGCATTTATGAATCTCATCAGGTTCAACTGTAACGCAACAAGAATTATTCTTATACTTATGCCAATCAGGTTCGCAAGGAATATCACCACCGACTTCAAAGAGTGCTGGAAAGCGATAGGGGAACCCCTCACTCCAACGTACTTCAATCAGAAAACTTCCGACTAAAATATTATCTGTATTTAGGATATCAAGGGTTCCCTTTAAGTAGCATTTGCCATCAATTGACTTTACTCGAAGGTTCTGAAAAGAATTACAAGCATCGTTCAACTGACTTTCGAATATTGCATAGCTATCATTCATAATACGGCTTAGAGGCACCGACTACTGGTGCTATAGTACTTGCTGCAACTTTCTCCTCGTCTTCGTCTTTCCCATCAGGAAATCTTTCCCCAAGGTGTTTTTGCCATAAATGGCTTGCTCTCAACTGATTTTTTTCTTCGTCTACGGCTTTTTTTGCATCAGCGATAAAGTCTGCTAAATTGGACATAAAGTTATTCTTTCTGCTTTCGTCATATTCGGCAAAAATATCATCATTTGGTGTCGCAGGGACAATACACTTGAAATGTCTCTTCAATTCTTTTTCAATTTCAATCAATGTAAACTTCAATGCGACATCGTCTCTGTCGTTTGTCTGAATGTTATCAATAGCAAGAACGGTCATCGCTAAACCGCTAGGCATTTTTTGCCTTTTGTAATCACACCATGCTTTCAAATAACGCACTATTCTCAGTAATTGTCCATTTTTGTCTTTAGCGTTATTAAAGGCCGAAATCATTTCTTTTGGATCATCCTCTCTCCAATCACCATCCTTTATGGCTAAAGAGGGGTGATCCTCAGCATCTTTATCAAACAAGTAAACAGGCAGATCAATATTGTAATCAGCTTTATAATCAACGGTAATGCATTTCTTTCTATGACTAATACTATCCGTTGTACCTTCCACAGCATTTTTTACCCAAGTTTGTAATGTCGTGCATGTTACTCCGTCAGGATTACTATTGAAGTATACACCATCATCAATATCGCAAGTATCATCTTTTCTTCTAATTAAAGTACCCATCTTGTATGATCCTTGCATAAAAAATTTCGGATAATAACCTGGATGTTTCTCCGTAAAGTAGTCTTTGATTTTTTTTCTAAGGTTGTCCCTTGAATTAATCAATCTATTTTTCTTTGTATCTGTAATTTGTAAGTCAGTATTGAATACCTGAAACAGATTATGCGAATTTGCCATGGTTTTGATTTTTTAGTTAGTGTTTTGTGTCGTGTGGAGGACAAGGATCATTTCCAAAACTATCACTATCTCTAATTGTACCATCTTTGCGATGGATTATTAGTTCCGACTCCTGATTTTTGGCGATTTTACTAGCGTAATCAATTGCTTGTTCCTGAGTACTAGTAACTTTTGTTACTTTTGAGTTCCCTGACCCTTTTACAGCCCATCCGCCCTTATGAGGCACTACATGTTGATTCTTCCCCATCATTTTTAGTTTTAATAGATGAATAAATTGAAAAAGTGGGAAACTAACGGAAAAATCGCTTTGTATTTTACTTTT
The DNA here is from genome assembly GCF_025943985.1 of Anaerorudis cellulosivorans. GTDB lineage: Bacteria > Bacteroidota > Bacteroidia > Bacteroidales > Dysgonomonadaceae > Anaerorudis > Anaerorudis cellulosivorans. The sequence goes on along the minus strand of NZ_JAPCWE010000001.1, from coordinate 94,757 downwards.
TCGGCTGTTTTCATTCCAGCAGAATATATTTCAAATTTTCGTATCGTTTCTCGTTTCTCGTTTCACACTCTATGGATAGGAACTATAAACTTCTATCCTTTTTTATAAGATAAGCAAATATTATGCCAAAATCAATATGTTGCTATTGTGACATTTTAACATCTCGAAAAATGACATAAAATGGGATGATTATCGAAATTTTGTCATGACATTATTAAAATAATCATTTAGGATAATTTGATACGAAATAAGGTGTGTCAGGATAGTCATTGAAAGATTATTTTGACACATGCAACCGTTATCACATCAGTTTTTTGTTAAGGATTGGAATACAGTGCTTTTCTATAAACATCTGTTCATGGTATTTCCGTCCATTTACTTGAGATAAATGTGCTCTCGACAGTCCTATATCCAGGACGTGCATTTCTTTCGTCCCAAAACGATCCTTTTGACGGAGAGCCATACATCAACTTCAAGTCATCTAACTGATTAGGCACTTTGAATTTACAAGCCACGGTGAAGCCAAATAAGCTCCAGGTTGAGATGAACTCAGAGCCAGAAGCAAAAACTCACACCTGAGAGATGGCGATCCTTCAAGGCTGTTAAATGGCCTTCTTAAAGCTACTCCAATTGAGATGAGTAAGGGAATGACCGTTTGGCCCGTAATAATATCAATTGTAATAAGCAACATGCAAAATGGCTGTTTTTTGGCAAAGTTGATTCCCCGATTTTAATTTGATGAAAGTTTTACCTGGTCGTCCTATTTTTTTTCATTATTGAAAATGGTTTTTCTTTTTTTCATCTTGTAACTTCTGCCTATTTTATGCAAATGTTTTCATAAAAAAAGGCGAGTGGATGAGACGCAGATAGAATAAATAAATTACTTTTGCGGTATATGTTTACAGGCTTTAGAGCGGGTACCCTTTGCTCCGCTATAACCGGTACCATTACACCGCTATCATCAAGTAATTATATGTTGGTTACTTGGAACATTTATTGTGATCCTATTTATACGCAAGTTAAAAAAGAATGAATTAGATCAAAAGGAAAAGAATAAGATAAATGAGAACTAATGTCTCTCATAAGCATTATCCCAACAATTTCCTTTCTTTCACTCCCTTTTTCACTTTTCCGGTCCTTGGCGGCATTCGTTTGTCCTTAAATTACTTTTTTTGATATCGATATCATTTGTCCTCCAGGCACAAGCATTACGTTAGTGCTCCATTTTCACTGAAGTTGCTGCGCTTTTCATTATTTTTTCGCCTGCCGATAGGATGGTTTCGGCTTGTTGACGGCGAAGCATCGCGGCTACAATTTCGGCCGGCAGGGGTTTTCAGCTTGCCGGTCTTCTTGTTTTCTGCTAAATTTGTAATTTTTATATTTTAATTACCGTTGCTGTTTTTTATCGGGTTTGGATGGGTCTTCTTCGCTCTTCCTTCGCTTCATGCTTGCTCCTAAGTGGGGACAAGTGCACCGGATTTAGAGTGTTCGGTATAGGACAAACCTCCATACAACATTATCAATTTTCAAATTTTTCTTATAGCATTAATTTTTTGTGAATATTGTTTATCTTTGCCGTATTACGACTATTTTCAAAAAAATATAAGAGTCTGCTTTAAAAAGTACAAAATGCTTAAAATAAATTTTGTAAAAACTTGATTATCAAGTTTATTTTTTACACATTTTCGATAAATAAGACTTATTCAAGTGGACTCATATAAAGCTAAAACAAAAGCATGATGCTGTTTTCGAATAAAATCCGACAAATAAGGATTACTGGCAAGCAATTATTGGTAAGTAATTAGTAATTAGTAACGTTTTGATAGATAACTATAAAACAATATGAGTAACATAGAGAAACTCGACCTCAGCACTCCCGATTTCGTGAACGAAAACATTGAAAAAATTGCAGCCTTTTTCCCCAACTGCGTTACCGAAACTGCCGAAGGGAAAAAGATAGATTTCGACCTCTTGCAGCAAGAGTTGAGCCACGACATAGTGGAAGGCAACCGCGAACGTTACCGTCTTGAATGGCCCGGTAAACGCGAAGCCATTGTTACGGCCAACTTGCCCACCACCAAAACACTCCGCCCGGTGCGCGAAGATTCGGTTGATTTCGACAACACCGAAAACCTCTACATTGAGGGCGACAACCTCGAAGTGCTGAAACTTTTGCAGGAAAGCTACTTTGGCAAAATCAAAATGATATACATCGATCCGCCCTACAATACAGGGAACGACTTTGTGTACAAAGATAACTTTGCCATCGACCGCGAAACCGAGCTTTTTGAAAGCGGACAAATTGATGAATATAACCAACGCCTGGTAGCCAATCCCGAAACCTCCGGACGTTATCATTCCGACTGGCTCACCATGATGTACCCACGCCTGAAACTGGCTCGCAACCTGTTATCGGATAACGGTGTGATTTTTATCTCCATCGATGACCATGAGGTACATAATCTGAGAAAAATTTGTGATGAGGTGTTAGGGGAAGAAAATTTTGTTGCACAATTCCCTTGGCGGAAAAGAACCGCAAAATCAGATGTTCCATTTGGAGTATCGCAAGATTATGAATGGGTACTTTCTTATGCAAGAAAAGAATTTATAGCAGCACTGGAAGGTGGAACGAGAAAATATTATGAATCTCCCGACTTGCCTAATCGTCCATGGAGAATCCATGATTTAACAACACAAAGAAGTGCTAGTGAAAGACCTAATAGTGATTTCACTATAATAAATCCAAAGAATGGTGAAAAATATCCTGCCAACCCACTTCGAACTTGGGCGATGACAGAAGATACATTTCCGAAATATTATGCTGAAAATAAAATAGTTTTTCCAGGAGACTATGATTTTCTATACATATCAAAGCCTGTATTTAGATATTTTAAAGATGATGACGAAGCAAAGGCTGGCGATTTGTTTGGATTTATTCCAGTAAGTACAAATTTCCCTGCTGAAATAGGTATGAGTCAAGATGGCACAAAAGATTTCGGGGAATTGTTTAAGGATAAATTATTCAGCTTTCCCAAGCCAGTTGAGTTAATTAAATATATACTCAAAGCATCAACAAATTTCGATAAGGACTCAATTATTCTCGACTTCTTCTCCGGTTCTGCCACTACTGCCCATGCCGTAATGCAGCTCAATGCCGAAGATGGCGGCAAGCGCAAATATATAATGGTGCAACTGCCTGAACTAACCGATGAGAAAAGCGAGGCTTACAAAGCCGGCTACAAAAATATTTGCGAAATAGGCAAAGAACGAATCCGCCGTGCTGCAAATAAAATAAAAGAAGAAAAGCGCAGAAAAGCAGAGAAAGAAGGAATGTTTGCTAATGGTGAAGATACACAGGATTACGGATTCCGCGTCTATCGCCTCGATAGCAGCAATATGAAGGATGTGTATTACCGTCCGCAAGACTACAAACAGGAAACGCTGGCTATGTTTGCCGACAATATCAAGCCCGATCGCACAGCCGACGACCTTTTGACGCAGGTAATGCTCGATTGGGGTCTTCCGCTTTCGTATAAAATTGACCGGACTAACATCAACGGCAAACAAGTGTTCCGGGTAGCACAAGATTCACTCCTTGCGTGTTTCGATACCGGCATCGACGAGGCATTTATCAAAGCCATTGCCAAAGAAAAGCCTTTGCGTGTGGTATTCCGCGACAGTGGTTTTGCCGACGATACCGCAAAAATCAATGTACGGCAGTTGCTCCAGCAACTCAGCCCCGAAACGGAAATGAAAGTGATTTAAAAAAATGGAAAATTATACTGCACAAGAATTATTTGAATTGCTCAATCAACAAGACGAGTGCGAATGGATCGAGGGCAAAGGAGGACATGAGAGTTCCCATTCCGTTATGGAAACCGTATGTGCTTTTTCCAATGAACCCGGTTTAGCAGGAGGTTATATTTTGATGGGTGTAGCTGAAGATAAAACAAGCCTTTTTCCTCAATATAAAACAGTGCACATTTCTGATCCGGACAAGTTTCAACGAGATTTTGTGTCTCGATGCAGTTCTATGTTCAATATGCCTATTCGTCCTAAAGTAAGTGTAGAAAAAATTAATAAACATACTGTCATTAAAGTTCAGGTGAACGAATTGCCACAAAATCAGAAGCCTTTATATTTCAAATCAGAGGGTTTGCCATCAGGTGCCTATCGACGGATTGGTTCTACTGACCAGCGTTGTACCGAAGACGATATGCACATCTTTTATGCGGATGCTACCAGTTTTGACCAAACGCCCGTTAAAGGTTCAAGTATGAATGATGTGGATGAAAATGCACTAAAGAGATATAGAAATCTTCGGGAGAAAGTGAATCCTGCAGCTGAAGAATTAAGTTATACCGATAATGAGCTGTTAGAGGCATTAGGCTGTTTGAATCGAGAAAACAAAACAGAACTCAATTTGGCAGGTTTGTTGCTTTTTGGGACAACAAAAGCATTGAGGACATTTTATCCCATGTTGCGTGTTGATTATATCAGAGTACCCGGGAACAAGTGGGTAGAAGATCCTGACAACCGATTTACAACTATTGATATGCGAGGACCTCTTTTAACCCTGATTTATCGATTAATTGATGCTATTCAGTCTGATTTGCCTAAAGGCTTTTTACTACCTGAAGAAGGTATTCAGGCAAGCCCCCTTGGTTTGCCTACCAGAGTGCTTCGTGAGGCTATTGTTAATGCTTTAATGCACCGTTCTTATCGCGAACATCGCCCTATACAAGTTATTCGTTATGACAATCGTATCGAAATTATCAATCCGGGGTATTCGTTGAAATCCAAAGAACACTTGGGAGAACCTGGCAGCGAAACGCGAAATCCTTTTATCGCTGCCGTTTTTCATGAAACAAATTTAGCTGAGACCAAGGGTTCCGGCATCAGGGCTATGCGTAAATTAATGGAACAAGCTCACTTAGCTCCACCCACTTTCGATTCTGACAGAAATAGTAATGAATTTACTTCAAGACTGCTTTTACATCATTTCTTGAATGAAAAAGATGTTAGTTGGCTCAACTCCTTTGAGGCTTATGGTTTAGCTGATAGTCAGAAACAAGCATTAATATTTGTTCGGGAGGTTGGAGCTATAGATAATCTGACTTACAGGCAGATGGCCGATTGTGATACCCTAAAGGCAAGTAGTGAACTTAGAACTCTTAAAGACTTTGGCTTACTAAGTCAGAAAGGCAAGGGGAAAAGTACGTATTATATTGCAGGCGAAAAATTAAGTGCACCACCTCAAGAATTAAGTGCACCACCTCAAGAATTAAGTGCACCACCTCAAGAATTAAGTACACCACCTCAAGAATTAAGTACACCACCTCAAGAATTAAGTACACCACCTCAAGAATTACTTGACCGGATAGCTCAGCTTAATCAAAGAGAGCATGATGCGGGGAAGATCAAGGCTATTATTAAAGATTTATGTGCGATTCGAGCTATGAAAGCAGTTGAAATAGCATTCTATTTAAATAAAGGGGATGATTATATAAAACGAAAATATCTGGCAGTGATGATACAAGAAGGAGAATTGATTTATCTGTACCCCGAAATGATTAATCATCCTGAACAGGCATACATAACCAAGAAATAAAAATAGGTCTATATTGTTCAATTATGTAAATCATATCCTTGATTTGTGAACAGACTGTATCCGTGAATAGGAAATGTTATGAAATTACAATTCAAAGAACAACAATTTCAGATAGATGCCGTGCAGGCAGTGGTCGATTGTTTCGAAGGGCAACCGTTGAAAACCAATCGGTTTACCCTTGAGCGAAGTAGCGAAATTATTCGTCGTGCAAAGTTGGCAGCAGCCGGAGCTACCGAATTGTTCGAAAATGAGATATTCGAAGAGATCGGTTATCGCAACAGCCCCATTCAAATTACTGAACAGCGTATTCTGGAGAATATCCGAAAAGTACAGGCAGCCGGCAATATACACGAAAGCACTGCCATTGAACGCCCAAAAGAAGACAGGAACAGAAGTTACCACCTTACCATTGAGATGGAGACCGGTACGGGGAAAACCTATACCTATATCCGCACCATGTACGAGCTGCACAAAAAATATGGTTGGAGCAAGTATATTGTTATTGTACCGAGTATTGCTATTCGTGAGGGGGTTTACAAATCTTTTCAACTTACCCAAGATCACTTTCAAGAGCTGTACGGACACAAAATCGCACCCTTTATCTACAATTCGAGTAATCCGCAGGATATCGAAACCTTTGCCTCCGACAGCCGCATCAGTGTGATGATTATCAATACTCAAGCATTTAATGCCCGTAGTGCCGATGCCCGTCGTATCTATCAGGAGCTCGATCAGTTCGGTACGCGAAAACCGATAGAGATTATTTCGCAAACCAATCCGATTTTGATTATCGATGAACCTCAATCTGTCGATGGCGCCAAAACACTGGCAAGCATGCAGGACTTTAATCCCTTGTTTACATTGCGCTATTCGGCTACGCACCGTGTGGAATACAACAAGATCTATCGTTTAGACGCACTCGATGCATACAACAAACGCCTTGTCAAGAAAATTCAGGTAAAAGGAGTCAGCCTGAAAAGCAGTACCGGAACAAGCGGGTATTTGTATTTGGAGCAAATTATGTTGAGTACCAACAAGCCGCCTTTGGCTCTGGTAGAGTTTGAACAGCGTTCATCCCATGGAGTAAAACGCGTACGAAAGAAATTGGAACAGGGTGCCAATCTTTTCGAGCTTTCAGGTGGAATGCCTGCGTATCGAAATGTGATGATCGAAGAGATCAATGGTGCGCAAAACAAAATTGTTGTCGGCGGGGTTGATATTTTTCCCGGCGATATCATCAACGATCAAAACGATAGCACACTTCGGCGTGTGCAAATTCGTGAAACCATTCTTTCACACCTCAAAAAAGAGAAACAGCTTTTCGATAAAGGCGTAAAAGTGCTTTCCTTGTTTTTTATCGATTCGGTAGAACGTTATCGCAAATACGATGAGAATGGCGATGAGTCCCCGGGTGAATATGCTCAAATTTTTGAAGAAGAATATAACAATGCAAAAAACGATTTTCTCGACCTTTTTCAACAGGAATACAACGATTATCTGAGAAATACGGATCCGAATCAGGTGTATAAGGGTTATTTCCCAAATTACTTTTCCTATTTGGAACGTGACGAGGCGCAACGCATTCACGAAGGCTATTTTGCCATAGATAAAAAGAAAAAACGAATGATCGACCCTTCGTTGAAGAAAAACAGCGAAGATTCTGATGATGTTTCGGCTTACGATTTGATTATGAAAGATAAGGAACGTTTGTTGAGTCTTGACGAACCTGTTCGCTTTATCTTTTCTCACTCGGCGCTCAAAGAGGGTTGGGACAATCCTAACGTGTTCCAAATATGCACGCTGAAGAATCCTGAAGGAGGTAGCGAAATTCGCCGCCGACAGGAAGTAGGACGTGGCATGCGTTTGTGTGTCAATCAGGCCGGTGTACGTTTGGATTACGAAATGATTGGCGATGAAGTGCACAAAGTCAACGTGCTCACAGTCATTGCTTCCGAAAGTTACGAGGCTTTTGCCAAAGGCTTGCAAAGCGAAATTGCAGCCACACTTAAAGACCGTCCGCAAAAAGCAGAAGTGGACTTTTTCATTAGTAAACTGGTTGAAAATGAAAAGGGCGAAAAATATCGCATAACAGCCGACGATGCAAAGAAAATCAACAAGTTGCTTTATAAAAACGATATTATCGACGAAGAAGATAAGATAACACCCATAGGTAAAGAAATAATCGAAAAAGACGCTGTTCCTTTACCCGATAACCTGGAAATGTATCGGGCTAGTGTGGTAAATCTTTTAAAATCAATCTACACGGAAAGTACGTTCAAACCTGAAAATGAGCGTGCAACATTGATTCTTCAAACTAACGAAAATTTCAAAAAGAAAGAATTTCAGGAGCTGTGGAATAAAATCAGTTTGAAAACCATTTACGAAGTTAATTTCGATACTCCCCAACTGATTGAAGAAAGTGCCAATCGAATCAACGGCGATTTATACATTGCCGACATGGTGTATGAAGTTAAAACCGGTGAACAAAAAACAGAGGGCACAAAGCAGGATATGGATAACAGAACGCATATTACACAATCGAGTACGGAACGATTCGTACTCAAAAGCAATCCGTCTCACACAACAGTGTACGACATTGTGGGTGAAATTGAAAAACAAACAAGTCTGACTCGTCGTACAATTGTGGCAATCTTGCAAAAAATAAAAGGTGATAAATTTTATCTCGTTCGTAAGAATCCTGAAGAGTTTATAGCCAAGGTCGGCAAGATTATCAATGAGGCTAAAGCTAAATTGATAATCAACAACATTGTATATCACAAAATCGAAGATAAGTACGATGCAAAAACGGTATTTACCAACGACAACGCCGTTCTTCGGAGTTCAATCAATCTGAAAAAGCATATCTACGACCACCTTACTTCGGATTCAAGCATAGAAACCGAATTTGCAAAAGCATTGGATCAAGCCGTTGAAGTGGTGGTATATGCCAAGCTGCCGAAAAGTTTTTATATCACTACTCCCGTTGGTCGTTACAGCCCCGATTGGGCGATTGTCTTCGACAAAGAAAAAGTCCGCTACATTTACTTTGTGGCCGAAACAAAAGGATCCGATTCTTCAATGGAGTTGCGAGGTACCGAAAATTTGAAAATCCATTGTGCAAAAATCCATTTCGAAGAAATTGCCGGTGCTGACGTGAAATATGATGTAGTCAATAATTTCGATAAATTGATGGAATTGGTGCAATTGAAATAGATTTTAGAAATGAAGTTGATAGATAATGTAAATACCCGTTTGATTGATGATTTAAAGCAGACAATCACAAAGGGGAGCCGCTTATATATTGCAGGGGCTTCATTTTCCATATATGCTTACGAAGCCTTGAAAAAGGAACTCAATCAGATTGACGAATTACAGTTTATTTTCAGTTCCCCTACTTTCGTTGAAGAAAATTTAAAGAAAGATGCACGGCAATTTTACATACCTCATATCAACAACGAAGCCGACCTTTGCGGCGGCGACTTCGAAATTCGCTTAAAAAACCGGCTCAATCAACGGGCAATTGCCAAAGAATGTGCCGACTGGGTAAAAAAGAAAGTTGCCTTCAAATCCAACAAAAATCGAATGCCATTAAATGGGCTCATTTACATTGAAGGGAAAAATAAAAACGAATTTGCTTATTCGGGCATAAGCAGTTTCACTACTTCCGATTTGGGGCTTTCCCAACGTAAAGGTTTCCCGACATTAATTCAGCAAACAGAATATCCCCATAGCAGAGCCTATCTCGAATGGTTCAGACAAGTTTGGGAAAACGATGATGAATTGACAGATGTTAGCGACAGAGTTCGCAATTATTTTGAGAATGCATACACAGACAACAGTCCCGAATTTATCTATTTTGTTACCCTTTATAACATTTTCAACGACTTTTTGGAGGACTTATCCCTGGATAATCTTCCAAACGACAAAGTGGGATTCAAAGAATCCGTTATTTGGAATACACTCTACAACTTTCAACAAGATGCCGTTATTGGGGCGATCAACAAACTCGAAAAGTACAACGGTTGCATTCTGGCCGATAGTGTCGGATTGGGTAAAACTTTTTCGGCATTGGGCGTTATCAAATATTATGAAATGCGCAACAAGGATGTGTTGGTGCTTTGCCCCAAAAAATTGGAGGCCAACTGGAATACCTATCGATATAACGACAAAAACAATATGCTGGCCGACGATCGTTTTCGCTACGATGTGTTATTCCATACCGACCTTTCACGCGAAAAAGGTGAAAGCAACGGTAGAAACCTCGAAGCTGTAAACTGGGGAAATTACGGTTTGGTCGTTATCGATGAATCCCATAATTTTCGAAATAACAACACCGTGGCAGGTAAAGAAAATCGATACCAAAAACTTCTCCGAAAAGTTATTCAGGAGGGTATTCAAACCAAAGTGCTGATGCTTTCGGCAACGCCTGTCAACAATCGTTTCAACGATTTGCGCAACCAATTGGCTTTGGCTTACGAAGGTAATCCCGAAAAAATCAATTATCGGTTAGCTACTTCAAAAAGCATCGACCAAATATTCAATCAGGCTCAAAAGGCATTTAACAGTTGGAGTAAAATGGAAACGGCAAAACGAACTACCGAGAAGTTACTCGATATGCTTGATTTCGATTTCTTTGAAGTACTCGATTCGCTTACCATTGCCCGTTCCCGCAAACACATAACCAATTATTACGATACCACTGCTATCGGCACATTTCCTAAACGCAACAAGCCGGTCTCTGTCGAATGTCCCTTGACCGATGACAACAGCGTGGGTTTCGCCTATATTGCCGAACAACTCGGTTTTCTGAACTTATCGGTTTATACGCCACTTAACTATGTGTTGCCAAGCAGAATTGAGTATTATGAAGCACTCTACGACAAAACCGTAAAAGAAGGAAAAGGCGGGCGATTGAAACAACGGGATCGTGAACAGAATTTACAAATCCTGATGCGAATTAATCTGCTAAAACGGATTGAGAGTTCTGTGCACTCATTTCGCCTTACGCTCACCGGAATCATAGAGCAGATAGAAAATACATTGAAATCGATTGAACAAAATGACGTTGATAATCAACTCGAAGGTATTCAAAAATACATTAACGATGAAAATTTCGATTGGGAAGCCGATTGGGGGGATGAAGAGAATATTATTGGCAAAAAGGTGAAAATTCACCTTGCGGATTTGGATAAAACAAAATGGAAGGAGGATTTGACGGCTGATTTAATTTTGTTGAACGACTTGCTCAACAAGACTAATCCGATTGAAAAAGAACGCGACACTAAGCTGCAAGTGTTAAAGAAGTTGTTGGACGATAAAATATCTCAACCTTTCAATCCAGACAACAAAAAAGCAATCATATTTACGGCTTTTGCCGATACGGCTTACTATTTATATAACGAACTAAGTAAATACATCAAGAAGAAATATGGATTGAATACTGCCTTGGTAACCGGATCCCGGCGCCTTTGTTCAGAAAAGAAAATTCCGACAGAGTTGAATGCCATTCTTTCTTGTTTTTCTCCTTTGTCGAAAGGGAAATCGCAAATCTACCCAACTCTAACCGAATCAATTGACTTGCTCATTGCAACTGACTGTATTTCCGAAGGGCAAAATCTGCAGGATTGTGATTATCTGATCAATTACGATATCCATTGGAATCCTGTTCGCATTATACAACGTTTTGGCCGTATTGACCGAATTGGATCAAAAAACGACAGTATTACGCTTGTCAATTTTTGGCCGGATGTTACGCTCGATGCATATATCAATTTAAAGCAGCGTGTTGAAAATCGTATGCTTATAGCCAATATGGCTGGCACGGGCGACGATAATGTGCTGAATCAGGAAGAGAAGGAAATGGAGTACCGCAAAATTCAACTTCAAAAGCTCAAAGAGGAGGTGATCGATTTGGAGGATTTGCGGGAGGGTGTTTCTATTACCGATTTAGGATTGAATGATTTTCGTGTTGATTTGAGTAATCTTATTAAAGTTTACAACGAAACGAAAAACGTTCCCGAAGGGTTGCATGCTGTTGTTCCGGAGGGTGAGAATTTACCTCAAGGAGCAATCTTTGTCTTGAAAAATGTCAACGAGAATGTGAATATCGATAAGCTCAATCGTTTGCACCCCTATTATTTGGTTTATATCAAAAATAACGGTGAATTATTTTTGAAACATATCGAATCAAAAAAAATATTGGATGCAATGAGGCTTGCTTGTAATGGCAAACGTCATGCTATGGATGACCTTTGCAGAAAAATCGCGGAAGAAACAAACGATTATTACAAAATGGATCACTATTCTTCGTTGCTTAAAAAAAGTATTCATTCCATATTGCAAACCGAAGAAGAAAAAACAATATTAAGTTTATTCAGATCGGGTGGTACAATATCCGGTAAGAATAAATTTAAGGGAATGGAAGATTTTAAACTAATCACATTCTTAATCGTGCGATAAATGGAATTTTTTGATTTGCCACATAGTACGATTATCCGACGATTTGTAGCAAAAAGTCTTTTTGACTCGGTTACGAACACCAAACAAAAAGCGATGTTTACCAATGATATTGCAAAAATTATGTGGTGTAATACGCTTTCTTCCGAAACTACAAATTTGCCTCACAACGAAATTGAAGAGATTCAAATTTTTAGTATTGAGCTAAAAGAAAAAAAAGAGATTAAAAGCATTCTTGAAATAATCGACAAAACAATCCCTTATCATATCATCTTTATCGTTTCGTTTGCAGACGAGGTATATTTGTCGGCTTCGGCAAAACACCCTTCACCTCTAAATGACGATAAATCGGTTATTGATTGGACTTATACAAGTCCGTGGTTCAAAAAAACGGAAAATACATACCGCATCAAGCTAATGAAAGATATTGATACCGTTTTTTTTGATTTTTGCCGACAATTATCTCCACAATCAAACAGCAGTATAAAAAATATTTCCGACCTTACAGCCTATAATTCCAGAGTAAGTGCGCTTTCAAAAGAGATTGAGCAGCTCAAAAAGAAGGTTCTTTCCTGCCCTCAATTTAACAAAAAAGTCGAATTGAATTTGAAGTTAAAGGAGTTGGAACAAGAACTAAAAACTTTGAAATCATAATTTTATATTTAAAACCAAAAACATCGAATACCTTATGATTCACTACGTTAGTCAGACAATTGAATGAATGAAACAGGTTAAGGGCTTTTTCACTTTTCCGGTCCTTGGCGGCATTCGGTTGTCCTTAAATTACTTTTTTTGATATCGATATCATTTGTCCTCCAGGCACAAGCATTACGTTTGTGCTCCATTTTCACTGAAGTGTGCTGCGCTTTTCATTATTTTTTCGCCTGCCGATAGGATGGTTTCGGCTTGTTGACGGCGAAGCATCGCGGCTACAATTTCGACCGGCAGGGGTTTTCAGCTTGCCGATCTTCTTGTTTTCTGCTAAATTTGTAATTTTTTTAACTTAAATACCGTTGCTGTTTTTATCGGGTTTGGATGGGTCTTCTTCGCTCTTCCTTCGCTTCATGCTTGCTCCTAAGGGGGGACGAGTGCACCGGATTTGGTGCGTCCGGTATAGGACAAACCTGCGTATGTGTGGCATGCAAAGCGGGATTCACGTGCGTCGACGGTGCGGAATCGAAGCGAGGATGGTGCAGCCTTGGAGCGAGGATGGAGCGGACTTGGTACGGACTTGGTACGGAGAAGGTGGGTCTTGTTCTTGTCTTGTCGGAATGCGTTTGCAGAAAATGTAAAAAATCAGGACGATACAGTGTAGGAAGTGTAGGAAGTGTAGGAAAGTTAGATGGGGAGCGGGTTTCGGGTGTATAGGAAAGCGTAGGAAAGCGTAGGAAAGCGTAGGAAAGTGTAGGAAAGTGTAGGAAGTCAGGGTACAAAGTGTAGGAAGGGCAGAGCCGAGCAGTTTGAGAAAAAGCAGGTGTATATATTACTCAAAAAGTACCCCACATTTCAATCGAAAAGTATACCACTTACCAACAAGAATGGATAGCATCCGTTCATAAAAAATGATAAGTATGTATACAAAACAAGAAATTATTATCAGCAGCTATCGTGAGGGTAAAAGTCAGAGACAAATATCCCGAGATCTGCAAATTAGTCGAAAGACCATAAGAAAGTATCTTTGTGAGCACGAAGAAGCGTTACAATCGGCCGAGAGTGTACAAACAGCCCAGTCAGGCAATTTATCGAGTGAGCCCTGCTATAAAATGACTACTCCTCGCACAAAAATAAAACTAACTCGTGAGGTGGAGGCCGCTATAGACGAGTTACTTGAAAAGAACGAACAAAAGAAGCAGCAGGGTCTGGTCAAGCAGCTGCTCAAAAAGAAGGACATTCATGAAGTGCTTCAAGGGCAAGGGCACGAGATAAGTTACACTACGGTGTGTAATTACATCATGCAAAAAGAGAATCGACAAGGAAGGAAAGAGGCCTATATTCGTCAAGTATACCGGCCGGGAGAAACTTGCGAGTTTGACTGGGGTGAGATCAAACTCGAGATATCGGGAAAAAGGCGATCGTTACAGCTTGCCGTATTTACCTCCGCCTACAGCAATTACCGGTATGCTTTTATTTACGAACGGCAGGATACACTTGCTTTCATGGAATCCCATGTGCGTTTTTTCGAAGCTATCGCAGGCGTTTTCCAAGAGATGGTTTATGACAACATGCGCGTAGCGGTAGCACGGTTTGTAGGTCGTCATGAAAAAGAACCGACCGAAGCCTTACTGCGCTTGCGTGGACATTATCAGTTCCGACATCGGTTTTGCAATATCCGTCGGGGAAATGAGAAAGGACATGTAGAGCGCAGCGTAGAATACGTACGCCGTAAAGCCTTTTCTTCAAAAGATACCTTTGCCGATATTGAGCAAGCAGAGCAGTGGCTGGAAGACACCTTAAAAAGGTTGAACGCTACCCCCCAGCAGGGAACAGGAAAGAGTGCCGACGAGCTGTTTGGGGAAGAAAGCGCAGCTTTGATTCATCATCCCGCAGCAGGAATGATCTGCAGTGAACAGGAGCAGTGCCGTGTAGATAAATATGCCACCATCAGTTACCGGACAAACCGTTATTCGGTTCCGGATCATCTGGTGGGAGAATTTGTAGAGGTAAATGTTCAGAGCCGGAAGCTGGAAATCTATTTTCAGAACAAACGGGTTGCCACACATGTTCGAAGTTACGAAAAACATAGCTGGCATATCGATATCGAACATTATCTGGACACCTTTAAGAAAAAGCCGGGAGCACTGGCCGGGAGTCAGGCCCTTGCCGACAACCATTATTTGGGAGGGCTGTACCGGAATTTTTTTCGGGATGAACCCCGCGAATTTATCGAACTGCTTTCTTACTGTCGAGAACAGAAGGTAAGTGAAGAAAAGCTGGAGGAATCCCTCCGGCGGTTGTTGGGTGCATCACCCCGGGGGGTGGTGAGTGTGGAGAAGCTACGAGCCCTCGTTGGAAACATCCCTACGGAAACTCCGATCAGAGCATCAGAAGATAACATAAGTATGAAAGCCAAAGAACAGCTTGCCGGAATCACCCGGTTAATGCATCAAACCCATTGCAATGGATACCGTCAATCAACAAATAATAACCTACAGTAAGGAGCTTCGCCTGCCGGCCTTCCGTCGAGACTACAAGGAACTGGCCATGGAAGCCGCCGGGGAGAGGCTTGACTATGAAGACTATCTGTTAAAGCTCATGGAACGGGAATATGAGTTACGGCTTGAGAATCGGAAAAAGACGCAGATAAGAAATGCACAATTTCCCTCCAGGATGTATCTTTCCGATCTTGACCGCAGTCAGTTACCACCGGCTGCCCAAGAGAAACTGCCCATACTGGAAAGATTGGATTTTATAGCCTCCGCCCAAAACGTGATACTTGCCGGCAATCCCGGTACGGGCAAAACCCATATCGCCATAGGACTGGGACTGAAAGCCTGCATACAGGGATATAAAGTACTCTTCACCACCGTTCACCGCTTATTGACCCAGCTGCGTGAATCACATGCCGGGCGAACTTTAAGACAGGTAGAAGCACAATTTGAAAAATATGACCTGGTCATCTGCGATGAATTTGGTTATGTTTCCTTCGATAAACAGGGTGCGGAGCTGCTTTTCAATCATCTCTCTTTGAGAACGGGCAGAAAATCGACCATCATCACTACGAACCTGGGATTCGATCGATGGGAAGAAATCTTCGGCGATCCCGTATTGACGGCTGCTCTGGTTGACAGATTAACTCATAAGGCTTATCTGATAGATATGAACGGGGAATCGTACCGACTGAAACAAACCAGAGATATGATGAGTGGGAAATGAAAACATCAACATCTACCAAAATAAGAGCGCCCGTTTTATCCTTTTTGGAGGTACCTCCAAAAAGGATAAAACTAACTTGGAATTTATTTTAAATTGGTATACTTTTGGATTGAAATACCGGTATACTTTTAGAGTGAAATAAACAAACGAATCAACTCATCATACCACACGCCTAAAGGCGGTGGGTTGTGGGATAACGGACTGTAAGTCCTTTTGAGGCTAAAGCTTCTTATAAGCAAGGATAGAGAGCCTGTTAAAATTCAAGAACCAACTCGAAAATCATCATCAGGTATACCTATATCCTGATGATGATTTGTCTTTTAATTTTCATACTCCATAAACAACCTTGTGAAACTTGACAGTTTATGTTAAAACCTAAAATTTTAAAAAATCCTTGTGAATATTAAAATAAAATTATACTTTTGAATCGAAATAAAATCCAATTTTTCACAAATAACTTTATTAAACTTTATAAGTTGGATGAAAATGAAAAGAGTAGTTACTTATTGTTTTTTGGCAATTACTTTCTGTTTTTCTTTTTTGCCGTCGTGCATGAACGATATCGACCTGCTGAACATCTCTTCCGATATTCAATGGAGCGGATCATTGGCCATTCCCATTGGCGAAGCCAATCTGAGCATGGAAGAGTTGGTGCACCAACTGGACAGCCAAAACATTTTGGTTACCGAAGGACAGGAAATTCTTTATCGGCAGGTGGATAGTATCGAATCGGGATTTAGGGAAATCGATCTGCGGGAGTATTCGCAACCGCTCAGCATGTCAATCCCGGTTTCTCCGATGGGCACCCAAACCATTCCTGCCAATTCTTCTTTCTCCGTCACAAGCAATGGCACTATCGACTTGGGTTTGAATCGTTCTCCGGAAGAAATCGTTGACAGCATACAAATTAAGTCCGCAACGTTGACCATTAAGGTGAATGTTGCCAATATTGCATCATTATCACCCGGCAATACCCGGATTACGCTGGAATTTCCGCCGGAGAGAGTCCGCAAGTCGGATGGTTCACCGTTGAGTCTTGTTTACGTACCTGCCGGTTTTAATCAAGCGGACTCTATCCCTATTCAGGATGTTGCGATAAACACTGCTCATGCAAGCGGGATTCCCGTTGCCGTAAAGGTCGAGTTAAAAGCCGGGAATTCTCCCGTTACCGTAAGACCATCATCCATGGTGAACGTTGAATTGAAATTTACCCAACTTCAATTTGAGGTTGCCTACGGTAAATTCGAACCCTCCGAAATTGCTGCCACAACATTCAAACTGAATTTAGATTTGCCTTCTTTCACGTGGGATGGAAATTTCAAATTTGCCGATCCCCGATGTGATCTTACCGTCAAAAGCAATATCGGAACGTATATGCTTCTTGATGTGGCATACGTAAAAGCATACAGCGAATCTGCTCCGGAGCAGGCAATCTATGCTTCTTTCGATGGCAATCATTTCACCACCGAAGCGTTGAATGATAAACCCGGTCGGCCGGGTCTTTGGGTTGCGAAACAATTGCGTCAAATAAATAAGGAGTATGGAGCTATCGATCAATTTTTCGATCATCCGACCCTCCCTGATGTGATTGAATTTAAGTATACCGTTCGTCTGGACGAAGATAAGATCAACCGTGACCCGACACCGAATTTTATCACACCCGATGCAGCAATCAAAGTGATATACAAGATTCAGATTCCCCTGTATCTCAAACCCGAAAGTTATTACGAACTGAACGATACGATTAAGGATGTAGGCGACGATATCGACGATGCACTCGAAGAGGCAAGTATCGACAATGCCAAGTTAATCCTTACCGTTTCAAACGGGTTACCGATTAAAGGAGACTTGTCTATCATCCTGTTGGATTCACTCAACAGGGAAATAACCTCCGATTTGGATACGGATTATCCTATCGATGCTCCTGCAATTGATGCCGGCGGTTATGTGACACAGGGAGGAGTTACTCCTCAAAAAATTGAAATTGGATTAACGAACAGTCAGATAGAAGATTTAAAAAAAGCGAACCATATCGCATACCGGTTTCGAATAGACAGTAAAGATGATCGTTCGTTTATTCATTTTACGACCTCCAACTATTTTGGCGTTAAATTGGGAATGTTTGTCCGGGGAAGTGTAAAAAATACCGATTCCAATAAAAATTGAATATACCCATGAAAACAATGATTACTTCAG
This sequence comes from Anaerorudis cellulosivorans, assembly GCF_025943985.1. GTDB lineage: Bacteria > Bacteroidota > Bacteroidia > Bacteroidales > Dysgonomonadaceae > Anaerorudis > Anaerorudis cellulosivorans. The sequence continues at coordinate 76,621 of NZ_JAPCWE010000001.1, read as the reverse complement.
CCACCATCAGTCTGTTGTGCATGGTTTCCATTCTATCTGTAAAGGCTCAACAGCTCAATACGCTTTATTTCATGGACAATATGCCGGTTCGCAACGCTTTGAATCCTGCCTTTCAGCCGATGAACAGTTTTTATTTGGGACTTCCTGTGTTGGGGTATACTTATTTAGGTATCGGGAATAATTCGTTGACCCTTAAAGATGTGGTATATAAACAGAACGGAGAAACCATCTGGTTTTTGAATCCTGCGGGAGACAAAGATAAATTTTACAAGTCACTCCATTCGAACACGTTGCTCAATACCGATTTGCAACTCAATTTGCTTTCCTTCGGATTCCGTCGCGGTATTTCTTATTTTACTTTTGGAATTACCGAAAAAGTGGACGGACAATTATCGCTACCGAAAGAGATGATGAAACTGTTGCTTTATGGCACGCCGAATCCGGAGAACAATTATTTCGATTTTAAAAATCTGAATGCCAATGCCTCTGTCTATACTGAAGCAGCTTTGGGCTATTCCAGAATAGTAAATGACCGGTGGACGGTGGGAGGTAAACTTAAATTTTTGTATGGTACAGCCAATGTTTCCACTTCCAATGAATACTTGGATTTAAATGCCGGCATAGAAGCGTGGACATTAAAAGGAAAGGGATCGATAAACATTTCTTCTCCGGCCGAAGTTATCGTGGGCGACAACTTAGAGTCGATCGACTTTAATGAACCTTCTTCGGTTAACGGTTGGCTCAAACCTTCGGGGATGGGAGCAGGTATCGATATCGGCTTTACGTATAAAACTACTGAACGGTTAACTTTATCGGCAGCCCTGATCGATTTGGGGATGATTCGTTGGAACGGCAATGTTAAACGGGTAGGGTATTCCGTGGATTACACTTTCGAAGGAATTGCCCAAATCAACAACTTGGATTCCGTGAACATGGAGGCTTTTACGGATTCCTTAGAAACCGCATTTAAGAATTCCTATACTACTGAACAGGCGACCCATTCTTTTACCACCTATACTTCTCCTAAACTGAATATTGCAGCCGAATATGGTTTTCGCAACAATAAAATCAGTGTGGGTATGCTGTCGCGGACAATGAAAGTGAAACGGAATATTTATGAAGAATTGACGGCGTCGGTCAATCTGAAACCCGGCAGTGCTTTCAATATGTCTTTCTCCTATTCGTTGACGAATGGAAAAATGAGCAACGCAGGCATGGCCATGGGGCTTCGTACCGGATTTATTCACTGGTGTTTATCGGGTGATTACTTTTCTTTCAACAATGCCCCGCTGCCGTTAGATGAAGGCGATGCTTCCGTGTCTTCCCGTAAGCTACCGGTACCTTATAAAAGCAAAGGGGTCAATTTGGCGTTAAGCGTGAATCTTGTTTTCGGAAACAAAAGAAGAGATATCCCTAAAGACCTCATGCCGGATTATTGATAATATCGCTTAAATGATACCGCCGCTATCATCTATTTTATTAAGGTTAAATGTCATAAGAAGATAAGTGCAAGTTTTACAGAGCGTTGCACAGAGCATCCGTTTCTCCTGCTCACTTTTAACGACGTGGACGAGCATTATCCTTCGTTTGTGGGCGGAAAAACCTTATTACATGATTACATGATTGCGAGTCCGAGTTTTAAGAAAGCCGTGATAAAGTTGAGAAACAACAAAAAAATTATCCTTGTTGCCCATAATGCTTCTTCCGAAAATATATATAAATCCGGTCTGTTAAATTGAAAGGGAAAGCATATACCAATAATTATTTATCTCACAGCGACATACTAAAAGAAGGGATGATCGAATTGGATATGGGTTCAACTCCAACCATGAAGTGGGAGCAGTAAACACATGATACGGTGACAGTGAACTGTTAGCCGACTCATTCATGGGGTTGCCAATACTTCGATAGGCGGAATGAATTTTACGGTTGAAAAAGTAGGCAAATATAAAAGAAGCCGAGAAGAGAAAAAATACATTTGTTCTTAACATGTACCGGGTATAAATTTCCAAACATATGAAGCGCAGCCATTATGGTTGTTGCCTTTTGATAAACACGCTTTCTCTCTCGGTGGTTCGAGCAGTAGAGAATTCCCCTCAAAATTTCATATTCTGTTTAAAAAGTTATTAGGATATTTTGTTTTCTAAAATTAAATCTCGATGATATAAAATTCAGAGGGTCGGCAAAATCATGTTGAACTTAAAGTTCACCTTTATAAAACATATCTATATATTTTATAGCTTCCTTTATAAAATAAGATTTAATCTTAAGTTCAAATAAATATTCTTCATTTACAATACATTGAGTACTCCCTGCTTCTGTAGCAATGAGGTTAGATTTTTCTTTCGGAATACCAATCAGACAAAGAATTTCACTTAACTTAGTTCTTGGATCTTCGTATTTCATTTGTAATATGTCATCAATCCGAGAATGATCTATGTAAGGATAAAAATCAACTTCTAGAAAATCATCTGAATCCAAAACAATTTCTTCTTTACGATAATCTTCTTTTACTTTTGATATTGCACCCTCAAGATTTTCCGCTTCAACACCGATTTTCCTTGATAAAATTTCTTGAACTTCTATTACAAATGTTTCCATATCTATTCTACAATTTAAAGAATGAATTCGAATTTTTGTTGTTCAATCAGACTTTCATATTGGTTATTTAATGCTTCATAGTCGAGGAACGACACTCTGTTATTTTTTGTTAAATCTTTAAAAGAAGAATACTTTATTTTATTCAAAAACTCTTCTCTTCTTCTATTGTCAGCAACAATAACCATGCGGGAATAAAAGTCTTGTAAATCATTAAATTTTAGCAATGAATTTTGAATGTCGGTTGAATGCTCAACTTCGAAAAAAGAATGAGGCATATTTCTCTCGTTGAACCAGATAACATCGACTGTTGAACTTCTTTGAACTAAATAATTGAAAGAAAATTTTGGTAATTCTGACAGTGAGCTAATATCTCCTAATTTTCTCCCATCATAAAATTTTCGGTTTTTATCCTGATTAGGGACGAATGTTGATAATCCTTTTAATTCCCCAACAATTAAAAGTAAACCCTGATAATAAGAGTGATTAAATTCTTGTAGTTCGATTGCGTCTTTTGTTTTATCAGTTTCTATTATAATTCCTCTATTTTCGATTTCTTTTCTTAATTGTTTTAGCCCATATAACCCTGGTTTTATTTTAAAAATATTTTCATTAGTTTGTACTATTCTTCTAATACTTGCAAATGGAGTTTTTGTTTTCCATTTACAATCTTCTATCTTTAAAACTTCTTGGTACAATTGTCCTAATGTTGCAACTCCTCCAAGTTTTTCCAGTGTTAATATCACAGCTTCGTATTGTTTCATCTAGGCAAGATTATGAAATATTTCTTTGAACGAGAACTTCGAGCGTAGTACAAAATCGTGTTAGACGAATTTGCTCACTGTCGTCAAAACTTTCTTTTGTGTATGAATTGAAACTTGATGTTCGACATATAAAACACGTTTTGTTGAGGAAAATGAACAAACCCAACCCATTTCACAAAAGGTTTTGCGTTATTCTGCATCTATTTTTTCTTTTATTAAACAACAAATTTTCTTGATATTCTTTATCGAAACAAATGTACATGAAAAAAGAGGTATTTCCAAACGAGCAAAAATAAAAAATCAAGCCCACAAAACTTTAACGGCTTACCGTATGGTGCTTGAAGCACAAATGTTACCTTTGTAAGTTGATTTTCATTGACCAACGAAAAATAAATGAATTGTCAGACAATTTATTCCGGTAATTTTAGAAAAGAGTTTTTGAAAAACAATAGAATTGTATAAATTTTTAAAATCATGAGAAAATGAAAAAGATGTTGGTTTTTGCATGCATCGCTGCGTTTGTTGCCATTTCAACAAATGCCGGTATAGATCAAGATTATAAAGGTCTTGTTGGCGAATGGAAATTTGAAGTGCCTTCCGCACCTTATGGTTATGAGAAAGGGATGCTGTATTTTTTTGAAAAAGAGAATAGGTTGGAAGGGGAAGTTAAATTTGGTGAAGGCAATAAAATTAAATTGACGAATCTACGTTATGCTAAGGACTCTTTAAGATGTAATCTGTATGTTGACAATGAATACGTAGATGTTAAAGCCAAGGTTGAGGGTAAAAAAATCCGGGGTGTTGCCCATACTTCAATAGGAGAGATGAATTTTGCGGCTGAGAAAACCGGTAAATAAAAAAGTGTCTAGTTCTGAAATAGGTTTACAAAAAAGTAAACAGGATTCAGGATTATAAACTAAAAACTGTAAACAAATTTCAGGACGATACAATCTTGACTTTTTCGTGGAAGGCGATAAGTGTAGGAATGTAGAGAGCCGGAAGTGTAAGAAAAACAAGAAGTGTAGGAAGTGTAGGAAGTGTAGGAAAGTTAGATGGGGAGCGGGTTTCGGGTGCGTAGGAAAGTGTAGGAAAGTGTAGGATTTGGGGTTAAAAGCGGAGCAAAAACGATGAGTTTGTTCAAGAGTTGGTAGATGATGAAGGCCGGAGAGGGCGGAAAAGCGAAGGCAGTGGGAGAAGCGGCGAAAGAAGCGGAAGAAGTGGAAAAACGGGGACGGCGGCTGCACAAGCGTACGAGCAGAGGCGGGGAAAGAATCGAATGGTTTTTTTCTCTCTTGTTAATTTACTTTTATTTTTTTGGGCATGGAATACATATCGGGTAAATCGTGAGAGAAAAAAGTTCTCGGATCATTATAAAACTTCAAAAAATCATTTTCTGATGCATGTCCTTTGTAAACGGAAAAAAAGTGCGTGCCTTCTTCTGCCGGATCATAAGCATTTCGCCACATTACCACCATACTTATGGTTTGACCAACAAGCGGGGTTAACAGCTGCTTGGTCCAATAATCCGTAACCGGAGATCCATCGGGATAACGGATGCCTTCTACTCCGGTTTCTGTGATCCCGCAAGGCTTTTTTATGTCTTTTGAAAATTTGCTCAGGGCATGAGCGTTAATTGTCAACGTATTGGGATTTAATCCATGATATGAATCCATTCCGACAAAATCGACATAGTCATTTCCCGGCCATCGATACAAAAAGTCATTCGTTGTTTTGGGTGAATCCATTTGAGGCGAGATGGCATAAATAAAAGAATGAACTCCCTTGGTATCCCGAAGATAGTTCACAGTAAAATGCCATAAATTGATGAATTCGTTTTGAGTGGTACATGAACTTCCCCACCACGACCATGTTTGGGTATGTTCATGAAAAGGGCGCAAAATTACCGGTATTGTTTCTTCTTTATCGCCTTTTAGATGGGATGAAAATTCGGCCAAACGATCCAGCCAACTTTTAAATCGTTTATTGGTATCGCTGCCCTCCTTAAGAATTTCCTTTACCACATCGTTGCGCGAATTATCCCACGAGTCACCCCCGGTTAACGGATTATTCAAATGCATGCAAGCTATGATTACTTCTCCGCGTTCATAGGCTTCCAATATGACTCTCCTTCGGATGGCATTTTCACGAATACCGTTTTCAGTGAGGCACCGATCATCCATAATGGGACCAAAATCGACACTGAAAACCGCAGGATAGTCACCACATACCTCTTTGGTATCGGAACGCCCGGCTTCATTGTACCATTTACGTCCGTACCAAAGATCATCATGATGTCCAAACATAAATCCTTTTTGTTGTATTTCCCATAAATTGGCATATAATGCTTTGGTTTCCAACGTAGCGTTTTTATCGGCCAGGGATAATTCCGTTATTTCTTCTTCCGTATTATCCTCTGTGTTTTCGATTCCGTCTTCGGTGCTTGAGCAGGAAACGGTAAAAAGGATCCATAAAAATGCCAAAAGTACCTTGTTATTTTTCATTGTGCAGTAAGTAATTATTATTCGTAAATTGGAAAGATTATGCTGTCCAATCGGTTAAATTGTTTTTTTGCCGTTGACACGTTTAACTCAGTATACTAAACGCGTGTAATTTAATATTCAAAAGTAGTATAAACAACCAACGAATTGGCCGGCACAGTGATGATTTCTCCCTTATCCCATCGCAATGTCAAATTATTTTCAGTGGGCAATAATACATGATCGCCTTCTGTTTTTAAGTTATCCTGCGAGTAAACGAATTTTTTTGCATGATCCAATCCGGTTAACGAAGAGTGCCGAATTTTCACTTGTTGAACTTCGTTTGAAATATTAAGTAATGCCAACATATAGTGGTTGTCTTTCCCCGAAAAAGCAGCTTTTATAGCCGGATTCCCGGTTACGCTTACCTTATACACATCAGATCCTGTGGGCATATACCGACACAGCAACGACCATGCATAATACCAGGGACGAACTTTTTCTTCTTCTTTGCCAAAAAATTCTTCTCCCAATATATTCCAAAAACCCCATATTTTCAACTTTTCCGGTGATTCGTTAGCGTGCATGGCATCATCCAGCATCCAGGCGACTGACCCCGAATACCCTGCATTTATCGTTTGTAATAAAGCATCAGCCATATCTATCCCATACATATAATCGTAAACAAACAGTTGGGAATCGTCTTTCGATGCATACTTTTTTGATTGTGCCCGACTGATATTTTCTTTTCTGTAGACGGAATCGGCTTCTTCCACAAATTTAAGGCCAATTTCACCCATAACGATTTGCTTGTCTTCAGGAACTTGTTTTTGATAGGCTTGAATGATATCGCTGTATTTTCCGGAATTTACCGTAATTTTGGATGGATAGGTATGAATATCGTAAAGTCCGATTTCTTTCGATAAGTGTGTCGAACAACTATCGATCCACCATGTTTCTTTGGTATCCCAAATCGCAATGTCGGGTCCAACAATTTTCAGTTTTTTTGTCAAATTTTGATTTTCCATTTCATCATGGAAAAAACGAAGGGCTTTTTTCCATACCGGATAACTGCCGTTAGTGGCTGCCCAATAGCCGTTGGGTTCGTTTATCAAATTGTAATAGTTGATGCATGAAAACGATTTTTCATTTACCAGGTAATTCAAATAATCGACTGCATATTTGATATTCCGCTCATTTATATCGGATTCATCGATCAATCCCCAACCCCAATCACCAAACATAACCTTGACATTGCGTGATTGGCAATAATCCAAAATAGGTTTGATATTCTCAAAATTCTTATCGGGGTTGAGAATGCCGTTTTCAACTAAGGAGGTGGTATTGAGCATCACCCTGATAAAATGAGGGCGCATAAAATCGAGGCGAGCATATAATTTTTCCCAATCCGAGGGGGAAATTTTCAGTTTCACTTCACCGTAATCCAGTTGATAGGGATCCCATTGAACGCCGTTGCCGATATAATTTTTACTGACTAAGGTATCGCCATGAATGGTTACATAGGTAATATTTTTTTCGCTGTTGCAACCTGCAAACGAAACTAGCAGTAACGAGAGAAAAAGGATGTATTTTGTCATATTCTTCATTTGTTTTTAAGGTGGAATAAAATGCAGGGAATCAACTTATCATCCCTGCATTTTAATTTGTAAATTTATTGTTTTGTCACCATTATGAAAAATTTGCGGGGTTTTTTTACAAATTTATCGTAATCGGAATAAATGCGGGTCCAATCGTCAGTTCCGGATAATTGGAATGAAAAAGCGTTATGAGGAATGGTTATCCAATGTTCGATATTATTGCCAATGTTATCTTTGAAAAGCAAATACGTACCCGGATTTTCCAATACACTTATCGTTGTTTTTCCATCCTTATCGGTAAAAGAGATTGTTCCTGCCGAATAATTTCTTACCCAATGACTTTCTCCCTTAGGAATTTGACGATAAAAATGATTCACGTCGATATCGACTCCCGGATTCTCCGGATTTTGACTGCCATTAAAGATAAAATCGGCATATTTACCATCCGGACCCGGATCATTGACACATATGCCGGAAGTATTTCCCTCATCCGAAATTTCGGTCATGGTAAAGGTGAGGGTATTGTCGCATTCGGCTTGCGGTAAATTATCCACTTTCCAACACCATGGTTTATCCAATAAAGACAACACTCCGCCTCCCCACCATTCGGGACCGGTTCCTCCATATAAGACCAAATCGTCGATGGTCCATGTTCCAATCAGGGTTTCCGAAAATTCGGTTGCATATATGGTGTATTCCCTTGTTTTTCCATTCTGTGATGTGACCGTTATCGTTGCTTTTCTTTCCGCATTATTAAAATCGAGAGTACTGCCGGGTTGGATTGAACAGGTAGCGCGGTAAGAGAGTAAAATCTTTTCCAATTCAACTTTTGATAGATCGGGTATTGCATCCACATTCAATTTAATATAAATTACACCTTTCTCCTCATCGATGCGTTGAATTTCGGCTGTTCCAACTTGATTTTTAAACTTAATGCTCAAAACGGATCGCTCATTGTTCCATTTGCCTTCCTCTATATCGGCTAACGGATCTTTTACGCAGGATTGTTGAAAGATGGCAACCACGATCAGACTGACAACTAGTATTATTTTTTTCATACCTTTTATTATTTTCTTAATTCACCATTCAAATTAATTTCGGCTTGAGGTATAGGATAAAATGTATATTGATTTTCGGTTAATCCGGCATCAACAACTTCCTTAATTTCCCCAATTTTATTACAACGACGAAGATCATACATATAATCGCCTTCGAAAGCCATTTCAAATTTTCTTTCTTTCCTTACTTCATTTCTAAAATCGGCGGTACTCAAACCCGGCCGCAAATTTCCTAAACCGGCTCGTGAACGAATGTAATTGACCAGGTTGTAGGATTGATCATTCGGACCTGCAGCTTCGGCGTAAATTAATGCTATATCAGAGTAACGGATCAAAAAAGGTCGGGTACTTGTTTTGTCTCCTTCAAATTTAGGGTCGATATATTTACGACAGAAGGGATATAACAAATTACCGGGATATTCACTTTTTACCTGCCCGTTGGCATCATATACTTTATTCACTATCAGGTGATTTTTTCGTCTGTCATTGGCATCGTATTCGTTATAAAAATCAATCTCTGTACGATATTCTCCCCATCCATCATGCGATGGAATAAATTCATCGGTATCACCTTGTTTCAAATAAATGGTCGCTCCATCGATATAAGGAATGAACATTTTCGATATTTTGGAATATTCTCCTTCGCTTTGACCGGTTCTATCCATTCCCATGATGAATATTTTTTCTTTGCCCCGCGGATTTTCAACATCATATATGCTAAGTAGATTATTTTCAAATCCATACGTATTTTGCTTGGTAATCACTTCATTGGCAAAATATGCTGCACTATCATACATTTGGGTAACATCGCGTTTCATATCGCGATACAAAAGCACATTGTTTTCTTTTGCGCTGGCCACATATAAATAGGCTTTTGCCAATAACGATTGAGCTGCAACACGATCGGCACGTCCGATTCTGGGTTGTTCATAAACAGGCAATAATTCGATGGCTTTGCGGCAATCGGTAAAAATAATTCCCCACGCTTCATCCATATCGGCAGCCAAACCGGCCGAAGTCTGTTCTAACGTTTCAACAAGGCTGTAGTGCATTGGAACCAAACCAAAGTTGCGAACCAAATTAAAATAATTCCAAGCACGAAGAAAATAGGCTTCCCCTAAATATTGATTTTTGAGTTTCGCATCGAAATCCGCATCCGGCACTTTTTTAATCACTGCGTTGGCTCGGTTGATTCCGATATAGGCATATTTGAAAAAATTCTCGAGCGTCTCATTGGTTTTAAAATTGATTACTTTCCAATTGTTCAAGTCTTGATTGTGTACCGACGCATCGGATTTTGTTGTCAACATCTCGGTCGGCATATCGCCGAGGAAAAATATCGATCGTGAATATTCCAAATAATTCAGCGTACCGTATGCATAATTAACAGCAGCTTCTGCATCTTCGGCTGTCTTGAAAAAATTATCTTCAGAATAAAATCCGTAAGGGTATTCATCCAAATTGCAAGCCGAAAGGAGAGCGATAGAAAAGAAGATAACGAGTTTTATTTTAGTATTCATAATAATAGCGTTTTAAAAAGTTATATCGATACCAAAAGTCCAATTTCTTAGACGTGGGTATCCACCATAATATACCCCTAATAAATCGACTTCAGGATCATATCCTTTAAAGTTGGTAAAGGTGTACAAATTGGAAGCATTTACATATAAACGGAGTTTTGAGGCAACTATTTTTTCGCTTGGCAACTTAACCGTATATCCCAGTGTTAAATTTTGGACGCGTAAAAACGAACCGTCTTCAATCCACCAATCGGAAAACATAACTTGCCGGCCATCCCTTAAACTTGGGTATTTATTTGTGGGATTATCCGGCGTCCAACGCAAGGGTTGGTTGCTCGGTTGATTAAATGCTTGGGTATTGACCACATCATTACCTACAACTCCATTTAAGAAAATCTCGGCATCGAAATTCCGCCATCGGGCATTCAGTGATAAACTGCCGGTAAAATCGGGATTGGGATCTCCAATAACATCTTTATCGTTTTCATCGACTGTGCCATTTGTATCCAAATCGACATATTTGTATTCTCCAGGCATGGCATATTCACCGGTCAGTCCGGCTTCTAAGCCTTCAGCCAAGGTTTGTATGATTCCGTCTGTTTTATATCCATAAAAAACATTTACAGGGTGACCTATGGCCAATATATTGGTGTATCCTCTATACTGTTCCAAATTATTGCCACTGTATTCGAAAAGTAAACCGGTTCGTTCATTGGTAATCAAACCCGACTCGAGGGTATTTCCTAGATCGAGCACTTTATTTTTATTTTTTGAGAAGATGAGAGTCCCAGACAACGTCCAATCGTTGTTGTCGAGAATTATACCATCGACGGTTAGTTCGATGCCCCGATTTCGAAGTTTACCATCATTCACCCACATTTTATCGTAACCCGAAGAAAGAGCTAAATTACGTTCGCGTAAAAGATCATACGTCAATTTGTTATAATAATCAAACGTCATTCTCAATCTTCGATTAAAAAAAGCGAGATCGATTCCGAAATCCGATTGAGCCGTCGTTTCCCATTTCAAACCCGGATTGGGTATCCCGCTCCATACGCGATAAATCCATCCCGGTCCGGTCCATCCGGATACGTAGCCCGGACCAATAGTGGTTACCCAATTGCCATCGTTGTAATATTTCCCCGTTCCGTATCTGCTCAATGTTTGATAAGGGCTTATACCTTGGTTACCTGAAATGCCGTAGCTGAAACGAAATTTCAATTCGTCAAACAGGTTCAAATTTTTGATAAAATTCTCTTCATGAGCTTTCCAGCTGACTGCGCCGGAAGGGAAAAAAGCCCATCGATTATCTTTTCCAAATTTAGACGAAGCATCGGCTCGAGAAGTAAATGTCAGCAAGTACTTATTATTGTAAGTATAATTTATTCTTGCCAGGTAAGACAAAAGTTTCGATTCGGAGTAACCGTTGCTGATCACATTTTTTTCGGGATTTCCTGCCGACATATTTTCGTTTTTCAAGGCTTCATTTACAAAATCATTTGCTTGAAGATACGAACTTCGAGACATGTAATACTCGTATGAATGTCCTATCATTATACCGATGTCGTGTCGGTCTGCTACGAGTTTTTGGAAATTGGCATAATTTTCCGTAACAAAATTTTGTCCTTCCCAATTATTTATCACCCCTTGTCCGTTATTGAATGTACCGGCTTCGGTATATTTTTTGGGATAATAGGCATCTTGGGTAGATTTACCATAATGGTAATTGAGTTGCGAGGTTAATTGCAGCGATGGGAATACTTGCCATTCCAAGGCAGCCGAACCGATATTATCAAACATTTTCGTTTGATTTTTCCTGTGATCCGAAATCGCTATGGGATGTGAGTAATCGTTGCTGCTCGTCAAATAGTAATCTCCATTTTCATCATATACAGGGAATATGGGATTTCGCCAATATGCCAAATCGTTATTGGTATTTCGGTTTCCTAAATATATAATATCGGAAAAACGAAGGTTTAGGTTGTCATATAGCTTGTGATCGACTTTCAAATTAAGCCCCAATTTGTCGTAATCATCCTTGATATATACACCTTGATCGGTAAAATAGTTTGCACTAAAATTAATACGGGTTTTTTCAGTTGAATTGGCAAAAGAAAGGGTAGTATTATTGGATAGAGGAGCATCTCTGAATACGAGTTCATCCCATCGGGTATTCGTTTTCCAGGTAGTCATAAGTTCTTCAACGGAGGGATAATAGATACCCGTAGAACTTACTTCACCAACATAAAGCGGGGACAGTCCGGCATTGGTTCGAGCCTCATTGCTAAGTAATGCCATGAGAACAGGATCTCGCCATAAATTGAGTTTGGAAGTAAATTCAGACATAACCAGCTGCTGCTTGATTTGTATGGTAGGCTTTCCTATGCGCCCTTCTTTAGTGGTCACCAAAATGACGCCGTTTGCACCGCGAGACCCATAAATAGCGGAGGCTGAAGCATCTTTTAAAATTTCTACCGATTCGATATCGATTGGATTTATTTGTTTCAAATCGCCTGCTTCACCTAAGGGGAAGCCATCGACAACAATTAACGGAGAATTTGAACCGCGCAAAGAACTGGCACCTCTGATACGTACTATTGAGCCTGCACCGGGATCTTGCGAAGAATTTACAATCTGCAAACCGGCTGCGCGTCCTTGCAGTAATCCTTCGATGGAATTGGCCGGAATATCTTTCACAACATCGGTTTTTATACTTGCAACCGATCCTGTGAGGTCGCTCTTTTTCACTGTACCGTATCCCACTACCACAACTTCTTGCAATTGTAAATTATCCACCAAAACCACGTCAATTCTCGATCTGCCTTCAATCGGTATTTCTTGTGACTGAAAACCAACGTAGGAAAATTCCAAAACAGCATTTTTTGGCACATCTTTCAGGGTATAGAAGCCGTTAATATCGGTGACGGTTCCCAGGGGTTCTCCTTTCACCTTTACTGTTGCCCCTATAAGAACTTCTCCTTGACTGTTCTTAACGTACCCCGACACATTTATCGGATCACCCTCTTGTTCGATAGAGGCAAAGGTAACATGAGGAGTAATCCACCACAGCATGATTGCCAGGCAATAAAATAATAATAAGGATGGTTGTTTTTTTCTTTTCATTTTCATGTTCATTTTAAATTATCAGCGGTTACTAAACAATAGACGGATTCTATTTTTCAAAAGTAGATATTTCTATCATCCTTTCATTCAAATAATTTGCTAATTAATTATACTATTTTGAATAGGATAATTTTTTTTATGTCGATTTCCGGAATTTATTGTGCTAGTTGTTTTTGGTGTTGCTAAGTAAATAATCGATCAATTCGTCAACTGAGCATGTGGCTAATCCCACGTATTTATCGGAACAACCGTAATACACGTATAAAGTGTCATTGACAATAACGTTTCCGGTCGGGAATACGCATCCTTTATAGTACCCGTCAAACTCATAATCGAATTCGGGTTCTAATATAAAATCGTTGGTTTTGGCTATGATTTTGAGGGGATTATTTAAATCGAGTAATAATGCTCCTACACGATAACAACCCTGTCCACCCTTATTAACACCATGATACAATAACAGCCATCCCTTATCCGTTTTTAAAGGAGGAGCTCCTCCACCCACTTTTTCCTCCCATGTTCCTTGTCTTCCTGTTAGGAGCAAATGACTTTCTTTATTTTCCCAGTTTAACAAATCATCAGAAAATTTAATCCAAATGGACGGGTATTCTACACCATATTTTTCGCCGACATATTGTTTTGGCCGGTGCATCATCACATATTGATTATTAATTTTTTCCGGAAATAATATAACGTCACGATCATCCAATATGGGTGAAGTAATGCGGCCTAATCTCCTGAATGAACGGAAATCATTGGTAGCAGCCAGCCCCGAATTGGCTAAATTGTATTTTAACACCTGAGGGGCTTCATCATCGCATTCCGACAATAAAACCTCATCATGACCAAATTCCCAATATTGTCCCGGATGAAAAGGGCGGTATGCATAAGTGATATAGTACGTATTTCCAAACTTAACTATTCGTGGATCTTCAACACAACCTGCATCGGGACCATCCGGACTAGGAGAGAAAACAGGCAAATTCGATTGACGCTCAAAATTTATCCCATCATTACTTGTTGCCAGTCCAAAACGGATAACATGTTCCTTGTCATTTCCCGCTGCCCGGTATAGCATATAAAATACACCTTTATCGTAATAAACCCCCGGATTACAAGTAACTAGCGATTCCCAACTGTTTTCAATTTTTGGACTTAGGATCGGATTTCTTTCAAATTTTTTTAATTTCATACCTCATTCTTACATTTGATTATTAAAACTTATTATGTGTTTATCTAAATATGAACCATATTAAAGCACAGATTATCAATAATATAATAGACCAGACTAAATAATTTTTATACCAAGCTCTATCTTTCAGTGAATAATATTCTTCAATAAAATCTTTTTTAGAGAATGTGGTATTTGTTAATTTTTCGCTACTTGGTTTCGATGAAAAAAGGCTGGTGATATATATTACTATCAAACTAAACATGAAGAGAAAGGGGACAATTAAAAGAAAATGCAGGTTGCCAAATATATGTGTTTTGAAAAACAATAAGAGCACAGCCACACCTAATCCGCCTATTAATCCGATAAATGCCCCATTGGCATTGGTGCGTTTGTTGAATACACCTAATATGAATGCTGCCACGATGGGAGGGGAAATATAGGAAAGCATTTCTTGATAATATTTTAATAATGAACCGAATTTTCCAATTTGAGGTGCCCAAACAGCTGCAATTAGTATTACTATACAAGAGGTAATCTTTCCAATTTTAACTAAATTCTTTGAATTGGATTGTTTGTTTAATTTTGAATAAAAATCCATGGTAAATAAGGTAGAGGTAGCATTCATAATTGCGCTTAATGTCGATATTAAAGCCGATAATAAAGCTGCAAGTGATATGCCTAATAAACCGACAGGCATTAAATTCAATATCATGGAAGGATAAACCATATCCGGTTTTTCTAAACCAGGGAATAAGTTTCTTGCAATTACTCCGGGAATAGCGATAATAAACAACGTACTAATGGTTAAAAATCCCGTCAAAATAACTCCTCTGCGGCCTTCATCAATCGATTTGGAACTTAAAACACGTTGTACCAATGTTTGATTATTCGCCCAAAAATAAATTCCCAATATCGGCATTCCCACAATAAGTCCCGGCCATGGTGTTGCAGGATCATCTAAAGGACGTATAAGTTTCGTTAAGACGTTATTGTTTTGAAACAGCTCTGCGAAATAATCTCCCCCTTGGATAAAACAAAAATAGGTTAATAAAACAGATCCCAATATAAGAATAATGGCTTGTATTAATTCGGCATTAATGGCTGATGACAATCCTCCAGGAATGGTATAAGAAGCGGCTATCAACGCAAATACGATAACGATCAATTGGAGATCGGCAGCAGGGAAAATGAGTTTGATAATAAGAGCAGCAGCATACAGTGCACCGGCTGCATCAAGAAAAATATTTCCAATAATGCAAATTGCCGAAAAATAATACCTCGAACGTTCGTCATAGCGTTTCTCTAAAAATTCGGGAATGGTGAATACTTTCGATTTTATATAGAGAGGCAATAAAAATATGGCAAAAAATACCATAACAACAACCCCTGTTAGATTGTAGTTAAAAACAGCCAAGCCTGTGTGGTAGGCGTCACCAGATTGACCGATGAGTGTTGTACTCGAAATGCTTGCCGCAGAAAGCGATAATCCCACAATCCACCATGGCATGGAACGTCCTGCCAGAAAATAGGATTGCGAATCGGCACTTTTGCCCTTTTTTAAAGCCCACCAAATGATTGCACCTAAATAAACAAATACGATGATTACGTCGATGATTCCAACTGAAATTGTTTCCATATAATCGCTATTCGCTTTTATTTTTGTGGAAGCAAAAGTAGGGAAAAACATGACAATATTTTTGTATTATTTTGTTTTATAGTTATATTATTTTGAACAAAATCGTGCATTTTCATTATTATTTATATATTTGCCATAGAAAAATGTTTTAATGATGAAGGAGATACAAAAAGAAATAACCCCTATTTCCGACAATGATTTATTTATCGTGTTGGATCATCCGAATGCTATGTTTGATTATCCGGTTCATTATCATTCTGATTTTGAAATCAATTTAGTATTGAATACCTATGGCAAACGAATCGTGGGAGATTCTGTGGAAGAATTTGATGGGCTTGATTTGATAATGATAGGTCCAAATGTGCCTCATGCATGGAAAGGAGAAATCATAAAAGGCAATCATGTCATCACAATTCAGTTTTCGGATCAAATTTTGAAATTTCCCATCTTGGAGAAACGGTTATTTGTCCCGATCAAACAATTGCTCTTTGATGCTCAGCGAGGCTTGGATTTTGCAGAATCTTCAAAAAAAATGGTAGGTGAAAAAATTCTTCGCCTCACCAAAATGCAAGGATTCCATACAGTGCTTGAATTTTTTTCAATACTTCATGATTTATCGGTTGCCGATAAACGTGTTTTGGTGAGTAATCAATTTGACAGTTCTTCTATTATACAAACCACGAAAAGCCGCAGAATTGCAAAAGTTTGCGATTATATCGAAAAAAATTACGATAAGGAAATTAAACTAAATGACGTAGCGGAATTAATAGGTATGTCAGAATCAGCATTCAGTCATTTTTTTAAGAAAAAGACAAATAGTACTTTTATAGATTATCTTACCAATATTCGGATTGCCCATGCTTGCCAAATGTTAACTGAAACGACTTCAAATGTTGCTGAAATTTGCTACTCGTGCGGATTTAATAACATGTCGAATTTTATACGAATATTTAAAAAGAAAAAGGGGAGGACACCCAATGAATATCGGGCATTTATTTCACAAATGCTGATAAAATATTGACCCTTACAATCGATACTTTCGGTGAATGGGTACACCTATAAACGTTCGATAAAACAGCAACTGTCTCTATTTTAGGTGTGGGGTTTTGGGAATAAAAATTTGATTATGAAGAAAAAATCATGTTAATTTGTTTTTTGTATCTCTACATGATAAAATTTCCTATACAAATGGCTTCAATTGATTTGAATTGGGAAAAATTTTTGGGAAAAGGAGACGAGGCTTCTTTCGAGGCAATCTATATCACGTATGTGGATGATTTGTTTGCGTATGGAATGGGCCTTGGTTATCAGAGGGAAACGTGCAAGGATGCCATACAGGATACGTTTATGAAACTTTATTTATGTAGAAACGATTTGCGCCAAATAGAAAATATAGCCGGATATCTTTTTAAATCGTTCAAAAACCGATTGATCGATTTGGCAAGAAAAAACCGCAATAACGATAGCATCGAGTCGATGGAGGATAGATTTACCATAGAGGTTACCGTGCTGGACAATATAATTGAAAACGAAACCCGTGCCATCTTAAAAAAGCGGGTGGGCTTGCTGTTAAATCAGTTAACCCCTAATCAACAAGAGGCAATTTATCTTAAATATGTAGTGGGGATTTCCCATAAGGAAATTGCCGTGATATTGAATATGCGTGAAGAGTCGGCACGAAAACTTCTCTACAGGGCCATGGAAAAATTGCGTCAAAAAGCAACGGAGGCTAACCTGTTCGATAAAACGGTAGTACTGACGCTTATTAACCTGTTTTGTCAACTGATGTAAAGGTAGAAGTGCTACCCGCCGAACCGTACTTCAACCGTAATGCCCCTATTTTGTCAACCGAGATAACGACGAAAGAGCAATCTTCGGCTCATGCAGTCTGCTTAAGTGTTAAATTTTGATTTTTTTGTCTCTTTTCTGTCCACGAAAGTGAAACCGATTCGTTATATAGGAAAAGGGGTACTATGGATATCAATACTAATTTTTCCCGGGATGTTGATAACTTGTTACAAAATGAGGAGTTTATCAAATGGAGACTTTTTCGAACGAAAGAGTGGGAGGATTATTGGGATAACTTCAGGAAAGAAAATCCGCATATGGAGGATGTATTGCAAGAGGCAATCTCCCGCTTCAATGCAGTAAAAATCAATTACTACCCGATTTCCGATACCGAGAAAAAAGAGATTTATAGCAGCGTTAAACATCGTATCGAACAACATAAAAGGCGCACGAGGATGTTACGTGCCGGTTCTGTTGCGGCCGTGCTCTTAATGGGGTTGTTGTCTGTCATCTTCGTCAAAGAAATGAAAGATAATGCGCGTCATGCGATACCCGATAGCACGGCAATGATTGTTGGAAAAACGCTTCCTGATGAAGAGATTTATCTGATTACAGCCGGTAAAAAAATGCCATTACGTCATAACTCCCATATCGGACTTGCCGAAGGGGGAAAGGCTACGATTACCGCCGGCACGGATACAAAAAAAGAAATAGTGCTTGCCAAAACGGAGATGAGCAGACTGGTTGTGCCCTATGGTAAACGAACCCATATTACGCTTTCGGACGGTACGGAAGTATGGCTGAACTCGGGTACCCGGCTGGATTTTCCTTCGGAATTTAAAGAAAAGCGACGTGAAATTTATGTTGACGGGGAGATTTATATCGATGTTGCACACCGTGCGCATATTCCGTTTATCGTGCATGCATCCGATATGAATATTTTGGTAGAAGGTACTGCATTCAATATTACAGCTTATAAGGAAGATAACTGCAAAACAGTGGTGTTGGTGAGGGGTAAAGTTAAAATTGAGGCTGCTGACGGTTATCAAGCCGAATTGATGCCCAACGAAAAAATCGAGATGACCGAAAATGCCGTTTCGAAAGAAAAGGTGAATGTTTCGGAATATATCGGCTGGAAGGACGGGATATTGGAATTTAATAGCGCTCCCTTGTCCGAAATTCTGAAAAAGGTGGGGCGGTATTACAATGTTCAATTTGATGAAACGTCGAAGTTAAACGATCAGACCTTTTCGGGGAAATTGTTTTTGTCCAACCATCTGGATAGTGTGATGACTTCCATTTCCATACTTTCTTCTACGGAATATGAAAGAGAAAACAACGCCATACGAATACGTAAAAAAACAGCTATGCCTATGAAGTAAAAACCCAAAAAGAAAAGTTCAATGAAAAATCGGACAATGCCGTCACATTGTCCGATCATGCGAAAATTAATTTACAAATAAAACCTAATCAGTAAACTAAATTCATTACAAAGGTATGAAAGAAATTATTAAATCTGAACGATGTGCATGCAAAAAATGCACCCGAAGTTTGAAGATCATGAAAGTGTCAGCATTATTTTTGTTTATCTGCATTTTCGGTTTAAGTGCGGAAAATAGTTATCCTCAACAGAAGGAGCTTTCGCTGGATTTGAGCAATGTAACGCTGTTAAAAGCGTTTTCAGAGATTGAAAGATTGAGCGATTATGTGTTTTTGATTACAGATGAGGCAAAAACCGAACTCGATAAAAAGACATCTATTCGTGTAAAGAATGAGAACATTGGGAATATTCTGAAAATGATGTTGAAGGGTACGGATTTGAATTACAGCTTGGTAGAAAGACAGGTGACGGTGTATAAACGTCGCACAACCAAGGTACCGGGTAATTCGATGACGACCATAGAAAGCATTGCTCAACAGAAGAAGCAAATTAGCGGAAGAGTGGTAGATGAAGCAGGCATGCCAATTACCGGAGCCAATATTGTTGAAGTTGGAACGACCAATGGAACGGTTACGGATCTCGATGGAAATTTTACGTTGAGCGTTGCCGATGATGCCCTGCTTCGTATTTCGTATATCGGTTATCTAACACAAGATGTCAACACCGCAGGTAAAACCCATGTTGATGTGGTTTTACGAGAGGATACGCAAGCGTTGGGAGAGTTGGTGGTGATTGGTTATGGCAGCATGGCGCGTAAGGATGTAACCAGCTCGATTACCACTGTGCGGGCAGAGAAGATGAACGTAGGTGCCTATTCCGATCCCGCGCAGCTGCTGCAGGGTAAGGTGCCGGGATTGGTCATTACTCAGAGTAGCGACCCTAACGCTTCACCTTCCATTACGCTGCGTGGTGCATCTACTATCCGCAGCGGAGCAGCGCAGGAACCCTACTACGTGATCGATGGTGTACCCGGCATGTCGCTTGCTCTGGTTGCTCCCGATGACATTGAAAGCATTGATGTGTTGCGTGATGCCACGGCAACTGCCATTTATGGATCGAAAGCGGCAAACGGTGTGATTATCATCAATACCAAAAAGGGTCGTTCCGGACATACCGCCATTAATTACAGCGGCTATGTTGCATCCGATGAGATACTGAAAAACTGGGATGTGATGGATGGCGACCAACTGCGTCGTTATGCCACTCAGAATAACATTACCCTTATCAACGATCTGGGTGCCAATACCGACTGGCAGAAAGAGGTGCAACGAACGGGATTAAGTCATAATCACAATGTCTCTATTAACGGCGGATCGGAACAGGTTTCATATAATTCCAGTATCAATTACATGGAACGCAAAGGTGTGATTGAGGGAACGGAGATGGATCGTCTTATCGGACGGGCGTATGTCGAGTCGAAAGCGATGAATAACCGGCTCACCCTTTCGTTCAACGTGAATACCAGTGTGACCAACCGCCGGAGTGTGCCCTTTGCCACTCAGGGACAAAGTGTACTGGATGCGATGTGCTATTACTCGCCGCTTGTTCCCGTGAAAAATGAAGACGGTACCTGGTATGAAAATATCGGTATCTCTCAAAATTATAATCCTGTGGCGCTGATCAGGGAGAATATGTATGACACAGAGAACAAACAGATACAGGGAAATGTGAAGGCTTCGCTGGATATCTTGAAGGGACTGAAGTACAACATGACGCTTGCCTATCAAAACGAACAGTTCATTTACAGCAACTATAACACGACAAAGTCGCTTGTAGCCGTCGGGATGAATGGTAAAGCCGACCGATCGACTATTAGCAACAAGAAAAAAATGATCGAGTGCTATTTTAATTATGACCGAACTTTTAACGATAGTCACAAACTGGGACTGATGGCCGGGTATTCTTGGGAGGAAAGTAACGATAACGACGGATTTAAGTTAACCACCTACGATTTCTACAATGACGATTTAACCTACTATAACCTGGCTATGGGAAACAAAGTAGATATCAACGGCCTCGGACTTGGAGATGGCAGTTATATGCTTTCTACATTGAGAATGATTTCCGTTTATGGTCGTGCCAACTATTCTTTCAACAGCAAATACATTCTTCAGGCGACTATCCGGCGTGATGGTTCTTCGGCTTTTGGTAAGAATAACCGATGGGGTACATTCCCTTCGGCATCGGTTGCCTGGCGTCTTTCGGAGGAACCCTTTATTAAAGACCTCCATGTGTTTGATGACCTGAAGTTGCGTGTGGGATACGGTATCAGCGGGAACTCGCTGGGATTTGACGTATTTACCGCGACACAGGTTTATGGTGCTACCGGATGGTTTGAATATGTGACACCGTTGGGCGAGACCGAACAGTATCATGTAATCGGACCGACCCGAAATGCGAATCCCGATCTGAAATGGGAACGTACAGGTATGTTTAACGTGGGTATGGATTTCTCTTTTTTCAACAGCCGCCTGAACGGTACCATTGAATTATACGACAAGCGTACAAAGGATCTGATTGCCGATTATCAGGTATCTACCACCCGTTATCCCTATAACTGGCTGACGGCAAATGTGGGAGAGATTAGCAATAAGGGAATCGAATTTAATCTCAATGCTATACCTGTACAAACCGGTCGTTTCAGCTGGGAGACGTCGCTCAATCTTTCCCACAACAAAAACCGGGTGGAGAGACTATCCAACGATACTTATTCCGTCGATTATTTCGACCGGGCTAACCTGGATGCTGCAGGTTTTTCAACGGCTACCGTGCAACGGGTGATGGAGGGTTATCCCATCGGACAGTTTTATACTTGGGAATGGGCAGGTTACAAAGAGGGTGTATCGCATTTTTATGTATATGGCGAGGGAAGTCTGAAAGATCTCTATGGGGATGAGTTTGCTTCGAAAGTTACTCGACAGGCCGACGGACGGTACACGGATAACCTGACGGGGGATGTGGTTACTACGGCCAAGCCGTTGTACGACGACCGTACTGCAACCGGATCGGCTCAGCCAAAACTGGCGTTGGGCTGGGATAACACGCTGAATTTCGGGAAATGGACCATGACTGCCTTTTTCCAGGGTGTTTTCGGAAACAAGATCATGAACGGAACTCGCGCCTATTTGAGTAACTATGCCAGTGTGGGTAACGGAAAGAATGTGCTGGCTTCGATGTTTGAAGATAACTTGGCCACGGACTACAACTCGCATGCACCTTCGGACCGTTATCTGGAGAGAGGCGATTACCTGCGGCTTTCTACCCTCACTTTGGGATACAACTTTGGCGTTATCAATCCATACATCAAAGGGCTGCGTCTTTATGTTACGTGTAACAACCTGTTTACCATTACAGGTTATAAGGGTATTGATCCGGAAATCAATCTCGGCGGACTGGAGCCGGGCGTCGATAACCGACAGACTTATCCGCGTACCCGCACCTTCTTGTTGGGAGTAAATGTTAATTTTTAAAATTGTATCAATATGAATATCAACTATATAAAATTTATTTTTTCGATTTTGCCGCTGATTTTTGCTGTAAGTTGTACCGACCTGGATGTGGAAATCAAGTCGCAATACACGTCATTCCCAAATTCCGAGATAGCTATCGAAGCAAAGAGTGCCGATGTACTTTTTGCAATGCGTGATCCGTTGGCTCGCGATTACCATCATGCCCAGACACTTTCCTCTGATGAGGCTGTGGGTGTTTCCCTGAGTGGCGACTATTATGACAACGGACGTTATGCGCATATGTCGCTCCATTCCTGGACACCTGATGATGCTGTTATCGGTTATTTCGAAACATTGACAAGCGGCATAACGAAGTGCAACAAAACTATTCTTGAATTGGGGGGTGAGGAATCGCCGGTAACGGCTTCGATTCGCGCTGTCAGGGCATACTATTTTTGGGTGCTGATGGACAGTTACGGTGATGTACCTTTATTGAACCGTCTTCTTGATGAAGATGAGGCGATTGATCGCTCGCCTCGTGCTGTTGTGGCCAGGTATATCGAATCGGAACTGCTGGCGGTACTCGATTACCTTCCCACCAATGTGGATGCCTCTACCTACGGTAAACCGACACGATATATGGCGGAAGCCCTCCTCGCCAAACTTTACCTGAACTGGGCTGTATATACCTGTGCCGATGTGGCTTCTTATACCCCGGCTATGACCAATGAGAAGTTGGACGATGTAGTGGCGATGTGCGACGACATTATCGAATCGGGCAAGTTTGATCTGAGTGATCCGTATTTATCCAAGTTTATTCCCGAAAACGGACCGCACATCAAGGATTTCATCTATGTTATGCCTTACGACAGGGCAACACAGCAGGGAATGACGTATGCACGTTTCTGGACACACCGCAGTGGAAACAAAGGTTTTTACGGGGTCGATCTTCCTAACAGTGTGGCAGGCAACTTTGCCTACAATCCTGAATTTGCGGATAAATTTTCGCTGACGGGTGACGATCGGAACGAACAGATTCTCAGAGGGCCGCTTTATGTGCGTGATCCGTCTACATACAAAGCTACTTCGACACCCTGGATTGTGGATGGTGTGCATGTGACGCTTACCCGGGAGATCGAACTGAAAGACCTTCCAACCCTTGATGTGGGGAATGATCTTAAAGGTCGTTCACAGGGTTATCGCTCCATTAAGTTTTATATGGATTTGAAGACAACGAAAGCACAAAATCGCAGTCAGAGCAATGATGTTCCCATCTTCCGTTATGCCGATGTGTTGCTGATGAAGGCCGAAGCAATTTTGCGGGGAGCATCTGCAACAAAAGGCGATACCCCGGCCTCGCTGATGAATCAGATCAGATCGTATGTTCATGCGCCGTCGTTTGTCGGTTCGCCGACCCTGGAAGATCTGCTGGACGAAAGGGCTCGTGAGTTTGTAGACGAGAGTTGGCGTCGCAACGATTTGATCCGGTTCGGAAAATTCGAGGATGACTGGGGTTTTAAGCATGTGGTTAATCCGGCTGCGAAAACGCAAAAATTCCGCCGTATATTTCCGATACCTACATATGTGTTGAATACCAATACGAATTGGAAACAAAACACGGGTTATTGATGTGGTATAAATTAAAGAAGGGCAGTTGAAAGGTCGATTGATATTCGCTTTCAACTGCTTTTTTATAGATGATATCTTTTTTAAACAGATATCAGTATAAACAGCATCCCTTCAAAATGGGAAAACAATATACATTTGTATGAAAAAAGTGCCTTTTAAATTGTTGTTTCTCAACCTGGTGATAATATCTTGTGTCAATTCCCAACATTTTCGACAAGAAGGGAGGATTCAATACGTCGACACACGGGTGGGAACTGCAGCTTCCGTAACAAAGCATGCCGGTCGTTTCGGCAAAGGAAGGGAAGAGTATGCGCAAACGATTCCCGCTGTACTTGAACCCAACGGCATGAATTTTTGGACGCCACAGACAAGAGATACGGAAATCAAATGTATCGCCCCCTATTATTACCGGGATTCTATTTTGCAGGGATTTCGAAACTCACATTGGATTAACGGTGGTTGTACACAGGATTACGGATCGATGACATTGATGCCTCTTTTCGGAGCACTAAAAACCGATCCCGAAAAACGAGGCAGTATTTTTTCCCATGATCAGGAAACAGCCACTCCTTCTTATTATTCCGTATTTCTTAAAAATTACGGTATTAAGGCGGAAATGACCGGAAAATCACGTTCTGCTATTTTTCGGTTTACCTACAGCGAACAAGGTGATGCTTATTTGGTCGTAAATCCCAATAGCGATGAGGGGGAAGGGTGCATTGAAATAGATACGGTTCGGCAAGAAATCAGAGGATATAATCCCGTTCATCGGATTTATCAAGGATGGGGAAAATATGCGGGATACAATGGATACTTTATCGTTTCCTACCAAAAGCCATTGGAAGAATTCGGTACTTTTATCGGCGATACCGTTTTTCCCGGAAAGACCGCATTGTCGAATAGGAAAAAAATCGGAGCTTACCTCCGTTTTCGGGTTAGAGAGAACGAGGAAGTCATCATAAAAGCTTCATCCTCGTTTACGGATATGGAAGGCGCCCGTTTAAATATGGAGGAGGAAATCCCCACATGGAATTTCGACCAAGTCAGGGATGATTTATCGCGGATATGGGAAAAACAGTTGGCATTAATTGAGGTTGAGACGGATTCCGAAGAAGATAAGTGCAAGTTTTACGGAGCGTTGTACAGAGCATCGTTTCTCCCGCGCACTTTTAACGATGTGGACGGGCGCTATCCTTCGTTTGCTGCGGGAAAACCCATTAGGATCGTTGAGAAGGGTCGGAATTATTACGACGATTTCAGCATGTGGGATACTTACCGTGCGTTGCATCCGTTGCTCAATATCATCTCGCCCCGGAAATCGGGAGACATGGTGCATTCCTTGATTTTGAAATATGAGCAGGGTGGATGGTTACCCATTTTTCCATGCTGGAACAGTTATACATCGGCGATGATTGGCGATCATGGTATTTCTGTCATTGGGGATGCCTTTGTAAAAGGAGTGAGAAATTTCGATATCGAAAAGGCGTATGAAGGGATGCGGAAAAATGCGTTTGAATCGCATTCCTCTATCGAGGATTACAAAAACGGGATGGGACGACGTGCTCTGAAATCGTATCTTCGGTATGGATACATTCCGCTTGAAGACAGTGTGCCTGATGCATTTCATACGCATGAGCAAGTATCGCGTACATTGGAATATGCATACGATGACTTTGTGTTGGCGCAGGTAGCCAATGCATTGGGCAAAAAAGAGGATTATCGTATGCTTTCATTGAGGGCGACGAATTATACGCATGTAATCGACACAATTTCGGGTTATGCACAAGGACGTTATGCCGATGGAGAATTTCTCAAAGCGAATAATGCGTTCAATTTCGTCGATTTTATTACGGAGGGAACACCTGCCCACTACACATGGTATGTTCCTCATGATGTACCCGGGTTGATTCAACAGATGGGTGGTAGAGCGAAATATCTCGCCAAGCTCGATTCCATGTTCTCTGAAGGGCTTTATTGGCATGGTAATGAACCCTGTCATCAAATACCGTTTATGTTTAATTATGCCGGTCGGGCATGGCGAACTCAAGAAGAAGTACGTCATATTATGGAGACGGAGTATCTAAATGATCCCGGTGGCCTCTCTGGAAATGACGATGCGGGGCAGATGTCGGCTTGGTACGTATTTGCTTCACTTGGCTTTTATCCTGTTTGCCCGGGCACGCCTTATTACATGATTGCGAGTCCGAGTTTTAAGAAAGCCGTGATAAAGTTGGAAAACAACAAAAAATTTATCCTTGTTGCCCATAATGCTTCTCCCGAAAATAGATATATCCGGTCTGTTAAATTGAATGGGAAAGCATATACCAATAATTATTTATCTCACAGCGACATACTAAAAGGAGGAATGATCGAATTTGATATGGGTTCAACTCCAAACATGAAGTGGGGGCAGTGAACACACGATACGGTGTCAGTGAACTGTTAGCTGACTCATTCATGGGGTTGCCCATACTTCAATAGGAGAGATGAATTTTGCGGCTGAGAAAACCGGTAAATAAAAAAGTGTCTAGTTCTGAAATAGGTTTACAAAAAAGTAAACAGGATTCAGGATTATGAAAACAAACGTAAACAAATTTCAGGACGATACAATCTTTACTTTTTCGTGGAAGGCGATAAGTGTAGGAATGTAGAGAGCCGGAAGTGTAAGAAAAACAAGAAGTGTAGGAAGTGTGGGAAGTGTAGGAAAGTTAGATGGGGAGAGGGTTTCAGGTGCGTAGGAAAGCGTAGGAAAGCGTAGGAAAGTGTAGGAAGTGTGGGAAGTGCTTCGATTTTTGTGGCGTGCGCTTGGATAAACCTCGATTTTCATGTACTTTTGCACACGATGAGAAAAAAGGGATATATAGTTTGTCTTTTGTTGCTGTGGACAGTGGCTTCTTTTCCGCAGGCACACATCATTTTGCCCGATTCATCCCAGATTACGTTCGATCGCGATTCGTTGGATTTGTTGCCCCGTAAAAACCAATCGCCACCTGAGCCAAATGTTCGTTCTGCATCGGATTCGGTGAAAGAGCAACCGCGGTTCACCTCGTGGAAAATCGACGAGCGAACGGGTGAACGCTATCCGGCACCTATGGATACCGCTCTATATAATTATCAGCACACCACTTTGCCCGATGGCTATGCTGTGGCGGTAGGGCATTTGGGAAATTTGGGACTGCCACTTTTTTCGAAAATATTTTTCGATCGTAAGGAGAAAAGTCAGTTTGTCTTTTACGATGCCTATGATCCCTATAATAAAGATCCCGAAAAGCATGTGTTTCTTAATGTGCGTGTTCCCTATTCGCGTCTTAGCTATCACACTGCCGGAAGCACCGAAAATAAGGAAGAACGGTTTGAGGGGCGTTTGACCATGAATTTCGGTAAAAAACTGAATCTTGGATTCGATATCGATTATCCGTATGCGCGTGGTTTTTATAATTCGCAATCGGCTAAACATATCGACTGGGTGTTTTATGGTAATTACTTGAGCGATCGATTTGAAGCACATGCGTATGCTTCAACGGCAAGTATTACCCATTACGAAAACGGCGGAATAACAGACGATCGTTTCATTAAGCAGCCCGATTCCATTCAACAGGATTTCAAGACCGGAGACATTCCCACGAAATTTTCGCAAACATGGAATCGACTCAAAACCGATCAGTTTTACCTCACCGGTCGTTATAATCTGGGTTACCGCAAAGAACCGGTTGAGGAAGATGAAAAAGGTGAATTTGTACCTGTGGCAAGCATTATTCTCACATCGCGATATCGGCAGCAATACCGGCGTTTTCTATCATACGATACGGCTTATGTCGATCAGGAAAAAACTATTCAGGCCATCGATACCGTTTATCGGCATCGTTTTTATTCCGGTGCGGTTGACGACAGCACCCATTATTCTTCCTTTAAAAACACGTTGGCTTTGTCCATGCGTGAAGGATTCAGGGATTGGGTGAAATTTGGCTTGACGGCTTTTGTGGAGCACGATTTGCGCAATTATTCGCTGCTCGACACCGTAGGTACGATGCGCACGACACACAAAGAGAATTCGGTTGTTGTCGGCGGTATCCTCAACAAACGTCAAGGCGAAAATCTGCGGTTTAACCTTCAGGCCGACCTGGGTGTGTTGGGATATAATTTGGGAGAGTTCAGGGCAATGGGTAACGTAGAAACCGGTTTCAATATTGCCGGAAAGCGTACGGAAATAGTGGGCGAGGCTTATATTAAGAATCTAAAACCAAAATATTTGGAAGAAAATTATCACTCGAAATATTTTTGGTGGAACACCGATTTTGGCGATATCCGTCGTGTTTATGTCGGCGGAAAATTATTCATTCCGTTTACCAATACCACCGTGAGGGTAGGAGTGGAGAATTTGCAGAATTACCTCTATTTCGATGAAAATAAAGATCCCGTTCAAGAAGGGAACAATATTCAGGTACTTTCGGTGCGAGTGGATCAGGATTTGCAATTCGGGGTTTTCAATTGGAACAATCAGGTGGTTTACCAGGCTTCGAGCAATCAGTATGCCATTCCTGTTCCCACGTTGAGTTTGTATTCCAATCTGTTTCTGAAAACGAAAATTGCCAACGAGCTTACGTTGCAGTTGGGCGTGGATGCGCATTATCATACCAAGTATTACGTTCCGGGATACGAACCGGCATTGCTCCAGTTTTACAATCAGCGCGAAATGGAAATCGGTAATTTTCCCATTGCCACCGCTTATGCCAACATGCATCTGAAGCAGACCCGCTTCTTTTTGATGTTCTACAACATTGCGCCTTACATCATGGACCCCGATTATTTTTCGTTGCCTCATTATCCGGTAAATCCTCCTCTTTTTAAAATGGGGGTTTCCATTAATCTTTATAACTGATAACCGATAACAGGTTGGTAACATGAAATCGAAGAAAACGATTTATCTCTATGTTTTTCTGCTTCTTGCGGTTGTTGCAGTGATGGTGCAGTTGCGAAAGGCAAATGTTAAAAAACAGCCGACCGTTCGCGATTATCCCCAGATTGTGAAGTCGGGCGTACTCAATGTAGCAACCGGATACAGTCCTGTCGGCTATTATATTGCGGGCGATTCTGTTGCGGGCTTTCAGTACGAATTGATTCGGGCTTTGGGAGATGACTGGGGATTGGAGGTGAATATATTTCTCGGAAACAGTCTGGATGAGAACCTGAAGGGATTGCTTTCGGGAAAATACGACCTTGTGGCTCAAAACATTCCCGTCAATACTCATCTACGGGATTCGTTTGCTTTTACCGAACCCATTACCTTGAATAAATGGGTACTTGTGCAACGCAAAGCTGCATTCAATAACGGTGCTGAACCCATACGGCAGCATTTGGATTTGGCGAAAAAAATTCTCTATGTTCCCAAGAGTTCCCCGGCAATTGTGCGTTTGGATAACCTTTCGCACGAAATTGGCGATACCATTTACGTTAAACAAGACGATACGTATGAGGCCGAACAATTGGTAATGATGGTGGCAGCCGGCGAAATCGATTATACGGTGTGCGACGAAAAGTTGGCTGTGCGCCTGGCAGAACGTTTGCCGGAAATCGATATCGATACCGATATCAGCTTCACGCAACTCGAATCGTGGGCAGTGCGAAAAGATTCGCCAATTTTGCTGGACAGCCTGAATGCGTGGCTCAACCGTTTTCGGAAAACGGAAAAGTTTCGGCAAATTTTCGACAGGTATTATTAGTACGTTCTTAGGGCATCATGATTTCCATTTCTTCTCATTTCATTTGATGTGGTGTGATTTCCTCCGTAATTTGTTAATGAGTCATATAGATCCGGATGAAATGAGCATTTTACAGTCTTTCATACCTTCATTAATTCGCTGATGATGCCGTCGGAAATAAACATCCCTTTTCGGGTAAGTTTCAGCACATTATTTTGAAAAACCAGCAGACCTTCCTCTATAAATTTTTGCGCGCCATCGAGGCAGTAGCGATACAAGGATTCTCCAAAACGGTTCTTTAATTCGAGCGTATCGATTCCGTCTCTGGTTCTCAATCGCGTGAGGATAAATTCGTTATAATGTTGGAGAAGCGACAGATGCTCGGTTTCGCAGGACATATTTCCCGTGAAAACGCCCTTGAGATAAGCGGTTAGCGAAGCTGTGTTCCATGAGCGGTTGTGGCCGTCGAACGAGTGTGCCGAAGGTCCCAGTCCCAGATACGTATCGCCTTTCCAGTACGACGAATTGTGCTGTGAAAGATATCCCGGTTTGGCAAAATTGGAGATTTCGTAATGAACGAAACCTTCCTCTTCGAGGGTATCGATGAGCTGATTGAAAAAAGTTGAACTGAGTTCTTCATCCACCGGATGGATTTTCCCTTTTTTGAGCAACCCATACAACGGGGTGTTTTCTTCATATGTCAAATGGTAAGCCGAGATATGTTGAATATCGAGAGCGCACGCTTGTTGCAGGTTGTTTTGCCATATTTCGGGGGTTTGAGCAGGCAGGCCATACATCAAATCGATGCTGATGTTGTCAAACCCCATTTGCTGACTGTTTTTCACTGCTTTCACGGCATCATGCGAGGTGTGTCTTCGCCCGAGAAATTTCAGTTCGTCGTCGTTGAAACTTTGAATGCCGATGCTGATGCGGTTAAACGGAAGCCGGCGAAGCATGCCGATATATTCGGGGGAAAGATCGTCGGGATTGGCTTCCAACGTTACCTCGGCAAGGTTGTTCATTGAAAATTCAGCAAACAGCGTATCAAAAATCTTTTCAAGATGTTTCTCTTGCAAGCGCGATGGTGTTCCTCCCCCAAAATAAATTGTCCGAACGGTTTCGTTTTCAAGCATTTGTTTACGCAAATGAGCTTCCCTGCATACCGCTTCGGTAAATTCGTCGATATAGGTTTCGTCTGTTTGCGAATAAAAATCGCAATAGATGCATCGCGATTTGCAGAACGGAATATGAAGATAAATTCCTGCCAATATTATTTTTTTTCGTTGATGATTTCACGCACCAAAAGCGGTTCGTCGGTAGTGATGTAATCGACTTTCAAATCGATCATTTTTTCGATATCCTCGGGTTTGTTCACGGTCCATACGTTCACCTTCATCCCTAAATCGTGAGCCGATGTTACCCATTCCGGATGCTTATATATCACATTGAAATGATAATCGATACCTGCTGCACCCATAGCATGAAGGGCTTCAGGAGCAAGATCGCCGCTCAGATAATATACCTTTGCTGAAGGATCGAGAGCCCTCACCCGATTTACAAAATTCATCCCGAAAGAAATGTATTCTACCCGGTCGCAAAGATTCCGTCGATGAATGGCATCGATTACTTTTTTTGCCAGTTCATCTTCCCGCTCTTTTGCTTTGTGGGTTTTAAATTCGATAATCAGTTTTACGTTTTTGCACTGTTCGAATGCATCGAGATAGGCTTCAAAGGTGGGTAACGATTCGCCATTGGCGAGGGTTACCTTTTTTAATGTGGCAAGAGGACTTTCTTCAAGGGTTATCTTTTCGTCGTTTGCTATTGCGGTTGCATCGTGATTGACAACAGGCACACCATCCGACGATAACCACAGATCGCATTCCGATCCATAAACTCCAATGGAATCGGCTTTCAGCAGGGCTGCAATGGAATTTTGTGCAGAACCGTCGGTTTTCCAATAGCCGCGATGGGCAATAATTTGAGGCTGGGCGGCAATTTCTCCAACACAGAGCGCCAGCAGCAAAAGAGAAACCGCTAACGTCAATTTTTTTCTCATGATTTGCATTTTTTTTAGTGTGAATGTTCTTTCGAAGGGCAAATTTAAGGTTTAAATTTTTATAGTCATCGATATTTCAATTAAATTATCTATAAATTATACCCGATAATATTTAATTTTTTTTATTTGCTTATCCCGGTATATATATATACTGAGCCATGGGTTCGAATATTTTATATGAAATGAATTTGCATGTAATTTGCAACACGATTTGGAAAAACTTGGCACAAATCGGCAAAAAACAAGGTAAATGAGCACTCCAACTGGCCTGAAACTGCAATAAAAAAGCCTCGACAATCCATTCAATAAATTGATTATCAAAGCTTTTAATTTGTTGTGGGCGTTGACGGATTCGAACCGCCGACCCTCTGCTTGTAAGGCAGATGCTCTGAACCAGCTGAGCTAAACGCCCGGGTACTTTGTTTTCAGAAAAGCGATGCAAAGATATATCCTTTTTTGTTTTATTGCAAAATATATTCGATATTTTTTTCGATATATTTTTTAGAAACTAGATTTATACCTATTTTTGTATCGTGAAACGTTGGATGGATTAAATGGAAAAACATGAACTCGCGGCCGTATCCCCAATTGACGGTCGATATAGGGAAAAAACCAAAGAATTGGCTTCATTTTTTTCGGAAGGGGCTTTAATAAAATATCGTACACGGGTTGAAATCGAATATTTTATTGCGCTTTGCGAAACAGGTATTTCACCTTTAAACGAAATATCTGCCGAAAAAATGGCCGCTTTACGGGAAATCGTTTCCGATTTTTCGGAAGGAGATGCTCTGCGTATTAAAGAGATCGAGAAAACAACCAATCACGATGTAAAGGCTGTCGAGTATTTTCTGAAAGAAAAATTCGACACCCTGGGTTTGTCGTCCTACAAAGAGTTCATCCATTTTGGTCTCACTTCGCAGGATATCAACAATACCGCTTTTCCGTTGATGTGGAAAGATGCCTTGCACACCGTTTACATTCCTGCGTTGGAACAGCTGATTGCATTGCTCGAGGACTATGCTGAAAAATGGAAAGATATTCCCATGTTGGCCAGAACACACGGACAACCGGCATCGCCAACACGATTGGGAAAAGAAATCAACGTTTTTTCCTACCGTTTGCGGATTCAGACCGATGTCCTGAAAACGATTCCCGTGACGGGGAAGTTTGGCGGGGCAACCGGCAATTTCAATGCCCATCATGTGGCATATCCTCATATCGATTGGAAAAAATTTGCCGACAACTTCCTTTCGCAAAAGCTCGGAATCGAGCGTGAGCAATATACCACGCAAATATCCAATTACGATCAGCTGGCTGCCGGTTTCGATGCCGTTCGGCGCATTCATACCATCATGATCGATCTCGATCGCGACATGTGGCAATACATTTCGATGGAATATTTCAAGCAGCGCATCAAGGAGGGAGAAGTGGGTTCGTCGGCCATGCCGCATAAGGTTAATCCTATCGATTTCGAAAATGCCGAAGGCAATCTGGGTGTGGCCAATGCTTTGCTCGAGCATTTGGCGGCCAAATTGCCTGTTTCGCGTTTGCAGCGCGATTTAACGGATTCCACCGTCATCCGGAATATCGGTGTTCCGCTGGCTCACGGATTAATTGCCATAAAAAGTACAACAAAAGGGCTCAATAAATTGTTATTAAACAAAGAAGCCATCGATAGAGATTTGGATAATAACTGGGCGGTGGTGGCCGAAGGGATTCAAACTATTCTTCGAAGAGAAGGCTACCCGAAACCCTATGAGGCGTTGAAAGGATTGACCCGCACCAATGTGCATATCACAAAAGAAGATATGGCTAACTTTATTGATTCACTTCAGGTATCGGATGAGATTAAAAAGGAATTAAAAGCCATTACTCCACGAAATTACACAGGAATATAAAAATGAAACAACTAAAATTATTTTTTATGCAGACATCAAAATGAAATGAATTTACAGTTTGTGTGAAAACAAACTGAGTACTTGTTTTTTAGTAAAAACAATAACACCGTGAGGTTTTAATAAGTATAAAAATTAAATCAGTATTTAAAGAAAATGACAATCAACAACGAAGAATCACAGCCTAAACAAAATTTTAGGAGCAAAGGCGATGGGAAGCACGTTTCTTTCAATAAGTCATACACTAACGATAAAAATATGCAATCGGAAAATAGGGATGCCAATGAAACAGAACGTAATTCTCGTCAACCTTACAACGAATCCGGGCAAAAAATGGAAGAGGGTGCTCCTTCAGGCGAAAATGTTAAGAAACGCCGCCCGCGGATAGGGGAAAGGGTGGCTCAACCGCCGTATAATCGAACGAACAATGGCGGAGGTCAGCAAACACAATATGGTGAAAGAGGGTATTCGCGTACGAATGCTTCTTTTAACAACTCCGCTAATCCGAATCAGAGAAAATTTATAAAGCCCAAGAAAAAGAAAAAACCGTTTAAGCAGATCAAGTACAAGGAAAATGTCGATCCGAATGCACCTATTCGTTTAAACAAATACCTGGCAAATGCCGGTGTGTGCTCACGCCGCGAAGCCGATGAGTTTATTCAGGCCGGGGTGGTGAAGGTAAACGGACAGGTGATTACCGAACTGGGAACCAAAATTACCCGTGCCGACGAGGTTACTTTCCACGATCAACCCGTAAAGCTCGAGAGTAAGGTTTACGTGTTGCTCAATAAGCCGAAAGGCTTTGTTACTACCACCGACGATCCCGAAAACCGCAAGACGGTGATGGAATTGGTGAAAAGTGCCTGCTCCGAACGTATCTATCCTGTGGGAAGGCTTGACCGTTCGACTACAGGTGTTTTGCTGCTTACGAATGATGGCGATTTGGCGTCGAAATTAACACATCCGAAATACGAAAAGCGGAAGATTTATCAGGTTTGGCTCGATAAACCTGTGGCTGCAGAACACATGCAAATGATTGCCGACGGCATCGAGTTGGAAGATGGAGAAATTCATGCCGATGCCATCAGTTATGTTAGCGAAGAAGATCTTTCGCAGGTAGGAATCGAAATTCACTCGGGCAAAAATCGTGTTGTACGCCGTATTTTCGAGAAATTGGGATATAAGGTGCTCAAACTCGACCGGGTTTATTTTGCCGGCTTGACCAAGAAAAATCTTCCCCGCGGGAAATGGCGTTATCTCTCAGAGCAAGAGGTAAATATGCTTCGCATGGGAAATTTCGATTAACAGTTTCCCAAGAAGCAAAAAAGAAAACGATCACTCATTTTTTAATTCAACAAGTAAAATAATAAATCCCCCCGTCCGTCACAATAAAGTGACGGCGGGCGATTTAGTGTAAAATTATGAAGCAAATTAAAAGAACGAAAATAGCAGATGCATTAAAGTCGACCGATTTTGGGTCAGAAATCAACATAAAGGGTTGGGTACGTACCCGAAGAGGAAACAAAAACGTGAGTTTTGTTGCACTGAACGACGGTTCGACCATTAACAACCTGCAAATCGTAATCGAAAATGCCAAATTCGGCGACGAATTCTTAAAACCCATCACCACCGGAGCATGTATCAATGTAAACGGTGTATTGGTTCAATCGCAAGGAAGAGAACAATCGGTTGAAGTTCAGGCTGTCGAAATCGAAATCTACGGCACGGCCGATCCGGCAACATATCCGTTGCAGAAAAAAGGGCACTCCTTGGAGTTCCTTCGCGAAATTGCTCATCTTCGTCCGCGCACCAATACTTTCGGGGCTGTTTTCAGAATACGGCATCACATGTCGTATGCCATTCATAACTATTTTCACGAGAGGGGATTTTATTATTTTCATACCCCCATTATCACCGCTTCCGATGCCGAAGGAGCCGGTGCCATGTTTGAGGTCACCACGCTCGATTTAACCAATGTGCCAAAGAAAGAAGACGGTACGGTGGACTATTCGCAGGATTTTTTCGGACGTCAGACCAACCTCACCGTTTCAGGTCAGCTCGAAGGTGAGTTGGGGGCGATGTCGCTGGGAGCCATTTACACGTTCGGGCCTACGTTTCGTGCCGAAAATTCCAATACCCCACGCCATTTGGCCGAATTTTGGATGATTGAGCCCGAAGTAGCTTTCAACGATATTACGGATAACATGGATCTTGCCGAGGATTTCCTGAAATACCTCATTCGTTACGCACTTGAAAACTGCAAAGAGGATATCGATTTTCTTGCAAAAATGTACGACAACGAACTGTTGGATCGGTTGCAATTTGTGTTGAACAACAAGTTTGTCCGGCTCACCTATACCGAAGGAATCGATATTTTGGAAAAATCGGGTCATAAATTCGAATATCCCGTACATTGGGGAACCGATCTGCAAGCCGAGCACGAACGTTACCTCGTGGAAAAACATTTTAAATGCCCCGTTATTCTGACCGATTATCCGAAGGAGATCAAATCGTTTTATATGAAGCAAAACGATGACGGAAAAACCGTACGTGCAATGGACGTACTGTTTCCGAAAATCGGAGAAATCATCGGTGGATCGGAGCGCGAGGCCGATTACGATAAGCTGATGAAACGGGTACAGGAGCTGGGTATGAGCACTGAGCCCATTTGGTGGTATCTCGAAAGTCGGAAATTTGGCACGGCCCCGCATTCGGGGTTCGGGTTGGGTTTCGAGCGACTGATGCTGTTTGTTACCGGCATGACGAACATTCGCGACGTGATTCCTTTCCCGAGGACACCCAACAATGCCGATTTTTAATATAAACTTTTAATTTTTGGAGAACATTTATTGAATGAATAACATACGTAATTTTTGCATCATTGCTCATATCGATCACGGCAAAAGCACACTTGCCGATCGGTTGCTGGAGTATACCCACACCATCGACAGTAAGGATATGCAAGACCAGGTGCTCGACAGCATGGATTTGGAACGCGAACGCGGAATCACCATAAAAAGCCATGCCATTCAGATGAATTATGAGTATCAAGGTGAAAATTACACCCTTAATTTGATCGACACTCCGGGACACGTGGATTTTTCCTACGAGGTTTCCCGCTCCATAGCCGCCTGCGAGGGCGCACTACTGGTTGTGGATGCCACACAAGGCATTCAGGCACAAACCATTTCAAATGTATATATGGCTATCGAACACGATTTGGCCATTATTCCTGTCATCAACAAAATCGACATGGAAAGTGCCATGCCCGATGAAGTGGAAGATCAGATCGTTGATCTTTTGGGATGCCGACGCGACGAAATTCTTCGCGCCAGCGGTAAGACGGGAGAAGGTGTCGCAGAGATCTTAAAAGCTATTATCGAAAAAATTCCCGCACCCGGGGGTGATCCCGATGCCCCATTACAAGCCTTGATTTTCGATTCGGTATTCAATCCTTTTCGCGGGATTATTGCCTATTACAAGGTGGTGAACGGCAGCATCGGTAAAAACGATCATGTGAAGTTTGTGGCCACAGGACGAGAATACGATGCCGATGAAGTAGGCGTGCTCAAACTGGGGATGATGCCCAAAGACCGTATCTACTGTGGTGATGTGGGATACATCATTTCCGGAATTAAAACCTCCAAAGAGGTAAAAGTCGGCGACACCATTACGCATGTCGAACGTCCGTGCGATAAACCCATTTCCGGTTTCCGCGAAGTGAAGCCGATGGTGTTTGCCGGTGTATATCCCATCGAAAGCGATGATTTCGAGAACCTGCGTGCGTCGCTCGAAAAACTGCAGTTGAACGATGCTTCGCTCACCTTTCAACCCGAATCGTCGGTGGCACTGGGTTTTGGCTTTCGTTGCGGCTTTTTGGGATTGTTGCACATGGAGATCGTGCAGGAACGCCTCGAGCGCGAGTTCAACATGGAAGTCATCACCACCGTTCCCAACGTTTCGTATCATGTGTTCGACAAAAAAGGGAACATGAAAGAGGTGCACAACCCTTCGGGATTGCCCGATCCGGCATTGATCGAACACATCGAAGAGCCGTTTATCCGGGCATCCATCATTACCAATACGGCCTATATCGGCCCCATCATGACGCTTTGTCTGGGCAAACGCGGCGTGCTCATCAAGCAGGAATATGTTTCCGGCGACAGGGTAGAGCTCATTTTCGATTTGCCGTTGGGCGAAATCGTCATCGATTTTTACGACAAACTCAAAAGTGTTTCCAAAGGCTACGCTTCGTTCGATTACCATATGCTCGATTTTCGTCCTTCCAAGTTGGTAAAGCTCGATATTCTGCTCAACGGCGAGCCGGTGGATGCGCTGTCCACTCTTACGCATTTCGACAATGCGCAGTCGTTGGGACGCCGCATGTGCGAAAAGCTCAAAGAACTGATTCCACGTCAGCAATTCGATATTGCCATTCAGGCCGCTATCGGATCGAAGGTCATTGCCCGCGAAACGGTGAAAGCTGTGCGCAAAGACGTTACCGCCAAGTGTTACGGAGGCGACATCTCGCGTAAACGCAAGCTGCTGGAGAAACAAAAAGAAGGGAAGAAACGGATGAAGCAGATCGGCAATGTAGAAGTACCTCAAAAAGCTTTTCTTGCCGTACTTAAGCTCGATTAGGCGTTGCTCAATTCTGGAGCGGCTTTTGGAGAATGTGAAGCCTCCATTTGCCTTTGCAATAGCTATCGGAATCTTTGTAATTATCTTAAATATATTTAAATTATAAAATTCCTTAGTATTGTGTATTGCAAAGTACAATGTTTTCTATACCTTTGCGCTGTATATATGCGCTGATTGAGAAAATCCCTAGTCGCTCAGTCAAAGTCGTAATTTGCGAGTAAAATGATTGATTTAAAACAGCTCCACAAATCATATTACACCGAAGCAATTTCGCTTCACGTGCTCAAAGGTATCAGTTTGCATATCGATTCAGGCGAATATGTATCCGTAATGGGTGCATCGGGGTCGGGAAAATCTACCTTGCTGAATATTTTAGGCATTTTAGATACCTACGATTCGGGTGAATATTACCTGGATGGCACATTAATGAAAAACCTCAGTGAAAAGCAGGCAGCGCACTATCGCAACGAAATGATCGGGTTTGTTTTTCAGTCGTTCAATCTTATCGGTTTTAAAAATGCGTTGGAAAACGTTGCACTTCCGCTTTATTATAAAAATGTCAGTCGAAAAAAGCGCAACATCATTGCCATGGAACTGCTTGATAAAATGGGATTGAAGGAATGGGCTTATCACATGCCGAGCGAACTTTCGGGAGGGCAAAAGCAACGTGTAGCCATTGCGCGAGCGATGATTTCGAATCCCCGCATCATTCTTGCCGACGAGCCAACCGGTGCTCTCGACAGCCAGACCACAGTGGAGGTGATGGATGTGCTTACCCATCTCAACAAACAGGGCATTACCACCATTATTGTAACGCATGAAAAGTCGGTTGCCGATGCAACCAACCGTATAATCCATTTAAAAGATGGAATGATCGAATATGAAACCCGTAAAGAAAACGGCGTGCACAATACCTACACCTACGCAGCTCAAAACCTATAGATAAATACCTACCCGAGATGAACGACCATCTGCAGGAAATATTCAGTACGCTAAAGAAAAACAAATTGCGTACAGCCCTTACCGGATTATCGGTTTCGTGGGGCATTTTCATACTCATTGTACTTTTGGGTGCAGGCAACGGATTAAAAAATGGGGTAATGTCCAATTTCAGTTCGCGAGCGGTTAACCGCATCAGTTTATGGTCGGGCACTACATCCATTCCCTACAACGGATTGAAGTCGGGACGAAATCTTCATTTTATGGAGAAAGAGGTTTCCACCATTCACCATGAGGTAACGCAAAGCGATTTGATTACTGCCCGATCGGACAAAAGTCAAACCATCTCCTACGGGTCGGAATACGGTACATATCAGGTAAGAGGCGTGATGCCGGCATACTGCGAAATCGAAAAACTGGTCATTCAACAAGGCGACGGACGTTTCATTAATCAACTGGATATAAACCAAACAAACAAAGTGATCGTCCTCGACCAAAAAATCGTGGAAGTGCTCTTCAAAGGTAAACCGGCATTGGGGCAATACGTGAAAGTTGGTCAGTTGATGTTTAAGGTAATCGGTATCAATTCAAAAAAAGAACAGTGGGGAGGGTCTAACGCCTACATCCCTTTTTCAACTTCACAGGTGATTTTCAATCCCGACAAAAAATTCAATCAAATCATGTTTACGGTCAACGGACTCGAAACAAAAGCTGCCAACGAACGCTTCGACGAATCGTTGCGTAATCTCATGGGGCGCAGCCTCAGTTTCGATCCCCAAGACAAACAAGCTCTCTGGGTTAATAATACGCAAGCCGAATACATCGAAACCATGAAGATTTTCGGCGGCATCACCATTTTTGTGTCGATCATCGGAATTTTTACGCTTATTGCCGGTATCGTGGGGGTGAGCAACATCATGTTGGTAACGGTGAAAGAACGAACCCGGGAAATTGGCATTCGTAAAGCCATTGGTGCTCCCCCTTCGTCTATCCTCAAATCGATTATTCTCGAATCGATCATCATTACAGCCATTTTCGGCTACGTCGGGTTGATGCTTGGTATAGGGGTTACCGAATTGGTGAATTTTCTGATGGAACAGGCTGCTGCCGCAAATGCCTCGTCGGATAGCATGCAGATGTCGGTTTTCAAAAACCCTACGGTGGATATCGGATATGCCGTTTTCGCCACCGTCGTCCTCATTATTGCCGGTGTTCTTGCCGGATACTTGCCAGCCCGCAAAGCAGTGAAAGTGCATCCCATCGAAGCCATGAGAGAAGAATAGGCAAATACGACATAACAATGAAATCATCAAAAAATAACCATAGCGATTCCCTTTTCGGCCTGTTCAAAGATATCGGGAAAATCTTCGATTTGGA
The DNA here is from genome assembly GCF_025943985.1 of Anaerorudis cellulosivorans. GTDB lineage: Bacteria > Bacteroidota > Bacteroidia > Bacteroidales > Dysgonomonadaceae > Anaerorudis > Anaerorudis cellulosivorans. The sequence goes on along the minus strand of NZ_JAPCWE010000001.1, from coordinate 35,759 downwards.
TCATTGGCAGGAAATTTGGATCACCATTACCCACAACAAATCGCGAAGTACGCTCACAGCCTTTGGCGTGTTTTGGGGAATGTTCATGCTCGTTGCTATGGTGGGTGCAGGCAATGCACTCGACAAGGGGATATCGTCGCAGATTGAAGGATTTGCCACCAATTCCTGCTTTTTTTGGACGAATCCCACAACGGAACCCTATCAGGGATTTCGTAAAGGACGCTATTGGAATATGACAAACAGCGATATTCCCATCATTCGGCAGCGGGTAAAGGAGCTGCAGTATATTTCGCCCGTGCTTTTCAGCGGAGGTGGCGGAAGCGAAAAAAATGTGGTGAGAGGCGAAAGAAACGGTGCTTATCTGGTAAAGGGTTGTTATCCCGAGTACGATTTGATTGAAAAGAGCAACATGATTTACGGTCGCTATGTGAATACTATCGATATTGCCGAAAAGCGGAAAGTCTGTGTAATCGGCGAACGAATTTACGAAGTTCTTTTTCAACCGGGAGAAGATCCCGTAGGCAAACAAATTCGCGTTAACGGCATCTATTTTCAGGTAATCGGGGTGGCTCGCAGTACATCGGGGGTCAGCATCGGCGGACAAACAGCCGAAACAGTAGTACTTCCGTTCAGTACAATGCAACAAGCGTTTAATCAGGGAAACATCATTCACTTTGTTGCAGCCACAGCCAATCACGGAACGCCTGTTAAAATCGTACAGGATCAAATTACCGATATTTTAAAGCAGCAACATCAAATTTCGCCCGACGACAAGGAAGCTGTTGGCGGCATGAACATCGAAGAGCAGTTCAACATGTTCAATTATTTGGGCATCGGCATTGCTTCGCTCATTTGGATCGTGGGGTTGGGAACCCTGTTTGCCGGTGCTATCGGCGTCAGCAACATTATGTTGGTGACTGTTCGCGAACGCACCCGCGAGATTGGCATACGACGTGCATTGGGTGCGACGCCGCGCGCCATCATCGGACAAATCATGAGCGAAAGTATTGTGCTCACCGTGGTTGCCGGCATACTCGGCATAGTGGTTGGGGTAGGGATTCTTGCCGCCACGGGCATCGTGCTGAGTCAGGGCGATCAGTTTTTCAAAGATCCTCAAATATCTTTCGGGATGGCTGTGGGTTCGTTGATGATTTTGATTGTGATCGGTACACTTGCGGGCATGATTCCTGCACAACGAGCCATGATGATCAAGCCCATCGAAGCGATCAGGGAAGAATAATCAGCGTTTAAAAATGACAAGAAAAATAACAAACTAAACAAGATACAGATGAAAAAAGTATTGAAAATAGCAGGGTTATCCCTGGTGGGACTTTTGGTAATACTCACCTTCGTGTTTCTATGGCAAAAATCGCGTCCCAAAGAGGTTGTTTACCATATCGAAACGGTAACGAAGGGAGATATCGTGAAACGTACGGTAGCCACAGGAAAAGTGGAACCTCGCAACGAAATTCTTATCAAACCGCAAATGTCGGGAATCATTTCCGAAGTATATAAGCAAGCCGGGGAAACAGTTCAGGCAGGCGACATCATCGCCAAGATACAGGTTGTTCCCGATATGGTGAATCTGAGCAGTGCCGAATCGCGCCTGTCACGCGCCGAGATTGCCTTGGATCAAAGTCGCCGCAATTACGAACGCGACAGCAAGTTATACGAAAACAAAGTGATCTCGAAGGAAGAATTCGAAAAAGTGGCGCTTCAATACAAAAACGACCAGGAAGAACTGCGTGCCGCATCCGATAATTTGAGTCTTGTCCGTACGGGAATTACTGCAAGTTCCGCCAAATACAGCAATACCCTTGTTCGTTCCACCGTTTCGGGAACCATTCTCGATATCCCGGTCAAGGTGGGCAATTCCGTCATCCAATCCAACAATTTCAACGATGGCACAACGGTGGCTTCGGTTGCCAACCTGAACGATATGCTCTTTGTCGGAAAGATTGACGAAACCGAAGTCGGCAAATTACACGAAGGCATGCCCATGGAAATTACCATCGGAGCCATTCAAAATCGCGAAATACCTGCGACGTTGGAATATGTTTCCCCGAAAGGAATAGAAGAAAGCGGAGCTATTTTGTTTGAGATGAAAGCTGCAATGAAATTACCGACGGATGTCTTCATTCGCGCCGGATACAGCGCCAACGCCGACATCATTCTCGACAAAAGGAACAATGTGCTGATGATACCAGAAAGTTCGCTGGAATTTAATGGGGATTCGGCTTTCGTTTACCTTGTGAAGAGCGAAAAGCCACAGACTTTCGAACGCAAACTCGTCAAAATCGGCCTTTCTGACGGAATTCATATCGAGGTGCAGAACGGATTGCAACTGAACGATAAAATTCGGGGAACAGAAGTTATCGACAAAAAGAAAAAGTCGTAATTACAAGTCAAAACGTTACCTGTTAAGATAAACAACAAGTCACAATCGATTAAAAATCTCCACATGAAATATTCATTTCTCCTTCTCTCGTTTTGCCTTGCAAGTGTTGTTTTGGCGCAGCAGCAACTCACACTCGAACAATGTATCGCCATTGCATTGGAAAACAATCGCAACGTCAAGCAACAGGAATTAAACAAGCAAAACCGCGAAATCGCTTACAATCAGGCGCGTGCTGATCTTTTACCTAACCTGAATGCTTCGGCAGGCCAAAACTTTGTGTATGGGCGTTCTATCGGATTAGACAACACCTATCAAAATACCAATTCGTCGCAAACCTCTTTCAGCGTCGGAAGTGACATTACGCTCTTCGACGGGCTGCGCATGAAGCACAACATCGACGCTCGAAGATCCGATGTGAACGCATCGCAAGCCGATTTGGATAAAATTCGTGACGATATTGTCATCAGTGTTTCCACCGCCTTCCTTCAAGTTTTGCTTAATAAGGAACTGTTGCAGATTTCGGAAGATCAGATCGAACTTACCAATGCCAATATCGCTCAGCGAAGCGAATTGATAAAAAACGGCAAAATGGCCGAAGGCGAAATTTACGAACTCGAAGCACAGAAAGCAAAAGAAGAGCTCAACTGCGTACAGGCCGAAAGCAACCTGAAGTTAGCCTTGCTCGATTTGGCGCAAATCATGGAAATCGAAAATGTTTCCGATTTGGATGTTATTGCACCTCCGGTTGAGCAACAAATCGGCGAGAGCCTGTTGCTGCCTGCCGAAGTCGTCTATGAGAGTGCCCTCCTCAATCGGCCCGAAATCAGTGGTGCCAATTTCCGATTGGAAAGTGCACAAAAAGAAGTATTGATGTCGAAAGCCCAATTGTTTCCCACGCTCTCGTTTGGAGCAAACATGGGTACCGGTTATTACCACATGAGTAACCGCACAAACGATTCGTTTCGTTCGCAATTGCGAAACAACATGAGTAATTCCATCGGCTTCAACCTGCGAATACCGATATTTAACCGTTTTCAGGTGCGCAACAGCATTCAAAATGCCCAAATTGCGGTAGAGAACAACCGTCTGGAAATGGACAAAACCAAACTCGATTTGCGCAAACGTATCGAACAGGCCTACTACAATGCTTTGGGAGCCAAGAGCCGTTGGGAAGCTGCCAACAAATCGGAAATTGCCGGCAGGGAAGCCTATCGGTTTGCCGAACAGAAGTTTGAATCGGGACGAGCCAATTCTTACGAACTGTTTCAGGCGAAAAACAATCTCACTCAAGTGTTGAGCGAAAAGGCCCAAGCCAAATATGAATACGCTTTCCGCTTACGAATGTTGGAATTGTTAAAAGATTGATTTTATGTAACCGATTTCGAATCGGAAACGTCTAATTATTACGTATTCAAAAAAAGTATTCGAAACTATGAAGAAAAAAAGTTTGATGCTCATTTTCCTCATCGGAATTTGCATTATCGCAACAAGTTGTTCTCTTAAAGCGCAGCAGCGCATCACGTCGAGAAACTTTGATGTGCCGGCCTTCGAGGCTGTCGAATCTCATTCGGTAGCAAATATTCACTTTGTTCAAGGCTCTTCAACAAGCGTACGGGCTGAGGGAAACAAAGAACTGATGGATCAGTTGAATGTGGGTGTGAAAAACGGAAAACTCATTATCGAAATGCCTGAAAATGCATTTAAAAATACCAAATGGAAAAATAAGAAACCGGATATCTTTATTTCGTCTCCCGTGCTGAATTTGATTGAGATGGAAGGGGTAGGCAATTTATCGTTCGAAACGACGTTTAATTCACCCAAACTCGAAATTGTTTTTGACGGTGTTGGCAATCTGAAAGCCCTAGACCTCAATTGCGAGCATATAATCATTTATTCGAAGAGAGTGGGGAATATTGAACTTGGAGGAAAAACCAATATCCTCAGCGTTTCATCCGATGGCGTAGGAAACATTAACACAGAAAAACTCATTGCACAACACGCCAAGATAAATTTGAGCGGCGTGGGCAATATCAGTTTCTACTGCAGCGAATCGATGGAGGTAGATTTGAGTGGCGTTGGAAATGCAATATACTACGGTAACCCGAAAAATAAAAACATCAGCAAAAGCGGTGTGGGTAAACTTAAATCTGGCGACTGATCCTCAAATCCCTTTTCTTTAGCTCAAAGCACAAATCATGCTGTTCTCAATTTCTTCGAAAAAATTTCTATTTCGCAACGATGTTCAATTTGTTTATTCCATCGGTTTGATCATACTTTCGATAAAGGCAATTTCTTCGTCCGTCAGGCCGTATTTGACATATAGCTGGCGGTCAATGTCGGCTATCGGACGGCTCCAATCGATATCCGAAGCCGATGTAAAGTCCTGAAGAGGAATGAATGAAAAGCATTCTTTAGTAACATTTACAGAACTTATGGATTGTCTAAGCAAAAATCTTGCAAATTTTGTATTCAAATATGATGAGTAGTTTAGAGCCTCTTCTTTAGTGTTTAATATAGCTACATCAATGTATGTTTCTGTATTGATTTCATTCGGATTAAGAATTTGAGGAGAAGTTATAACTCTATAACCTTCACCGGGTTTGACGTTTAGTTCACCATTGTTTGGCACAAAACGTCCTACTAAAATTTTATATTTGTCAATTAAATCTTTGTTTTTTCGTATTTCCTCACGTCTAATATATCTCCATCCAGCACTTGTCAAAATTTTTATATCACCTTCTTTTTTTTGTTCTCTACCTCTGAAGTAAGTTCTAAATCCGAATGGATTTATGGGAAATACCATTTCGTTTAAAAAAGAATCAGAATTAGATATGACTTTTTTTAATATCGGTATAGCAGCATTAGAACGAATAAAAACATTAAATTCGTTCAAATTGCGATCCATTTTTACTTCTGTTTGAACATTAGTATTAATTACTGAACATAAACCATTATGTTTTTTAGACCATAGGAAGTAACAAAGACCTCCAGCAATATCTACTGTAGGAAATAATGATTTGCTTGTTTCATAATCAACAAGTAAAACCATTCTTTTGTCCTTTAATAAATCTTCTCTAAAGGCATCCAATCCTCTCCCGCCAGCGTACCACCTAGCTGGCATAATCATTGAAATATAATCTGGAAGTAATTTTTTACTTATGCTTACAAAGTGTTGATAAACTGGTATTGCGCCTCTGTCTGTACCTCCATCCATCACTTGATACGGTGGATTTCCTACGATTGCGTTAAATTTCATATTGTCGTCGTTATTTGATTTCCAATAGGTTTTTCCTTGCTTCACCTTTTCTACAAAGGTAGCAGATTTGTTCGTGATTTGATTGATAAGATCTTCAAAGTAGCGGGTATTGACTTTGGCCTTGCGGAATCCGACCAGGGTGCGTTTGGTAATGCTTTTGGCCATCGGTGTTTTGCAGATGACAAAAATATTTTCAGCAACTACTTGATCCCACACTGCCATTTGCTGTTCGGGCGTGCCGTCGCCGTCGGGATATGCTGCTTTGAGCCGCGATCGGTAGATGCCGTAGGTCATATAAAGCGGATAAAGCCCCGACTTGGAGTTGATTTCGAGAATGCGTGCATCGGGAGCAAACACCTCTTTCGTCACTTCGCCCTGATCGACAAATCGAGGTTCTTCGAGCGGATGTTCGAATGCTTCGTCGTAGAACACATAACCGCCGACGCAGTCGCCCAAGTGCATATTCACCACGCGCCATGGCGTAAGTACGGTTTCCTTGTCGGGGTTGCGAAACGTATTGAAAATGGTAGTAATACGCCCGATGCGCTCTTCCACGCTCACCTTGTCGGCAGCACGAGCCATTGCCCTGATGCGTTTGCCGGCGGCGCGAAACACATCGGGTTCGTAGTATTTCTTGAATTTTTCGAATACTTCTTTGGTAACCCCTCTCGGCATAAATTCTTCCCACGATTGATCGTCGATGAGATGCGTGAAATTGTCGATGGTGAGTTCTACGTCTTCGTTGTTCACATCTGCTCCGTAAATCAGCAGCGGCATACGGATGGAGATGCCACGAAGAATGGAAACGGCCGTATCGCGGTTTTTCTTTCTTTCCACTTTTTCGGCAAGCAATCGTTTTTCTTCTTCGGTAAGTTCTTCCCGTTTACGTTTCTTCTGTTCGATATTCTCCAGCTGCTCATATTCTTCGTTGGTGAAACCCTGCTTGTTCAGGTCGATATCACCGCTTTTGGGCATTGCTTTGGTGCTGCCGATGATTTTTTTGAGTCCGTCGAAATCTTTCAGTTCCACCTCCTCCAGTTGCATCAGCTGATCGTTGTTGTAGAGATAACCATCCTCGAATCCGTTGCGGACTACCCGTTCCACATACACTTTTTTCAGCTGTTCGAGCATTCCGTTTACGTTGTAGGTTTTCATACGCGAACCTTCGATGGCAATGATGGGACAGAAATTGAGAAATTCGCCCATCGTTTCGCGATCGGACATGGTGGTTTTTCCGGCTTTTGCGGATATTTTTGCCGTTTCGGCAATCACTTTGAGGGTGCGGTCGGGTGCAAAGTCAAATACAAAACATTCTTCTTTTATGCGTCCGTTGATCTTGGCAGGTGTTTGCACACGGAAAATGGTTTGCATATAGGAAGTAGCCGAAGTGTTGTAGGAACCGGCAAGCATAAACACGGCAGTCCACTCCGGAACAGAAACCCCGGTGGTAAGTCTTCCGCACGAAAGGGTGATAGTATAGGTTTGTTCCGGATGATCTCCAATAGCATTTTGCACTTTTTTGAGGGCATCTTCGTTGGCTTCTTCCTCGTCGCCTTCGCCCGCTACGTTCACGATCGTGAATTGCGAAAAAACAGGGTGTTTTTTCAACATGGCACTGAGTGCCCGTGCTTCCTTGACACCCGGCACCATCCAGAGCGAATGGCGGAAGTTGTCCCGATATTCGTCGGTAGAATAGGGATAATTGCTTTCTTCGTCCTTTTTCGAAATCAGATTGAGAAATGAATAAACATCTTTTTCGTGAATAAATTGGCCGTCGGCATTCACCCTAAAAAATTCGTGAAAATTGAACGCCAGATCTTCATCGGCATAGTTGGGAAGCAGTTTGCCCAAATCGTAGGTAAATATATTGAGACGAGGAAGTTCCGCATACGGATTGGGATCTCCAAAATGTATTTTGTCCCAATCGGCTTTGGCGCGCTGTTCCATTACATAGTCCCATGTGTAAATTTCTTCTTCTTTAAAATCATCGAGCAAATTAAACGGCGTACCCGACAAACGCAATACTTTGGTTTCCGGCTTCACAAGCTCTTGCATCACGGCTTTACCCAATTCGGTTTGCGTTCCTTCGTGGGCTTCGTCCACGATGATTAAATCCCAAGGCGTGGCAAAAACTTCATCGTTTTTGTCGAAATTGCCTCCCACCAATTCGGAACCGCGTAAGTCCTGCATCGATGCAAAATAAACGTATTTGCATTCGCCTTTTTGGCATTGTTGTTCGAGGGTTTCGAAGGTATGTCCGTTGTTTTTCGAACCATAGGAAAATTCGGGACGGTCATAGAATATTTTACCAAAATCTTTAAACCACCCCGCGTCCACCACAGGACGATGCGTGAGAATGAGCGTGCGGGTAAAATTCATTTCCTTGACTACCTGCAATGCCGAAAGCGTTTTACCGAAACGCATTTTGGCATACCAAAGCATCTCGTTGCTGTTTCGGAATTGCTTTTTTGTCTTGTCGATTGCTTCACGCTGTTCCGGTCGGAAAACGATGGGGCTCCTGTCGTGTGTGATTTCGCCGGTATTGAGCGATTGCCGCCCTTCTTTTACGGCAGTAATGGCTTTTTTCACCGTTTCGAGATCGGTTACAAACCATTCGTTGGCTTTGTTCTGCGTGTCGAATGTTTTTCGTTGAACGCCCGATCGGGTGAGAACATTGTGCACTTCAGCATCAGAAAAAGAATGAATAACCCCATTTTTTGAGTAAACGGCGAGTTCGGTATAAAGCAATTCGTACCGAATGCCGGCCGTTTGTGTATATTGATTGATACGTTTGCGCGCGGCTTCATTAAGTGCTTTGCTGTTGGGCTCAAGCCCCCAAATGTTTTGGTCGTCGGAGGTTGCTTCACCGATTTTCAGGCAACCTTTGTGCTCCGGATCATTGATGCGAAAGACGTAAATGAGTTTAAGTTTCAGTGACGAAGTGAATTTCATTTTCGATTATGTTTGTTTTTCGATAAGGTCGATAAATCGGATTTTACGTCCGGTTTTATTTGTTTTGGGGTCTTTAGCTCCCCAGTCTTTAATCAGGCAATAGATGCCGTTGTGTCGTCTAATGTTGTCTTTGAGGCATCCTTCACAAGGTGTTTCTTTGATTTCGATTTCACCAAACAGGTTGGTTTCCGTAGCAATTTTTGTACTGCAACTGTTTGGCACAACTCCTTTCAGTCCGTCCATCTGCCAAACGTTCCACGATATGATATAGGCAATATAACGGATCGATCTGAGTTGTGGCGGTCTTTGAAATTTTCGGATATAATTATCGATAAAAGTATAAAGCATAGCCTCGCGTGCCAGTAAGAGGCTATCGCCCTGCCATTCGAAAGCGTATGTGTTTTTATAGGCAGTTTGTGCCGCTTCGAGCCATTCGCCTGTGGTATCTGTGTTTTCGCTGACGACGCGCAGTTTCCGGTCGAGAAGTCCTATGCGATTTTCAACCGGAATATATTCGCCGGTTGTGGTATCGTAACGGCTGGTAATATAGGGAGCTTCACCGCACGTTATTTCGAGACGGGTGTCGCGCACATACTGCTTCCATGTCTTATCGTCGGGAAATGTTATTTTTTTGGGATTGGTTTTCCAGGAATGTAAACCCTCCTTATTAAGGATTTCGGTATTAAATACATTTTTGCGTCCGAACCAGGCATCGTCGATCAAATTGATTTGAGCATTACAAATCCACAAAGGTGTAAAAACTTCTGCCATATTGCGTACCCGTATTTGTTGAAGTAGTTTATCCTTTTTCACTCGCGGCATGATGATGTTACCACGTTCGCCGGTAATCAGTTGCGGCAAAATCGGTGAATTGTATTCGTATCCCTCCCCAAATTCGAGGTAGTTATCGGTAGCCCAAAAGATGTTTTTTTGCGTGGTATGATCACGCAAAAGTATTTCCAAAACATCCGGATAATGTTCGCGTATTTCGTTTTCCAATATGTCAGCATCATTATTAAAAGCCGATTGCATATTGCTGTTTTCCTTTTTTCCCGGCCGGACTTTTTGCTCAATAAACATTCTTTTGTTTCACTATTGATCTAGACAAAAATAGCATTTTTTTTTTAGAAACGGTTATTTATCGGTTTTAATGTTCAGTTTTGCGAAATCTCCTCAACTTTTCACCTATTGCTCAATACGATATCTCAAAATTCGTTCTATGGCAAGTTTCGAGCTGATAATGGCCATCGGCAGTCCTTCACCCGGTACCGTGGAAGCACCTACATAAAACGTGTTAATGATCAACAAATATAAATCGCATTTAACAAAAAATTTTCAGGTATCCGCAAAGATGTTCTTTAAATACTTTTGTTATTCTTCCTTCAATTCTTTCAAAATCAGGCTCTTCAATGGCATTCATTTTCGAAGTAAGTAAAGCTTGTTTTGCATACAAAAAGGGGTTGTCCGAATTTGGGACAGCCCCTTTGTGATTGAAACGAGAGATGGTTGCCGGAAACCTGCGCAGATGTTTCGGTTTGCGGACGACTGTAACCGAATCCGGATGATAGTCAACGGACTGCAATTGCGCAAAACTGATGATTTCCGGACAACCCCCTTTCGTTTGAAACGTAAGAGGCCGTTGGCTGAAACGGTTGCCTGTACCGTAAAGCCGAAACCCCTTTCGTTAGGAACCAAAATAATAAATAATGAAAATTTGTCGGCTAATTAAGGAGAATTATTTTGTTCGGACCAATTCCCACGCCTTGAAGGGTAAATTTGTGCGTTCCTTTGTTGTCGAAGCACAACACATTGCCCGAGGTGGTATAATCGGATGTGGTTACATAAACATCGCCACTGTATGCATCGGCCGTAATTTTATATCCGTTCAGGATGGAGGTGCCGTCGGTCACAAAATTCTCGGTAACCACTTCTTCGGTCTTGCAGTCAAACACTTTCACTTCGCTTTCTTTTCCCCATTCGTTGTACAGGATGTATGCTTTATCGTTGACGATCGTAAATTCCGAAACTGTCAGATTGGGAATCGCGGATACTTCGTACAACGGGCTTATTTTTTTGAAACTCGGGGCAATATCGGCATAATTCCCCCGAACACTCACATACACATCGCCTTGGCTGTCGGCAAACACCTGATAGGGATTGAGGCCGACCTCGATTTGTTCTATTTCTTCGAAGCTGTTCAGGTCAATTACCGAAACCGTCTTGTCGTAATCGGGAAAATCCAATCCGCCGGAGTTGGCTACATAAATTTTGCGATTTTTGGTGGAGATGCAGATGCCCTCCGGATCGCGCCCAACGGCCACCGAGCCGTCGATGGTCAGCGAAACGGTATCGATGCGTGTCACGGTGTCGTCATAGGAAGTGACATATACTTTTCCCCCGTAAGCAGCTGCATATCGGGGCTGCCTTGACGAGCCTTCGGCTGTTTTCATTTCGATCTGTTTCACCGATTTACCCGTAGCGGCATCGATCACTTCTATGGTGCCCGACTCGTTGACAACGATATAGATTTTCGACCCGTATTTGATCATATCGTTTGCCGTATCGCCCAAGCCATTTTCGTTTACCGTAGTAAAATAATCGAGGTCTGTGGCTTTGCTTTTCAAATCGTAAAAAGCCAGCGTACTGTTGTTGTGGTTCCAAATTCCCTCGCAAAGTACCAGAATCTGTTGGGTTTCCGAAGGCGGAAGTTCCGTAGGATCAATCACGATGTCGCTGTCGCTGCATGCTGCAAAAAGAGCAGCCAGAAGTACTAAAATACAAACATTTTTCTTTTTCATATGCGTTATTATTTAAATGGTGAATTAAAAATCGATCGAAACGGTTCCTCTGAAGGAACGGCCGGGCATGTGGAAGTTGCGCACAATCTCGTAATTTTTGTCGCCTACGTTCAATGCCTCCACCGAGATATGCCAGGTGTGGCGCTTGGTGTTGACGACTTTGGAAAGCGAGAAGCTGTGATCGGTATAGCCCGGCAACCGATTTTGGGGAATATTTTCTGCCAGTGCATACCGTATGCCCGACCACAACAGGGTATATGACACTTTGAACCACGGCATTTCCACGGTGGCATGGGCTGCACCCGACGTGCGGGGAGTATAGGGAATCTGATTTTTGTATGTCGATGATTGGGGATCGGTCATATTCAATGCTTTTTGATAAGAAAATGTGCCTCCGGCCGACAAGCTTATTTCGTGTGGCAGGTTGAAGATGCTTTCCATCGAAAGGTCGATACCGTCGATACGCACTTTCCCGTAATTGACCATGCTCCATTCGAACATGTTTTTTACGGGAACGGCAACAATTTTGTTTTTTATCGTGTTGCGATATATGTCTGCCGCAAACGAGAGGAAGGGCAGATGGTCGCTGCCGGAAATACCGTAGGTGAGTCCCATGTTAAACTGTTGGGCATCTTCGGGTTTGAGGTCGCGCTTACCCACGAGCGAATAATACAAATCGTTGAAAGTGGGAAGCCGGAAAATGTTTTTATAGAAAGCCCTGAAATGGAGGTCAATATCGTCGAACGGTTGAGTCGATACGGCAAGGCAGGGCGACACTTTGTGGTGGTTTTCGGCCGGGTTGCCGTTTTTTACCTTTTCATCGGTTTGCGTGTAAAGCACGTTGGCAGTAGCCGTAAATTTTTCGGCTGTAAATTTGGCCGCCATTACCGATTGCAGGGTGATCCGTCGTGGATAAACAAAATTATAAAGATTGGCATCGAGTGTGGCCGATGTGAGATCGGCAGCTGTCGATAACTGCAGGGCAGGGTAGGGGCTGTAGAGCAGCGCCACAGAGCCGTAACCCTCATGTTGTCGGTACGTGTTCTCGAGTTTGCCGGCGGAATTGAGGTAGGTGGGATCGAGGTAATGCTGATACCCGTAATTGTATTTGGCGTTGGCCTGAAGTGCCCATTTATCCGTAAAATCGTTCCGGTAATGTACCTGCGCAAAAAACGTTTCATCCCAAAGGCGCTGTTTCGATGCATTGTCGGTATTATAGAAAATGACCGCACCCGGCAAACCGCGTTCAGAACGGTAGTAGTATATTCGCGCGTCGGCACGCGAAGTCGGTGAAATTTTTCCGAACAATGCCCCTTCCAGCCGAAGATTCTGCACATCGGTATTTTGTCGTTTCTCCAGCGACGAGCTGTCATTTTTCGATGGTCCGTAATGCAATACATAGGGGTATCTTCCGTCGGCCGAGAGCCACTCGCCGCTCAACGAGGCAGCCATACGGTCGCTGATTTTCTGTTCGAGGTAAACCGTCGGGTTAACCAATCCGAAAGAACCGGTTTTCAGCGAACCTTTGCCGTGAGTCTTTTCGCCTTGTTCGAAAGAAGGGATACGACTATGGATATGGAGCACCGAGGCAGCGGAAAAAAACCGTGCCGGTTGAAAAATTTGATCGCTTTGCGCCTGATTCAGCGTGATCGAGTTCACATTGTCCGTCGAAAAACGGCCGATATCGATTTGCCCCGTCTGCACATCCGAAAGCAGGACGCCGTTGTAGCCCACGGCCGTGTGCGTTGCGCCCAGCCCCCTCACCGAAACCGTTTTCAGTCCCCCGATGCCGCCGTAATCTTTTACGGTAACGCCCGAGAAATGTTTCACCACATCGGAAATCTGCAGTGCATTCAGGTTTTGTATTGCTTTTTCCGTCATGATTTGCGTAGGCAGCGCAGAACGAATCGCCCGGTTGTGGTAGTTTTCGGTAATTACTACTTCGGGCAAATGCAGCAACGTATCTTCGCCCGTTTGGGCCGACAGCCGCATGCACGACGTTATTGCCGCAACGCATATAACGATGAACCACTGTTGTTTTTTGAATACATTCATCTTCTACCGAATCCTTTTAAATTTCGGTAAAGCTTAAACGAAAAGAAGGCACGCAAAAATCGAAAAACGAAGAGAATTGTCGTGTCGTTTTCAAGCTTTATTCCCCGAAAGCCATTAACTGTTGCGAAATGTCGGCAGGTCTTCTGACTTGCTCCCGTGTCTGAACGCCTTCCCGTCCGCGCGGCGGACAGTGGCATAAGGTATGTGTTCAGCACATAAGCGGAGCTCACAGCAGCGGGTCTGTTCAGGATTTTCACCTGATTCCCTTTTCATTGTTCCTTTCGTAGCCTTTGTGAAAGGAACAACACCCACATTTCGGAGGCAAAGATAAGGATAATTTTTTTAAAAAGCTCGCCGTATGGGTTATTTAAATCGGATCTTCCGAACCAAACGGCGAGTGTGTTACCCGAAGAAGGCACTCCGGGAGTTGCTCCTTTATTCGGCTATTAATAGAAAATAATTCTTCTTGCCACGTTGAGCAATAATGTATTTGTTGCCGATGAGATAAGAAGAATCGATCACTGTATCGGAATTTTCCAATCGTTCTTTATTAATGGTTACTCCTCCCGATTGTGTAGTTTTGCGCATTTCGCTTTTGGAAGGGAAAACGGCAGCGTTTTCTGTCAATAAATCGACAGCTTTTATACCACGGGAAAGCGCTTCTTTTGAGATATTAAATTGGGGAACGCCATCAAATACCTGAAGGAATGTTTCTTCGTCGATGGAACGCAAGGTATCTGAAGTTGCTTTTCCGAATAATATTTGAGAAGCATTGACAGCCATTTCGTAATCGCTGCGCGAGTGCACCATGACGGTAATCTCTTCGGCCAGTCTTTTTTGTAAAGGGCGAAGATGGGGTGCTTTTTGTTGTTCGGAAATCAGTGAATCGATCTCTTCTCGCGAGAGAGTGGTAAATATTTTGATATATTTGGCAGCATCGTCATCACTCACATTGAGCCAGAATTGGTAAAATTTGTAGGGTGAGGTGTAGCGACGGTCGAGCCACACATTTCCGCTTTCCGTTTTTCCGAATTTGCCGCCATCGGCTTTGGTTATAAGAGGACAGGTAATGGCAAACACTTCTTCGCCGTCGATTCGGCGGATAAGTTCGGCTCCTGTAGTTATGTTGCCCCATTGGTCTGAACCTCCCATTTGCAAACGGCAGCCCATCTCCCTGAATAAATGCAGGAAATCGTATCCTTGAATCAATTGGTATGAAAATTCGGTAAAAGACATTCCCTCTGTTGAATCGGCGCTGAGCCTTTTCTTTACCGAATCTTTTGCCATCATGTAATTAACGGTAATATGTTTGCCGATGTCGCGGATAAAATTCAGAAAAGTATAATCCTTCATCCAATCGTAGTTGTTCACCATCACGGCTTTATTGGGGATATTACTGTCAAAATCGAGGAATTTCGACAGCTGCTCTTTAATTGCAGACTGATTATGCCGAAGGGTTTCTTCATCCAACAATTTTCGTTCGGCCGATTTCATCGAGGGATCACCGATCATTCCGGTAGCGCCTCCTATCAGGGCTATTGGCGTGTGACCGGCTCTTTGAAAGTGTTTCAGCATCATAATGCCTACAAGATGGCCGATGTGAAGGGAATCGGCAGTAGGATCAATGCCCACATATCCGGCCGTTTTTTCTTTTAACAAGTATTCTTCCGTTCCGGGGATGATATTCTGAATCATGCCTCTCCAACGAAGTTCTTCCACAAAATTCATAAAACGTTACTCTTTTTGATTTGTTAAAACGCTTGCAAAGGTACGACTTTATTTTCGGAAAACTAAACAGAAAAAACGATAGAACCGTTGTTTTCTGTTTATCAATGTTTTCGCGACAACATGGTCAGAAAAACGATGACATTCATAATTTCGAGACGACCGAGCAGCATGTTGCCTGAAAGGATGTATTTTGCGGCATCGGGCAAACCGCTGTAATTTCCCAACGAACTGACTCTTCCAAATCCCGGCCCTGCGTTTCCAAGCGTTGTTATAGCTGCAGAGAAAGCTGTTATTCCATCTATATTCATTGCAGTCAGCATTAAAGTAGTTACAAAAAAAGTGATAATGTACAACAGGATAAAAACGGCGGTCTGCAATTCCATATCGTTGTCGATGAGTGTTCCATCCACTTTTATGGCATATATTCCTTGAGGGTGTTTGGCGAGTCGGATTTGTTTGATCAGCGATTTGAAGAATAGATAAATTCGGTCGAATTTCAATCCTCCTGATGTAGATCCCACCATTCCGCATTGAATGGTAAAATACATTTGGATCAGGATAGCAAAAATAGGCCAAGTAGGGGTATCAACAATGGCAAAACCTGTGGTTGTTCCTAATGAAATCACCTGAAAAGCAGCATATCGCAACGATTCTCCAAAACTATAAACTTTTTCAAAAGTAAGTTGGGCGGCGACAAGGATAATTCCTATAAATATTATCATAACATAAGAACGAACAACACTTGAAGTGAAAATATTCAATTTTCGTCCGCGAACGGTATTGTAAATCAACCCAAAATGTATGCTGCTTATCAACATAAAAAACATGATGATGATTTCGATTCCTACATTGTTGTAATAAGCTATGCTCAGGTTTTTGGTTGAAAATCCTCCTGTGGCAACAGTGGCAAACGAATGGCAAAGCGCATCGAACCAGTTCATGCCGAAGATTTTCAGCAAAATAATTTCGATGGCAATAAGGCTTAAATATATAACAACGAGGATATTGGCAATTTCTTTTGCCTTCATCCGAAAGTTCAGCATGGATAAACCGGAAACTTCAGTATGATAAATGCTGGATCGGATTCCCTTTTTTTCGGGAAGGATGGCCAACACAAAAAGAATAATGCCAATTCCACCAATAAAATGGGTAGCTGCCCTCCAAAACAGCAATCCTTTAGGCAATATTTCGACATTGTTTAAGATGGATGCTCCCGTCGTGGTAAATCCCGAAACACTTTCGAACAATGCGTTGGCCAACGTGAACTCCCCTCCCCACATGAAATAAGGAATCATTCCTGTCAGACAGGTGAGTATCCAACCCAGCACGCTGATGGCCATTCCTTCATGAAAACTGATATCGTCTATTCTTTCGACAAATAACTGAGGAAATATTCCCAATACTGCACACACCAATGCTCCATAAAGAAGCGGAATGAACGAATCTTCGTGCAGGAAAAGCGAAATGGATGCCGAGATACACAAAAACAGCGCATTGAAAAGCAAAATAAATCCTAAATATTTTAATATGGCTTTTGTTCGCAACATAGGTTAATCATTAATTTTTTTCATTTTTGTCGTTCATCATGTTTTTGATGTGAAGAAAACGATGAATTAGATTATTGATTTCATTTTCAAGGTTTTTTATCTCGTCTTTAGTGTATGCGGTAACTTTCAGATTGTATTGTTCCGGATAGAATGAAGACACAGCATCGGTAATGTTGCGTATAGGATTGATCAGGTATTCCGAAATGAAAAAATTGAGTAGCAGGGCGAAAATCGCTGCCGTGATGAGCGACACAATGGCGGGCATAATGGCCCGTTTGGCATTATCTCTCATCGATAGGGTTTGTTTTTTGACGCCTTTCTCGTTGAGTTGCAACAAGGTGTTGATCGCATCTTTTGTTGCAAAATTCAGTTGTTGGTAGGTAGAGAAAAAATGATTGCTTTCCGTAGGCGTCGTGATGCTGTCTTTTTCAATAAAGGATAGAAGGAAAGTATAGTATTTACCGTATTCATCCTTTATTTTTTCGATGTATTTTTCCTCATCGACTTCTGAAACATGCTGAGTGGCAATTTTTATGGCGTGGTTCATTATTGAATCTGCGGTCATGATTATTTTTATCCCTTCTTCACGATTACCTTCCAGTAACAATAATAAACCTTTGTTTTCCTGGTCCATTGCATTAAGCATGTTCTGGGCCTGTTCAATGGATGTACAATTGTTATTAATGATGGTTTCGGCCGAAGTTTCCACTTTTTCAAACTCCATAACTAACATTATTCCTGCTATGGCCAGCATGAAAATCAGCAACAGGAAACCTGCCGATATTTTTGTTTTCAACGAGTTGGCTATTTTCATCGGATGAATACGGTTTTATTAATAAGTTCTCATAATAAATGGTGCAAAGGTACTTGTTTTTAAAATATTTTGCCAAAATAGGGAGAAAACTTTTTCAGCAAACGAAAAAGTGGAATGCATCCTGGTTTTCCGTTATGCATTCCACTTTTATAAAGATTAGACGATTGACGTTATCGTACTAACGAAACAAAATCGTTATTTGATCGGTATTTGGCAAATTCCAAATCGTTTGCTGCTTTTTTTGCCATGGATTTGTCGCGCAATATGGCTGTTTGAAGATTGGTTATGACATCGTTGATGTTGTTTGTTCTTGCAGCAACGATGGCGGCCAGGTATGCTGTGGTTGCATCGGGGTTAGGAATAGCCGCCAGTGTTTGTGATGCCTTGTTGTAATCTTTTACCAGCAATTGTGCCAATGCGGCATTATTCGATTTCAGATCGCCAAAAGCTTCGACAGCTTTATTGTATTCTCCTTTTTTCAGATAAAGCAATCCGAGAGCACCATTCAAGCCTTTGGCACCACCAGCTTTGCCAAGCAACTCTTCGGCTTTGTCGAGATCGTTGTTGATCATGGCAATCAAAGCCAGATTCATATTCACTTCCGGTGCATTTGGCGATATTTGTGCGGCACGATTAAACGATTGGGTGGCTTTGTTTAGATCTCCCCGTTTGTAGAAAAGAACGCCCAGGTTGTTCCAACCTCTGAAATCTTGTGGATAATTTACCGTTATATATTGGAAAATACGTTCTTTTTCAGCGTCATTGTCCGTGAGAGTAGAAGCATAAAGCAATTCGTTTACATTCAGCTGTTTAGGATCGTTTCTCCAGAATGACATGATTTCATCGTCGGTTTTTCCGATAATGTCGATGTTGGCGATCAAACGAGCACGGCGCAATTGAGGAAGAACGGTTTCTGCCAATTCTTTATATATATAAGATATGTTTTTTATTTGTTGTTCGCGCTCTTCCGGATCAGAATACATAGATAATACCCTGAGAATAAGTTCTTTGTCTTGCAGGTCTGATGCTTCTACCAATTGACGGAAACCTTCCCAGTCTTCGGCTGTAAAATGGGTATTGATATCGGTAGCAATATTCTTCTTTTTTAATTCCTTCTGCAGGTATTCCGTTGTATTTTTTTGTCGTTGTTCGGCCAGTGTTTCGTTAAGAGCCAATGGACCGTCAGGTGAAGCATATGCAGCTACTTCAATAGCAATTTGCTGTTTAGGATCATTAAAAGCTTCTTCCACGCGTTTTTTCCAAGCAAGCAACCCTTCTTTACTTAATTCGCTTTGACGCAATGCGGCATTTTGAATAAGGAACAAGATGGCTGCATCCTGTTTGTCCTTAATGATTTTTTGGAAATTATCGTCGGCCAGCGAAGGATCGGTGGTTAAAGCGTCGGCCAGCATTGAAGTGGCAACAACACCGTCGGCAACTTTTATATCGGGAAGATTTGCCTTTTTGTTTTTTATTTGTGCGTTAAAACGCATGAAAAGTTCGGAAACTTCCATTCCTTCCTGATACGGGAATTTAAAATTCATGATGAAATTCCCCCCTTTGTTTTTAGGAATCGTTATCCCGTTTCCTGCTACTTTTTCGCCCTGATAGGTGTAGGGTATCGCTTTCAACTCCTTGTTGCCCGCGTATTTAATTACAGGTGTAATGGTTACCGTTGCGTTTGGGTGAAACCATTTTTCGGGGAATGTTCCGTTAACGGAAACAGGCACTTCGGTTCCCACGGTTTCAAGTGGAGAAGGGGTTACTTTAAAATTGGATTGCGATAGCGGCTTAAGGCTGCTGCATGAGGTAGCAAACAGCACGATTGCTGTTGCTAATGCTAAAGATACATTGAACAATTTTTTATTCATAGGAAAAAATTTTATAAGTTGATTATTTTATTTTTATCGTTTCCTGATTCTTTCTGCAAAACTATCGATTTTTATTCGAATAAGAAAACTGCGGAGTTGATATCTCCTGCACATTTAGTCATTTTTTAGAAATTCCACATGAAATCCCAATTGTTGCAACACGTTTGCCGGTACCGGATCGGCATTTATCACCGTATAGGCTTTGTATTCACGTCGAAGAGGATAATGGGAACGAAAATAGTAGAATTTTTCGGGCGATTTTTTCAATGCTTCGGTTTCCTTCAACGGATTATAGGTATGCAGAACGGCATGGGTTGTTTGTCGATGCGGGTCAATATTTTTTAGATCTATGACGGGATCGTCAGGAGCAGGGATAGGTGGCATGAGTTGTACGGGATCGATGTCGAGATGAAAGAAATCGCATAGGTTTTGGAGGGTCATTTTAGTTGCAGTCCATTTGCCGTCGGCAGAATATCCGGCAACGTGCGGCGTGGCGATGTCGACCATTTCCAGCAGTTCGGTGTCGATGTCGGGCTCGTTTTCCCAACAATCGATTACCGATCCTGACACGAGGCCCTCTTCAATGGCTTTTTTCCATGCCCGCGTATCGGTTACGCTACCACGACAGGAATTGATCAGCACCGGTTTTTTGTTTAATTCGTTGAAAAAACGTTCGTCGGCCAGGTGCCACGTTTTGTATTTTCCTGTTTTGGTAAGGGGTGTGTGCAGGGTGATGATGTCTGCCTCATGTTTAATGGTTTCCAGATCGACAAACATGTTGTCTGCGTTGCCCTCTCGCTCTTCTCTTGGCGGATCGTTTAGCAGCACCTTCATGCCGAGTTTTTTGCAGGCAGCTTCCACTTTACTTCCCACATTTCCCACACCAACAATACCGATGGTCTTCTCTTTCAGATCGAATCCTTTCTTCTCTGCCAGAAGTAGCAGGGATGCCGTTACGTATTGTTCAACCGAGCCGGCATTACAACCCGGTGCGGTACGCCATGCAATGCCGTGAGTATCGCAATAATGGGTATCGATATGGTCGTAACCTATCGTGGCCGAACAAATGAGCTTTACGGACGAACCTGCCAGTATTTCTTCGTCAAAACGGGTTACTGTCCGCACAATCAACACATCTTTGTCTTTTACGGTTTCTTTGGTGAACTGATTGCCGGGCAGGTATTCAACTTCGCCGAAGTGCTCGATGGCGCCTTTCAGGTAGGGTATATGGGCATCTGCTAAGATTTTCATTGTTCTAATTGATTTATAACGTCTTTTTCAACCATGCATCCATTCCTTTTGCGGCTTTGCGTCCGTCACCCATGGCAAGGATAACGGTAGCTCCGCCACGCACGATGTCGCCTCCGGCAAATATATATTCTACACTGGTTTGCATGGTTTCGCCATCCACTACAATTGTTCCATGAGGGGTGACTTCCAAACCGGCGAAAGACGACGGAATCAAGGGGTTGGGAGAAACGCCTACGCTTACAATGACCTCGTCGACATCTACCCATAGGGTGTCGCCTTCAATGGGGATGGGTCGGCGACGGCCGGATGCATCGGGTTCACCGAGTTTCATGCGTTGCAACAACATGCGTTGCACGTGCCCATTTTCATCGCCTTCGTATCGTAAGGGATTATGCAGGGTAAAAAATTCGACGCCTTCTTCTTTTGCGTGTTTCACCTCTTCGATTCGTGCCGGCATCTCTTCTTCTGAACGTCGATACACAATCATTGCTTTTTCGGCACCCAGACGGCGTGCTGTGCGAACGGCATCCATTGCGGTATTGCCGCCGCCGATTACGGCTACTTTTTTGCCTCGATGAATGGGGGTATCGCTTTCAGGATCGGCTGCCTGCATTAAATTTACCCGCGTGAGGTATTCGTTGCACGACATTACGCCGATAAGATTTTCTCCCGGAATATGCATAAAATTGGGCAATCCGGCCCCACTGCCGATAAAAAGTCCACGATATCCCATTTCTTTCAGATCTTCTTGAGAAATGGTTTTTCCTACGATGCAGTTGGTTACAAATTTCACCCCCATTTTTTTGAGCCCTTCTATTTCCACCTCCACAATGGTGTTGGGAAGGCGAAATTCGGGAATGCCATAGCGTAGAACGCCACCCAATTCGTGCAGCGCTTCGAAAACCGTAACATCGTATCCCATTTTGGCCATATCGCCGGCAAAAGCCAACCCGGCAGGACCTGAGCCTGCAACGGCAATTTTAATGCCGTTTGCGGGAGCAGTTTCGGGAATAGAGATGTGGCCGCTTTCCCTTTCGTAGTCTGCGGCAAAGCGTTCGAGATATCCGATGGCTACGGCTTGTTTTTTAAGTTTTTGGACATAAAAACATTGGCTTTCGCATTGACGTTCCTGAGGACATACACGTCCGCACACGGCAGGAAGGGCATTGGTTTCTTTCAGCGTTTTGGCGGCTTCAAGTATTTCGCCTCGCTCGATGTTTTTAATAAATTTCGGGATGTTGATTTCAACAGGGCATCCCGTAATGCAGGTGGGATCCACGCAATCCAAACAGCGATGCGATTCGGCAAGAGCTTGTTCCGGCGTAAGTCCGAGATTAACCTCCCGGAAATTATGGATGCGGACTTCCGGTGGCTGTTCGGGCATTTTTACCCGGGGCAGATCCGTACGTTCTTTATTTTTCATCGTTTTACGTAACGCTTCGCGCCACGGCTGATTGCGTTCAGCTTGCAAATATTCTTTTGAAGGCATTTCCTTTTGTTTTATTGTTGGCTAAGCTATGAATATTCGATTATGATCGATGATCGATTGCGGCAATTGAAGTTAGTTATAAGCTTTCAGTCGCATGAGCATCTCATCGAAATCGACTTGGTGCGCGTCGAATTCGGGTCCGTCAACGCAGACGAATTTGGTTTTTCCTCCCACAGTCACCCGGCATGCTCCACACATACCTGTACCGTCCACCATGATGGTATTGAGGGATGCGATGGTCTGGATGTTGTATTTTTTGGTGAGTTCCGAAACGAATTTCATCATAATGGCAGGCCCGATGGTAACGCACAAATCCACTTTTTCGCGTTGGATAACCTCTTCAACACCATTGGTAATCAATCCTTTTTTGCCGTATGAACCATCGTCGGTCATAATGATGACTTCATCGGCAAATTGACGTACTTCGTTTTCAAGAATAACGAGTTCTTTGGTGCGGGCTGCCAAAACGGCAATTACTTTATTGCCGGCTTTTTTCATTGCTTCTATAATGGGCAACATGGGGGCAATTCCCACGCCGCCACCGGCACAAACTACGGTACCGAAATTCTCGATATGTGTGGCTTTGCCGAGTGGACCAACCAAATCGGTTATATAATCGCCGACGTTAAGTTCGCAAAATTTTCCCGAAGATTTACCTACGTTCTGCACAACCAACGTGATTGTTCCTTTTTGCGGATCGGCCGATGCAATGGTATACGGTACACGTTCTCCTTTTTTCCCGATGCGAACAATCACAAAATGACCCGCTTTACGGCTTTTGGCAATTAACGGGGCTTCGATCTCGAATTTTACAACCTTATCGGATAAATATTCCTTTCCTACGATTTTATTCATGACAAATAATATGTTGCTGATTATTTTTTCGAATAAATCCTATTTTATTTTTCAGCTTACAAAAGTACACTTTTTCATGTGAATAGGAACCCGAATTTTAAAATAATAGCGAAATTCGGAGAAAAATATAGCCCGACCTGCGAAATGGTATTTCATTTATTCATTTATTCATCCGATAAGTGCGTTGCCGGAATGGGTTAAACATCGTCGTAATTTTATTGTCGAATGTTGTGCCCGAAATCGTTTCTCGGGCATGGCAGAATGTTTTTTATGGTCTTCGTTTTATTTTTGAAACAGAAAATTGAGGCACCTCAAGCTGTAATGGACGCATCATAAAGGTAGAATGTCCGCTTCTTGTTTGCTTCTTGTTCGCTTCTTGTTCGCTTCAAGGCGGGGACAACAACACCGGATTCCGCGACTTCGAGGTAAAAACGACCTGCGTTTTCGCAGTAGAAATCGCAAAATTGTCGAGCGGACTTGGAGCGGACTTGGTACGGACTTGGTACGGAGAAGGTGCAGTCTTGGTACGGACCTTTTTCGGGCTCATTTTTGCAATAAATGGCATTTGAGTATCGACTTTGTTTTTTCAAAATTAGCGCGGATTAATTATCTTTGCATTATTAGGATAAAAAAATAAATTATGGAAAATTTCAGTGCAAATGCTAATGCTATTTTTGACCGTGCCACGCAAGATTATCATCTCTTGAATCATGTTGATGCATTTATGAAAAATCCGTTTCAATCGGGGACAATCGATTTCCTTCTTTATGAAAAGAATTGGATTGATGTAGTTCAGTGGCATCTTGAAGATATTATTCGCGATCCTGATATTGATCCTTTCAAAGCATTGGAAATCAAGCGTCGTATTGACCGATCGAATCAAGAAAGAACTGACTTGGTTGAAAAAATCGATGATTATTTTCTTAATTTATTTAAAGAAGTTAAACCGCTTCCCTATGCTTCCATCAATACGGAAAGCCCTGCTTGGGCAATTGATCGATTATCCATTCTTGCCGTAAAAATTTATCATATGCGTGACGAGGTTAATCGTACCGATGCTGATGAACAGCACGTGATCAATTGCCGTGAAAAATTAAATATTCTTCTGAATCAACGCGAAGATCTCTCCCAAGCTATAGATACGTTGCTACGGGAAATCGGTGAAGGGAAAAAATACATGAAGGTTTACAGGCAAATGAAAATGTATAATGATCCTTCTCTTAATCCTGTACTATACAGTAAACCAATAAAATAATGGCTAATGTTTTGGTAATCCGTCTCTCCGCTTTTGGCGATGTAGCGCTGCTTGTTCCTCCTTTATATTCAGTGGCAAAGGCCTATCCGGACGACACTTTTTACGTTTTGACAAATAAAAATTTTATTGCGCTTTTTGATCTTGGATTGCCTAATATTCAACCGATTGGTATTAATCTCGCAGATTATAAAGGCATCAAAGGTTTGTTCCGTTTGGGAAATTTACTCAGAAAATATAATATCGATAAAGTTGCCGATGTACATGATGTATTGCGAAGTAAATTTTTGAGAGCTTACTTTTCCCTTTTAGGTAAAAAAACAACACATATAGATAAAGGCAGGAAAGAAAAGAAAGCCATTATTTCAAAGAAAGCCCCTTTACAACCGTTAAAACATACCATCAATCGATATAGAGACGTTTTTGATGCGATGGGATATCCTGCGGAAATGACGTTTTCTAATTATTTCTCAGATGGTTCTCCTGAGGTTTCATTACCTGAGCATATTTTTTTTGATAAAACAAAAAAAAATATCGGAATAGCTCCCTTTGCCAAACATAAAGCGAAAATGTATCCACCGGAGAAAATGGAAGAAGTAATAAAAAAAATTTCATCCTTTCCCGATGTTGTTATTTATCTTTTTGGCAGTCAGAGGGAAGCCGAAATAATGAAAAAATGGCAGGAGACCTATCCCCATGTGGTTTCTGTTGCCGGAAAGCTTAATCTCCTTCAGGAGTTATATCTTATGTCTCAACTTCGGGTAATGCTTTCCATGGATTCGGCTAATATGCATTTGGCATCCTTAGTCGGAGTCCCGGTGATTTCTATTTGGGGAGCTACTCATCCGTATTTGGGCTTTTATGGTTTTAATCAGTCTATTGAAAATGCAATTCAGATCGATTTAGATTGTCGGCCATGTTCTGTTTTTGGAAACACAGCTTGTCGGCGTGGCGATTATGCGTGTTTAAATTCTATTCATCCGAGTATTATTGTTCGGCGATTACAAAAGTATTTAGGTTAATTTTTGGCATATCTTTTGCAATAATTAAACCAAATCATTATTTTTGTGTCATAGTTCATGAAAAAAGAGATCATTGAAATATGGGGTTGACCGGTTTTGACAGCGAGCAGAAGAGGTTTGCAAGCATGCAGTGCGTTGACGTTTTTGCACTTTAATCTCAAACGTCGAAACATTAACTGGCAATAACAATTATGCTCTTGCAGCGTAATCGAAGTATAGTAGATTAGTCGCTTAATCCCGGCACAAGGTGCCGGGACAAGACATCACCCGGAAGCTCTGGCTCCGAAGCGTTCCGATAGGGTGGTGCAGGTAAATCGGAGATAGGATAGGCGAGGCTTCGGCGCTTATCTGAAAAAGTAGAAGCTAAGGAAAGAGGTTGGTAGCTTCAGCCGTTCTCTTTCCCGACAACCAAAGTGAAGCTAAGCATGTAGAAAGCAAATGGCTTCCTCGTTTGGACGAGGGTTCGAATCCCTCCAACTCCACAATAAACCTTAAATATCAATTAATTACAAAAAAATACGTACGGAATTACGCACATCCGCAAAATTGATCTGCCATTTCACACCGGGAAATATACATGTTATGGTAAAGCATATGCATGACTCTTCGGCGCAATATTATGAAGTTATTTTCAAATACAGGTATTAACCCTTGTTCATGAAAAAATATTACGCCGGGACTTTTCGGAAAAGAGTATTAATCGGGAAGAATGTTCCGATGAATAAAGCTGAGCATATTATCGAAATGTGATCCCTTCCAATAGATACGATCACAGGAACCGCAGTGGAAAAACTCATTAAAATGGTTTGCCGTGCGAGGTTTGAGTCGGGGAAGGATTTGCTGTTTATCTATCGGGATAAGTACGTTGTTACATTCCATACAACGGGTTAGCGGATCAATACTCTTCGACAAATCCAGTTTATTCACGAGATCCCGAATCTGTTCCAACGGAACAGATGACCTGATCCAATAGGAATGGGTTACTCTTTTATCTCTGATTAACCGGTAATTGCGGGAAAGGATAATTCTTTTTTCTTCAGCCGCGATCCGGATAATCTGCTCATTGGTGTATTGGTCGGAATACAAGGCATCAAATCCGAGCATGCGAATATACCGGCTCAATTTGCCCAAATGTACATCGCAGATAAACTTGATCTCACGGAGCGGTTTTTCCCGTAATTGGCTTATTTCTGAAATATCGAAAAGCTCAAATACGGGGTATACCGATATCCGGTCTTCATCCTGCAGGATGTAGTCAAATCCCTTTGAGAGTTGATTCACCAGGATCAAATCAACTTCAGCCGGCGGCACCCCCAATGAAGTGATTGCCTGTTGCACCGACATCCTGTCTTTCAGCGGATATTCAAACCATACCTTTCGCATCTCCTCAGGAAGATGCTCATTCAACTCTTCATAAAAACGAAAATATACCTTACTCATTAGTTCGATTCAATCAGATCTCCCTTAATTGTTCTGCATTTTTTAGGGTAAAGCCCTCGAAATCGTTATTGAAAAATCCCCATACCTCGTTTCCCTGCTCGAGCCAATTTTTAATTTTTTGGGCGTACCCGGCCAAATCCGTTTCGCTGTAATTGGAAGCATAGAGCGATTCATGTCTGTAAAACCTGATGAAATAAACCACTCAAAAAGCAATGCATTTTGTTTACAAAGCTATTATTTTTTCTGGTTCATTTGTCTCATCGACCTGTTTTTAACTCTATTCGTTTGTATTATGAGTCAAACAGGCCGATTATTGGTGTTTACCAAGGTGTGTGCTCTTTTATATAATCGTTCCAATTATCTGTGGAAAATTGTAAGGTAAGTGCAACCTGATGTCTGCATTGGTTTTGGGCGGAGGGCAAAACGGGTGTTTATCCGGATTAATAAAAAGCTTGTGTTTAGCGAAATCTGATAATTTATCTTGAAAAATGGGATACAAAAAATAAAATGGTTACATTTGGAGCAAATAGCTGTAAATTTCGGACATTTAATATATTGTAGCGATGAAAACAACAAAATTTTTAATCGTAGCCGTGTTGACGCTGCTCGGTGTAGCAGCCAGTGCAAATGAAAAAGTGATTGAGCTTCCGCCGGCCGTATTTAGCAATAACCGGGCTGTGGAGATTAGCAGAGTAACCCTTTCCGATACGGCTACCGTGTTGGATATAGCAGCTTTTTACCGCCCGGGTTGGTGGATAAAAATTGCTTCCGACAGTTATCTGCTGGCCGACGGCAAGAAGTACATGATTCGAAGCGGACAGGGCATCGATCTCGATTCGTTGTTTTGGATGCCTCAATCGGGCGAAGCTTCCTTCAAACTCGTTTTTGAACCGTTGCCGGTCAATACTTCCGCCTTTGATTTTATAGAAAGCGATTGCGATAATTGTTTTAAGATATACGGAGTGGATCTCAAGAACAAACGGTTGAAATTGTCCGACATTCCCGATGAATATGCCCGTGATTATCTGCCGGAAAACGATCTTGAACTGAAATTGGTGAAAGGCGAGGCCGTTGTAAGTGGCATGTTGTGGGGTTACCGTCCCGAATTTGGCGATGTTAAGTTGGTGTACGGCAATCCGATTACTTGCGAAGAAGACGAAGTGCCGGTGAACGTCGATGCCGACGGTTCGTTTCGTGCGTCGATTGCGGTATGCAGTCCCACCAACCTTTATCTTCGCTTGGGATCGGCTTCGTTTCCCGTGAAGGCAGCTCCGGGAAAGACATCGAAACTGCTGGTCAATCTTCCCGAATACACTCGCAAGTACTCTCGTCTGCATAAAGCGGAAGAGCCTTACGGCAAGGAGGTGTATTATGCTGGTTATCTGGCAAAGCTCAATACCGATTTGCAGCACGAAGCACTTACGGATCTTTCTACGGCGGATGTTTTTGCCGTGGCGGCCGATATGGACGCCCATGAATTGAAAACTTTCCTGATGGAGCGCTACGAACAATTGCTCGCAACAAGTGCATCGGCCGGTATCAGTCTGCTTGCCCAACAGGTTTTCAATATTCGTCAGGCATTTTTGCTGACCGATATTTTGATGAATGCCGATTCTTACATCCTGAGTTCCTATGCCCAAAAATACAAGGTTCCTTATGCCGAGGCTGCGCAAAAAATGAGGCATTCGTCACAAACCGACGATTATAACGACTTTTATCGGGTGTTGCCTTATGATGATCCCACTGTTCTGCTGGTTTCCGATATATCCTTTTATATCCGAAGCTTGGGATATGCCCGTGGGGATTCGAACGATCCGACGATAATTATGCGCTATTTGGCCGGATGTGAAGAAGTATCGACCGACGAAAAAGCGCTTATTCATGCGTATATCGATGCTTATGAAAAGGGAGTAAAGTTCGAAAAAACGGATTCGATCAATTCGTTGTACAAAAAGTACCAACCTCTTGTGGAAGAATACAACCGGGGAAATGTAGGTGTGGAATACCTGAAAAAGGTGTTGAATACCGAGGATGCTTTTTTGTTTGATCTCATCCGTTCGCAACAAATCAGTTTTGCTTTGAGGGACTACAATCCGTTGACCGATGAGCAGAAGCAGGAACTGGAGTCTTATCCCGAAATCATCCGAACCACCTTGCTGAAGGAGAACGAGGAGTTGCTGGCAAAAATAGAGGAAAACAAGAAGAAAACAGGCTATACGGTGTTGGAAGTGCCACAAGTTTCGAATGAACAACTGTTTGACGAAATGGTGAAGCCTTTTCGAGGTAAAGTAGTGCTGGTGGATTTTTGGGCTACGTGGTGTGGTCCGTGCCGACAGGCAAACAAAGCAATGGAGCCGTTGAAAGCCCAACTGGCCGGTAAGGATTTGGCATATGTTTACATGACCGGATATACTTCGCCCGAAAACACCTGGCGCAACATGATTCCCGACTTGAAAGGCAATCATTATCGGATGGACGATGCGCAATGGGAATATATCCGGCAGCAGAAGAAAGCGGAAGGAGTGCCCACCTATCTTATTCTTGACCGAGAAGGCAATCAGCGTTTCTACTCGCTCGGTTTTCCGGGTGCCGACATCATGAAACGCGAGTTGCTGAAAGCGTTGGATCAATGAAATGAAAATCATCGAAATTAACAACATTAATAAAGATAAAACTCGTAACCCACGTTTAAGTAATTGTACTAACAACCTTTGATAACTAATTTAATACTATTGCGATGAGGAAAGTGCATGTTAGAAATTTCAAGATTCGAAAATTTCACGTGGACGAAGAAGTACGAAACTTCTACAACGGGATATTTATTGATCTGGGTGAACTGGCCATTTTTACAGGGAAAGTAGTCAAACAATTTTTTCAACCACCATTCGAATATAAGGAATTGATAAAGCAAGGTTACCTGATCGGAAACAAATCTTTTTCGTTGATCAGTGTCACCGGATTTATTATGGGATTGGTACTTACGATGCAAATGAATCCGATATTATCGAATTTTGGCGCTCAAACATTGTTACCCGGCGTAATTGCCGTAGCAATGGTGAGAGAATTGGGACCTGTGATAGCAGGACTTATTTGTGCCGGAAAGATAAGTTCGGGGATCGGGGCTGAAATTGCGGCGATGAGTGTAACTGAACAGATTGATGCGATGGAAGTATCGGGGACCAAACCGTTAGGTTTTGTCGTGGCTACACGTGTTTTGGCTGCTACTGTCGTCGTTCCTATTTTGGTGATTTTTGCCGATGCGTTTAGTTTTCTGGGTGCGTATCTAGCCATTAACGTTTTCGAAAATATGAGCATTACCCTCTTCGTCAATAGTGCATTTGACATGTTGAGTTTTAAGGATCTTATCCCGGCTACCATAAAAACATTCTTTTTCGGTTTCTTTATCGGATTGATTGGCTGTTATAAGGGTTATAATGCCCGAAGTGGAACTGAATCCGTTGGCTATGCGGCTAATTCGGCTGTGGTATCCTCGTCACTTACCGTGTTTGTGATTGATCTCATATTTGTGTTGATAATCAATATTTTGTAGTAGATCATGGAACAAGAGAAGGTAATCATAGTAAAGGATTTGTATAAATCATTTCTCGACAAACATGTACTAAGGGGCATAAATTTGACGCTGCATCGGGGAGAGAATTTGGGAATTATGGGAAAATCAGGCATCGGAAAATCGGTATTGACCAAATGTATTGTGAGATTGATCGAACCTGACGCAGGAGAGATTAATGTATTGGGAACGAATGTGTTGAGATGCAATGAAGCAGAACTGAATGAAATACGGAAAAAGGTGGGTTATCTTTTTCAGGGAGGTGCTTTGTATGATTCGATGAGCGTTCGTGAAAATTTGCTATTTCCGATAAGACGTACACAATTTGTCGACAAAAAACGCGAAGCGGAAAAATTGGTTGAAAGTTCGCTTAGAAGTGTTGGTTTACTGGATGCCATCGATAAAATGCCATCGGAGCTTTCGGGAGGAATGAAAAAGAGAATTGCTTTGGCTCGTACGTTGATTCTTCGTCCGGAAATTATTTTATATGACGAACCGACAACCGGTCTTGACGCAGTGACGTCGGGCGAAATTAGTGAATTGATTGTTAAAATCAGGGAAGAATACAACACGGCTTCCATTATCATTACTCACGATACAAAATGTGTGAAGATTGCCACAGACAACATAAAAATCATGCAGGATGGCGTTTTCGTTGCCGAGGGAACCTATGAAGAACTGAGTCGCAGTTCAGAAAAAGGAATACGGGATTATTTTATGTAGAAAATGAACATAAAAACAACGTAAACATGAAAAAACAAAAAAGGGCATTAAAATTGGGAATTTTTATAGCTGCAGCTATTATTTTGTTTGTGGTGGCTGTGTATCTGATTGGCAGTAAAGAAAATCTGTTTAGTTCCAATACCAACTTATACGCTTCGTTTAAAGATATAGGGGGGTTGGTTGTTGGGAACAATGTACGGTTTGCCGGCATTAATGTGGGGACAGTAAAAGATATCCGCATTGTTTCGGATACTTCGGTGACAGTAAATATGTCTGTAAATGATCGTTATACAAAATACATTTACAAGAATGCTACTGTTCGAATAGGACAGGAAGGATTGATGGGAGGGAAAATTGTACTTATATTACCCGGAGATAAGGAAGCGGGACAGGTGGAAGAGGGTGATTTCTTGAAGGCGGTCGAGGGGATCGATATACAAAGTATAATTGCACAAGCGCAACGTATGATTGAAGAAGTGAACTCAACGATAACTAATCTTCATTCCATAACCGGAAAGATTGATAACGGAGAGGGAGATATAGGAAAACTTCTTAACGACGATTCGTTAACTGCTCAATTTAACGCAGCCATGAGTAGCGTTAATTCATCATTGAATCATATCGCCCAACTCACAAGTAAGATTGACAGTGGAAAGGGCGATTTGGGGAAGTTGATCAATGAAAATATGCTGACAACAAAATTGGATGCTATGTTAGAAAATGCAGACTCAACCTTATATGAATTGCATCAGACTGCTTATGCGCTGAATCATGGGGATGGCATTCTTTCGCGATTGGTGCATGATAAGCAAATGGGATTGAAGATTGATAGCACTGTCGCAAAAGTTGACGAAGGTGTTGTTCAGATTACCAAAGCTGCAGAAACAATCGCCAATAGCTGGATATTTCGTTTGTTCTCCAAAAACAAAAAGAAAACAGAGGATAAAAAACAACCCGTACAGGAATTTAAGGTGCATGCCGGCGATACTATTGTGATAGACGACAGCATAAAGGCACATATTCACTAAAAATTTAAGCTAAGGGGTGTTACAGAGTATTCGGTCACCTTTCACCATTTTTACGCAAGTGCATTTGACTTCTTCGGAAATAGGCAGTAAAAAAGTACTATCGGAATAAAAAAATTCGTACATTTCGTTTATTTTTTTAACACCTGTTTTTGGCTTGAGACATGACCCTTTGATAGGAAAGGTAAACGCCGAAGCAGCTCAGAAGCCCAAAAATGAGGAACGAAATTTTTGTGGCGAGCAACAGCCCTTCTTGACCAAACAGGGTAGCTTGTGAATTGTTAATCAGCAAAATGAGTGCCGATGCCAATGCCATGGAAAGAAATTGCCCGAACAACCTGCCAAAGGCAAGAAATGCAGAGGCGAATCCGTAGGAACCGGCATCTACCGAACTCATTACGGCATTGGTATTGGGCGAAGAAAACAGGGCAAATCCAAGCCCCAATATGGCCAACAGAATGGCCAACACATAAAGGGGCAGGGTTTCGTTGACCAGTAAACCGATGGCAAAAAGTGCAATGCTGATGGTGCCCATACCGTAGGAGGCTATTTTGCCGGGATTGTGTTTGTCGGAAAGATGTCCGGCATAGGCAGAAAACAATGCCATCATCACCGGTTGAAAACTCAAAACGATTCCGGCTGCGACGGGTGTCATGCCGCGGATATTTTGCAAATAGAGGCTTAGCACATAACTAATGGCAAAGGTGGTGGCATAATTGATTAAAGCGGCCAAAATGGAGTTGGTGAAATACCGGTTTTTTTTCAAAAAGGTAACGGAAATAAAGGGATGGGCTTTCCGGCTTTCGTAAACAACAAACGCATAGCAGGCAACGGCGCTGATGCCGATCCCGATCAGGGAATTCCGATTCATCCAATCCAATGCCAATACAATGCCTAGTATGGCAATCACGAAAAGAAGATATCCGTGGAGATCGAAGGGTTTTTCCGTTTCGCTTCTCCATTCTTTTTTGACGCCGAAAAACATGATACCCAGGGCGAAGGTTGTGAAAATGAAATTGAAAACAAACAGGCTTTTCCATCCCAATATTTGTGTCAACAATCCGCCCAGCAACGGAGCCAACGAGAGTCCGATATAGGTGAAGGTGGTTTGAATGCCGAGAACAAATCCTCGTCGTGAAGTCGCAAAAGCGGAGGCAATCAATGCCGGTGCCGATGCCATGATCATCGCGCTTCCCAACCCTTGAATAAACCGTAATACAACGGCAGGATAAAAACCGGGAATAACGGTGATCAGAAGCGAGATAAAACCAAAAACGACATTTCCGGCCAAAAATGTGTTGCGCCTGCCATAGCGGTCGGCTATCCACCCTGCAAGAAGCAACCCGATGGCCGACGCCAGCAGAAACGACTTCGATATCCAGGCCACCTGTGCAACGCCTACCCCGTACTCGGCGTTGATTACCGGCATGGCGATATTCAACGAAGAAGACATGAAGCTGTTGAAAAATGACCCGATGACGATGGCGATGAGCAACCATTCGTTTTCCTTGATCTTCCTATTCCGCATGCTATACCTATATTATATAGTGAAAAAATCCTCGAAATAACAAACACACGTTTCGAGTGCCGGATTTGTGACTGCAAAAATAATAAAAAGAGATGGGCAGTCCTATTTTTCTGCATTTCTTAAAAATGTTTTTACAAAAGAGTGTTTTTTCAATCTTTATTTGTAATTTTGTCGCTCCAAACAGAAGGGAGGTTACTGAAATACGTAAGAAATAAACAAAAGGGAAAGAAAATAGTAAAAAAACAAAATGGGTTGGTTTTGTACACCGACAATCGATGTGCATGTATAATAACCTATATATCAGCAATCACATTTTTATATATCAGTAATCACATTTTGTAATAAAGAAAAATAAAAAACAATCGAATTATATATGATTATCGTACAAGTAAGAGAAGGCGAAAATATTGAAAAAGCATTGAAGAAATTCAAACGCAAATACGAAAAAACAGGCGTATCAAAAGAACTTCGCAGACGCCAGGCATACGTAAAACCTTCGGTTGAAAAAAGACAGAAGAAGCAACGTGCCATCTACGTGCAAAAATTGCAGCAAGAAGAAGAGTAATTTTTTTTTTTGAATTAGAGAAAATTTCCTTAATTTCGAAGTCCCGATCAAGGGATAAACGAAATGTGGAAGGAAAAATTTATAGCATATCTCCGTTTTGAGAAGAACTATTCCTCTCATACGGAGATTTCTTATTTGAATGACCTTAATCAATTTGAAACATTCATTGTTGGGGAATGTGGAGAATTTGATCCGGGGAACATCGATTCCGACCTGATTCGCACATGGATAGCCCAATTGATGGAAGAGGGAATGAAACCCCGCTCCGTTAACCGAAAACTCAGTGCCGTAAAATCATTTTTCAAATATTTGAAAAAACAAGGTGTCATTACCCGTAATCCTGCCGAGAGGGTAGGCGGACCAAAAGTTGAAAAAAAATTGCCGGTGTTTGTGAGCGATAAGGATATGGAAAGAATTCTGGATGATGAAAATGAGTATCCCGACGATTTTGAAGGACATCGCGACCGCTTTATCATGGAATTGTTTTACGTGACGGGAATACGTCGTTCCGAACTGATCGGGTTGAAAGATTCCGATATCGATTTTTACAACCATACACTTCGGGTTACGGGCAAAAGAAATAAACAGCGCCTTATACCTTTGTCGGATATGACGATAGAAAAACTGAACGAATATATTCGAATAAGAGATGCCAATGTAAAGAACAAATCTACCTTTTTGTTTGTTAAGAATAATGGAGAACCCATGAATCCTGTTATGGTATATAAAGTCATTAATACCCATTTGAGCGGCATAGCTACGCTGACGAAAAAAAGTCCGCACGTGCTGCGTCATTCCTTTGCCACCGAAATGCTTAACAACGGGGCAGAGATCAATGCCGTAAAAGAATTGTTGGGACACTCCAGTCTTGCTTCCACCGAAATTTATACCCACGTGACATTTGACGAATTAAAAAAAGTGTATAAAAATGCTCATCCAAGAGCAAAAAAATGAAGGAGAAATACGTATGGAACTGACAATTCAATCTATCAACTTCGAGGCTACGGACAAATTGAAAGCATTTGTCGAGAAAAAAATCAAAAAGCTGGAAAAATTTCACGACGGCATTATCGATGCCGACGTAATTATGAGAGTGGTAAAGCCGGAAACAGCTAAAAACAAAGGAGTATCCGTGAAACTGAATCTCAGAAACGGAGAAGCTTTTGCCGAGAAAGTTGCCGACACTTTTGAAGAAGCCGTCGATTTATGTGCAGAGGCACTGGAAAAACAAATCATCAAGACAAAGGAAAAGAAAGAACGATAATTCAATTTTGGGGAAGGTTGCCCAATAAAATGAAATGCATCCCAAATGTCAAACACAATATTTTGGGGTATTAGTTTCATCATCGGGCAACCTTTTCTCTCCTTTTTCATTTGTAGAAAAGGGTAAAAAAATAGAACTTCTCCTCCTTTTTTCGATTTTTGAGAAAAAAATGAAAGATTTTATTTCGCTGAATAACAGTATAGATACACCTATTTTGATTTTTTTATTCGATTTTTCTCGAAAAAAGTTGTTGAAATATTTTGGAAGGGAAAGGAAAAGTTTCTATCTTTGCACCCGCTTTCCCGATGAAAGGGGGGGCTGAAAGAAAGGGCGCAAGCCGTTTTTTTGAAGAAAAAGA